>JBFMHM010000001.1:0-417111 GCA_040753015.1 Candidatus Omnitrophota bacterium
TACAGCTCACGCTATTACGATGCATCAATATGCAGATTCATCCAACCAGATACAATTGTTCCCGATCCAAATGACCCCCAAAGCTTAAACCGCTACTCTTACTGTAGGAATAATCCCGTAAAGTACATCGACCCGACGGGGCATAGCTTTATGGATTGGCTTGGTAAAATATTTGGATTTATTGCAGGAGCAATTACTGGAGTAGCTACTGCTAACTTTATGGTCGGTTTCCAAGTATTTAATCTCGTTGACTCACTTTACACCGCAGGAAGAACAGGTAACTGGGGAGGTTTCGGCGCAGGCGTTGCAGGAGGATTGCTTGGAGGATTTGTGGGAGGAGCTGCTGCTGGAGGATTGTCTAATGCGTTTATTCAAGGTGGAATTAATTTTGGTGAAGGATTTTTAATTGGTGCTGCAGAGATGGGCATTGCCGGGTTCGGTTCAGGATTTTTTGGAGCTTTGGGTTCTGGCGCAAATGCAGGAGATGCTGCAAAATCTGGCGGTATTAGTGCTGGCATAAGTGCTATGGCTGGTGGATTACTAGAAGGTTCGTATGCAGCAGGTTGGCAAGATTCCGTGCATTTTAGAGATACTCGTGCTGATGAAATAAAACATTACCAAGATTTAAAAGTCAACAATGCCGAAGCCGCAGCTAATTATAAATCAGCCGTAGGTTACAAGCATATGAAGGTAGAATTGGGATACTCAAGAATAACATCGGCATTGCCAGATGGAAGAGGTTATAACCATTGGGGGATAAGGATAACCGATAAATTAGATAATTTTTCTGGACAATGGGAATTTGATTGGGTGGGTAAGGAATTTAGATGGAATTGGGGTAAACTCTTTGCAGGTCAAGAATTACCAGGCGCTGTCTATTTTAATCGAACGCCTCTTAGCAACTTTGATGTAGTTGGAAGAGGAGTTGAAGCTATTACAAAAGTTTTTGGAAATATTCAACGAAATTTGGATGAAAATGGATATATATTAAATCAACATGATTGTAGGCATTGGGCATTGGAACAATTAAACTAATGAGGTTATTATGACGAATAAATATAATAAAATATTTGGCATTAGCATGCTTGTATTAGGAATTGCTTCTTTAGTATATGGAACTATGTTTTTACCTGCATTATACTCTGATTGTGGTATTGGAGTATTTTTTGGATTTTGGTATGGGTTTGTATTTATTATTACAGGATTTTTCAAAATGCGCTTTGGCATAGATTTATTAAAAAAACATTTGAAATATATAATAATTAGTTTTTTTGTTATTGGTTTATTAGATGCAATAATTGGATACGTTTTTCTACATTGGATAAATCGATTAGTTATTAATATATATTTACTTCTATTTTTTGTATTACCGATATCGCTTTTCCTATTAAGAAAAAACAAAAAATTAATATTTTTATTTAGGGTCACCAGTTAGGTCACCAGGGTCAGACCTCCACTTTAGAAACTAATTACTATGAACATAAAAACACATAATATAATTATTAAAAATGATCTCTAACTTTCGCAAACTTGTTTTTGTTAAGATTCTATCTATTTTTGAAAAGTAACCGGTGTCGTTTCTGGATAACACACAGAATTTTTAAAGATTTTTTGGCAAACTACACTTGGATATGTTATACTTTTGAATATGCTAAATTCCAAAAAATCGTTCATAATAACGCTTATCTTAACTTTCCTTTCTGGTTGTGCAACGAGCCAACCAGTCCGATTAGGGCAGGACGGCTTATCGTTAAACCTAGAACGCACAGAAGATAAGGTGCTTTCTGAATCAAGAAAATCTGAAGAATATTTAGAGAAAAATGGCGCGTTGTATCACGATGTAAAGCTAGAAACTTACCTTAATGAAATTGGCCGTAAGATAGCGCCAACCCATTTAGAAAACAAAGATGTTAATTTTCAATTTAAAATTATTCGCGATCCAACAATCAATGCCTTTGCTGCTCCGACTGGAAAAATTTATTTACACACCGGCCTGCTTGCCCGCCTTCAAAATGAAGCCCAGCTTGCAATAGTATTAGGCCATGAAATTAGCCATGTAATAAACAGAGATCAAGTTTATTTCATTGATTCATATCATAAAAAAACAATCACCGCTAAAATTTTAGACCTTGCAATAACTCCGGGTTATGCTTTTATAGGTGGTTTAAATGATCTAGTGGGTTTAGGATTAGGAATAGGATATGTAGCGAGTGTTACCGGATATAGCCGCGAACTAGAAGAACGCGCTGACAAAGAAGCAATTAAACTTGTTTCAAAACAAAACTACGATTTAAAAGAAGGGATTAAAATATTTGATATCTTTTTACAAGAACATGAAAAGTATAAACGAGGAATTGAAATTTATTTTCTAAGCAGCCACCCATCTAATAAATCACGCCAGAAAGAATCTAATCTGTTAGTTGAAAATCAATTTAAAAATTATAATGGCCAGACGATCAATCAAGAAAAATTTCAGGCGTTGGTTGAAAAAATTAAATGTGAAAATGCATTAATGAACGTGGCTATATCTAGATATTACCATGCACTAGATAACTTGGAATATTTAGTTAAAAATCAAACCAATAATCCAATAGTTCATTATTGTTTAGCAGAAGTTTATAGAACAATGGCAGAAAATCCGGACAGATTAAAAGATGAGCTATCCAGCAAAGAATGGGAAAAAATAAAAGATAAAACAAAAGAACAAAGAACTACAGAATACCAAAACAAAGCCCTAGAAGAATATAAAGTTGCATTAACGCTAGATAAAGACTTTTTTGATGCTTATAAAGGACTTGGGCTTTTATGCCTTAAAACTAGCAAAAATGAAGATGCTATTTATTATCTTGAAAAATATTTAGGACTAAATCCACAAGCCAAAGATAAAAGGTTTGTCACCGCTCAACTTTTAAAGTTAAAGCCTGCTGACATAACAAATAAAGAGATAAAATAAATGAATAAAAGTTTAAATATTTTGATTAGCTTAATTTTGACCGTTTCTGGATGTGCAAGCTATCAAAAACATCCTGATTTTACCGAAAAACACAAGAAAATTTATACAGCAGCAGTAATGCCAGCAGAGGTTGAAATATACAAACTTAATTTTAAAGGCGATAAAGACCCAATGTATGATTTAATGGCTAAAGCAGTAAATTTTTCAAAGGATGAAGTTGAAAATACTTTATTAAGTAAAAACTATACGGTTCAAAAACTTAAACTAGACGATGAGATTTTAGTAAACAATCCTGAGCTAAAAACCGCTTTATTCAATGTAAAAAAACTTTTTAATCAGAAACTAAAAGAAATACAAAAACGTAAAGAGAAAAAATTCACTTATTCATTAGGCTCTGACATCAATCAATTTGCCGATATGGCTGATGCGGATGTTCTCGTCTTCATTAAAGAATCTGGCTTTAAAAAGACTGGTGGGGAGATAGCTAAAGATATCGCCAAATCGGTGTTATTTAGCGCGGCATTGGCGGCGGTCGGAGGAATAGGTTATATGTATATTTCTCCAAATGAGGCAGTAATTCAAATAGCAATTGTAGATTCAAATACAGGAGATATTCTTTGGTATAATTATAATCGTGACAATCCTGGAATAGACCTTGGAAATGAAAGATCGGTCCGAAGCATATTAAAGGCATTGCTTAGCCCATTTCCACAACGCGCTACACAAGAACGAAAAATTGTAGATAACAAAATAATAATAATTCCTCAAGACGTTATTGCCGCATCGCTCGATTCAGTAGAAGAACAAGTTACAACCAATGAAAAACCCACTACAGAAGTATTGCCGGCGCCGGTTGAAAATTATCGCAATATAATAATCGAAAGAATAAAAACTCAACTCCCGCCTAATTTTACTCCACTTAGCCAACCGGTTTGGCTGCGCATATCGGTTCTCAAAAGCGGAGCAATTAAAGAGCTGGGCGTCTTAAAGGATAAATCAAATCCCGACAAAGAAATCCAACGCGTTGCACTAAAGAGCTTAGATAAAGCATTACCTATGCCAACCTTTCCGGAAGATATTAGTGATAAAGAATTGAATCTGGATATCCAGATTCAATAAACCATCCTAACAATTTCTTGCTATATAATATTATTTTTAATATAATAGTTTTTATTATGGCAAAAAATGTAACTCAAAAAAAACGTGATAGTTGGGGAAGCCGCCTAGGTATTATCATGGCAGTAGCAGGCTCTGCGATTGGTTTAGGAAATTTTTTAAGATTTCCCGCAAAAGCTGCATCAAATGGCGGCGGTGCATTTATGATTCCCTATTTTATTTCATTATTATTATTAGGAATTCCGCTTATGTGGATAGAATGGACGCTTGGACGTTATGGCGGCGGGTTTGAACACGGTACAGCTCCGGGCATATTCCATAGCGTTTGGCAAAAAAATCGTTTTATTAAGTACTTTGGCGTGATCGGGATTTTTGGGCCGCTCGTAATTTTTATTTATTATACTTATATTGCATCATGGACACTCGCTTATAGTTTTTTTGCGCTTATTGGCAAACTAAAAAGCCTGCCATCACAAACATCGATGCAGGGATTTTTAGCGGGGTTTCAAGGTGTTGAAAAAAATCAGTATTTTTCAAGCATTGGGCCGGCTTACTTATTTTTTATTATCACTTTTGGAATAAATATAGCTGTTATATATTATGGCATAAAAGGTGGTATCGAAAAATTATGCAAAATTGCAATGCCACTCTTATTTATTTGCGCGATTGCTCTTTTGATAAGGGTACTTACACTTGGAACACCCAACCTACAACAACCAAGCTGGAATATTACAAATGGCTTTGGTTTTTTATGGAACCCTGATTTCTCTGCATTGAAATCAGCTAAGGTTTGGCTTGAAGCCGCAGGACAGGTATTTTTCACTTTAAGCGTTGGCATCGGCGTAATCTTAACTTACGCAAGTTATTTATCAAAAGGCGACGATGTAGTTCTATCAGGACTTTCTGCGGCAAGCACAAATGAATTTGCCGAGGTGATTTTAGGCGCCAGTATAGTAATACCTGCGGCATTCGTATTTTTTGGCCCGGTTGATATTTTAAATATCGCAAAGTCTGGGGTGTTTAACCTTGGATTTGTTACAATGCCACTAGTATTAAATAACTTGCCAATGGTAGAACTATTGGGATTTGCTTGGTTTTTTCTATTATTCTTAGCAGGAATAACGTCTTCAGTATCCCTAGCACAGCCAGCAGTTGCTTTTCTTGAGGATGAATTCAGTATTAATCGAAAAAAGGCCGTAACAATTTTTGCCATTGCCTCATTTATTTTATGCCAAGCCGCGATATTTTTCTTGAAAAACGGCGTAGTAGACGAATTAGATTTCTGGGGAGGAACGTTTTTTCTGGTGATTTTTGCAACAATTGAAACAATCCTTTTTGCTTGGGTATTTGGCATGGAGCCGGCTTGGGATGAAATACATAAAGGCGCAGATATGCGTGTCCCAAAAATATATAAATTTATTATCAAATATATTACGCCGCTATTTCTATTTTTTATCCTTGGGATGTGGTTTTGCCAGGAATGGCTGCCGATTATATTTATGAGAAATGTTCTGCCGGAAAATAAAAATTTTGTTCTAGGAACACGCATTGGCTTACTTTTAATATTTATTATTTTGGTAATGTTAGTAAAGATTGCTTGGAAAAAGAAAAACCTAAATAAACCATTATGAAACTTAGTGGAATAGTTTTTTTAATATTATCCTGGGGGGCTATCGTTATACTAACTACATTTTGTTTTTTAAAAGTGCTTTCGAAGAAAGAATTAAAATAAATGGCAAATAAAAACCATGCTTTTATGCAGCTTGCCATTAATGAAGCGCGTAAAAATTTAGAGTTGTTAAACGGTGGGCCATTTGGGGCATGCATAATAAAAAAAGGTAAAATATTGGCTTTATCAAGAAACACTGTTATAAAAAATAATGACCCCACTAGCCATGCTGAACTAAATGCAATTAAAATTACCACAAAAAAACTGAAAAATTTTAATTTATCGGGTTGTAAAATTTATTCAACTACAGAACCATGCCCAATGTGTTTTTCGGCAATACATTGGGCAAAAATTGATAAAATTTATTATGGAACAAAGATTGATGATGTTAAAAAACTTGGATTTAACGAGCTAGCAATTAAAAATACACTGATGAAAAAACTTGGTAAAAGCAAAGTTAAGATTTATCCAAAGTTTATGCTAAAAGAATGCAAAGAATTACTTTCGGATTGGAAAAAATTACCAACTAAAATTAAATACTAATATGGCGCTAACGGATAAAGATTTAATACACTTAGCAAAGCTGGCAAGAATAAACTTAAGTAAAGAAGAGCTTGAGGCGTTTTCTAGGCAGCTAGATGATATCTTAAGCTATATTGATAAATTAAAAACACTTGATTTATCAAATGTAGAACCTACAACTCATGCATTGCAAATAAAAAATGTATTTCGGAATGATCTAGTAAAAGAATCTCTATCTCAAGACGAAGCCCTAAAAAATGCTCCAAGAAAAGAGAAAAACTCATTTAAAGTTCCTAAAATTATTGAATAATGGAAAATTTTGATATTACAAACTTAACAGCCCATGAGATTCTAGAAAAAAAACTAGATACAGCCTTGGTTTGTAAAAAACTAAAAGAACATATATCTCAAGTTGATAATAAAGTAAAAGCCTATATTTCTTTTGAGGATACCCAAAAAAACGGCCTGCCAATTGCTATAAAAGATAATATCTGCGTGAAAGGTGAACTTACAACCTGCGCATCAAAGATATTGCAGGGATTTAGGCCGCCTTATAATGCAACTGTTATAGAAAAACTGGCCAAGGCAAACATAATACCGTTTGGCAAAGTAAATATGGATGAATTTGCTTTTGGATCGTCTTGTGAAAACTCATGCTATTTTCCTACGCATAATCCATGGGACTTAGAACGCGTACCTGGCGGATCATCAGGCGGATCTGCCGCAGCTGTAGCAAGCGGCCTTGCAATATGGGCACTTGGGTCTGACACTGGCGGCTCCATCAGGCAACCCGCATCATTTTGCGGCGTAGTGGGATTAAAACCCACTTACGGGCGGGTATCACGTTTTGGATTAATTGCATTTGCCTCAAGCCTCGATCAGATTGGCCCAATCACAAAAGATGTAGCTGATGCAGCATTACTTTTAAATGTGATTTCCGGATATGACCCAAATGATTCAACTTCAGCAAATATCGCCGTAGAAGATTTTACTAAATCACTAGTAAATAATGTTGAAGGAATTAGAATTGGCATCCCTAAAGAATATTTTTTACCGGGGATAGACACAGAAGTAAAGAAAAATATTTTTGAGGCAATAGAGTTGTTAAGAAAAAAAGGCGCTATCATAAAAGATATAAACTTGCCACATACTGAATACGCTGTAGAGATTTATTATATTATTGCAACTGCTGAAGCAAGTTCTAACCTTGGGCGGTTTGATGGTGTAAGGTTCGGTAAGCAAGCCGAAGGAAAATCCATGATTGAGATGGTAGCAAATACTCGAGGCCTCGGGTTTGGCAATGAAGTAAAACGCAGAATATTTTTAGGTACATTTGTATTATCGCATGGATATTATGATGCTTATTATAAAAATGCGCTTAAAGCTCGCACACTTGTAAAAAATGATTTTGATAAAGCATTTGATGAAGTAGATTGCATTATTACTCCCACATCACCCACGCCGGCATTTAGAATTGGCGAAAAATTAAACGATCCGCTTTCGATGTATTTATCTGACATTTGTACAATCAATGTAAACCTTGCAGGAATTCCGGCAATGTCACTACCTTGCGGATTTACAAAACAGGGCTTACCAATTGGCTTACAAATAATGGCAAAGGCATTTAACGAAGAAGTAATCTTTAAGACAGCTTATTCCTACGAACAAAGCACTACTTGGCACAAACAAAAACCAAAAATAGAATGATAAATAACCAAATACCAATGACTAATTTAGCACCTCAAACAAAAAATAAAAAATTACTTAGAGTAAAAATACTAGGCATTGTCAATGCGGTAATCTTTTTATTTATTGGTGAAGTATTTATAATCCGTGGTTTTTATTTTAGCATGAACTCTATTGAACCGGGTAAACTAACTAATCAGGAAGGCATAGATTCTGTAGTAGTCTTACCAACGAAAATGATCGGGATAGAAGCCTTAACAACGTTTACATTAAAAATAGTTAGCTTACAAATGATTATATTTGGAATAATACTTATTTCTGTGTATTTTTTCTGTCGACATTGCATAAAAAAACAACTCAAAGAAATAAAATTAGAAAGTAACTATCGGAAAGAAAAAATATTAGTTACTTTGTCATCTATAAGCGTTGCCATATTAACATTGTTTTTTTTACTTAATAAACCGGATTATTATTCAGAGCACTTCTATTTTAATCGCAATGCACCTACTCAGGAAATGATTAAATTTATGGATTACAAGATTCTAAAAGAATTTAATAAAAATAAAGTCGTTGATGTAATAGTTACTTATAATTCAGACATTATAACTGCTATTACGAAACGCAAATCAAATATAAACGATGATAAAGACATAAAAGAAGCTATAAAAAGAAAGTTTATAGATGATTACTTTGTTCTCTCGTTAGGAAAAGATAATATAACTAAAGTTAGCCTATGTACTTACTATAGCGATTCTTTTACTGCTAAATTGACAAAAATTGGTTACAAGAAATTAAAGAAAAATAAATATATTCGATCAATAGAATTACAAGATACCAATCTTTACGACAAATAAAATAATTTAAAAATATGTACGAGACAGTAATCGGGCTTGAAGTCCACGTGCAACTAAAAACAAATACGAAGAATTTTTGCTCTTGTTCTGCTGAATTTGGTGCACCAGCAAATTCTCACTGCTGCCCAGTTTGTTTAGGCTTACCAGGAAGCTTGCCTGTCTTAAACAGCAAAGCTATACAACTTGGAATTAAGGTTGGCCTTGCATTAAATTGCAAAGTTGCAAACTATATTAAATTTGATCGGAAAAATTATTTTTATCCTGACCTACCTAAAAATTATCAAATATCACAATTCGATATGCCTATTGCCGAAAACGGAAAATTAGGCGAAATTGGCGTGAAACGAGTACACCTAGAAGAAGATGCCGGAAAATTAATACATGAAGGGAATTCAAGTTTAGTAGACTTAAATAGAGCTGGAATGCCGCTTTTAGAAATTGTAAGTGAACCAGATATTAATTCACCAGAAATTGCTTATGAATATTTAACTAACCTAAAAGCTATATTACGATATTTAGAAGTTTCTGATTGTGATATGGAAAAAGGTACGCTTCGTTGTGACGCAAATATTTCTATAAGAAAAATTGGCGAAAAAGAACTTGGCACAAAGACTGAGATTAAAAATTTAAATTCGTTTAAAGCTGTACGCCAGGCATTAGACTACGAAGCAAAACGGCAAATTAAAGAAATTGAAACAGGCAATAGGATTGTGCAAGAGACACGGCTTTGGGATGACGCAAGAGAAATCACTGTCTCAATGCGTTCAAAAGAAGAAGCGCACGATTACAGGTATTTTCCTGAGCCAGACCTCCCGCCATTTATTTTTGACGACAATCAAATCCAAGCAATTAAGAATAGCATACCCGAATTGCCAAAAGAGAAAAAAAATAGATTTATTCAAGGCTTCGGACTCTCTGAAAAAGATGCTGAGGTTTTAACCAGTGATAAAAAAATAGCTGATTTTTTTGAAGAAACACTAAAAACATACAATAAACCAAAGAATATTTGCAATTGGATTATCGGACCGCTTCTAAGCGAGCTAAACACAAGAAATTTAACAATTGAAACGCTAGGAATTACAAGTCAAGCGTTAATTGAGCTAATCGAATTTGTCGAAAGCGGAAAAATCAGCAATCTAAAAGGAAAAGAAGCGTTAACCAAAATGCTTGACACAAAAAAATCTGCAAAAGAAATTATTTCCGAGCTTGGACTCGAACAAATTTCTGATACAGGACAATTACAAACAATTGTTGAAGCAATCATAGCACAAAATGCAAAAAGCGTTTCTGATTATAAAAATGGTAACGAAAATGCAATTATGTTTTTAGTTGGCCAGGTAATGAGGCAATCAAAAGGTAAAGCCAACCCAATTGTTGTTAAGGAATTATTAAAAAATACGCTGAATTGAGCGTCTTGACAATACAACTATTTAGTTGTATAATTTAATTGAGCATAAAAGGAAAATACTTTGAGCAATATTAGCTGTTTTTACTATCTGACTGAATCTGGTAGATCTCAAGTAAAAGATTTTATTGATTCGCTAGACCAAAGAACTCAAAGAAAATTTTTCTTTATAAAAGGCCTACTGGAAGAATTTGGTAGGAGCTTGCCAGAACCACACGCAAAACATATAGGCAACGAGATATTTGAATTACGGTTTAGAGGCCAAAAAGGCAACGTTAGAATAATGTATTTCTTTTTTCATCACGACAAAGTAATATTTACTAACGGCTTTATTAAAAAAACCAATAAAGCCCCTAAAAAAGAGATAAATACGGCAATTGAACGCAAAAAGTCATTTTTAGAAAGGCATAAATAAAGAGGTGCAAGATGGATATAGAAAAAGTGGATGAACATCTTAAAGAAAAATTAAAGAATCCTTACTTTAAAGAACTTCATGAGCTCGAAGAACAAAAACTAGGTATTGTTAAAAGAATAATTAGCTACAGGATTAAAAACAATCTTAGCCAAAAGGAATTGGCAAGAAAAATAAAGATTACTCAGCAACACATTTCTAAGATCGAAAATGGAGATTTTAGTAGTATAATTACTCTTGAAAAAGTTCTATTAGCCGTTGGTTACACGGTTAGGATTAGCGCTGTACCTCTTAACCAAAAAATACGAGACAATATTGAGCACATAATAGCTCAAAATAAATTACAATTCGCTTCATAATATAATTGTCGTATCAGCGATACGACAATTTAAAAACACAAATAGCATCGTATAACTAGCAAAAGATATTTTAACAAGAGGGGGCTGAGTGAAAAGACGGATAGCAATTTTTGGTTTTATACTCTTATCTATTTTTATTTGTAGAAGTTTTTGTTTTGCGGAAACAGCGTTATCATCAAATGGTAAGCCCGATGATCCAGTATTTCGTGTTGGTTCCGAAACAATCTACCAAAAAGATATTAATCCATCTGAAGTAGAGATTAAACAAGCTAAAGTTAGGTATACGCAAGAACAATTTAATAATTGGTATTGGTCGTATAGAACAGGGAAGGCATTTAGCCTAATTAATGATAAAATGATGGAATTATTCTGTCAAAACGCAAATTGCAAATTAGACGAAAAATATGTTACCGAATGGCAGACATTTTTGGATAACTCAGTAAAAAACATGGGATTACCTCAAGATGAAAAATCTAGATCAACCCTAGAGATGATGTTCGGAGGAAAACCGTCTAATTGGCAAAAAAACAAAGCTCTTTATGAACGTTATGGTGGTAAAATTTATTTTGGCAATCTCGGCTATTACGAGCCAGTAGAAGCACGCTTAAACTTATTTAACGAAATGGAAAGTAGTGGTAAAATAGAGTTTTACAATCAAGATATTCGTAATAGTATACTGGAGTATTTTAAACGCTCTATGTCAGGTGCTATTGAAAACGATAGCGCATTACAAAAACAGACCGGCATGAGTAACCCTTGGGAACGCCCATACTGGAGTAGTGAAGTACAAAAACAGAGCAAATAATACTATGAATGAATTTAAAAAAGAAATAGATAAAATTAAACAAGAATTACTAAAATTGACAGCTCGCCTAAATAATTTAGAGGCAACATTTGGCGTTAAGGAACCCGAGAAATCACCCTCAAAAACACAGCCTGAAGCTAAAATATTAGCCCCTAAAATAATCCTAGAAGAAGAAGTAGCAACTCACCCAAAAATCGACATTGAGCTAAAATTTGGTAAATTCTGGTTAAATAAGATTGGCATTGTAATATTCGCTATGGGAATAGCTTTTCTTATTACCTATACATTCAAATATTTTGGCCCATTTATAAAGATTCTATTTGGCTATTTAATTGGCGGAGCTTTGTTTTATTTTGGAACAAAAATAGAAAAAAATGAGAAGTTTAAAAACTATGGACACGTGCTTTTAGGTGGTGGATGGGCTATCATATACTTCACTACTTATGCTATGCATCATTTTGAGGCTTCGCGCATACTAACTAGTAAATTAATTGATATATTTTTTCTTACGCTTGTAGCATTAGGGATCATTAAATATTCACTAAAATATAAATCCGAAGAACTTACATCAATAACCCTAATTATAGGATATATAACAGCCATATTAGGAAATATTGGTTATTTCACACTCGTAAATTCTCTAATTTTAGCAATTATCGCAATAATATTAGTTTATAAATTTAAATGGACGCGAACAATATTTCTAGGAATAATCTCGACTTATTTGTTACACGTAATATGGCTACAAGATAAAGTAAATTATTCTTTTATACTTAATGCTGGATTTTTATGTATTTATTGGCTTTTATTTACTACGAGTATCCATTTGATTAAATCCAACGAAAAAAATATATTTAATAAATTGGCTATTGCTAACTTTATGAATTTCATTCTTTTCTTTTTTATGTTTTATCCTAAATTCATTAAGTTTCATCCAATAAATAAGTTTGATTTTATATTTGCATTAGGCATAATTTACAGCTCCATAGCTTTAATTGTAAGAAAAACTAATAACACTAAATTATTTTCAAGTAATATAATTATAGCTGTATCGCTTTTAACATTAGCAATACCATTAAAATTCATGCCGTTTCACGCTAGAATAATTTGGTCTATAGAATTACCTTTTCTATTGTTATGTGGCATAATATTCAATCTACCTATATTTAGATATTTAGCTTTTGCTTTAATGTTCTTTAATCTATTCGATTTCTTAAACCAAACATCTTATATTGGTTTTCTTTCATTTTTAGGCTTTGTTTCAACAGCATTATGCTACCTTGTACATAAGAATCAGAGAAACAAGCAGGCTTTAAGCTTTTCTGAAGTCAAGATAGTACAAAATTTCTACTCAGCTGTATCTATAATTTATCTGATCTTTTTAAGCTGCAAAAACCTTCCACAAGAATGGGCTACTCTTGGTTTAACTGTAGAATACCTATTTATATTTATATGCGGATACATGTTATTAGACAAATATCTACGGATATATTCACTTATACTACTTGCAAACTTAATAATACCACTACTCGAATTCCATGAGCTCTATATGAATAACCCAAAAATTATGTTTTTTCTGTTAAATTCCAATGTACTGACAACAATTCTTGCAATCATATCCACAAGTATTATCTATTTCTTATATAAACGATTAAATAAACGCGCACTCCTAGATTCTAGAGAGCAGTGGCTGGTAAATAGTGTATTTTTTACCGCATTACTTTTATTAATTATCTTGATTTTTCGGTTTGTCATGGATTCGTGGATATCTGTTGTTCTGGGTTTATCAGGTATAATGGCGATTTCAATCGGGCTTATCTTTAAAGATAAGCTATTTAGACTTGGCGGATTTATTATTTTTTTCATTACATTAACAAGAATTGCCTTTTTTGACTTGGCTGGATTAACCATAATCTACAAAATTATTAGTTTTATTATACTTGGCGTAATATTTTTAGCAGTTTCTTTTATTTATACAAAATATAATATTCCAAAATTGGAGAAAAAATGAAAAGACGGATAGCAGTAGCGGGATTTATAATTTTATCTATTTTTATTATTTGTAATTTATGCTTTTCTGCTGACATAACAAGGCAATCAAAGGATGAATTATATCAAAATATTGAATTATTCTCTGACGCAATTACTTTAATACAGAGTGATTATGTTGATGAAAAAGCGCCAAAAGACCTTATTTATGGCGCATTGCAAGGAATGCTTTCTTCGCTTGATCCACACAGTCAATTTCTTACGCCAGATGAATTTAAAGATCTTAAAATTGATACATCCGGAAAATTTGGCGGGCTAGGTATTGAACTTGGAATAAAAGATGGGCTTCTGACAATAATAACTCCACTCGAGGATGCGCCTGCCTGGCGCGCCGGCGTAAAAGCAGGAGATCGAATCGTAAAAATTGATGGCCAATCAACAAGGCAACTAACACTTGATGATGCGGTAAAAAAATTGCGCGGTAAACCGGGAACAGAAGTAACAATCACGGTCTTAAGAGAAAAGGAAGACAAGTTCCTCGATATTAAAATTGTGCGCGATATTATAAAAATAAAAGATATTAAAGATGCGCAAATTTTAGAAGATAATATTGGCTATATTAGATTAATTGAATTTAGAGAAAATACGGCTAGAGATTTAAATTCAACTCTTGAGCGGCTCACAAAAGAAGGAATGAATGGCCTAATTCTAGATTTACGCAATAACCCCGGCGGGCTACTTGACGCGGCAGTAGATGTAACTAGCGAATTTATCGAGCCGCAAAGAATAATTGTTACAACAAAAGGAAGAATTGAAAGACAGAATTTAGAACTTAAATCTAATTTTTCGAATCCTTACCTTAGTATGCCTATGGTCGTGCTTATAAATCAAGGTTCTGCTTCTGGAAGCGAAATACTTGCTGGATGCCTACAAGATTATAAACGCGCAATCATCCTAGGAGAACAAAGTTTTGGTAAAGGATCAGTTCAAACAGTCATACCGCTTCCCGATGGATCAGCGCTTAGACTTACGACTAGTAAATATTTTACTCCTCTCGGACAAACAATCCATGGCAAAGGCATCACTCCTGATATTATCGTAGAATCAACAGAAGTTGTAACTGAAAAAGAACAAGAAAATGATATAAAAGAGGAAACATTCAGAAAACTTGACAATAAATCTTCAAAAGAAGAAACTCTCAAACCAAGAGAATATAAATCTGATTTTCAGATTAGACAGGCAATCGACCTTATAAAAGGAATCCGTATTTATAAAGAACAGGTAAAATGAAAAAAAGAAAACCTAAACATAACAATTCTTTATTACTAACGGTAATCGTTATAATTTTAGCTATAATGGCTACAATTATAATTTTAAACAGACCTAAAAAAGTTGTTCCAATAAAAATAATAAAGAAAAAACCAGAAATTATGCAAGTGGCACTCGGCCCAAAAATAGCTTTTGTGCTTGACGATTGGGGATACAATTTAAAAAATGAAAAATTTATAAAAGATAAAAATATGCCTTTTACACTTGCGATTTTACCTAATTTAAAATATTCAACAACCGTTGCTAAACTTGCATATGCTCATAATAAAGAGATTGTTTTGCATCTTCCGCTCGAGCCAAAAAATAAACAAGATGGCGCCTTAGAGAATAACACTATTTTAACGACAATGGATAAGGATAAAATTCAATCTATTTTAATTAATGATTTAAAAACCGTTCCTCATGCAAAAGGAGCTTCAAATCATCAAGGATCACGTGCAACTGAAGATGAAAAAATAATGGCATATATATTCAATATTATAAAGAAACGAAATCTCTATTTTCTTGATAGCCGCTCTACCCAAGATTCTATCTGTCGGGAACTTTCAAAAAAGATGAAAGTAAGGTTTGCCGAACGCGCAGTATTTATAGATAATAAAAATGAATTGGATTATATTAAATCGCAAATTAGGCAGTTAATGAGAATTGCAAAAGTAAGAAAAGCAGCTATTGGGATAGGACATGATCGCGAATTAACTTTACAAGCAATAAAAGAAATGCTACCTGAAATTAAAAAACAAGGCATCAAATTAGTATTTGTTTCACAGATTCTTAAAAAATGGTAGTCTTAGGCATAGAAACATCTTGCGATGAAACCGCAGCAAGCATAGTGAAAAATGGGAAAATCGTTCTTTCAAATAGCGTAAAATCAAGCCTTATTGAACATAAAAAATATGGTGGAGTGATTCCGGAAATTGCATCAAGAATGCATGTAGAAGTTATTGATTACGTGATAAAAGACGCATTAAATATGGCTGGTACAAAATTAGAAGATGTTGATTTAATCGCAACGACTTTTGAACCAGGGTTGCCAGGATCGTTGTTAATCGGAACATCATTTGCAAAAGCAATGAGTTTTGCCCTAAATTTAAAACTTATTAAGGTAAATCATGTTCATGCGCATCTGTACGCAGCATTTTTAGAAAAACCCAGGCCTAAATTGCCTTCAATAGGGCTTGTAATATCAGGAGGCCATTCAAGTATTTTTAAGATTAGCCCTAGTTTTAAATTTCAACTACTTGCTTCAACACAAGACGATGCTATCGGGGAAGCGTTTGATAAAGTGGCAAAAATACTCGGCCTAAGTTATCCCGGTGGGCCGATGATAGAAAAACTTGCAAAATTAGGCGATGAAAATCGCTTTAAATTTATTACATCGAAAAATAGCAATAAAGATTTTAGCTTCAGCGGAATAAAAACTGCTGTGCTTTATAAAGTAAATGAATTGAAACATAATAAGGTTAATAAAAAATGGCTATGCGATATCGCTGCGTCTTTCCAAAGAGAAGCTGTTAACATTATCGTAGAAAAAACTATTTTTAATTGCTTATCTAGAAAAATTAACCGTTTAGTTGTTGGCGGCGGCGTAGCAAGTAATACCTACTTAAGAACAAAATTAAAAGAAAAGGCTGATATGCATAAAATTAAATTACATATCCCTGATAAAAAACTATGCTTAGACAACGCTGCCATGGTTGCAGGATTAGGTTATCACATATATAAGGAGAGGATAAATAAATGATGCTGACAGATCAACAAATAATAGTTAGATTAATTGTATCGGTAATACTCAGCGGGCTAATAGGTTTTGAACGTGAACTCCATAAAAGAACTGCTGGTTTAAGAACACATATGCTGGTATGCGTAGGATCAACACTGATTATGTTGACATCCCTTTATGTTTTTGATATATATAATGCTACGGTTCCACTAGATCCAACAAGGATTGCCGCAGGCGTTGTTACTGGTATTGGTTTTCTAGGAGCAGGAGCAATTTTACGCTCTCGTGAAGGAGCCGTGCAAGGATTAACCACAGCTGCAAGTATATGGGTAGTATCAGGCCTTGGCCTTGCAATAGGATGCGGATTTTATACTGCAAGCTTCACTACCTGTGTATTAGTTCTATTTATTTTACATATTTTAAGATACCTAGAGCCTAAATAAAGGAGGGTAAAATGGCATTAACCGATATTATAAAAAGAAGAAAGGTTGCTGTAGAAAAAATTTTAGATGTTGATGCCAGCATGCAAGGATTACTCTCATTTAAAGACCCAGTAAATTTAAAAATTAACGGCAAATTCGAAGGAACGCTCGAGACAAAAGGAAATTTGACAATCAGCCAAGGCGCGGAAGTAAAAGCTGATATAAGCGGAGAAAATATCAGTATTGCCGGGAAAGTAACCGGAAAAATTATTGCGAAAGGTAAATTATTTTTAGCCCGCACCGCTACTGTATCCGGAGATATAAACCCAATAAAATTAGAAATTGAAGAAGGAGCAATTTTAGAAGGGAATTGTAAGATGTTAAACGAATTATTTAACGCTGATGAACTATCCAGATATCTTGAAATTGAAAAAGATTCTGTCTTGGAATGGGCAAGGTCTGGAAAAATTCCTGCCATAAAAGATGGCCCAGATTGGAAATTTGAAAGAAGAATAATCGATGACTGGGTCGCCAACGAAAGAACATAGTTTATTACTTAAAAAATATTTATGTCTGAAAAATTACTCACAGTTAGAGAAGTAGCTCAAATTTTGCATATAACCGAAAAAGAAGTACTCGATTTGAGCGAAAATGGCGCCCTACCAGCTTATAAGATAGCCGGGGTTTACCTAAGATATAAACAGGATCAAGTTGAATCTTATAAAAAAGCACATTTTCTAGAAAATAAACATAAGATCCTGCCAAAATTAACTATATCTGATAAATTCAAAGATTTTATATACTTTAATGACTTCTATATTATCTGTGGAGTAGTTATTATAATCATGCTTTATATTATTTTAAAAGGTTAAATGGGTTTATCTGGATTAGATATATATAAACTTCTGCCAAAAACTAATTGCCGTGAATGTGGGTATTCAAACTGTCTCGCATTTGCCCTTGCTATCGCAAAAAAGGCGGTTTCCATAGATAAATGCCCCCATATATCAAAAGATGTAAAACAAAAATTACTGGAAGCCGTTCTTCCGGCAATGAAACTTATCGAGATAGGCATAAATGATAGAAAAAGTTTAACTGGGCAAGAAACGGTATTATTCCGCCATGAAGAAAAATTTCATAATCCCTGCCTTTTAGGTTACATATTAGATGATAATCTGAATGAAGAAGAATTCGACAAAAGACTGCTAGATATTTCAAACATTAAATTTGAAAGAGTAGGGGAAATAATAAAACTTGATTTAATAGCACTAAGAAATAAAAGCAATAACTCTGAAAAGTTTAAAAACTGTATTAAAAAAATAGCTTTGCTAAGCAATTTGAACATTGTAATAATTACTGATAATTTACAAATTCTAAAAGAATCGATAGATATTATTAAATCAAATAATGCTTTAATTTATTTTACTAAAGATCTGACTGATACCAATGTGTTAGATCTACTTAAAAAATACAATCCCCCTATAGTTATAAGCGCCGACAGATTAGAGGAATTCGATAATATCATCCCAAAGTTAATTGATATTGGATTAAACAATCTCGTTTTAGAGACTAAATCAAAAAATGTACAAAACAAACTCTGGGATTTAACACAAATAAGAAGATTAGCATTAAAGAAAAAAAATAGGGCTTTCGGATTTCCACAACTTGTCACAGTCAAAAAAGACGATGATTTTAGTGGTGTAATGCAAGCAGCGACTTTTATAACAAAATATGCGAATGTAATCTTATTAGAAAATTTTGGGCTTGAAGATATTTTTGCCTTATTAACACTACGTCAAAATATATATTCCGACCCTCAAAAACCTCTGCAGGTTGAACCAAAGGCTTATGCTATAGGACAGGTTACAGATAATTCTCCCGTACTCGTAACTACTAATTTCTCTTTAACCTATTACACTGTCCTTTCAGAAGTAGAAGCCAGCAAAATCCCATCATACATAGCAGCAATCAATACTGAAGGAATGTCGGTGCTGACTGCCTGGGCAGCGGAAAAATTTACACCAGAATCAATCACAAAAGGAATTAATGATTACGCTATAAAAGATAAAGTCAAGCATAATAAAATAATTATACCCGGATATGTCGCAAACATGAATAAACATTTAGAAGATTTAAGTAAAACAAAAGTAATCGTTGGGCCAAAAGAAGCGTCGGGTATCCCCAGTTTACTGAAGAGTTTATATAAATAATGATCGAGCGAATTAAAGTAACTTTCTTAGGATATAATAAAGAAATTTATATAGAAAAAGGCAAATCTATAATGAGTGCGGCTTTATCATGCGGAATTCATCTAAATTCTGTATGCGCAGGAGAAGGAATTTGTGGAAAATGTAAAATAAAATTAAGAAGAGGAGAAGTTGATATACAAAATTCTGATGCTATAAGCACTCAAGATTTAAAATACGGCTTTTCCTTAGCCTGCCTAACTTACCCAAGAACAAATGTAGTAGTAGAGATACCAAAAAGTTCTCGCATTGAGCCAGTGCTTAGGCAAGAAATTTACTCAAAAGCAAAAACAATAAAACAGGTTGATTTTAAATCACAAAAGTGCGATTTTAGTTATTTACCAGTTGTAAAAAAAATATATTTAGAACTACCTAAACCAAGCCTAATTGATAATATTAACGACCTCGACAGAGTATTAAGAGAACTCTCAAAGTATGTAGATATTAATAATATTAAAATTAGCTTAAACAATAGCCGCAATCTATCAAATGTATTGCGTAAAAGCGATTGGAAAATTACATTAACAATCGGCGAATATAACGAAACATATGAAATATTGAATATCGAACAAGCAGATACGTCAAGTTCAAATTTTGGTTTTGCATTTGATATTGGCACAACTACTATTTCGGGAGAACTTATCGATTTAAAAACACAAAAGGTGCTGGGTGCAAAACTAACCTACAATAAACAAGCTAGTTTTGGTGCGGATGTAATTACAAGAATAGTCCATGCAAAGAATGCTCAGGGGCTTGAAAGATTACATAAAGCAGTAATTGAAGGGATTAATGAAATAATAGAAAATTTAATTTCTGAATTTAATATAGATATAAATGATGTTACTTGCTTAACCTGTGCTGGAAATACAACAATGATACATTTACTTATGCGCATTGATCCTAGTTTTATTAGAAGAGAGCCATATATACCGGCTATAACATTTCTGTCGGCAATAAAAGCTCATGAAATTGGTATACAGATCAGCACGCACGGACTTTTATATATTATTGCTGGCATATCAAGTTATCTTGGAGGAGATATCACAAGCGGCATACTTGCAAGCGGCATATACAAAGAACAGAATCCTTGTCTTTTAATCGATATTGGAACTAACGGCGAAATTATATTAGGAAATAAAGAATTTTTAATTGGCTGTGCCGCATCTGCTGGGCCTGCATTTGAAGGATCTGGAGTTACATCAGGAATGAAAGCAACCAGAGGAGCGATTGAAAAAGTTAAGATTGATAAAAATTTGAATATAACACTTCAAACAATTGATAACGTGAAACCAATTGGTATATGCGGCTCTGGATACATCAATCTTATAGCAGAAATGCTTAAGGCAAAAATATTGGATAAAAACGGAAAAATATCTATAGTAAAAAATAAACGGGTAAAAAAAACAAAGGTGGGATTAGAATTTAAAATCGAAAAAAATATTGTAATTACCGAAGCAGATATAGATAATATTAAACGATCTAAAGCGGCTATTTATGCTGCAATTATTACATTACTCGAACATATGCAATTAAATTTTGATTCTATAGATAAAATTTTTATTGCTGGAGGATTTGGTAATTATATCGATATCGAACAAGCGATAACTATCGGACTTTTACCTGATATCGACAGAAATAAATTTATATTTATTGGCAACAGTTCTTTGAATGGCGCAAAACAAGCAATCCTATCAAACACAGCATTTAAAAAAACAAGAGAAATTGCAAAACAAGCAACTTATTTTGAATTATCAACGGATTCTAAGTATATGAATGAATATACCGCTGCTTTGTTTTTTCCGCATACGGATAAAAAACGCTTTCAAACTATAAATATATGATATTCGAAACAATTATCGGATCTATTAAAGTTGGCGGAGAGTCAGTTTTACCATTCTTAATTCAAGAAGGCAAAGTACCTAATAAACCAGTTATTGCTTTCGAAGTATGGGATATGCCTCCTTATGACTTTCCGCAAAGTTTATCTGAACCTTTTGGGAACGCTTTAAACAACCCATTAGATTGGGCTTTAAAATGCGTTAATGATTATGGAGCAAAATTGCTCTGTATAAAATTACAAAGCATTAATCCTGATACCCTAGATAAAAATTCTAAAGAAGCAGTCAAATTTATCAATAATCTCATAAAAGCCGTAGATGTGCCATTAATTATTCAAGGATCAGGCAATAAAGAAAAAGATAATTTAGTTTTGCCAGAGATAGCATCTATTGCAAAAGGAAAAAAATATTTGATTGGATCTGCAACGCAAGACAATTATAAGATATTAGCAAAAACATGTATAGATAATAACCACTCAATAATTGCTGAATCGCCCATTGATATAAATATTGCCAAACAACTTAATATTCTTTTAAGCGATGCCGGTGTCGAACCAAGTCGAATCGTAATCAATCCAACTGTAGGATCTTTAGGGTATGGCCTCGAATACGCGTATTCAATTATGGAAAGGGCGCGATTAGCTGCGCTGGCAGGCGATACCATGCTTGCACAAAGCTTTATTTGTTTTGCAGGCCAAGAAGCATGGCGGGCAAAAGAAGCAAAGGCAAAAATGTCAGAAATGCCTGCATGGGGTGATGAAAAAAAACGTGGCCTCCTATGGGAAATAATTACAGCTATTAGTTTCCTGCAATCTGGTGCTGATATTTTAGTTATGCGCCATCCCAAGGCAATAAAAGCAGTAGAAAACTACCTTAACGACCTATTACCGTAAGGAGATTTATGCTTATTATTGGTGAATTAATTAATGGTATGTTTAAAAATGTACGCGAAGCTATTCTTAATAAAGATAAACAAACTATTATAGATTTAGCAATTAAACAAATCGAG
Source organism: Candidatus Omnitrophota bacterium (assembly GCA_040753015.1). GTDB lineage: Bacteria > Omnitrophota > Gorgyraeia > Gygaellales > JBFMHM01 > JBFMHM01. Next base: position 22,335 of record JBFMHM010000001.1, read on the forward strand.
GCGGGAGCAAACGCATTAGATGTCAACGTTGGGCCACTGTCAAAAGAACCTGTTACAGATATGGAATGGCTGGTAAACACAATTCAAGAAAAAGTTAATACGCGGTTATGCCTCGATAGCACAAAGCCTGAGCTTATTGAAGCTGGCCTTAAACTTGCAAAAAATAAAGCTATAATTAATTCAACTACTGCTGATGTAGAAAAATTAAATATTGTCGTGCCACTAGCTTTACGATATAATGCATCTTTAATCGGGCTTGCTTTAAATAAAAAGGGCGTGCCGCAGGATAAAGACAGAAGGCTAGAACTCGCGGCTGAAATTGTAGGATTTTGCGAAGCAGAAAATTTTCCAATTAAAGAATTGTATTTAGATCCAATTGTCCTGCCTATAAATGTGGCGCAGGCCCAATCAAATATAATATTTGATAGTATAAAAGAATTTAAATTACTATCGGACCCGAGCCCAAATACAATTATTGGATTAAGTAATTCTTCTCAAGGGGCAAAAAATAGAAGGATTATCAACAAAACTTATGCAATTATGTCTATGCTTTCAGGATTAGATGCGGCAATATTAGACCCGCTAGATAAAGATTTGATTGATTTAATAATAACTAGTGAAATAATTTTAAATAAACAAATCTACTGCGATTCATTCCTAGAAGCATATAGAAAAAAGGCGGGGTAGCTCAGCCTGGTAGAGCAAGCGGCTCATACCCGCTCGGCCGGTGGTTCAAATCCACTCCCCGTCATTTAAAAAATCAAAAATAATTGAAATCCCATATTATTGAACAATTTTTAAAAACTTCTTGCCGCGCCGGACTAATTAATAAGAATGATCGTATATTAATTGGTGTCTCTGGTGGGCCGGATTCAGTTTGTTTACTTTATCTGCTTAACTCAATTAAAAAAAAGTTTAATCTCTATTTGCATATTGCTCATCTTGATCATGGCCTAAGAAAAGATTCACATAGCGATAGGCTATTCGTTGAACAACTCGTAAAAAAACTAAACTTACCGTGCGCAACCGAAAAAATTCAGGTTAAAAAAATTGCCCGAAAATCACTTGAAGAAACTGCCAGAGAAATTCGTTATGATTTTTTCTTTAAGATTGCGAAAAAAAAATTAATAACAAAAATTGCCGTGGGACATAACTTAGACGATCAAGCAGAAACCGTTTTAATGCGGATTATTCGAGGCAGCGGAATCGAAGGTATGTCAGCAATTTCACCAAAGAAACAAATTAATGGCTTTACAATTATTAGGCCTTTAATTGAAACTATGCGATATGATATTGAAAAATATTTAAAACAGAAACGAATCGCACCAAGACAAGATTATACAAATAAAGATGCAAAATTTCTAAGAAATAGAATTAGAAAAAATTTACTGCCAATATTAGAACAGTATAATCCAAATATTAAAAAAAATCTTAGTAATCTCGCTCAAATATTAAGCCAAGATTTTGATTACTTGAACAATCAGGCTTTAGAATTTTTCAATAAAAAAATTAGTAAAAAAAGAGGGCTTGTAAAAATTAATTTAGATGCACTTAAAAAGCTACACCCGTCATTACAAAATCTCGTTATCAGAAATTCAATTGAATACCTAGCAGGAAATAAGAGGCAATTTAGTTTTGTGCATCTAAAAGAAATTCAAGAACTTATCAGTTTTCGTCCGAATAAATCTATTGTTGACTTACCCCATAAAATACAAGCTATAAAAACCAAAAAATCTCTTGTCCTCCAAGTCAAAGCATAATATAATAAAAATTTAAGTTACTAAATTTCACTGGAGAAAATATGAATAATCACAAACAGAAAAAAAATAATCATACTATTAACAAAATAAAGCCCGGATTCGATAAATCTTTTTTCTTTTGGCTTTTAGTTATTATGGCCATTGTTTATCTTTTTAGAGAAAGTTCCAATATCGCAACACCAGTAAAAAATATTAACTACGGCAACTTTTTTCAGATTTTAAAAGATAATGATAAGACGCAAGAAATAAAATCAATAATCAAAATTGAATCTGAGCTAAAAGGTGAGTTTTCAGATGGAAGCTTATTTAAAGTTGATATTCCTCAAGCGCTTGAAGATAAAGACCTTATTCCAACATTAAGAGAAAATATTAAAGATTTTAAAATTCAACAAAGAAGCTTATTTTGGTCATTCATCGGATCATTATTTCCATTTATTCTTTTAATTTTATTTTGGTGGATGATGGCATCGCGCGGCCAAGAATTAGGTAACCGAATATTAGGATTTGGTAAGTCTAGAGCGCAGTTACTCGATACAAAAGAAAAAAAGAAAAAAATAACCTTTCAAGACGTTGCTGGAGTTGATGAGGCAAAAGAAGAGCTTCAAGAAGTTATTGAATTTTTAAAAGATCCTAAAAAATTTCAACGGCTTGGCGGAAAAATCCCTAAAGGCGTTCTACTCGTAGGGCCTCCAGGATGCGGAAAAACTTTGATTGCTAAAGCTGTCGCGGGAGAAGCCGAAGTACCATTTTTTTCAATAAGTGGCAGTGATTTTGTTGAAATGTTTGTAGGAGTAGGGGCTTCCCGCGTGAGAGATTTATTTGACCAGGCAAAACGCACTGCTAAAATTGCCGGTAACAAAGGATGCATAATTTTTATTGACGAAATCGATGCTGTAGGACGGCTAAGATTTTCTGGGCTTGGCGGAGGCCATGACGAACGAGAACAAACACTTAATGCACTTTTAGTTGAAATGGATGGTTTTAATCCTAATGAAGGTATAATTTTAGTAGCTGCAACTAATAGGCCAGATACTCTCGATCCAGCCCTTCTTCGCCCAGGTAGGTTCGATCGCCATATCGTCGTTGACAGGCCAGACGTAAAAGGACGAGAAGCAATTTTAAAAGTCCATACGAAAAACATAAAAGTTGACCCTAATGTCGACTTAAATTCTATAGCAAGGCAAACTCCTGGATTTTCTGGGGCAGATCTTGCCAATCTTTGTAATGAGGCAGCACTTTTGGCTGCGCGCCACGACAAAGAAACGGTTACAATGAAAGAAATGCAAGATGCGATTGAAAGAGTCATCGCCGGCCCAGAGAGAAAATCACGTGTGATTTCAAAAAAAGAGAAAGAAATTGTTGCTTATCATGAATCTGGCCATACGCTTGTTTCACTACTTGTCCCCGGTGTTGACCCGTTACACAAGGTATCTATTATTCCAAGAGGAATTGCTGCTTTAGGTTATACCATGCAACTTCCTGAGCATGACCGCTATATCATTACACGCAACGAATTGATTGGCAGAATAACTGTACTTCTAGGAGGCAGGGCATCGGAAGAAATTACTATAGGCGACAAAACAACAGGTGCAGAAAATGACCTCGAAGTTGCAACACAACTCGCTAGAAAAATGGTTTGCGAATTTGGTATGTCTGATAAACTCGGACATTTAACACTTGGCAGAAGAAATGGCCCTGTGTTTTTAGGTAAAGATTTGGTGGAGGAAAGGAATTATAGCGAAGAAACAGCCGAAAAAATTGATACGGAGATTCATAAAATTATAGATGATGCATATAACAATGCAAAGAAGCTTTTAACTGAAAATAAAGATAAACTTATAAAATTAGCTAATACACTCCTTGAAAAAGAAGTAATGGATGAAAAAGAAGTAAGGTTGGTTACCGGGCTTACAAAACTAGAAGAACAGACGAATAAAGATATAAGTAATGTCTAAAGATTTAATTCTGGACTTAGGCCGTTACAAACATAACTGTACCAAGCGGCCTCTGATTATGGGAATTTTAAATATAACTCCCGATTCTTTTAGTCATGATGGTTTATATGGAAGCCGAATGTCTGCAATAATAAAAAAAGCAATGAAGATGGAGGAAGACGGCGCTGATATAATTGATATTGGAGGCGAATCTAGCAGACCTTTCTCAAAACCAATATTAATAAAAGAGGAAATCTTAAGAATAATTCCTGTAATAAAAAAAATAATAAAAAAAATCCATATACCAATATCAGTTGATACTTACAAACCTCAAGTTGCAAAAGAAGCTTTAGATAACGGAGCGGCTATAATTAATGATATAACCGCGCTTAGTTATGATGTAAACATGGCTAAGATTATTAAAGAATTTAATGCGACTGTCATACTTATGCATATGCAAGGGAATCCTAAAACGATGCAAAACAAACCAAAATATAAATCAGTAATTAATGATATTTATTTATATCTTCAAAAATCAATCAATATGGCAAATAGTTTTGGCATAAAAAGTAAAAAAATTATAATTGATCCTGGTATAGGTTTTGGAAAAACAGTAGTTGATAATTTAAGAATTATAAAAAAATTAGGTACGTTTAAAAAGTTAAACCAGCCAATTTTAATTGGGATTTCTAGAAAATCATTTATTGGAAAAATTTTAAATATAGATGTAAAAAAACGGCTTGTTGGAACAATCGCAAGCGAATGCATTGCTATTATTAATGGTGCAAATATTTTAAGGGTGCATGATGTTAAAGAAACTAAACAAATGATCGATATATGCCAAGCGATATCCAATTCACAAATATAATTCAACTATTAAATATAAGTAAACCACTGTTTGAAATAATAATTTTGTGGTTTGTATTGTATCAAATTATGCTTTTTTTCGAAGGAACTAGGGCCTTTCAAGTGCTTAGAGGAATCATAGTTCTAATCCTTGCTTTCATTATTGTTCAATCATTAAAATTCTATACACTTGAATGGCTATTAACAAGGATTTTTGCAATTTCAATTATTGCATTTTTAATTATATTCCAGCCCGAAATCAGGCAGGGCTTGGCTCGCATCGGAAGAAAACATTTATTTCATACAAGCCTTGGCGAAGAAGAGCTAGAAGAAATGTTAAGTGAAATAATAAATTCGTCTATTAAGATGGCCCATCGTAAAAATGGAGCATTGATTGTTATCGAAAAAGAAGATACGCTCAAACAATTCATTGAAACTGGCATAGTTATCGATGGCAAAATCAGCGAAGAAATAATGCAATCAATTTTTAATCCCTTAAGCGTTCTGCATGATGGGGCAATCATAATACAGGCAGGCAGAATAATTGCTGCTGGATGCGTTCTCCCTTTATCCGAAATCCCAAAACTGGAAAGGCATTTAGGTACGCGCCATCGCGCGGCAATTGGCTTAACCGAACAAACCGATGCAATCGTTATTGTTGTCTCAGAAGAAAATGGTACAATTTCTCTAGCCGAGGAAGGACGCTTAATGCAAAATTTAGACAAAGAAGAATTATTTAAGAAACTTAAAAATTCACTCAGATCAAACGATGGCAAAAATAAAAAATAAATTATTTATTTTCTTCGCTACTCATCCATGGCTAAAATTAATTTCATTAATATTAGCTATTTTAATGTGGTTATTTGTTAAAGAAGAAATAAATAAATTCAATCATTAATATTATGACAAAGCTAGGTGTTAATATTGACCATATTGCTTCGATAAGAAACTTGCGTTCTGGAGTTGAACCAGAGCCCGTTACTGCTAGCTGTATTTGTGAGCTAGCAGGTGCAGATAGTATTGTTGTGCATCTTAGAGAGGACCGAAGACATATAAAAGACAGGGATCTATTTATTTTAAAACATATAGTGAAAACAAAATTAAATCTTGAAATGAGCATATCAAAAGAAATCGTTGATATTGCCTGCCAAGTTAAACCTAACCAAGCTACGTTAGTACCTGAAAGACGGCTTGAAATAACAACTGAAGGCGGATTAGATGTAATAAAATACAAAAGTCAAATTAGAAACATTATTAAAAAACTTAAAAAAAATAATATTGAAGTTAGTCTATTTATTGATCCTGACAATAGGCAGATAACCGCTTCAAAAGAAATTGGCGTAAAAATAGTTGAATTACATACTGGCAAATATGCAAATTCTTCTAGCGAAAAATTAAAAAATAGATTTTTAGAAGAATTGACTAACTCGGTAAATTTTGCAAGAGAATTGGGTTTAACAATAAACGCAGGGCACGGGCTTAATTATTATAATGTAAAACCTATTGCACAAATTCAAGGAATCGAAGAATTGAATATCGGTTATTCTATTATTTGTCGCGCTGCTATTGTTGGACTAGAAAAAGCCGTAAGAGATATGATAAAAATAATAAATAAATGATTACAGGATGCGGAATAGATATAGTAGAGGTTAAGAGAATAAAAAACGCTGTTAACAAGTGGGGTAAAGAATTTTTAAAAAGAATTTTTACGGAACGCGAGCTTGAATGTGCAAAAAATAGAAACTTCAATTTTGAACATCTTGCCGGACGGTTTGCTGTTAAAGAAGCTGTAGTTAAAGCCCTAAATGACGGTAAAACCACTTTCCGTGATATAGAGGTTTTAAATAAAAAAGATGGTATGCCTTATTGTATAATAAAAACTATTTCATATAAAAAAGACTCTGATATTTTAATTTCTATTTCTCACATAAAAACTCATGCAATTGCCAACGCAATTATTCAAACGAAAAGCTGATTCCCATAAGAATAATTTCGGCCATATATTTATTTTAGCTGGCTCTTATGGTTTAACCGGCGCGGGCATTCTGGCAAGCCAAGCAGCTATGCGCTCAGGCGCCGGGTTGGTTACACTAGGGATACCTAAAAGCTTAAATCAAATTATCGCTTCCCGCTTATTAGAAGCGATGACAAAACCCTTTAAAGAAACAGATCGCAAAACACTAAGCATAGAGGCTTATTCAGAAATCATTAAATTTATAACAAAAGTTAACGTACTAGTAATTGGCCCCGGGCTCTCACAGAATAAATCTACTGCTAAGTTAATAAGAAAATTATTATCTTCTAGAATTAATATTCCTATTGTTATTGATGCAGATGCAATTAATGCTTGTGGAGGGTATTTAAAAATTTTATGCCGAACAAAAAAAAGAATAATTATAACCCCTCATCCGGGTGAATTTTCTCGCCTGATTAATAAACCAATAGAATACATACAAAAAAACCGGTTAACGCTCGCTAGAGAATTCGCAAAAAAATATAATTTAACAGTAATTTTAAAAGGCCATAATACTATTGTTTGTAATCAAAAAGGTGAAATTTATATAAACAAAACGGGGAACCCTGGAATGGCTACAGCTGGATCGGGCGATGTATTAAGTGGAATCATTGGCGCCCTGCTAAGTCAAGGGCTTAGCGAATTTAATGCCAGCGTATTAGCTGTTTATATTCACGGGCTTAGCGGTGATTTAGCAAAAGAAGAGATAGGAGAGATTAGCCTAATTGCAAGCGATCTTATAAATTTTCTTCCCAAAGCTTTTAAAAAATTATATAATACACAAACAATATGAAACATAAAATTTATTATCTGTTTATAATAGGATTATTTTTGAGTGGCTGTGTATTAGTTGAGCCATTTAAAAAATTTTTAGGAACTTCTACTCAGAGCTTAGAAAAAGCTAAGTCAAGCGGCGTGTCTAAAATTTATGACTATAAAAAAGAAGTTTGTTTTAATAAAACACTTACAGTATTAAAAAATATGCAGGCGTATATCTTTATCGAAGATAGGCAAAAAAGTGTTATTGTCGTAATGAACCTAAGGAAAAGCGAGGATTTAAAAAAACAAGATGAGACAGATACAACCGAACTTGGTATTTTCTTTGAGAAGCAGGAGCTAAACAAAACAAAGATTACCATAACAAGCTTGAGTAAAGTTTTGCTTAGTGAATATTCGCAAAAGATTTTTGATAATTTAGATAAAGAATTGGCTGGGAAATAATATAATAACAAAACCGCGTAATATTTATGCTGGCGTAGCTCAGTCGGTAGAGCAGCTGTTTTGTAAACAGCGGGTCGGGGGTTCGATTCCTCTCGCCAGCTTACTGATTTATTTGACAATTCGGGCAGGTACCCAAGTGGCCAAAGGGGTCAGACTGTAAATCTGATGCACACATGCTTCAGAGGTTCGAATCCTCTCCTGCCCATAGAAAATTGAACAATAGGTTTGATTTAAGAAAGGATGGTTTATGATAAAAATTATTGATCTATTCTATAAAACTATAACAAAACCAAACGAAGCTTTTAAAAGAATAAAAGAAGAAAAACCCATTACAGATGCTTTTATAATTTTTTTCATATATGCTTTTGTAAATTATTTTATATCTAAGATTTCAATTATGAAAAATCCGGAATTATTCAAAGAATTAGTAGGACCACAAGCAAAACTCATTTTTAATCCTATTATAAGCATAATATCAAGTGCGATCTGGCTTTTTATTTTTAACGGAATTTTGCTATTTTTTGTAAAAAAGAAAAATAATTCTTTAAAATATTCTGATATACTAACATTAGATTTTTTTACACTTACTCCTATTATTTTATTATTTATCCCTCAATTGTTATTATTAAAATTACACTTATTTTCGCTCGTCTATTTTATGAGTTTTATTCAACTAATCTGGTGTTTAATATTATTAATTATAGGTATTAAAGTATTTATTTCACTTGAGACGAAAGATGCATTAATTATTTATATAAAAAGCTCTCTGATATTTGCTCTGGTTATATTAATATCTATATTTCTTTCAACAAAACTTATTGGTTCTGGGATTTATCCAATAAAATGAAAACTGCGGGTGTAGTTCAATGGTAGAACAATAGCCTTCCAAGCTATATATGACGGTTCGATTCCGTTCACCCGCTCTAAAAGATGATTGAACAATTCCTAACTCCAGTTTATATCGAAGCCTTTGACCTAAACGATGCCTGGTTTCAATGTTTATCGGCAATTTTAGAAAAAGGATATACTTATATAATTAAACAAGGTAGCTACGAAGGCCAACGGCGCCTAGAATTTGATTTTGTTACTATTAGAGTAAAACGTCCGGCACATCAAATAATCCCAATTATACCGGAAGGAATGCCAATTCCCGCGCCTACTGATATGAATTATATCGAGGGTTATCTATCCTATCTTTTAACAGGCGCAAAGACCGAAAGCGAAGATTACACTTACGGAGAAAGATTAGTATCTCCAAAAATAAGACTGCCCGAGAATAACGGCCTTTACAAAGAAATACCTATCGGCCCTAGCCAAATTGAAGAAGTAATAAAAATGTATAAAGATAAGGGCGAAGGAACAAATCAAGCTGTAATGGAAATTGGTATGCCCTCTGACATAGTACTTACAGATCCTCCTTGTTTAAGAATTATAGATACGCGCCTTCGCTATGGAAAATTACATTTTATATTATACTTTCGTTCTTGGGACCTTTGGGGAGGCTTCCCGTCGAATATGGGAGGCCTTGAACTTGTGAAGCAATATATGGCTAGCGAAATCGGCGTAGAGAATGGAGAGATCATCGCTGTGAGCAAAGGCCTACACCTATATGAATATGCATGGGAACTTGCAAAACTAAGAACAAATAAGAATGATTTAAAAATAGTTTAAAATGCAAAAACAAGTAAAAAAAATCTGTGTTTTAGGAGATGGCGGATGGGGAACAGCGTTAGCGATTATGCTTTCAAATAAAAACTATGACGTTACTATCTGGGGAGCATTTCCGGATTACTTAGACTACTTAAGAAAAAACAGGAATAATATCCGTTATTTACCGCAAATCAAAATTCCTACAAAAATCAAATTTAATTCTGATATAAATGAATCTGTTAAAAACTCCGAAATAATAATTTTAGCAATTCCTTCTCAATTTATGCGTAAGGTTATAAAAAAAATTAAAACAGCATGTTTAAAAGAAAAGGTTTTCGTCAGTCTGACTAAAGGCATAGAAAATAAATCGTTGAAGAGAATGAGCGAGGTTATTTTTGAAGAACTAGGTAGTATTAATTTAGCAGTTCTTTCTGGTCCAACAATTGCAGATGAAGTTGCAAAACAAATTCCGACAACTGCCGTTATTGCCTCAAGCAATAAAAAGTTATCAAAACTACTACAAGAAGTCTTTATGACTAAATTTTTTAGGATTTATACGTCATCTGATATTATTGGCGTAGAACTTGGCGGAAGCCTAAAAAATATAATCGCTATTGCCTGCGGTATTTCCGACGGATTAGGTTTTGGTACAAATACAAAAGCTGCTATTCTTTCTAGAGGGCTGGCAGAAATTATACGCCTAGGAAAAAAATTAGGTGCAAAAGAAGAAACCTTTTCAGGATTAACAGGTTTAGGCGATCTAGTTACAACCTGCATTAATCCAAAGAGTCGGAATCATTATGTAGGCGAAGAAATAGGTAAAGGGAAGAGCTTAAAAACCATTTTAAAAAATTTTAAAATGGTTGCTGAAGGTGTGCCTACAGCAAAAAGTGCATATATATTAAGCAATAAATTCAATGTTGAGATGCCTATCTCGGAACAAGTTTATCTTGTACTTTATAAAAATAAATCTCCAAAGCAAGCTGTATTTGACCTAATGACTCGCGCGAAAAAACATGAAACAGCTTAAATTCACCCTTTACAATAATCAAAAAAATAGTTATAATTAATAAAATTTGTAACGGGGAGTGGCTCAGCTTGGCTAGAGCGCTTGAATGGGGTTCAAGAGGTCATGAGTTCAAATCTCATCTCCCCGATAGAACTAAAATAATGAGGTGCCTATGACATATTCCGGTCCTGATCGAAGAAAACATGAGAGGATTAGTAAAAAATTTATCGTAACCTATAAAGTTAGAGACGAAATGAATAATTATGACATCACTCAGACAAAAAATGTTAGTCTCGGCGGCATGCTTATTTCGACAAACAGATCATTTAAATCCGGCACAATCCTTTCTCTAGAAACCAGGCTTCCATTCGTACCAGACAAAATTATACTTTATGCTAAAGTTATTGAATCAAAAGAAGTCGTCGAAGGCCTAATTTATGACACACGATTATGTTTTCAAGAACTAGATAAACAATCTAAGGAATCGTTAGAAAAAGCAGTTAGTTTTTATCTAAAACCTAAGGATTAATATAATGAACAAAATTAACATTGGTTTAATTGGGTGTGGAGAAATAGGCAGCGGCGTTGTAAAAATTTTGAATGAAAGAAAAACTCTATTAAAACAAAAAATCGGCGTGGAACTTGTATTAAAAAAAATCTGCGATAAGAATCTAAATTATAAACGCCGTGTAAAAATTAACCTTGGGTTATTAACAAAAAATGTTCGCGAGATATTAGATGACCCGCAAATAGATATAGTTGTTGAATTAATCGGCGGCATCAATCCTGCAAAAGATTTTATAATAGAAGCGCTTAAAAAATCTAAATATGTAGTAACTGCAAATAAGGCGCTGCTTGCTACTTTTGGCAAAGAACTTTTCGATGCCGCAAGGACAGCTAATAAGAATATTTATTTTGAGGCATCAGTGGCCGGAGGCATACCGGTCATAAAAAGTATAAAAGAAGGGCTAGTTGCAAATAGATTTCTTGGGATTTATGGTATTGTAAACGGGACGTGTAATTATATTTTATCAAAAATGTCTCAAGATGGATTATCGTTTGCCGAAAGCTTAAAAGAAGCAAAGAAAAAAGGTTTCGCAGAAAAAAATCCTCGATTAGATTTAGAAGGCATTGATTCGGCCCATAAATTAATACTTCTTACCTATCTTGCATTTGGCAGATTAATACCGCTAGAACATATTAGAGTAGAAGGCATAACCCATATTTCATTATCTGATATAAGATATGCTGATGAACTAAATCTGGCGATAAAATTACTGGCTATTGCCAAAAAAGAAGGCAACAAACTTGATGTCAGAGTACACCCAACGCTTATTCATAAGAAACATTTACTTGCCTCTGTAAAATGGGAATATAATGCAATCTATGTTTCTAGCGATCTTGCCGGAAAACAATTATTTTATGGAAAGGGTGCTGGGCAATTGCCTACGGCGTCTGCCGTAGTAAGCGACCTGGTTGACTTAGCCAAAGATATAAAAGCCGGGCTTTTCAGGCCTACACTAGAAATAAATCCTGATACGAGTGTAAAACTCCTACAAGATAAGGACAACATAGAAAGCCGTTATTATATTCGCTTTGTTGCGGTTGATAAACCGGGCGTCCTTGCTCAAATTGCAGGAATATTAGCTAAGTTTAATATTAGCATAGCTTCTGTAACGCAAAAAGAAAAAGATAGAGCAAAAGTTGTTCCAGTGGTAATGATAACCCACGAAGTTAAAGAGGGGCTTATGCGACGTGCACTTGAAAGAATTGATAACCTCGCCCTGGTAAAGGGAAAAACTGTAGCTATAAGAATGGAAGATCTCTAATGTTAGGCTGCGGTATAATATCCAGATATAAAGCTTATCTTCCTGTAAGCTCAAAAACCCCTATAATTACGCTTAACGAAGGCAACACGCCTTTGATATTCGCTCCATATTTAAGTAAACTAACTGGCAAAAATTATCAAGTATACCTAAAATACGAAGGATTAAACCCTACTGGCTCTTTTAAAGATCGCGGTATGACTATGGCAATATCTAAAGCAAAAGAAGAAGGCGCAAAAGCGGTAATTTGCGCATCTACTGGAAACACATCCGCTTCTGCTGCTGCATATTCAGCAAAAGCTAATATTAACTGCATTGTCTTAATTCCCGAGGGGGCAATCGCTCTCGGTAAACTTGCTCAAGCTCTAATTCATGGAGCAAACGTAATCGCAATAAAAGGAAATTTTGACAAAGCTCTAGAACTTGTAAAACAAATATCTATGAATTACCCTGTAAAATTAGTCAATTCTATAAATCCCTACCGCATTGAAGGACAGAAAACTGCCAGCTTTGAAATATGTGATTTTTTAGGATATGCACCAGATTATCATATATTGCCTGTTGGTAATGCTGGGAATATTACTGCTTATTGGAAGGGCTATTGTGAATATAGGATGTTTGGGAAAATTAAATCCTTACCAAAAATGCTTGGTTTTCAAGCGAGCAATTCGGCGCCGATTGTAAAAGGGCATGCAATTAAAAATCCAAAAACAATCGCAACAGCAATAAAAATTGGTAACCCTGCAAGCTGGCTGGGAGCAATCAAAGCAAGAGATGATTCCGGAGGATTAATAGAAGCGGTAACAGATAAAGAAATAATTAATGCCTATAAAACACTTGCTTCTAATGAAGGAATTTTTGCCGAACCAGCGTCCTGCGCATCAATTGCCGGTTTAATCAAATTGATAAAAAATAAATACTTCAAAAAATCTTCAACAATTGTTTGCACCTTAACTGGCCATGGCTTAAAAGACCCTGAGCGAGCAATAAAAAGTGTAAAAAAACCAAAAATTTTAAAACCTGAAATTAAAAATTTATTAAAAGAATTAAACCTAAAATGAAATACATAGTCATCATTCCCGACGGTATGGCCGATTATCCTCTAGAGAAACTTGGCGGGAAAACTCCCCTTGAAGCTGCCCGTAAACCTAATATGGATAATCTAGCAAAGTTAGGGCAAATAGGTATGACAAAAACTGTCCCGGAAGGATTAACACCTGCTTCTGATGTTGCAAATCTATCAATTTTCGGCTATGATCCAGATAAATTTTATTCTGGGCGCGGCCCGCTAGAAGCTGCAAATCTTGGAATTAAACTTGCAATAAACGAAATTGCTTTTAGGTGTAATTTTGTTACTGTTGAAAATGACACTATGGTAGATTATAGCGCAGGCCACATAAGCTCTGAAGAAGCAAAGGTGTTAATTGATTTTTTAAATAAAAAATTATCGGATAAACATGTAAAATTCTATCCAGGGATAAGTTATCGCAATATCCTAGTAATAGATGAAGGGCTAGGCCTCGATTATAAAAACCTAAACTGTACTGCTCCTCATGATATTATGGAAAAAAATGTTATTAAAAATTACCCTAAGGGCAATGGTAATAATATACTGATAAATCTAATGGAAAAATCAAAAGAATTGCTTGCTAACCATGACATAAATCATGTCAGGATAGATTTAAAAGAAAACCCGGCAAATATGATTTGGCTCTGGGGCCAAGGAAAAACTCCGATATTGCCAAAATTTAAAGAAAAATATAATGTTACAGGTGGAGTTATATCTGCTGTAGATTTAATAAGAGGAATGGGTAAAATACTCGGATTAAAAAGTGAAAAAGTCAGCGGGGCAACTGGCTATTATGATACAGATTACCAGGCTAAAGCAAAAGCTGCTCTAGAAATATTAGAAAATAATGATTTTGTTTATATTCATATTGAATCGCCTGATGAAGCAGGGCATAATGGTAATCTACAGGAAAAAATATTAGGTATTGAAAGGATTGATAAATTTATCTTGGGGCCTATAATCAACGCTTTAAAAAATAAAAATGAGAATTTTCGAATATTGGTTATGCCAGATCATGCAACACCGATTAAACTTAAAACTCATACTGCAGATGATGTATGTTATTTAATTGCTGGAGAGGGCATTCCTGCTTCAGGCAAAGAAACATTTAACGAGAAAGAAGCAAAAGAGACTGGATTATATTTTAAACATGCACATAATATAATGAATTATTTAATAAATTTAACTCGGGAAGAACCTGAAAAAAATATTTAATAATTAATATATGCGAAATAAATTAATTGTACAGAAATTTGGAGGTTCCTCTGTAAGTAGCATAGAAAGAATTAAAAACGCTGCTTTAAGGGCTTTGAGTTACGCTAAAAAAGGTTATAAACTAGTTATTGTTGTTTCTGCAATGGGAGATACAACTGATGAATTAATTGATTTATCGAGCCAAATTACAAAAAATCCTAACCCGCGCGAGATGGATATGCTACTCTCAACAGGTGAGCAAGTATCAAGCGCACTTCTTGCTATGTCATTGCAAAAGCTGGGCCTTAAAGCAATATCCTTGACTGGCTGGCAAAGCGGCATAGCAAGTGAAGACGTCCATGGAAAAGCAAGAATTATAAAAATTACACCAAAAAGAATTGAAGAAGAATTAAAACATAATAAAATAGTCGTAGTAACCGGCTTTCAGGGAATTAATTCAAAAGAAGATATTGCCACATTAGGCCGAGGAGGATCAGATTTATCAGCGGTAGCTCTTGCCTATGCATTAGACGCAAAAATATGTGAAATTTATACAGACGTAAACGGGATTTATACAACTGACCCGCGTATTGAGCCAAAAGCAAAAAAAATAAAACAGATAACTTACGATGAAATGCTTGAGATGGCATCATTAGGCGCTCAAGTAATGCAAGCACGTTCAATTCTATTTGCTAAAAAATTCGGCGTAACAATACATGTTAGGTCATCACTTAATAAAAAAGCGGGAACGGTTATTTTGAGGGAGGCAAAAATGCTTGAAGAATCGGTTGTAAGCGCTGTAACCTTAAATCAAAGCGAAGCAAAGATTACGATCTGCGACGTACCCGATAAGCCCGGAATCGCCGCAACAATATTTAAAGAAATTTCAAAAGAAGGCGTTAATGTTGATATGATTGTACAAAATGTTTCCCGCGCCTCTACTACTGATTTATCTTTTACGGTATCAAAAGGTGAATTAAAACGAGCCTTACGAACGTCAAGGAAAGCAGCTAATAAAATCGGCGCAGGAAAAGTATTTTTTGACTCTGATATTGCAAGAGTCTCTATAGTCGGCGTAGGCATGAGATCACATTCTGGCATTGCCTCAAAAATGTTTGAAATACTAGCAGATAATAATATCAACATTGAAATGATCTCTACTTCGGAAATATCAATTAGCTGTATCATTCAAAAGAAATTTGGTAAAAAAGCAGTACAGGTGCTTCATGATAAATTTGGCTTAGGAGTCAAACAGTGAAAGAAATTTATTTATACGATACAACCTTAAGAGATGGTGCTCAAACGGAAGGTATTTCCTATTCTCTAAACGACAAAATAAGGATTGCTAGGAAACTTGATGAGATAGGCATCCATTTTATAGAAGGCGGTTGGCCAGCAAATTCAAAAGATAAAGCTTTTTTTGATGAGTTAATAAAGAAACCGTTAAAAAAAAGTTGCTTAACAGCTTTCGGTTCAACACGCCGCCCACATATAAATATTACTAAAGATGAAAATCTAAAAGGCCTGCTTACCGCTCAAACTAAAGTTATTACGGTATTTGGTAAAACCTGGGATCTACATGTAAGAGACGTTTTAAAAACCACTCTTGATGAAAATTTAAAGATGATTTATGAAACAGTACATTATCTAAAAACAAAGAAAAAACAAGTTTTTTATGATGCCGAACATTTTTTTGACGCCTATAAAAATAATCCGGAATATACTTTAAAAACTTTATCAGCAGCAATAAATGCTGGGGCCGATAGAATAATTTTTTGTGATACAAATGGCGGCACTTTAACTGAAGATATTAAACCAATAATCAGCGAAATAAACAGAAATTTCAAAAGTGATTTTGGTATTCACTGTCATAATGATTTAGGGTTAGCTATTGCAAATAGCATTACTGCATTAAACTCAGGATGCACTCAAGTCCAAGGCACGTTTAACGGCTATGGCGAGCGCTGTGGAAACGCTGATCTTGTAGCAATTATTGGAATATTAAAATTAAAAATGGGAATTAACTGTGTCAGCGATATTGCAATAAAAGAATTAACAAAGGCTGCGCGCTTTATAAGCGAAGTTTCAAATATGAAGCAAGAAGAAAGACAGCCATTTGTAGGCCATAGCGCCTTCGCACATAAAGGCGGCGTACATATTAATGCAGTGCTTAAGAATTCTAAAAGCTATGAGCATATTGACCCAAAATTAGTTGGTAACCACAGGCGCGTTTTAGTATCAGAGCTTGCCGGAAAAAGCCCAATCTTAATTAAAGCAAAAGAAATGGAGTTAGATTTAGATAAAAATTCTCCCCGCACGAAAAAAATACTCGAATTATTACAAAACTTAGAACATAAAGGTTACGCCTTTGAAGCAGCTGACGCATCTTTCGAAGTTCTAGTTAAAAAAGGGCTTGGAAAATATAAGAAATTTTTTGATTTAGATAGTTTCCGCGTAATTATCGAAAAAAGAGAAAACGGTAAGCTTTATAGCGAGGCAACAATTAAAATACGCGTAAATAATATTTTAGAGCAAACAGCAGCAGAAGGCGATGGCCCAGTAAATGCCCTTGATAATGCACTAAGAAAAGCCTTGCTTGGATTTTATCCAAGCCTTTCAAAAATGCACCTATCTGACTTTAAGGTTAGAGTGCTTGATGAGAAAGCCGGCACTGCAGCTAAAGTACGTGTTTTAATCCAATCGCAAGACCAGGCTGAATCATGGACAACCGTCGGTGTTTCAGAAAATATTATTGAGGCCTCCTGGCAAGCGCTTGTTGACAGCGTAGAGTATAAACTGCTCAAAGATAAAACAAAATGAGTCTTGAGCTTTCTAAACAATACAACCCACGAGAAGTCGAAGACTCTATTTATAATTTTTGGCTTACAAAAAATTATTTTCATGCCGAAGCAGACGCCTCAAAAAAACCATATACAATAGTTATCCCTCCGCCCAATGTTACTGGTATTTTACATATGGGCCATGCTTTAAATAATACAATCCAAGACATCTTAATCCGCGCAAAGAGAATGCAGGGCTTTAATTGCCTCTGGGTACCAGGTACTGACCATGCTGGCATTGCCACGCAAAATGTTGTGGAAAAAAAGATAAAAAAAGAAAAAAATTTAACCCGGCAAGATTTAGGTAGAGAAAAATTCTTAGAGGAAGTTTGGAATTGGCGAAATGAATATGGCTCTACAATTATAAGCCAATTGAAAAAGCTGGGCTCCTCTTGCGACTGGCAAAGGCTTTCGTTTACCATGGATGAAGGCTATTCTAAATCCGTCCAAGAGGTATTTATAACACTTTTTAATGCCGGCCTAATTTATCGTGGAAATTATATTATAAACTGGTGCCCTAGATGCCAAACTGCATTATCAGATGAAGAAGCCCCACATAAAGATTTAGATGGATTCTTATATTATATAAAATATCCCATTAAAGATACTAAAAATTATATAACTGTTGCAACAACTCGCCCCGAAACAATGCTTGGCGATAAAGCTATTGCAATAAATCCAAAAGATAAACGTTTTAAACATTTAATTGGTAAAACTGTAATTTTGCCATTAATTGAAAAAGAAATTCCCATAATCGCTGATGAATTAGTTGATATGGAATTTGGCACTGGTTTCGTTAAAGTAACTCCAGCACATGACCCTAATGACTTCATTATGGGTAAACGCCATAATTTAGAGCCGCTTAAAATTATGACCCCGGATGGGAAAATTAGCGAAAATTCTGGCGATTACAACGGAATGGATAGGTTTGAAGCAAGAGAAGCAATAATTGAAGATTTAAAAGAACGTAAACTGTTAGAAAAAATTGAACCACACAAACATGCAGTTGGCCACTGTTACCGCTGCCACACAATAATAGAACCATACCTATCTTTACAATGGTTTGTTAAAATGAAACCGCTTTCTGAAGAAGCAGTTAGAGTAGTTAAGTCTGGAAAAATAAAATTTCATCCGGCTCGTTGGAAAAAAATTTATCTTAATTGGTTTAACAATCTACAAGATTGGTGCATTTCACGGCAAATTTGGTGGGGACACAGAATTCCTGTCTATTATTGTAAAAAATGTCAAGAGACAGGAATTCTGAATGAAAAAATCAAAAATCAAAATTCAAAAATAGAACAAAGAGGTGTGATTGTTTCAAAAACAAAGTCGGATAAGTGCCCGAATTGTGGTTCAAGCGACATCTATCAAGATGAAGATGTTTTAGATACGTGGTTTTCATCATGGCTTTGGCCGTTTGCCACGCTTAACTGGCCAAAAGAGCAAAGCGAAAAAGAATTAAAATACTTTTACCCCACGAATACATTGGTTACAGCTCAAGAAATTATATTTTTCTGGGTTGCGCGCATGATTATGGCTGGCATTTATTTTATGAAAGACATTCCGTTTCGTGATGTTTATATCCATGGCACTGTGCGCGATGACACTGGAAAAAAAATGTCAAAGTCATTAGGAAACATTATTGACCCGCTTGAAATAATAAATAATTTTGGCGCAGATGCGCTACGCTTTTCAATCATAAGCTTGACCAGCGCTGGGCAAGACGTCTATTTATCAAACGAAAAATTCCAAGCTGGAAGAAACTTTGCTAATAAAATTTGGAATGCCTCAAGATTCGTCTTAATAAATTTAGAGCCGGAAAAAATTAATGTCGATCTATGCATTTACTCAAAAGATAATCTAAAAGAATTAAAAGATAGATGGATTCTAAGTCGATTTTATCAAACACTAGCGCAAGTATCAAAGTCAATTGATCAATTTAAAATTAATGAAGCAATAAAGCAAATTTATGAATTTTTCTGGCATGAATTTTGCGACTGGTATATTGAGCTTTCAAAACAAGACATAAAAAATCCAACTACGCAAGTAATTTTGTACAAAGTATTAGAAAAAACCCTGCGCATTCTACACCCGTTTATGCCATTTATTACAGAACAAATTTGGCAAAGCCTGTCTGGAGAAAAATCAGAATCAATAATGATAGCTTCGTGGCCGCATTTACAAAAACAATTTATTTCAAAAGAAATAGATAGCCAAATGCAAGTTATAATTGACTTAATCGCATCGGTTCGCAACCTTCGCGCAGAGATAAAAATTGACCCTTCTAAAACTATTGATTTAATTATTTATTCAAAAAATAAGGATATAATTAAACTCTTAAAAGAAAATTCTGGTTACATTCAAAAATTAGGACAGGTTTTAAATATAACTTTTCAAGAAAAAGAAGCACGTCCAAAAAATGCTGTATCAGCAGTTTCTGGTAAAATTAGTTTCCATATTCCGCTTGAAGGCATTATCGACATCGGGAAAGAACTCCTACGGGTTAATAAAGAAATAGAGAATATCGAAAATTTCTTAAAGAACTCAAGCACAAAGTTAAATAATAAAGACTTTTTAAAAAACGCGCCTCTTGAGGTAATCGAAAAAGAAAAACAAAAACGAATTGACCTAAAAGAAAAACTAGAAAAATTAAAAACATACTCAAAGTTTCTTAGCTGATCCATTTCGCACCTCTGTAAGCGTCTCGCCGAAAATCAGGCGGATGAAAGCGCTTACATTTTTCGCCCCAAAACCCTTGAAATTGGCCTTTTCTTGTTGCATACTTATTATATATGATTAAACGTATATTTATCTTATTATTGGTAGGGATTTTTTGTTTTAACCACTTATGTTATGGTTTTCAAAACATAAGTGCCTCGAAGCGCGTAACACTTTCGGGGCCAACATTATTAGGCATTGATTTAAATGGTAGAGACGCGCTGCAGTGCGTCTCTACGGGTATCCAATTCAATCTAAACATCCCCAAAGGCACTATTCTTAATCTAGACCAACGTAACAACCTTAAAACCAACATAAACTACTTTCTAACAGCTCTAACCATACAAGACTCTGAATTCTGGGTTAACCTAAACCCAAACCAGCCTAACAGGCTTACAGGAACAAATATTGCCTACACAGACATGGGCAAGCATCTATTACTCCTAGACCTAAAGCTTAAGAAAGACACAACCTTTGCATTGTTTCCCGGATTATCACAAGGAGCCACAACATACTGGGAACGTGTGTTTGCTAAAGCTAAAGCTTTAGCAAAATCAAATATCAAATATCAAAAATCAAATATACAAACTAAAAATCAAAAAGAAGAACAAAACCGAAGAACCGAAGAACTGACGAACAGTCGAACTGTCTCTATCCCCACAACCTTCCGTGTCTGGATAGTTCCAGACAAGGCAGAAGTATACGAAGATGGCAAAGGTAGCTGTGTAATAACCAAATCAACATTGAAAGTGTTACTGGAAAGTGAGTATCTACAACTCCCCCAGACCCCCTCTTTACCAAAGAGGGGGATAAAGGGGGAGTTTGATAACAACCAAGAGTTACAATCCTACTGTGAATCGCAGCTAAAAGAACTAATACTTCCTAACCTAACACATAAAGTAAACCATGATCCAAGCTACGAGCCACTAAGACAGATATACAATGCAATTATTCTTGCGAAGTGGTTTAAAGCCAATGCTTTAAACAGCAAGAATAATAATTACCAATTACCAAATCCCAATGTCAAATCAATTACTAATGACCAATCAACCAATAAAAACCAATTCGAACAGATCATTAATTCTAATAATTTAAAGGGGTTAATATCTAAGGATCCAATAACAAAAGAACAAATCTTTGCTGCCTACTTAGACTCAGTAAAACAAGGCGAATACCATCTTACCAAGACTAACTACAATGAAGAGCTGAAGGCTAATATTAGGAGAAGTTATGTGAGCGGGGGAGCAGAGTTTACAGCTATAGCTTTAACAGTTGACCCAACTGCGACAAGCAAGGCAGGTGCACTTGCAACAGATAATTTAGGAGCAGCAGTTACATTAACAGATAGTCAAAATCAATCAATAAATGTAGCTATAAAAACTGATTTTGATAGTTCTAACGCAATGGATGTAACTAGTCGAGTAGAGCCGCGATTAATCGCGTCTCTACAAGGTGATATTAAAATATTTGTTTGTCCATCTTTAAGTCAATTTGATAACCAAGATAATTTTTCTCTCATTGCTCACGCAGGCAGGGGTGGAGTAAGGGTAGTAGATGGAGTTACCCATAAGCATACCTTGCGTCAAATATATCTATCCCCTAAACAATTTGAGCTTGTGCAAGGCTTAACCCAAGAAGCCAAAGAACAATTCTGGAAACATGAAATAGCACATCTTGAACATCCGGAGATGAGCGAAGAAGAGGTGCAAGCGGTTGCGCCGACGGATAAGGTAAGGGAAGAACTCATTGATCCTGATTTAAGAAAATTACTAGAAGCAGAAAAGGTTCTAAGCATAGAAGAAATAGATCTTTCCGAAGCCTACGTATATGCTGCTGATGACATTGCAGCTATTGCTCAAAACAAACCCGAGCTTGCCGATAAAGCTCTTGCCGTCTTAGAAAACATCCTAATAAAAACCATCCTAATCCTAAACAGAGAAGAATTAGATCTTTGCGAAGCCTACGTATATGCTGCTAATGCCATTGCAGTTATTGCTCAAAACAAACCCGAGCTTATCCGTGAAAGTACCCTCGCTGTTTTAAAAAACATCTTAAACAGCGAAAAATTACATACTTCCGCCTACGTATATGCTGCTAATGCCATTGCAGCTTACTATGCAAAAGTAAATAAACCTATCCCAGCGGCAGCGCTAAAGGCCCTTCGTCTTCGCTACATACGGTTTACCGATCGTGGCATTAGTTTTCATGATGCATCTGCCTTTGCCGAAGGTTTACTTAAAACAGCTTCTCCAGTAACTCTTAAGCCTTTACCCGAGGCTCTGCCCAAGAAAGAAGCTATAGATTTAAACAGTATCCCTAAACAAGATAACCTCGATGATTTGTTAAAAGATTATACTTTTGTCCGCGCTCAAGGAAGAACATTAATCTACAAACACAAAACAACAGGTAAATTCTTAGCCTTAAAGCTACTTAAAAAAGATGAAAGTCCAGCAGAACTTACTCATGAAAGCAATATGTTCGAATACTTTAACAAACATAGGCAAACATTGGGATTACAATCAATCTTTCCTATGTCTATGGTTCTTAACTCTGAGGGTGATAAAGTGTTAAGTGTGGTTAATTTGCCTCGAGATGCATTAGCTGATTTATCTGTTTCGGTTGAAAAAACAAAGCAATGCTATACAGTTATGGCATATACTACAACTAGCTTTGATTACTTTACGTATCTTGATGATCCTGTTTTAAGTAAAGAAGAATTTAATCAAGCAACTGAAAAATCTGTACATGACTTATTTGCTCTCGCAAGTTACGGAATTATTCATACTGCATTACTAAGTATTTTTCATACCGTAGAGCAGGATAAAGATAGGCAAGATGCGGGTAAGTATATTTGGATGACAAGTATAATTAGAAAGTTGACTACAGGTACAGGTAGACTAGAAAATTGGTTAATTGCTGCAAAATACCCTAATTTAAGGCGATCCGGCTTAGCTGATCTAGCTGACATAACTACTCTTGATGAATTAATAACTGATCCAAACCATCTTGGAAGCATTCATTTATCCGAAGCAAGAGAATTCTATAATAATCAAGAAGTATTAAAACGCGTATTTCTTGCAAATTACATAGGAGATTATCTATTGACCTTTGCTTTAATTACAGGTTCGCGATTACATAAACGCAATGAATTTAATTGGCAAGACCCAGAACAATTAGCCAAGTTTATGCAGGAATTATTTACTCAAGCATTTACTGTAAGTAGATCCCAAGAACAAGCCAATACTGTAGCTAAAGCAATTGACTGGGCTCGTCTTGCCAGACAAATGAGCTATTTTATGTCAGGGGCGTATGTAGCTGATTTTAGCCCAAAAAACCCACACAGAAATATTCCAGTTGGAATGTTTGAAGGCGAAGAAATTTGCTCACTAGGTTCTTTTGACGAAAGTCTTTGGTCAGAAGTTTTTGGTTGGACAAGCCTTGTCCAAGATAATCCTGAAGATAATCCATCAGCGCTTGGCCCCTTTAACGGCCCTTTTCCATTAACTGAACTGGTTAAAGCATTGTATGTTTATGCAAGCTTACTTGCTACAGATACACAGACTACAGAAGAACAAACTGCTGACACCACCATTGCCTCAACAGGCGAGAAGGGTGCAACGCGAGCTGAACACGAGGTATATCATAAACAAGGTAAATTTGAAGAAGTAATTACTGATATTGCTAAAAAAATTGAAGCAGAAAAAAGAGCTGATGGTAAATATGACTTACGCGCTAAAGTTCAAGAAAAAGGTGGTAGTATTCAAAAAATATTTAGCCAATTACGCATTGAAAATGATGGAATACTTGTAATTATTGACATTCGTTTTCATAGAGACCATGCCGGCAGAAACGAATTCGCGGTCTATGCCCGAAGTGAAGCTAAAGCTCAACACGAGCTAAGTGAATTACGCGACTGGCGAGATTTTGCAATTGAACAAAACATTGCCACTTTAGAAGATATACAACAAGGCTTACTTGGAACTAAACTAAGAGAATGGATGAATGATGGAGCCATTCAAGATGCAGAACGCGCCCATCGCAAAAGCTTAATTGAAGAAAAAAGCAAAGCCTTTCATAGAAAAGCACTTGAGATTGAGGTAAAATCTGATTTCGAAGATATCGAAGAGCCAGGTTACAAAGCTGTTACATTTATCCTTCCAGAAGCGACAGATGGCCAAGGTGATTTTATGGATTTACTTTCTACGGCAAGGGTATTTCAAAAATCAAATCCTACTAAAAAAGTAAGAATAGCGCTAGAAAGAGCCTCTGCTTATAAAAAACTTACTAAATTGTTTCCTGATTTTGATCCAGAAAAAATTAGCAATACAGTAGATGACATAGTAGTAATTAATGCTGAACAAGACCCAACTTTTATAGATAGCCTTTTGTGTAATAAAGTAAGTATTATTCTTTTATCAGCAGATAAATCACCACCGGCTTTAGGTTTATCAGCAGTTAATATTTATCTGGAAGAACCTGGTGCTTCAAAAAGAATATATCTGCCGACTAATTTAAAACGCGGAGAAGTTTATAAAGATAAACAAGGGCGCTTACATATTGTTTATACCACTGGTTTTAGCACAGATTCTTTAGGTATGGTTATAGATAAAACTTTAAAACAAAAGATGCAAACTGCAGGTAACTCAAAGCAAAACCTATTACATTCTTTAGCTCAAGAAAAACCCGGCCTTCAATTACCAGCTGATACCATAGATTCCAAATGGGGATTTGTTTATTATAATAGTTCTCATGTTGAAGTTGTTTATAGTAGTTTTGGATATTTTTCTTTTTTATATCAAGCGTTAAAAAATGGGAATATTGATAAAGGACAAAAAATTACAATATTTGACTTTAGCGATACCGTTGATTCCTGTGATGGAGTGCGTAACTATGATGCTTATAAAGCTTTTACCCATATTTTTCCTGACGGCAAGATAATAGTGGGAGAAAAATTTCCTAATGTTAGAGTTGTTCATGTCTCTATGGCATCACATAATTTATTCTTGAGATTTATGTATATGGCAGAGCTGCCTATATTAGTTACAGGTACAAGAAGTTTAACAGAGGCAATCGAATTAGGCAAACCCTTTGTTTATGACTTAATGAATTGGAAAGTCGGCCTTGTGCAGGGCATGGTTGAGCAGGCAATTCGTCATATGCCTTTGGACCAAGCATTAATAATCGCGGCTTGTTTAAATGGCTACCCTGCAATAGACGAACAAGAAAAATATACGAGATTACTTACATTATACAGACAATTAAGAACGCAAATCCCACTTGTAAAGTCACCCGATGATATAGGTTTAGTGCTAAATCAATTTGCAGAAAATAATGGGTTAGATAGGAATAAATTTGGCTATGCATTTTGGGAACCTCTTAAAAGTGTTACCGGCCCCGAAATAACTGAAGAAGAATTAGTTGCATTAAAAATTTGTTGGATTATGCTAGGTGGTTTAAGAAGCATTCACTTAAAACATAGTCCCAGGATTTTATATGATTCTATTTATCAAGAAGCATTTAGAGCTTTGACAGAAGTATTAGCAAATTTACCTGCGTTAGAGGATAATTTAGCGCAGCAAATAACTACATTAGTTGATGCTTATAACCAAGATGAGCAAGAGGCACTTAGAATTTTACGAACAAATGTTGATGCCGCTGTTGGCCAAAAAGAAGACGAAATTGACTTTATTATCTCAAGTGATGGAGGCGTAGCTGATAAAGATGTTTCGTTGCTTCCTCCCAAGTACGACGGAGAGCGATTTAGCCCGCAGACTATCTATGATTTTGGCGCAGGTTTATCTCCTCTAGAAAGACAGCACTTAAGGCGAAGCTTGGTTAGGTTAACGGCTCAACTAAGAAATAAGGATGTAGCCGTGCGAACTCAAGCAGTAACTGCTTTGATAAATCTTTTCGCCAATGAATTTGGGCTTTTTTCAAGAGGTATTCTTCAACAGGCATATCAGAATCAAGAACAATTAACTAATCTTTTTATACTTATGCGCCCTCTTTTAGAAAATACTCTCTTAAATGGAAGCGAAGCAGATGATGCCTATCAAAACTTAGCTAATCAACTTGCTAATCCAACCACTGGTTCTAGTCAAGAAACTATCCTAAGGACTGCCAATAACCTTGGTTGGAATTTAATCTTTATTAATGATAGGCCAATATTTGTTTTAACTGATGAAGCGCATAATTACGCCACATCAACTGCTTCAGATGAGGTGCGCCTTGTTAATCTTTTGCCAGAAGGAATAGTTTTATCAAATGCACGTCCAGTACAGGCAAGTGAGGTTACGCAACCTGATGTTAGCGCACCAGTAGTTTCGCAGCCAGTGCAATTACCACAGCCACAGCAGCCAACTACTGCTTTAGTTGTACCTAACCAAGTACAAGGAGTACTTGTTAAACCGCGTACAATTGCCGGAGTAATTGCTAAGTTTAAGCCTATAAATTATCAACCAACACTAAACAGGCCGCTTATTCAAAGAATTGCAATACTTATTAACGAAGGCGATTATAACCAAGCAGCTACGCTTATCCAAAACAACCATACAAGAGCACAAGCGCAGGCACTCTTAACCGAGCTTTTAATTGCACACCCAGGTCCGCAAACATTCGAGTTACTAGCTTATTTAGATATAGGTCTAGCAACAGATAGTTTTATGCAGGCATTTGCTACAACTAATGGCGAACTAAATTTAGAACGCATAAACAATATTATATTTATGCTCTCACTCATACAAAGAGACAGAATTTATCTTTGGCAAGCGCAGTCGGATTTACGTTCCGCTGGAACGCTTAGGGAGAGCCTGCCATTTTCTTGTTTTATTCTTGCCAGAATGAGCCAAGAGAGGGAATATCAGCCATTTGTTGCAAGAATGAGAAGGCTTATTGATGATATTGTGCCACTTGGAACAGTTGCTGGGTTAAACCGCATAGAAACATTACTTAAAATTGTTAATGATTTAGCACCAGAAGCTCTAGTTGCACAAGAACAAACATATTCCTTCGCAAGAAGCATTGATGAAATTGATGAAATTGTTGCTAGCTTAAATAGCGCAGGAGATGATTTAAGCGCTGTTTCAGATTATTGTATTCTAGGTCGTTCGCCAACCAATGTACTTCGTGCGGTTAAAAAATATGCAGCAGCCAAGATTCTTCCCTGGCGAGCAGTTTTAGTTAGATTACTTTCAGCGCAATCACCAGAAGCTATTGCAACATTTATTGCTGTGCTTGACCAGCAGCAAACAGCTTGGTATCGAAATGATTTAGGCGATGAATTAGAAAGAGTAGAGTTTTTCTCTACCTTGCTTGCAGAAATTGACAGAGAACTTGCCATAAACACTATAGACGTGCTTGTTACTGACCAAATACTTTATCATCAAGACTCACGCAGATTAGCAGAGCGTATTCTTCTTGGCCCGGCAATTGAAGCAATAGATGCAATGGTTGCAATACACACTGAACTTTGCAAAAGAGATAGCCGTTATAATACAGAGTTTGAATTCCAGCTAACCGGTGTGTTACTTGCTGAAGACTTGACTAAAGGCCAAAGACAGCAAGCAGTTAAAAGATGTGCTCAAATCATCGAAACTACTGATGATAATTGGCATAAACTAAAAGCTGACTTCCGTGTACTTATTGCAATGCGTACCGACTCAGGTCAAGCCCGCAAAGATGCAATCGCTGAGTTGGGGAGGTTAGGCACACCCGATGCTGTGGATGTGTTGCTTGGGCTACTAATACAAAGGAGCATACCTAGATATAGTTTACTAAAAGCATTGGCTAGGGGTTTAACTGTGGACCGAAAAACAGATGAGGATAAAATTTTTCAAGACGGTCTTAAAACAATTCATTCAGGTAGATATATTAAAGAAGCTATAAATGCGCTCTCTCAGTTAGCACGAACAGATTTGGATAGTTTTACAGCGCCTCAAGTATTTTTTATTAAATGGCTTGGTATGTATCTGAATTATCAGAATATAAATGGCGCTTATCTTCCAAATGATTCGGATAGGGTTGGCATTGTTAATATTTATATTATTCTAGGATTCCGCGGGCATAGTTATGCAGTATCAAAGTTTATTCAAGAGTGTGAGGGATATGATAAACTTCCTGATCTTCCACGAGATGATTTAAGGGGATGGTTTAATCCAGAAATCGAACAATGGGTTGTTTGGCGAAGAGATTTAATTGAAAAATTAGCTGATCCTAGATTAGATCAAGCTAATTGGCAATTTGAACAAAACCAATTTTTTCTTCTTCTAGAAGCAATTGGCGTGCCAAAAGAAGTTTCACGTAATATACGTCAACTATGTATTAGTGAAGATAAAAATGAAACAATAGCTGCAATCCAAGCCCTTGGCGAAAGTAAGCATTCCGCTTCTGTTGAATTGCTCATCGATTGTTGTTTACCAATTGAACAACGTTCTATGTCTATTACTCACTTGAAATATAGAGATAAAGATGGCCGAAGAGGTCTTGACAACGATATTTGTCAAGCCGCGATTATAGCATTAGGTAAAATCGCTGACCCTCGCGCAGTTGAGCCTTTGATTGAATGTTTGAAGGATACGAACAAATATGTTCGTCGCAACGCTGTCGAAGCTCTTGCTAAAATTGGCATGCCGGCATTGCCTGCATTAGAAGCAACTTTACGCCGTCCAGAGTATAATAAAGTTATTGCTGAAATACAAAGAATAATTGATCGTATTCGCGCTAAAAATCCTAGCATAACCGAGCATCAATTTTTCGCTCCGGTTTTATCGTCCGCTTTAAAACAAGAACTTATCGCTAAATTAAATGGCTCGGATTTATTAGATGCCCCTATTGCTGAACGGACAAAGCAAGTAATTAGAATATTAACTAGCGATAAATATTATGATGAGCAATCATTTAACTTGCTCATTGCCGCTTTAAATGAAATTAAAGCTGGAATACGCATTAACTTAGAAGGCCTGCATATTGCCGGTGATTATAAAGAAATATTAGAGCTAGTGCTTAAGCCGCTTACCGATGACCTTGCCGCGGCTAATGCAAGCGATCCAAATACAACATTAGAAGGAATGGAAGTATTAGCCAAAGCACAATCTGTATCGTCTAAAGGGCAAGGCGCAAAAACCGCGCCTGTTACAACCGGCGGCATTGACCTATCGCAAATACAGATTACGATGATTGGATAAAAATTATTATTTCTCTGCTAAATTAATATGCTATAATTATGATTATTCAAATTTAATCATGCAAAACTTTTCGCCTAAAAAACTAATTTTATCAGCACTAAAAGAAGATGCTGCGTTTAACGATATAACTTCTAA
Organism: Candidatus Omnitrophota bacterium; assembly: GCA_040753015.1. Taxonomy (GTDB): domain Bacteria; phylum Omnitrophota; class Gorgyraeia; order Gygaellales; family JBFMHM01; genus JBFMHM01. Next base: position 51,733 of record JBFMHM010000001.1, read on the forward strand.
AACATTTATCCCAAAAAACTCGAAATCAAAAGCTTATCTAATTAATAAAGAACCCTGCGTTTTATGCGGCATAAATATTTTTAGACAAACGTTCCAAATGCTCGACAAAAACATCAAATTTACCTCTAAATATAAAGATGGCGCAATCCTAAGTAACAACACAAAAGTTGCTTTCATCTCTGGAAATACGCAAAAAATACTTTCTGCTGAACGCGTCGCCTTAAATTTTTTAACTCACCTATCTGGCGTTGCAACTTTAACTAAAAAATTTGTTGACGCCATAAAACCATACAAAACTAAAATTATGGATACACGAAAAACTTTACCCGGGTTGCGTACATTAGAAAAATACGCTGTCCGATGTGGCGGCGGATTCAATCATCGCATCAGCCTAAAAGATCAAATGTTAATAAAAGATAACCACCTTGCAGCTATCAATAAAGATTGGCCGACAATCCATAAAGTAATTAAAAAAGCTAGGAGTAAGAATATAATTACTGAACTCGAAGTAACAAATTTAAATGATTTTAAAAAAGCCTTAGAAATAAAACCAGATATCATCATGCTTGATAATATGAATTTAAAAGATATAAAAACCGCTGTTAAGTTACGCAACTTAAATAATGTTGAACTTGAAGTATCGGGGAACATTAATTTAAAAAATATAAGAGAAGTCGCTAAAACAGGCGTTGATAGAATCTCCATAGGCGCGTTAACTCATTCAGCGCAAGCCCCTGACTTTTCACTAGAGGTAAATTAACATGAAAAACATAAAAAATAATTTTATTATAGCGATATGTTTGTATTTGATTGATGTGTTTATACTGAACCAAGGAATAATTGCTATTTTTGTAATTTTTATAATAATTTTTTTCCTTTTTCCAAGATTATTATTTACTATATTCAAAAAAGACAAAATGATAACTCAAGAAAGAGCAATTATTCTTCTTATATACATTTTAATGGTTATTGGTATAATCACTTCCAATAAACTAAATAATAAAATTGCGTTTATGCGTGCCAAAAAAATAATTCAGGCATGCGAAGAGTATAAATCAAAATATCAAACATATCCAAACAAGCTATATGATCTTGTTCCAGAGTTTATAACTAAAATTCCTGTGGCTAAGCTTACGTTACAATTTAATAAATTCTACTATATTTCAAGTAATAATATGCATGCTATTTATTTCGTAAGCCGCCCGCCTTTTGGCAGGCCTATTTATAATCTAGAAAAAGGTTCTTGGGGATATCTAGACTAAATCGAATATCTAAAACTTGAAAATCATTAAAAAATGTGGTATATTTATATTAGAAGCAGGGCCGATAAAGGCAAACCACGAGAAATCGTGGGACATCATAATGTAACAGTAAACGTCAATTAAACATTATGATCTCGAAATATAGCTTGTAAGTAAAAAATTAAGCTATAATCGAGGCAAAGCCGCAAGCCTAAATTGTTTAAGGAAGCAAGTCAGGCTTAAACAACAAGGTGGTTGGGTTGCCAAAGAGCGCCAGAACAGATCGAGGTGAGGAGAAGCAAAAATAGCGCCTCCTTATCGGCCATTATTTATGATATAATAATCCCGAACATTAATTCGGGATTTTTTTATTTATGCCACATTTTGGCATAAATAACCCACCAACGGGTTAGTGGCGGGTAAACAATGTATTTTACGATGAAGAAATTTATTCTAAAAGCTCCGTACAAACCAGCTGGCGATCAACCAAAGGCAATTAAAGAATTAACCGCGGGTATTTTAGCTAAACAAAAATACCAAACGCTTCTTGGCGTAACCGGCTCCGGTAAAACATTTTGTCTAGCTAATGTTATAAAAAATATTAATAAACCAATCCTTGTTATATCCCCTAATAAAACTTTGGCGGCGCAGCTTTATTCTGAATTCAAAGAATACTTCCCACAAAATGCTGTTGAATATTTTGTAAGTTACTACGACTACTATCAGCCAGAAAGCTACATTCCTCAAACTGATACCTATATTGAAAAAGATGCCTCAATCAATGACCGGCTTGACCGCCTTAGGCTTTCTGCAACCAGCTCGCTTATATCAAGAAACGATGTAATAATAGTTTCGTCTGTTTCATGTATATACAATTTAGGAGACCCGGCAGAATACAAAGATCAACTTATAGTTTTAAAAAATAATCAAAATATAGATCGCGACAATCTGCTGCGCCAATTAATTGAAATCCAGTATGAAAGGAATGATTACGAATTCACCAGAGGCAAAATCCGCGTAAGAGGCAATATCATTGAAGTGCTTCCTGCTTATAAAAAAGAGGCGTTTAGAATTGAGCTGTTTGATGATAAAATACAAAATATTACCGAGTTTGATCCTATTAGCGGCAACTCTATCTCTAAATTAGAAAAAATTGCAATTTATCCAGCAAAACATTTTCTTATTTCTAAATCTCAAATTGATAACGCTGAAAAATCGATTCAAGAAGAACTAGAAAAACAACTCAAAACTTTAAAGTCAAATGGCAAGCTTCTAGAAGCACAACGCCTCCAGTCGCGCACGAAATACGATCTTGAAATGCTGCGTGAAATTGGTTATTGTCACGGCATAGAAAATTATTCTAGGCACTTATCAGCCAGGCCTCCTGGATCACGGCCATACTGTTTAATAGATTATTTTCCCAGAGATTTTCTTGTTATCATAGATGAATCACACGTAACCATACCTCAAATTCGAGGAATGTACGAAGGAGATAAAGCGCGTAAACAAACGCTTGTAGAATTTGGGTTTCGCCTGCCAAGCTGCCTTGATAATCGGCCGCTTCGTTTTGATGAGTTTGAAAACATGATAAATCAATCTATCTTTGTTTCGGCTACCCCGGCAGAATTTGAAATTAATAAATCAAAAAGTAATGTTATTGAACAAATCATAAGGCCTACTGGCCTTGCAGACCCTGAAATAATTATCCGCTCAACAAATAATCAAATCGAGGATTTGATAAAAGAGATAAATATCCGTGTTAAAAAAAATGAGCGTGTATTAGTAACCACCTTAACTAAAAGAATGTCGGAAGACCTAACAGCTTATCTAAAAGAAAAAGGAATAAAAGTTGAATATTTACATTCGGAAATACAAACAATACATAGATCTAAAATTTTACAAGACTTAAGAAAAAAGAAATTCGACTGTGTTGTTGGAATCAACCTTCTAAGGGAGGGGCTTGATTTACCAGAGGTTTCGCTTGTTGCTATCTTAGATGCCGATAAAGAAGGATTCTTACGCTCAACTACTTCACTAATCCAAACTGCCGGCCGTGCAGCACGAAACATAAACGGTAAAGTAATTATGTATGCAGATAATTTGACTGGGTCAATTAAAAGGGCGATTAGCGAAAGTGGACGGCGCCGAAAAATCCAACTAGAATTTAACAAAAAAAATAAGGTTACACCCAAATCAATTCAAAAAGCAATTAAAGAAGGTATTGAACAATACGATGAGGCAAAAAATTTAGTTTTTGAGGTAACCGAAGAGAGCAAGGATGAATACGAATTAAGGGAGTATATTGCAAGCCTTGAATATGAAATGGAGCTAGCTAGCCGTAACCTACAGTTTGAAAAAGCCGCAGAACTAAGGGATAAGATTAAAGAATTGACCAAGCTAAAAAAGAAGGTATAATTTAATAATATGAGTCTAGTAATCGACATTGGCAACACAACAATTCACTTCGGTATTTTTGGAAAAGATAAATTAATTAAAAATTTCAAAGTAGAGACGCATTGCAATGCATCTCTACAAATAATAAAGTTAATTAAAAATAATTTTAAAATCCATCCTAACAAAATTATTATTTGCTCTGTAGTCCCAAAAGAAACTATCCGCCTTAAAAAAAATTTAAAACAAATTTTTAAAATTAATCCAATTATAGTTGGCCGCGATTTAGTTGTACCGATAAAAAATTTATACCTCAAACCAAAACAAGTTGGTCAGGACCGGCTTGTTAATGCTTATGCCGGTGTGGCATTTTACGGCAGCCCATTAATAGTAGTTGACTTTGGCACCGCGATTACTTTTGACATAATCTCCAAGAATAAAGAATATTTAGGTGGAATGATTTTACCCGGCCTAAATATGTCACTAGAAGCACTTGGTCAAAAAACCGCACTTTTACCAAAGGTTAAACTAACTAAACCAAAAGAATTTATTGGCCGTGATACAAAACAAAGCATACTTAGCGGAATAGTATATGGCTTTAGCGCAATGACGGATAATTTAACAGAAAGAATCAAAACAAAAATTGGTAAAAACGCTAAAATAATTGCAACTGGCGGAAATACAGATCTAGTTTCAAAATTCTCTAACAATATTAATGTCGTCGATAAAAATCTTACCTTAAAAGGATTAAATTTACTTGCACAACTTAGATAATTATGATATACTTTTTATAAGTGAATAAAAGATTAGAAAACTAAAGGCTGTAAGGATTAGCAAATCTAACCTTACAGCCTTTTTCTTTATAACCCAAGGAGAACAACAATGCATACTGGAAAAATAAAAAAAATAGTTCGTGACAGAGGCTTTGGTTTTATCAGTGACACAGACGGCCGAGAAGTATTTTTTCATCAATCAAGTTTAGTAGATGCAACATTTAATGACTTAAACGACGAACAAACTTTAGAATTTGATGTTGAAAAATCCGCAAAAGGGCCATGTGCAATTAATGTAAAAATCTTAAAATAAAATATAGCTTATATGAAAATAGTTTTTATTGAACCTGCTGCCTCAAAAGCAAATGTTTATAGCAAATTACATATGCCTCTTTTAGGCCCTTTATACTTAGGAACAATTCTTAAAAATCTAGGGCACGAGGTTACAGTTTACAATGAAAATATATATAAACCAGACTATTCTAAGATAAACGCTGATATTATAGGAATTTCTATTTTAACCTCAACAGCAAAACGCGGTTACGATATTGCTACGTTATTTCCAAAAGAAAAAGTAATAATTGGTGGCGTGCATGCCAGCCTTTTACCTGAAGAAGCATTACGATTTGCCAGACAAGTAGTTATCGGTGAAGCCGAAAGTATAATTGCTAAAGTAATAGACGGTTCAATCAAAGATAAAGTTGTACAAGGTGTAGCTATCCAAAATTTAGACGAACTGCCATTTCCAGATTTTTCTTTGATTAAAGGCTATAAACCAAAACCAATCATTATGCCCATATCTAGTTCGCGAGGATGCCCCTTTGATTGCACATTCTGCTCTGTAACAAAAATATTCGGCAGGGCATACCGTTTTCGCAGCGCTGAAAACATCCTTAAGGAATTAAAATCAAGGGATGCAAAATCGTTCTTTTTTTGTGATGATAATTTTACGGCTAACCCAGAACGCACACGTATTTTATGTGAACTTATGTTAAAACACAAAACCCCGCGCTGGACAGCTCAAGTTCGTTGCGATGCAACCAAAAATGATTCACTTTTAGGCCTTATGGCAAAAAGTGGATGCAGTGTCGTCTGCGTAGGGTTTGAATCAATTAATGTTAAAACTCTTTCTGCCTTCGAGAAAAAACAAAGCGTTAACGACATAATTAGCGCGATTCGTTCTTTCCATAGAAAAAAAATTAAAATTCACGGAATGTTTGTTTTAGGTAGCGATAGCGATGATGAAAAGACTGTATGGGAAACTCTCAAATTTGCAATAAAGGAAAAAATTGACACTATTCAAATGATGATCTTAACGCCTTTTCCGGGAACTAAGGTTCACGAAGAGTTAAATAAGGAAAAACGGATATTTAACCGCGACTGGAGCTTATACGACGCCCAACATGCTGTATTCAATCCAAAATTAATATCGGCAAAACAATTACAAATAGCATCGCTTAAGGCACATGCAAAATTTTATTCTTTTTCTTCATCTTTATGTTTACTCCTTAAGCTGAATTTTCGCAATGCATTTTTTCGTTTTATGGGGTATAGAATTGTTAAAGAATGGATAAGATGCAATTGTAAAATGCAATGGCTGTTACAAGTTTCACCAAAAATGAGTTAAAATGAAACATATTAAAGTTTCGCACAAGGGAAGAAAATGCAGATACCGTAATTGCACAAATATTCTAAGCATTTACAACCACGAAAACTACTGCCATGTCCATATCTCAATAATTAACGATAGAATTCCCGTTAAAACTCCCAAAACAAAATAAAAATTTTTTTCTTGACAAACTTTTTTCCATCATTTATAATTAGCACTCGTTATCGTTGAGTGCTAAAAACAACAATAAACCATAAAGGAGGTGGATACATGTCTATACAACCATTGGGTGACAGAGTGCTAATAAAAGCGCTTGAAGCAGAAGAAAAAACAAAAGGCGGCATAGTTCTTCCTGATACAGCAAAAGAGAAACCACAGGAAGGAAAAGTCGTCGCGGTAGGTAAAGGCAAAACGCTAGATAACGGCTCAATACAAACACTTGAAGTTAAAGCCGGAGATAAAGTACTTTACGGAAAATATTCTGGCACAGAAATCACAACTAAAGAAGGCGAAGAATATCTAATAATGAAAGAAGAAGATATCTTAGCTATAGTGAAATAAGAGGAGGAAACGTAATGTCAAAACAATTGCTGTATAATGAAGAAGCAAGGCGTAAAATCCTTTCCGGTGTTGAGCAATTAGCTGCGGCAGTAAAGGTAACACTCGGGCCAAAAGGAAGAAATGTCGTAATCGACAAAAAATTTGGTTCACCAACAATCACAAAAGACGGTGTAACCGTTGCAAAAGAGGTTGAACTCGAATGCCCTTATGAAAATATGGGTGCACAGCTAATCAAAGAAGTTGCAGAAAAAACTTCTGATTTAGCAGGCGATGGTACAACCACAGCAACAATTTTAGCTGAAGCAATTTATCGCGAAGGCTTAAAAAATGTTACAGCTGGCGCAAACCCAATGGCATTAAAAAGGGGTATTGAGCAAGCAGTAGAAAAAATTACCGAAGAATTAAAAACATTATCAAAACCAATTAAAGACAAAAAAGAAATTGCACAAGTTGGATCAATTGCCGCAAATGGCGATACCGAAATTGGCAATTTAATTGCTGAAGCAATGGATAAAGCCGGAAAAGACGGCGTTATTACCGTTGAAGAGGCAAAATCAATTGCAACCACCTTAGATGTTGTTGAGGGTATGCAATTTGATCAAGGATATTTATCTCCATATTTTTCTACTGATATGGAAAGAATGGAATGCATCCTTGATGAGCCATATATTTTAATCCATGAGAAAAAAATATCTGCTTTAAAAGATATGCTTCCATTGTTAGAAAAAATTGCGCGTGCTGGCAAACCAATGCTAATTATTGCCGAAGAAGTTGAAGGCGAAGCACTTGCAACATTAGTTGTCAATAAACTTCGCGGAACACTAACCTGTGTAGCTGTAAAAGCTCCCGGTTATGGCGACAGGCGCAAAGCAATGCTCGAAGATATCGCAATTCTAACCGGCGGTAAAGCTATAACTGAAGATCTTGGCATAAAGCTAGAAAATGTCGATATTTCAGACCTTGGCCGCGCAAAAAGGGTTAAAATTGATAAAGAAAATACAACTATCGTTGAAGGCGCAGGAAAAACTGCTGCTATAAACGGCAGAATTAATCAAATCAGAAAACAAATCGAAGAAACAGATTCTGATTATGATAAAGAAAAGCTACAAGAACGCTTAGCAAAACTTGCTGGCGGAGTTGCCGTAATCAATGTTGGCGCTGCAACTGAAACTGAAATGAAAGAGAAAAAAGCCCGCGTTGAAGATGCGCTACATGCAACAAGAGCTGCACGCGAAGAAGGTGTTGTACCAGGTGGTGGAGTAGCATTAGTTAGGGCTCTGCCTTGCCTTGAAAAAATTAAACTTGATGGCGATGAAAAAATCGGTGCGAATATTGTAAGGCGCGCACTGGAAGAGCCTATAAGACAGTTGGCAGAGAATGCCGCTCTAGAAGGTTCTGTAATCGTACAAAAAGTTAAAGAAGGAAAAGGCAACTTTGGCTTCAATGTCGCAACTGGTGAATATACCGATATGATGGATGCCGGGATAATTGACCCAACAAAAGTTACCCGCACAGCACTACAAAATGCATCTAGTATCGCATCATTACTTCTTACAACTGAGTGCGTCATTACCGACAAACCAGAAGAGAAAAAAGAAGCAGCAATGCCTCCAATGCCTCCAGGCGGCGGCTACGGCGGATATTAACCAATTTTTTCTAACGAAAAAATTGCCTAAAAGGCTGCAAGTTTAAATCTGATAAGATTTAAACTGTTATGCAGGTTACACTGAACCGTGATTTTTACGGGGCAGTGTTAAGTCATAGCGAAAATCAACCCCGCCTCTAAACAGAGGCGGGGTTTTTATTTGCTTGCAATGTCTATTATCCCGAATTTTGCAATAGCAAAATTCGCCCCTGAGGGCCGCAAGATTAAATCTCGTCGAGATTTAATCTGTTCTGCGGGTTACCCTGGACCGTCAGCGAAGCGCTTTGACTGGTTCGGTGGTTAATACAAAAAAACCAACCCCATCTCTAGAAATAGGGATGGGGTTTTTCTTTACCAACATTCTACCCAAAAATTTTCTTGACACCTGTATAAACATACAGTATTATAACGTTCATGATACGCCAAAGAAAAAAAAATATAAAACTTACTAAACGTCAGGAACAAATTTTTAATTTTATTGTTAAAAACATAAAAAACTTCGGTTTCCCGCCTTCTATTTCAGAGTTTCAAAAAAAATTCTCTTTTAAATCACCTAATGCCGTTCAAAGCCATCTCAATAGCCTAGAAAAAAAAGGTTTTATTTCTCGACATCCGCATAAATCACGCGCTATAGAAATTTTAATTAATCAAAAAACGATGCTAAATAACTCTAATTCTACAATGGATATCCCCATTGTTGGCCGTGTTGCGGCCGGCGCGCCAATCATAGCCGAAGAAAATATCGAAGGAACGCTCGCGGTCGATAAAACGCTTGTTAAAGATCCAAATAAAACTTTTGCTTTACAGGTAAGAGGCGACAGTATGATTAATGCAGGAATCCTGAATAATGACTTTGTAGTTGTCCAACAACAATCTACTGCGGATGAGGGTGAAATCGTCGTTGCTCTTATTGGCGAAGAAGCCACAGTAAAAAGATTTTATAAAGAAAAAGATTGCATTAAATTAATTGCCGAAAATGAGAATTTTGCGCCAATAATAATAACGCCAAAAGATAATGATATTCAAATATTGGGAAAAGTAAAAGGTGTTATAAGGAAATTTAAAACAGATAACACCATCGCACCAATTAAACAAGCTGCACGCTCGCCTAACAAAGAAAAGAGCGATGTCTTTTTTAAATCAGAAAACATAAAAATTTTGAATAATGATATACTTAACACTGAAAATATTTTACCATCTAGTGTTGATTTAATAATTACCTCTCCGCCATATAATCTTGATATTAAATATGGTGCTCATGACGACAAACTGTCTTATGAAGAATACCTCAAATTTAGTAAAGAGTGGATGGCTAGATGTTTTGAGCTTGCCAAAGACGATGGACGCTTTTGTTTAAATATCCCGCTTGATAAAAATAAGAACGGACAACAAAGCGTTTGCGCTGATATTACATCAATTGCAAAACATATAGGCTGGCATTATCATTCTACGATAATTTGGAATGAAGGTAATATTTCTAGACGTACAGCATGGGGTTCATGGCTTAGCGCTTCAGCCCCCTATGTCATTGCGCCTGTTGAAGTAATTGTAGTTTTTTATAAAAAATTTTGGAAAAAACAAAAACCAGGAAAATCTGATATAACAAAAGAAGAATTTATGGAATGGACTAATGGTGTTTGGTCTTTTAACGGCGAAAGCAAAAAAAGAATAGGGCACCCTGCGCCATTCCCTGTGGAGCTGCCAAAAAGATGTATTAAACTCTTTAGCTATACTACTGATACCATCTTAGATCCATTTCTAGGGAGCGGATCAACTTTACTAGCTTGTATTAAAGAAAAAAGGGGCGGCATAGGCGTAGATATAGATAGACAATATTGTGATTTAGCAAAAAGAAGGATAATGAATTATAATGCCCAGTGTAATTTTAACTTTAAGGAGACAGTATGTCAGGAGAAATAGTCCAATCCAATTTGATAATGGAATATTTTAAAAATCATCCCAACCAAGATATTAAACATCCTGAGATTGTTGATTGGGTAACAGCTGAATACAATAAAAGAACTGGTAAGGTTTTTCGAGATCCAGATAGAGCTATTAGAAAGCTATCCCAAGAAGGACAATTAATAAAAATTAAAAAAGGTGTGTATAAGTATGACCCTTCTTTTATTAAAAATCGAAAATTAAAAGATTTTACAACTGAACAAAAGAAAGAAATATTTAAACGAGATGCTTATAAATGCGTGGTTTGTGGCCGCGGAATTAATGACGGAGTAGAAATTCACGCTGATCATATAAAGCCAAGAGATTTAGGCGGTGAATCAAAAATAGAAAATGGTCAAACATTGTGTGCCCAGCATAACTTTCAAAAGAAAAATTATAAACAGACAGAAACAGGAAAGAAGATGTTTATAAGACTTTGTGAATTAGCAAAAAAATCTAAAGATAAAAAGTTGCAAAAATTTTGTGAAGAAGTATTAACAGTCTATGAAAAAAATAATATTAACGGTCACATAAGATGGAATAAATAGAGGAATATAGACATATGGGTATTTTATATCTTGATTTGTTATTAATAATAATCGGGATCTCTGCATTGTTGGGAGAAAATAAGATTGATAAAATTGGAACTTTTTTCTATTTAATGTTTATATTCGGTTTTTTCTTTACTCTCGGGGAAGCTTTAACAAAAATTGTTACAAGAAAAGACTATAATTTGTGGATGATATTTTTTATTTTTACCTTTTTTATAATTATAAATTTTAGGCAAGTTAAAAACTTTACCACTTTCGTTGTTTGTAGTAAGATAATAACGTTAAATTACGATTTAGAAACAGAAGAATTTAAAAATAATAAGAAAATAAAAATAGCTACTCCCGAAGGCAGGTGTATTATTGCTAAAGAAAATGGACTGTATCGCATATATTTGCCTCGAAAGATTGTAGATGTAAATCTTTTTTATACTTCTTATGATGCTAACGGAATACACAAAGGTCGTATTTTATGGATTAAGGATGTGGATTTTACATTTAAAGATAGGTATATAGAATCATATCACGTTTTAAACGAAAGTGCTAATAATGGAAAAGGAAGGCATCTAATAAAATATTACTATCGGTTGAATATTTTTGAGCTTTTAAAAAAATCCAGTAGTTTTTGGAGAAGCTATTTAGAATAATCCCAGACCATAATCAGAATTCCGAAGACACAGCAGTTAATTAACCCTTAAAATGAAAAAGCTCTTGGCAATTTTTGCACTAATCCTCACGATAACAACAAACTCTTTCGCCTCGGAAATTTGGTATCAGGCTCGGGTAAGAGATGCGAGTGATCGGAGTTATGAGAAAGAAGTTATTGCGCTACTTGATTCTGCCAAACAATCAATTACAATCTCAATGTACGTCATCAAACCGCATGAAATAAAAAACCACCCAGTAAATCTTCTGCTTAATGATCTTTTAGAGGCTAGAGGCCGAGGGGTTGAAGTAAATATCTACCTAAATGCCAGGTTTAACAATGTCTTAGAATCTGGCGATATTACGCGTAATCCTATTTATGCCACACTAGAACAAAAAGGCGCAAAAATATACTTTGTATCAAGCGCAACCATGCTTCACGATAAACTTATTATCATTGACGAGCGCTACATCGTAGAAGGTAGCACAAATTGGAGCGTTGCCGCTCTAAAAAATAATCTTGAATCAGCAACAATCATAGATTCACCTGAGCTTGCCAAAAGAAAATTATCTAGAATCAGCCAATTACCGTTAGAAGGCCAAGCAAAGCCAACCACCAAAGAAGAAAAGCCAATAGTTGCCAATTTACCACCAGAAATAGAAATAAAAGCTTGCCTTATTACCGATAAAAACTTTTTCTCTAAAATGGTGAGAAACCGAGACGAACATACAATTGATCTATATCTTTATTTAATTGGGTTATCACAAGCCTATAACTCAAATGAATTCTTTATAGATCTTGAAACAATACCACTCGATATTTCGCTTCCTAAAAAATGGCCCGAAACTGCTAAACGCCGCCAAATCATAAAATTATTAAAGAAGCTTTCGAAAAACTATCATCTTATACAAGTAGAATTTTATCCCGCTAAAGATAGCTGGGTAAAATTAATAAACTTACCTGGCGAATCATTTCTTATCCCCAATACTTATTTTACTGAAGTTTATATTAATCGCTTTAGCGCAAAAGCTCAACTGCTCATCCTGACAGATTTTCTTTTAAAGAAAGAGGGAAAAAGTATTTATTCTACATCTCTAGCTGATCTTAGCCGACTCCTTAACCTTAACCCCAAGATAATCTCCAAGGCGTTGTCAGAAGTAAAAAACTACACAGAGAATCAAAGAATTGACTAAAATTAAAAAAAGCTTATAATTAAACTAATGTTAGATTATTTAGGCATATTTAAAGAATTAAACAAAAGAAAAATAAAGTATATTGTCGTAGGGGGAATGGCAATAAACCTATATGGCATCCCACGAATGACCTATGACTTAGATTTCATACTTTTACTCGAAAATAACAATATTAAAAAATTTATTACTTTAATGAAAAAATGGGGCTTTAAACCAAAAGTGCCCGTAAATATAATGGATTTTTCAAATAAAGACAAAAGAAATGACTGGATAAAGAATAAAAATATGAAGGCCTTCAATCTAGTAAATCTGAATTGGGGAATTGCAGAAATTGACATAATTATCGATAGCCCAGTTAATTACGAAAAAGCTTATAAGAACATTAAATACATATCCTTACGGAATACACAGATTCCAACTATAGGCATAGACGATCTTATCAAAATGAAGCATAAAACCGGAAGAAAACAAGATTTAGCCGATGTCAAAACTTTAATGAAATTGAAAAGATGAAACCTAAGACTAACGGATTCGAATATTATTTAACTAAAGATCAAATCAAACGATACAGCGCTATGCCTTTAGAAAATAGGTTGGCATGGCTTTATCAGGCAAACCTCTTAAGAAAATACTATCCTAAAAAAATCATAAGATTGCAAAATTTATTCCGCGAAGGAAAAATTTAAACGTATCTTTAACCCCAGAATAATCTCAAAAAGCTCTACTCAAACTTAACATCAAACTTAAAAAATATTGCTTTTAACAAAAATAAATGCTATATTACTGTTTTGCAAGGAATTATAAAAATTTATATAAAGGGGTGATAAAAAATGCCGCATGTACAAATAAAAAAAGATGAGCCTTTCGAAGCAGCTCTTAGAAGATTTAAAAAACAGATCGAAAGAGAAGGCATCTTAAAAGAAGTAAAAGACCGTAAACATTACGAAAAGCCTAGCCAGAGGAAAAGAAAAAGAGCACCGCGCTCATCTAGATAATTTAGTAAAAATTATTTCAACAGCAAAAAATATGTTAAGAGAACCTGCTGTAGCCGGAAGATTTTATCCGCAAAGTAAATCTGACCTAATTAAACAAATTACAAGCTTTCTGCCTAAAAAAATACAAAAAAAAGACGTTGTTGGCGCTATATTACCTCATGCAGGTTACATTTACTCTGGTAAGGTAGCCGTAGAAACTGCTTGTATAATTGAACCCAAAAAAATATTTATAGTAATCGGGCCAAATCATTCTGGAATTGGTGAAAACTTTAGTATACAAACTAAAGGAAAATGGTTAACTCCTCTAGGAGAGGTGGCTATTGAAGAATATCTGGCTTCGGAATTATTAAAAAATTCTCTTCTTTTAAAGGAAGATTCCCTGGCCCATAAATTTGAACACTCTATTGAAGTAGAACTACCTATTTTACAGTATTTTAATACTAGCTTCAAATTCATACCAATTGCAATAATGTCATCTGACACGGAAAAACTTAAAGAATTCGGCAACGAACTAGCTATAAATCTTGAGAAATCGGGAAGAATTAAAGATATAGTTATAATTGCTTCAAGCGATATGACTCATTATGAAAAACACGAAGAAGCTTCTAAAAAAGACAAAGTTGCTATTGATGCGATCTTAAGTTTAGATGCCGATCTTTTGGTGAAAAACTTAACTAAGTTAAACATAACTATGTGCGGCTGGGGCCCGGCAATAATACTTTTATCTTATGCAAAAAAAATTAAAGCTAATAAAACAAAACTTATCAAATATCAAACAAGCGCTGCCGCAAGCGGTGATTATAATAGCGTTGTTGGATATGCCGGTATAATTATAACGAGGTGATTCATGAATGAACAAAAGAAGGTAGACGAAAGCTGGAAAGAAAAAGCAAAAGATAATGAAGAAACAATACAAAATAAATCCGGGCAAGATTTTATGCCTGAAGCAACATTTGCAATGTTAATTTCAAGCTTAGCAATACAAGCAACAATTTCTCTTGGTGAAATAGAAAGCCCCTTAACAAATAAAAAGGAAATTGATCTTAAACAAGCAAAGTATTTGATTGATACATTGGGTATGCTACAAGAAAAAACAAAGAATAATTTAACAAAAGAAGAAACAACTATGATGGAAAATGTGCTTTTTGAGCTAAGGACGATATTTTTAGAAAAATCAAATTCGCCGCAATTAAATAAAAACGAAGAAGTAAAGGAGAAATAAAATGATTGATAAAGAATTATTGGATATATTAATCTGCCCTGCCTGCCATGGTGAAATAGAACTGAAATCATTCGAGAAGAATATCCAAAAAATATGCTGCAAAAAATGCGGCAGGAAATACCCTGTTAGAGACGATATACCAATAATGTTAATTGATGAAGCAGAAATATAATAGTTAAAAAATAAAAGGATATATAGATGAAAAAAATATTAGTAATTCATGGGCCTAATTTAGATTTATTAGGAATAAGAGAGCCAGAAGTTTATGGCAAGCTTACGCTTAACGAAATTAATTCTAAGCTCAAATTAATAGCAAAACAAAAAAAAATTGGATTAAAGATTATTCAATCAAACCACGAAGGAGATATTGTTGATTTAATCGGCAAGGCGAAAAATACATTTGGTGCAATACTAATAAATCCTGCCGCCTACACACACACATCCGTTGCAATAAGAGATGCGATTGCCGCATGCGGTATTCCTACGGTTGAGGTACATCTGTCTAATATCTATGCCAGAGAGGAATTTCGCCATACTTCGCTAATTTCCGCTGTCAGCTCTGGCCAAATATGCGGCTTTGGCTTACTTAGTTACACATTAGGCCTCGAAGCTGCTATATCACTTGTAAATTATGAAAGACCTACTAAAAGAAATCCTTAAGCTTTTAGATAAAAATAATATCGATTCTTTAATAATAAAACATCCTGCGAACGTTTCTTATTTATCCGGATTTAACGCAAGAGAAGCGGTTATACTTGTATCTCATAAACAATCTTTTTTTATTACTGATTTCCGTTACTTAGGCGAAGCAAAAATTTATCTTAAAAATAAAAATTTAAAGATTGAATGTGTTACTAAAAATAATTCTCTGGGCTTAGTAACAGATCTAATAAAAAAATTGAGATTAAAAAGAATAGGGTTTGAAGCACAAAAAATAAATTTTGTAGAATATAAATATTTACTAAAAAACTCTTGTGGTTTTTTTAAAATTATACCCACTTTTAATCTTGTTGAAATTCTAAGAGTAAAAAAATCAGAATGTGAAATAAGTAAAATAAAAACTAGTGTATTAAAATTAGTAAATATTTTTAAAGATATAAAAAATATTTTACGGCCGCAGATTACAGAAATAGAACTTGCTGCAGAAATTGAAAAAATGATTAGGAATATTTCTACAAGGCCGCCTGCATTCGAGCCAATTATAGCTTCAGGCCTACAATCAAGCCTTCCGCATGCAATAAGTACAAAAAATAAAATAAATAAAACATCCCCAATATTAGTTGATATCGGCTTAGATTTATCAGGTTATAAATCCGACTTGACAAGGGTGTTTTTTTTAAGTAAAATAAGCCGTAAAATTAGTAAAATTTATGATATTGTAAAATTTGCTCAAGAAAAAGCTATAGAAAACATAAAACCGGGCGTAAGCTGTAATTATATTGATAGAATTGCGCGCAATATTATTGAAAACAAAGGATTTGGAAAATTTTTCGGGCATTCATTAGGCCATGGCATAGGCCTTGAGGTACATGAAAATCCAAGCATTAATCCAATAAATACGCAACCTCTAGAAGAAGGCATGGTTATAACTATTGAACCGGCGATATATTTACCGGGTGAATTTGGTATAAGGTTAGAAGACATGGTTCTAGTAACAAAAACAAACTACGAGGTGTTAAGTGGCTCTCTCTCCAAATGAATTAAAAGCAGGATTAACGGTCCTAGTTAATAATATAGTTTATCTTATCTTAAGTGTTGACCACGTAAAACCCGGTAAGGGCGCAGCTTTCTCTCGGGCTAAACTGCGTGATTTAAAAACCGGCAATGTACTTGAGAAAACATTTAGAAATGAACAAATTCAGGAAGCATTTGTCGAAAAAAAACCTTCTCAATTTACTTATAAATCCGG
This sequence comes from Candidatus Omnitrophota bacterium, assembly GCA_040753015.1. Taxonomy (GTDB): domain Bacteria; phylum Omnitrophota; class Gorgyraeia; order Gygaellales; family JBFMHM01; genus JBFMHM01. Next base: position 68,407 of record JBFMHM010000001.1, read on the forward strand.
AGACGATTATCACTTTATGGATCAGGAAACCTTTGAAGAAATTATTATATCTAAAGAACAATTAGCTGATAATGTAAAATTCTTAAAAGATAATCTTGTAATCGATATCTTATGCTACAAAGATGAAATCTTAAATATAAACTTGCCTAATTTTATAGAGTTTAAAGTTATTGCTACTGAACCCGGAATAAAAGGCGACACTGCAAAATCTTCCGGAAAGCCTGCGACAATTGAAACAGGTGCAGAAATACAAGTACCTTTATTTATAAATATAGGTGATATTATAAAAATAGACACGAGAACTGGAGAATATTTAGGTAGAGTCTAATAGCGAAAGGGTATTATGAATATAAAAGAAATTAAAGAAATGATAAACCTGATGAATGAAAATAATCTTAACGAACTTGAAATTGAAAAAGAAGGAACCCGTATAAAGCTAAAACGAGGCAATGCGCAAGAAATACAAAATCCGGCACCGGTTATCATTGAAAAAACAACACCGTTAATTAATCAACCAACAACTACACAAAAAACACAAGAAACCCTAAAAACAAATACTGTAGAAATAAAAGCGCCAATGGTAGGGACTTTCTATCGCGCGCCCAGCCCAGAAGCGCAACCATTTGTAGAAATTGGACAAGTTGTCTCTCCTAAAGATACAGTATGTATAATTGAAGCAATGAAATTGATGAATGAAATCAAAGCTGAAATTAAAGGAAAGATTGTCGAAATATTGATCGAGAATGCACAGCCTATCGAATTTGGCCAACCGTTATTTATAATTGAACCTGCCTAAGATGTTTTCAAAAATTCTAATTGCAAACCGCGGTGAAATAGCAGTCCGTATAATTCGCGCCTGCAAAGAAATGGGAATTAAAACTGTTGTGGTTTACTCTGAAGCAGACCGAAAAAGTATGCACGTACGGCTTGCCGACGAAGCAATTTGTATCGGACCAGCATCTTCGACAGCAAGTTACTTAAATATACCAGCGATAATAAGTGCGGCTGAAATAACTGATGTTGAAGCAATACACCCCGGATATGGATTCTTAGCAGAAAACGCTCACTTTGCAGAAATTTGCGAATCTTGCCATATCTTCTTTATCGGGCCAACACCTCAAAATATAAAATTAATGGGTGATAAGATGGCTGCTCGCACGCATATGCAGAAAATAAAAGTCCCTGTCGTACCAGGAAGCCAAGATATAATAAAAACAAAAGAAGAAGCATTAAAAATTGCAAATAAAATTAAGTTTCCTGTTATCATCAAAGCGGCCGCTGGCGGCGGAGGTAAAGGAATGCGCATTGCTCACAATGAAATTAGTTTAATAAATTCATTTATGACAGCGCAGGCAGAAGCTGAAGCAAGTTTTAAAAATTCAAATGTCTATATAGAAAAATATCTCGAGGAACCGCGCCATATAGAAGTACAAATACTCGCTGATAAATTTGGTAATACAATTTATCTTGGTGAAAGAGAATGTTCAATTCAAAGACGGCATCAAAAATTATTAGAGGAAGCACCATCAAGCACAGTTGACAATAAATTACGAAAAAAATTAGGAGAACTCGCTGTTAAAGCTGCTAAATCTATCAATTATGTGAGTGCTGGAACAATCGAATTCCTGCTTGAGAAAAACCATAATATTTATTTCATGGAAATGAATACACGTATACAGGTAGAACATCCGGTAACTGAAATGGTTACTGGCATTGACATTTTAAAAGAACAAATTAAAATAGCCGCTGGCTTGAAATTAAAAATCCAACAGCAAGATGTGCGTATTCACGGTGCGGCAATTGAGTGCCGTATAAATGCTGAAGATTATGAAAAAGGTTTTTTGCCCTGCCCGGGAAAAATTGATTTTATTAACCTGCCTTCAGGGCCGGGGATACGAGTAGATACCCACGTATACCAAGGATATGAAATAAGCCCCTATTACGATTCTTTGATTGCAAAAATAATAAGCTATGGCAAGAATCGTCATGAAGCAATTGCTATTATGAAAAGGGCATTAGATGAGCTTTTTATTGAGCCAATAAAAACCAGTGCTGGTTTTCATAAAATTATCCTCGAAAATCCTTTATTTCTAGAGGGTAAATTTTCTACTTCGTTTGTACAAAAATTACTGGAAAAAACTGAAAATGAGGAAAAAAATAAATGAAAGATAAGAATCAAACAGATCTGGGAGCAATAAAAATTCATAAACAAGTAATCGCATCAGTGGCAAAACATGCCGCCCTTGAAGTAGAAGGCGTAAAAACTGTTGGTAAAAAATTTGAAATGTTTATTCACGAAATCTTAGGAATAGAAAAAATATTGTCCGGAATAAAAATAGATATCGAAAAAAACGAAGATGTAAAAATTGAAATCGGCATCATTGTAAAGTATGGCCACAAGGTTTCAGAAGTCGCCTCAAATGTACAAGATAATATCTTGAAGATGGCAGAAAAAATGCTCGATATAAATTTAAAAGAAGTAAATGTTAATATTTTGGGTATAGAAAAGGAGGATAAATGAGATTATTTTCTGTTTTAGGCGTAATATTTTATACCACTGTACTTTTAATTTTAGGCAGTTTTATGATTATACTGGCACTACAAGTCATTACGCCTTCGGATGTTCTCGTATTTCTACAACAAGTATATCAAAATATTAACTCAAGGTTGATCTTTGGATTAGCTGGATTATTAATTATGCTTATAAGTATATCTTTTGCTCAAATAATTTTGGGTAAAATGCAAAGAGAAAAAACTATAGGTTTTCCTACACCTTCTGGCAAAGTTATAATAAGCTTATCGGCAATAGAAGATTTAATTAAAAAAATGCTTGTACGGATTCCTGAAATAAAAGAAAGCCGCCCTGACATTATTGCACATAAAAAACGGTTAGATGTAAATTTAAGGCTCGTATTAAATTCTGAAACTAATATAAGCGAACTAACCACAAGACTACAAACTATGATTATAGAAAAAATACAACAAGTATTAAGCGTGGATGAGGAAATTATGGTAAAAATCCATGTTGCAAAAATTGTTGCCAAGGATTTTAAGCATGGTAAAAAAAATGAAAGCGAAGAAGAACAAATTCCCTTCCCTGATACTTTTAGAAAATGAAAGATAACATAATAAGAATTTTGGAAGAAAGCATTGAGGTCAAAAAAAAGGTCATTGAAACTCAATTAGAAAACATAATTAAAGCTGTTAATACTATCAGTGATTGCTTTAAGAATAAAGGTAAAATAATTTTATTCGGTAACGGCGGCTCAGCCGCAGACTGTCAACATATAGCTGCAGAATTAGTCGGGCGCTTTAAAAAAGAAAGGCGGGCATATCCAGCAACTGCATTAACAACTGATAGTTCTATTTTAACAGCTATAGGAAACGATTATAATTTTAATAATATATTTTCAAGGCAAATCGAGGCCTTAGGCAATAGAGGCGATGTAGCAATAGGAATATCTACGAGTGGCAACTCCCAAAATATCATTGAAGCAATTATTACAGCAAATAATAAAGGGTTAAAAACTATCACATTAACCGGTAACGGTGGGGGTAAACTTAAAACATTATCCAATATCTCAATTGAGGTTCCTTCAACAAACACACCAAGAATTCAAGAAACCCATATAGCAATTGCCCATATAATCTGCGAATTAGTTGAAAATACGCTAACATAATTTTCTTAAAAAATATGATAAATAATAAGATTAAAAGTCTTGGTGCTTTACTAAAAGTTATAAAAAAATTAAAAGCTAATAATTCTGCCAAAATTGTTTTTACTAATGGCTGTTTTGATATTATGCACCTTGGGCACGTATCTTATCTTGAAAAAGCTAAATCTTATGGCGATATTTTAATCGTAGGATTAAATTCCGATGCCTCTGTCAAAAAAATAAAAGGCCCAAACAGACCAATTCAAAATGAAAATTCTCGCCTCGGTGTATTAGCAGCGCTTGAAAGTGTTGATTATATTACTTTGTTCAACGAACCAACTCCAATAAGATTAATCGAAGCTATAAAACCAAACATTTTAGTAAAAGGGGCAGACTGGAATATAAAAGATATCGTTGGAAATAACATCGTCAAAAATAACAAAGGCAAAGTCATAAAGATTAAATTTATTAAAGGATATTCGACATCTAAAATTATAGAAAGAATAATTCGTGGATATTCGAAAAAAAATAAATAGAGTAATTGACGCAAATTTAAATCGTGCAAAAGAAGCTATGCGCGTGCTTGAAGATATATCCCGTTTTATTCTAAGTGATAAAATAAATACTCAAAAAATTAAAAACTTAAGGCATTGCCTTCAAGATATATCTAAAAGTTGTTTTAATGCAAAAGATTTAATTAACTGCAGAGATATAAAAGAAGATGTCGGAAAAACATCTAATATTAGTGAGCTAGAAAGAAAAGGTATTAAAGATATATTTTTTGCAAATATTCAACGAGCCAAAGAATCTATCCGGGTTTTAGAAGAATTTTTAAAATTAATAAATAAAAAACAATCCTCGAGGCTTAAAATAATTCGCTACAATATTTATCAAATTGAAAAGGAATTATTTAAAGAAATAAAATGACTATACTGGAACTTGCGCGGCTTAATAAGAATACCCCGCTACTAAAACATATTGCAAAGAAAGAAAATATTAATTCCAAGCTTCTTTTACGGCATATAGCAAACGGTAAGGCCGTGATACCTCTCAATAAATTCCATAAAATTAAAAATCCCTGCTGTATAGGTAAAGATACGTCTGTGAAAATTAATGTAAATTTGGGAACCTCTACGGAAAAAGAAGAAATTAACGATGAACTTAAAAAATTAGATCTTGCTATAAAATATCAGGCCGACGCTGTTATGGATTTAAGTATCGGGGGTGATTTAGAAAACATATTAAAAACTATAATCAAAAAATCTCCTATGCCTGTTGGCACTGTGCCAATTTATCAGGCATCTATAGAAGCCAAGAGAAAAAAAGGGTCTTACCTTAAATTGACAATCGACGATATTCTTTGCGCTATTGAAAAACAAGCGCGGGCGGGCGTTGATTTTTTCACTATACATGCTGGAATTAATAAAAAATCTCTTGGTATGCTACAAAAACACAAGCGCATACTCGATATTGTAAGCCGCGGCGGCGCAATACTAGCAAGCTGGATGATTAAGAATAAAAAAGAAAATCCTATGTATGAACACTTTGATAAAATTTTAGAAATTGCCCATAAATATGATGTCACCTTGAGTTTGGGTGACGCTCTAAGGCCCGGTTCAATATTAGATGCTACCGATAAAGCCCAAATAGCTGAATTATCACAGTTAGGCAAACTTGCTAAGATAGCAAACGAAAAAGGCATACAAATAATAATTGAAGGGCCTGGCCATGTACCACTAAATGATATCGAAAAAAATATCCGCCTAGAAAAAAAAATTTGTAGTGGTGCTCCGTTTTACGTACTCGGGCCGTTAGTTTGCGACATTGCCGCAGGCTACGATCACATTGCAGGCGCAATCGGAGGAGCAGTCGCTGCAATGGCCGGCGCTGATTTCTTATGCTACCTAACACCAGCAGAACATCTAAGGCATCCAAGCTTAGAAGATGTAAGAGAAGGTATCATTGCTTCTAAAATTGCTGCCCATGCCGCAGACCTTGCAAAAGGATTAGATAGAAGCTGGTTAAAAAATAGCCTTATGTCGCGCGCCCGGAAGAATCGTGACTGGAAAAAACAAATAAGCTACTCTTTGGATCCTGATAAAGCTAAACTAATGCGGCAAGAATCAATACCTAGAGAAGAAAGCGTTTGTACAATGTGCGGCGAATTCTGTTCTATAAAATTATTCGGAGAATGTTTTCATTAATTTTGCGGGCGTAGTTCAGTGGTAGAACTCAAGCTTCCCAAGCTTGTAATGTGGGTTCGATTCCCATCGCCCGCTCCATAATAATTTTTCAATTGCTATAAATTATTTTTTATTATAAAATATATTCCTTATGGAAGATTGGTCATATCAAGAAGATTTTAAACAAATTCTTATAAAACGTATCCTTGGTTTAAAAGAGGGATACAGGCAAAATTTAGCATTACTTGGCGATGAGAGTGTCGGCAAAACTGCATTAGTATGCCGAATTATTTCTGAATTAGATGATAAGCAAATTATACCTATATTTATCAGGGCAAGAAAAGAATCTTGCGAATCATTCATATTACGTTTTTGCGGAACATTACTTTATGCATTTTTAAAAAGCAGATCTCCAGAAACAGAATTAAATCAAGATATTAATTATTTAATCCGCTCTGCAGAAAACATCATCCCTAAAACTATATCCGGCATTAAAACTATACAAAAAAATCTTGAAAAACGAAAATATGATGAATTATTTATAGAATTATTATCTATATTGGATCTTTTATTCGAAGAAAGCGCAAAGTTTACATTAGTGATTTTCGATGAATTCCATCTTTTAGAAAAAATGCCGGTTAAAAATTTATATCGTGAATGGGCAAAAAAAATTATTCTGCAGAAAAATACAATGTATATATTAATTAGCTCTGCGAAATTTAAATCAAATCAAATCTTATTGGAAAAACTATCATTATTATTCGGTAATTTTGAAAAAATAGAATTCAATTATCTTGACCTTAAAAAATCGGAATGCCTTATAAAAGAAATTTTGTCTCCTCTTACAATTGAAAAATCAAATATAGATTTTATAATTAATTTTACTTGCGGACATCCTTTTTATATACACCTTATCGCATCTAAGTTAAAAGATCATTTGAAGATAGAAAATGCAAATAAAAACCAATCAGAATATATTGTAGAAGTGTTAGGAAAGCTCCTCTTCGATAAATGGGGAATTCTAAATCAAAAATTTATATCTTTATTAAATAATACTATAGACAATGACAAGCATTCCTACGACATAATACCCTTATTACTTGCACTTTCAGAGGGAAATACACGAATAAAAGAATTAATGCAAATAAGCCACCAGCCAAGAAAAGACATAAATTCAAAACTGCAAAAATTAATCGAGAAAGACATAGTTATTAGAAATGGTGACTTTTTTAAAATCAGCGACCCTATGTTTTTATTTTGGCTAAGATTTATATATCAAGAGAGATTAAAATCGTTTGATTTTAGCAGAAACACTCAAATCAAATTTTTCGAAGGGAAAATAAGGCAGATGCTCAAAGAATTTATTTTAAATTCTCAAAAAACCATAACAGAGAGATTAACAGATTTATTCAGTCTTTTCAATGATGAAGCCATCCAAATCGAAAAATCAAAAATCCGTCTGTCGCGCTTTAGAGAGATAAAACCATTAAATTTAGAAGGCCGAAGTTTAAACTTCGCAATAATTGCAAGATCTAGTGATTTTTTATGGATTGTGGCGATTAAAACAAGTGGGGCTATTGAAGAAAAAGATGTCTTAGATTTTTCTCAAGAGTGCAAGAAATACAAAACAAGGTCTCAACATAGAATACTTGTAACATTCGACGATATCGATACCAATGCAAGGCTACTTGCAAAAGAACAAAAAATTTTAACCTGGAATGTTGCAAGTTTAAATTCAATTTTAGATTTATATAATAAACCGAGGTTATTGCTATGAGCATAAAAATAGGTGTAATATCTGATACCCATATACCCGAACGAGCAAAAACTTTACCTAAAAAAATTCTCGATGATTTTTCAACTGTAGATATGATTATACATGCCGGAGATTTTATTGATATTGAAGTCCTGCATAAATTACAAAATCTAGCCAAGGTAATTGCTGTAGCAGGTAATATGGATTTTTTAGAGATAAAAAATGAGCTAAAAGAACAGGAAATAATCAAAGTTGGAGATGTCAAAATTGCGATTACGCATGGATTTGGGCCGCCTAATGAATTGGTCGAATTATTAAAAAAAGCGTTTAAGAAAGAAAAACCAAATGCGATTATTTTCGGGCATTCACATCAACCGATGAACGAAATAATTGATGGGACGTTATTCTTTAATCCCGGCAGCCCTACTGATAAGATATTCTCTCCTTATAACTCTTATGGAATTTTAGAAATAAAGGGTAAAAAAATTACCGGTAAGATAATTAAATTATGAATAATCTCTGGGCCCCATGGCGGAATAAATATATTACTAGATTAATATCAAAAAAAGAAAAAGGATGTTTTATTTGTAAGGCATTTAAAGAAAAAGGCAAAGAAAAAAATAACCTAGTAATTCACCGCGGTCAAAATAACTTCAGCATGATGAATTTATATCCATATAACAATGGGCATATATTAATCTGTCCAAATAAACACGTCAATTCGCTTAGACAGTTGAATACACAAGAAATAACAGATTTTTTTGATTTAACTTTCAAGATGAAAGATGTATTAGATAAGTTATTAAAACCGCATGGTTATAATATTGGTTTTAATATAGGAAACTTTTCTGGCGCAGGCATTGACCATATTCATATGCATATAGTTCCGCGCTGGAAAAACGATACAAATTTTATGCCCGTGGTCGGAAACACAAAAGTGATTTCTCAATCTATCGAAGAACTGTATAATCTATTAATAAAAGAAAATGAATTTAGTAAAAAATGCAAGCAATCCGGAAGAAAAACTTCTAGCAAAATACGCGGTAAGAAGCTTTAACTCTAGAGGCAGAACACATAAAGAAAAGGAACATACATACCGCCTGCCTTATCAACGAGATAGAGACAGAATTATCCACTCAGCAGCATTTAGAAGGCTTGAGTACAAAACACAGGTATTTGTAAATCACGAAGGTGATTATTATAGAACAAGGCTAACGCATACTCTTGAGGTATCGCAAATAGCAAGAACTATAGGCCGCGCGCTTAAGCTAAATACAGACCTTATAGAAGCTATAGCCCTTGCGCACGATCTAGGCCATACACCATTTGGCCATGCTGGCGAAGAAGCACTTAATGAATTAATGGCTGGGTTTGGCGGTTTTAACCATAATGCGCAAGGCCTTCGCGTTGTTGACTTACTTGAAAATCGCTACCCAGAATTCCCCGGATTAAATCTAAGCTGGGAGGTAAGAGAAGGCATTATTAAACATTCTACATCTTATGATTTTAAAGTTAATATGAGTGAATTTGACCCTGACGAGATGCCTTATCTTGAAACACAAGTTGTTGACATTGCTGATGAAATCGCGTATGATAATCACGATTTAGACGACGGCCTAACAGCAGGACTAATTACAAACGAAGATTTAAAAAGAGTGCCTGTCTGGGATAAAATAAATAAAAATTTAATTAAAAAATACCCTACAATAGTAAAAGAGAAGCTAAGATACCAGACAATAAAATCGTTAATTGACTTACAGGTAACTGACTTAATTGAAAATTCCTTAAAAATTCTTGCAGATTATAATTTAAAATCTCAAGATGATATAAGGCGCACTAAACAAAAACTAATAAGATTCAGTAAAAAAATTGAAAAAGAAAGAACGCCTCTAAGGCAATTTCTTTTTGATAATTTATACCATAATTTTCGCGTAATGCGCATGGCTAATAAAGCTAAGCGATTTATATCAGATCTTTTTAATACTTACTTTACTAACCCAGAATCAGTGCCGTTTTATAATGAGATAAAAAATAAAAACAATGCTATGAAAAAAAGAGCAATCTGTGACCACATTGCAGCAATGACCGATAGGTTCGCATTAGATGAATACAAAAAACTCTTTGATCCTTACAAAAAGGTATAAAACAATACTTTCAAGCATACACACTGTGTATCGCTTGATAAATTCTACTTTTGACCTTAAAGATTTTTTATTAGGGTTCGGAAGGTTAATTTATCAAATATTCGATGCTAAAGACTGCCAAATAATCTTAACTGATAATTCAAAAAAATACTCTGTAATTAGATGCTTTATTAATCCAACAAAAAAACAAATCAATATACACAAAACTAAAATTATAAATCCGGTTGAACGCAAGGTCCTGGAAACAAACACGACTATCTGCAAAAATACAATAATCGCTGTTCCTTTAGTCGCTGAAGAAATATCTGGCATATTAGAAATAAAACGCACAGATCAGGAAAAACCTTTTGATTTATTCGAAAAAGAGGCTCTCTTGACGCTTGCAACCCAGGCGGTAATTGGAATTAAAAACTTTAGACTAATAGAAGAACAGGAAAAAATATTATTTGGCTCTATTAAGTCGCTTGTAACATTGCTAGATGCAAAAGTCCCTACTGCTTGCACCCATACACCCGAGTTTTTAAAATTAGTGCTTGCGATTGGCTATCAGATGCATTTAAATGAAAAAGACCTCAAGAGCCTTGAATATGCTAGCTTGCTCCACGACACAGGAAAAATCGGCATACCACTCGGTATTTTAACAAAAAGTGAACAGCTTAGCGAAGAAGAAATAAAATTAATCAGAAACCATCCGCAAACAGGAGCAAAGATCCTAAAATCTGTCGAAAAATTAAAACCTGTAATACCTATTATACTCCATCATCATGAAAAATATGATGGCACAGGATACCCATCAAAATTAAGAAAAAATCAAATTCCTTTAGGATCAAGAATTATGGCTGTCGCAGATGCATTTGATGCAATTATTCATGGCAGGCCTTATAAACATAAAATCCCATTTGAAGAAGCCATTGAAGAAATTAAAACAAATAGCGGTAAGCAATTTGACCCGGAAGTAGTAAATGCCTTTATAAAAGTAATTTCTTCTCAAAAAAGAAAATTTAAAAAAATATTGAAATAATAAATATAAATCTGTTATAATATTTTTACTATGGTTAATTTTTTCAAAAAAGAAACCCAACTAGAAATATTTGATACAAAAATAAACACGAATGAAGAGAAGATAAATAAATTCCTTCTTTTATTTCAACATTTAGTCAAATATGAAAAGGTGATTTTTTCATTTATCGGCGTCGCTGTTACATTTTTAATAGCTTTTTCTATAGGATTTGAACGCGGTAAGAATATTAATGTTGTTCAAATAAAAAAAACGAACCAACAATCAAACAAAATTATTGTAAAAGAAAAAGCTATAGATAAAGATACATCAAAACAAAATAAGGGAAAGAATAAAACAGAAACAACTTATGTTACGGTAGTAAAAAAAGAGTTGCCTAAGCAGATTGAACAACCTGTAAGAAATATAGAAAAAGGCGCCTACGTAATTCAAGTAGCAACATATTTTAAAGACAGTTTTGCAAAAAAAGAAGCCCTTAATCTAAAAAACAAGGGGTTTAATACTTTAGTAAAAAATAAAGGTAAATATATTATTCTTTATGTAGGTAACTTCAATACTAAAACCAACGCAGAAAATTCATTAAAGAAACTGAAAGCAAATTACCGCGATTGCTTCATTAAAAAATTATCTTAATAACACAATCACATAAATAGAGGAGTAAAACAATGTCAATCCATTCATCATTAAGCACTTCAATAAAATTAAAAAAACAAAGATCTGTATTAAAAAGAATAGAAAAAATTAAGCATCTTATGGAAAAAAATCTTTGGACACCTCAAAATTCTCCCGTAGGCCTGCCAAAAATTAAAACTGTAAAAATAAAGATTAAAAAAGAAAAAACTACAAAGGCTGTAGAAGGTGCAACAGCAGCACCAGCAGGCGGCGCTCAAGCAGCACCAGCAGGCGGCGCTCAAGCAGCACCAGCTACAAAATCTCAAGCTAAAAAATGATCTTTGTAATAAATCTAGCGGTTTTTTTCTTTTCCGTAATGATCCATGAGATTGCCCACGGATGGATTGCCTATAAACTTGGCGATGATACTGCAAAATTTGCAGGCAGGCTTACGTTAAACCCGCTTGCGCATATTGATTTAATAGGAACGATTATTTTACCGCTATTTTTATTAATCAGCGGCTCGCATTTTATTTTTGGCTGGGCAAAACCTGTACCAATAAACTTTTTAAATTTAAATAATCCTAGGAGAGATATTATTTGGGTTGGAATATCAGGCCCATTATCGAATATAATTTTTGCGGTTATCTTATCCTTCTTATTGAAATTATTATATTTACCGCTTATTGCTATGTATATATTAAAAACGGCTATCCTAATTAACCTTGTTTTAGCGGTATTCAATATGATTCCTATACCACCACTTGATGGTTCGCGCGTATTAATGGGTATATTAGGACAAAAGGCCTCTATGCAGTTTGCATTAATTGAGCCGTTTGGCATTTTTATTATATTTGCGTTGCTATTTATGGGCCTTTTTCAGAAAGTAATTTTACCGTTTGTCGTGGTATTTGCGCGAATACTAGGAATAACATTTTAATATGAAAATCATCAAAGTTAATCTCAAGGAAAGATCATATAATATTATAATTGGCCAAAATGCAATTTCTAAATTCAGCATTTTATTGAAAGATCTTAATTTAGGTAATACTGCTATAGTAATTACAAATAATTTTATAAGGAAGCGGTTTTGGCCGGTGTTAGAAAAAGAGTTGAAAAAAACTAAGCTAAGTTATAGAATTTTTTTAATCCCCGATTCGGAAAAGGCCAAATCTTTTAAAGAGCTGGTTAAATTATCAGAACAAATAGTGAAATATGGACAGGATAAAAAAACTTTTCTCATTGCATTAGGAGGCGGCGTAATAGGTGACTTAACGGGTTTTTGTGCTTCAATTTATAAAAGAGGCGTACCGTACATTCAAATTCCAACCACATTGCTTGCACAAGTTGATTCCTCAATCGGCGGAAAAACCGCAATTGATCTAGGATTTGCAAAAAACCTCATTGGATCATTCTATCAACCAAAATTAGTAATATCGGATATTAATTTTTTAAAATATCTACCGGAAAAAGAAATTAAAGCTGGCCTAAGTGAAATTATTAAATATGCAATAATAAAAGACGCGGAGTTATTTAATACTTTGGAAAAAAAACAAGGAGAGATATTCAAACGAAATCCGAGCTATCTTGAATATATTGTTTCCTCTTCGAGCAAAATAAAAGCGGATATAGTAACGATCGATGAAAAAGAAACAAAAAGTAAACGCTTGATATTAAACTTTGGGCACACAATAGGCCATGCAATTGAAGCTATGTATGATTATAGATATAGTCATGGACAAGCTGTTGCACTAGGAATGATTTATGAAACAAGGTTAAGCTATCTATTGGGGCTCATATCTAAAAATATAATGGAACGGATAGAAAAACTAATTTCACTTTATAACATTGCTCCAAAAATAAAATTGTCAAGAATAAAAAAGCTTCTATATATTTTAAAATTTGATAAGAAATTTGTCGGTAAAAAAAATCGGTTTGTTCTACCAACACAGATAGGAAAAACTAAAATTGTTGAGAATATTCCAGAGAAGCTAATTAAACAAACATTAATCTTGCTTAGCAGTTAAAACTAATCTTTTATTTTCATCTAAAGCTAACTCAACTCTATCTTGTGAGATTTTTGTAATTTGAGCCTTCCTGATAAAATCGCCTTGTTTTAAAATTTTATCATTAATTACTGCCCATGCATTAGATTCATCGTAAGCAATCCCGCTTAAAACGAATTCTTTATCCTTAATGATATCTTTTGCTCTGCCATATAGGCCGGCAGGAAGATTGGATGAATCATTTTTGTTATCTTTATGGCCTAAAAATAATCTATTTGAATATAAGAATACTATCCCTAAAATAAAAATGGCCAAGATAACTGGCATATTTTTTTTGAAGTTCATCTTTGTTTTTGGCTTTTCTTCTATATTCATAATTTTTTCCTGCGTCCTTCTTAATGCATCATAAATTATACTCATAATTCCTCCTGGTTAATTTAATTCTTTTATACAATTTTCAACAATTTTATTGTTAATATTAAGCGTGTTTAAAGTAAAAGCCGCCAATAATGCTCTATCACATATAAGATTCACCAATCGCGGAATCCCTAGAGAATAATTATAAATTGCATCAAAACTAAAATCATCAAATTGGATATTATTAGCTTCTCCTGCAATATTCAAACGATGATGCACATATTCTTTAACTTCTTCTTTATCTAAAGGAGGTATATGGAAACTAACGCTTACTCGCTGCTTAAGCTGAATTAGTTTTGGACTGTTAAGCTTATCATTTAATTCTGGCTGGCCAACAAGAATAATTTGAAATAATTTTTCTTTCTCTGTCTCAAGATTAGAAAGCAACCTAATATGCTCAAGCTGAGAGAGCCGTAAATTTTGTGCTTCATCGATTATCAGAACTGCGTTACCGCCAGAACGAGCTTGGTCAATTAAAAATTTATTTAATTCAGAGATCAACTCAAACTTGGAAGCCTTCCGACAGTCTAGGCCAAAATCCCTTAAAACTAACTGCAATAATTGCACTTCGGAAAAAGCAGGATTTAAAATAAAAGCTGTCTTTATATTAGAATTAGCCTCGCTAAGGAATCTTTTACACAGAGTAGTTTTACCAGCTCCAACCTCACCGGTAATTTTTATAATTCCTTTTCGCTCCTTTACTCCGTATAGCAAATGACTATAAGCTTCTTTATGTTTTTTGCTTAGAAAAAAAAAGCTTGGATCAGAAGTAACACTAAAAGGTTTTTCTTTTAAATTAAAAAAGTTTCTATACATATCTTTATCATACATGATTTTATATTTATTATACCAATATTTATACCTTTGTCATTAAAAAATAATCTCGGTTGCTCATCATTATTTAACTTGTTATAATACATAAAACTTTTTTTTATTAAATATAAGGGAGGATGCATGCAAATTCTAATAATCTATTTATCGCGGAATTTTTAAATACGCCATTAACTCTACCACCTAAAACCGACTCCGGCTACAACAGATAATTCCTTGTTATTTTTTAGTGCTTGCATAAATAATTGGCCATGATTATCAGGAAAAATTTTGGATAGCTTTAAGTTAACGCCTAAATCTTCGCATAAATCATTTCTTAATCTAAGCTCTGCTTCGTAGTTATTTATAAATTTGCAGCTTGCGCCAAAGATAATGCTTCGAATCCTGTTTTGCTCATAAGGCATTTCAAATACTATCCCTAATCTTTCATTAATCTTCCAAGAGCCAAAAATAACAAATTCTTTATTAAACGGTGCTCGGCTGCCAATACCTATTTCATATTGCAGGCCGCGCCTTGCCGGCTTTGCCACGCTTACCTTAAACTCAAAAAAAGAATTTATTTTTTTATCAAGCACATAAATAATTCTATGTCTGCCAGCAATTTCCCAAAAACCTTTAAATATAATTTCTCTCTCAATCTTTATTTTCCTTTTTAAAATTGTTTTTGTATATGTGTAGACAATTTGATTTTGCTTATTTACCTGCCAAGCACCATTAAAAATAAGCTTATCGTGTAAATCCTTCTCTCGTGAAACAAAAAAAGTTAAACAATTATATCTATCTGTCTGCCATGCGCCAGAAATATGTAAAATATAAAAATGGTAATTTCCCTTGGAATCTTTCATTGAAACAGAAAATCCAAGCTCATTCGATCTAGCATCGATAACTTCAGATTTAAAGATAATCTTGCTATCTCTAAACTGGCCATCTTTATTTAAACTAAATACAATGTTATGATCCTTATCTAAAGACCAACTGCCCTTAAGCTTTATTTGCTTGGGGCAATCAGAGAAAGAAGAAAATTTAACCTGATAAATAAGATTATTATTTTTATCTATTTTATAAACTCCGTCAAGAATATTCCTAAATTTAGGAAGACCGGGGTGTTTTGCCGATTTAAAAATAAGACGATTAGATGGATCAATTTCGTAGGTTAATTTTTTATCTTTTCTCATCGCTAGATCATAGCATTTTTATTTTCTTTGAACAAGGAAGAAATTAAAGTATAATAATAAAAGATGAAAACTACCGAAACAATAAAAGCATGGGCATTATTAAGCCGGCTACCATTTCTTTCGGGTGGAATAGTGCCTTTTTTATTAGGCTCGCTGATTGCTTTTAAATTCCTACCTATCTTCAATCTACAAATATTTTTATTAGCCCTATTAGCTGTTATTTTAATAATGATCATCACTAATTTTAACGGAGAAATTTATGATGTAGCAGAAGACACCTTATCAAGAAAACTTGGTAAGAGTCAATTTGGCGGCGGAAGTCAAATGATTATAGAAAATAAGATCAAGTCAAAACATGTAAAAATTGTAAATTTTGTTTTTTTAATTATAACAATTACTATTGGCTGTGTTTTACAATTCTATTATCAAACCGGATTATGGACGCTGCCGCTTGGAATAACCGGAATTATATTTGGATTTTTTTATTCTAAACCGCCGTTTCGCTGGGTAAAACGCGGAATAGGCGAAATAATGATAGGTTATAGCTATGGTTGGCTGCCTGTTATTGTAGGTTTTTATATACAAACTCAAACGATAATTCCAATTTTACATTGGATATCTTTACCTATTTCCTGCACAATATTCAACGTAATCCTTATTAACGAATTCCCCGACCATTTTGCTGATAAAGAAACAGGAAAGAATAATTTGACTGTACGGCTAGGAAAGAAAAAGGCTAGTTGGCTATACATATTTGTATCTTTAAGCGCTATTGCTTTATTTTTTATATCTATAAATAAAGGTGCGCCAAAACCTTCATTAATACTTTATGTGCCTGTATGCGTATTATCTTTAATTGTATCTTTTATGATGTATAAAAGTCGATATGATGAAAAAAATACACTTGAGAAAATGTGTGCATCTACAATAATCATAAACTTAGGCACATCATTAAGTTATATCTTAGGATTTCTAATAACTGAATTCCAATAAATGGAAGCAAAAATAGGACATCTTAAAGTTAGTATATTTAAGATTGAAAACAGAAGAGGATATGCTGCTGTTTGCTATAACCATCTCACTGAAGGAAAAACTGCCCAAGAAGCATATGCGCGGATGATCAAGGCATTAAACCGCACTAATAAAAAAGATCTAAAAAACCCATATAACAATTGACAACTACCTATATTTATGTTAAACTTTTTATTATTTTAATACCCTAATTTTAAAGGAAAGGTGGGTTATGGGTGAATGGATAGGTATAAATAAGCGCGCAAGACGGTGTTATGGCTTTGACGAAGTAGCACTTGTTCCGGGTAAAATTACAATTAATCCTAATGAAGTAGATACAAATTTCATCCTTGCAGGAAAAAAAATCCGTATCCCAATAATCGCAGCAGCTATGGATGGAGTTGTCGACGTCAAATTTGCTATTGCCATGGGTAAACTAGGCGGCCTTGCGATATTAAACCTTGAAGGCGTACAAACTAGATACGATAATCCTAGCGAAGTTTTAGACAGGATTGCCAAATCATCTCCCGAAGAAGCTACTGAACTCATTCAAAGTATTTATACCCACCCAATTAAAGAAAAATTAATCGCAAAAAGAATAGAAGAAATCAAAAAAGAAAAAGTAATTGCTGCGGTAAGCTGTACTCCTCAAAACGCGATTAAATTCGGAGAGATAGCACAAAAGGCAAAAGCAGATTTTTTCGTTATACAATCAACGGTTACAACAATCACCCATATATCAAGCGAATACAAAACGCTCGATCTCCATAAATTTTGTAAAAAAATTAAACTACCGGTAATCATTGGAAATTGTGTCACTTATCAAACAACTCTAGAGCTACTTGAAACAGGATGCGCAGGGCTATTAATTGGTATAGGGCCAGGCGCGGCTTGTACCACCAGAGGGGTTCTAGGAATAGGCGTCCCGCAGGTAACATCAACCATCGATGCTGCCTGCGCAAGAGACTTTCATTATAAAAGAACTGGAAAATATATTCCCATAATAACTGATGGTGGAATGCGCATCGGCGGCGAAATTTGTAAAGCATTTGCTGCAGGAGCCGATGCAGTAATGGTTGGTTCTGCATTTGCAAGGGCCAAAGAAGCTCCGGGCCGTGGTTTTCATTGGGGCATGGCAACAAGCCACAGAAATTTACCTCGCGGAACACGCGTAAAGGTAGGCGTAAGCGGTAGCCTTCAAAATATATTATTCGGACCTGCAAAAACCGATGATGGTTCACAAAACCTAATGGGAGCGTTAATGACATCTATGGGTTCACTGGGAGCAAAAAATATTAAAGAAATGCATGACGTTGAAATTATAATTGCACCATCAATTCAAACAGAAGGAAAGATCTTCCAAGCAGTACAAAAAGTTGGAATGGGAAAATAAAAAATATGAAAAAGGCAAAAAGATCAGCAAAAAAAATATCCAAACCAAGATCAAAGCTAAGAAAAATCGCACCACGTATTAAAAAAAATAAAAAAATAGAAACTAATAAACCATCTTTGCAAAAAGAAACAATCCTAATCCTTGATTTTGGTTCACAATATACACAATTAATCGCAAGAAGAATAAGAGAAAGTCATGTCTACAGCCAGATTGTACCATATTCTATATCTATTGAAAAAATTAAAGAAATTAAACCCAAAGGTATAATCTTATCTGGCGGGCCTGCATCGGTTTATAAAGAGAAAGCGCCATTACCAGCAAGCCAAATATTTAAATTAGGAATACCTATATTAGGCATCTGCTATGGAATGCAGGTTATTGCTCAAGAATTTGGCGTTAAGGTTAAAACTACAGATCGAAGAGAATTTGGAAAAACTGAACTTTTTGTTGATGATCCAAAAGATATTTTCTTCAGACTTCCGTCAAATTTTACCTGTTGGATGAGCCATGGAGATTCAATAACTAAACTTCCATCTGGTTTTATCAGCTTAGGGCATACTTTAAATACATCTTTTACAGCTATTGCAAACCGCTCAAAAAGAATCTATGGAGTACAATTCCATCCAGAAGTAGCCCACACGACAAAAGGCAACGAAATACTATCAAATTTTCTATTTCAGGTATGTTCATGCCGCGGAAACTGGTTAATTAAATCATTTATAAAAGACTCTATAGAAAATATTAGAAATACAGTCGGTAATAAATCTGTTGTCTTAGGATTAAGCGGAGGAGTTGATTCCTCAGTAGCAGCATCGCTTCTTTATAAAGCAATAAAGAAAAATTTGAGGTGTATTTTTATAAATAACGGGCTCTTAAGAGATGGTGAAGCAGAAGAAGTAAAAAGGGTATTTAAAGATGAATTAAAAATGAACCTTGACTATGTCGATGCTGAAAATAGATTTTTAAAAAGACTCGAAGGTATAATAGACCCTGAAGAGAAAAGAAAAATAATCGGCGAGGAGTTTGTCAGAGTTTTCGAAGAAAGGGCGCGAAAATTCAAAAAAGCATCTTTTCTCGCGCAAGGTACACTTTACCCGGATGTTATTGAGTCAACCGGCATAAAAACACACCACAATGTCGGAGGTATCCCAAAAGACCTAAAATTACAACTAATTGAACCACTACGCGATCTTTTTAAAGACGAGGTTAGAGAGATAGGTAAAGCATTAGGCCTTGCAACTGAAATTATTAACCGGCAGCCATTTCCCGGCCCAGGCCTAGCTGTCCGTATAATTGGGGAAGTAACACCTGAAAGGCTTAGATTATTAAGGCATGCCGACAAAAAGGTAAATGAAATATTAAAATCATCTCAAGTAGATACTCCTATATGGCAATCATTTGCTGTGCTTTTGCCGATAAAAACTGTCGGAGTTATGGGAGATGACCGCACTTATGAAAATGTTATCGCTATACGCTGTGTAAGCTCAAGCGATGGCATGACTGCTGACTGGGTAAAACTACCTTACGAAATTCTGGAAAAAATCTCAAACCGTATTGTTAACGAAGTAAAAGGAATAAATCGAGTAGTCTACGACGTATCTACTAAACCTCCTGCAACTATTGAGTGGGAATGAGCTTTGTCCATTTACATGTTCATACACAATTCAGCTTACTTGATGGCGCCTGCCGCTTAAAAGATTTATTTAAAAAAGCTCAAGATTTTAAAATGCCCGCCCTTGCAATTACTGACCATGGTAATATGTTTGGCGCAATCGATTTCTATCTTGAAGCAAAAAATTTTAATATAAAGCCAATTATTGGCTGCGAAATATATATTGCCCCTGGTTCACGCTTCGATAAAAAATTGAGCGCAAGCAAATCAGGTAATACCCGCGAAGAAGCTTCATACCATTTTATCCTTTTAGCAAAAAACGAGGCTGGCTACAAAAACTTAATGAAATTAGTCAGCATCGGCTATCTGGAAGGATTTTATTATAAACCAAGAATTGATAAAGAAATTTTAAGCGCACATTCTAACGGCCTAATTGGCCTATCTGCATGCCTAAAAGGGGAAATTCCTCAGGCCCTGCAATTTGATAATTTTAATGATGCGCTAAAAATTGCTGATGATTTTAGTGCTATATTTGGAAAAGGAAATTTTTATCTCGAGCTACAGGAAAATGGAATTAGAGAACAAAAAAAGGTAAATATCGATCTTTTAAAAATTGCGAAAAAATTATCGCTGCCAGTTGTTGCAACAAATGATGTGCACTACATAACAAGAGAAACCGCCAAAGCGCACGATGCTCTTTTATGCGTTCAAACTCAAAATGTCTTAAGCAATTCGAATCGTCTAAAACTTGAAACGGATGAATTTTATTTTAAAAGCGCCGAAGAAATGAAAAACCTATTTAAAGATTATCCTCAAGAGATTATTTCTAATACACTAACTATTGCTGAAAGCTGTAATTTAAAACTAGACTTTTCTGAAACTCACTTACCAAAATTTGAACAAGACCAATTCTCAAGTAACGAAGAATTTTTAAAGGATTTATGTCTCAAGGGCCTTACAAAAAGGTTCGATAAAATCACTCCGCAAATAAAGGAACGGCTTGACTATGAATTAGAAGTTATTAATAAAACAGGATTTATAAGCTACTTTCTAATTGTCTGGGATTTTGTTAATTACGCAAAAAATAATAATATATCCGTCGGCCCAGGCAGAGGTTCAGCATCAGGCAGTTTAGTTAGTTATTTATTAAACATTACGGATATTGATCCTTTAAAATATGGCTTACTATTTGAAAGATTCCTAAATCCCCAACGTATAACTATGCCTGATATTGATATTGACTTCTGTTACGAAAGAAGACAAGAAGTAATTAATTATGTGACTAAAAAATATGGGCAGGAGAATGTTGCTCAAATTATAACTTTTGGAACTATGCAAGCGCGTGCAGCAGTGCGCGATGTAGGCAGAGTTATGGGCTTAAGTTATGCCGACGTCGATAAAATTGCAAAAATGATACCACCCGATCCAGGCATCGATTTATCTACCGCGATAAAATCAGAACCCGAGCTAGAAAACATACAAAAAAATGACCCTAATATCAACCAATTAATTGAAACAGCGCTCGCCCTTGAAGGCTTAAATAGGCATGCGTCAGTACATGCTGCAGGAGTTCTTATCGCAGATAAAGCATTAACAGAATATACGCCTTTGTATAAAACTTCTGACGATCAAATTACAACCGGCTATTCAATGGGAATATTAGAAAAAATCGGCTTATTAAAAGTTGATTTTCTGGGCTTACGGACATTAACTGTTATTGAAAAAACCTTAAAGATTATTGAACAAACAAAAAATAAAAAAATCTCAATTAACGATATTCCTCTTGACGATAAAAAAACGTTTAGGCTTTTGGCCAGTGCGGAAACCTATGGTGTTTTTCAGCTGGAAAGTTCGGGAATGAGGGATCTTCTTAAAAAATTAAATCCTGATAGATTCGAAGACTTAATTTCTTTACTTGCGCTTTATAGGCCTGGGCCTATTGGTTCTGGAATGCTCGATGATTTTATGCAGAGAAAACATGGTAAGATACCGATAAAATATGACCACCCAAAGCTTGAGCCTATTTTAAAAGATACATATGGCATAATAATATTCCAAGAACAGGTTATGCGTATTGCAAGTGAACTTGCCGGATTCAGCCTTGCCCAAGCAGATTTGCTTCGCCGAGCAATGGGTAAAAAAATTCCTGAAGTTATGGAAAAACAAAGGATTGATTTTGTTAAAGGCTGCCATAAAAATACAATTGGTGAAAAACTTGCTAATAAAATATTCGATCTTATGGAATATTTTTCCGGCTACGGTTTTAATTTAAGCCATAGTGCTGCTTATGCAATGATTTCTTATCGCACAGCATATCTTAAAGCAAACTACTTAGTTGAATTTATGGCCGCGCTTCTAAATAGCGAAAAAAATAATACTGATAAAATTGTTGAATATGTTAGCGAAGCAAGCCGCTTAAATATAAATGTATTGCCTCCGGATATAAATGAAAGTTTTTCTGATTTTACTGTCATTAACGAAAAAACGATCCGCTTTGGCTTATTGGCAATAAAAAACACAGGGGAGGGTGCGATAGAATCAATTGTTAAAGCAAGAGATGATGGAAAATTTAAAACTCTTGAAGACTTATCCCAAAGAATTGATTTAAGACTTGCTAACAAAAAAGTTTTAGAGAGCTTAATCAAATCTGGGGCATGTGATTCTTTTGGGCTTTATCGCGCGCAATTAATGATGATACTTGAAGAAGTGCTTGCTAAATCGCAACGGCTAAACCGCGAACGCGATAAGGGGCAGCTTAGTTTGTTTGACTTTAATATTGACGTAGTAAAAACACCCAATGTGCAAGAATGGCCAAGTCAACAATTGCTTGCATTTGAAAAAGATTTCTTGGGTTTTTATATAAGCGACCACCCGCTAAACAGCTATTCAAGCACAATTAAAAAATTCAGCACACCGCAAATAAACAAGCTTCCCCAACTTAAAGACGGCCAAGATATAAGAATCATTGGCCTAATTTCAAAAATCAAGCATACACTAACACGAGCAAAAAGCGAAAAAATGGCGATAATTAGGATAGAAGATTTATCGGGAAATGTTGAGGTTTTAGTTTTTCCAAAAACTTTTAATAAGACTCAAAATAATCTTGGCGCAAATAACATTGTAGTTGCGTCAGGAAAATTAAACCTAAAAGAAGATTCGCCTAAAATAATTGCTGACGATATTGTGTTGTTAGATGATGCCTTTAGGCTGATATCGGGAATCAACATTAGAGTAAAAACACTTACCGAAGATACCCTACAAAATATTAAACAAAGGCTTTCGCTGTTTCCGGGAAAAACTCCAGTGAACCTATTAATTGAAAATAATCACCCAGAAAAAAAATGCGTCCACATCCGCGTTGGACAAAACCTTTATGTAAACCCAAGCGAAGACTTAATTAGCCAGTTAGAAAGCTTTATTGGCGAAGATCACCTAAGCTTCTCTTTGTAAGTTCTTGTGCTATAATAAAAAATAAAAAAGGAGGGTATATGAGTTGGGGATTGTTTGGACAAATCGTATTACTAATAATTATATTTTCTTTTGTAAAAACATTTGTGAAATGTATGCACGACACCTGCTGCATAAAGTGTAAAAAATAATTATGCAAATAAAAATTGAGCAATTAAGCGAAGAAGAATTGAAAAAGCGAAAAGTTCCATCTTGGCCGATATGGGAAAAAGAAATATCCACTTTTGACTGGCATTATGACGATATGGAAGAGTGTTTATTTCTTGAAGGCGATGTTACCGTTACAACGAAAGACGGCAAAAGCGTAAATATTAAGCCCGGCGACTTCGTCACCTTCCCAAAAGGTTTATCTTGTAGTTGGAATATAAAGAAACCAGTTAAGAAATATTATAGGCTGTTCTGAAGCCATGCCTAACTCTGCTAAGAAAAATATCGAGTGTTTTATAGCGAGAAATTTTTTTAGCGTTTAGAGTTTGGCATAGTTATTTTGAATTTGCAGTTGTACTTGTAGGGACAGGCCTGTGTGCCTGTCCGAAATAATGAGATTGAAGAATAATTAAGTTGTGTGTGCCCCCGGAATTTCTTATAATCTAGTATTATCTGTAAGGAGGAAGATGAGAAAACTAATTAAGCATAAGAATGTTTCAGAATCAACAGATTTAGCAAGTTTAGTTAATAAAATATATGAACAGTTGGTTAGTCTGGAGAAAAAAGTTGATACATTAATCAATCGGTCTTCAGTTAGCACCCATAATAGCGGTGATCGTTTCCAAAGGGCTAATTCGCATTTTAGGCGCTCTGATCGCTTTCAAGGGGCAAGATATGAGGAAAGACCCAGAGAAATAAATTTTACGCAGGCGGTTTGCGCAGAATGTGGTAAAGAATGCGAAGTTCCTTTTAGGCCCACAGGAGATCGTCCAGTATATTGTAGCGATTGTTTTTCGGTGCGTAATGATTCTGGATCATCTAGAGGAAAATTCAATAATAATAAGAGAA
The DNA here is from genome assembly GCA_040753015.1 of Candidatus Omnitrophota bacterium. GTDB lineage: Bacteria > Omnitrophota > Gorgyraeia > Gygaellales > JBFMHM01 > JBFMHM01. Next base: position 92,685 of record JBFMHM010000001.1, read on the forward strand.
AGGGTTCATTTTTCCGAAGAAGAAAAGAGCACTCTCGATCTTAATGTTGCTTGCTTGCTCGCCTCGCGGCGAAGCCGAGGGCCGGCAGGGAGGCAGGTGTTCCCGGAATTCTAGGATTAATAACCCGATGGCAAAGATAAAGCTAGATTTGCACAACAAAAACTCCGGCCGAATCTTTGTGCATTTTAGGTTTTAGGCCGTTTTTCGGCCATGTCGAATTCTGCTAAGAAAAATATCGAGTGTTTTATAGCGAGAAATTTTTCTAGCGATTAGAGTTCGACGAAGTTGCATTTGTAGGGACAGGCCTGTGTGCCTGTCCGAAATGATTGATATTCGGATGATGGAATAATTAAGTGTCGTGTCCCCGGAATTAAATTTCCGGAATTTCAAAAACCTATTACCAAACAAAAATATAATATCTAATAAATTGTTAGGTAAAAATAACTTGATTTTTTTACCAAACAAAGTATAATTTTATTAGTTAAATGTTTGGTAAGGAGGATGTATGAGCGTTATTAAGGGTGTATTAAAAGAAGAGCTACAAAATTCTCTCGATATGCTGAAGGGATATAAAAGAGAGATAGTCAAAATAAAAGGCTGTCTTGTTAGGAAAAAAGTTGGTAAACATTATTATTACTACTTGGCTAAGAGGCAAGGAAAAAAGATAAAGTTTACATACAAAGGTCCGATTTCAGAAGAGATAAGAAAAGCCTATACTCAGCAAAGAAAAATGCTTAATAAATATAAGAAATTATTACTACAGGTTAAAAATCAAATTAAATTTATAAGGAGAGCTCTGCGTGGAAAAGAAACAGCGTGAGTTATGCCTTGAAATATTAAGACGGTTTAATGAATCTGGTATACTTGAAAATTTTATTTTAATCGGTAGCTGGGCTGCATATTTCTATAATGAATATTTTTCAGGTACTTCGTATTTAGATCGCCTCGCTGTAAAAACCAGAGACATTGATTTCTTAATTGATAATCCTCGAAAAATAAAAAGAGATGTTAATATACCCAAGCTCCTTGAAGATTTAGGTTTTATTGTTATATATAAAGGCAGCGGAGGATATATAAAATTAGATCACCCTGATTTGCTACTTGAATTTTTATCTCCTGAATTAGGTAAAGGCACAGGCAAGCCAATACCTCTACCAAAATTAGGAGTAAATGCTGTTGCGCTAAGATTCTTAAGTTTTTTATCTAGTAATACAATTGAAGTTAAGGTTGAGAATTTCTATGTAACTTTACCTCACCCAGCTAATTTTGCCTTACATAAATTGATTATTTTCCAACGTAGGTTTAAAGAAGAAAAAGCGCTAAAAGATAGAAATACTGCGATTGAAGTTTTAAAAGCTTTGATTAATAAGGGCGAGTCAGATACAATTAAGCAAGTTTTTGATTCAATGCCTAAAAAATGGCAAAACAAAATAGTTAATGGCTTAGATAAAAACCAAGATAAGAATATATTAATCATATTGCAAAAAATAATTAAATAAGAGTAAGTCATGCAAATAAAAATTGAAAGATTAAGTTATAATGTGTTGATAGAATTAATGTTACGCAGAAACGACACTGGATTTCTATGCTAGAGAAAAAAGTGTTGCGTCAATTGCCAGGTAAAGGCCGCAGTGTGCATTACGATTTAGCCTGGCCAGAGAATAAATCGTGAAGAGGTAAAATTTAGTGTTAAAATAAAGGGGAAATAATTATAGTAGCTGTCCCCGGAATTTCCCGGAATTCCTAGATTGCTGCTTAGTTTTTCAAATGGTATAATAAAGAAAATTTGCTAGGCTTAATGAAAACAAAAACTTTCTTAAATTGGAAATAAAGTTATGAGTGAAATTATTTATATTCTCACAAATGAAGCGATGAGTGGCTATGTAAAAATCGGTAAAACAACCAATAATCTTGAGCAACGGGTTAGAGAATTGAGCGCGTCAACAAGCGTTCCATTGCCTTTTACGGTTTTTTATGCTTGCACAGTAAAAAATGCTCAATTTGTTGAACATCAACTTCACGATGCTTTTGATGATAATCGTGTCAACCCAAAAAGAGAATTTTTCCGAGTCGCTCCAGAACGAGTAGTCGCGGCTCTAAAGCTTGCAGAAATTGAGAATATAACACCAAAGAAAGACTTTGTTGAATCTAAGGAAGATCAGGCGGCATTAAATGCCGCAAGAAAAATAAGAAGTAGATTTAACTTCGAAATGGTAAAAATTCCCGTAGGAGCTGAATTGTATTTTAGTCGCGATGAAAGCAGTAAGGCAAAAGTCATTGATACGCGTACCGCCAATTCTATTGAATTTAACGGAAAAAAAACAAGTCTATCTCGTTCAGCCCAAAAAATACTCGGCTATCAATACGGTGTATCAGGCACAGATTACTGGATGTATGAAGGCGAGACGCTCGATGAGCGCCGCAGGAGATTTGAAAGCGGAAAATGATTTTATGAAAACTAAATCTTTAAATAGAAACTTACACAAAGCAAGCCAAGCCAAAAAAGACGAGTTTTATACTCAACTTGCCGATATTGAAAATGAATTGAAATATTATAAAGATCAATTCCGCGGTAAAGTAGTTTTTTGCAACTGTGATGATCCTAGAGAAAGTAATTTCGTCAAATATTTCAGCATGAATTTTGAGCATTTAGGGCTAAAAAAATTGATAGCCACACATTATAAAGAAGCAAATTTATTTTCCCAAGAACCGCCTTATAAATTAGAATACACAGGCGATAAAAATGGTAATCGCACACCTGATCCAAGTGAGTTTATGACTGAGATGATAGGAACGGGCGATTTTCGTAGCGTGGAGTGTATTGAACTACTCAAAGAAGCGGATATTGTTATGACTAATCCGCCATTTTCGCTGTTTCGTGAATATGTTGCACAGCTCGTGAAGTACAAAAAAAAGTTTTTGATTATAGGCAATACAAATTCACTAACCTATAAAGAGATTTTTAAGCTAATTAAAGACAACAAGCTCCGTACTGGTTACACGAATTTTAATGTAGGAATGTTTTTTATTGTGCCAGACGATTGGGAGCATTTTCATCATATCGATGAAGATGGCAAGAAAATTGTGCGTGTCTCAACTTCGTGTTGGTTTACGAATCTTGTAGTTGAGAAGCATAAGCAAGATATCACTCTTTATAAGAAATATTCACGTAAAGAATATCCAAAGTACTACAATTATGATGCAATTAACGTAGACAAATATACCGACATACCTTGCGACTATGACGGTGCGATTGGTGTACCCATTACTTTCCTTGATAAATATAATCCGGAACAATTTGAGGTTATTGGTTTGGGTATATCTAATTCAGGGATAGAAATTGGAGTTAAACCATATAAAGAGGAACATAAAAAATACAGAAGAGAAGTTCAAAAAAGAGGTGCAGTTGATGGTGATTTATATATGATTAAAAATGGAATTGTTGATGTTCCTTACGCTCGAGTTATTATAAAAAACAAGAAGGTGAAAAAATAATATGAAAATTGAACTACACAAAATTAAAATTCATAGAGTGATAGCGGGCTACAAAGATAGCGCAGAAGAAGGCGTAGTGGCTTATGATGGTAAACTTGATATTCGTCCAAAATATCAGCGTGAATTTGTGTACAAGGAAAAACAACGTAATGCCGTAATCGAAACCATCAAAAACAGCTTTCCACTGAATGTGATGTATTGGATGATCAGAGAAGATGGTGGCTACGAAATGCTAGATGGCCAACAGCGCACTATCAGTATCGGTCAATATGTGAATGGCGATTTTTCACTGAACGACCGGTTTTTTCATAATCTGACCAAAGAAGAGCAAGATAAAATTTTGGATTATGAATTGATGATTTACTTTTGCGAAGGCACGGATAAAGAGCGATTAGACTGGTTCACGGTCATCAATACATATGGGGAAAAAGTGAACGAACAAGAAATTCGCAACGCGGTTTACACGGGGCCATGGCTCTCGGATGCTAAATTAAAGTTTAGCAAATCAAATTGCGCGGCATATCTTTTGGCAAATGACGGTGGGCAATTGGTAAACGGTTCGCCGATCCGCCAGGAATACTTAGAAACTGCACTTTCTTGGATAAACGATGGCAAAATAGAAGATTATATGGCCAAGCATCAGCATAAAAAAAATGCTGATGAATTATGGCAATATTTTCAGGATGCTATTGCATGGACAAGAAAGACGTTTACGCATTACCGCAAGGAAATGAGTAGTGTACAATGGGGCGAATTGTATAACCAATTCAAAGACAAAAAACTCAACGCCAATAAACTCGAAGCTGAGATTAAAGAGCTAATGCAAGACGAAGATGTTACCAAGAAATCAGGTATTTATCCATATGTTTTAACGCGGCAAGAAAAACATCTCTCAATACGCGCGTTTAATGACAAAATGAAGCGCGAAGCATACGAAAGGCAAAAAGGTATTTGCCCACACTGCAAAAGCGAGAACAAGAAAAAGAAATGGGAAATTGAAGAAATGGAGGCCGACCATATTACCCCTTGGCATGAGGGTGGAAAGACAACCACAGAAAATTGTCAAATGTTATGCAAGCAATGCAACCGGACTAAGTCTGGAAAATAAAAGCATGAATTCATTTAAAGGCGTTATCTATACGGTTTTGAAAAAAATTAAAAATTTGATTATTGGATTTTTAAGATGGGTGCATAGAGTAGCAAAATTTCTAAATAAACACGCAAAGATTAGGTGGCCAGAGACCATGATGGCTGTGGCTAATATAATTCTTGCAATAGTAACTTGGCGTTATGTCGTTCTTACTAAATACATCGTTCAGCAACAAATAAATCAAACTAACCAACAAAAAGAGCAATTTGAGTTGGTTAATAGAGCTAAGGTGTGGTTTCAAGGCTTATCAGGAGATATACAAAAAGGAAATTTATTATTTATTAATTCTGGCAATTTGCCAGCAAAATATTGTAAATTTTTATGGAGAATAGTTAAAGTAGATGGTGAACAAGTTTTACAAGAATTTAAGGAACAAAGTAATATAATCAAAATTGATAGCCTTGATCAAGAAGAGATTTTTTCACTCCCATATTCTTCGAATTTTAGTCTAAAAGATCAGATTGTTTTTCTTGTTGTCGTATGGAAATATAGTGGAAAAGGAATAGAAGATTCGACCCCAAAAGAAAAAGTTCTACTATGGAATATTGACCAGAAGCCTAATGCAGCATGGGTTATTCCATCTTCTAGTATGGGCTCGAATCATGTAAGCACACTGGATGCTATAAAGAAAGAATTAAGATCTGCTTTAGATAAAGAATAAGATAACAAGCAATAAGTAAAAAAGTAAAATGGGGGCGTTTCTAATTTTTAAAAAAATAAACGTCCCAATTTTCTAACACCGTTTTATTTTATGTTTGATCAAGTTAATATTCCAGATGAATTTATTACAGAAAAAATTTCTTGGGAAGAAATAAAGAAGATCTTTGGTAAATTTAGTGATCAATGGATTTTTCGCGGGCAAAGTAATGATAGCATTCCAGAATCTATTCTTTATCGAAATGAAAAATGTCTCAATTACGGCTCCGAAGAAGAAAGAGCTATAAACGATTTTAAAAATGAGATTGATAAGTATCCCGGTGTCGAATGTAGCCCGGTAACAAAAGTTGATTGGTTATGTTTGATGAGGCATTACGGCTATCCTAGTAGAATTCTAGATTGGACGAGTTGTCCGTACATAGCAACTTTTTTCGCATTTAAAGAAGATAAAATTAATTCTGGAGCACCTGTTGTTTGGGCTGTAAACAAGGATTGGCTAAAATATTGGGCTATTCGTAGAATAAAAACTATAGAAAAATATATAAATTGCACAGAAACTGATTTAACAACAGATGAATGTTTCAATGATATATTTATATTTAATAATGATTATTTGAATTTTGTATATCCATTTTTACCGAGTAGTAATATTTCAAAATCAGGTAGAATCTCTAAACAAAAATCAGTATTTTTGTGCCCAGGAAATCCCATTAGGGATTTTATGACTAACCTATGTTGCGAGTTTAGTTCACAAAATAATATAAACAGAGAAATATCCGATGGTTTGATTAGTCAATTCACAGATGAAAAAAATAAATATATTTATAAATTACGAATTAATATTGAAGATAAAGATAAAATCATAAATGATCTGAAAAATAAAAATATAACAGAGCACAGTCTATCTTTAAATCCACATTCTCTTGATGAAGCCGGTAAAAAATTTAAAGAAATGGCACTAAAAAGAGACGAATATTGGCGTAATTGGCTATCAGAAGAAATAAATATATGAGAGAGGCGGGAGACTGATGACCCAATATTATAACTCAAAACGAAAATATAATTTGTATACGCCAAACGGCGCGGAGGCGTATAAACTTAGCCGCTCGCAAATTGAGCTTTACATAAATTGCCCAAGATGTTTTTATCTCGATAGAAAACTTGGTGTGGGAAGACCGCCGGGGTTTCCTTTTGCCTTAAATAGCGCAGTCGATATCCTTCTTAAAAAAGAATTTGACCTATTGCGGGCAAACGGCGAGGCTCACCCGTTAATGAAAAAATATAAAGTAGATGCAATTCCTGCAAAACACCCTGACCTTGAAGATTGGCGAAATAATCGAAAGGGAGTGCAATATTTGCATAAGCCGACTAATTTTCTTATTACTGGCGCAATTGACGACTTATGGGAAAACTCCGCTAAAGAATTTATCGTTGTGGATTATAAGTCTACTGCGAAAGCAGAAGAAATTGTTGAGCTTAAAGAAGACTGGCAAGATTCATATAAACGCCAAATGGAAATATATCAATGGCTTATTCGTCAAAATGGGCATAAAGTATCCAACACAGGTTATTTTGTATATTGCAACGGGAAAATAGGCCAAGATAAGTTTGACGGAAAACTTGAATTTGATATTGCGCTAATTGCACACGTAGGCAAGGACGATTGGATAGAAGGCGTTATTAAGAATATCCACTGCTGCTTGTCTAAAGACGAAATACCGCCTGCTGATAAAAACTGCGACTATTGTGCTTATCGTGAATCAGCCAATATGGTTCGTTAAAAGCGATATTGCAAATGAATAAAATCAAAAAATATTTATGTTGGTTGGGTGGTGGCATAGCCACTGTTCTTTGGTATATCTTTGCCGAAGGATGGCTTATTTTAATGGTTGACTTATTCGGGTTTTTTGGTTCAACGATAATCGTAACATTAGTTACGGTTATTTTATCATGGCTTATTATCTATGCATCTAAAAACTCTAGTAAACTTGATCGCCTGCAGAATTGGTTAGTAGGCAAAGAAGGCGACCTATCTAAAAAAGCGCAAGCAGCAATGAAAAGCGGTAAGATATTAGTTGTAGCTAATACGGCAATTTTTTTAGGGCCAATGGTTGCTACATTTTTGATGCTTATGATGGGAATCAAAGCTAAGAAAGTTTATATTTATTCTATTTTTTGTGCTTTACTATGCGCAATTGTCTGGTGCGGGCTTTACTCGGGCATATTTTGGGAAATTCATAAAATATTTCACAAACCACCAATTACATAAAAATGCAAACCATTACTGCAAAAGAAATGAGAAAGTTAGATGCTTTGGCGACAAGCCGATACGGAATTCCCAGCTTGATTCTGATGGAAAATGCGGGAAGATCAGCCAAAGAAGAAGCCTTAAAGATGCTACCAAAAAATGCGCCAAGAAAACAGTAACCTTTGGCTTATTGAAAAAAGGCTTGATTAAAAAACAAGCAAATAAATTTACCGGTGGGGTAGTAGTTGGAGATATTTCCCTCCCACAAAATTAAAGGGGCTATGAAAACAGTTATATTTTATTTTTCCGGGACAGGAAATTGTTTGAAGGTTGCGCAGGATATTGCCGCAGGACTTAAGGATACCGAAATTATCGCTATTCCTAAAGTAATCGATGAAAGCGAAATTTCTACCAAGGCAAATAATGTCGGAATAATTTATCCTGTTTACATGTTCGGAATGCCTTTAATTCTTAGCCGGTTTATAAAAAAACTTAAATTTAATAGTGCTCAATATATTTTTAGCGTGGCAACATACGGCGGAATGATGGGAAGCACGCTTATACAAACAAAACGAGAACTCAAAAAACAGGGGATAAAATTATCCGCGGGATTTGGCATAAAGATGCCGGGAAATTATACGCCGCTTTACGGAGCATTGCCTTTAGATAAACAAGAAAAAATGTTCGCGAAAGAAAATGAGAAGATTAAGCTTATTTGCGAAATCGTGAAAGCATCTAAAGAAGCACCTATAGAAAAAGGTTTAATTCTCGAAAATCTGTTACTAAGCGGTATTATTTACAACGTTTGTTCGCCACAGATACCCAGCATGGATAAATCTTTCTGGGTAAATGATAAATGTAACAGCTGTGGCATCTGCCAAAAAGTTTGCCCGGTGAAGAATATTAAAATTGTAGACGCAAAGCCAGCGTGGCTAGGTAAATGCGAGCAATGTATGGCATGTTTACAGTGGTGCCCCAAAGAAGCAATCCAATACGGCAAAAGGACAATCGGACGCAAACGCTATCATCATCCGCAAATATCTCTAGACGATATTATTTTTTAAATGGAAAATAATAGATTTATTGTCCATGTTGATATGGACGCATTTTTTGCAAGCATAGAACAGCGCGATAATCCTGTATATCAGGGAAAACCAGTTGTTGTTGGCGCCAACCCAAAAGCAGGTAACGGCCGTGGTGTTGTTTCAACCTGCTCTTACGAAGCAAGAAAATTTGGCATACACTCCGCAATGCCAATTTCAATTGCTTATCGAAAATGCCCAAATGCAATATTTGTGCCAGTTAATTATTCAAAATATGTTGAAGTTTCCAACCAAATTGTTGATATATTTAACACATTTTCTCCGGATGTTGAACAAGTAAGCATTGACGAGGCATTCATAGATATTAGCGACACATATAAACTGCATCATTCTGCCCATCAAACTTGTGTTGAAATGAAAAAGCAAATAAAAAAAGAAACCGGCTTAACTGCTTCTGTTGGCTTAGCGCCCACTAAAATGGCAGCGAAAATTGCATCAGGGCTTAAAAAACCAGATGGCCTAGTTGAAGTAACAAAAGATAAATTGCTTAATTTTCTTTGGCCCCTTGATGTTGACAAATTGTGGGGCATAGGAGAAAAAACAAAAATTGCTCTAAACCAAATGGGGATTTATAAAATAAAAGACCTGGCCCAAAAAACCAAAAATGAACTTATTAGTGTATTCGGCAAAAACGGAGCTTGGTTTTGGGAGGCAAGCCATGGCATAGATGAAAGCGAAGTTATAAGCGAACATCAGACAAAATCAATCAGTAACGAAACTACATTTGAAAAAGATACCTCTGACAAAACAGAAATAGAAAGAGAGCTTGCCTGGCTTTGCGAGCTTGTCGCAAGCCGCCTGCGAAAAGAAATGTTTAAGTGCAGAACAATTACTTTAAAAATCCGCCTTGAAGGATTTCAAACTTATACACGCGCAAAAACAGTTGCAGAGCCAACTAACTTTCCTGAAATTCTAATTAAAGAAATAAAACAGCTTCTTGAGAACTTCAAACTGAACGATAAAAAGGTAAGGCTTTTAGGGGTGCGCACCTCAAACTTATCTAATGCCTCTGATGAACTTCTTTTTAAAACTAACGATGAAATAAAAAAAGAAAAAGTAAACAAAGCCGTAGATAAAATAAAAAATAAATTTGGCAAAAGTTGTATTTTGCGCGCAATTAGCGTAAAATAAACTATAAAGATTACGAGGTATATATGCAAATTATAATAATGTATTATTCGAGGTCAGGCAATACTGAAAAATTAGCACACGAAATTGCAAAAGGCGTAGAGAAAGTAAAAGATATAAAATGTATAATAAAACCTTCATCAGCTATTACAAAAGACGACCTTATAGCATCAGATGGCATAATTGCTGGCTCTCCAGTATATTTTGGCACAATGGCAGCAGAATTAAAACAAGTATTCGATAAATTTGTTGCAATACGCAAACAAATGGGTGATAAAATAGGCGCGGCATTCGCAACTTCCGGAGATAATTCCGGAGGCAAAGAAACAACGCTTATTTCAATCATACAAGCAATGCTAATATACGGCATGATAATTGTAGGTGATCCGCTTGATGCAACCGGCCATTATGGGGTAAGCTGCACAGGCGCGCCGGATAGCAAAACCTGCCAAAATGCGTTTAAGCTTGGCAAACGCGTTGCAACTCTAGTAAAAAAATTAAAAAGCTAGTAATGTTTTCCTCTCCTGAATTAATTTCTCCAGCTGGCAGCTGGGCGTCACTACAAAGCGCAATAAAAGCTGGCGCAGACGCAGTTTATTTTGGTATAAAAGAATTAAATATGCGCGACTCAGCAGATAATTTCGATGTGCTTGAGATAAAAAAAATAATGCAATTACTGCACAGCAATCAGAAAAAAGGCTATCTAACCCTAAACTGCCTTATTTATAATAATGAAATAGAAAAGCTAGAAAAAATTTTAGCGCATGCTAAAGCTGCCAAAGTTGATGCAATAATTGCCTGGGATATGGCAGTAATAGAACTTGCCAAAAAATTTAACATACCTATACACCTATCAACACAGGCAAGCGTTTCAAATTTTCTTTCATTAAAGTTTTTCGTTAATCTTGGCATTAAAAGAATAGTTTTAGCCAGAGAATGTTCTCTTGCTGATATAAAAAATATGGTTGCTAAAATTAAGGCGTTTAAATTAGATTGCCAAATTGAAACATTTATTCATGGGGCAATGTGTGTTAGTATTTCAGGCAGGTGCCTATTGTCAGAGCATGCCTTTGATAAATCAGCAAATAGAGGAGAATGCCTACAACCATGCCGTAGAGAATATTTGATTAAAGATAGTGAATTAGGCGATGAATATAATTTAGGCAAAAACTATATTCTTAGCACAAAAGACCTCTGCACAATTAATTTTATTGATAAACTAATAAAAGCAGGTGTAAGCGCATTTAAAATTGAGGGAAGAATGCGTTCTCCAGAATATGTCAGCACAGTCACTTTTACTTATCGGCAAGCAATTGATGCATTTTTTAAAGGTAAGCTAAATGCTGCATTAAAAAAATCATTGCGAAATAAACTAAAAACTGTTTTTAACCGCGATTTTGATGAAGGCTTTTATTTGTCACCTCCTAAAGAAACAGGCATTCCTAATGGCACAAGTGATTATGAAAAGATTTTTATCGGTGAAGTAAAGAATTTTTATAAGCGCATAAATGTTGCAGAGGTCTTGCTCTATAGCGGTAAAATTTCTCTAGGTGATAAAATACTAATTTTTGGTAAAAAAACACCTGCTTTATTTATAAAAATTTCTGAACTGCAAATAGAACATAAAAATGTAGAAAACGCACAAAAAGGAGATTTAGTTGGAATAAAAGTAAAATCTCCACTTAAGCCCAAAGATAAAGTTTTTCTATGGAGAAAAAAATAGAAGTGTTATAATAGCACAATAATATGAACAAAAAACTAAGTCAATTAATTATGGTATGGTTTTTGCCGCTAATAATTTTTGGTGGTTTATTTTTTTCGCTATTAGGCTACATTGTCTTTTTAATGATGATTTTTATGTTAATTTTATCTTACTTTAAGGGGAGATTTTGGTGCTGGAATTTATGCCCGCGCGGAGCATTTTTAGATTTAGCCTTGAGTAAATTTAGCCGTAAAAATAAATTTCCAAAAATATTTTCTAGCATAAAGTTCAGGTGGGCTTTTTTTGCATTATTTATGTCGTTTTTTATTTTCCAATTAATCATCGCGCCTAAAAACATATATGCAATTGGCTTTGTATTTGTAAGAATGTGCTTATTAACTACCCTAATTGCAATTTTACTTGGCATTCCTTTATTAGAACGCGCATGGTGCATAATTTGCCCAATGGGCACACTGCAACACAAAATCTCACAATTAAATAAAAGAAAATAGCTAAAAAACAGATTTATCTTGACTTCGTAACCTTTTGATGATACAGTAGTTATCGTAAATAAGCCCCTCGTTCCGACACTTGCCTTAACTCGGGGTCAATTTTACAAACCGAAATTGAGAGGACTAAAAAAATGACAAAAAAAGATATTGTAATAAAAATTAGCGAGCAAACTGGGTTAAAACAAATTGATGTAAAAAAAGTAGTGCAAAAAACTTTTGACACTATAGTTGATGCATTATCAAAGGGCGAGAAGATTGAATTGCGTAATTTTGGCGTATTTAAGACAAAAGAGCGCCGGGCGCGAGCTGGTAGGAATCCCCGTACAGGCGAAATCGTCCCTGTACCCGCAAGAAAAGTAGTCGTGTTCAAATCTGGCCTTGTAATGAAACAACAAACAAAATAATCCCTTCTTAGTAAATTAATGTATACTTCACCCAGAGGAACGCAAGACAGGATAGGTCAAGATTTAACCGTTTTAAGATTTATAGAAAAACAGGCCCGCCAAATTTTTAAAAAATATAATTACAATGAAATCTCAACCCCAATAATTGAAGAAGAAAAACTTTTCATGCGTTCGCTTGGTAAAACTACAGAAGTTGTAAAAAAACAAATGCTCACAATCAAAAAAAGCGGAGAAACACTTGTGCTTAGGCCTGAAGCGACTGCTGGTGTAATCAGAGCTTATCTAGAAAATAACCTTGATAAATGCGGCGAATTCACTAAATTATTTTATATTGGCCAAATGTACCGCGGAGAACGGCCACAAAAAGGCCGACTACGAGAATTTTATCAATTCGGCGTTGAGGCAATAGGCAGCAGTAGTCCATTTATTGATGCTGAAGTAATTGCATTAGCCAGTCAAATCCTTGATAACATAAATGTCTGCGGATACAGAATCATCATAAATACGCTTGGCTGCTTAAATGATAAAGATAAATTTGCACAAATTCTTAAGAAAATATTATCTACAAAAATAAAAATATTTTGCCCAGACTGCAAGCGCCGTATAAAAGAGAATGTCTTTCGTGTGCTTGACTGTAAAAATGAAACATGTAAAGAAGCAGTAAGAAATTTAAATATCAACAGAAAAGATTATCTTTGCAATGACTGCCAGAACCATTATGAAAGCGTAAAAGATAATTTAAAACAAATTGATATAGGTTTTGAAGAAGATATTTGCTTGGTCCGCGGGCTTGATTATTATACAAAAACTGTATTTGAAATTAAACATGCCTCGCTGGGGTCACAAGATACACTTGGTGCAGGCGGAAGATATGACAACTTGGTTCAAGAGCTCGGAGGAAAACCTACTGCAGCAGTTGGCTTTGCTTTCGGTATCGAACGTGTAATTTTAGTCAGCGATATAGCTGAAAAAATCAAGGATCAGGAAGAAAAATTACGAGTATTTATTGCATGCCTTGGAGACAATGCATTAAAGTGTGGATTTAAATTACTGCAAAATTTGAGAAAAAATAATATCAACGCAGAAGCTGATTTACGCCAGAGTTCTTTAAAATCTCAAATGCGCCAGGCGAATAAATTAAATGCAAGATTTGTTATAATTATCGGGGATAATGAACTAGAAAAAGGAACCGTAGTATTAAAAAATATGGCTTCGGGAGAACAGAAAGAAATAAAGAAAGAAGAATTGATAGGAGCAATATGTTAAGAACACATACATGCAATGAATTAAATATAAATAATCTAGATAAAGAAGTTATTTTATGCGGTTGGGTACACAGAAGAAGGGATCATGGAAAATTAATTTTTATTGATTTAAGAGATAGATACGGAATAACTCAAGTTGTATTTTTCCCAGATAAAAAAAACCCCATCCTTTATGAAAGGGCTCAAACATTGCGTTCGGAATTCGTAATATCTGTTAAGGGTAAAGTTGGAAAAAGGCCAAAAGGTAACGAGAACCCAAATATTGCTACAGGTGAAATCGAGCTTCAATCGCTAGAATTACAGATATTAAATACCTCTGAAACTCCGCCATTTGAGATTGATGAAAATCTAGATATAACAGAGGAACTTCGCTTAAAATATCGCTATCTTGACTTAAGGCGCTGTAATGTTTTAAATAATCTTATAACCAGGTCAAATGTTTGCAATATAATCCGCAAAATACTTTTAAAAGAAAATTTTGTAGAAGTAGAAACGCCAATTTTAACCAAGTCTACGCCTGAAGGTGCGCGCGATTATCTAGTGCCATCAAGATTAAACCCAGGACATTTTTATGCCCTGCCGCAATCTCCGCAGTTATTTAAACAAATCCTTATGGTAGGCGGAATGGATCGTTATTTTCAGATTGCGAAATGTTTCCGCGATGAAGACTTAAGAGCAGATAGGCAACCAGAATTTACACAGCTCGACCTAGAAATGTCATTTGTCGATGAAAACGATATCTATTGTATAATTGAAGAAATTTTTAAACAAATTTTTAAACTGGTAAAAGGCATTGATATAAAAACTCCGTTTAGGAAAATAACATATGATGAAGCAATATCAAAATATAATTCTGATAAACCAGACCTGCGGCCTGAGACAAAAGAAGAATTTAGTTTTACATGGATCGTAGATTTTCCGCTATTTAAATACAATGAAGATGAAAAAAGATGGGAATCCGAACATCATCCATTTACAGCACCAGCAATCGAAGAATTAGATAAACTGTGCCTGGATGATCTATCGAAAATAAAATCCCGCTCTTACGATCTTGTATTAAACGGCCAAGAGATTGGATCTGGATCAATCAGGATACATAGTCAAGATTTACAAGAAAAGATTTTTGAAATAATTGGTATAAATAAAGAAGAGGCAAAAGTAAGATTTGGATTTATGCTTGAGGCGTTTAAATATGGCGCGCCGCCGCATGGAGGTTTTGCTTTTGGACTAGATAGACTACTTGCAATTCTTTGTAATTCTGAGACTATAAGGAATGTGATCGCATTCCCAAAGACACAGAAAGCAGCATGCTCCATGACTGAAGCCCCAAGCACAGTAGACATAAAACAATTAAAGGAATTAGGAATTGATATAAAGTAGAGGCACATACGAGGAGAATTATGAAAAATATAAATATATTTTTGTTAATGATGTTCACTGTACTGCTTGTATCGGGTTGTCTTATGCGGACTTATTCTATAAAAAAAGAACGTGTTGATCAAACTATATCTGGCAACTGCGGTTATATTACAGGAACTCCCAGCGATAAAGAAAAACAGCCGTCAAATAAAACACATCGCCAGATAAATATATTAGAGATAGAATTAGGGCCGCACAACATTGATGGAACAACTAATACAATAAAATAATTTTTATGCAAAGATTGCTTCCGGAAAGTAAAAATAAAATATCTACGCTTATTGGATATTTTATCCTGCTAACATCAGCCTATCTTTTAGGTTTTAACATGCTTGTTGTGTTTTTTATTATTGGTATCCTAAGCTACCTATGGCTTTCATCTAAAAAAATAAAATATAACTTATATCAGTTTAGTCTTTTAATTTTACTCCTTCTTTTCGCAAGCAAGTTAATTATAGAAAATAAGCTTTCGGCATACTTTATTCCAATTTCTGCAATTGCAATGTTAGCTACATTATTATTCAATAACCTCAATATTGCATTTTTAATGACAATTATATCATCCATACTAGTATCACTTTTTATTAGAAGCGATCTTTACTTATTTTTAATATTCTTAATTTCTGGCATCACGAGCGTTATCCTAAGCTTTAAGGCGAGAAGGCGCATACAAATTATAAATGCAGGGATCATAGTTGGGATAGTTCAAGTTATATGTATTTTATTTGTTAATGATTTTCAAATTTTAGATTTTAAGCGCTCGATTCTGCCTAGTATATTAAATGGCTTCTTATCAAGTATTTTTGTTCTAGGTACATTGCCAATTTTTGAATATCTATTCGGCGTTTTAACTGATATAAGTTTATTAGAACTGACCGATTTTAATCATCCTCTGCTAAAAAGACTTACATTAGAAGCACCCGGCACATATCACCACTCGCTTATTGTAGGCAATCTTAGCGAAGCTGCTTGTGATGCAATAGGGGCCAATTCTCTTTTGGCCAGGGTAGGCGCATACTATCACGATATTGGCAAACTAGCCAAACCTGAATATTTCAACGAAAACCAACTTAAAACAAATAAACATGATAACATTTCTCCGAATTTAAGCAGGATGATTATCATGAACCATGTTAAAGAAGGCATTAACCTTGGAAAAAAATATAGGATTAATCCTATAATCTCAAGTTTTATTGAACAGCATCATGGCACAAGCATGATCTATTATTTTTATCGCAAAGCGCAAGAAACGGGATTAGATAAGAATATTAAAGAAGATGCGTTTAGATACCAAGGGCCGAAACCAAAAACTATTGAAACAGCGGTCGTTCTTTTGGCAGATTCTGCTGAAGCTGCAACTCGCGCAATAGAAGATCCAACTCCTTCAAAAATTCAAGAAACGGTACATAAAATAATTAATAATAAATTTACTGACGGCCAACTTGATGAATGCGAATTAACCTTAAAAGACTTAGAAAAAATTGCCAAAACTTTTATCCGCCTTCTTAATGTCGTATATCATACAAGAATAGAATATCCTGATGAAAATAAAGCTGCAAAACATACAGAAAAAAATTTGCCTAAACCAAAAAATAATTAATGAGGCAATAAAAAAGTTAGAGAAAATTAAATTATTTAAAAACTATTCATTTTCAGTTTCGCTTATTTCTAATAATCAAATAAAAAAAATAAATAAAGATTATCATAAAAAAAATTATCCTACAGATGTACTTAGCTTTGAAATAAACCAACCTGAATTTATTAAAAAGAAGGTAAAAGTCTTCGATGGCGACATCATAATATCTGTTGATACCGCAAAGGATAATTCTAAAATCTATAATAAAAGCATAGAAGAAGAAATTTTACTTTATATTATTCACGGCATATTACACCTAACTGGTTTTAACGATAAAACAAGGAAAGAGGCAGAAATAATGCATAAAAAACAAGAAAAAATTCTAAATAAAGTTATAAAGATTAAGAATCAAGGATAATGGCTATTGTTAAGACTGAAGCGTTTGTATTAAATAAAAAAGATTTACGCGAAACAAGCATACTAGCGACTTTTTTAACAAGAAATTTTGGTAAAATAAAGGGAGAACTAAAAGGTATAAGAACAACCCCTAAAAAATTCGGCTCAAGCCTTGAAATCGGCTCTTTAAATGAAATTGTTTTTTATCAAAAACGTAGCCTTATACACCTAATTGATCAATGTGATTTAAAAGAAAGTTTTGATTTTATAAAAACGAATCATAAAATAATGTCTTTAGCATTTTATTTAATTGAATTAATTGACCTAATCATGCCGCTTGAAGAAAGAAATGAAGCTGTGTTTGATTTATTAAATAAGAGTTTAATTGCTTTATCAACAAAAGATGCGCTTAATTCACTGCATATATTCCAAATTAAACTATTAAAATTATCGGGGTTTAAACCTCATATTGACTCTTGCTTGTCATGCAACAACGATATCGGGCAAAACTGCGCTTTATTCAGTTTAAGGTTAGGCGGGCTGCTTTGTCAAAATTGTTCCACGCGGGATAAAAATGCAAATCCAATTCTTGGAGGTACTATTGCATCTTTAAAACATATCGAAAAAAGTGACTGGCCAGGATCACTTCGCCTTAAATTAATGCCTGCTATACATAATGAATTGAATAAACTCTTATTTAGTTTTTTTGATTTTCATTTAGAAAAACATCCTAGAAGTATAAAATTTTTGAAATATGCTGAATAAACAAGTTGCAGATATATTTAATGAAATAGCTAAAATTCTTGAGCTAAAAGGAGATAACGTATTTAGAATACGCGCCTACGGACGGGCTGCATTAAATATTGAATCGCTTGATGAAGATTTAAAAAAAATAGTAGATGAAGATAGGCTAGATAAAATCCCAGGGGTTGGCAAAGACCTGGCTGAAAAAATTAGGGAAATCGCAAAAACTGGAAAATTGAAATCTCTAGATGAATTAAAAAGAACCGTTCCTTACGGCCTTATCGAAATGTTAGATATACCTGGTATTGGACCAAAAAAAATAAAACTATTTTATGATAAATTAAAAATTAAGAACATTGGAGAACTTCAAGAAAAGGCAAAAACCAAACAACTCCTAAAACTAGAAGGCATAAAAGAAAAAACAATTTATAACATTTTAAAAGGAATTGAAATATTTAAAAAGGGCAAAGAGCGAATGCCACTAGCAACTGCAATAAAAATTGCAAATGAATTTATTGAAGAGTTAAAAAAAATACCATATATAAAAAAAATTATGCCTGCTGGCTCTCTCCGCCGTTGTAAAGAGAGTATTCGCGATATCGATATTCTGGTAATTTCAAAAAAACCTCACGAAGTTATGGATGCATTTACAAAATTACCACAGGTTACTCGAATTATTGCCAAAGGCCAAACGAAATCATCTGTCTTAACAAGCGACAATACTCAAGTAGACCTACGAGTCCTAGAAGAGAGCTCTTACGGCGCAGCTTTAATTTATTTTACTGGATCAAAAGAATTTAATATAAAACTGCGGCAACTTGCAATTAAAAAAAATTTTAAAATTAATGAATATGGCATATTCTCTGCGAAGGGGAAGAATAATAAACGAATTGCCGGTAAAACAGAAGAAGAATTATTTAAAACGCTTGGGCTTAAATATATTGAACCAGAATTAAGAGAAGACCGAGGAGAAATTGAAGCAGCGCAAAAAAATAAACTGCCGAAACTAATTGAACTTAAAGATATAATCGGTGACTTTCATGTGCATTCAAAATGGTCTGACGGTAAAAGCACAATCCAAGAAATGGCCGAAACGGCGCAAAAATTAGGGCTTAAATACATTAATTCAACGGACCACTCTAAAAGTCTAAAAATTGCGCGCGGATTATCAATAGCAGACTTAAAAAAGAAAAGAAAAGAAATTGATAAATTAAATAAAAAAAACAAGAATTTCAACATTCTTTTTGGCACAGAAGTTGATATTGATAGCAATGGAAAAATAGACTATCCAAATGAAGTTTTAAAACAGTTTGATGTTGTTGTTGCAGGAATTCATACGGGCTTTAAGCAATCAAGAGAGAGGCTTACAAGAAGAATAGTTATGGCTTGCCAAAATAAATATGTCCATATAATTGCTCATCCCAGCGGCCGGCTTTGGGGACAAAGAGAAGCCTATGATTTAGATTTTGAACAAATACTAAAAATATGCAGCGAAACTAATACAGCCCTAGAAGTCAGCGCATCTCCGAGCAGGCTTGACCTTAATGATATAAATGCCCGAATGGCCAAAGAAAAAAAAGTAATGCTAGCTATTGGAAGTGATTCACATATTTATGAACAATTAACTTCACTAAAATTTGGCATAATGGTGGCCCGGCGCGCATGGTTAGAAAAAAAAGATGTCTTAAATACCTTAGAGGTTAATGAATTATTAAGGAGAATTAAAAAATGAGGAAAAACATTTGGATATCTTTTATATTACTATTATTGGCAATTAATTGTTTTGCACAAACGGAAGAGCCAACATTATACCGTCAAAGAGAAATGATGCTAGGAACTTTTGTTGAGATAGTTTCACCAGATAAAAATGCAATAAAAACTGCATTTAGTGAAATAAAACGTTTAGAAGATATTACAACTAAGTTTAAAGAGGGAGCTGATATCTACGAGCTAAATAAAAAGCGCTCTTTAAAAGTGCAACCAGAAACAATCGAGATAATTGAAAAAGCAAAATATTTTTATGATCTAACTAATGGCGCATTTGATATCACGGCGGAGCTTGGCAAGAAGTCAAGAGGGCTTAGCGCAATTATAATTGATAAACAAAATCAAACTGTTACCCTAAAAGATCCTAACATAAATATTGACTTAGGTGGAATTGGTGATGGCTATATTTTGGATAAAGTTGTTGCACTAGTGAAGAAACAAGGCGTAAGTTCAATGCTTATAAATGCTGGAGGAGATATTTACTGTTTAGGAAAAAAGTCAAAAGATAAACCTTGGGAAATTGGTATACAAAATCCTTATATAGAAAAAGATGTCTTGAAAATTATATCTTTGGAAAATAAAGCAATAACTACTTCCGGAACTTATCAACAACCAAAGCACATAATTAATCCAAAAACGGGTAAACCAGCCCAATCAAATATCGTGTCAGTAAGCATTATTACGAATGATTGCATAACCGCAGACGCCTTAGCAACAGCGGCTTTTGTTTTAGGAAAAGATAAAGCTCTAAAAATGATATCTGCTATAGGCGGTAAAAAAATAGACGCATATATTTATACAAAAAAAGATATAATAAAAATAATGAATGGATAGAAAATTAACTATTGAAGATATCCTGTCGTTAAAAGGCAAGCGAAAAATTACCATGCTCACCGCCTATGATTACCCGTTTGCATCAATAATTGATGAAGCGGGAGTTGATATAATTTTAGTAGGGGACTCTTTAGCAAATGTTGTACTTGGACTTAACAGCACTACCGAAATCGGAATGAGCGAAATGTTGGTTGCTGCAAAAGCAGTTACACGCGCTGTAAAAAAATCTCTCGTCGTTGGTGATATGCCTTATGAGGCATATCAATTAGGTAAGGGCACATCGCGATATGCCCCTACGGTTAACGCAAGACGCTTTATCGATGAAGCAAAATGTGATGCGATAAAACTAGAATGGTTTGATAATTGTATCGAAGTAACTCGTGAAATTATAAAAGAAAATATTCCTGTTATGGGGCACATCGGGATTACTCCGCAAACCGCTGATAAATTAGGCGGGTTTAAAGTGCAAGGCAAAGATATCGAAAGTGCAAAAACATTAATTGATGAAGCGAAAAAATTAGAAGACGCTGGCTGTTTTTCAATTGTCTTAGAATGCATTCCAGATACTGTTTCAAAAATAATTACATCTAAGCTATCAATACCAACGATTGGAATTGGTGCAGGTTTAAATTGTGATGGACAAGCGCTAGTTACCTATGATATACTTGGTTTGTTTAAACGCTTTCAACCAAAATTTGTTAAACAATACGTAGATTTATCGAAAGAAATTGAAAAAGCAGTAAATGATTTTAAGCTTGAAGTGGAATCACAAAAATTTCCCGATAAAGCTCACAGTTTTAATTCAAACATAAAAGAAAAAGACTTATAAATTTTTACAATGGAAAAAATAATTTCATTATGTAAACGCCGGGGTTTTATTTTTCAAGGGTCAGAAATTTATGGCGGCCTTGCAAATACTTGGGATTATGGCCCACTAGGCGTAGAATTAAAAAATAATGTAAAACGCGCTTGGTGGAAGGCAAGCATTTATGACCGCTTTGATATGTATGGGCTAGATAGCGCAATTTTAATGCATCCAAAAACTTGGGAAGCATCAGGCCACACAAAAAACTTTTCAGATATTTTAGTAGATTGCAAGACGTGTAAAAAACGCTTACGGGCCGATAAGATTAAAGGAATCTGTCCGGAATGTGGCGGCAAAGAATTTACAGAAGGCCGGCCGTTTAATTTAATGTTTAAAACCGAGATTGGCGTAGTTAGCGACGCAACATCAATTGCTTATCTTCGCCCAGAAACTGCCCAAGGAATATTTGTAAACTTTCTAAATATACTTGATTCAATGCATCCAAAACTTCCTTTTGGAATTGCCCAAATTGGAAAATCTTTCCGCAATGAAATTACTCCGGGAAATTATACCTTTCGCACGCGCGAATTCGAACAAATGGAAATTGAATATTTCGTTAAGCCAGAGGCTGCGGAAAAATATTATAATGAGTGGATAGAATCAAGATTCAATTGGTATACCAGTTTAGGTATAAAAAAAGAAAACTTAAGGATTAGGCCGCACGAAAAAAATGAACTTGCACACTATGCTCTTGCCTGCTCTGATATTGAATATAAATTCCCCTTTGAAGGCGGAGATTGGCAAGAGCTTGAAGGAATTGCCAACCGTACAGATTTTGATTTAAAACAACATTCTGAATTCAGCGGAAAGAAATTAGAATATTTCGATGAGGCAACGAAAGAAAGATTCTTACCTTATATTATAGAACCTTCTGGAGGAGTTGACCGGGCAACGCTTGCATTCTTAGTTGATGCGTATTGCGAAGAGGAAGTAAAAGAGGCAACGCGAGTAGTCCTAAAATTGCACCATAAACTATCCCCATATAAAATTGCTGTTTTTCCACTTTTGAAAAATAGGCCGCAAGTAGTTGAGCTTGCAAAAAAAATCGCACTTGATTTGAAAAAATATTTTATTACAATTTATGATGATACTGGAGCAATTGGAAAACTTTACCGCAGGCAAGATGAAATAGGAACGCCTTTTTGCGTAACAGTAGATGTGCAATCAACGGAAGATCAAAAAGTTACAATTAGAAATCGCGACACAATGTTACAAGACAGAATAGATATTAATAACTTAAAAAAATATTTTGAAGAAAAAATAATTATATAAATGTAGGAAACGGTTTACAAACCGCTCCCTACGCAAATTGAAAGGGGCAGAAAAAATGGCAACAAAAAAATATGTTTACTTCTTTGGTGGTGGAAAAGCAGATGGTAACGCAAGTATGAAAAATTTACTCGGAGGAAAAGGGGCAAATCTAGCTGAAATGGCAGGACATAAAGATTTAAGGCTTCCTGTTCCGCCCGGTTTTACAATTACAACTGAAGTTTGCACATATTACTATAAAAATGGAAAAAAATACCCAAAAGAATTAAAAGCCCAAGTGCAAAAATCTCTGGCTAAAGTCGAAACTTTAATGGGTAAAAAATTTGGCTCAACCGAAGACCCACTTTTAGTTTCAGTGCGTTCTGGCGCAAGAAAATCAATGCCGGGTATGATGGAAACAGTTTTAAATGTCGGCCTTACAGAAAAAACAATACCCGGATTAATTAAAAAAACTGGCAATGAAAGATTTGCCTATGATGCCTACAGAAGGCTTCTTACAATGTACTCTGATGTTGTTATGGAAAAAGCAGCAGGCATTGAACCAAAAAGCGATCATTTAGGTATTCGTAAACAACTTGAAAAAATAATGGATACGGTTAAAGAAGAAAAAGGTTGTACACAAGATACTGACTTAACTGTTGAAGATTTAAAAAAAATTTGTTCTGCCTACAAATCAAAGATTAAAGAAGTTCTAGGTAAAGAATTTCCTGATGACCCCTATTTGCAACTTTGGGGTGGCATTGGCGCAGTGTTTGCATCATGGAATGGCAAAAGAGCAATTTCCTATCGCAAAATCGAAGGCATACCAGAAGAATGGGGCACAGCAGTAAACGTGCAATCTATGGTGTTTGGAAACATGGGCAATGCATCCGCTACTGGTGTTGCATTCAGCAGAAATCCAGCAAATGGTGAGAATAAATTTTACGGAGAATATCTAATTAATGCTCAGGGTGAAGACGTTGTTGCTGGCATTAGAACTCCCGCGCCAGTAAACGAAGATTCAAAAAATGAACAAAACAAAGCATTGACTAGCCTAGAAAAAGCAATGCCTAAGCTCTATAAAGAATTGTTCGAAATTAAAAAACGCCTCGAGAATCATTATCGCGATATGCAAGACATTGAGTTTACAATTGAAAATGGCGTACTTTATATGCTGCAATGCCGCGTTGGAAAACGCAACGGGCCTGCTGCTGTTAAAATGGCAGTAGATATGCATAAAGAAAAATTCATTTCAAAAGAAGAAGCTGTATCTAGAGTAACACCGTCACAGCTTGATGAATTGCTCCATCCAATGATCGACCCAAAAGAAGAATTGAAAGTTAAACCGCTTGCAAAAGGGCTTCCTGCAGGCCCAGGTGGTGCTGTTGGCATGGCTGTGTTTAATGCAAAAGATGCTGTTGAATGGGCAAAACAAGGTAAAAAAGTAATTTTAGTGCGTGAAGAAACAAACCCTGAAGACGTCGAAGGCATGCGTGCAGCACAAGCAATTCTTACATCGCGCGGCGGCATGACATCGCACGCAGCGCTTGTTGCCCGTGGTTGGGGAAAATGCTGCATTGTAGGTTGTGGCGCATTAGAGGTAGACGCACATAAAAAAGAATTACACGTAGATGGAAAAATTATCAAAGAAGGAGGCTGGCTCACATTAAACGGCACAAAAGGCGCTGTTTATGAAGGCAAGCTTGCAATGATAGATGCAACCGAAGAAAATAAACTGCTTAATGATTTTTTAAAACTTGCTGATGGTATTCGTAAACTTAAAGTCCGGACAAATGCTGATACTCCAGAAGATGCAAAAAAAGCCCGCGCCTTTGGAGCAGAAGGCATTGGCTTATTTAGAACCGAACATATGTTTTACGGTGCTGGTTCTGATGAACCGCTTTTTAAACTTCGTAAAATGATTGTTTCATCAACACAAGAAGAGCGCCAAAAAGCAGTTGATGAATTATTTCCTCACGTAAAACATGATATAAAACAAACGCTTGAAGCAATGGCAGGTTATCCTGTAACTATTCGACTACTTGATCCGCCGCTTCATGAGTTTATTCCAAAAGAAAAAGATAAACTAGAAGAGCTCGCAAAAAGCTTAAATATTACAATGGAACAGCTTGAAAAACGCGCAGAAGCATTACACGAATCAAACCCAATGATGGGCCACCGCGGGGTAAGGCTTGGCGTAACCTATCCAGAAGTAACTAAAATGCAAGTACGCGCAATTCTAGAGTCTGCAGCAGAGTTAGTAAAAGCGGGATTAAAAGTTGAGCCAGAAATAATGATTCCTGTTGTCTGCGATAAAAAAGAGCTTGATAATCAATATACACTGATTACTTCCATATATAAAGAAGTTCTTGCAAAATACGGAATGAAGAAACTTAATTATATGGTCGGCACAATGATTGAAATTCCGCGCGCAGCCTTAATGGCAAGCGAAATCGCTCAAAGCGCTGAATTTTTCTCATTTGGCACAAATGACTTAACACAAATGACTTTTGGTTTTTCAAGAGATGATATTGGCGGGTTTTTGCCAGATTATCTGAATAAAGGAATCTTGCCGGGTGATCCATTCCAAAGTATTGATAAGAATGGCGTAGGTGAATTAATTGATATCGGCATTAAACGCGGAAGAAAAACAAAACCAAACTTAAAAATAGGCATCTGCGGTGAACATGGCGGCGAACCACAATCGGTTGAATTCTGCCACAAGGTTGGAATGAATTATGTCAGCTGTTCGCCGTTTAGAGTGCCAATTGCGCGCCTAGCAGCTGCACAAGCAGTATTGAAGAGGTAACATGGAAGCGATACGCGCTTACCTTAAAGAAATAAAGAATATCCCTCTTCTTAAACCTGAGGAAGAAATTGAACTTGCAATAAAAATTAAAAAAGGCAATAAAGCCGCGCGTAAAAAGATGATACAGTCAAACCTACGGCTTGTTATTAATGTTGCAAAGCGCTATATTCATTTTGGCGTTCCTTTAATGGATTTGATAGAAGAAGGGAATATAGGGCTAATGAGAGCAGTAGACAAATTTAATCATAAAAAAGGATTTCGCTTCTCTACTTATGCAACATGGTGGATAAGACAAGCAATAACACGTTTTATTGCCGATCATGGTAAATTAATCCGTGTTCCTGTTTATATGAACGATCAGCTCGTGCAATGGAAAAAGACAATTAATGATTTAAAACAAAAGTTAGGCCGTGAACCATTACAAGAAGAAATAGCAAAAAAAATGCAAGTACCAATATCAAAAGTAGAAGAAATTAGCAAATGGGTCATTAAAACAGGTTCCCTAGAAGCCCCTATTGGCGACAACGAAGAAGGCCAAATTATAGACCTCGTTGAAAATACCCAGGTAGCCAGCCCAGACGAAGAAGTAACCAAGCTTTTAAAACATGAACGTATAGGTAATTTATTAGCAAAGGTAACTGATAAAGAAAAAAAGGTTCTAAATCTACGATTTGGCCTAATCGATCAAAAACCAATGACGCTTGCACAAGTAGCTAATAAACTTAAAGTTTCTCGTGAACGAATAAGGCAAATCGAAGAAAATGCACTTTCAAAATTAAAAAACATGATAAATCAAGAAAATAGAGAACAAAAGGTATATTAAAATGAGCAAGCAATCTGATTTTAAAAAATATATTCGTAATATACCCGACTTCCCGAAAAAAGGAATAATTTTTCGCGATATTACTACGTTAATTGAAAATAAAATTGCTTTTAAAAAAGCAATTGACTTAATGGCGAAACAATTTAAAAATGTAAAAATTGATAAAGTTGCTGGCGTTGAAGCGCGAGGGTTTATTTTTGGCGGGGCAATTGCCTATAAGCTAGGTGTTGGTTTTGTACCAATCAGAAAAAAAGGGAAACTTCCATATAAAACTAAAAGCATTAGCTATTCGCTAGAGTACGGCGTAGATACTTTAGAAATACATGAAGATGCAATTAAAAAAGGCGAACGAGTTTTAATTATCGATGACCTTTTAGCAACCGGGGGTACAGTAAAAGCAGTTTGCGATTTAATTGATAGTGTCGGCGGAAAGATCATTGGTATAGAGTTTTTAATTGAGCTTGTTGATTTAAAAGGCCGCCAGAAATTAAGCAAATATCCGATTGTTTCATTTGTTGAGTTTGAAGGCGAATAGCGCCCCCGTAGCTTCAGCCAAAGGCTGATAGGATAGACTAAGTTATGCCCCCGTAGCTTCAGCCAAAGGCTGATCCGCCTCTGGCGGACAATAGGATAGACTAAGTTATGCCCCCGTAGCTCAATAGGATAGAGCAGCGGTTTCCTAAACCGCGCGCGGGCGTTCGAATCGTCCCGGGGGCACATAAATACAGAATTAAGAGTTAAGAAATAAGAATTAAGATAAAATCAAATACAAATAATTTATGTTTGATTTACACACGCATTCAATATTAAGTGATGGGCATTTACTTCCAAGCGAAGTTGCCCGTCGATATGAAGAAAAAGGTTACAAAATAATTGCCATAACCGACCATGTTGACCGTTCAAACATAGAATTTGTCTGCAGTTCAATTCTAGAGTTCACAAATTCATTTAGGAACAATAAAATTAAAGTTTTACCAGGAGTAGAACTCAGTCACATTCCACCTGACCAGTTCCTGCCGCTTGCAGAATATGCTCGTTCCCGTGGAATAAAAATTATTATTGGCCACGGAGAAACTATAGTTGAGCCGGTAATCCCCGGCACAAATCGCGCAGCAATTCAAGCTGATGTAGATATTTTAGCCCACCCCGGATTAATTAGTAAAGAAGATGTAAAACTTGCTGTAAAAAAAGGCACATTTTTAGAAATTACTTCCCGCCGCGGCCACTCATTAACTAACGGACACATTGCAAAACTTGCTTTAAAATATAAAGCAAAAATTTCTATTGACTCCGATTCCCACGGCCCAGAAGATATCTTAAATCCCGAAGACAAATTAAAAATCGCTCAAGGCAGCGGCCTATCCTTAGAACAAATAGCCCTCGCTTATAAAAATTTAGAAAATTTTCTAAAAAATAAATAATCTGTGGTATAATATATTGCAAAAATAAGAGGATATTAGAATGCCTGAGATATCAAGATTTTATTGAGCCATTAAATTAGGAGAAGGCAATGATAGATTTAAAAAAAGCAGAATATTTAGGTGATTACAAAATAAGACTTACTTTTGAAGACGGTAAAAGTGGCGTAGTTGACTTTGCGTCTTATATTGATAAAAAAGGAGTCTTTAAAAAATTCGAGGATTTATCTTTTTTTAAAAATTTTGTTATTGATCCTGAAGTTAAAACACTTATGTGGGGGAATGAAATTGATATAGCACCTGAAATACTTTATTCTCAAGCAACCCACTCTTGTCTTCCAAAATGGATGCAGAGTTAACCCGGAGGAGAAAATGAAAAAAATATTTTTTAGTTTGGTTGTTTCTATAACTTTAATTTGTTTGGGCACTATGTCCGCTGATGCACAAATCAAGAAACAACCTTATAATACAAAAGGTAATCCCGTGGCTATGCCAAGGCTTTCTATGGAAATAAGTTTACAAAATCAAAATCAACAAGCAATCAATGAAATTCGCGCGGGGCAGCCATTTAATATTCGTGCGATCGTAACAAATAGCGGTAACGCTGAAGGTAGAATAACGCGACTTGAACTTTCAGATAATGGGCAGCGTATTAATCCACCGCTCAATACAATTGAAGTTCAAAATAATGGCCGTATGCCTTATAAAGCAACTAGTTGTGAAGTAATTATTCGTAATATAGTTATTCAGCAACAAGGCCAGCATACAATAACTTTACAACTACGAGATGGCAATAATAACATTATCCCGGGTAATAATTCAGTTCCTTTACAAGTAATCGCCCCACAAGTTCAGCAACCAGCCGGAAGAGCTAGTATTGATATTATTGATCCCATAGAAATAAATCCTAATCCCCTACGACCTGAGGATATATTTATTATTAATATTAATGCAAGAAACTTTGGTGCCGCGCACGGAATAATAGAAAGAGTAGAAGTTACAGATAATTTTAATGTTATTCCTAACCTAATTCTTAATGTTAATGCACAACACGGACGCATCGTAATTCCTAACGATAATCAGAGTTACCCAATTTCGGTTCAATGCCAGCCGTTACAAACAGGAAGACATACAATACGTGTTAGATTTTTTTACAGCAGTGCTGCAGAACATCAAGAACATATTTTTGATAGTCCGTACTCTGATCCAGTTATTCTAGAAATATCTGAACCGCAAGCACAGCCAAGCTTTGATAATCCCCAGCCTAGAATAATTGCGATAGCACCAAGTCGCCCCAGTATCAATGAACCTTTTGGCGTAACTACAAGAATTACAAATTCCGGCAATGGTCCAGCTACAATAACTATGTCACGAATCTTTGAAGGCGATAATACTATTGGCACTAATAATGAAAGATTTGAAATAAACCCCAATATTACTATTAATAAAAATATAGCTTGCCAAGGTATAAGGCATCCCGGCGAACATACTATAGTTACTAAATTTTTTGATATTAATAATACGCCTATTTCAAGCGAACCGTTTACTTTTAATGTTATAGCAGCTAATTTTAACGAATCTTCTATATCGCGAGCTAGCCATTCAATCATTGCGAATCAATTATTTACAGTAACAGCAAACATTACGAATTCTGGAAACGGCCTAGGTACAATAAATACATCGACAATTTTGTTACCAAACGGCAACCCTATAAGCACAGGAAGAAATGTATCACAACGTATTAATATCAAACCAGGCGAAACTGTTACTAAAGATATACAATGTTTTATTATGCAGCAAGGTGAATATGATATAATTTTGGAACTAACTGACTCTAATAATAATGTTTATCGAAGCACGCCATTTCATATTGTCGTTGAACCTGCGCCACAAAGATTACCTAATCTTTCTATTGCCCGCGTATTTGCTACGATAGAAAACCGAGAAATCGATATAGTGCCGTCCAATACACCTTTTACTATTTCTATCGTAGTAAGCAATAGAGAAGGACAAGCAGATGGAATACTCTCTAATATCGAAATCAGAGATAATAATGCAATAATACCCTTGCCTGCGCCAAATCGTAATGTAACTGTTACTCGCGGCCAAGAACTAACTATACCAATCCGTATTCCAAACGGCATACAACAACCTGGTGAGCATAGGATAATGGTAACCCTTATCGATAACAATAATAATTCTATTCCCGGCAATAATTTAGTTGCTCTACAAGTCCAAGAAGCACCTCGGCCACAGCCCCAGCTTGCTATATCTAACATTGCCATAACAAATTTACAAAATCAGCCAATTAACTCCATTATCGCAGGCCAGCCTTTTAATATTGCCGTAACCGTAAATAATTCAGGCAACGCAGAGGGTGTTATACAACGGGCGGAAGCGATAGATAACAATAATCTCATGAATCCGCAACCTCAAGTTAATCTTTCGAATAATGGACGCATTCCCGCTGGTGAACGAAATTATAGAATAGAGTTTCTTAATGCAATAATTCAAAATCCCGGACCTCATCAAATCAACGTAAGGCTTACTGATTCAAGTGGAAATAGATACGATGTTAACCCGATTATCCTACAAGTCCAAGAAGAACCCCGGCCAGAGGTTATAATTAATTCTGTAACTGCTACAGCTAATATCAACCTAAGAGATAGGCCCCAACCAGTTACAGTAAATATTGAAGCAAGAAGCAATAATGCTCCTAGTACAATTAATGTAGAAATATTAGACCCGGATAACAACAGGCTAGAATTAGTTAGAAACATATTGCTTAATGTAAATGTAGATACCAGAGTACCACCAATAACAACATCACAAAACGCCCCTAGATCAACAAGACAAGTAAGGATTATAATCACCAGAGAAGATAACACTGTTATTTTTGATCAACAGATAGATATTGCAAATCAATAGATAGTACGTAAGATTATAATGAATGGAGGCTGCATGAAAAAAATATTTTTTGTTTTTGTTGTACACGTAGTATTAACTTGTTTAATTAATACTACAGCATACTCACAAGGAATTTTAAACCAAGATAACCAAAATCTTATTATTAATTCAGTTATTATTGATCCTCAAATACCAGAGGCTAACCAACTTTTTAATATAAATGTTGAATTAAAAAATATTGGTAAGCAAAATCTTACTTTTGATGTCATAGAAGCACAGACCCAACCCGAAGGAGTTATTTGGCGTCTAAGCTTTCCGAATGCAAGAACCATATCTCCAAAAACTAGTTTTTATTCCGGGCTAATTGAATGTCGTCCATTAGTCAATTCCGGGAAGCGAACATTAACAATAGTTGTAAAAAGTAGGAATAGAATAATTACACAAAAAAATATTGAAATAAAAGTTAGAAATGCAGCTGGGCCACTACTTTCAATTACTAATGTAATCGCTAGTCCTATTAATCAAAATCAGGGTTTTACCGTCACGGCTACAGTAAGAAATAGCGGGAATGCCGAAGGACGTATTATATCTACAACACTGCGAGCACAAGGAAATAATTTTATACTACAAAATAATATTGATAGGCTTGTAAGATCGCGATCAGAAGAACAAATTGAAATACGTTCACCAAATGGTTTTCCTACTCCAGGATTCAAAAATATGCTTTTAATTATTGAAACTGCCGATAACGCAAGAATACCTCCATTTCCTTTTGTAATAGAAGTTATTGAAACCAGAGCGCAAATTGGAATTATTAATCCTATTGAGATAAATCCTAATCCCGCTAACACAGGACAAGCATTTGATATTCTTACAAGAGTGCAAAATATCGGAAATGAAGGAGGAAGCATACGACACTTAATCGTAACGGATAACAATTTTCATCTTTTTGATGAAAGACCCAATGAAGTTATTCCCGCGGGTGAAAATCGAGTAATTACAACACGTATCCAAAACGGCATTCAAAATCTCGGCCCGCACCAGGTAAGCGTGCGCCTAACTGACTCAAATAATTATCTCCATACCAGTAACCCAGTTATTATCCAAGTCCAAGAAGCACCTCGGCCCGAGGTTATAATTAATTCTGTAACTGCTACAGCTAATATCAACCTAAGAGATAGGCCCCAACCAGTTACAGTAAATATTGAAGCAAGAAGCAATAATGCTCCTAGTACAATTAATGTAGAAATATTAGACCCGGATAACAACAGGCTAGAATTAGTTAGAAACATATTGCTTAATGTAAATGTAGATACCAGAGTACCACCAATAACAACATCACAAAACGCCCCTAGATCAACAAGACAAGTAAGGATTATAATCACCAGAGAAGATAACACTGTTATTTTTGATCAACAGATAGATATTGCAAATCAATAACATTGAAGCTGACTTTAAAAAATTTTATATATTTTATAAAAAAAACTTGACAATATCAATTTAATATGATAAAAATTAAATATAATATATAATTTTAAACACTAGAGATAACTTAAATTATGGCAGAAAGGAGGGATGAAAAAATCTTTTTCTTAAAGATTATGCGCCTAGAGTTATCAAAATCTAGTGATATATAAAAGAAAATACCTTAGGGTTTAACCCTAGTTCTAAAATATAACAAACGTTTTTTTAATGTGGAGGATTCAAATGAAAAAAAGTTTATTAATCGCATGTTTAGCGATACTTGCATTTATCGCTATAACTATGCCCTCATACGCCGCTGTGCAAAATATTAAGCTAAGCGGTGATTTGTTGATGAGAGGCATCTCTCGCTGGCAATTTGATTTTGTCGGTGACAAAACTGATGACGGAGCAACCGTAATGGCTGGCGCAGGGGCTTGGAATGAAAATGGTCAAAATTATTTTATGACAACTGCCAGAGTAAGACTTGATGCTGATTTAACTGATAATGTTTCTGCAACTGTTAGAGTTCTAAATGAAAGAAAATGGGGTAACAAAGGAACTGATTCAAATCATGCTAATGGAAACCCTGGCTATAAAGCAGGAAGCGGTATCGATACTAATGATGATAATGTTAGGATTGATCTTGCTTATGCCACGTTAAAAGAATTCCTTTATGCACCATTAACATTAACTATCGGCCGGCAAAGAATGCAATTCGGCAATGGCATGATTGTTGGTGATTGGGATACAAATCTTGCCGCAACAACTGGTTATGCTACAGCACCTAACCCATCAACAGTAGCTCAAGCTGGCGGCCCACAAGGCGCTGTTATGAACAGATGGGGCAATTTTGGTTATTATAATCCTGCTCCTGATTTAAGCGAAGATAAATCGTTTGATGCAATCAGAGCAACTATTAATTTAGATCCTTTAACAATGGATCTTTTATATGCAAAGTTAGATGAACAAGATCCTGCATTAGCCGATGATCTCGATCTCTGGGGTTTAAATACCGGCTATAAGTTTGATTTACCTATACCATTTTTTTCTGAAATTTATTATTTTGGAAAATACCGTGGTAAAGATTATGTTAATGATGATACCGGTGTACTCTCAGCAGCAGCCGGCGCTACCCGTGAAATCAATAAAAATGATCAAGTACATACGCTCGGTGCAAGAGTGAGCCTCGATCCAGCTGAAAATCTTAATGTTCAATTTGAACTTGCTGGCCAGGTTGGTAGATACAATCCTCGGTTAGATCCAAATGATAGTGGTGCTTCTACTGTAAATGGTGTAGCAAGAGCTGCATGGGCAACTGAATTATCTGTTAATTATGATATACCAAAGTGGAAATTCAACCCAAAATTTATGGGTAGTTATGCATTTTTCTCTGGTGATCCGAAAGCAGCTAACAGAGATCCTTCTATCGCCCCTGTCGCAGGAAATGCAGCATCATCAACTTCAGGCGCAGAAACATATAATGGATGGGATCCAATGTTTGAAAATCAAACATTTGGCCATATTGCCAATGCTTTATTCAAACAAACCAATATGCACATATGGATGCTAAAAAGTTCCTTTACGCCATTACAGGATATCAATGTTGACCTTGGCTATAGCTATTACAGATTAAATAGGGGTTTTAATCAAGGTGATAGAGTTATCTTAAATGGTTTATTTGGCGGCCGTGCATATTTTATGAATGCACACGATCATCTTGGACAAGAACTCGATGCAAACATCACTTACGACTACACTGAAGATGTTCAATTCGGGCTATTAGGAGGATTATTCTTCCCCGGAAATGCATTTATGGAAAGTGGTAACGGTGGGCAATTCTTAACAAACCACAAAACAGCATCTGAAGTTATCGGTTCAATGAAAGTAACCTTCTAATTAATCAGAAGGAAGCAATTTATCCCCCGCAGAGTTTCTGCGGGGGATTTTTTATTGACAAAATCTATTGTAGTATATACAATAAGAATAAAGAGAGGAATCAAATGCAGAATGATGATGAAATAAAAGAAGGTAAAATATTTGCCTTAATGGGTTATTTGTCAATACTTTGTTTGATTCCGCTTATTCTCAAGAAAGATAATAAATTCGTTTTATATCATGCTAAGCAAGGGCTCGTTATATTTATTATTGAACTAATTCTTATGCTTATAGGAATTTTACCATTTATTGGCTGGCTAATAAGTGTTTTAGGAACATTTTTATGTATGTTAATTTCACTATATGGTATTATTGAATGTTTAATAGGAAACTACGTTAAAATTCCTCTGGTTAGCTATATTGCTTCAAAAATTGATTTATAATAATGAATAAAATGAAATTATTAATATTTGTATTATCTACGGTTTTTTTATTTATTAATCCTTATATTTCTTATAGCGAAAAAGCGAAGGACTTGCAAGCAGTGGTTAGTGAAAACATAACTAATGCAAGATCCCTAAAACAAGAAATTGAATCATTAAATAATTCCTTAAATTGCCAAAGTTTAACAAAAATTAAATTAGCTTATAAAACACTTTATTCTAAATTTGGCCTGTACGATAAAGAGTTAACTGATTTACTACAAGTATTAATAAACCTGCAAGGCATAGCTCAAAAAGTTGATGGCCTGTCAAACGGCCTACTTTTACTTACAGTAAGAAATAGCATCGCAAGCGACCTCGATCTATTAAAAAATAATATCTTTAGTATTGAACTAAATACACTCTTCAAAAAATATCTATTATTAATTAGCTCTCTATTGATTACCCTAATTATCTATTTATACTTTAGAAAACGCTAATAATGGAGTTTGATAAACGCTCGATCAAGGTTGAATTTTTTAAATCAAGCGGCCCTGGTGGACAGCATAAGAATAAGAAAAAGACTGCTGTGAAGCTTACCTATATACCCACAAGGGTAACTATCAGAGAAACTCGAGAGCGCTCCCAAACCCAAAACCTCAAAAATGCTCTAAACAAGCTCGATATCAAACTTAAAAAACTGCACAAAAAGGGGAAAAAGAGGGTAGCAACTAAACCTACAAAAATATCCAGAGAAAACAGACTAAAATATAAAAAATTCATTAGCAAAAAGAAAAAGATGCGGCTAAAAAATATTAAACTAGATAATTTATAATCTTTGTAGTATAAATAAAAAAGGAGGCTATATGTTATGTTGTTGTGCAATTATGCCTATAATAAAGGCAGTATTTATGCTCGTATTGGCTTTTTTTGTATTCTTGGCTGTAAGTAAAACAGAGTTAAAAGGCCTGAAACTATTTGGAAAAATCTTAGGGGTTATATTATTAATATTGGCAGGATACATGATTGCCATGAATGTATGTTCGCGCATGTCAAATGGCCGATGCCCAATGAAATACAATAAAGATAAAGGTAATATTCATATGAAAATGCATCACCAACAAATGATACAGCAAGAAGTAAAATAAACAATAAATAAAAGTAGAATTATCTATAGGCATCCATAAATTGGGTGCCTATTTTTATATTGCTTTACTTCCTATAATATATCTTATGTTAACTACGATAAATAGCAATATATTCCATAACACATTGTTTTATAAGGATTTATGTAATTGTAGGGATTTCCTGTTAATAAGCACTTCTTGGCTTACTGAGACTTACTTATTCTTAACAGGCAAGCTGCTATCTCTTTACATTTAATTTAGTTATGAATAATCTGTTATCTTATCTAAACTTACTTTTATTTCACTTACCCTAACTTACTTATTATTTCAAAAAAATCTACCTCTGGCTGGTACCAGAAAGTATATACTCTAAATCGCCGTTTGTTAAGTTTATTTTCAAAAAAGATGGTATATATTATTAAGTAATAATAGCAATTTGAATTAGTGATAAATCAATACCACCTGTAGGCTCTACTGAAGCCATTTTGGTACCAGATTGACCTGGATTTGGTAAGGCTTTTTGGGCTTGATTGGCTATAATTTCTAGTGCTTCTTGACCGCTAGGATTACCCGCAACCAACTGCGCAGTATCCGGCTTAACCCCGGCTTTAAGAAGTTTGGTTATAGCTAGATTCGTAAACATATTAATAAATTGTTTTATATCCTTTCCTAGCACAAGTATCTGCCTGGTCAGGAGCGCCGGGGGTGACGTGCCAGTCACGACCCTCTTTACCTCTGTTAAAGAATTGTTGAGTTAGGCGGATGATTTGATAGTGATCTAGGTCTGTATTTTCAAGTAATTCGTGGAGGATATATTCGTCAATTAAGTCATTTGGTAAACCATTCACTCCCTCCCTTTCACTTAAATATTGTATTAGATTAATTGCAAGAGCACTTTCAGCGCCTAAGAAGTAACGGTTAGGGCTTTCTACTTCGGCGTTAAACCAGTTAAATGGACAAGTTTCAGCTTCAGGCAGACCGAAGGCCTCGCCAGTTTTTAGTGGCGGGCCGCGTAAGCGATTGAGTAAACCTTGCGCGTCTTGTTGTGACATGCCTGCGTTGATCAATAAAGCTTCTATTTCAGCCCCTCTGTTATCCAACAACGCCTGTATTCGCCTATGCGCTAAAACAACAACTTCGCGGTTATCTTGTGCTACTTGGCTTGAGTTTGCCTTGATTGCTTCCCTCTTCCGCGCAAGTTCCTCTTCGCTGTAGCCACGCGATATTTCGCCGGTAGGAGTTTTAGTCCTCGCGTTATTAATATCGCGAATTATTCTCTCTATATCATTTCTGACTTCCCTAGAACCTCGATTAAAAGCTGTTTCTAATGCAGGTAATGCTACTTTGCCGATTTTAATAAGGGATTCGATCGCAGAGTCGCGAACAGTAGGATCTTTCAAACACTCAATTAAAGACTCAACTGCTGGCCGACCGGTTTTAATAAGTGCTTCTCTGGCGTTATAGCGGACAGACCCATCCTCATCCTTCAAACATTTAATCAAAGGCTCAACTGCACGAGGATCGCCGATTTCGCCAAGGGCTTTGATAGCGGATTGACTGAGCAAATTGTTATCATATCTCAAGCATGCAATCAGACGCTCGACTGCTGGCCGACCAATTTTAATAAAGGCCTTAACGGCAGCTTGACGAACATTTTTATCCTCATCTCTCAGACACACAATTAGAGGATCGACTGCCGGCTGGCCAATTTTAGCAAGGGCCTGGGCAGCTGCGTGGCGGATATCTTCGTTTTCATCTCTTAAGCACGTAATTAACGGTTCGACTATCAATGGATGACGACTCTCGCCAAGATTACGAATAATAGATTTGCGATCTGTTTCATCATCGGGATTAAGAAAACTGACCTGCCTTGCAACATCTTCTGGCATCCCCAAATTACTTAAAAGTGTAATTAACCTACCCGTATCTATCATTAGATTTAGGAGATGAGGCGCATTAACTCTAGTAAAATCCAAATTAGTATGTGATAATATATTGATTAAATTTCTACGCCAAGTAGCCCATTGTTCAATTTCTGGATTAAATGAGCGTTTTAATAATTGTAATAAATGTTTGTCCATAAGTTTTCGAGCTTCATCAGTACTTATCGCAGCTTCGGCATACGCAATTAAATCATTCACAACGTATGCATTACCTCTTTGCGCTAGAATGACAAGGATATCTTCTATGTCATCCTTTGCCCGGGAAAGCCGCCATAATCTTTTACACTGTTCCTCTGTAAAATTTTTAGGATGATGTTCTGCTATTTGTCTAAGGCTAGTAGATATTTCAGCGCTATATTTTGTAGTTTCTTGTTTATGTAGTCGGATAATTTGTAGTACCTTACGCATAGTATTTTTCGACTCTATTAACTCTAGGTATTCCAACATTACATCAATTGCCTTTAACCTCCCCAACTCAGCAATTGCATCTTTGCGCG
Organism: Candidatus Omnitrophota bacterium; assembly: GCA_040753015.1. Taxonomy (GTDB): domain Bacteria; phylum Omnitrophota; class Gorgyraeia; order Gygaellales; family JBFMHM01; genus JBFMHM01. The sequence goes on from JBFMHM010000001.1 coordinate 130,483, forward strand.
CTTGATCTAAGTCAGTGCGTAAAGCAATAAGCACACGAAAGTCTGCTTTTAGTTTATGCCAATTATCATCAGTAGTTTCGATGATTTGAGCACATCTTTTAACTGCTTGCTCTCTTTGGCCTTTAGTCAAGTCGGCTGCAAGTAACACGCCAGTTAGCTGGAATTCAAGCTCTGTGTTATATTCTTGAGGCCGTGTTTTAATAAGCGCCTCATGGAGTTCTCTTGCTTGATCTAGCGCTTCTACTGCCGGGCCGAGAAGAATACGTTCTGCTAATCTGCGTGAGTCTTGATCATATAGCTGTTGATTATGAACCATAACATCAAGCGTGCCTACTGCTTTAGGCTGGTTTATTCTAGCTAAGAGCAATGATAAAAATTCAACGCATCTTATTTTATCCGATAAGTCATAACCAGCTACAGCTAATCTAGGCTGGTTTTGGCCTAGTGTATTAACAAAAATAGCTATTGCCTGAGGTTCTTGTACGGTTATAAGCTCTACCAAAAGATCAAAAGCAACAATGCCTTTATCTTTGGCAAAGCCTGCTAGTGCCTTAACAACATCTGCTGGTAGACGGCCAAGCATACATATATCCGAGACTCTTCTTAGTTCTCTTGCGTATATCTGTTGCGGTGAGTCACTATCTGTTGTTCTTGCTATAGCTGCAGCACTGGCTTGTTGTTTTAATTCTTGCAGCTTATTATAACTTCTACTAAGTTCAGTTTGTATTGCTTCTATGTCATCAATACTCTTTTGAAAGCTTATAGTTTGTGTTTGGCCTCTAGTTATAGTTCCTTGTTGCCTTATTGTATCTACTAAAACAATAAGCCTAGCTACAGTAGCAAGCCCAGCAATCTTATCTTCAGTTTTCATATGGGTTCTAATAGCAGCAATGTAAGGCTTGTATCTTCTTGTTTCCATCATATGGGCAAGAACATAACAAGATAATGGTAGATTAGCAAGGACTTCTTCAGTAAGCATTCCTTTGTATTGAGCAAGGCAAAGCCTAGCCCTTGCAGAGTCTAAAAAACTTAGCCAAGTTATTAGGCTTACCACATCATCAGAAGTCCTGGCAAAGCTTTTCATAAATACTAAAGTTGCTGTTTCTGTATCTAAGTAAGTGAGTAATTCTAATACAGCTGGTTGTATATCTAACTGTCTTGTGAGATTAATTAGCATCTTAACAGCTTGCTCTCTATCACGGTTAGTACTCATAAGCAGCGCTGTTTGGCTAAACGCTTCTTGTCTTTGGGAATTAGTAAGACAAGTTGCTTCTTGAAGCAATGTTCTTAGCCTTTGAGCAAGCGGTAGGTTTGTAACAGGCCAGGCTCTATTTCTTAGAGAGAACATATCCATAACTCGTCTGGCTATACCTAATTTTTGCGGTTTTTCTTCATTTTCTGATGCTTGAGCTTCTGGAACAGCTAAAGCAGTTGTTGGTGCTATTACTTCAACAACATAATCTTCAGATAAAATACCAGCTGCTTGTAATTGTAATTCTGACCGTCTTTCATCTGTTATGGCCTCTGTAACAACAGCTAATCCTGGCGTAGATAGTTCAGCATTAGTTACAAATATTGGCCTGTTGGCAATATACCTTAAGTTCCAACCAAGCTGGCCAATAAAATAACTAACCCTTTGAGCTGACGTACCACTATCTGCTATTCTTGTTTCACTAACGCTTTCTATAGGTAAATGTTCACATAAATAAGTAAATAAATCTTGCTTGAGATTGTCTGTAGTAACGCTTTCAATAATAACACTAGTCAAATATTCAAAAACTAGCTTAAGATAATCCGCGGAAGGAACATTCAAACTATCAAGCACGCCTCTTGATAAAAGAGCGGTTTCTTGGCCGACATAATTCAAACCAGCTTCAAGAATTAATCTTTGTTCATAGCTACCACCTCTACTTGCACGAATCCTACGGTCAAAATCTAACAATGTATATGCTAAATGCCTACGCTTCTGTTCTGAATAAGCTAGGCCCTTGGATAAGTCTAGGTCTTGAAGAATTGCATTAGATGTTTGAGGAACACCAGCTATTAAAATTATGGGATAATGAACCTCATCAGAAACAGCCATATACATCTCACCAGTTTTTAAGAACCTCTCTGCTGCGCCTTTGTAACTACCACTAGCTAAAACTCTACCTAGGTCTCTTTCTAACCTTTCTTGTCCTAGATCTACTCTTACATTAATACCAGCATCTTGAATATATGTACCCAGACGCATTGATCCATTTGCAGTTACACCAGGAAAGTTTTTAGGATCAAAACCTACACCCCCACTCACATAACTTCTCCTGATATTCGCCTTTAGCTCTTCATTGTAGTTAGTCTTAGTAAGGTGGTATTCCCCTTGCTTAACAGAATCTAAATAAGCAGCAAAGATTTGTTCTTTTGTTACAGGCTCTTTGGAGATTAGGCCGTTTAGGTTATTGGTGTTGATTATTGAAGAAAAGGCGTTCTTCAGTTCGTCCGTTCGCTGGTTCGTCAGTTCTTCTAACTTTTCGCTTTGACTTTTCCCGCCTGAGGCGGGTCCGCCTTTGGCGGATACGTTTTCTTTGTACCACTTCGCAAGAATAATTGCATTGTATATTTGTCTTAAAGGCTCATATGATGGATCATGGTTTACTTTATAGGTTAGGTTAGGAAGTATTAGTTCTTTTAGTTGAGCTTCGCAGTAGGATTGTAACTCTTGGTTGTTATCAAACTCCCCCTTTATCCCCCTCTTTGGTAAAGAGGGGGTCTGGGGGAGTTGTAGATACTCACTTTCCAGTAACACTTTCAGTGTTGATTTGGTAATTACACAGCTTCCTTTACCGTCTTCGTATACTTCTGCTTTGTCTGGGACTATCCAGACACGGAAGGTTGTGGGGATAGATACAGTTCGACTGTTCTTCAGTTCGTCAGTTCGTCGGTTAGATAATTGTTTTGCCTTGGCAAACACACGTTCCCAATAGGTAGTTGCTCCAGTAGATAATCCGGGAAATAGGCTAAAGGCTGTGTCTTTCTTAAGCTTTAGGTCTAGGAGTAGTAGATGCTTGCCCATGTCTGTGTAGGATAGATTAGTTCCTGTGAGCCTGTTAGGTTGGTTTGGGTTAAGGTTAACCCAGAATTCAGAGTCTTGTATGGTTAGAGCGGTTAGGAAGTAGTTTATGTTGGTTTGTAGATCTTTACGTTGGTCTAGGGAAAGAATGGTGCCTTTGGGGATGTTTAGATTGAATTGGATACCTGTAGGGACAGACCCGTGTGTCTGTCCAAATGTTATGCCTAACAATATAGGCGCCTGTAAGGGTGCGGTAACCGTACCCTGAATAAAACCCAAGCCTATTTGGCTAAAAGCTAGCGTAAAAATTAAAACCACAGAAACTATACGACGTATCATTTAATTCTCTCCGTATGTTCCCGTGGCTTATAATAAAGTATACACTATAAATACATATATTTCAAGGCAATACGAATTTCGTTTACCCAGTAATATTTTCGTAGTGATTTAGGCGGTTTTGAGATAGATCTTCGTTAAGCACAATACATATTGCATCAATGCGGCACGCTCCATTATATTTATTAATTACAACGTAAGTATTAACATTTTTTATGAGTTTCTTCATTTTTCGTTTATCAAGAGTCTCTTCTGGGCTGCCAAAATCCTTACCTATTTTTGTACGCACCTCAACAAAAACAAGAACACCTCTGTGTGTAGCGATTAAATCAATTTCTAAGTAGGGAGTTTTATAATTTTGATCGACGACTTTATAACCTTTAGCTGTTAGATATTTTCTTGCAATATTTTCACCAATACGGCCGATTTCAACGGTTTCCATATTATTCTTGTTTATTTTTCGGTCGGTATTGCAATGCCTCGGCTATATGTTTTACACCTATCTCCTCGCTATTATCCAAATCTGCAATTGTGCGTGCTACTTTTATTACTTTAAAATATGCCCGCGCAGAAAGTTGAAAAGTTACTGCTGCCTGATTAAGCAATTCTTTTATTTCTTTTGAAAGTTTACAATATTTTTTAATATGTTTATTGCGCATCTCTGCATTTACAAAAATGTCATCATTTATAAACCGTTCTTTCTGTATTTGGCGTGCTTTAATTACTCTTTCCCTGATTTTTTTCGACTGCTCTTGCGATTGAGCCTGTTCTGACTCTGAAAATTCTTTAATATCAACTACCGGTACCTCAACGTGCAAATCAATCCTATCTAAAAGCGGCCCAGAAATTCGCTTAGCATATTTTTTAATTTCTCGGCTGCTGCAGCTGCAAGCTTTTTTAGGATGATATAAATATCCGCACGGACAAGGGTTGGCTGAAGCAACTAATGTAAAACGTGATGGAAAAGTAACTCTATTCTTACTTCTTGAAATAGTTAAAAAGCCGTCTTCTAATGGCTGGCGCAAAACTTCCAGCACTGAACGCGGAAACTCATTTAGCTCATCTAAAAATAGTACCCCTCTATGCGCCAAGCTTACATCGCCTGGCTGCGGATAAGTACCCCCTCCTATTAAACCAACGCGCGATGTTGTGTGATGTGGGCTACGAAATGGAGGCAATTTTATTAGAGAACCTTGCGCTGGCATATGACCTGATGCTGAGTACATTTTAGTTACCTCCAAAGATTCACCATCAGTTAGTGGCGGTAAAATTCCCGGAAGTGCGCGCGCCATCATTGTCTTTCCAGAACCCGGACTTCCTACCATAAATAAATTATGCCCACCGCTTGCAGCAATCTCTAATGCTCGCTTTGCTTGTTCTTGGCCTAAAACCTCGGCCATATCAAACTCGACCTGCGCATCTAACTCTATCGTTTTTGTTTCTCGATATTTAACTGGCGCAAGCTTAACATTTCCCATTAAATAAGCAACAAGCTCGCTCAAATTTTCCACGCCATAGATATTTATTCCCTCAACTATTGCTGCTTCATTAGCAGAAGCTTTAGGCAAAAATATATTTTTGATACCGTTTTCTTTTGCAAATAAACTTAAGAGCAACGCTCCTTTTACATGGCGCAAAGATCCATCTAGTGATAATTCACCAAAAAACAGACTATCCTTTGGCAAGGCAACATCTAAAGTTAAACTTAAAATACCAACCGCAATTGGCAAATCATAAAACGACCCTTCTTTAGGAACATCCGCAGGGGCTAAATTAACAATAATTCTTTTTGCCGGAAAATCAACGTTTGAATTTATAATTGCCGTACGCACACGCTCTTTACTCTCATCTACAGCTTTAGTAGTTAAACCAACTATTTCAAAAATCGGCAGGCCGCGTAAGGCAACATTAATTTCTACATCTATTGCAATAGTTTGAAGCCCTAAATTTGCCGCTGACATTACTTTAATTAACATAAAATTTTGCTCCTTCTTGCTGTATTAAACCCTTTATTTGCATAATCGAGATTGCACTGCTAATTTGCGAGGCAGAAACTTTAAGTTTACGTGCTAACACATCTATTTCTTGCGGCTCATTTTTTAATGTTTCAATTATGCTTGCCTCTAATTTGCTTAAATCTTGATTACCTGAGCGCGCATCTTTAGTAATAGTATTTGTTATTCCATAATGCAATAGTATATCCTCAGCAGAACTTACAACACTTGCCCCTTCTTTAATTAATTGTAATGTACCATAAGAAACACTGCTGTTAATTGGCCCGGGAACACTAAAAATTTTTCTTTTAAATTTTTTAGCAAAACCTGCAGTAATTAATGAACCACTATTTTCGCCTGCTTCAACAACTAACGTGCCTAAAGAAAGCCCGGCAATAATCCTATTTCTTTGTGGGTATGTCCAAAGCTGAGGTAGGGTAGCGCCTTCATATTCTGAAATAATTAGGCCATTATTTTTCAAAATTTGAGTGTATAAATCTTCTTGGTATGCCGGGTGAATCATATTAATACCGCAAGGCATAACAGCAATAGTCCTACCTCCTCCCTCAAGGGCTGCCTTATGCGCTGTTGCGTCAATCCCATACATGAATCCTGATACTATTGTTACGCCTAAAGTTGCAATTTCAGAGACTATCTTTTGCGTAGCCTGTTTGCCATAAGTAGTCATCTTGCGAGAACCAACAACTGCTAAGCAATTTACAAAAATTTCTGAATCTAGTTTGCCTTTATAGTAAAGCTGCTTGGGAGGAGATTTTATCGTTTTAAGTAATGTGGGGTATTCTGAATCGCTAAATTTAACAACACCTTGCATAGAGATTTTTTATCACACAAATACCGCTATGTCAAGGTATTATAAAGATATTTTTTTAATATCTAGAGACTTGCAGAGCAACAATAATGTATTAAGCGTAATATTCTTTTTGCCCTCTTCAATTTTTGAAATATCCGGCTGATCAATACCGGTAACCAATGCTAAGTCCTTTTGACTTAAACCTTTCTCTATGCGCGCAATTTTAATTGTTTTTCCAATATTTAAAAATGATATTGGTACTGCCCCTTTAAATGTATGTTTTTTTTGAATACCTTTTTTTTCCAAAAGTTGATCGTAAACAGTTTGCCACCACTGCCGAAAATCTGATTTCTTTTCAACTTTAATCCAATATAATTTTACCCTAGTCCAATTTTTAATAAATTCGTCTTTGGAAATAACAGAAAAAATTATTTTTGGCTCATCACATCGAGAAAATAAATTGACCAAGCGAATAATAAATTTAGGATGATTTGGATCTTTAAGAATTACTTTGGTTTCCTTTAAGGCCTTATCATTTAAGTCCCAAAAATATTTCGATATATCCATTATTCAATTTCCTCCGCCATAAATTTTTTGACTTCGTTTTCTAGATAAATAATCATTTCTCGAGAATCAAAGTTTTTTATATAAATATCCATATCAAGTAAATCAAATTTCAAATCCTGTCTAGAAAATGTTTGATACCAGTAAATCATGCCTCTTTGAATCTGACGGGGCAGTGTTTTTAAAAATAAATGCAGCGGCTCAATTTTCTTTGAAAGCATATAAATATCAAAAACATCTCGCGCTTTTCTCCTGCCCTCCATTATCTCAGCACCCACATCATTTTCTTTTATGCTTAAACCCGTAATAGTTGTGATTTTTTGCAAATAGATAATTTTCACATCGTAAACAGGCACTCCATCAAAATATTTTATTTTAGGTTTATCAAAAATAACATCTTCAACAAAATCAAGTTTTAGGGATCTTTTTGTGCTTTTTATCGGGACAGAATAAAATCTCACTTTAGCCATATTTGGAGCTATAAACTCTGATTCAAGCTTTATATTAAGCCTTGTTTCTTTTTTAAATTCTTTTACAATCTCATTTATCTCTTTTACATCATATATCGGTGAAAAAAAATCCAAATCAACAGAAAACCTGTGATACAAATAATAAAGTTCGAGTGCGGTTCCACCCGTAAGTGCGAATGTTTTTGTTTTTTTCGCAAAAATATTTAAAATCTTATGCTGTAATTGCCTATTTTCCTTATCCATATCATCATAATTTTTATAGTTTATAAACTATATCTAATATAGAGTATAAACTATATTTTATGTTTTGTCAAGTTCTAATTTACACAAGACTCCCCTTTCTTCGTATATTTTTGCTTCGTCTGGTACGATCCAGACACGGAAGATTGTGGGGATAGATACGGTTCGACTGTTCGTCAGTTCTTCAGTTCTTTTGATTCTCTCCGTATGTTCCCGTGGCTTATAATAAAGTATACACTATAAACTCAAAATTTTGCACTTTTTCTCTTTTATTTTTAATAATATATTATATAATTTACTATTATGCCAATTACACTAAAATTTTGTGGTGGAGCACGCACTGTCACTGGCTCCATGCACTTACTAACTGTAGACAGAGTAAAAATTTTAATTGACTGTGGCTTATTTCAAGGCAGGCGCGATGAATTTTTTGCGGTAAACTCTGAATTTCCTTTTGAACCTTCAGGAATAGATAACTGTATTATATCCCATGCCCATATTGACCACTGCGGAAATTTTCCAACTTTAGTTCGAAAAGGGTTTCGTGGAAAAGCCTATCTTACACCTCAAACGCGCGATCTCTTACGCTACATGTTACCAGATTCTGGACATATACAAGAAGAAGATATTAAATATGTAAATAAAATTAATCGCAGACGAGGATTGCTTCCTCGTTGGCCGCTCTATACACAAGCTGATGCAGAAAAATCTTTAAAATTTCTTAGGCCAATTGAATACCGCAAAACTATCGATATAGCCAAGGGTACAGGCCTTACTTTATATGACTCCGGGCATATCCTAGGCGCATCAATTCCTGTAATTGATATCGAAACTAATAAAGGAAAAATTAGAATTGCTTATGCTGTGGATCTTGGCCGGCCAAACCTACCTTACTTAAAGAATCCGGAGATTCCTGAAGATATAGATTACATTATAATAGAAAGTACTTATGGCGGAAAATCACACTCTGCTATTGAAACCGCTGAGAAAAAATTAGAAATTGCAATAAATAAGACTGTAAGACGCGGTGGAAAAGTTATTATACCTGCATTCGCGTTAGAAAGATCTCAAGAAGTTTTATATTTCATTGCGCGACTTTTTAAACATAAAAAAATCGAAGATATACCTGTATATGTTGACTCTCCGCTTGCAGTAGATATCACAAAAGTATTTATGAGCCATTGGGATTATTTTGATGAGGAAACCAGAAATACTTTTCAAAAAGAACTAGGACCGCTTTCGCACCATAATATAAACTATATATCCAATGTGAATCAATCAAAAAAACTAAATGACAAGAAAGGCCCAATGATTATAATCTCTTCATCGGGAATGTGTGAAAACGGGCGTATATTGCACCATCTAAAAAATAATATCGAAAACCCTTACAACACAATAATCGTAGTAGGCTTTATGGCAAAAGATACTTTAGGTAGAAAAATTGTTGATAAAAAACCTTTCGTCAATATTTTTGGCAGGCCTTATCAATTAAACGCAGAAGTAGTATTAGACGATGCCTTTAGTGCTCACGCTGATAGAGAATATCTTGTTAAATATATAAAAGAATGCCGTAAATACGGAAGGCTTAAAAAAATATTCATTGTTCACGGTGAACCTAATCAATCTGATGAACTCAGAAAATCATTAAAATCATTAAACCTGCGAGTCTCTGTACCTGAAAAAAATGAAGTAGCATTTCTTAATGCAAACCAGAAATAAACTTACTCTTTAGACTCTTCTTTTTTTATACCACTAACTTTTTCTTCTAACATTGCTTGTAATTGCTTTCTACCTGCTTCAAACTGTCTGCTTACATCAATGAATTTTAAATTCAAATCATCGTATTTTTCTTTTAAAGCAATAAATTCTTCTTTCGAAACCCACTGGCTTTCTTCCTGTTTCTTATTCATATCAGCAATCATATCTTGATAACCCTTTATTTGGCTAGAATAAGAATCAATATCTCTCAAATTATTTTCTATCTTTAATCTTAGATCACTAATCTCATTAATTTTTACCTTAATTTCTTTATCTTTTAAGCCTGCGCTATCTACGGCTTCTCTTAATTCTTTATTTAGCTTTACATTTTTTGAAAATTCTTTTTCTAGCTCTGCCTCTTTATTTTTTAGAGTGCTTTCTAACTCTATAATTTTTTCATTAGCTTTTTTAAAACGCACTTCATCATTCACAACCCATTCCTTTTGTTTCAATAATTCATTTTTGAATTCTAAATTTACAGCTTCTAAATTTTTTAATTGTTTTTGTAAATTATTAAGTTCTTGTGATTTTTTTTCTAATTCATTTTTTAATCCATCGGCTTGACGTTCAACCCTTAAAATATGATCTTGGTCAGAATAGATCTTTTGTCTATTATCTTGTTTTATATATCTTGACTTATCTCTCTTTCTGTATTTTTTATCTTCTAGAGATAATGCATATATTACAATAGCGATTACTCCAATAATTAATATTGAAAATAAAAAGGGCATCATAACTCCTTCAATAAATTGTCTTTTTCGGCTTAATATGAATACCAGCCAAATGGTCGAGCCCATAATCATCTTGAATCCAGCCGTTATCTAAATCACATTCTTGCATAATCCTTTTTGCATCTTCATACTCTACGGAATTAATACGCCGGTTAATCTGCGAATAATTCATGGCTTTATAATATGGCGTATATTGACTCATTAGGCTAATATGAATATCTTTTGAAACCTTCTTTGTAATAAATCTCATAATTTCATATGTACCAGAAACATTATCAGGTAATACTAGATGCCTTATTATCATGCCTTTTTGCATAACATCATTTTTATTAAATTTTACCACGCCTACTTGCTTATACATCTCAATGACAGACTCTTGATTATGTTTTGGATAATCAGGCGCGGAAGAGTATTTTATAGATTGATCTTTATCGGCATAGCGCATATCTACTAAATAAATATCTATAACCCCATCCAAAAGCTTAATTACATCTTCAAGTTCATAACCACTTGTATTATAAACTAATGGAATTTTAAGCCCAGCATCAATCGCTAGAACTAAAGCTTCTAGAATTTGCGGCATAAAATGTGTAGGAGTTACGAAATTTATATTGTGGCAACCTTGTCTTTGCAATTCAATCATATAATCAGCTAATACATTAATCGAAATTTCCTTACCTTTATCTAATTGGCTAAATTTATAATTCTGGCAATATACACATTTTAAATTACAATGAGAAAAAAATATTGTACCTGATCCATATGTGCCAGAAATTGGCGGTTCCTCACCGAAATGCGGCGCATAACTATAAACAATGGGCAGCCTACCAACCCGACAAAATCCTCTATCGCCTTTTAGCCTATTTACTCCACAGCGACGCGGGCAAATTGAACATTTTTCTAAAAGGCTAAGCGAAAAATCACGGCGTTGCTCTAGTATCTTTTTTGTTAATTTCTTCATAGTACCGGTTTCTAATTTCGTTAAATATCTTAATATATTCCTGGCTTGTATAATCCGAATAAGTCAAAGGATTAGGATTAAACGTATTATTTTTAAAAGTAAGCGTTATTTCAGCAAAAATACCCCGGTTTAGATAGATCCGATGCGAATAATTTTTTGTTGTTGCAAGAATCAGCTTTGCAAGGTCTATGTATCCAGGATCAATATTAATCGAACGCCTAGCTCCTATAGCCAACTTTTGCTCTATTTTATTCGTAAAAATCTTTATACGGCTTATATCTTTGGGATTAATTAATTTTTTGAAAGAGGCAAACTTACGAATCAAATTTTTCCCAAACTCATCCTCATAATACTTAGTATAGATAAAAGCTAAATCATTTGATTCAAAATCAACCCGGCCAAATTTATTTTCGAGTATATTCTTAGCCTTTGTATAATAATTTTGGTTACGAAAAATAAAACCGCAGATTAATTTTGTTTTATTAGGCAGGAAAATCTCACCCATTAACACAAATTTTGTTTAATATATTCGGCTATTTTTTGTTGGTCGGTTTTCTTAATATCAGTAAAGAAAATTGCGATATGATTATCGCCGTCTGAATCAACTTCAGTTCTTACTACAACGCCAGAACATATTATCTTCTTATTGGCGCTTGACGGTAAAAACATTATAATTTTAAGCTTTGTCATCAGCTCAAAATGCTTACTTACTCGGCAATATAAACCAGACGCGCTAATATTTCTACTTTCGGCTTCGACGTCAAAACCTTCAAGTAAAAGTTTTAGGGGCATATCCTGATTGAGCCGTGGATATACCCTTCTCTCTAAAAAACTATTCTTCATTATCTTATTCCTGCCTATTACTTAGGCTTTACTGGCAGATTTCTTCTGTTTTTCAGCGAATTTTCCATAGCAAGATTTACTACAATAATATTTGCTATTTCTATAATAACGCTTAATTTTTTTAATACGCTTATTGCAAGCCGGGCAGTTAGTTACAACCGCCGCTGTCTCTTTCGCTGCTTCTTCGGGCATATACTTCCTCCTCTATAATTCATAAAATATTATTTGTATAAATATTATAATACAAATATATACAGCTAATTATTTAATATTATACCAAATTATTCATCTCGGTTCAAATGAGATTATTATATCGAAAAACTCTTTGTCTTTACCCAGCTCTTTAGGAAATGATTGAAATGGCGATGCATTCCTAACTGACCTAGAGCCTGCCTTCTTTAAATTATTAGGTAAACTATTTATGCTATCTTCTATAATTTCTATATCTAGAATTTGGCCGATATTTGATATAGAAAATACTAAGCGAACTTCACCAGTTAAGCTTCTTTCATTATAAAGTTCTTGATAAGCAGAGTGCCTAATCTTTTCCCATATTTCAAAATAATATTTATTAAGCTCTGTTGGGTTTCTCCTGTATTCACTTTGGATATTGGTCAAATTTACGGCTTGTGCCATAGGCGGTTTTGATTCTACTTTAGGCTCAAGTAGTACGGTCTCAAGTTTTGCCTTGATTATTTCTTGAGGAATTTTAGATAATATAAGCTTTTCTTGTTTAGGTTTAATATTATCGAGCGAATCTTTTTCTTTATAAACAGAAAATTGTTTTTCTTTATTAATAAAGCAATAACTTACTTCGATTTTCTTATCGGGAATAAAAGTAAACTGCCTAAATATAGGCATACGCCAAATAATCGCTCCATGAGCAATCACTGAAATCCCAATCATTATTTTAAACAAATTTTTTGCATCCATTATCTTAATTAATATCGCTTTGCCTCTGCCCGGCAACCGCTATACCAGACATACCATAGCTGCCATTAATTCCATAAAGAGAAGTTGAAACTAAATAAGAAGTAGACCCGTGTGATAATGTAGTAGTAAAAGCCCCTACCGCACTCATGCCACCAGCCATCAAAGTATTAAACGTTGCCTGATGACAAGTTGCTGTCCAAGGCATACCCCAAATAACACCTTTTGTCGGATCTAATAAGCTAAATTGAGCAGAATCAACAAGAACACCATTAACATTAACCAAAGCATTTACATGTCTTATACCTAAAATATTAAACGTCTTTCCCAAAAATGGAACTTGACCAAAAGCAGCATCCGACGTAACTAACCCTTGCTCCACAAAAGAAACTTTAGGATTAAGACCATTATGTGTTCTTATATAATTAGCTCCTGTACCCCCCAAATTATCTGGATTTAATGTTTCTTTACCATATTCCATTATCGCCCCTTGTTGATTTTCTACCTTTGTATAGTTTGGGCCCGTATAATTTGCTGGCATAGTTATAGATGATAAACCTATAAATAATGCAGAGGATAAAGCCGTATGCGATACTAGAGATGAAAAAAAATCAGCAAACCTAGGAGACATCCCCAATACATCATCAAAAAATTCTTTAGCAAACCATCTTACAAATTGCCTACCTATTCCAGTGTCCAATAATGCTGTTGCTCCGGCTGCAGCAGCTCCTGCAGTAAGTGCCACTGTAGCAAATCCAAATTTTGTAATTAAAGGTGCAAACGATGGAACAAGTGCAACAGTTACTATAGCAAGCACAGCAGCAATAAGTGGTTTAAAAATTTTTTTCCAAAAATCCTTCCATCCTAATCCAGTTGGATCTGTGTATTTTAACGGATTGTTTCTACAATAACTATAGCGATTGAAATCTTGTGGATCGTAAATCTTCTGAGTAGTTGGATCCGGAGTAATAAATCTTGCTAATTCTGGATCATAATATCTTGCTCCGTAAAAATATAAACCAGTATTATCAAGCTCTCTACCATTAAATTTATAATTCGTAAGGTTATCACCTTCTTCTTTTGCACTCAATCCATACGGATAATATTCATTAAGCTGAATAATTTCGCCTTGATCATTGGTAATAATATTTGAAGATCCTAAATGATCTCCGTGATAATATCTACGCGATATTAAACCTGACCCAGAAATAACTGAACATATTTTTTGCAAACCAAGGAAAATATGATTAGTTAAAACTGTATCCTCATTTTTTGAATTAACTTCGTATAAATCACCCACATAAATAGTCGAATCTAAAATCTGGCCATTACTATTTATCAAATTTTTCTTATATCTTCCCCCATCTGAATCATAATAAAAACGTGCAACAACAGGCTGCTGTTCTTTTATTAGCTGCCCCGGAGCACTACAACGGATCAAATATCCCTTGCCAAGATTTAATCGTGCATTAATTTGTGTTTGCTCAAATTGAGCTTGTTGATTATCAAACATGTATAGTGCCTCTATTAGATTATTTCCCGATAACTTAAAGTTAGCGCCAATAAAATTATACTGAGAAACAAAATTCACCTGAACCTGTTCATCAGGAATTCTGCCTCTAATGTGTACAACCTTAGGAACATTTGACGATATATAAATAAAATATCCTCTCCCGTATTCGAGTGAATTAAATTGATTATATATCACATCTTTTACAAAATGTTCGTAATTTTGTGTATAGGGATTAAGCCGCGAAACTTGAAGATAATCGCTTAGACTCAATTCATTAAGCACAGAAGTTACCGCTAAATCATTTGGAATAACACTTAAAGAAAATGTATTCCATCCTGGATTAAGAGTAACCTCAACAGTTTTTTCTAGTTGCTGTTCATTGCGCACTTCAACAAGTCGATTATTAACATCATAATCATAAGCGACTATAATTTGATCATTTAACAACTTAGATTTTAAATTACCATTATAATCATATATAAAATTTCTTCCATCAGATAAAGATGTAAGCGCATGAGGCCCTCCATAAGATAGACCATTTCCTAAATTCGGGAGGCCTTGTTTATCGTAAGAATAGTTTAAATAATTATTGCGAATCATGTTTCCTATTGAATCATAACGATAATCAATAAGCCCATAAGAAATTCCGTCTGCTTGTATAAGACGATTTAAAGAGTCATATCGGAAGCTTTGAGTATTAGTATGTATCTTATCCTGTATCTGAGTAATATTACCAACAGCATCAAAAACATAAGTCAAATCCTGAAGTATGCGATTATTTTGATTTCGCGAAATCAAATGTTCTAATCTAATCGTATTTGGATTATAAGCGTATTCTCTTATATCGCCATTACCATATACAACACGGCTAATCTGCCCCAATTGGTTATAGTCAACTTCTTGCACATATTGAATATCATCACTAGCCACCCCGATTATTTGCCCTGTAACCGAATCATATGTATACCTTATTGTTGTATTGTCTGGGTAAATCAAAACTTTGGGTTGGCTCAATGCGTCAAACGTACGCCTCATTTCATATTGATTGGAATCTATTGTTTTTATTGTCCTTATTTCACGACCTAAAGCATCATAAAAAAATTCAACTTGACCATCAGGATATTCTATTGTCGAAATACGACCAATAGAATCTTGTTTCTGAATATCATCATATATATGTGTTGCTAAAATTGTTGGGTTATTTTGATTTGTAGAATCTCTCTTTTGCATTAAACGATTAAGTTCGTCATACGCGAATTCAATAGTTTGCCCTTTTGCATCAATCTGGGCAACAAGGTTCCCAGCCAAATCATAACTATAATTATATAACCCCATATCCGAATCAATCATTCTAATCTTCCTGCCCAAAGAATCGTAGGTAAAAATAATTTGATTGTTCTGATTATCTATTGCTTGGACTAAATTATTTTTTGTATCATATAAATAAGAAGTTCTATAATTTTCTACCGCACCACTATCAGGATTAACATAATGTTCCGTAATTTGAATTATCCTATTATATGCATCAGTTGTAAAAACAGTAGAATTCCCGTTTTCATCAATAATAGTTTTACTAAAACCATCATAATTTACACTTGATGAGCTATTGTCTGCATTTAGCGTTCTTATTACTCTCCCAAGCACATCATAATCAATAACAATATGCGGCTGACTCAAATCTGGCTCTGAAAATTGGCCTTGGGGATCAAAGGAAAAATATGGCACATATTTCTCCTTCACTCTTCCTTGATAATCAAAAGTTTGCGTATCTTGAATTATATAACGGCTTTGATGAGTATTTGGATCGTTTTGCGCAGGAACCTTCGTTTGAATAAGCCTACCTAAACCATCAAAAAAAGAAACAATCGTTAAATAGTTATTAAGATCAAAGTGATCTATATGATCTTTTTTAATTTTTTTAATAATTTTTGTCGGAGTCTCGCCTAAACAATACTCATAGATTGCACTAGGATTATCTTCTGTATCAAAAGGCCCAATAACTTTAACAAGCCTACCCAAAGCATCATAAATATTACGACTTATCTGATTATTTGCATCAATTATTGATAAAACTGCTCCGTTAGTAAAATTATAAGCTGTAATGATAGTATGCCCTAAAGGATTTGTTACTCTAATAGGATAGATGTGCAAAATATTATCATAGGAAGTATCTGTTACTCTACCTAATTGATCTATTTTTTGTATCGCATTTCCATAATCGTCGTAACGATACGATAATTGCGTCCGCATTGTTTGCTGATTCAACGGATTATAAAGCCAGTTCTCCTCTTTTGTTAAAAGCCCTTTTCCCGGTAAGTCATCAATAGAATTATGATTATCATAATAAAACCATGCCTCAGAAACCTTATTGTTACTAGCATCATTTAGCTGTGTATGCTTTGGTAGCGATAATAAACCATTTTGTGCATTATAGATATATTCTGTAATTTGCGTCTTCTCATCTCCCTGAATATCTGTCTGGCCATAAGAAACAACCTGCGCCTGATTGCCATAATCATCGTAAACATAGGAGGTACGAATCTGCTTAATATCTTCATTAAGCCCATAAATAAAATTATTTTGTTCGTTCAAAAAAACAATATTTATAAATTTTTGTGGGTCATTTGGATTATTTATCTGACGATGATCCCAAGTAAATTCTTGCTTAGAATAAATAATTCCGTCACCATCTCTTATCTCGCTTAAGTAAGGCCTACCTGCTAAAATATTATCTTGATTAAAATAAGTTATCGTATTAACATTCTCCGCATCAGTCATAATAACTTTGTTGAAACCTCGAAATTCTCTTTCCTGCGTATCGTATTTTCCACCTTCATAAGAATAGGTTGTCGTATAAGAATTAGCGCGTCCATCATTAGTTGTAATTCTCGAAACAACCTGTACAGAAAAAGGTAAATCACATCTATCATCTTCTCCTGTATTATCAAACCGTATAGAAGATGCATATTCTATTTGAGTTATGCCGCCAAAACCATTTGATATTTCCTTCAAAAGGCCATCTGGTGTACCCTGAACATCTGAAATAAACCAATTACCAGTTGCTTCATCAAGAAATCCCGGGCAGATCATGCCACTATAATTATACGCCCCTAACAATGGAAATTTATCTCTACCAAAATCTTGCAAAAAGTTATCTTGGCTCGTTATAAAACTATTGCCGTTAGAATAAGCAACCTGCCAATTGCCAGTAGTTTTATCAAATACTACCGCATCACTAAAACCATCATTATTCATATCAACAGCCATAGAAATGCCATCATTAAAGTTTACCGGCCAATTCTGAGCTTGATCAAAAGAGTTGCCATTAGAAAATCTTATTGTCCAATTATTGCCATTCTTTTGCCAAATATCCGTTAACCCATCACTATTAAAATCGCCTGTCTGAAAAGCATCTAAACTAAACGGAATTTCTCCTAGATCGTTAAAAGCTGAGCTATTAGACTGAAGTTTTTTCCACCACGGGATATTGTGATTTGGATCTCGAAAAGGAATTCTTACGTAAACATCAGTCAAGCTATCTCCATTAAAATCACCCTCTAAAAATCCCCATTGCCCATCCCCACTTTCTCCTTGATATTCACTTGACCAATTACTAACTATAAAATTTTCACCTCCAGATACAGCTACTTTATATAAATACGTATATATTAAATAACGCGCTGGCGGTGGCCCCCAATTCACGCTTGCAATATTGGGAGAAAATAAATCTGATATACCATCGCCATTAAAATCACCAATAGAGATTGGAGCGCAACCATCCCAATCTTGTGGAATATCAAAATTATTGGCATTCGATAAAGCTACTCTTGTTCTACCGTTACCCCATAGGCCTACATCTGTTAAACCATCGCCATTAAAATCACCTGAAAAAATAGATCCACCTGTAAAACCTTCGATCCAATTATGTCCGAGATTAATTGTATGATCATTTTCTGTATAAGTAAAAGTAATCGGCGGATATGAAACCATACCATCACTGCCAAAAATATTAATTGAATTAAGCATAGAGGCCCTTGCTTTTATACTATATTGATAATTCAAAACGTATTTTCTAACCAATGAGTTACTATAGTTAACCACGATTTCTTGAAGCCGTTTTGCAGTTACAATTGCAAAACCAGAACGATAATTTGAAAATAAATCTTCTCTATCCTCATAATTAAATACTATTGAATAACTAGGCAAATCATGCGTAACATCATTTCCAGTATAATTAATTTCCGAAATATACAATTGGTTTTGGTCTTTTAAGTATTCGAGGCTTACATAATTACCAAATTGATCTTCAATTCTATCAAGATACCAGGCAAAATTATTTTGTTGCGCATCCTGGCTAAAACCAAATCTATATTTCATCCCATTTTTATCAGTAACTAGCCAATAAGTATTAAAAAATTCTATTTTTAAAAATGATGCTTCAGTCTTTTGACGGTATTGATTATTACCCATATCCACTAACTCTTGCTCTGCGCCACCCATATTTAATATAAAAGTATCGCTATTAGTATAACTAGGCATACCTTTCTTGGTGGAGCGCGCAATTAAGGGAACGTCTAATGACCAACCCTTACCACAAATACCGTTAAGCTGGCTAGAAGTATAATTCAACGATAAATTCGGCTGAACATTTTTTCTACCCGCCGGAACAACTATCGGAATAGATAAATTTAGCTTCCCCGTAAAGGGATCAGTTTTAACAGTTTTTAAAAAATTAGAATTGGAAGTACTTGATTCTGGTGGATCTGGATTTAAATCTACTCCCGCAGCAACTGCCATATTGTTTAATTGAGGTAATTCAATATCTGCGCCATTTCGCTTGTTAGAGCTAGCTACAATATTAGAATTATCCTGCTGTTGTTTTATCTTTGGCTTAGTCTGAGCAAATAATTCCATATTAAAATTAACGAATAGCAAATGGGTAAAAATAAGAAATATACAAAATAATTTTTTTAATAATTTCATCTTGGTAAATCCGGTGGCTTTTGAATTAATTTTAATCGAATTTGTTTATAAACCTGGATTCCGGCGTTTCGTATTTCAATACCTATGATATTATTTCCTACGCGTTGCTGCGCCGGTTGCCAAACATAAGAATTATTTGAGCTAAAATCTTGAACAACCATATTATTTATTATAAATTTATATTCTAAAGTTTGCCCTTGAGCATCGACATTAATTTGTAATGGAATAGGAAAATTAATATACTGCAAACTTTTATCGGAAGGCGTGGTTGATATAATTCTAAATGGCAAATTAAATTCGCTTAAAACAACATCGTCTAAATACGCTTCTCCATTAATAGAAACCACAAACCTTAAGTCCCCGGCTTCTTCGGGACTAATAACTATTCTTTCATGCTTAGTCCATTCCCCTAAATTTCGAAATATATAATTCCTTCCTTCTATATCGGTATTAGAACTACGCCAGCCAACACGTGGATTAATTGTCCCCTGAATTATCTTATACCATAAGGTAAGTTTAAAGGCTTGGTTTTGTTTGTTGCTAAGATGATGCTGTTGGATAGCCCCGTTTACTATATGTAAACTTTGTTGGCCATCATGAAGATTAAGTTGTGACTTTTCTTTCACGAGAGGTTCTCTGCCATATCTTTTCCAGGCATCACTACCGGCCAGTTCCATGTCGCCATCCTGAAGCAAATTAACAACTTCTTCTTGCGTTTCTTCTATGGTTATGTCATCTAAATAGACTTCTCCATTAGCAACAATTACCAATCGCAAATCACCAATCCTTGAAGGACTAGCTATTATTCTCTCAAATTTTATCCATTCTCCTCTACTATTAAAAACGGTTACCTTACCTTCAATGTCTGAATTTGAAGTTTTCCAGCCCATCCATAGCCGCATTGAACCATTTACTATCTTGTACCACATAGTAAGCTTAAAGCGCTGATTTTGTTTATTGCTTAGACGAATTTGTTGAATGCCTTGGCCGCCTGCAATAACATGTAGGCTTTGCTGACCATCATGTGTTTCAATTTGTGACTTTTCTTTTATTTGTAGAGCTCCGTAGCTTATCCAAGCATCCACACCAGCTAATTCCATATCGCCGTCTTGAATAAGATTTTGTGCATAAATAGTAGGAGTGATAAAAAATAGTAAAACAAGAAGTGAAATTACAAAAAGTATATTCTTAAGTTTGAGCATATTTTTATGATTCTTAGTTATTATATCACATCATTAAAAACAAAAAATACTATTAATTATCCCGTTAATTTAAAAACAATATAAACGCTCATCTCAACATATGAACTATCAATATCTTTTGGAATAGGCAAAAATGGTGATGCGCGATTAACTGTAGCAATAGCTTCATTATCAAGTATATCAAAACCCGAAGACTTTTTTAATTGCACATCGCTTACTCTACCGTCAGATAAAATTATAAAAGAAATATAAACAACGCCTTCAATTTCTTGTTTTTTAGCCCAATCAGGATATCTTTTTGCCTGCTGGATTTTTCTTTTTACTGTATCCTGATAACGAAGCATTGCTTCATTTTTGTGGTTTATTACTTTTATCCGCTCATCAGAAGATGTCTTCTTAACAATTGATTTATCATAAGTTTCTAATCCTTTATTAGATTCTGAAAATTCTTGCGATTTTTGCAAAACATTTTTGTTCTGAACAGACTTTATCTCTTTTAATTTTATTTCATTATCAATTTGTCTTATGTCAGGAATTAATTCTGCTTTGTTAATTGCAATTTGGATATTTATATTTTTATTTTTTTCTTTAGATAAATTTTTTATTGGATAATAAACGCCTCCTAATATAAATATATGCCCAACCAATGAACCAGCAAAAGCTAATAGAGTAATATTTTTATTTTGAATCATTCTCTTGCCTAGTTGCAATAACTAAATTATCGACTCCACATTCCTTAGCAATATCCATTACACTTATTGCCAAACCTAAGTTTATTTTTTCATCGGCCTTCATTATTAGTTTTTTATCTTCGCCTTTAAAATAATCTCTAAGTATTGAATTAAGATTCTCATGTTTAACTTCTTCTTGATTCACATATATTTTATTATCTTTACTAATAAATAATACTACTAACTCATCTTTATGTATTTCGGCGGCTTTTGCTTGAGGTAAAGTTACGGTAATGCCTGGATTAGATGAGATATGATAACTAAGCATAAAAAATAAAAGAAGATTAAAAACTATATCTATAAGAGGAGCGATATTTAATTCAACCTTAGCACGTTTTCGTTTTATATCCATACTATTCCTTTTTATATTAACAATGAATCGTCCTCAATAATTTCTATACTAATATCTTTGATATCATCTAGCATATTATTTACCTTTGTTTCAAAATAATGATGAAAAGCCATTGCCGGTATTGCAACAAAAAGACCAAATGCAGTTGTAATTAAAGCTTCCCATACACCGCCAGCTAGGGAAGCTACATTAGCTGCCCCTTGTAAATTCTGTATTTTCATAAAACAATTAATCATCCCTGTTACGGTGCCAGTTAAACCAAGCAAAGGTGAAATATTAGCAATAATTGCTAAAAAATCGATATTTTTTTCTGCTTTACGAATAATTCTTGTAGCATACTTAGTTAAAATGCGATCTCTGTCTTCTCTTGTCCTGGTACGAATACGTATAGCAATGCCTAAAATATGTGCGATATACCCCGAAGATGACTCACATAACTCTAGCGCTTCATCAATTTTTTTCTGTTTAAGTAAATTTCTCACGCGAGCATCGATATTAGGCGCACTTGAACGATTAGAATAAAAATAATATAATCGCTCTATTATAAACGCTGCTGATGCAATAGAACAAAGAAGTATAGGCCACATTAATGGCCCGCCTTTTAAAAACCATAACCACATATTAACCTCTCTTGTTAAAACTTACCTTTCATGCCAAAATGCCAAAAACGCCTTTTAGTATTATAACCATTAACTTCTTGATAAAACCTATTGAATATATTTTCAATCCTAGAGTATATCTCAAAATAATCATTGAAGTAAAATGATGCTGCAAAATTACAAACTGTGTAATCTTTTAATCTATTATTGGGATTACCGGCAAAACTATCATATATTTTTATATTGCGCGTTGCATCAAAAGTAAGGTCTAATTTTTTTATAGGGCGCCAATTAACTGTTAAAATATGTTTATTATTTGGCCTGCGAATAAGATGTAAATCTGCTGATAAATCCATTGCATCAACATAAGCAAAAGAATACCGAGTCGATAAACTATCTAACGGTCTCCAAATAAGCTCTGCTTCAATACCTTGCGTTTTAGCACTTCCCCTATTAACATACATCCCAAAAGGATAAGCCGGAATTCTTGGATTTGGCATATCTGAATCAAATTCAAGCAAATCTTTAAAACGATTATGAAAATAGGTTACGCTTAACAATAAACGATTGGCGAACAAACACTGCTCAAGACCAGCGTCATACCCCCATGATTTTTCTGCTTCAAGATTTGTATCACCATATAGCGAAAAAAGCTGGTAGATAGATGGTGCTTTAAACCCAGTTCCATAGCTTCCCTTAAAGCGCGTTGCAGTAGGAAATAAATATGAAAGAGCGACCTTACCAGTAGGATACGTGCCAAAACGTGAATGACGATCAATCCTTATAGCTAAAGTATTAAACAATTTATTATTTAAACCAAAATTATTTTCTATATAAAAACCTTCTCGATTTGCACTAACTCGATTCAGATCTCCATAATTACAATGTTCTAATCCTGATTCGTAAGTATACTGAAATCCTGGAATAAGCATATCGGAAATATTGTCTGGTAAAGAAAAAACCTTTCCTAAATCTAGAACGTGCTGCCAATTTGTTTCTTGGCCCCACGCCTTAAACATATCCCAATATTGATCAGAATCATCAGTATATTTACGCACATTACGTAACCAACTATAATCTAAATTATGGCTCCATTTGTCATTAATACGTTGTTCGCCAAAAAGCGTAATTAAACAATTTTCATACTTACTCCATTGATCAACGTCATCTCTAGGGCTATTTGTAGCAAAATCCCAGGAATCGATATCTATTTTTGCGCGCACATAAGAAGATTTTATACCAAATTCGACATCCTCATTTGGCTTATAGCTAAATTTTCCGCTAAAGTTATTATTCTGATAAGCATCTCTCTCTGCGCCACCTCGTGCTTTAGAAAAACCCCTACTATCCTGCCTTGAGCCTTCAGTTGAATAATAAAATTTTCCTAGCGACCCAGAAATACCTAAGCCTTCGGTAAATGTTCTTTTTGATGCGCTGTCACTATAAAAATTAAATTTTGGCTTTCCTTTACCTTTACGAGTAATAATATTTATCACGCCGCCCATTGCATCGGACCCAAAAAGTGAACTCTGCGGCCCTTTAACGATTTCGATTCTTTCTACATTATCTAACATAAGATTGGCTAAATCATAAGAAGAATCTGTTGCTATTGGATCATACAAACGAATTCCATCCATCAAAACAAGCGTATTTCCAGAAGGGGCGCCCCGCAAGAATACAGAAGTTGTTCCGCCAAATGCACTATTCGAAGCAAGGTCTATGCCAGCTTCTAAACTTAAAGCATCTTTAACAGAAAGATATTTCTTCTCTTCAATTTTTTTTCGATCAATAACAATAACTGAACTGCCTGTTTGAGCAACATACTCTTCGATCCTAGAAGCACTAACTAAAACCTGCCCTAAATCATAAGTTAAATCTTTCTCTTCATCTGCAGCTACATTCACACTAAAGCACAAAACTAAACCTATAAACAATGCTATTACTTTATTCATTTTCTACTCCTTCCCGCGAAGGGATTAACCAAGCTAAATGATCGACCGGGCTCATTCGCTTATAGGCGACATTACCGTTGCGGGGCAGCCCCTAGGATTCCACCAGGAGTTCCTTCACTTGCCTAGATTAATTATTTTTTTCAACTACCCTATATTCTTTAATATCCAAAAACCAATGTTTCCAAAAACCTTCTTTTAGAATCGGTTCACTTTTAGTAATCTCGATTCTTTTTTTAAATATTGGCCCGTCAACAACAAATGTATGAAATTCACCATTTTCACCGCACGGGCAGACATTTTTTGCAACAAACTCTCTAACTAAATCTTTTGTCACCTCCTTTCCTATAAAACTGCTGTCTAATTTTTCTGCTTGTGCGCTTACAACAACTGCCTTAAAACCTAAATCAATAAACTCATTCATAATATTAAGCGGATTTTTATTCCAAAGCGGCTCAATTGCATTAATATCTATTTCACCACATACACGTTCAACCCAACTAATATGATCTAGTAAATAAATATCGCCAAAAACCATGTTAACAATGCCTTCTTCTTTTAGTTTAACTACTGCTTCTTTAAATTCCTCTTCATATTTTTTCATATCAGCAGTAACTTCTTTTTGCACAAGAGGTATCCCAATGCACTCAGCCTGAAACTGAATAAGTTTGTTTTCAATACCATGAAAACATCCGCGCTTTGAATCCCGCGAAATAAAATTTAAAAGATAGCGAACATCATAACCTGAATTTAGCGCTTTATAAACCGCAAAGCAACTATCTTTTCCACTACTCCAAGATGCAATGGCTAAATTATCCATGTAAAAACCTCTCAATTATAACAATACTAAATAAAATAATTAATTCACCTAATTCATTTACTGCCCCAAGCGTATCCCCAGTAATCCCATCAATTTTATTGCTTATTTTAAAATTAATTAAATATATAGATATACTACCCACTGCCATAACCAATAACCCTTTAAACTGCCAAGTGATAAATACGGAAATTAAAGTTAAAACTGTAGCAATAATAAAAATTTCTCTATTAATCCCTTCCATGTATATTTTTGCTTTGCCACTAGCCCTAGCATAAGGAAATAGAAAAATTGACAAAACAACGTTGTAACGGCTTAAAACGCACATCAAAATAAACCCTACGTTTATAAGCGAGAAATTGAGCGAAAACAATAAGGCAATTTTTGCGAGAATAACAGAAACAATTGCTAAAACACCCATTACGCCCACATGCGAATCATGCATAACATCAAGCATTCCATTTTTGCTTTTCCTGCTCAACATTGCATCAGAGGTATCTGCTAATCCATCCAAATGCAAACCTGCAGTAATTATAACGAGAGAAATAACTAAAAATACTGCGCTTGCTAAAGTGCCAAAATGCAAAAAATTTAAAAAATTGTTCAGACAGGATAAAATTAACCCAATTAATAAACCAACTAGTGGAAAACAAATTAACGAATTAACAATATTCTTTTCGGAAATAGTTTTTAATCTAATTGGAATTATTGTTAAAAATTGAAGTGCTAATAAAAATTCTTTCATATTGTTTTATTTGATACCCCTGCGCTATCAAATGTTGCCATTTGTGTTAAAATTTTTAATGCCGCCTCAGCTAAATTTATACCTAAGGCTGCGCCTGTGCCCTCACCAAGCCGTAAATCTAAATTTAAAAGCGGTCTTAAGCCAATATGCTCTAATATAATTTTATGCCCTCTTTCAACAGAACAATGCGAAGCAATCATATAATCTTTTACTTTCGGTTCTAATTTATAAGCAATTAATGCTGCCGAACCTGAGATAAAGCCGTCAATTAATACCGGCACTTTATGTAAGGCCGCTGCAAAGATAATCCCTACTAATCCACCAATTTCAAAACCACCAACCTTAGATAACACATCTATTGCATCATCTGGATTTGGTTTATTTATTTCAAGCGCTTTTTTAATAATTTCAATTTTATTTTTTAAACCTCTATCGTCAATACCTGTGCCGCGGCCTGTAATATCTTCGACGCTAGCACCAGTAAAACATGCGGTTATAGCGCTTGCTGATGTAGTATTACCAATACCCATCTCACCTATGCCAATAATATCTATGCCGTTTTTTAACTCATCTTCAAATATCTCAATCCCACACTCAATAGATTTAATTGCTTCCTCTTTAGTCATTGCCGGGCCTATTGCCATATTCTTTGTGCCTAAATTTATTTTTTTTAATATAAATTTGGTCATTGGGATTTGGGATTTGCTTGGAATTTGGTCATTGGGATTTGGGATTTGTTCTGCCACTCCCATATCAACCACTACAACTCTCGCACCAATATGATTAGCTAGCACATTAATTCCTGCCCCACCATTCAAAAAATTATAAACCATCTGCGCTGTAACTTCTTTTGGGTAAGCGCTAACCCCTTCTTCTGTAACGCCATGATCACCTGCTAAAGTAAAGATAACTTTATTTTTTAATTCCGGGTTTCCTTTCTCGGTTATTCCGACGATTTGTTTTGCCAAATCTTCTAAAACCCCTAAGCTGCCTAACGGTTTAGTAAGATTATTTAGCTTGTTTTGAGCCTTATTGATAAAATTATAATCAATGCCTACAATGTTTTGAATTATTTCTTCGATTTTGCCCATATTACCCCTTTACTATTTTTTAACCGCGCCAAGATTATAATTATATTTAAAACTATTAGAAGATTCATCCCTAAGAAGATATTTAACTTTATCTTCGGCTATTAATTTAAAGGCATAGCGAATAATTTCTTTATAAAAATCGCAAAATACTGCCTTCTGATGCATATTTCCAAATGAATGTAATTCTGCAGGGCAAGGTGCGCCACAAATATTTCTAAAATTACAAATATCACATTCTTTAATTCTTTCTACAACTCTTGACCTAATCCGCTTAAATGGCTTAGACTCCATTGCCGTATTAACTGATGTTTTAAAAATATTGCCTCCAGAAAAACCCTTAAGTCCGATAAATTCCCCACAGGGAATCATGTTGCCGCTTGCCGTAATCGTAAAAAAACACCTACCCCCGCCACAAGGAGAAATATCACACATTAATCTACGAGCAACTGGTGCAATTATTGCCAGTATCGTGTTAGAAAAATTACCAATAATAATTTTATGCTTTGAATTTATTGATAGATTAATCGCAGTATCAACTGCTTTTTTAAAATATTTGGCCATAATTTTATCTTGTGGTTTTAGAGCGCGCATAGATACTTTTGTAAATCTAACTGGATTCATTAAAACACATGGCACTTTTTTTGTATGTAAAAATTTTACTATGCGCGGCAAATCCTCTACATTAAATTTTGTAACTGTTGTAATAACGTTAAGCCCCTTATACCCATCAAACCATTCTATAGCCCTAACAGCATTAGCAAAATTGCCGCCTACTTGTACAGCTGGCCTTAATCGATTATTCCGAGAAAGAGAATATGAGTCTAAAGATATTCCCACGCCAACTTTATGCTTCTTTAAGAATTCAACATCCTTTTTCTCAAGCAAAATGGCATTAGTTTGAAGCCCAAATTTAAAAATCTTATTATATTTAATTATTGCATAAAATATTATTTCCTTAACCAGCAAAGGCTCGCTAGCGTGGAATATGATAACTTGTTTTCTTTTATTATTTTGAAAATGTTTTGCAAGCTTATTAAGAATAAAATCGAGTTCTCCTCTAGTCATTGAGCGGCCGTTTTTTCTAATATGATGCGGAACATAACAATAAGAACAATTTGCATTGCACTTATCAGTAGGATCTACATAGATAGCAGTCAAGCCTTGACTAAACCTAAAATCATTAATTTCCTTGCTTATCTTGTCTTTGATTTTCTCATAGAGAGTAAGCACATCTCTAGATATAAATAATCCCGCCTTATCTTTATTGTACGTAACTGCCCAAAAAATATTATCAGGATCTAGTAAAATGCTATTATGACTGTTGCTGTCAATACTTAAGCCCTGCTTATTCATTATATCTCCTGCCATATGCGGGCACGCCGGCGCCATACCTTTAGCGCCGGGTGTAATTTATTTAAAATTATAATACTGTTTTTTCTTTCGGAACATCTCCATACATTACAAAATGAGATAACCCATTAGCTGTTTTAGCGCACTTTAAACGATAAGACATGCTCTCTGCCTTACCTTTGCTTTTCATTGTGCTACTGTTTCTACTACAAGCTTTACTCTTTGACTTATTCATAACTAATCACCTCCTAGCATTTTTAAAGGTATTCCTGAAACCATAAAATATGCTTCACTTGCCTCTTTTGCAACAATTTGATTAACGCGTCCGGCAATATCGCGAAAATCTCGTGCTAGTTTATTTTGCGGAACAATTCCTAAACCAACCTCATTCGAAACAAACACACAATCGCTTCTATTTTTTCCAACAATTTTCAAAATACTTCTTACCTGATTTTCAATATCTTTTTCCCTAGTATTGGCTAAAAATAAATTGCATACAAACAACGTCAAGCAATCAACAATTATTAAATCAAGCTTGGGTGTTATTCTTTTAAATAACGCGGATACATCTTTCGTTTCTTCAAAAGTTTGCCAATGGCTTGGGCGTGATTTTTTATGAATAGCAATACGCTTTTCCATTTCTTTATCCAAACCCTCAGCCGTTGCCACAAAAGCAACATTTTTATATTTTTTAGCAAGGCTTAAGGCATAAGTACTTTTTCCGCTTCTTGCTCCACCTAAAATAAAAGTGATTTTCCCCACAAGCACCTCAAAATAAAATTTAGCGATATCCCGCCAAAGGCGGGATCAAATGTGAAACATCATTAAATAAATTTATTTTTATTTTTTTATTTTTATGTTCCACAATGCTTAAGCTTGCTGATTTTGGAATTGTATTCCAAAAATCGCGCGTTTTTAAAAGGTGGTTAAGAAATACACTAATTACACCACCATGCGTAACAATAGCAACAGTTTTTCCGCCCGAGGCGGATCCGCCTTTGGCGGAATTCATTATTTTTTTAATCGCCCTTATTACTCTTTTTTTAAGATCGCTTAAACTTTCTCCTTTGGGCACTGTTATCTTATAAGGGTTTTTAAGCCATCTCTTATAGATTACAGGATACTTCTGCAAAATCTCTTTATAGGTTAACCCTTCAAACACACCGAAATGTATTTCTCGTAAATCACTAATCTTTTCAATTTCCCTATTCTTGAATAATATTTTTGCAGTTTGGATAGCGCGCTTTCTGTCGCTTGCATAAATTTTATGAATTTTTTCTTTTTCTAATTTTTTTACTAATCCGCGAGCTTGCTGTTTACCAGTTTTATTCAACCCAACATCAGCAAAACCGCTATAGCGCTTTTTAAGGTTATAATTTGTCTGCCCATGCCTAATTAACAATAATTTCACTGCCATTATCTTTCTTTTCCAGATAAAAATACATATGGTTTTGCGCTAAAAGGATGCTTATTAACCACAACAACAGTCTTATATACCGCTTCAATATTTTGATAGGTTAACACTTCTTCGGCTGTGCCCTCTTTAAAAATTTTCCCTTCATTTAACAAAATTATGCGGTTGCAATAAAGACTGGCTAAATTCAAATCATGCAAAATTAAAACAATCGTAAGGTTGTTTTCTTTGTTTAACTTCTTTAGAAGATTTAGTATCTGTATTTGATGGCCAATATCTAAATGCGAAGTTGGTTCGTCTAAAAATAATAATTGCGGGCATTGTGCCAATGCCTTAGAAATAAAAACTCTTTGCCTTTCCCCCGAGCTAAGTTCATCAATCATCTTGTGGCGCAACATCAACGAACCTGTTAACGAAAGCGAGTCTTGAGCTACCTCAATATCATCTTTACTTTCAAATTCAAACCTCTTCATATGCGGGATACGGCCTAAAAGAACAAACTCTAAAACAGTAAAAGGAAAATTTAGTTCTGTGTTTTGCAGACAATATGCAGTTTTTTGGCAAAATTCTTTTAGTGCCATCTTAAAAATATTTTTTGAATCAAAATTTATCGTGCCTGTTTTGGGAATTAATACACGGCTAAGCAACCTAAACAACGTTGTTTTACCAGAGCCGTTTGGGCCAATAATGCCAAGAAAATCACCACTTCTTATCTTAAATGATATATCCTTAATAATTAAACCTTTATCATAACCACCGCTTAAATTATTTACTTCTAATAAAACACTCATTATTTAACCAATTGCCTTCTTTTTAACAATAATATAAAAACCGGAGCGCCAAAAATTGCTGTAATCACTCCAATAGGAATTTCTAATGGTTGAAACGCGGTGCGTGAAACAACATCACAAATAACCATAAATATTGCTGCAGAAACCGCACTTAAAGGAATCAACATTCTGTGATTTATTCCAATGGCTAAACGCACCATATGGGGAATCATTAACCCAACAAAACCAATTATCCCACAAATACAAACAAGGCTTGCGGTAATCAGAGAACAAACAACAATCAAAATCTTTTTTACTCTTTCTATATTTATTCCTAAATGAATTGCATCTTCCTCACCTAGAGAAATTGCATTTAAATCTTGCCAAAATGCATAAACCACTCCACTTCCTATAAGCACAATAAAAGAAACGAGAATTACTAACTTAAAGTCATAAACACTAAAACTGCCCCATAGCCACCAAGTTAATTCGTGCAATGACTGATTTCCTGATATTGAAACCAAAAAAACAATAACTGCAGAAATTGCAACAGAAACAATTACCCCGGAAAGTATTAATGATTGTTCGTTAATTTTATTACCTTGCGTTGCAATTGCGCACACAAAAATAACCGTTAATATTGCCCCTATAAATGCAAATAAAGGCATATATAGGCCAGATAATCCTAGCATTATTGCAATTATTGCCCCTAGCCCTGCGCCGCTTGATGTACCTAAAAGATATGGCTCGGCTAAAGGATTACGTAGAATCACCTGCAAAACGATGCCAGAAACCGAAAGGCCAATCCCGCTAATTATTGCAACTATAACGCGCCAAATCCTCAAATTTAGAATTGCAGAATTTTGCGCAAAAAACAATTCTTTTACTCCAAGATTTACTGAACCTTTAAAGATTGCAATAAGAATACTGACTATCAGAATAGAAATTAATACCAAAATTAAATTTCTAAAATATTTATTCGCCATATAGCTTATTGTGTAACTTTTTTAAACCCTGCACTATGCGCGGCCCTGGGCGCAAAAGTACGTCGGGATTAATATCGTTATAAATTTGACTATTTTTTACCGCATTGATCTTACCCCAGCCAATTCTTTTAGCTACAACCTCTTTATCACTTTTACTTGCCATATAAGCAAGAATAATGCAATCGGGATTTTGCGCAATCACCTGCTCGGAGCTATAAATGCTATATGGCCGCTTTGTATTTTTAGCAATATTTATTCCACCCGATAAGGTAATTAATTCATCTACAAAAGAAGCTTCTCCGGCGGTAGTTAAAGGATCATGCCAAATTTCAATAAATACTTTTTTTCTCTTATCCAAAGGCAATAATCTAACTTTTTTGGCTACATCGTTTATATTATTTTCTATATCATCAATCAATTGCCTTGCAACTTGCCCTGTATTGGTAATTTCACCAATATCAGAAATTGTCCTAAGCAGCTCGCTAAAAGACTTTGGGTCTGCTACATAAACTTTAATATTAAGCCGTTTTAGCTCTTCTACAACTATAGACTGCTCTAACCCGGTGCAAAAAACATAATCTGGCTTTAAAAATATTATTTTTTCAATATTAGGCTGGCTAAAACTTCCAACCTTCTCTTTACCGCTAACTTCTTTTGGGTAATTGCAGAAACTGCTAACTCCAACAATTTCTTTTTCAAGCCCTAAACTAAATAAAATTTCTGTTGTTGAAGGAGCCAAAGAAATATAGCGGCTACAAAATGCATCATTTGTAAAAATAGATGTAAATAAAATTATAAGTAATAGTTTCTTCATATTTATATCCGCCATAAAATATTTGGCGGGATTATTTATCCGCTGCGAATAAATAAAAAACCCCGACGAATTGGTCGGGGTTGCGCCCTTTTTAGCTTCTTGGCCCTTTCCACGAGGTAAAACTTATAGATTAAAAGGTATTCTGACTTATGGCCTAAACCTAATTACTTTTGCCTTCCCGACTCAAAACTTCAGAGCAGTGGCTTTATTAAGCTTTCGTAGCCAATTACAGCAGCGGGACTGTGGCTGAATTTCACAGCCTTCCCCTTAAACCTATATTACAAATTTTACTTATTATAATACAGCTTCTATTAAAACTCAATACCTTTTCTTGCCTTAATACCTTTTTTATAGTAGTGTTTTATTTCTTTAATCTCGCTAACTAAATCTGCCAATCTAATGAGCTCCTTAGGTGCATTCCTACCGGTAAGAATAATTTCCTTATTCTTGGAAGCGCTCTTAATGCTATTTAAAAAATCTGCAAGATTTATCATCTTTAAATCTAGGACAATATTTGCTTCATCAAGAATAATTACATCATAAAATTTTTCTGATATAATTTTTTTAATTTTAGCAAAACCTTTACTGACTAACTTCATCTCTTTTTCTGAGGGTGTTTGCCTTATAAAACAACCAAGCCCAAATTGCTCAATTTCTATATTCTTTAGTGTTTTAATGGTTTTTATCTCGCAAAAAGAGCCATTCTTAATAAACTGGGCAACATAAACTCTTAGACCTGCGCCCAGCGCTCTTAAAGCAAGTCCAAAAGCTGCGGTAGTTTTTCCCTTACCTTCTCCTGTATAGACCTGAATCATTTCGCTAGATGGTTATATGTTAAAATGCCAAAATAAGTTAACAAACTAACTATAGTTGCTGCAATAATAACACCAAGGACAATTGCCCAAAAGGCATAGCGAAACCTAATTTTAAATAAGCTTGCAATTATTGCCCCAGTCCAAGCACCTGTCATCGGAAGAGGCACAGCAACAAATAACGCAAGGCCAATTGCTTCATACTTTTCAATTAATTCTGCTTTATCTTTTGCGCGCTTAAACAACCAATCAAAGAACTTTTTTAAAATAGGAATTTTTCGTAATTTTTCTGAAACAGGCCTCAAGAATAAAAGCAGCGGAATAATCGGGATCATATTACCTAAAATAGACAATAATGTTGTTTTAATTAATGGCACCCCTTTTATTACACCCAAGGGGATTGCTCCTCTTAGCTCTGAAACAGGCAAACTTGCAGTTAAAATTACTAATAGTTCATTACTCATTATTTCCTTTCAATAAGCATTTTATGAAGCATAAAACGAGCGAATCGAAATGCATCAATTATGGGATTAATTTTGCTAAGCGAACCAGTATAAATTGTATCAATTGGGCAGCTGCCTATTTTAAAACCTTTGCGATGCGTTTGAATAATAATCTCTGAATCAATCTGAAAATTCTTACTTTTTAAATAGATAACCTCTAATACTCTCTTCTTAATCAATCTAAAGCCGCACTGAGAATCTGGAATATGCTGACGACAGACAAATGACACAAAAAAAGACATAATATTATTTGTAAGCCAGCGCTCAAGCGGCATGCCCTTTGGCTTATGCATTCTGTTTCCAATAATCAAATCGGCATGGGAATTATTTAATTCTCTGATAAAATTTTTAATATTTGATGGAGCATGCTGGCCATCACCATCCATAATTATAATAATATCATAACTATGTTTTAGAACATAGGCAAATCCCCGTCTTAAACTCATGCCCTTACCTTGATTTATCTCTGTTTTTAATACCACAGCTCCTGCTTCCTCGGCAAGACTTACTGTGCTATCAATAGAGCCATCATCTATCACTACAGTATCAAACCCAAGCTCTTTTATTTCTTTAACTAATGGCCCAATAATCTTTGCTTCGTTATATGTTGGTATTAGAACACAAATTCCCATATGTTTTCTCTCTCCCAAAACCTCCTAAACATAAACCATTGCTCTGGATAAAGCCGTATATATTTTGCAATCAAATATGAATATTCTGTTATTAATTTACCGATTGCTTCTGGGCTTACATCAGAAGTATTAGGAATGATTGCTTTCTCAAAAATTAATTTAAATTTATCGTTAGGCTTTCTAATCATCAGGCCTAAAATAATCGGAGAACCGCTTTTTAATGAGAAAAACGCCGGACCCTTAGGAAAATATATGTCTTTACCAAAAAAATTTATTATCTGTCCTGTTTTAGTAAAATCCCTATCGCCAAGAATTGCAACAATATAATTTTGTGCTAAGCACCTAATAATACGTATTGGGCTTCTGCCTACCGCAATAACATTAACACCTTTTGAACTACGTTGACGGTTAAAAAAATTGTCGACTTTTTTTTCTCTATGAGGAAGCGCTACAGCATAAAAATTATATCCTAAAGTTCCTAACACAGCCCCACCCAATTCCCAATTGCCAATATGCGCTGTTAAAGCAATAACGCCTTTATTTAATTTAAGCGCTTCATCTAGGTATTCTAAATTCTTGATCTCTACGGACTCTAATATATTTTCTTTATTTAAAAGT
This sequence comes from Candidatus Omnitrophota bacterium, assembly GCA_040753015.1. Classification (GTDB taxonomy): domain Bacteria; phylum Omnitrophota; class Gorgyraeia; order Gygaellales; family JBFMHM01; genus JBFMHM01. The sequence goes on from JBFMHM010000001.1 coordinate 165,051, forward strand.
TCGAATCTAAAAAAATCTACAAGATATTTTGCAAAATTTCTAAAAGCAGCTTTTGCAATAACATTAATTTCTTCTCTATTTTTATCGGGAAACACTGCTCTTAAATTATCCCTAAAACAATCTCTATCTTTTTTTGAAACAGAATAATGTATATCAGCTAAAAAAACAGCTACTCCATAGAGAAACTTTAAAGGTAGTCTTAAGCTTAAAAATTTACCTGTATTATATAGAGCAATGCCTAACATAAACCTAAAGTAAAGCTTGCAATATCTACTGAGGCATTGGGTTTACTTATACAAAGTGCATTCTTACGCATATTCTCAAGCCTATCTTTATCATTCAATAAATTTTCCACTACTGTATTTATAGCATTTATTCTTTCTACGTAAATAGCAACACCTTTTTTTACTAAATAATTAGTATTAAAAATTTCCTGGCCGGGAATCGGGCTCACTATAATCAGAGGGACTTGTTTAGCCAAGGCTTCTGATGTAGTCAGGCCACCGGGTTTTGTAATAATTAAAGTAGCTACACTCATCAGCTCATCAATATTTCTTGTAAAACCAAAGATTATGATTTTATTTCTATGCTTTTTCTTTAACCTTTGTGCCTGTATCTCTAACTTTTTATTCGTACCACAAACTAAAATAATTTGAAGATTCAAATGTATGCCTTTGAGAGATTTTATTATTTTTTTAATAGGGCCTATACCTTGTCCGCCACCCATAATTAAAATTACCGGCAGATTTCTGTCAAGTTGTAATTTTTCAAAGACAACACTAGCATTAATTATATTTTTAAATTTTGAATCAATGGGGATACCGAATACTTTTATATTATTTTCTGCAATACCTTTTTTAATCAAATCGCATTTTAACTCTTCTGAACCAACAACATAATAATTAACTTCATTTTCAAACCAATAGGCATGCGGTGCATAATCAGTCATCACGGCAACTAGCTTAAATTTATCTCTAAAACGCCTCTTATATTCAGCGCACACACCGCAAGGAAAAGCCTGTGTAGCCACAACAACATCCGGCTTAAACCCCTCGATCAAACGCCTAACTCTTCGATAGCTTCTAGAATATACATATTCTTTTATTTTTTTTGTACCATTAATAATTCTTTTGTTATCATAAAGAAACCCCCAAATAGCCGGGGTGTTTTTTATTGCCTTAAGATAGATTTTAGTAACGATTTTTGAAGTTGTTTTGCCAACATAATCAAATATATTTATTGATAATGTTTCTGCGGTTGGAGAAATGCTTTTGATGGCCTGCTCAATTGCAGAGCTTGCCTCTTTATGCCCGGAAATATTTGATATATGCATTAAAAGTATTCGACGCGCCATAATGAATATAATTATAGCAAAACAAAGGTAATTAGAAATAAAAAAAATAAGAAACTACCGGTTTGATTTGCTAGACAAAACTTATGCTTTGACTAATAAAGAATAAACTATTGCCTTAAACTTCTAGTAAAGATTCGGAAACACTAGGATGAGTAAAAGCTAACTTTTTGAACTTATTTAAATCTAGGTTAGAATTTATAGCAGTTACTAAAATATTAACTATCTCAAAAGCATTTGGACAATATAAAACTCCACCTAAAATTTTGTCTGTTTTATCTTCAATAAATAATTTTATAATACCGCCTGTTTCGCCTAATATATTGCAAATACCGTTGGCTTTTAGGCTAAACGTTTTAGCCTTGCCCGAAGTAACACCGACGGCAGCAATTTCAGGATAGACAAAAATTGAATTAGGAATCAAATTATAATTAATACTCTCTTCTCTGATATTATTTTGCAAATTATAAATATTAGTCGCACAGGTTTTGCCTTCCTTGCTAGCTGCATGAGCAAGTAAAAGTTTTCCGTTAACATCGCCAGCTAGATAAATATTTGGTTCCTTTACAAAGCTAAGCCAATCTGAATCCAAATTCGGCATTCTCCCAATAGTTACTAATACTTTTTCAAAATTATCTATGTTTATTTTACTAAAATCACATGAAGTAATGATATCAATGCCTATTTTCTTAAATTCAAGCCCTACTTTCTTTGATATTTCAATATCGAGTTCTGGTAGGATATAAGATTTGACTTCAATAAGGGTTACATTAATACCAAAATTCGAAAAAATCCAAGCAAATTCACAGCCAATTGCCCCTGCACCAATTATTAATAAATTTTTTGGTAAAACCTCTAAATTTAAAATATCAGTCGAAGAAAGTATTTTTTTACCATCAAATTCAAGATTATTAAGTTCTTTCGGCATAGAACCGGTTGCTAAAATCAGATTTTTTGTCTTGAGAATCTTCCCGTCGATAATAATCTCACTGCAAGACTTAATTTCTGCGTTTGAATAAAATAAATCAATATTTTTTAATTGATACTTAAGCCCTTGTGCGATATTTTCAATAATCTTCTCTTTTCGCTTGAAAATATCAGAAAAATTTATACTAAAATCTTTAGTATTTATACCAAATTCTTTAGATTTTCTTATCTGATGAATAAGTTTTGCGCTTTGAAAATATACTTTGGTAGGAATACAACCATAATTAAGACAAAGCCCGCCTATTTTATCTTTCTCAACCAGAGCTGTCTTTAAACCAAGATTACTTGCAGTGATTGCAGCATTTATTCCTGCCCAACCACCACCTATAACTACTACATCATACATTTTATTTAGGAAGGGAGTTTTTTATTACACTTGCTGCTTTTTGAAATAATTCTTTTTCTTCTAAATTTAAGTCTAGTTCAATTATTTTCTCAATACCATCCCTACTAAGAACCACCGGAACACCGAGACAAACATCTTTTAAACCATATTCTCCATTTAAAAAACAAGAAGCAGTGGTTTGTTTTTTTTGATCATTCAATATTATCTCAATTAATTCAAGGAGCCCTGCAGATGGCGCATAATAAGCGCTTCCTGTCTTATACAAAGAAACAATCTCAGCGCCCCTATTCATTGTTAGCTTAATAATTTCATCAATAATTGTCTTATTACAAATTTCTGTAAGCGGCTTACCACGAACAAGGGTAAATCGCGCCAAAGGAAGCATTTCTTGGCCATGGGATGCAACTACAAGTGGATTAATCTCTGTAACAGAAACTGACAATTTTTCTGAAATAATATTTGCAAAGCGCGAAGCATCTAAATTCATGCCAAAGCCAATTATTTTTTCGCGCATAAACCCAAGCTCTTTGTAAGCAATGTAAGTAATAATATCAAGCGGATTTGTAACAATAATTACTATTGTATCGTGAGAACAAAATTGCTTTATTTGGGCAGAAATATCCTTTATAATTTTTGAATTTATCAAGAGTAAATCTTCGCGTGTCATACCAGGTTTTCTGGCGACTCCCGCAGTAATCACAATAACATTCGAATCTTTTAGATATGAAAAATCAGTTGTGCCAACAATATCAAATTGTTTATTTAAGGATTTTTGGCTATCTTTTATATCAAAAGCCTTTGCGCATGCAAGGCTACTAGCAATATCTATTAAAGTAACACTTGCAAATTGCCTTTCAACAATTCTTAGGGCAAGCGTACCGCCAACATTTCCTGCACCAATTATGCTAACCTTAGGCATATTACTTAAGTTTGTTAATTACAGCATCAGCCATTTCTTGTGTGCCGACAGCCTCATTAATTTTGTTATGTGGCTTTAAATCGTAGGTTACAAATTTTCCTTCGCGGATAACATCACTAACTGCCTTTTCAAGACGGTTTGCCGCATCTTCTTCATTTAAATACCGTAACATTAAAACCGCAGAAAGAACCATAGCTGTAGGATTAACTTTATTTAGGCCTTTATATTTTGGCGCGGCCCCGTGCACAGCCTCAAAAACTGCAATCCCTTCTCCAATGTTTGCTCCTGGCGCAATACCAAGCCCGCCAATTAGGCCCGCGCAAAGGTCAGATACAATATCGCCATAAAGATTTGGCAGAACTAGCACATCGTAATTTTGTGGTTTTGTCACTAGCTGCATTGTCATATTATCCACAATACAATCGGAAAATTCAACTTTACCTTCATATTTTTTTGCAATTTCACGGCCAACCTTTAAAAATAGCCCGTCGGTAAATTTCATAATGTTTGCTTTATGTACAACGGTTACTTTTTTACGATTATATTTAAGCGCATATTTAAAAGCAAAATCAATAACACGGGCTGACGCGAAATTAGAAATTGGCTTAATTGAAATTGCAGAATCTTGGCGAATTTTTTTAGGTTGAAGGCGTTCAATTAATGTAATTAGTTCTTTTACTTCATTTGAATTAATATCAAATTCAATACCTGCATAAAGGTCTTCGGTGTTTTCGCGGACAATAACTAAGTCGATATCTTTAAAATTACTTTTTACTCCCTCATAACTTTTTGCCGGCCTTAAACATGCATACAAATCAAGTATTTGCCTTATTCCAACATTTACAGAACGAAAACCTGTGCCTATAGGAGTAATTATTGGGCCTTTTAAAGCAATTTTATTTTTTTTAACTGATTGAATTGTAGAATCAGGAAGGATATTTCCGTGTGTTTTAATTGCATCTTCACCAGCGGGATGTTCTTCCCATTTTACGCCAAGACATAACGCATCAACGCATCTTTTTGCAGCAAGACTAACCTCTGGGCCAATGCCATCACCGGGGATAAGCGTTACTATATAGCTCATAGATCAAAACTTCCGTGTTTCTTTAGATATTCAACCGCGCCACCCTCGGCTAAAATTTTACGCATAAACAATGGCAACGGCTTAATATCAATAGAAATATTTTTATCTTTAACTAATATCTTACCAGTCTCTAAATCAATATTTAAATAATCATTGTCGTTAATTTTATCTGTATCAGCTTCAATTAAAGTTAAACCAATATTAATTGCGTTACGATAAAAAATTCTAGCAAAACTCTTCGCCACAACCGCATTAATACCGGCGGTTTTAATAACCCATGGGGCTTGTTCGCGCGAAGACCCGCAACCAAAATTACCTCCAGCAACAATCAAAGAATCACCCTTCTTTACCTTTGAAAAAAAATCAGGACAAATATCTTCAAATAAATGTTTAGATAATTCATTCATATCTGTAATTGAAAATTTATACCTTCCGGATATAATCAAATCTGTATTAACGCTATCGCCAAATTTAAAAACTATGCCATTTATTTGCATATAATTCTAAAAATGTTTAAACTCTTCCGCGTTTTTGACTTTTGCCATAGCTGTATCTAGCGAAATAAGCCCTGCTTCAAGTAATTCCCTTAAAGACTTATCCATGGTTTTCATGCCAAATTGGCCGCCTGTCTGCATTAATGTTGGAATTTGCTCAATCTCTTGTTCCCGGATAAGATTACGAATACCAGGCGTACCAATCATAATCTCAGTTGCAATAACTCTTCCCTTGCCGCCTGCTTGCGGCAGTAGAAGCTGTGAAACAACTGCCTGTAAACAATCTGCTAATTGAAGACGCACCTGTTGTTGTTGATGCGGAGGAAAAACATCAATTATACGCTCAATTGTTTGTGGCGCATCAGGCGTATGTAAAGTTGCTAAAACTAAATGCCCTGTTTCTGCGGCAGTTAAAGTAGTAGAAATAGTCTCTAAGTCGCGCATCTCACCAACAACAATAACATTAGGATCTTGCCTTAATGTATGACGGAGCGCTTCAGCAAAAGAATGCGTATCTGAATAAACCTCGCGTTGCTTAATTATACTCTTCTTATTCTTATGAATGAATTCTATGGGGTCTTCGATACAAACAATTATAGACTCCCGCTCAGAATTAATTAGATCAATCATCGCTGCAAGCGTAGTAGTCTTACCAACACCCGTAGGCCCTGTTACTAAAACTAGCCCGTTTGGCTTTCGTGCTAAAGTTGATACTATGGAAGGCAAACGTAATTGTTCAAGTGATGGAATTTCAAGAGGAATCCTTCTAAAAGCAGCTTCTACAGAACCTTTTTGCATATGAACATTAACACGAAATCTATCAAGCCCGGGTAAAGCTAAAGATAAATCTAATTCTAGCTCTTTTTCAAATTCTTCCTTTTGGGGATTAGTAAGTATAGTATAAATAATCCTTTTTATCTCATCCCGTTTTAATTTACCCAGATCTGTACGAATCAATTTTCCATCAACCCTAATTATCGGCGGCTCTTCTTCTGTAAGATGTAAATCTGATGCGCCCTCTTTTATAGTCATCATAAATAAATCTTTTAGATCCATAATACCCCCTATATGAATTTTCTTGGATCAGTAATTTTGCCTGTTACAGCACTTGCTGCTGCTGTTAAAGGCGAAGCTAAATAGATAAATGCATTCGTATTACCCATTCTACCTTTAAAATTCCTGTTTGCAGTAGAAACTACCACTTCGTTATCTGCCGGGACTCCTTGATGAGTACCTACGCAAGGCCCGCATCCTGGCGGCACAATAACGCAGCCAGCATTTATAAAATCTTTTATCAAGCCAAGCCTTAAAGCTTCTAGATAAATATTTTTAGACGCGGGAGAAATTATACATCTAATATCATTCTTAACCTTATATTTCTTTAAGATTGAGTGCGCTTGTTCTAAATCCTCTAACCTACCATTAGTACAAGTACCAATGTAAACTTCATTAATTTCGGTATTCTCTAAATCTTGAACTTGGCATGTGTTATCAACAACGTGCGGCTTGGCTAACATTGGGCTAATTTCGGACACATCATATTCTAGAATTTTTTCGTATATCGCATCTTTATCTGGGGCAACTATATTAAATTTTGATTTAATATTATACTTCTTGAGCCAGCTAGTTGTTTTCTTATCTACAGGCATAAACGCGCATTTTGCACCCATCTCAATAGCCATATTACAAATTGTAAAACGTCCGGACATATCAACTTTATCAATATAGCTGCCATTAAACTCAACTGCTTTATAAGTAGCTCCATCGGCAGTTAATTTTCCGATTATATAAAGTATGATGTCTTTTGCAGTAACCCCTCTTTTTGCCTCGCCTGATAATATAATTTTAAATGTCTCTGGAACCTTAAACCAATTTTTACCGCTTGCGGCAGTTATTGCAAGATCTGTGGAACCAACGCCTGTTGCAAAAGCACCCAATGCACCATAAGTACAAGTATGCGAATCTGCCCCTAAAACCATATTACCCGGTAAAACATTCCCGCCTTCAGGAATTACCTGATGGCACACCCCACAGCCAATATCATAAAGTTTCATACCAAATTCTTTAGCAAAATCACGCATTCTTTTATGAACAGCTGATGCGCCCTCTTTTGAACTTGGAGCATTATGATCGATAACAAATGCTATTTTTTGACTATCGAATAATTTCTTTACGCCTAATTTATGAAGTTGATCAATTACTATATTACTTGTGCCGTCCTGACTAAAACAAAAATCTATACGGCAAAGTGCGAGATCACCCGCCTTGACATCGCCTGAGGAATGCTCGCTCATTATCTTTTCAACTATTGTTTTTGGCATATAAATTTTTTAAGTCTTGTGATTCCTTTTTCTATTTCTGACTCGCTGGCTGCGAAACTTAAACGGATAAATTCATCGAAACCAAATGGTGCGCCCGGAATAACCGCAACTTTTTCCTCAATTAAAAATTTCTTTGCAAATTCTGCAGATGGTAAACCAAATTTTGAAATATTACAAAAAAGATAAAATGCTCCCTCGGGATTAATATATTCGATTTCAGAAACATTTCTCATTAATTCAACTATCAGGTTTCGCCTTTTTTCAAAAATTCGACAAAATTCTTTTGTTATCTCGCTATTTTTTAAAGCACAAAAAGCAGCTTTTTGGCTAATTGAACACGGGTTTGATGTTGCATGACTTTGTAAATTTGCAACCGCCTTCATAACTGCCTTTGGGCCGCAGGCATAACCAATGCGCCATCCTGTCATAGAATATGACTTGGACATACCATTCACAGTTATCGTTAAATCATTAATCTGACTGCCCAAAGAAGCAATAGATATATGAGGCTTATTATCAAAAATTATTTTTTCATAAATTTCATCACTAATAACAAGTATGTTATGTTTAACACAAACATCTGCAAACTGTTTAATTTCTTCTTTTGAATATACTTGACCGGTTGGATTCGACGGACTATTTAAGATTAATAATTTAGTGCGTTTCGTGATATGCTGCTCTAGAAGCGCTGGCGTTAATCTATAATTATTCTCTTTTACTGTCTTGATAATTATGGGTTTAGCTTGAGCAAGCTTCACCATTTCTGGATAACTAAGCCAGTAAGGCGAAATAATTAAAACTTCGTCGCCTTGATCAACTAAAACTTGAATAATATTATAAATAGAATGCTTAGCGCCGTTTGATACGACAATTTGTTCAGGCAAATACTCTAAATTATTATCTTTCTTAAGTTTTTGGCAGATTAACTCTCGTAATTCAAGTATGCCTTGGGCAGGAGTATATTTAGTAAAACCACCTTCGATTGCTTTAATAGCTTCTTTTTTTATAAAATCGGGCGTGTCAAAATCAGGCTCACCTGAAGCCATACTTACAACATCATGCCCTTCCTGTTTCATCTTCTTGGCAATGCTCGTAATTTCAAGAGTTTCGGAAGGGCTAACCTCTAAAATTCTCTTGGCGAAATTCATTTGATAATTATAAGGAATCTCTTTCTTTCTTAAAAATCCCCTTTATCCCTTTTAAAAAGCCTTTTTGCTTAGGCTCTTTTTCCTCTCTAGGCTTATGTTCTTTCTCTTCTAACGGCGGAGCAGAATGGTGATGCTCGTGAATCTCTTCTTCCTTTTTATGCTTATGTATTTCTTTTTTTGATTTTTTAATTTTTTCTTTTATTTCCTTCTTAGTTAATTCAAATATAACAAGCTCTGCACCGTCTCCACGCCTTGCTCTATAAGGAATAATTCTCGTATAACCACCTTTTATATCTTTATAACGTGGGGCTATCGAATCAAATATTTTTTTTACTAGGCTTTCATCTCTTAAAACACTAAACGCGCGACGCCGCTTTGCAATTGTACCTTCCTTAGCATAAGTAATCAATCTTTCACAGAGAGATCTTGCGGCTTTCGCTTTAGTCTTCGTCGTTTTGATTGATTCGTATTTAAACAAAGCCCTGCTAAGCGCTTCTAATGTTGCCTTCCTTAAACTTGTAAACCTTCCTAATCTAAATTTACGTTTTGCGTGTCTCATTTTTCTTTCTGATTTAATTTAACAAGATCAATCTGCATTCCAAGGTTTAATCCCATCCCACTCAAAAGCTCTTTGATCTCAGTTAATGATTTTTTACCAAAATTCCTAAACCCAAGCATCTCTTCTTCGGACTTAGTTACAAGTTCTCCGATTGTTTTTATATTAGCCTCTCTTAAGCAATTTGAACTTCTAACAGAAAGCTCAAGCTCAGAAATAGGAAGCTTAATTTTTTCTAGAAGCGCCCTCTCTTCTTGAGTCAACTCAAGACCTTGCTCCTCTTCTTCGGGTAATTGGCCAAAATTTACGAATATTTCCAAATGCCGTTGTAAAATATTAGATGCGTATAACAATGCATCTTTAGGAGAAATTGCGCCATTCGTAAAAATTTCTAAAATAAGTTTTTCATAATCAAGCCTCTGCCCTACCCTGGTATTTTCAACAGTGAAATTAACTTTCTTCAGTGGACTAAATATAGAATCAACTGCGATTGTGCCCACTGAATGCTCTTCTTTTTTATTTAATTCTGCAGGATAATAGCCCCTGCCGCGCCCAACCTCTAACTCCATTTTAAATTTTACATCTTTAGTCAAAGTTAATAAATGTAGTTTAGGATTAATAACCTCTACCGTCTCATCAGTAATTATATCGCCGGCTGTTATCTCGCCCTTTGTATTTTTTTCAATACTAATTGTAGTGGGGGTCCTTGTATGCGAACGCAATATCAGATTTTTTATATTTAGGACAATCTCTGTAGCATCTTCTAATACACCGGGCAATGCAGAAAATTCATGGCTTGCGCCATGAATTCTTATCGCGGTAACGCTTGCTCCTTCTATAGATGAAAGAAGCACTCTTCTTAATGAATTTCCTAAAGTAACCGCATAACCTTTTTCAAACGGCTCTGCGATAAATTTACCATAAGTATCGGTGAGGCTGGATTCTTCACATTCTAATCTTTTCGGTAGAACAAAATCTCTCCATTTAATACCCATTCACTCCTCCTTGAATAACTGCTATATTACTTTGAATATAACTCGACAATAAGTTGTTCTTGGATTGGAAGCTGTAAGTCTTCTTTCTCCGGAAGCCTAACTACCTTTGCTGTTAAATTATCCTGATCTAATTCAAGCCATCCAGGCTTTACTACATCTTTAGTCTGCTCTAAATTCTGTTTAAAATTTTCTTTAGTCTTATCTTTAGCCCTAATTTCTATAACATCACCTGTCTTAATTAAATAAGACGGAATATTCACCCGCCTTGAATTTACGTAAACAAAATTATGCCTTACTATCTGCCTTGCCTGATTATGAGAAACTGCAAAACCAGTTCTTAAAATAACGCTATCTAAGCGCCTTTCTAATAATTGAATAAGAACTTTTCCCGTAACACCTTTTGTTTTTGAAGCAAGCTCAAAATAATTACGAAATTGCTGTTCAAGTAAACCATAATATCGCTTTACTTTTTGTTTTTCTCTCAACTGTATACCATAATTAGAAAGTTTTGTTCTTGCTTGGCCATGCTGTCCCGGTGCATACGCACGTCTTGTAACCGCACATTTAGGGCCGTTGCAACGAATACCTTTTAAAAAAAGCTTCATACCCTCTCTTCTACATTTTCTACATGTTGCTCTTAAGTCTTTTGCCATAATTACACCCTTCTTTGTTTCTTAGCCCGGCAGCCATTATGAGGAATCGGGGTTGTATCTTTTATAGAGGTGACATTAAGCCCGGCTGCCTGCAAAGCTCTAATTGCGGATTCTCTGCCTGAACCTGGGCCTTTCACAATAACATCAACTTCTCTTAAACCCATATCTTTAGCACGCTTAGCGGCATTATCAGCTGCAACCTGTGCTGCAAATGGAGTAGATTTTTTTGACCCGCCAAAACCAACTATTCCCGGGGACGACCATACTAATACATTACCAGCCTTATCAGTTATTGAAATAATCGTATTGTTAAAACTTGCCTGAATAAAAACAATACCCGACGTTGAACTTAATGTTCTTTTCTTTTTCGTCTTGGGTTTATCTTGTGCTGGTTGTACAGGTTGTTCTTGAGCCAATTTATCTTCTCCTTTTATTTAGTTTCGGTCTTTTTAACTATTGCCATATTCGTTTTTCTAGGCCCTTTACGAGTCCTTGCATTCGTACGGCTTCTTTGCCCCCTCACAGGAAGGCCTCGCCTATGCCGAAGTCCGCGCCAACTGCCAATATCAATTAACCGCTTAATACTTTGAGATATATCTCTTCTTAAATCCCCCTCTAACTTATAACCACTTTTTTGTAATGTAGAAGTTATACGAGAAACCTCTTCTTCAGTTAAATCTTTAGCCCGTTTGTCAGGTGATATCCCTGCAGTCTGTAAAATTTTATTTGAATTATGCCTACCAATACCATAAAGATAGGTAAGAGCAATCTCCATTCTTTTTTCTCTCGGTATATCAACACCTAAAATTCTTGGCACCTAAATCCTCCTTCAACCCTATATTTATCCTTGTTTTTGTTTATGTTTTGAATTAATACAAATAACGTGAACTATGCCGCGTCTTTTAATAATTTTACACTTATCACAAATTTTTTTAACAGATGCTTTAACTTTCACCCTGTTACATCTCCTTTACGTAAATTAAACTCTATAGGTTATACGCCCTCTACTTAAATCATAGGGCGAAAGCTCAACCTTTACTTTGTCGCCGGCAAGTATTCTAATAAAATGAACTCTTATCTTCCCAGATATATGCGCGAGCACCTTGTGCCCATTGTCGAGTTCAACTCGAAACATACCATTAGGCAAAGTTTCCAAAACTGTTCCTTCGGTCTCTATTAACTCTTCTTTCATGTCTTTAACTTGTTAATATTTTTGGCCCATCAGATGTTACTGCTATCGTATGCTCAAAATGTGCTGAGGGCAGCCTATCTTTTGTAACCGCTGTCCACCCATCATCTAAAATTTCGACTTCTGGTTTGCCTAAATTAATCATTGGCTCGATCGCCAAAACCATTCCCTCTTGTAAAATTGGGCCACACCCAGCTTGGCCATAATTTGGTATTTCGGGATCTTCATGCAATTCTCTACCTATACCATGCCCAACAAAATCACGCACAACTGAAAATCCATTCTTTTCAGCATGCCCTTGAATAACATTAGATATATCAAAAAGATGATTGTCTTTTTTTGCCTGATTAATTCCTAAATACAAAGCTTCTCTGGTTATATCAATAAGATGTTGCAATTTTGGATTAATTTTTCCTATCCCAAACGTCGTTGCAGTATCAACAAAAAAACCATCGATCTCCATACCTATATCAAGGCTCAATATATCGCCATTTTCTAATTTACGTTCATCTGGTATACCATGCACTATAACCTCGTTTACCGATGTACAAATATTCGACGGATACCCGCGGTAATTTTTAAAAGCTGGCCTAGCACCGGCATTATTTATCAAAACTTCAGCCCACATATCAATCTCTGAAAGCTTAATGCCTGCTTTAATCCTAGAACAAAGAATTTCAATTATACGGGATAGAACTATACCCGCCTTTTTCATTTTGGCGATTTCTTCTTTTGTTTTAAGAAAAACCATTATAATTCAAAGATCAAGATTTGAGAACAGCAATAAGCTTATTAAATAATAATTTAGCGTCAATGTTAGCATCAACTGTCAAAAGTTTATTTTTATTTTTATAATAATCGATCAAATCCAAGGTCTTTTCTTCATAAACTTTTAACCTATTTAAAATAACTTCTTCTTTATCATCGGCTCGTTGAAAAAGTTTCTCATTACATAAATCACAAACGCTATCTTTTTTAGGAGGCATATTAATTATATGAAAATTCGCCCCGCATCCTTCACATACGCGCCGCCCAGAAAGTCTTTTAACAACCGTATCTTTATTTACCTCAAAATAAATCACTCTATCTATAATAATATTTGAATTAATAAAAAACTTATCTAAATCTTCGGCCTGTATTATATTTCTTGGAAAACCATCTAAGATAAAACCATTTATGCATGCTTGATTTTTTAATTTTTCAGTAGTTATCCGCGTAACTAAATCATCTGGTACAAGCTGGCCGCCCTCTATATATTTTTTTGCTTCTTTTCCAAGCTGAGTATCATTCTTAAGTTCTTCTCTTAAGATATCTCCGGTTGATATATGAGGAATATTAAATTTAGCGGCAAGCATTTTTGCCTGCGTGCCTTTACCTGCTCCAGGCGCACCTAATAAAATTAGCCTCATCGTCTACCCCTAAGAGTTCCTTTTTGCATAAATCCTTCGTAATTTCTGAGTAAAAGCTGTGATTCAATTTGTTTCATTGTATCAAGCATAACACCGACAACAATCAATATACCTGTACCGCCAAAGAACGATGCAACTAAATAAGGAATCTTGAGCCAGGCCATAATAAAATCAGGAAATATTGCTATAAAAACAATAAACAAAGCTCCTGCTAACGTAATTCTTGTCATTACAAAATCTAGAAATTCTACTGTCGGTTTACCTGGGCGGATTCCCGGGACAAAACCGCCGTATTTCTTTAAATTTTCTGCAATTTCATTTGGTTGAAATACAATGGCTGTATAAAAATAACAAAAGAAAATAATTAACAAAGCATAAACAAGTGTATATAAAAAATGTCCTCGCGATAGAGCTTGGGCAAATTTTTGAAATGCTGGATTTGGAATAAACGTACCGAGCGTTGCCGGGAATAGAATTATCGACTGTGCAAAGATAATCGCAATAACACCGGCAGTATCAACCTTTAAAGGTATATAAGTCTGTCCGCCTCCGTAAACATTCCTACCAACTACACGCCTTGCATATTGAACTGGTATGCGACGCTGGCCTTGAGTAATAAGTGCAACCGCCCAAATAACTCCAACTAACAGAACAGCCATAATTAAATAACTAAAAGGTTGGATTTGCTGCCTTACTGATATCAATTGGTTTACTGCCGAGGGGAGCCGTGAAACAATACCTGCAGTGATTATTAAAGAAATTCCGTTACCAATGCCTCTTTCTTGAATTTGCTCACCTAACCACATTATAAAAATTGTACCACAGGTAAGCGTAAGAACAGTTAAAATTCTAAATCCCCACCCTGGATGAGGAACAATCGCAAACCCTTGGCTAAATCCTTCGAATCTAGTTGGATGCTCAAGCCATAAAGCAATAAAAAAAGATTGAACCGCAGCCAAAACTACTGTCCCATATCTGGTATATTGATTAATTTTTTGATAACCAGCTTTACCCTCTTTAGATAATCTTTCAAGAGCAGGAATTACAGCTGTTAAAAGCTGCAAAATAATTGAACTCGAGATGTAAGGCATTATACCTAAGGCGAAAATAGTTAGTCTTTCCATAGCACCACCGGAAAACATATTCATTATGCCAAAGAGCGCACCCCCCTGTCCACGGGAAATATAATCGAAGAGCTCGCCTAATGCAATAGCATCAATCCCTGGAGTAGGAACAAAACATCCAATTCTATAAACTATAAGCAGGCCTAATGTAATTAAAACACGCTTTTTTAAATCTGGTATTTTAAAAATGCTTGCGAAGCCTTTAAGCATATTATTTTATAATTTCTGGTTTTCCGCCTGCCTCTGTAATTTTTCTCAAAGCAGGGCCTGAAAAATAATGAGCCTTTATTGTTAGAGCTTTCTTTAACTGGCCATTACCTAAAATTTTAACTTTCAAATTTTGATTTTTAATCAATCCGACTTGCTCTAATTCTAAGGGCGTTATTATTTCGCTTTTTTTAATTTTTTTCAAATCTTCTAGATTAATAATTTCATATTTTTTGGATGCCTTTGACCTAAATCCTCTTTTCGGAATTCTCCTTATTAAGGGTGACTGACCGCCTTCAAAGCCAGTATAAAAATGACGCCCTGATCGCGAATTCTGCCCCTTAACGCCACGACAAGAAGTTTTGCCGTGCCCAGACCCAGAACCTCTCCCAACAATTTTCCTCTTTTTTACTGCACCATGGGGCCTAACTAGGTTGTTCATCAACATTTTGCTTTACCTCTTTTTGGCCAGAAACAGCTACTTTTAAATTTAATAAACCATCCATTGTTGCCTTAATAACATTTACGGGATTATTTGATTTTAAACATTTTGTTAAAATATCTTTTATGCCAGCGGCTTCCAGAACTGCCCGGACGCTTCCAGATGCAATAATACCGGTACCTTCGCTTGCTGGCTTAAGCAAAACCTTTGCCGCGCCAAAATGGCCTATTATCTCATGAGGTATTGTTGTGCCTACCCGATGTATCTTTACCATCGCTTTTTTTGCTTTAGACAAACTTTTCTTAATTGCATCGGCTACTTCGCCTGCTTTTTCCAAAGCAAAACCAACTCTGCCGTTGGTATCGCCAATAACTATTAATGCACTAAAAGAAAGTTTTTTACCGCCTTTTGTAACTTTGGCTACACGACCGATCCTAACAATTTTTTCATATAATTGAACCTGTTCTTCTTGCATAATTAAAATTCAATGCCTCCCTTTCTTAAAGCATCGGCAAATGCTTTTATTCTGCCATGGTATAAATAACCGCCTCTATCAAAAGCGATTTGTTTAATATTTTTTTCTTCCATCTTTTTAGCTAGCTCTTGCCCCAAAATGGTTGCAGCTTTTATATTTCCACCATAAACAAGTTTACCTTTTAGATCTTTTGATAATGTAGACATAGAAAGAACTGTTGTATGCACATTATCATTAATCAGTTGAGCGGAAATATTCTTTAGACTTCTATGCACAACTAAACGAAGTCGCGCCTCTGTGCCTTTTAAATTAATCCTAGATCTGTTATGCCTCTTAATGCGTCGTGACTCGCTATTTAATCTCATTTTGTAGCAGCCTTTCCAATTTTCTTCTTAACATATTCACCTTTATATCTTATACCTTTGCCCTTATAAGGCTCTGGTGGAAAAATTGCCCTAATTTGAGCCGCAATTTCACCAACCCTTTGCTTATCAATACCGCTAATAATTATTGTTTGCGGCTTTGGAGTAGTAATATTTATATCATTAGGGATAGGGTATTCCACAGAATGCGAAAAACCTAAATACATAGTTAATTTTTTTCCCTTAATTTCTGCGCGAAAGCCAATACCAACAACTTCTAATTCTTTAGAATAACCCTCTGTAACACCACAAATCATATTTGCAATCAATGCTCTTGTTAAACCATGTAATGACTTAGCGATTTTTGTATCTGATTTTCGCGTTACTTTTATATGAGAACCCTCTACTTGTATATCAATCAATGGTGAAAATGTTTGTATTAGTTTTCCCTTCGGTCCTTCAATATTTGCAACTTTATCAGAAATTGCAATTTTAACACCCTTGGGTATTATAACTGGTTTTTGGCCTATTCTTGACACAAAAAACTCCTTTGATTTTTAATAAATACTACAGACAACTTCACCGCCAAGCCCCTTTTCTTTTGCTTCTTTGCTACTAATAATTCCAGATGGGGTTGATAAAATAGCTATCCCTTGCCCACGTAAAACAATAGGTATTTTATCTTTTTTTACATATACTCTAAGCCCCGGTCTAGATACTCTTTTTAGGCTTGTAATTGCGGGATTTTTTTCTTGATCATACTTTAAATAAACGCGCATCTTATTATATTTAGAATCTAGTGCTTGAAAATTTTCAATATAACTCTCTTTCTTAAGTATCTCTAAAATAGATTTAACTACCGAATTAATCATTATATCAACATTTTCTTTTTTAATTTTGGATGCATTCATTATTGCTGTTAATGCATCGGCAATCATATCACTTCTACTCATAATATTCCTTTCTTACCAGCTAGCTTTTTTAACACCCGGAACCTCGCCTTTCCAGGCAAGTTCCCTAAAACAAATCCGGCATAATCTAAATCTCCTTAGATAACCTCCAGACCTGCCACAGATACTACAACGATTATAACCACGGCTACTAAATTTAGGTGTCTTTTTCCAACGCTCTATTTGAGATTTTTTTGCCATTTTATTTCCCTTACCCCGATAGCACAAGCCTTTTCGAGGTTATTTCTTAAATGGTATACCAAACAATTTTAATAATTCTCTTGATTCGTCCTTTGAACTATTGTTTATTACAAAGGTAATATCCATGCCCTGTGCACGGCTAATTTTATCAAATTCTATTTCTGGAAAAATACCTTGCTCTTGAATTCCTAAAGTATAATTGCCTTTCTTATCAAAGGAGTTATCTTTCACACCTCTAAAATCTCTAATTCTTGGCAAAGCTACACTAACTAATCTGTCTAAGAATTCATACATTATATTTTTTCTTAATGTCACTTTGCAGCCAATAACAGTATTTTCTTTAACTTTAAAATTTGATATTGATTTCTTTGCTCTTGTATATACTGGCTTTTGCCCTGTAATATGAGATAATTCTTCTAAAGCTTTATCAACAATTTTTATATCGGTTATACCTTCGCCAACACCCATATTAACTACAATTTTACTAAGACTAGGCACCTGCATTGCATTTTTATAATTAAATGTTTTTTGCATAGCTGGTATTATTTCTTTGCGGTATTTTTCAAGTAAACGAGGTGTCATTTTTATAAAACCTCCTTACAAAGCTTACAAATCCGCTGCTTCTTGCCCTCTTTATCAAAAATAAATGTGTTTCTAACAGCCCTGTTGCATTGTTTGCAAAATAATTTTAAATTAGATATATGTATTGGACGCTCAACTTGAATCACGCCGCCTTGTTGATTTTCTTGGCTGCGGCGCGTATGTTTCTTTACAATATTTACGCCCTCAACGGTTGCTCTTTGAGCCTTAGGAAAAACTCTTATTACCCGCCCGCTTTTACCTTTATCTTTTCCAGCTATTACATAAACATTATCTTCTTTTCTTATTCTCATTTTATACAACCTCTGGTGCTAAAGAAATAATTTTAGTGAATCCTCTATCACGTAACTCCCTGGCCACCGGGCCAAATACTCTAGTGCCGCGGGGATTTAATTGCGCATCAATTATAACAACAGCATTACGATCAAATCTTAATATAGAACCGTCGTTCCTCCTTATCGCATTTTTTGTCCTTACTATAACTGCTTTTGCGACCTGCCCCTTCTTAACAACAGCGTTTGGCGTAGACTCTTTAACATTTACATTAACAATATCGCCTACCTTAGAAATAAGTTTTCCTCTTTGACCGATTACACCGATAAAAGAAACTTTTCTTGCGCCAGTATTATCTGCTACGTCTAAAATTGTACGAATCTGGATCATTTCAAAACCTCAATTAGCCTAAAACGCTTATCTTTTGATAACGGCCTCGTCTCTTCAATTAAAACCTTATCACCAATTTTAGCTTGGTTTTTCTCATCATGCGCTTTAATTTTTTTATACTGTTTTATTATCTTGTTATATTTCGCATGTTTTGTAAGACGCTCAGTTTTAACTACAATGGTCTTTTGCATTTTATTGCTTACAACTATACCCATCTTTTGCTTTCTTGCTATTGAACTGCTCATTTATTTTCCTTTTTTGTTTCGCGAGATAAAAGCGTTTCAATTCTAGCTAAATCTTTTTTTATCAATGAAAATGCGTGTGGTTTTTCAACTCTACCAGTCTTCCTCTGATAATTTAGCTTAAAAAGCTCTGCTTTTAAATTATCTCTTTTCTGCATCAACTCTTCTTTAGTTAGATCTATTAATTCTTTGAATTTCACTCTACTATTTTCTCCTAATTTCTCAATTAATTAATTTTTAGTGCGCCCTTGTAATAAACTTCGATTTAATTGGTAATTTGTAAGCGGCTAATCTAAATGCCTCACGGGCTAAATCTTCAGGAACACCGCCTATTTCAAACATAATCATTCCGCGCTTCACAACACAAACCCAATGATCTAATTCACCTTTGCCTTTTCCTTGGCGTGTTTCAGCCGGTTTTTTTGTAATCGACTTATCAGGAAACACTCTAAGCCAAAGCTTACCGCCGGCTCTAAGCTGCCTTGCAAGAATAACACGCACAGCTTCTATATGCGTATTCTTTAACCAACCATTATCTAAAGCTTTAAGCCCATACTCTCCGAAAGAAAGACTCGACCCTCTTGTTGCAATCCCTCTACGTTTGCCTTTCTGAAGCTTGCGATATTTTACACGTTTTGGCATTAAAACCATAACTAACCTTCCTTGTTATCTACGATTTTATTACTGTCAGAATCTACGGGCTTTGAAAAAATATCCCCTTTATAAACCCAAGTCTTGACGCCGATATACCCATATGTTGTGGCGGCTTGTGCAAAACCATAATCAATATTCGCACGTAAAGTCTGCAAAGGAACCTTGCCTTGTTTATATGTTTCAGTCCTAGACATTTCGGCTCCGCCTAAACGCCCCCCGCAGCTTACTTTAATGCCCTCGCAACCTGCATTTAGCGCCTGTTCCATAGCCCTCTTTATTGCTCTTCTGAAAGCAATACGTTTTTCAAGCTGTAAAGCAATATTTTCAGAAATTAATTGTGCGTCTAACGCTGGTTGTTTAATATCTTCTATCTCGATAATTAACTCTTTGCTAGTTATTTTATTTATTTGCGCCTTTAGCTGCTCAATTTCCGAACCATGCCTACCAATAAGAACACCCGGCCTTCCTGAACAAATTCTTACCTTAATTTTATCTCCACCAAGACGCTCTATAATTACTCTTGCAATTGATGCTTGCCTATAATTAGTAGTTATCAATTTTCTAATTTTATAATCCTCTTCTAAATTCTTTGGAAATTCCTTCTTTTTTGCAAACCAAAGGCTTAACCAGCTTTTATTTATTCCTATACGCTGTATAAATGGATGAACTTTTTGTCCCACATTACCTCCTTAAATCCAACTCTAACTTTATATGAGATGTTCTCTTTAAAATCCCTGTTGCCCGGCCAAAACTTGCCGCTCGGAATCTTTTCCAAACTGGGCCGTTATCAGCCGTTATTTTCGATATATAGAGATCCTTCTGGTTTAATCCCTTTGCCTTTAAATTACTAATTGCCGAATTTATTAATTTAATTATTGTCTTAGAATAACGCCTGTCATCTAATGCTGATAAGATATTTTTTGCTTCTAAAACACCTTTACCTCTGACTAAATTAATTAAAGGCCTCATCTTCGAAGCTGAACCCCGGACAAATCTTAATTTTACTTGTGTTAACATATTATGTCTTCTCAACTGCTTTCTTGGCTTTTACGCCACCGTGCTTCTTAAAAATTCTCGAAGGAGCAAATTCACCTAATTTATGCCCTACCATATTCTCGGTAACAAATACCGGTATATGCTTTCTGCCATCATAAACACCAAAAGTTAAACCAACGAAATCAGGTATAATTGTTGAACGCCTTGACCAGGTCTTAATAACTTCCCGCTTGCTGATTTTTTTAGATTTTTCAACTTTTTTTAATAAACTTTCTTCGACAAATGGACCTTTTTTTAATGACCTTGGCATCTATCCCTCATTTTCTATGTTTTAATATATATTTATCCGAATATTTTTGCTTCTTGCGTGTTTTGTAACCTTTTGTCGGCATACCCCAACGGCTGACAGGGTGAGGATTTCCTTGTCCGCTCTTACCTTCGCCTCCACCGTGTGGATGGTCAACTGGATTTCTCACAACACCACGTGATCGTGGATGACGGCCTAACCAGTTTGACCGGCCAGCCTTACCTATCGACATAGCTTTATTATCAGGATTGCTTACTTGCCCTAGAGTAGCAAAACAATCAATAGCAACTAAGCGCGTTTCACCTGAAGTAAGCTTAATATGCGCATAATCGCCTTCCTTTGCCATTAATTGCGCACTAGAACCAGCTGCCCTTATAATCTGCCCACCTTTACCCTTTGATAATTCAATATTATGTATGGATGTTCCTAAGGGAATATGTCTTAGAGGCATACAATTACCGATCTTTATATCTATTGGATTACGTGAACTTAATACCTCATCACCTAGCCTTATTCCAGATGGTGCAATAATATAACGCCTTTCCTTATCTGGATATTCGATAAGAGCAATTCGGCTTGTTCTGTTTGGATCATATTCAATAGCAATAACTTTACCTAGAGCATCAAATTTATCCCGCTTAAAATCAATAACGCGGTACATCCTTTTATGCCCGCCAGAATGCCTATATGCTGTAATCCTACCGTGGCAATTTCTGCCCCCACTTTTTTTCAAAGGTTTTAATAGTGATTTTTCCGGATATGATTTTGTTATTTCCTTAAAATCAGAAATAATCGTCCAGCGTAAACTCGGTGTTGTTGGTCTATAGTTTTTCAATCCCATGATTAAGTAACCTCTATCTTAGAGCCTTCTTTTAAACTAACAAGCGCCTTTTTCCAATCTGAAGTATATCCTTCCTGGTAACGCACTCGTTTTAATTTTCCAGGCATATTAATTGTATTCACTGAATGAACTTTCACCTTATAGATTTCCTCTATTGCTTTCTTAATCTGCAATTTATTTGCATTATTAGCCACAAGGAACAAATATTTATTAAGCGGTTCTTGTAAACTACTTTTTTCGGTTCTTAATAAACTTTTTACTATATTGTAATTAGATACTTTCATTTTTTATAAATTTTAATAGCGCCTTTAACGCATCTTCAACGACAATTATTTTTTTATTTTCTAGAATAATCTGAGCGTTTAATTTATCTGGTTCGATTAATGTTACACCTTTTATATTTCTTATTACGCGCTCTAGATTATCGGTCTTTTTGTTAACAATAACTAATATAGAGCTACCGATTAATTTTAATTTTTTGAATAGATTATGTGCTTCTTTTGTTTTAGCAGAATTAAATTCTATTTTCTCCAATAACATAACGTTGTTATCTTTTAATTTTGCATTAATACTAGAAATAAGAGCGGATTTTCTTATCCTCTTAGGTAGACCTTTAGAAAAATCTCTTGGGTGCGGCCCGAATACTACGCCTCCTTTACGCCAAAGAGGCGAACGAATTGACCCGTGGCGAGCCCTGCCTGTACCCTTTTGCGCCCAAGGCTTCTTTCCTCCACCAGAAACTTCACCTCTGGTTTTTGTAGCAGCGAGCCCCCTGCGGGCATTTGCTTGATAAATATTCACGGCTTGATAAATAACCGCCGTGTTCACTGAGCCATCAAAAATATTTTTATCAAGCTCTACATGCTTCAATTCTTTACCTTCTTGATTATATAAATTTAACTTAAACATAATTTATCAGTGTAGTCTGTTTAATCATTTCTTCTTCGCTCTTTTTACAATAACATAATGATTTTTAGGCCCGGGGATTGCGCCTTTTACACAAATAATATTTTTTTCTGGCAACACTTTAATAATCTCTAAATTTTGGACTGTTATTTGTTTATTCCCCATATGGCCCGGCATATGATGCCCGCGGAATACGCGGCTTGGAGTTGCGCTTGAACCTACAGAACCAACGCGTCTTTTTGAAGTAGAACCATGTGTGCGAGGCCCACCTTTCCAATGCCAACGCTTCATACCTCCCTGAAAACCTTTACCGATAGATCTCCCACTAACATCAACAAAATCACCTTGTTTAAAAAAATCTACGGTTAATTCTTGGCCTATTTTATATTCTTGGCTATCTTTAATAAATTCTTTAATAATTTTCCTCGGCGGAGTGTTTAATTTTTTAAATATACCTAATTGTGGTTTTTTTACATTCTTTTCTTTAACAGAACCAAAACCGATTTTTACTTTTTTCTCTGATAATCCCAAAATAATACAAGGCCCGGCCTCAATAATACTAATTGGCATAATCTTGCCGTCTTCCTTGAAAATTTGCGACATCCCAATTTTTTTACCAATTAAACCCATCATCTTATTTCTACGTCCACGCCACTAGCTAAATTCATTTTCTTTAAAGCATCGATTGTTTTTGCAGTTGGATTAACTATCTCTATCAGGCGTTTATGAGTAGCTATACCAAATTGTTCCCTAGATTTTTTATCTATAATAGGAGACCGCAATACCGTATAGATTTCTTTTTTTGTCGGTAAAGGAATGGGCCCAGAAATTAAAGACCCAGTCCTTTTAACCGTGTCTACTATCTCTTTAACTGCCTGATCTAATAACCTATGATCGTATGCCTTTAATTTAATTCGTATTTTTTGCATGTGTTTTTATTTAATTATTTCACTAACAACACCCGCGCCAACCGTACGGCCACCTTCACGGATTGCAAAGCGTGACTCTTTCTCCATAGCGATAGGCACAATTAACTCAACTTCTAAATTAACATTATCACCAGGCATAACCATTTCAACGCCTTCTGGCAAAGTGACATCTCCCGTAACATCCGTAGTACGGAAATAGAATTGTGGCCTATATCCTTTAAAAAATGGAGTGTGTCTGCCACCTTCTTCTTTAGTTAAAACGTACACTTGAGCTTTAAATTTAGTATGAGGTGTTATAGATCCCGGTTTTGCTAAAACCATACCCCGCTCTAAATCATCCTTTTCGATACCACGAAGAAGCAAACCTACGTTATCACCGGCTTGGCCTTCATCGAGAAGTTTCCTGAACATTTCTATACCTGTAACAACTGTCTTGCGAGATTCTTTTAAACCAATTACCTCAACTTCATCATTGACTTTAACAATTCCTCTTTCAATCCTACCTGTAGCAACTGTACCACGGCCAGAAATAGAAAACACGTCCTCAACAGCCATAAGAAATGGCTTATCTAAATCGCGAGTAGGTTGTGGAATGAATTCATCGCAAGCCTTCATTAAATCCAAGATTGGTTTGCAATTAGGACAATCATCTTTTGCACAGGCACATTCTGTTGCCTTTAAACCAGATCCTCTAATAATCGGGGTCTTTGCACCTGGAAAATTGTATTTTGTAAGAAGCTCTCTTACTTCCATTTCAACAAGATCAATTAATTCTTTATCGCCTTCGGCAACCATATCAACCTTGTTTAAGAATACAACAATTGCCGGAACATTTACCTGGCGAGCCAAAAGAATATGCTCTCTTGTTTGAGGCATCGGACCATCAGGGGCAGAAACTACTAGAATCGCACCATCCATCTGAGCTGCACCAGTAATCATGTTTTTAATATAGTCGGCATGGCCCGGACAGTCTATATGAGCATAGTGACGGTTTGCTGTTTGATATTCAACATGTGAAATATTAATCGTTACACCACGCTCTTTTTCTTCTGGAGCATTATCAATAGTATCATAAGCGCGCGCTTCAGCTAATCCTTTCTTATGAAGAACCATAGTAATTGCTGAAGTTAAAGTAGTCTTACCATGATCAACATGGCCAATTGTCCCAATATTCAAATGTGGTTTACTCCTAACAAACTTTTCTTTACTCATTTAACACCTCCAAATTATAATCTCTATTTTCTTGTACCTATTAACGTTTGTGCTATATGTGAAGGCACCTCAGCATAATACGAGGGCTCCATTGTATAAGTAGCGCGGCCTGCTGTCAATGATCTTACTGCGGTTGCATAATTAAAAACCTCTGCTAAAGGAGTATTTGCTTTAATAATCCTTAAACTACCGCGTTCAGAAATTGTATTAATTTTAGCACGCCTTGAATTTAAATCTCCAATAACTGCACCCATATGATCTGCGGGCGTGATAACTTCCATATCCATAATTGGTTCGAGTAAAATTGGCTTAGCAATTCTTAAAGCCTCTGAAAAAGCGATAGAAGCTGCCATTTGAAATGCAATCTCTGAAGAATCTACTTCATGATACGAACCATCGACTAAAGTCACAATCACATCCACAACCGGATAACCCGCGAGCACCCCGCTTTTTGAAGATTCATTGACACCTTTTTTAACCGCGGGAATAAATTCGCGAGGTATTGCACCACCTCTAATTTTATCTACAAATTCTATCCCCTTACCCGGCGTATCCTGTGGTTCCATCTCAATTACAACATGACCGTATTGGCCGCGGCCGCCAGATTGTTGAACAAATTTACCAGTTTGAGTAACCTTCTTAGTGATAGTTTCTTTATAAGCAACGTTAGGCTGGCCTACACGAGTAGCAACATTAAACTCTCTTAATAATCTATCAACCATAATTTCAAGATGCAGCTGGCCCATACCTGAAATAATAGTCTGCCCCGTTTCCTGATTATATTTGACTCTAAAACTTGGATCTTCATCTAATAATTTACGAAGGGCAATACCAAGTTTATCCTGATCAATCTTCTTGTCCGGCTCAATCGACTGAGATATAACCGGTTCAGGAAATTTCATCGACTCTAGAAGAATCGTGGAGTTTTCGTTACATAATGTATCACCTGTAATCGTATCCTTTAAACCAACCAACGCCACAATCTGTCCTGCTTCAGCTTCATTCAATATTTCTTGTTTATTAGCATGCATTTGAACAATTTTTGCAACACGCTCTTTAGTTCTTTTTGTTGCGTTATAAATATAAGTCCCGCTTGAAATAACACCAGAATAAATACGAGTATAATTAAGCCTTCCTACAAAAGGATCAACTGCTACCTTAAAACATAAAGCACAAAGTGGGGCTTCGCGGGAAGGAATCCTCTCCTGAAATTCACCAGTATCTGGATCCTGTCCTTTTACTGGAGGCATATCCAATGGCGAAGGTAAATATTCTGTAACACCATCGAGTAAAAGCTGCACCCCTTTATTTTTAAATGCGCTTCCGCAAAATACTGGCACAAGCTGGCTTTTAATAACAACTCTGCGAATCGCTTTTTTAATTTCATCATTTTTTATCTCTTGGTTATTAAGAAATTTATCCATTAATATATCATCAACTTCTGCTAATTTTTCGATTAAATGAGCCCATCCTTTAGCTGCTTTTTCCTGATACTCATCAGGTATACCAACAGCCTCCATTTCTTTACCTAACTCATCTTTAAAAATAAAAGACTTCATTTCAATTAAATCAACAACACCAATGAATTTATCGCCTACACCATAAGGAAGCTGAACTGGTACGCATGGCACATGAAATCTTTCATTCATTTGCCCTATAGTCATATCAAAATCCGCCTCTGGCCTGTCCATTTTATTTATAAAAGCGATCCTTGGAACATTATATCTATCAGCCTGGCGCCAAACAGTTTCAGATTGAGGTTCAACCCCATTAACACCGCAAAATACGACTACCGCGCCATCTAATACCTTCAAAGATCTTTCTACTTCAATTGTAAAATCAACGTGCCCTGGTGTATCAATTATATTAATCTCGCAATCGCGCCAATGGCATTTTGTAGACGCGCTTGTTATGGTGATACCGCGCTCTTTTTCCTGCTCCATCCAATCCATAGTGGCTGCGCCATCATGAACATTGCCTATCTTATATATTCTGCCGGTATAAAAAAGCACACGTTCGGTTGTTGTTGTCTTACCAGCATCAATATGCGCTATAATTCCAATATTTCTTACTTTTGATAAATCTGTCTTAGCCATTTAATTTACCACCTAAAGTGAGCAAAAGCCTTATTAGACTCTGCCATCTTATGGGTATCATCTCGTTTTTTAATTGCTGACCCTTCTCCTTTATAAGCAGAAATGATCTCGTCAGCCAGCTTTTCCTCCATTGGCTTACCCTTTTTAATACGGGCAAAATCTCTAATCCATCTAAGCGCAAGACTAATGCCCCTTAATTCTTTTACCTCAATAGGTACCTGATAAGTCGCTCCTCCTACCCGCCTTGGTTTTACTTCAAGCCTAGGCCTTGCGTTATCAAGCGCTTTATTTAATATTTTTATAGCATCGTTTTCCCCGAGTTTCTCACTAGTAATATCTAAAGCGCCATAAACAATATTTTCTGCTAAAGATTTTTTACCATCAGTCATAACCATATTAATAAATCTAGCAATAATTTTATTTTTATATTTTGGATCTGGTATTATTTCTTTATCAAATACTCTTTTTCTTCTCATAGTTTATTTTGGTTTTTTTGCTCCATATTTAGAACGCGATCTTTTTCTATTTGCTACTCCCGCAGTATCAAGAGTGCCTCTAACAATGTGATATCTAACGCCCGGTAAATCTTTTACTCTTCCACCACGAACAAGAACAATTGAATGCTCTTGCAAATTATGGCCTTCTCCAGGAATATAACCTGTAACTTCGATACCAGTTGTTAAACGAACTCTTGCAATTTTACGGAGTGCTGAATTTGGTTTTTTAGGTGTCATAGTCCTAACTTGCAGGCAAACGCCGCGCCTTTGAGGACAATTCATCAACGCTGGTGATTTTGACTTCTTGGCTTTTGACCTTCTAGAATTCCTGATTAACTGTGAAATTGTTGGCATTTTTACCCCGCGCTCGCTTTTTCTTCTTGTTTTTCTTCTGATCCCATAATAGTATCGAGAATCCCATGTTTAACCAATTCAATATCTCTATGCTGCTTTAGGCCGGTTCCTGCTGGAATTAAATGGCCAACAATAACATTTTCTTTCAAACCAAATAATTCATCTTTCTTGCCTGAGGCCGCGGCCTCAGTT
This sequence comes from Candidatus Omnitrophota bacterium, assembly GCA_040753015.1. GTDB lineage: Bacteria > Omnitrophota > Gorgyraeia > Gygaellales > JBFMHM01 > JBFMHM01. Next base: position 192,753 of record JBFMHM010000001.1, read on the forward strand.
AAAACCCTAGTTGTTTCTTGAAAACTCGCAGCTGAAATAAAACTTTCTGTGCTAAGAGATGCTTTTGTTATACCTAAAAGCATCGGCGTTGCAGAAGCAGGCTTGCCTTTTTTCTTTAAAACCTTTTCATTTTCTTTTTGAAAAACCCACCTATCGACTTGTTGTGCTGGTAAAAACTGAGCATCTCCAGGATCTTCAATTCTTACTTTCTTAAGCATTTGCCTAATAATAAGCTCTATATGTTTGTCATTTATACGTACGCCCTGCAAGCGGTATACTTCCTGAACTTCATTCACAAGGTATTCTTGGAGAACTTTATCACCGCAAACACGCAGTATATCTTGAAGAACAATCGGGCCATCAGTTAACTGTTGGCCTGCTGTTACTCTATCGCCCTTATAAACATTAGGATGCTTTCCATGCGGAATCGTATATTCTCTCTTCATTCCTGTAGGCGAGCGTACAATTATAACACGTTGTCCTTTTTTTGTCTCGCCAAATTCTACATATCCATCTATTTCAGAAATAACTGCCGGATCTTTTGGACGACGAGCCTCGAAAAGCTCTGCAACACGAGGCAAACCACCGGTAATATCCCTTGTTTTTCCTACAAGCCGCGGAATCTTCGCAAGCAAATCTCCAGCATCAAGCTCTTGGCCATCTTTAACCATAATATGCGCACCAATAGGAATGGGGTATATTCCTAATACCTCTTTTTCTTTATTCATAACAATAATCTGAGGATGATAATCCTGCTTATATTCCACAACAACTCTCTCTGAAATATTTGTAACAGGATTTAATTCTTCCTTTACCGTAACATCTTCAATTAAGTCTTCATATCTTACTATACCTTTTACTTCTGTCAAGATAGGAAGTGTATAAGGATCCCAATGAACAAAATTTTCACCTTTAGCAATAACTGTACCTTCGGCGGCCGCAATAAATGCGCCTTGGGGAATCGTATACCTTTCAAGCTCACGCCCATCTTCGTCATTAATACTGATTGCGCCGTTACGATTCAAAACAATAAATTCTTTAGCTTTAGCAACTGTGCGTAAGCTATGATATTTAATAATACCTTTATTTTTACTTTTCAGCGAAGATTGCTCAATAATACGAGAAGCCGTGCCGCCGATATGGAAAGTTCTCATTGTTAACTGCGTTCCAGGTTCGCCTATACTTTGTGCGGCAATAATACCCACTGCTTCGCCAATTTCTACCATACGCCCTGACCCAAGATTTCTGCCATAACACTTACAACAAACACCGCGCTCTATCTCACAGGTTAGAACACTTCTAATACGAATTCTTTCCATGCCTAATTTTTCAATTCTATCAGATGCTTCTTCAGATATCTGAACACCCGCTTCAACAATCACTTCATCAGTAATAATATCAACTATGTTATCAAGAGCAACCCTGCCAATAATGCGCTCTTTCAAACTTACAACAACTTCATCGCCTTCAATAATTGCAGAAACAGTAATTCCGTTTAATGTACCACAATCTTCTTCGGTCACAATTATTTCTTGTGCTACATCAACTAAGCGGCGCGTTAAATAACCTGCATCAGCAGTTTTAAGTGCTGTATCGGCAAGCCCTTTTCTTGCACCATGCGTTGAAATAAAATACTCAAGCATTGTCAAACCTTCTCTAAAATTTGCGGTTATCGGAGTTTCCATAATCTCTCCTGATGGTTTAGCCATAAGCCCTCTCATGCCCGATAATTGCCTAACCTGCATACGTGAACCACGAGCACCCGAATCAACCATCAGAAATAACGGATTAAACACATTCATCTCTTTAAATAAAAGATCTGATATCTTATCCGTTGTATGCGTCCATACATCAATGATCTTATTATATCTTTCCCGCTCTGTAATTATACCTTTGCGATAACGATCCTCTACCCTGCCGACTTCTTGTTTTGCTTCTTTTAAAACAGATTCTTTTTCCTTTGGAATTTCTAAATCGGCAATTGAGATAGAAATACCCGCTAAAGTTGCATATTCAAAACCCAACTTCTTCATCTCGTCTAAAAGCTCTACAGTTTTTTGATGTCCAAAACGCTTATAACTTGCAGTTACAATATTGCCAATTTTAGATTTTGATAGTTCGCAATTTACAAAACCAAAATCTTTATTCAATAATTGATTAAAGATAACCCTTCCGCACGTCGTAGTAACTAATTCTTTATTCTCAACGGCCTGTAGAGTTTCAAAATCAAATAATAAATTAACCCTCAACTTAATCTTTGCCTGAAGATCTAATTCCTTATCATCATAAGCAATTATAACTTCCTCTAAATTCGAAAAGATCTTATTTTCTCCCTTAACACCTTTTTTCTCTTTAGTAAGATAACAACATCCAAGAATTATATCTTGGGTTGGAGATATAATCGGCCGTCCATCTGCGGGAGAAAACACATTATTTGAAGCATACATTAATATCTTTGCCTCTGATTGGGCTTCTAAAGATAGAGGAACATGCACAGCCATTTGATCGCCATCAAAATCTGCGTTAAATGCTGTACAAACTAATGGATGTATTTTAATAGAATTGCCTTCAATTAAAATTGGCTGAAATGCTTGGATGCTTAAACGATGTAGAGTGGGTGCGCGGTTTAAAAGTACCGGATGATCTTTAACTACCTCATCTAAAATGTCCCATACTTCTATCTTTGCGCGTTCAACCATGCGACGAGCACCTCTAATTGTATGTACAAAACCTTTTTCGCGAAGTTTTCTAATTATAAATGGCTCGAATAACTCTAGTGCCATTTTCTTCGGAAGGCCGCACTGATAAAGTTTTAAATCAGGACCAACAACAATTACCGATCTTCCAGAATAATCAACGCGCTTACCGAGTAAATTTTGACGGAATCTGCCTTGCTTACCTTTAAGCATATCGGAAAGCGATTTTAACGGCCTAGAATTAGCGCCAAGCACAGGCCTTCCATGCCTGCCGTTATCTAAAAGCGCATCAACCGCTTCCTGAAGCATCCTTTTCTCATTACGAATAATTATTTCTGGTGCATTTAATTCTATTAATTTTTTAAGCCTATTATTCCTATTAATTACCCTGCGGTATAAATCATTTAAATCAGAAGTTGCAAATCTACCACCGTCGAGTGGAACAAGTGGCCTTAAATCTGGAGGAATCACAGGGATAACCTCTAAAATCATCCATTCAGCTTTATTACCAGAATTCTTGAAATCTTCGATTAGTTTTAATATTTTTACATTTTTACGGGCATTTGCAGAATCTTTGCTTTTATCTAGATCTGCTCTTAATTTTTTACAAAGAGCATCTAGATCACTTTCTTTTAATAGGTCTAACACGGCTTCGGCACCTATTTTAGCTTTAAAATTCTGGCCATATTTAGCAGCGAGCTCTTGATACTTATCTTCATTTATAAGCGATCTTTTCTTTAAAGGGGTAGTGCCGGGGTCAATTATAACAAATTCTTCATAGTAAATTACTTTTTCTAAATCCCTTAAGGTCATATCTAAAATTGCGGCAAGACGTGATGGAACAGCCCTAAAAAACCATATATGAGTTACAGGACAAGCTAAATCAATATGCCCCATTCGCTCACGTCTTAAAACTGATTTTTCAATTATAACACCACAACGATCGCAGATTACACCTTTAAACTTAATACCTTTGTATTTACCACAATTACATTCATAATCACGCACAGGGCCAAAAATCTTTTCACAAAAAAGCCCATCTTTTTCTGGCTTAAGCGTACGATAGTTTACGGTTTCTGCTTTTCTAACCTCTCCCTTTGACCAAGAACGAATAACTGCAGGTGAAGCTAATTTTATAGAAATACTATCAAACTGCTGCGGCTCTTGTGGTTTGTTATCTTTTTCTCTTAATTTATTCTTTGACATATTCTTTTTCCGTTTTTATGTCTAGGCACAAGCCCTGTAATTCTCTTAATAAAACATTAAATGATTCTGGCGTGCCAGAATAGAGTCTCTGTTCACCTTTTACAATTGCTTCATAGATCCTCGTACGCCCTGCAACATCGTCACTTTTTACAGTCAACATCTCCTGTAAAGTTGCGGCTGCACCGTAAGCCTCAAGCGCCCAAACCTCCATTTCACCAAAACGTTGGCCGCCAAATTGCGCCTTACCGCCCAGCGGTTGTTGAGTAACTAAAGAATAAGGTCCTATGGAGCGAGCATGAATTTTTTCGTCAACCATATGAATCAATTTCATCATATAAATATAACCAACAGTAACTTTTTGATCAAATTGCTCTCCGGTATAGCCATCATAAAGATACACTTTGCCTGTTTCAGGAAGATTTGCATCTTTTAACATCTGTCTTATCTCTTCTTCACTGGCGCCATCAAAAATTGGCGTTGCAATTTTTAAACCCAGTATTTTTGCCGCCCAGCCAAGATGTGTTTCTAGGATTTGCCCAACATTCATACGTGAAGGAACGCCAAGCGGATTTAACACCACCTCTACTGGTGTCCCGTCTTCCAAGTATGGCATATCTGCTTCTGGTAAAATTCTTGCAACCACGCCTTTATTTCCATGCCGGCCAGCTAATTTATCGCCTTCAGCAAGTTTTCTTTTTGTCGCCACATAGACAACTACCCTCTTTAATACCCCTGGAGGTAAATCATCGCCACGCCTTATATTTTCAATTTCCTGATCTTGCTCTAACTCTAAATCTTTTATCTGCTGTTCATATGAAAAAGATGCGATTTTGGCTTCTTCATTATCGTCGAAATTAATCTTATCAACTTTAGCTTTATCAACACCAAGTATCTGTGCAAGCTTTTTAATTCTTTCTTCATTTACATAATCAATTTCTTGTGCATAATATTTCTTAATCTCTCTGATTTTTGCAAGCTCTTTAGATTTATCTTCTTTAGATTTTCTACCTTTATCTTTTCGTTGAAAAATATTTACATCAATAACTACACCGTCCACACCTGGAGGCACAACTAAAGATGTATCTCTTACATCTTGAGCCTTTTCACCGAATATGGCACGAAGCAGCCTTTCTTCAGGAGAAAGCTCTGTTTCGGTTTTTGGCGTTACTTTACCAACCAAAATATCCCCGGGATGAACCTCTGCTCCAACCCTTACAATTCCGATTTCATCTAAATCTCGTAAGGCCTCCTCGCCAACATTAGGAATATCGCGCGTAATTTCTTCATTACCAAGCCTTGTTTCCGTAGCTTCAATCTCAAATTCCTCTATATGTATAGATGTAAAGCGATCCTCCCTAGCAACTTTCTCGTTAATCAATATTGCATCTTCAAAGTTACATCCGCGCCATGGCATAAAAGCAACTAAAAGATCTTTACCTAAAGCCAACTCTCCATCCTTAGTTCCTATACCATCAGCAATAACTTGGCCCTCTTCAATATGCTGCCCAAGTTTTACAACAGGGCGCTGGTTAATACAAGTATCAGCATTTGTACGTTTGAATTTCATTAATTCATAAGTTTTTGTGCCTATCATAATCGCCCTAGAATCAACTTCTTTAACTATGCCCGAAATATCGGCTTTTATTACTGCACCAGAATCACAAGCTACTTTTGCCTCCATATTCGTACCAACTAATGGAGATTCTGTTATCATTAAAGGCACTGCCTGCCTCTGCATATTCGAACCCATAAGCGCACGGTTTGCATCATCATGCTCTAAAAATGGAATCAAAGAAGCTGCGACAGATACAAGTTGCTTTGGAGAGATATCCATATATTCAACTTTTTTTGCATCAATCTTTGGAAAATCTCCTTTATAACGACAGAGAATATCTTTTTCTATAAAATAACCTTCGTCGTCAAGTTTTACATTTGCCTGTGCAATAACTTTATTTTCTTCAATATCTGCGGTTAAATATTCGATTTTACGCGTTACTTTACCATCTTCTACTTTTCTATAAGGTGTTTCTAAAAAACCTAATGGATTTATTCTAACATATGTTGCCAAAGAAGATATAAGCCCGATATTAGGCCCTTCCGGTGTTTCAATAGGACAAATCCTCCCATAATGGCTAGAATGTATATCTCTTACTTCAAAACCAGCCCGTTCTCTAGACAGCCCGCCAGGACCTAATGCGCTAACCCTTCTTTTATGGGTTGTCTCGGCTAATGGATTAACCTGATCCATAAATTGGCTTAACTGGCTTCTTGCAAAAAAATCTTTAATTTGGCTTGAAAGTAATTTTGAATTTATCAGATGATGAATACTTATATCTTTTATTTCTGCAACTAAAGACAGTCTTTCTCTTATTGATCTTTCTAAACGCGTAAGGCCGATTCTTACTTGATTCTGCACAAGTTCCCCAACACTTTTAATACGACGGCTGCCAAGATGATCGATATCATCAATATCACCTTCCCCGCGCCTTAATTTTATTAAATATTCTAATGTTTTAATTACAGTATTAATTTCTAATATTCTGTAGTCAATATCTAAATTCATACCTAATTTTCTATTAATAATAAATCTGCCTGCTCTTGATAAATCATATCTACGCGGATCAAAAAATAATCTATAAAATAAAGCCTCTGATGCCTCTTGGGTCACAGGTTCAGTAGGGCGCATTTTACGATAAAAATCAGTTAATGCCTGTTCTTTTGACTTAGTCAAATCTTTCTTTAATGTATTTTGTATTTCGGGGTACTCTTCGGTAAATGCTTTTATAATTTCTTCATCGGTTGAATAACCAAGTATTCTTAAAATTTGCGTTGCAGGAAAGGAGCGGCGCCTGTCAATATAAGCAACTATAGATTCGCTGATATCATATTTAAATTCAAGCCATGCACCACGCGAAGGAATTATTCTTCCATAAAATATTTTTTTACCTGTCGGATGCCTTTCTTCTTCGAAACAAATACCAGGAGCTCTCTGGATTTGGCTAACAACAACCCTTTCATCTCCATTGATTATAAAAGTAGCATTATCTGTCATTAAAGGTATTTCTCCAAAATAAACTTCCTGCTCTTTTATTTCTTCGGGACTAATAAGCCTAAGCCTCACCTTCAAGCTTGAACTATAAGTAAGACTACGCCTGCGGCATTCTCCTACTGTATACTTTGGCTTACCTAAAGAATAATCAATAAATTCAAGGCGCAATTTTGGATCCTGAATCTCAATAGGAAATATCTCTAAAAATACTTCCTGAAGCCCATCTGTTAACCTATCTTTGGCAGGTATATTTGCCTGTAAGAAATCTTTATAAGAAACAGTCTGCACTTCCAGTAGATTATTTACTGCGAAAACTTCTTTAAGTTTTGCAAAATTCTTTCTTTTTGTCATTTTATTTTATCCCCCGCATACTTACATATACGGTATCCATATCCCTCACACATAAATGTGGAGTTATTATTATTTTAATTCTACTTTTGCGCCTGCAGCTTCTAATTTTTTCTTTATTTCTTCAGCTTCTTCTTTAGAAACACCATCTTTAACATTCTTTGGAGCAGCATCAACTAAATCTTTTGCTTCTTTCAAACCTAAATTAGTAATAGCCCTAATTTCCTTAATAACATTTATCTTATTTGCACCGGCATTAGCTAAAACTACTGTAAAGGTAGTTTTCTCTTCGGGTGCGCTAGCTGTGCCACCTGATGCCCCACTGCCTAATGCTGCGCCACCCATCATTGGCATAGCAGCTTGCACGCCGAATTTATCTTCCAGAGCTTTAATTAAATCTGAAAGCTCAACAACAGTTAAACCTTCAATACTTTTTGCAATATCAGCTAGTTTTCCTTCTAATTGTGATGTTTGACTCATTTTATTCCTCCTTTATCTTTTGCTTCTTTAATTGCTTTTAATACTAAAATAACTTTTGAAATATTTTGATTTAACACGCCGGCTAATCTAAATAAAGGTGATTTTAATTGCATTACAACCTTTGCCTGCAAGTCTTTTTTAGAAGATAATTTAGACAAAGAAATAACTGCTTCTTTATCAAGAAATTTATCTTTAATCAATCCCCCTTTAATACTAAACACCTCGTGATCTTTTTGAAAATCTGTAAGGACCTTAGTAACTTTAATGGGGTCATCGTTTGTAAATACAAAAGCGCAACTGCCTAATATTATATTATTAATATTATTATTTTTCCCTTCTAATGCTTTTCTGACTATCCTGTTTTTTGTAACAAAAACTGATGCGTTTTTATCTTTTAAAGACTGGCGCAAACTTGATACATCGCAAGCAACAATTTTGTCAAAACCAATCACAAAAAGATTCTCGTTATTTTTAAAGTTATCGCTAACTTTTTCTTTAAGTAATTTGCGGTATATTTGGCCTATTCTTTCCATTCTAAAGTAATAATTTTAATCCCGGCCCCATAGTAGTCGAGATTGACGCGCTTTTAATAAAATTCCCTTTTACAGATTGAGGACGAGAAGCAATTACAGCGTCGATTATAGATTTAGCATTCTCGTTTAATTTTTCTTCTCCGAAAGAAATTTTACCTACAGATACGTGTATATCTGCTTGTTTATCTAACTTAAATTCTACTTTTCCCTTTTTAAATTCTTGTATTGCACCTGCTATATTCATAGTAACAGTTCCAGTCTTTGGAGAAGGCATTAGATTTCTTGGGCCAAGGACTTTTCCAAGCTTAGATACATCCTTCATTAAATCAGGGGTTGCAATTGCACAATCAAAACCAAGAAACCCTTTATTAACTTTTTCAATCAAATCTTCTGCTCCGATGTAATCTGCGCCTGCTTGTTTTGCCTGCTTCTCAATTTCGCCTTTACAGAATACCGCGATTTTTATCGTCTTACCTGTACCATGAGGCAAAACTACAGTGCCTCTTATCATTTGATCGGATTTTTTAGGATCAACATTTAAATCAAAAGATAAATCAACACTTTCATTAAATTTCGCCTTTGGGCTATTTTTTAAAATTTTTATCGCCTCATCTAAAGAATATAATTTTGTACGATCTATATCTTTATATGCTGCGTTAATTCTTTTAGCTGATTTTGCCATCTTAACCTTCAACCGTAATACCCATAGAACGGGCAGTCCCTTCAATTATTTTTATTGCTTGATCTAAATTCTTAGTATTTAAATCTTGCATCTTTTGTTTTGCAATTTCAATTATTTGTTTACGATTTACAGATGCAATCTTTTCTTTACCAGCTTGCCCAGATGCTTTTGCTAAATTACAAACCCTCTTTAATAATACCGATGATGGCGGAGTTTTAATTATAAAATCGAAACTCTTATCTTGATAAACATTAATTATAACGGGTAAGATTAAACCACCTTTATCTTTTGTCTGCTCGTTAAATGATTTACAAAATTGCATAATGTTAACGCCGTGCTGGCCAAGCGCCGGGCCAACAGGAGGCGCAGGATTTGCCGCACCTGCGGGAACATGAAGTTTTACTATTGCTGTTACTGGTTTTTTTGCCATTCTTTATACCTTCTCAACTTGCCAATATTCTAGCTCTACTGGCGTAGATCTGCCAAAAATTGAAACACTAGCTTTTAACTTGCCTTTATCCGGGCTAACCTCTTCAATAACACCACTGAAATTCACAAATGGCCCATTAGTTATTCTTATTGCTTCGCCCTTTGCAAAGATTACTTTTGGCGCAGGCTTAGATTCAGATACAACACTTTTTCTCTTAATTTCTTCTACTTCTTTATCTCCCAGCGGCGAAGGTTTTTTACCCATACCAATAAAACCTGTTACACCGGAAGTATTTTTAACAACCAAATATGTCTCTTCGTTTAATTCCAGCTCAACTAAAATATAACCCGGAAAAAATTTTCTTTTAGAAATAGATTTCTTTCCATGGCGGATTTCCGCAATCTGTTCAGTAGGAATAAGTATCTGGCCAATGTAATCTTTTAATCCTGGCGTAGAAAAACTTTTTTCTAATTTTGATTTTACTTTATCTTCTAAACCGGTTTGTGTATGAACAATATACCACTTCTTCATTATCATTATCTTTTAATCATTAAACTTAATGCCTTTGAAAAAGTAAGATCTAATATACCTATATATATAGCAAGAAATGCCGTGCTTATAATTATAATCATCGTTGAAGCCTTAAGCTCATCCTTCGTTGACCAAGAAACTTTACTAAGCTCGACCTTAACTTCAGTAACAAATTTTTTTATTTTAGCAAACATTTATTTTCTTTCAATTATCCCTTTATTAATTAGCCGCATTAAATTTAACAGGAGCGGCAGGGCTCGAACCTGCAGTCCTGGTTTTGGAGACCAGTGGTTTCCCATTAACCGACGCTCCTAACAGGCTGCCCTTACTATTTTATTTCTTTATGCTGTGTATGCTTATGACAAAATTTACAAAACTTTTTTAATTCTAATCTACCAACTTGTTTCTTTTTATTTCTTGTATTAGTATAATTTCTATTTTTACAATCTGAACATTCTAAAGTTATAATTTCTCGCATTTTTTTATTTTTATTTTTTAAGCTGGAGACGGGAATCGAACCCGTGACCCCGTCCTTACCAAGGACGTGCTCTGCCGACTGAGCTACCCCAGCGCAAGATATTTAATCTTACGCATATATAATAATTATCTTAAGTTATTTATTACGGGGGAGCAATAAAATAAGTAGTATAATTGATTGGTAAATAGTTGTCAAGATAAATTTTGATAAATTTTGAAATTATTATAAAAAATTAATATGTTATTTGCACAGCTAAAGATCTGTTATTTAAGGGACTCTGGCTATTATAATTAATATCAGCAGAAATCATATTATTTCCAGCTATCTGTTCATCTTCGCGATTACGCACTATCGGGTCACCTTCGAGCGAATCAACATTGAAATTAGGATTTATTCTCAATCCATCAATAGCGCGCCACATTAAACCTTCAGCAGTGTACATTGCTTTTATACGTCTTACCTGGCTTTCTACAAGTCGAGCCTGAGAAGTCATAAGAGTCAAAGAAACCCCCGCGATAATTGTAAGTATAGTTATAGAAATAAGTACAGTAACTAATGCTATAGCTTTTTTATTATTTTGCATTAATTCTCCTGTTTTCTTAAAATAACTTTGTAACTATTCACATGCTGCCTCAAGACTACATGGCCTTCTCTTGCAAGCCAGCCTAACCCCATCAATATAGTATCTCGCGGTTTATCTATAGATGAACAAATTGTATTGAATTCCGACTCTCCGTGTTCATCTAGATATCGCCATATCTCACCGGCAACAATCCCTATCTCAGTAATCATTTTTCTTCCCCTCCTTTATAATAACTTTTACACCGCGGACAGATTAATGAATTCTCTTTTTGATCTATCTGCCAAATATGCATACAAATATCACAAGCTGCGTAACTTTGCTTTCTAGTAGCCTGCCTGCTTTGTTTTAAAAAAGAAAGTAACCATAATATAATAAATAATCCGATAAATAAAAAAATATAGATCCCGGCAAATACTGAAAAATTAATTTTTAACATTAATCAGCTCACACAAATTTATTTTTTTAATCTTTGGGTTTTTGCTAAATCCAGGATAAAAAATATAATTTAAACAATGTTCCCGAATTAATAAATCCGACTCAAGACTACCGGTTGATTCCAACCTTTGGACAAATTCAACTCTGCCGTTTTTTGCTATATCCAATCTAACTTTCATAAAATTCGACGGGATATTATTATTCAAAGAAAGCAAAGTTTGTTTTTTTATTGGTTCATATATCAAAGAGCTTGATAATTTATATTTATTAATTATATCATTTTCTTTATGCTTTGCTAAAAAAATATTTTTTTCTAAATACTTATCTGTAATTATTGGTTTTTTTATTTTTGAACCTACGTATAGATTATCAAAGGAAACATTTATTTTTTTTATAAAAAAATCATCTAGCATTAAATTTCTTTCTTGCCTAATATTTTTACTAGAAATATTTGAATTTAAAAAATCAATTTTTGATAAGAATGACCCTAAGAACCTGACTTCGTAATGTCTTGAATATGTGTCTGGCAGACTAAATCCGATTATTATAAAACATATACTATGGCAAACTAAAGATATAATAATAGCACTCTTAAATAAATGCGCCATATATTAATATGTAGTTGCAATATTTAGCTGTTCGATCCCCGAATCCCGGCAAATATCCCAAACCTCTACAACTCTACCCAAAGACACTCTCTTGTCTGCTTTTATCAAAACAGTTGAATTCTTGCCAAGTTTTTTTAAAAATTCTTTTAATTCATTAATACTAAATATTTTATTTTCTAAATAAATTATATTCTCGCTAGAAATCATTATAATTATATTTTTATCTTGTAATATAGAACTCGTTACGGCTTTGGGTAATTTAACTTTAATCCCCGGCTGAACTACAAAATTAGATGTCAAAAGAAAAAATATTAAAAGCTGAAATACTACATCCACAAGCGGAGCAATGTCAATTTGCTTTAAACCATGTTCTAGATGTAATCTGCTTCTAAAATGCATACTATTTATTTAAGTAAAAAATTAACTAATTCGGTTGAGCTACGCTCCATCTCAACAATATAATGCTTCACCTTTGTTACCATAAAGTTATAAGCAACGTATGCCGGAATAGCAACAATTAGCCCGGCAACTGTTGTAATTAATGCCTCCCAAATACCGCCGGCTAGATCTACCGGGTTTACCGCAACTGCCTTCGCTTCAATCGTCTGAAAACACCTGACCATACCGGTAACTGTTCCAAGCAATCCTAAAAGCGGAGATATATGAGCAAGTGTAGCAAGAAAGGATAGGTTTTTTTCTAAATTAGGTATTTCAAAACTTGCAGCATCTTCAATTGCTTCTCTAATATCTTCCTTATTATGATCATATTTTAGGATCCCTGCCTTAAGAATTTTTGCAATAGGCGAAGGAGTCCTGTCGCATATATCTATAGCTTCTCTTATTTGATGTTTAATTAATTTATCCTTAATTAAATTTAAAAAATTATCTCCATCAATCTTTATCAAACTGAAATAGATAAGGCGCTCGAGAATTATAGCAAAAGCAAGCACTGAACATAGTATAATAGGCCACATTACTACCCCGCCTTTGATAATCCAATCCCACATACAATCCTCCCAATTTTTTAATAACAACTATTAATTATAGCTTAAAAAAAGAATAAATCTATTTATTCTTTAATAAACTATTGATCCAATTAATTTTTTCTTTTGCAAATTTTGCTTCTTCAAAATCCATACCCGATATTTTATTATAAATATTCTTTGCTTGAAGCCATTCTTCTTTTTCTTCAAATAACTTTGCTGCGCGAAGCAAAGATTTCAAAACTAGCACCCTATCATCAGAATAGCTATAACTTATTGATAGATATTCTTTTATTGCACTAGAAAAATCTTCTTTTTCTTCAAAGCATTCGGCGATTTGAAATTCAATATAAGGATCGACAACCTGATCCTGCAGTTTTCGATAAATTTCCATAGCTTTATCGGTATTATTTTGTTTTCGGTATACATCAGCAAGCTTCAGATAGATTAATTTAGAAAATTCACTATTATACTCAAGCAATCTACTGTATTCTTGTACGGCTTCCTTAGTCTTACCCTCTTCAGCTTTAATATCAATTAAAGCAATTTGCGCAAGAACTGAGTTTTTATCTCTATAATCTGCCTTAAGTTTAATAAATATTTTTTTCGCTTCATCAAGATTACCTTCTTGTACATAGGAATATCCGATGTTGTAATAACTTTCTGAAATAAGCGGGCTTTTCGGATATTTTTCAATTAGACTAAAAAAATATCTACGCGCAAAACTAAACTTAAGTTCTTTTAGAAAATATTCTCCCAGCCAAAACAAGACATCATCAGCTAAGAATGAATCGGGATAGCGTGCGTTTAAGGCACGGAACCGCCTGAGCGCTTCTTTTTCATCGGAAAGCCTAAGATAGCAATCAGCAAGCTCGTATTCCGTTTTGACTAATAAATCATTATCTAGTTTTTTTTCTTTTAAAAGATTTTTAAATATCCTAATAGCTTCGGTAAAATTGGATTGGTTATAAAAACTAATACCTGCTAAATATAATGCTTCATACCTTAATTTGCTATCAGGAAAATCCTGATATAAGCTTAAGAAACATTCTTTACTTTTTAAAAAATCCCCTTCTTTAAAATAAGTGAGGCCTAAAGAATATAAACCTGAATCTCTTAATTTAGAATTTGGAAAATCAGAAATAAGCTTACTAAATGCCAAAATAGCAGAATCATATTTTTCGGATTTTAATAATGCTACGCCCAATTGATATTGAACATAGTCACTGTAAAAATTATCCGGATAATCCTTAAGAATTTTATCATACTTTTCTATTGCTTCGTCAAAATCACCTTGATCCTGATAGGTATCAGCTAATTGACATAATGCGCTTACCTTAATCACTTTATTCGAAGACTCTTTAATTACTTTTTGAAATTCAGTAATTGCATCTTTAAAATTACCCAACTTTAGATATACCCATGCAAGGCCGTAATACAACTTATCGAGATCAAAACTAGATTTATCTGAAAATTTCTTAAGCGCATCCCTATAAACCGAAACTGCCTCGTTAAACCTTGAAGAATTATATAAAAGCTCTCCCTTTGCAACATATGCTTCGAATAAAACATTATTATCTTTTGATCCAATAATAAGCGAATCGAATAAATCCTTTGCCTCATCTACTTTTTGGGTCTTTGAATAAAGAACTGCTCTACCTAAAATTAAGCTTTCCTTATTTTTTTGTTCCAAAATTTCCTTATTTACTTTTGCAAATGCTTTATCAGCATCATCAAATTTTTCATTTTTTAAATAAATCCAACCAAGGCCTAAATTGCTGCATGATTCTAAAAACTCATCTCCTTGATTAATATTTAAACATAAATTGAAGTCTCTAACCGCATCGCTTAAATTACCTAAATAATAATTTAATTCTGCTCGATAATAATAGATATAATTTAATTTTTTGCTTTTAGAATATATTTCTAGAAATTCATTAATGGATAAAGAAAGGTTTTTAAAATCTTTCAGATTATAAAAACTCTCAATTATTTTAAAACTCGCCTCTTGAGATAACGGCGAATCGGGAAACTGTTCTTTTATATATGTAAAAATATTAATTGCATCTTTATAGTTATCATTTATATAAGCACAGAATCCATTAGAATAATAAGCATCGGCTCTATATTTTGATTGAGGAAATTCGAAAATTAATTTTTGATAATAATACGAAGCATTCTTGTAATCTCTTGTTTTAAAATATGTTTCGGCAATCCAATATAAAATTTCATCTCTTATTGTATTTGCCTCGGCTATACCCATAATCCTTTGGAATTTGTCCAAGCTTTCTTGATATCTTTTCTGAAAAAAAAGAGATTTTGCAATATAGAGCGATACGGCTAATTTCTGGTTACTGTAGGGATAATCGATCAGAAATTCTTCAAATAAATTAAGCGAAGTATCATAGAATCCATCTTCGAATGCTTTTTGTGCTACAAAAAAATCTTTTTCCTCCTGTGGTAAATTCTGAGCGAATGAATGTAGAGACCTTATATTTTGAATCTCTATAAAAATAAATAATAGAATAAAAATTATAAAAAATCTTCGAATGCTAACCATCATCTAGCACCTTTTTTAAATATCCAGCAGTATATGATCTTTTATTTTTTATTAATTCCTTGGGGCTCCCCTGAAAAACAACCTCCCCACCTCTATCACCACCATCAGGGCCAAGATCAATAATATAATCGCAGGATTTTATAACATCAAGATTGTGCTCAATAACTAAAACCGTGTTTCCGCGGTCTATCAAACGCTGTAAAACAGAAATTAGCTTGTCTACATCGGCAAAATGAAGCCCGGTTGTCGGTTCGTCTAAAAGATAAAGCGTGTTGCCTGTTGAAAAGCGGCTTAGTTCGCTGGAGAGTTTCATCCTTTGCGCTTCTCCTCCTGATAGTGTAGTCGCTGGCTGCCCCAACTGAATATAACCTAAGCCCACATCAAAAACTGTCTGTAAAATATTTTTTATTCTCGGAATATCTTTAAAATATTCTAGCGCTTCTTCTATACTCATTGCTAATATATCAGCTATTGATTTTCCTTTAAACTTAACCTCGAGTGTTTGTTCATTAAAACGCAAGCCCCGGCAAATTTCACATTCAACATAAACATCCGGCAAAAAATGCATCTCGATTTTCTTTGTTCCATCACCGCTACAGGCTTCGCATCTGCCACCTTTTACATTAAAACTAAAACGCCCCGGCTTAAACCCGCGAACCCGTGATTCTGGTAGCTGGCTAAAAATATCTCTAATGTATGAAAAAACTCCTGTGTAAGTAGCAGGATTAGACCGTGGCGTGCGGCCAATAGGAGCTTGATCAACCATCACAACCTTATCAATGTGTTCTATACCTTTTATTATAGCATACTCGCCAGGCTTATCTTTTGTTTTATAAAGTTTTTTTGTAATTGCTTTATAGAGAATATCATAAACTAATGTTGACTTACCTGATCCAGAAACGCCAGTAACGCAATTAAATACGCCTAGGGGGATTGCTATATCAATATTTTTAAGATTATGTTCGCGTAAACCAAATATTTCTATTTTTTTATTATCTTTAAAATGGCGTCTTTTTTTGGGAACTTCTATCTTCAATTCTCCATTTAAAAATTTAGCAGTTAATGAATCTTTTGATTCGAGCAAGCTTTTGTTATTTCCGCTAAAAATAACCTCGCCGCCAAACCGCCCAGCCCCTGGGCCAAGGTCAACTATAAAATCTGCATTTCGCATGGTTTCTTCATCATGCTCAACTATAACCAAAGTATTACCTAAATCTCTTAACTCTTTTAAAGTAAAAAGAAGCTTCTCGTTATCTTTTTGATGTAATCCAATTGTTGGTTCATCCAAAACATACAATACCCCAACTAATTTTGAGCCAACTTGTGTTGCAAGACGAATCCTTTGCGCCTCCCCTCCGGAAAGTGTTTGGCTCTTTCTATCTAATGTCAAATACCCCAGCCCCACATCCAAACAAAACTTCAGCCTCTGTTGAATTTCTTTTAAAACATCTTTTGCAATCAACTTCTTTTCGCCGCTTAAATTTAATCTCTCAAAAAACTGTGCTGCTTTTTCAATTGAAAATTTACTCACATCCCAAATTGAATTATTATCAATCAAAACAGACAAGCTTTCTTTCTTAAGGCGGCTGCCATTGCAGGTTGCGCAAGAAGAGGCCACCATAAAACGAGTTAACTCCTCTTTTAAATAATCGCTGTCTGTAGTTTTAAATAATCGTTCTAAATGCGGGATTATTCCTTCATATGACTTTCCCCAAATTTCAGTATCTGTTCCATAAAGCAGGGCCTTTTGTATAGCTTTGCTTAATTTATAAAATGGCGTATCCAAATCAAACCCTAAATTTCGTGACAATTCTCTAATTAATGCCCGATAATAAAGGATATATCCTCTGCCGCCGCGACGCCAAACTTCAATTGCCCCTTCGTTAATTGACTTTTTCTTATCAGGAATAGCTAAGTCAATATCAAACTCCATTCTTGTGCCTAAACCGCCGCAATCAGGACAAGCACCATAAGGAGAATTAAATGAAAATATACGCGGAGAGATTTCCGGATAACTTATGCCGCAATGGATGCAAGCAAGATGCTCGCTAAAAATCAGTTCTTCGGCTCTTCGGCTCTTCTGTTCGCCTGTTAACTGACGAACCGGCGAACTAGCGAGCTGGCGAACCATAACAATGCCTTTGCTAACATTCAACGCTGTTTCAATAGAATCTGTTAGGCGCTTTTTGACATTGTCTCCTATAATCAATCTATCAACAACAACTTCTATATTATGCAGCTTATATTTGTCTAATTTAATCTTATCTTTATCTTTTAGCTCATAAATCTTTCCATCAATTCTCAAGCGCATAAAACCACTTTTTTGCACCTGTTTAAAAATATCGCGGTATTCTCCTTTTTTGCCTCTTATCAAAGGCGCAAAAATCTGAATTTGGGACCCCTTAGGTAAATCTAAAATCTTTTTTACAATTTCCTGCGATGACTGCCTTGTAATTGGTTTTCTACAATTATAACAAAATGGCTCACCAACCCTAGCAAACAAAAGCCTTAAATAATCATAAATTTCTGTTTGAGTAGCAACTGTTGAACGAGGATTTCCTGAGGCAGTGCGTTGTTCTATGGCAATTGCCGGAGAAAGCCCTTCAATATTTTCCACATTTGGCTTTTGTAATTGCTCCAAGAATTGACGGGCATAACTAGATAAGCTTTCAACATAGCGGCGCTGGCCTTCGGCATAAATTGTGTCAAATGCTAAAGATGATTTTCCTGACCCTGAAAGCCCGGTAATTACAATTAATTTATTGCGCGGCAGCTCTAAATTAATATTCTTTAAATTATGCTCCCTCGCCCCGATTATTTTAATTGAATTATTCATATCTGTTTATCCGCCACTAAACATTGGCGGATTATTTATCTTTTCTTTCGACAAATTATTGTAGATAAATAAAATTATACCAAAAAATAAGCCCCTGCGCAGTGCAATTTACAGGGGCTTAAATTTTTAAAATAACTATTTCTTTTTCTTTTTGCCTCTTTTCATTGCTGCGCAAGAAACATCGCCTTGCTTATCAATGAAATAAAGAAAACCTGGTTTTCTTTGAACGCCTAATTTTACCAGCTTCTTTGGACTGCCACCTTTTTTCCCGCCTCTTGCCATTTTTGCGCAAGAAACATCGCCTTGCTTATCTAAATAATATAGATAGCCTTTTTCTCTCTTAATACCAGCCTTAGCAACTTTTTGAGCCATTTTTTTCACCTCCTCCCATAATTTTATTATGTTCCAATCTTTATCGGGTTAAATATTTCCTTTAATGTTGCAACTGCTGAAAGCATAGCCAAATAAGAAGTTTTAGGATTATCTGGGCTTGGGATATTTTGAGTTTCAGTGATTATTTTGCCTGATTCTGTCTCAAGTTCAATTTTATGAATATTTCTCTTTATCTTAGAAGATGCGATAATTTTCACTTGAGTTTTTTTTGAGCCAATGCCTGCTAACGCAAGCGTTGCCGCTACGTTTATATTTTGTGGAAATGCCTTTGCCGCTCTCAGAGCATTGCCGGTGAAAATAACCTTGCTACCATTTATTTTATCCAAATTAATCTTTTGTTTAACTACGTAAGGAGCGCCTTTTAACCCTTCAATTGGCTTTGTAGTAGTAAGTATGGCTTTTTTTATTTTTTTAATATTAGA
The DNA here is from genome assembly GCA_040753015.1 of Candidatus Omnitrophota bacterium. Taxonomy (GTDB): domain Bacteria; phylum Omnitrophota; class Gorgyraeia; order Gygaellales; family JBFMHM01; genus JBFMHM01. The sequence continues at coordinate 212,006 of JBFMHM010000001.1, forward strand.
TGCTTTTACTCCATCAATGCCACAAATTGCGCCTGATGGCACATAAATACGCCTATTTTTCTTTTCGGCAAGCTTAAAAAGATCTGTATTAGAAAGTAATCCACCAACGCTCATTATCAAAACATCACACCCAGAAGTAATAGCATTTTTAGCAATTGATGCTGAAAATTTTGAGCTTGATGCTTCAACAACTAAATCGCTTTTTTTAAAAACTGTATCCTGGCTGCAAACTAACGGCTTTGTTTTTAAGCTTTTAGATAATCTTATTGCCTGATTCTTATCTATATCACAAAGAGCGCAAACCCTTGCTTTTTTAGAAAATGTTTTTTCAATTTCTTTTGCAATATACGAACCAATTGCTCCACAACCAATGATGCCAATTTTTAGCATAAAATATTATCGATTAATCTTGTTTTACCAACCCATGCCGCAACTGCGATTAAAACCCTGCCGTTGATTTTACTTACTGGTTCTAAATTATTTGGATTAACTATTTCAATATAATCTAAATTTATCGACGGAACTTTATTTATTAGTTTACGCATTTTAGCTTTAACCGTCAATGAATTTTTTTCTACCGATGAAATTAATTTTTTTGCTAAAAGTAACGAGTTATATAAAACTGCCGCATCAGCCTTTTCTTGCGGAGTCAAATAGCTATTTCGCGAACTCATTGCAAGGTTATTTCTTTCCCTAACTATCGGCAAACCTTTAATTTTTATAGGAAAATTTAAATCACGGCACATCTTTTTAATAATTATGAGTTGCTGCGCGTCCTTTTGCCCAAAATAAGCAATATCTGGCTGGGCTATGTTGAATAATTTAGTTACTACTGTTGCAACACCCCTAAAATGCCCTGGCCTTGTTCTACCACATAACACCTTTCCCAATTTATCCACCTCAACGAATGTCAACTGATTCTTATGCATTTGACGGGCACTCGGTAAAAATAAAATATCTGCATCCTCATTTTCCAAAAACTTAATATCCCGAGATAAATTTTTTGGGTATTTCTTTAAATCTTCTTTTGGCCCAAATTGAATTGGGTTTACGAATATACTCACAACTACAATATCAGTTTCTTTTTTTGCCGCACGCACCAATGATAAATGGCCATCATGAAGACAGCCCATCGTCGGTACAAAACCAATAGTCTTGCCTTGTTTTTTTAATTTAAAAATATGGTTTCTTATCTGCGAAATGGTTTTAAAGATTATCATTTTATAATCTGATAAAGAGGTTTTAACACAAAATCGCGTTCAAGCATTCTTGGATGTGGAACTATAAGCTTCTTTGTTTTTATAATTTTATCAGCAAAAATTAAAATATCTAAATCAATTGTCCGCGGGCCAAAACGAATTGTTTTTTTGCGTTTTAAATTTTTCTCAATTTTTTTTAATACTCTAAGGAGCGATAAAGGTAAAAGCGTGGTTTTTATTTTAATTGCCCCGTTTAAAAATTTACCTTGAGGAATCCCTCCCCAAGGCTTTGTCTCAATAATTTTTGAAATTTTTACTAACTTTATTGCTGGGTTACTTTTTAGTTCAAAAATTGCTTTTTTAATGTTTAGTTTGCGGTCGCCACAATTTGCGCCAATACCTAAATAAACAGTTTGCCAATTCTTGATACTGCCTCCTTGATGCGGCTAACACCCACAGTTAGAGCAAATCTAATATATCCTTCGCCAAATTCACCAAAACCAACACCCGGTGTTGCAATAACATCGCATTTATCTAATAATAGTTTTGCAAACTCCATTGAAGATTTAAATTGTTTTGGAATTTTTGCCCAAATATAAAAAGTGGCTTTTGGTTTTGCAACCTGCCAACCTAAATCAACTAAACCATCAATAAGCGCATCGCGCCTTTGGCAATAAACTTTGCGCATTTTTTCCGGATGTGCTTGATCGCTCTGTAATGCAGCAATTCCAGCAACTTGAATTGCCTGAAAAATGCCAGAATCAACATTGCTTTTTACCTTAGCTAACGCAGCGATTAACTTTTCATTGCCACAAGCCCAACCAATACGCCAACCAGTCATATTGTAAGTCTTTGAAAGCGAATGAAACTCTATTGCAATATCTCGACTACCTTCGATTTCTAAAATACTTGGCGGTTTTTCATTGTCATAGTATATTTCCGAATATGCCGCATCACTTGCAATAATAATTTCTTCATTTAAACAAATATCAACAAGCCTGCGATAGAAATCACGGCTGGCAACTGATGCTGTTGGATTATTTGGATAACAAACAAAAATTAATTTTGCCTTCTTTCCGCCAAAGGCGGATCCGCCTCGGGCGGAAATTGCTTTTAAATCTGGCAAGAAGCCGTTTTTTTCTTCCAGTGGCAATATCTTTACCTTTGCGCCAGCAAAAATAGAGCCCGAATAATAAGGAGGATAACGCGGATCAGGTACAAGTACAACATCTCCCGGATTAATCAATGCCAATGGTAAATGCGCAATACCATCTTTTGAACCAATTAAAGGATGAATTTCTTTTTCTGTATCTAAAGTTACATTAAATCTAGCATTCATCCATTCTGCAATTGCCTTTCTTAAATCAAGCAAGCCATTATCTAAAGCATAACGGTGATTTGCTGGGTCTTTCGTAGCTTTATTCATTGCCTCAATAATAAAATCTGGTGTGGGAGTATCAGGGTCGCCAATACCTAAATCAATAATATCGCGGCCTTGAGCACGTGCCGCCCTCTTCGCCTTATCAATTTCAACAAATAAATAAGGAGGCAATTTCTTTAACCTATCAGAAAATTCAATATTCATAATTTTTCGTTTTTACTTTTTAGTTTAATATATCCTGCATATCATAAAGGCCAGGTTTTTTGTTTACTAACCATTTTGCTGCAGTAATTGCCCCACTTGCAAAAATATCCCGTGTCTTTGCAAAATGAGATAGCTCTATTGTATCAAACGGCCCTTCAAAAGTAACCTTATGGTCGCCGATTATTTCACCTTCTCTTTTCACATCAAAATCTGTTACTTCAATACCACTTGCAGCTTTTATTATCTGTGCCAATTTTTTTGCTGTACCAGAAGGTGAATCTTTTTTATGAATATGATGTGCTTCATAAATCTTAATTTTGTAATCTTTTAACTTTGAGGCTGCTTCTTTCAACATTCTAAATAAAACATTTACACCAATTGACATATTTGGCGAAAATACAACGGGAATTTTTTTTGCTACTTCTTTGATAACTGAAATTTGCTCAGCAGAAAAACCAGTTGTGCCAATAACAATCGGCTTTTTATTAGCAAGACAAAATTTTAAATGTTCCAAAGTTGCCTCTGGCAAAGTAAAGTCAATTAAAATATCGCTATTTTTAATTTCTTCTAAATTAGAAGTGATTTTTATTCCCGAAATTTCTTCGCTAATTTTAGGAGAAGACGAGTGCTCAAGTAAAACAGTCACTTTAAAATATTTATCTGCCTGTGCAAGGTTTAAAATCCTTGTGCCCATCTTCCCGCACGCGCCAGCAATCGCTAATTTAATCATATTGTTTTGATTGTAATGCATACCTGTAATTTTTGAAGAGAAATAGCCCCGAAATTTCGGGGCGTACTATCCCGCCTTGGCGGGACAGTGATTTCGATAAAAAAATTATAGGTATGCATTAGTTATTTAATTAATTTATATTGTTTTAATGCTTTTTTTAGTTTAGCTAAATTTTCCTCTTCCATCTCACACATTGGAAGCCTTAAATTCGGCTCACACAAACCCATTAATCCCATTGCCGTTTTAACTGGAATTGGGTTTGTTTCAATAAACATTGCTTTAATTAAAGGCAATAATTTATAGTGAATTGTTTGCGCCTTTTTAATATCGCCTTTTTCAAATGCGCTAACCATATCTGCTACATCTTTTGGGACAATATTTGCTACAACAGAAATTATCCCCGTTCCGCCAATTGAAAGAACCGGTAGAGTCAAGCTGTCATCACCAGAGATTAAATCAAATTTATCTCCGCACAATGTTTTAATCTGTGCCATTTGCTCTAAAGATCCACTTGCCTCTTTGACGCCAACAATATTTGGGCAATCCTTAATAAGTTTTGCAAATGTTTCTGGTAAAATATTTACACCTGTGCGCGAGGCAATATTATAAAGGATCAAAGGAACATCTACATTGTCGGCAATTGCTTTAAAGTGAAGATACAAACCTTTTTGTGTTGGCCGGTTATAGTAGGGCGCAATCTGAAGCGAAGCATCTGCGCCAGCAGCTTTTGCATGTTTAGTTAACCTAATTGCCTCTTCAGTTGAATTTGAGCCAGTACCAGCAATAACCGGAACTCTCTTGTTTACTATATCAATTACAAGCTCAATTACTCTTTCATGCTCTGCGGTTGATAAAGTTGCTGACTCACCAGTTGTACCACAAGGCACAATTGCAGATGTCTTATTTTTAATCTGAAATTCAACTAAATTTTTTAGCGCTTCTTCGTCAATCTTTCCGTTGGAAAATGGCGTAACTAAGGCGACCATTGAGCCTTTAAACATTGTATTCTCCTTTGTATACAATTTTTACTTTTCCTTCTAACCAAACATCTTTAAAACTGCTGTTTTCGGATTTAAAATAAATTTTCAATATTTCGCCGGATCTTACTTTAACATTAATTTCTTTCTTATTAAGATTATGGACTAAAGAAGCAACTAACGCCGAAGCAGCTGAGCCGGTGCCGCAGGCAAGCGTTTCACCTTCAACGCCACGTTCGTATGTCCTGGCTATTATATTTTTATCATCTACAACTTCCACAAAATTTATATTTGTTCCGCGAGGGCCAAAAGCCTTATGATACCTAATAAGCCTGCCAATCTCAAAAACATTAATTTTATCCACGCCCTCCACAAAAATAACTACATGTGGCACGCCAGTATTAACAAAATTAACGCTTAGTTTCCTTTCATTAATTAATAAGGGAATATTTAATTTAAAATCAACCGGATCGGTTAACTTAATCTTCACATTTTTGCCATGAATCTTTGATTCTATTATTCCAGCCAGAGTTTCGATTTTAACTTGCGGCTTATTCACCCAAAGAGCAGCACATCTTGCACCATTGCCACACATTTCTGCCTCACTACCATCAGCATTAAAAATGCGCATTTTTATATCTGCAATTTTTGATTTTTCTATAACCAGTAACCCATCCGCACCAATACCATATTTCCTGTCACAGATATTATGCGCTAATTTACCTAAATTTTCACCCTCTGCAATGACAAAGTCATTACCAGATGCTACCATTTTTATGAAATTAAGCTTTTTCATTTCTAATCAAATCTTCGTTAGTTTCTCTTATTCTAATTACGCGCACATTTTTATCATCGATCATAACTTCACAGGCGCGTACCCGGGAATTGTAATTTGACGACATGCTAAATCCGTAAGCACCGCTGCTCATTATTGCCAGATAATCCCCTTCTTTTACGATAGGTAAAAACCTATCTTTTGCAAAACAATCAGCACTCTCGCATATCGGCCCCACTACATCATATTTTTGATTTTTAATTTTTGATTTTTGATTTTCAGATTTTGTCAAAGGCAAAATCTGGTGGTGCGCATCATATAAAGCTGGGCGAATTAAATCATTCATTCCAGCATCTACTATGATAAATTTTTTAAAGGGTGTCTTTTTTACATATAAAACTTTTGTTATCAAAATACCGGCATTGCCAACAATAAACCTGCCAGGCTCCATAATAATTTTTAAATTAGTCTTTTCTAAAATAGGCAATACTTTCTGGGCATACCTTAAAGCTGTCTGAGGTGTTTCATTATTATAAATTATCCCCAAGCCTCCCCCAATATTTAGGTATTCTAAGTTAATTTGATTATCTTTTAGCATGTTTATAAATCTAACTACTTTATTTATTGCTGCAACAAAAGGCTCGCTTTCGGTAATTTGTGAACCAATATGAATATGGAGGCCGCAAATTTTTACGTTAGAAAAATTTTTCCGCAGAAACAATATTCTGTAGGCATTATCAAAATCAATGCCAAATTTATTAGTGATTTTTCCAGTTGTGATAAATTTATGTGTTTTTGCTTCAACATCCGGGTTAATACGAATAGCAATATTTGGTATTTTATTTAATTTTTTTGCAATGCGATTAATATTGGAAAGCTCTGCCAAAGACTCAACATTGAAAAATAAAATACCTCGTCGTATTGCCTCTATAATCTCTTCATCTTTTTTCCCAACTGAGGCATAAACAATTTTGTTTGCCGGGCATTTTACAGAAAGCGCTCTAAATAATTCACCACCAGAAACAATATCAAGCCCAGCACCACAAACAACAAGCGACTTTAAAATTGCAAGATTAGAATTTGCTTTAACAGAGTAACAAATTAAGGGATTAATCTTTTTAAAGGCAGTTTGTAATTTTTTGAAGTGGTCAATTAAAGTATGGTGGCTATACACATATAAAGGTGTGCCAAATTTTTTAACTAAACCACTTATTTTAACTCTCTCGCAATAAAACGCTTTATTTATATATTTAAAATCATGCATCAACTAACCTTCTAATTCCCTTATCTTTCTTCCTATAATATCATGTGCATCTCTAAATGATATGCCTTTCTTTATAACTAATTCTGCTGCCTCATCTACTGCTGATAAACCAACATCTTTTAATGCCGCGTTTATCTTAGCAAGATTTAATTCTACCTTTTTTATAAATTTTGATATAATCTTCAATTCCTGCTCTATAGTCTCTACAGAAGAGAATAATGGCTCTTTATCTAACTGCATATCTCTATTGTAAGTTAAGGGCATGCCTTTCATAATTGTCAAAATAGCCATAAGATTCCCATAAATTTTTCCTGTTGAACCTCTAACTAACTCTAGGAAATCAGGGTTTTTCTTATGAGGCATAAGCGAACTGCCAGTACAAAACTCTTCTGGTAGATCAATAAAATTAAATTCTTTTGTTGAAAAAATTATCAAATCTTCGGATAAGCGAGAAAGATGCATTTGTAAAATACTTAAATCACTTAAAAATTCTATAATAAAATCTCTGTCGCTTACGTCATCTATAGAATTTTTCGAAACACTAAATAAGTTACTTTGCGCAACATCTTTTATCGCCTTATCATAACACTCTTTTTTAATGAGACTCCCTGCCAAAGCACCCGCACCAATATGAATTTCAATTCTAGTTAAAAAATCAAAAATTCTTTTTTTATCTCTTTCGAACATATTGCAAAAAGCCCCAATATACTCAGCAAAATAAATTTTTTGAGCTCTTTGAGTATGGGTATAGCCTACTATTAATGTTTTTCTATATTTATTACCTAAAAATTTTAAGGAAGCACCTAAATCAGCTAAAAATTTAACCAATAGTCTCCCTTTTTCATAACAATAGCTCTTCTCATCAAAAACAATTTGATCATTTCTTGAGCGCAAAGTATGCAATTTAAGGGCTAGTTTTCCTATTTTTGCCTCGACTTTATTATGAATATCTGTATGAATATCTTCTGATTGCATATTATGTTTAAATTTACCGCGATTAATTGTTTCTTGAATTTCTTTTAATGCAGATAAAAGAAATTGTTTTTCTTTTACAGATAAAATATTGGCCCAATACAAAGCAATCACATGTATAAGTGAATGCATAATATCATATTTAGCTAATTTATGGTCGTATTGTATAGATTTTTGAAACTCAAAAAAATCTTTATCGATATTTTTTTTAAATCTACCTCCCCATAATTTCTTCGCCATCTTTGCCTCGTTTTATTTTTGATTTTTGATATTTGATATTTGATTTTTGTATGGCATTGCCCAAATTTTAATAAACCCTTTTGCTAGGCTTTGATCGAACATATCTTCTTTGCCATAAGTCGCAAGCTCTTTTTTATAAAGCGCGTATGCAGAGCTTCTTGCGACAACAACACAACTGCCTTTAAATAATTTGAGTTTTGTTGAACCGGTAACTTTATCTTGCGTAGTTTCAATAAAACTATCTAAAGCATCTTTTAAAGGCGAATACCATAGCCCATAATATGCAAGCTCTGAATATTTTAAAGAAATATTTTCTTTAAAGTGTATTAGCTCTCTGTCTAATGTAAGTGATTCCAAATCACGATGCGCTGCATAAAGAATAGTTGCTGCTGGCGCTTCGTAAATTTCCCGTGACTTAATCCCTACTAATCTATTTTCAACTAAGTCTGTTCTGCCAATACCAAATGCTCCTCCAATTAAATTAAGCTCGGTGATTATTTTCTTTAAACCTAACATCTTCCCATTCAATTTTCTTGGAATACCTTTTTCAAAATATATCTCAATGTATTTTGGCTTATCTGGTGTTTTAGAAACTGCTTTTGTAATTATAAACGCATCCTCTGGCGGCTCATTTTTTAAATCTTCTAAAATTCCAGATTCAATACTAATACCCCAAATATTTCTATCAACGCTATAGGGCTTTTTCTTGGTAACATCAATAGGAATATTATTTTCTATGGCATAATCAATCTCTTCTTCCCGTGACTTGAATTCCCATTCCCGCACTGGAGCTAAAATTTCTAACTTTGGATCAAGAATATTGGCTGCAACCTCAATCCTTACTTGATCATTACCTTTGCCAGTACAACCATGAGCAATATAACTAGCATTTTCTTTATGCGCAATATCAACTAAATATTTTGCAATTAAAGGCCGCCCAAGCGCAGTTGCAAGTAGATATTTGCCCTCATAAATTGCATTTGCCTTTAAAGCTGGCACAATAAAATCACTAATAAATTCATCTTGCAAATCTTTAATATAAACTTTTTTTGCGCCTGCCTTGAAAGCACGTTTTTCAATTGCCTCAATATTCTCTCCCCTGCCTAGGCCTTGGCCTAAATCTGCCATAAAACAAATAACTTCATAACCACGATTACTCAGCCATTTAACAATACAAGATGTATCTAATCCGCCTGAATATGCCAATACAACTTTTTTTGACATTTATTTACCCCCTTTAATCTCGCCGATTTTTGGCGGACAATAAACTTAGCAATATTGCCTTTTGTATATGCAGGCGGTTTTCTGCCTGATCAAAAACTACTGAATTTGAACTATCAATCACTTCATCAGTAATCTCTTCACCACGATGCGCCGGTAAACAATGCATTATTAAGCATTTCGGCTTAGCATAAGAAATTAGCTTAGAATTTACTTGAAAATCACGAAATGCAATTTTTCTTCTTTCAGTTTCTTCCTCTTGCCCCATGCTCGTCCATACATCAGTATAAATTATATCGGCATCTTTTATAGCATCACGAGGATCATCTAATAAAACAACTTCGCATTTATTTTTTAACGCTTGGGCCTTTGCATCACGAAGAACAAGTTTATCGGGACAAAATCCTTCGGGACAAGCAATTCTTATGTTTAAACCAACCTTGCTGCATGCAAACATCAATGAATTACAAACATTATTACCATCTCCAACATAACTTAAAGTAATGCCCTGAAATTTCTTAAACTTTTCCTTTACAGTAAAAATATCTGCTAATGCCTGACAAGGATGTGAAAAATCAGACAACCCATTTATAACGGGAATCGTTGCAAACTTCGCTAATTCTTCAATGGTTGACTGGCTAAATGTTCTAACCACAATACCAGACAAATACCGCGAAAGGGTCAAAGCAATATCATGCGTTGTTTCACGCTTGCCGATTTGAATATGCTGTGAGTCTAAATAAATCGTTGTCCCGCCTAGCTGGAACATTCCCACCTCAAAAGATACACGCGTCCTATTTGATGGCTTTTCAAAAATCAATCCAAGCGTTTTTCCAAAAAGCTTTGTTGAATATTTTTTTGGGTTTGATTTTATATTTTTCGCTAAATCTAAAAACCCTTGGATATCTTTTGTGGTTAAATTTTTTATTGATGTCAAATCTTTTTGCATTCTAGCTCCTTAAAAACCTTTTCTAAAATATACGCTGCTTTATCAATTTGTTTTTTTGTAACATTCAAAGGCGGCATAAGCCGAATCACTTTATCTTGGGTACAATTAATCAAAAGCCCTAAACTCAAGGCTTTTTCAACAAGAATCTTTCCGTCAATATTTAACTCCACCCCATACATCAAACCTAATCCCCTAACATCTATAATACAAGAATACTTTTCTTTTAGATTGATTAATTTTTCTTTTAAATAATCACCCATTTTTTGAGCATTTGTAATAAGTTTCTCTTTTTGGATTGCTCGAAATACAGCTAATGCTGCCTTACAAACTACCGGCCCTCCGCCAAAAGTTGAGCCATGCATTCCCGGCTGTAAACTATCAGCAATTTCTCTTTTAGCAACTAAAACTCCAAGCGGCAGTCCTCCTGCAATAGCTTTTGCAAGCACCATTAAATCTGGAATTACTCCATAATGCTCATAACAAAATAGTTTTGCTGTTCGGCCCATGCCAGTCTGAATCTCATCAAAAATTAATAGTATATTTTTTTCATCACAAATTTTTCGTAATTCTAAAACAAAATTCTTATCGGCAATATTCACTCCGCCTTCACCCTGCACTAATTCAAGCAATATTGCTACTGTTTTAGCCGTAATTGTCTGTTTCAACTGTTCTATATCGTTAAAAGTAACTGTTTTAAAACCCGGTACAAGCGGCTCAAAAGGTTTCTTATGTTTTTCTTGGCCAGTTGCTGAAAGCGCTCCGCAAGTTCTTCCATGGAAAGAATTTAAAAAAGTAATAATTTCGTAGCGCTCGCCCTTACCATAGGCGCGAGAAAATTTTATTGCACTTTCTATTGCCTCAGCTCCGCTATTACAAAAAAATACCTTTGAATCATACGCCCAAAAATTTATTTCTTTTGCCAGCTTTGCCTGTTGCACTGTTAAATAATTATTGGGCACAAAAATTAATTTGCTCACCTGATCTCTAATTGCACACATCACCTTAGAATGGCAGTGGCCCAAGTTATTTACACCCCACCCAGGGAAAAAATCTAAATATTCCTTGCCATCAATATCCCAAAGTTTTGTGCCTTTGCCTTTTACAAAAATAACATTTTGCCGCCTATAGGTAGGCATTATACATTCGCTATATGTTTTAAATATTTCTTCTTTTGTCATTTTATAATTTCTGTTCCAATACCTGTATTCGTAAAAATTTCCAATAACAATGCATGTGGAATACGCGCATCAATTACATGCGTCTTTTTTACACCCAGCTCAATTGCCCTAACACAAGAATTAACCTTTGGAATCATCCCCTCAGAGACAACCTTATCTTTAACTAATTTTTTTGCTTCGCTAATATTTAATGTAGAAATAAGAGATGCGTTATCTTGCACATCACGCATAATTCCTAAAACATTTGTTAATAAAACAAATTTTTCTGCCTTTAACATTCCGGCAAGCTGGCTTGCGGCATCATCAGCATTAATATTATAAATTGTGCCTTTCTTATCCTTACCCATTGGTGAAATTACTAAAATATTTTCTTTCTCTAAAATCTTATGCAATTTTTCCACATTAATTTCACTAATTTCGCCAACAAGCCCAAGGTCCTTTTTAGCCTTCCTTTTTTCAGCAAATATTATATCATCCTTTTCACCGAGCAAGCCCTTAACCTTAACTCCGTGTGAGTAAATTTCAGAAACAAGCTTTTTATTTAACTTTGCTAATTCCTCGCTTACAATTTTTAAAGTTGTTTCATCAGTATAACGCATTCCCTCAATAAACTCTGTCTTAATAGAAGCGGCTTTCATTCGTTGGCTAATCTGAGGCCCACCGCCATGGACAAGAATAGTTTTTATGCCGATAAAATTTAAAAATACGATATCTTCAATTACCCCTTGGCGAATTTTATCTTCATCTAAAATACTACCGCCATATTTTATTACAATTGTCTTGCCATGAAATGCTTTTATATAAGGAAGCGCTTCGATTAAAACATCTGCTTTTTTAATTGCCTCTTGCATAAAATCCTTTCTTAATTATACGCGGCATTAATTGCAATATATTTTGGCGTTAAATCCGTAGAATAAATAATTGCTTTAGCCTTGCCCTGTTTAAAATTGACTTTTACTAAAACTTCGTCTTTTCCCTTAAAAGACATATTTATTTTAAAATCGCCTTCTTTTACCTTCAAATCAGCTGCCCCAATCGCCGCAGCAATTCTTCCCCAATTCGGATTATTCCCGAAACACGCGCATTTAAAAAGCATGGAATTTGCTATTGCAAGGCCTGCTTTTTTCGCTTGCTCAAAAGAGTGTAGCCCATTTATTTCTATTGTAATAAATTTGGTCCTTCCTTCCCCATCCTTAATAATATCCTTTGAAAGCTCTAGGCATATTTCATTTAACGCGGTGCTGAATTTTTTAATATCATTTTTGCTTTGTATTTTGTAACCACTTACTCCATTTGCTAAAATACTTACGAAATCATTTGTGCTCATACAACCATCAACAGATATACAGTTAAAAGATCGATCTATTGCCTGATTTAAGATTTTTTCTAATATTTTTTTATCAATCGCAGCATCGGTTGTAATAAATGCAAGCATTGTTGCCATATTTGGAGCAATCATACCAGAACCCTTTGCCATTGCACCAATTGCAACTGATTTTTTTCCAAAATTAATCTTATAAGCTCTTTGTTTTATAAAAGTATCAGTTGTTAAAATTGCCTTGGCGGCATTTTTTCCGGCCTCATCTAAGCTCGATAAATTTTCAATTAAATCCGGAATGCCGTTTCTAACTTTATCTATCGCAAGCCGCTTGCCAATTATGCCAGTTGATGCAACTAAAACATCATTTTCTTTAATTCCAAGGTTAGATGCCACCATCTTGCACATTACTAATGCATCACTCACCCCAGCCTTACCTGTAAAACAATTCGCATTTCCACTATTTATAATTATTGCTTGTATAGTTTTATTTTTTAAATGATTAAAACTTACTGTCAAAGGCGCAGCCCAAACAGAATTTTTTGTAAATACCGCTGCAGCGGTTGCCGGATTTTTAGAATAAATTAAAGCTAAGTCTTTCTTAGCAGTATTTTTTAAGCCACAAGCTATACCGCTGGCTAAAAATCCTTTTGGAAAAGTTACACCAACATTATTAATTACCAAACTAAACCCGCCCTTTCATCAAGACCACACATAATATTTAAATTCTGCACAGCCTGGCCCGATGCGCCTTTTAATAAATTATCAATCACGCATATAATAATTGCTATTTTTTTATCCAAATCAACACATATTCCTATATCGCAAAAATTTGTATTAATAACATCTTTTAATTCGGGAAACTCACCCTCTTCTCTTATACGTATAAAAAAACTATCGGCGTAAAAATCTCTATACGTTTTGATTAGATCCTGAGCTAATAAACATTTTCCTAATTTTACATAAATAGTCGTAAGTATTCCTCTATTTATAGGAATAAGGTGCGGGACAAAATTTACGGATACTTTTTTTGCTGCTATCTCTGAAAGCTGGTCATTAATTTCAGGCATATGTTGATGGCAATTTATTTTATATGCCTTAAAATTCTCATTAACCTCGCAAAACATAAAATCTGCCAGCTTCTTCTTACCAGCTCCACTAACCCCGCTCTTTGCATCTATTATTATAGAATCAATATCAATAAAATTATTTTTCAATAATGGCGCACATGCTAAAATTGATGGAGTTGGATAACATCCAGGATTAGCAATAAGCCTTGCATCTTCTATTGCTTTCTTATTTATCTCGGAAAGACCATAGACTGCATTTTTTATATTATCTTTATCGCTATGGGCTATCTTATAACAATTTTCATAAATAGCTGAATTTTTGAAACGATAGTCTGCACTTAAATCAACCACTTTAATATTTTGTGAAATTAAACGCGGCGCAATCTGCATTGATACAGTATGCGGTAAAGCTAAGAATACGATTTCACAAAGTCTCTTAATTTCAACAATATCAATTGTATTTGAACATTCTAAATCGAGCACACCATTAAACTTAGGAAATATCTCTCCAATTTTTTTTGGTTTATCTAGTCGTGAAAAAAGATATGTAATTTTTACATCAGGATGCCCTATTAAAATCTTCATTAATTCCTGACCCGTATAACCGGTTATGCCAATTATCCCTACTTTAATCATAATCTTTTTCTCCTAATATAATATTAATGTATCATAAAATAAAAAACCTGTCTCGTCAATGATTTTCGAGACAGGTTTTTATATCTTTAATTTTAAATTTTTCTAGTTTTTTTCTCCTATCTCTTAGTCCACTGGAAACGTTTCCTTGCGCCTTTTTGCCCGTATTTCTTGCGTTCTTTCATGCGTGGATCACGAGTTAGAAAACCGTGTTCTTTAAGTATATCTCTTAATGCCTGATCGGACAAAATTAATGCACGGGCAATTCCTAATGATAATGCTCCAGCCTGACCAGATAAACCACCACCTGTAACATTAGCGTGAACATCATATTTATTTATTGTATTAGTAACCGCGAGCGGCTCTTGTGCTAATATTTTTTGCGTTGGACGATTAAAATAGTTATCAGGATTTTTCCCATTTACAAAAATCTTTCCAGAACCATTGACTAATCTTACTCTTGCAATAGATTCTTTTCTTCTACCTGTAGCTAAAAATTCTGACATTATTATTTGATCTCCTCTAACTTTTGTGCACTCTGCATATGTTTATCTAATGCATAGACTCTTAATTTTTTGAGCATGGCGTAAGCCAATGGGCCACTTGGTAACATTCTTTGTACAGCAAGCCTTACTACCTTCGTAGGCTGTTTTGCAAGCATCGTTTTTAAAGGTATCTCTTTCTTACCACCTGGATAACCCGAATAGAAAGCATATATTTTGTTTTCAAGCTTCCTTCCGCTAACCCTAATTTTTGAAGCATTAATAATAACAACGCCATCGCCTGTATTAACATTCGGCGTATAAATAGCTTTGTGTTTGCCGCGTAATATTTTTGCAGTATTTACCGCAAGGCGGCCTAAAACTTTATTTTTGGCGTCAATTAAATACCATTTTTGCTCTAAATCTTGCTTTCTTGCTATATAAGTCTTCACCTTAGTTCTCCCTCAAAATAGATTTTAACTAATAGACAATAAATTATACACTAAAATATAAGAAAAGTCAAATACAATTTGCGCGGCGTAAAAGATAATTAATATCTGGCCAGATATTATTACTTCTAAGGAGCGCAAAAACTATCTCTTTATTTTTTAAAGTATCTTTACCAACAAAGCAATGCCCGGCTTTACGTGTAAAACCTGTTTTACCAATGGCGATGTTTGGATGTCTCCATAAAAGCTTATCATGATTCCGCAGTTTAATCAATATTCCATCATTACCTCTAAAAGAATAATATTGTCTCCTCATAATTTCCATTGCTATTTTATACTTTGTTAATCTTTTAATCATAATCGTTAAATCATGCACAGTAGTATATTGTTTCCCCCCAGACGAAGGCAACCCGTTACAATTAATAAAATGGCTGTTACGGCACCCTAATTGCCTAGCCCGCGCATTCATCAATTTAACAAAATTATCTTCTGATCCGGCTATTGCTTCTGCAAGACATACCGCAGCATCATTTGAAGACGCCATTAATACAGCATACAACAAATCTCTAACCTTATAGCTTACATTAGGGCGTAAATTAGCTTTACTCGGTTGTTTATTACAAGCATTTCTACTTGCAACAATGCTCTTCTCTAAATTTAATTTTTCTAAAACCAAAATTGCTGTCATAACTTTTGCCGTACTAGCTGGCTCTAAACGTTTATGAATATTTCTAGCAAATAATACTTTATTTTTCTTTATATCAACAAGAATTGCAGCATTAGCGCTTAACGAATTTGGGATAGCTGTATTTTTGGCAAAAACTTGGTTATTAAAAATAAGCGTGCTTATGCTAATATAAATAATTAAAAAAAATGTTTTACGGAAAGGCATGTGCTAACCTAATACTCAACATTGATTAAATGCAGGCCTTTAGCTGGGAAAGTTTTACCGATTAAACATCGCCTGCCATTTTTTAATGCACTAGTTAAGCTATCAATACTCATTTTTTCTCTCGCAATTTCTGCTAGCGTACCAACAATTGAACGAACCATATTGTACAAAAACCCATCTGCTTCGATTTCAACACTAATAAGGCTATTGTTATCTTCGAATAAATCATGATTTATTATTTTTATTGAAATATTCTTAATCTCTCTTATGGTATCATGGCAGGATGCGCCGCTTGCACAAAAAGCCCTAAAATCATGCTTGCCTAAAAACATCTTTGCGGCCTTTTTCATTAAAGCGATATTTAATTTATAATGATAAAAATAACTAAACCTATCTAAAAAGGGATTCAAAGTTGAAGAATTAAATATTAGATAGCGGTAAGTTTTAGCTTTTGAGTCAAACCGTGAATGAAAACCTAATCTAACTTCTTCGATCTCCCTTATTTTTATATCATGCGGCAATAATCCATTTAATGCTTTTTTTATCCGGGCTGAAGAAATTTTAGAATTTGTTTTAAAATTCGCAACTTGCCCTTTTGCATGAACTCCACTATCCGTACGTCCGGAACCAATAAGATTTATCTTCTCCTGCAGTATATTAGAAAGAACGCGTTCAATTGTTTCTTGTATTGAATTTTTGTTTTTTTGTGACTGCCAGCCGCAATATTTAGTTCCGTCGTATTGTATGGTTAATTTTATATTGCGCATGATAATTGTAGAGACGCATTGCAATGCGTCTCTACTGTTTAATCAATAATTCCGCAATCTGTACGGCATTTAATGCAGCGCCTTTAAGTAAATTATCACTTACAATCCAAAGCCAAAGGCCTTTATGCTCAAATGGATCCTTCCGAATCCTGCCGACAAATGTATCATCAAGTCCTGCGCAATCTACTGGCATGGGGTATTTTTGAGCTATAGGATCATCAACTAATTTTATGCCGGGAGCGTTTTCTAACGCCTTATGAATTTCTTTTATAGTCAATTCTCGCTCTGTCTCAATATATACTGATTCGGAATGCCCTCTAGAAACAGGAACTCTCACACAAGTAGCAGAAATTTTAATGTTCTCGTCGTGCATAATCTTATGCGACTCTCTGACAACTTTCCATTCTTCAGTGGTAAAAGAAAATTCTTTAAAACTACCGATTTGAGGAAAAACATTAAATGCTATTTGTTTTGGCAATGCGCTTGGCACTGTTTTAATATGCAGATGTTCATTAGCTATAGGATTATTATGAAGTTCTAATATCTCTTTGTTTTGATTCCAAAGCTCAATTACGGCTTCTTTGCCCGCCCCAGATGCTGCCTGCAGAGTCGTAATAATTACCCGCTTAATCTTTGATAATTTATATATTGGCCAAAGCGCCGCAACAAGCTGTATTGTCGAACAATTTGGGTTAGAAATTATACCTTTATGATGAAAAACATCGCTAGAATTCACTTCAGGAACAACTAAAGGTACGGTTTCCTCCATTCTAAAATCTGCGCCATTATCAATGACTACCGCGCCTGCTTTAATAGCTATTGGAGCGTAAATCACAGCTGCGCCTTTTTCACCTTCAGTGCCGGCAAAAAGAGCTATATCTACACCTTCAAAACTCTTGTCAGAAATAGCTTCAACCTGATAATCTCTATTATCTACTCTAATAACACGGCTACTTCTTGCTAGCACTTTCAGCTTATCTACTGGAAATTTTCTGTGGCTAAGGCATCTAAGCATTTCCTCGCCAACAACACCCACTCCAATTACTGCAACATTGTAACTTTTTTTCTTTTGCATCTTAATTTCCTCTTCATTATAGGTTTTCTACAACCAGATCTCCGACTTCGGTTGTCGAATAACCCATTTTACCAGCTGCAAGTGATTTTAATTTTTCTGTCGTGACTTTTATGACTGCATTTTCTACTGCGCAAGCCGCTTTATCCTCTTTTAGAATCTCAAGCATCATCGACACCGCACATATTGCAGCCAAAGGATTAATTACATTTTTACCAGTATATTTTGGCGCCGATCCGCCTATTGGTTCAAACATAGAAACTCCATTTGGATTAATATTGCCTCCAGCAGCAATACCCATACCACCCTGAATCATCGCACCCAAATCTGTAATAATATCACCAAACATATTATCAGTAACAATCACATCAAACCATTCAGGGTTTTTAACAAACCACATAGTTGTTGCGTCAACATGTGCATAATCAGTCGAAATATCCGGGTATTCTTTGGCTACATCGTTAAATGTTCTTTCCCAGAGATTCCAAGCATACGTCAAAACATTAGTCTTCCCGCAAAGAGTTAATTTTTTACGCTTATTCCGCTTACGCGTATATTCAAAGGCATAGCGGATACAACGCTCAACCCCTTTTTTTGTATTGTAAGAAATCTGAATAGCAACCTCATCCTTTGTACCTTTATCTTTAAACTCTCCCATACCTCTATAAAGGCCTTCGGAATTTTCACGAACAACTACAAAATCAATATCTTCTGGTTTTTTATCTTTCAAAGGGCAAAAATTTTCATTATAGAGTTTAACCGGCCGTAAATTTATATATTGGTCTAGAGAAAATCTTAGCCTTAAGAGAACGTCAGTCTCTAATATCCCTGGCCTAACATCAGGATGCCCAACAGCACCTAAGTAGATAGCAGAATATGTTTTTAGTTCCTCTATATCTTGAGCTTCAACGGTCTTACCGGTTTTTAAAAAACG
The DNA here is from genome assembly GCA_040753015.1 of Candidatus Omnitrophota bacterium. GTDB lineage: Bacteria > Omnitrophota > Gorgyraeia > Gygaellales > JBFMHM01 > JBFMHM01. The sequence continues at coordinate 230,713 of JBFMHM010000001.1, forward strand.
TTCGCCGCTAAAATCAAAAGTTTTGGTTTCGTATTCAAATTTGAATTTATTACTTACTGCTTTTAGAACTTTCAACCCTTCATTAACAACTTCTGGGCCAGTCCCGTCACCGGGTATTACTGCTATTTTGTACATACTTTATTAATCCTCCTGCATTTATAATCTCTTGCATAAATTCTGGAAAATTACCGCTGTTAAAACTTTTATTATTACTAAGATCTTTTATAATACCCTTATCTAAAATAATCTCTAAGATATCGCCATCTTTAATCTCCGAAGTATCTTTAATTTCTATAATCGCAAGCCCGATATTTATTGCATTGCGAAAAAATATCCTTGCAAAGCTTTCTGCGACTACACAAACTATGCCACTGCCTTTGATCGCAATAGGCGCATGTTCGCGCGAAGAACCACAGCCAAAGTTTTTCCCGGCAACAATAATATCACCTTTTTTTACTTTTTTTACAAAATCCCTGGCAATTGTTTCCATACAATGACTACCTAATTCTTGGGCATCTGTACTGACTAAATATTTAGCAGCAATAATATCGTCTGTGTTTATATCATCGCCAAATTTATGAACGTTGCCTCTGAATATCATTTTACAACCTCGTCTGGATGAGTAATTCGGCCTAATATGCTGGATGCCGCCGCAACCGCAGGACTCGAGAGATACACAAAAGATTCTGGGCTACCCATCCTACCGATAAAATTACGGTTTGTTGTCGCAAGAGCGACTTCGCCTTTAGTAAGAATCCCTGAATGACCGCCAAGGCATGGCCCACAAGTAGGCGTAGAAATAACTGCACCTGCTTGAATAAAAATTTCGATTAACCCTTCCTTTATTGCCTCTAAGTATATCTTTTGTGTTGCAGGAAAAATAATCAAACGTACTCTCGAATTTACTTTTCGGCCTTTTAAAATTTTAGCCGCGATGCGTAAATCTGATATTCTACCGTTTGTACAAGAACCAATCACTACTTGATCCAAATTAATATCCTTCAAGTTTGAGACTGGTTTTACATTACTCGGAAGATGCGGACAGGAAACTTGCGGTTCAAGCGTAGAAACATCATATTCTTTTATTTTAACATACTTAGCATCTTTATCGCTCATAAGCTCTTTTATCTTAATATTAGCTTTTACTTCTCTCAAATATTTAAAAGTAACAGCATCTGGTTCAATAATACCATTTTTTGCTCCCGCCTCAATAGCCATATTACACATACTAAATCTATCATCCATTGATAACCCTTTAATAACTTCTCCACTAAACTCCATAGTTTTATATAATGCTCCATCCACTCCTATATCGCCAATTGTATAAAGGATTAAATCTTTTCCAGAAATCCATTTATCCAACCTTCCTTTATAAATAAACTTAATAGTTTCAGGCACTTTAAGCCACACCCATCCTGATGCCCAAGCACAAGCTAAATCTGTTGAACCTATGCCAATCGAAAAAGCACCAAGAGCTCCGTATGTACAAGTATGTGAATCTGCACCAATTATTAAATCACCAACACTGACTAATCCTAACTCTGGTAAAAGGGCATGCTCTATACCCATGCATCCTAACTCAAAAAAATGTTTTATATTATGTTTTTTTGAGAAAATATTTAGAATCTTCGCTTGATTGCTAGAAACGGCATCTTTAGCGGGAACAAAATGATCGGGAACAAGAGCAATTTTTTCATTATCAAATACTTTTTCAAAACCCGCTGCCTCAAATTCTTTAATTGCAATAGGCGCAGTAATATCATTGCCTAGAGTAAGATCAACATTTGCTTTAATAAAATTACCCGGGGATATCTTATCTACGTTTATATGATTAAGCAGAATTTTTTCTGTGATTGTATAACCCATAATAGAAACTAAAAATTAAATCTTTTTATTATTAATGTTGCGTTATGGCCGCCAAAACCTAGAGAATTAGACATACAGACATCCACCTTAGCCTTTCTTGCAACATTGGGGACATAATCTAAGTCGCATTCGGGATCAGGATTATCGTAGTTAATTGTTGGAGGGATTACTTTATCTTTTATAGCTAAAATACAAGCAATAAATTCAACGCCGCCGGCTGCGCCTAAAAGATGGCCGGTTACTGATTTTGTTGAACTAACAGCTATCTTTTTTGCATAATCACCAAATACTTTTTTGATTGCAAGGGTTTCAATCTTATCATTGAGCTCAGTAGAAGTCCCATGAGCATTTATATAATCTATATCCCTAGTTTCCAATTTCGCATCCTCTAGCGCCAGTTTCATTGCATGGCTAGCGCCCTCTCCTGTTGGGTCTGGGGCGGTAATATGATAACCGTCTCCTGTCATTGCATATCCTACAATCTCACCATATATATGGGCTTTTCTTTTTTTTGCATGCTCTAGCTCTTCTAAAACAACAATCCCACAGCCTTCAGCCATTATAAAACCATCGCGGTCCCTATCAAAAGGCCTAGATGCACGTTTTGGCTCATTATTTCTCTTAGAAAGAGCTTTGAGAGCGCAAAATCCACCAACACCAAGATGAGTAATACAACTTTCTGTGCCTCCAGTAATCATTATATCCGCAGCATTCCTTTGAATAACTTTAAATGCATCACCAATTGCATGAGATCCAGAAGCACAAGCAGTAGCAACGGCAGAATTAGGGCCTTTTAATTTAAAATGAATAGAAACATGCCCTGACGCCTCATTTATAATCAGCATAGGAATAAGAAACGGGGAAAGCCGTGATGGGCCTTTTGTAAGTAATTTCTTTGCTTCCTCTTCAACCGTGTGAAGACTACCAATACCAGAACCAATTAACACGCCAGCGCGAAAAGGATCTTCTTTAGAAAAATCTAGGCCTGAATCGGATACCGCTTGAATACTAGAGGCAACAGCATAATGAACAAACTTATCGGCGCGCTTAACCTCTTTAATATTCATATATTTTAGAGGATCAAAATTTTTCACTTCCCCGGCAATCCTAGAATCAAAACTAGAAGCATCAAAACTCTTTAATAAATCTACGCCGCTAATTCCTTCTACTAAAGAATTCCAAAACACCGGAATATCGTTGCCAACCGGAGATATAACACCTAATCCTGTTATTACTACGCGTCTTTCCATATTAATTTACCCCGCATATTCTAAAAATTCATTTTTTGAATAAAAAGATGATGCGGGGTATGTTATTTTTTCCACCGAAGCTAGATTGCCCTCGGGTAGAAATCATTATTTATTTTGGGCTTTCTCTTCTATATATTTAATCGCTTCACCTACAGTAGTCATTTTTTCAGCATCTTCATCAGGAATTTCAATACCAAATTCTTCTTCTAATGCCATAACAAGTTCAACTGTATCTAAAGAATCTGCACCTAAGTCATCAATGAAAGAAGCTTCCGGAGTAACTTCTTCGGGCTTTACGCCTAACTGTTCAGCAATTATACTTTTTATTTTATCCGCTACTGCCATTCGTTTCCTCCTTAGTTTATCATTACCATCCCACCATCAACAATAATTGTCTGCCCTGTAATATAATCTGAACTACTGCTTGCTAAAAACATGCAAACCTTAGCAACATCCTGAGGTTCGCCAAATCTATTTATCGGAATCATACTTAACATCTTTTGCTTAACATCTTCCGATAATTTATCTGTCATTGCCGTTCTTATAAAACCTGGGGCAACAGCATTTACGCAGATACCACGGCTGGCAACTTCTTTAGCTATACTTTTTGTAAGAGCAATAACACCTGCTTTTGATGCTGCATAATTTACTTGCCCAGCGTTTCCTATTATGCCGATAATAGAAGCTATATTTACAATCTTTCCGCTTCGTTGTTTTATCATATGCCGAGAAACCGCTTTTGTCACATTAAAAGTACCTTTTAAATTAATATTTAGTACTTTATCCCACTCATCTTCCTTCATACGTAGCATTAAATTGTCAGCGGTCACGCCAGCATTGTTAATTAATATATCAATCTTGTTAAATTTGTCAAGGATTTTATCAGTAAATTCCTGCACTTGTGTATAATTTGTCACATCAATAACAGAGGTCAAACAACTAATCCCAAAAGCCTCTAAATCTTTCTGTGTTTCCAAAAGTGCATCTTGATTTACATCGCATATTGCCATATCCGAACCTTGTTTTGCGAAAGAATAAGCAATTTCTTTACCTATTCCGCGGGCTGCGCCTGTAACTATAGTAACTTTATCTTTAAATATCATAATTAAACTCCTAATTTACTTATGTCTTCTTTCTTTTCTATATTTATAACATTTACTTCCGGGTCAATTTTTCTCATTAATCCTTTAAGCACTCTGCCCGGGCCAACTTCATAAAAATTCTTTATACCCTTGCCTATCATAAATCTAACAGAATCTTCCCAAAGAACAGAACCTGTCAATTGTTTTACCAAGTTCTGCCGTATCAAATCCGGAGAATCTTCTATTACAGCAGTAAAATTACTAATAACAGGTACTACAGGATTATTAATTGTTATTCTATCCAGCAAGATCTTTAATTTATCGCTTGCTTCCTGCATAAAAGAACTATGAAATGCCCCGCTTGTAGCTAACGCTATAACCTTTTTTGCACCAAGGGAAACAGCAATTTCCTTTAAATTATCAATTGCCTCTATAGACCCAGAAACTACAATTTGATCTGGGCAATTTAAATTTGCTGGCTCAACATTTGCCTGTTTGCACAATAAAGAAACATTCTCTTTAGTTAATCCAATCACAGCTGCCATTCTACCCGGATTTTTAATTGAAGCCTCATCCATAAATTCACCTCTTTTATGGACTAAATAAACAGCATCTTCAAAGCTAATTGATCCTGCAGCCACCAATGCTGAATATTCCCCCAAACTTAATCCTACGGCATAATTGTAATCCGTAATTTGTAATCTAGAGCTTGTTTTTAATGCTTCCCATGCAGCGATACTAGCTGTAAGTATTGCGGGTTGGCATATTTTACTTTTGGTTAATTCTTCGATGGGGCCTTCAAAACAAATATCGGATAAATTAAATCCTAAAACTTGGTCTGCTTTGCTAAAAACATCTTTTGCCTGGGGAAAAGTTTCATATAAATCTTTTCCCATTTCAACATATTGAACACCTTGACCAGGAAATAATAAACCTACCATTTTAATACTATTGCTCCCCATACAAGGCCTGAACCAAATACATCAATTAATACAATATCCCCTTTTTTAATATAGCCGTCTTCTATTGCTTCCACAAAAGCCGTTGCAGCAGAAGCAGAAGACATATTACCATACCGCTCAATATTAATATAAATTTTATCGCTTGAAAGCTTAAGCCGTTGGCCTACAGCATTAATTATTCTAACATTAGCTTGGTGAGGAATGAAACAATCTATATCTTGCTCTTTAAGGCCTGCTTTATCAAGAACTTTAATAGCCGCGGAAGTCATAAGCCTCACGGCCAATTTAAATAATTCGTTTCCCTGCATCTTTATATAATGCATCTTTTTCTCGATTGTTTCTAGACTTGCAGGGTGTCTTGATCCGCCGCCTGGAAGGTATAATAGATCAATCGCACTTGCATCTGTGCCCAGATAACTTGCCATTATTTTACCTTGATTAGTTTGGCCCAGAATTACGGCACCCGCTCCATCACCGAAAAGAACGCAGGTATTACGATCCTGCCAATCTGTAACAGAACTAAGTTTTTCAGCTCCAATCACAAGCGCGCGCTTATAAACATTACGGGCAATAAATTGCTCGGCAATACTAATTCCATAAACAAATCCTGCACAGGCGCTAGAAACATCAAAACAAACTGCGTTCTTTGCTCCGATGTTTTTTTGGACAAAACAAGCTGTCGAAGGAAATTGCATGTCAGGCGTAATGGTAGCGACAATAATTAAATCAATATCCAAAGCGTCAAGATTTGCGCTCTTTAACGCGGCATTAGCAGCGTTAGCGGCTAAATCGGATGCTGCTTCATTCTTTTGCGCTATTCTTCTTTCTTTTATTCCCGTGCGTGTAGTAATCCACTCATCAGAAGTATCAACTATTTTTTCAAGGTCATAATTTGTAAGGATTTTTTTAGGGAGGTATTTACCGAAGCCAATTATACCAACTGATTTCATTTAGATATTGCCTCAATAATCTTTTCATTTACTTTTCTCTCAATCTCTTCTTTAGCAACACGAATAGCGTTACGAATTGCCTTTGCCTTAGAACGGCCGTGGCTTATTATTACAATACCGTCTACTCCTAAAAGAAGCGCGCCGCCATATTCAGAATAATCAAGATGTTTCTTGAATCTACGCAGGCTTTGTTTTATAAAAAATACTCCTAGTTTACTCGTCCAATCGCGCGATAATTCACGTTTTAGAAATTTAGCAAGCACATCGGCTGTTCCTTCCATAACCTTAAGAACAACATTGCCAACAAATCCATCGCAGATTATCACATCAAAATCACCGCTAAATATATCTTTACCCTCACAATTACCGGCAAAATTAATATTGGCCGCCTGGAGTAATTGATGTGTTTCTTTAACAAAATCTGTGCCTTTCGCTTCTTCTTCGCCAATATTTAGTAACCCAATAGCGGGATTATTCCTGCCAGAAACATAACGCATATAAGCATCTCCCATAATACCATATTGAAGAAGATGCAGCGGCTTTGGATTAATATTTGCGCCCACATCTAGGATTAAACAAGGATTCTTTAATGTAGGCACCATAAGCGCAATCCCTGGCCGTTCAATATTTGAGAGTAATCCAAGGCCTAAAACTCCTGCGCATGTTACTGCAGCTGTATTGCCCGCACTAACAAAAGCGTCGGCTTTTTTTTCTTTAATTAAATTCATACCTTTCACTATAGAAGATTCTTTCTTTTTGCGAGCGCTAACTGCGCCCGGTTCATCCATAGCAATAATATCATTGGCATGATGTATTTCGATGAGACTACGCTTAGAACTATCTAGCTTATGGCGGGAAAGCTCTTTCTCAATTATATCCCTTTGGCCAACTAAAATTATACCTATATCAAAATCATTAATAGCCCAAACTGCTCCATCTATTACCGCAGCTGGAGCATAATCTCCGCCCATCGCATCTAGGACGATTTTCATTTATTAACCTCTAGGTTTTTGTTTCTTTTCTTTCTTCTTAATTTCAACTATTTTTTTACCTCTGAAATATCCGCAATAAGAACAAACTTTATTTGGTGAAATAAGATTATTGCATTGCGTACAATTAATAAGATGCACGCAATCTTTTCTCCAATGCGTTCGTCTCTTCCTACCTCTTGACTTAGAATGTCTCCTCTTTGGTAATGGCATAACGTCTCCTTAAGTTACTTACAGTTGCATTTTTTTTCGTTTAAATCTTGTCCGCATTTCGGACATAATCCTAAACATCCGTCTTTACAGAGTGGTTTTAATGGATAACTTAGTATAATTTCCTGCCTTAAATCATCTGTAATATCAATTGTACGCGTATTCCTGTCAATTGGCAAATTAAGCTCAAATCTATTCTCGTAGTACTTTTCAATTTCCTTCAGACAACAGCAGCAAACAAACAAAAAATATGAATCAACATCCACTCTAATATTTAATAAATTAATTGCTTTTGAAATATGCGCCCTAATATGAAAAGGCTTAATAAATTTGATATCAGCCGTATTAATATCGAACACATCCGAAGAGACCTCTTCCTCTATGGTAACCCCGCTTTGCGGTATGCTTGATATATCTATTGTCATTTATTATTCGACTTATGAATGAGCATTTCTTTAACAAAATGCGGGGTAAAACCAGAGACATCTCCACCGAAAGAAAAAATTTCTTTAAGAAGTTTACTAGAAATATAGCTGTAAGATTCAGACGGCATAAGAAAAATTGTTTCTGTTTCTAAAGATAGCTTTCTATTCGTCAACGCCATTTGGAATTCATACTCAAAATCAGAAAACATCCTGATGCCGCGTATTATGACCTTTGCTTTAACTTTACGTGCAAAATCTACAGCTAAACAATCAAAATCCTGAATTGTTACATTTTTTAACCCTTTTATCGCCCGTGTTAACATTTGCACTCTTTCCTGGGCAGTAAAAAAGGGTTTCTTATCATAATTATGCGCAACACCCACAACTATCTGGTCAAAAAGTTTTGCTGCCCGTTTTATTATATCAATATGGCCAAAAGTAATCGGATCAAACGTCCCCGGATATAACGCTTTTCGCATAGGTATAAAATGTTAAAGCCGTATCACCGTATATCTTTTGCCTGGCTTGAACTAACCGGCCAGAAGTTTGCGGTAATACGTCTTTTTTAAAATGCTGGCATACAACAACACCATTAGCCGTTAATATATCATATTGCCCTAAGCTAATCAAGGTTTTTTTTACTAGGTCTTTATAATAAGGCGGGTCTAAAAATATAATATCAAACTTATAATCTTTTTTTGAAATATAACCTAAAAATTTTAAGGTATCCATAAAAAATACCTGATAATTTTGATTTTTTATTATATTATTAATATTTATTTTTGTTGCTTTAATAGATTCTTTACTATTGTCTACAAATATTGCTTCTTTTGCACCCAAAGATAAAGCCTCTATGCCTATTATTCCAGACCCACAAAAAAGCTCTAAGAAGCGTGCATTATTTACACATTCACCCAGAATACTAAATAGCGCTTTTCGAACCAGCTCTAGGCTGGGGCGGATATCCCTAGGTGCTTTAATATGCAAGCCTTTATATTTTCCAGAAGTTATACGCATTTTATGTTAATTTATTAAACTCTTTGTAATTGGGCATCTTTTTTTCTAACGCTTGTTTCAATGCCTGATTTTGCCGTAACATCAAGTTGGGATCTTTCTCAATTAAGCTTTTTGCTTCCTCGCGGGCAGCCTTTAAAAGATCTATCTGCCTTATTGGATCTGCAACTTTTAACTCAGAAAGGCCATGCTGTAAACTACCCAAAAATTCACCCGGGCCGCGAATCTCTAAATCTTTTTGCGCAATCTCAAAACCATCACAAGTGTGACAAATAGCCGAAATTCGTAAAACAGAATCTTCACTTTTTGGGTTTGCAATCAGGATAAAATAGCTATTATTTTGGCTTCTTGCAATACGGCCGCGCAGCTGATGCAGCTGCGACAAGCCAAAACGCTCTGCATGCTCAACTATCATACAAGTTGCATTTGGCACATCCACACCAATTTCTAATATTGAGGTAGCCACTAATACTTTGATTTTACCATCTCTAAATTCGTCCATTATCTTTTTTTGCTCAGTCTCTTTTAACCTACCATGAATTAAACCAACACTTAACCCTTTAAAAATTCCTGATTGTAAATATTCATACATTTTAACTGCCGCCTTCAATTCTAGCTTTTCCGATTCATTAATTAAAGGATAAATTATATATGCCTGCCTCCCCAGTCTAACCTGCCCCAATACGAATTGAAACGCGCTATCGCTATTCTCTTTATTATACACTACGGTTTCTGGCCTCAGGCGTCCATCTGGTAATTGTCTTATTGTTGATATATCTAAATCTCCGTAAATTGTTAAAGCGAGCGTGCGGGGAATAGGCGTTGCTGTCATTATTAGGACATCAGGCCATACTTTTAGATTATAGAATGCCTTCTGTGAAAGCAAATTTCTTTGCACCAGCCCAAATTTATGTTGTTCATCAATTATTATCAGCCCTAAATTATTAAACTTGACATTATCTTCTAAAAGCGCATGCGTGCCAATTATAATTTTTGCCTTTCCACTTGTAATATCTTTATAGATATTTTTCTTTGCCTTTATGCTACCAGATAAAAATAAAATCTCATAACCTGTATTTAAAAACCATCTTTTAAAATTATTATAATGCTGGTAGGCAAGAATTTCTGTTGGGCACATAAGCGCAATCTGATAACCACCGGAAATACTAAAAGCAGAAGCCAAGCTAGATACAACAGTTTTACCCGAACCAACTTCGCCCTGTAATAATCGCTGCATCGGATAATCTTTTACCATATCATTCTTAATTTCTTCTAAAACTTGCTGTTGATCAAAAGTCAATTCAAAACCAAAATTATTACGCACTCTATTTACAAGCGAATCATCAATTATATGCCTGATACCTAATTTTTTCTTTGAAATTAACCGCTGTAAAATAAAAGGTATAGAAATAAGAAAAAACTCTTCAAAGGCAATTCTCTTATAGGCCTGTTCTAATATTTTATGATCTTTTGGAAAATGGATATTATTTAAAGCAGCCGCGCTGTTAATCAAATCGTGCTTCTTCCTTATATTAAACGGTAAAATATCGCTAAGCTTTGAAATATTCTTTTCCAAAACATCCCTAATAATACGCCTAAAATAACGTTGAGTAAAAATTTCTTTTAATGGATATATCGGCAAAATACCCTGGCTAAAATTATTTTCTTCAAATTCAGGTGAATTCACCTGTAAAATCCCATCATAGCGCATTACTTTGCCGTAAAATACGAATTCTTTGCCTTTATCGAAATAATTTGCCAGATATGGCTGATTAAACCAAATACATAAAATACTCGACGTATCATCGCTAATTAATACCTTTAGAACATTCTTTTGCCTAAAACCCTTAAATTCCGTCTTACTTAGAACCTTACCTTGAAATAAAAAATAAAATCCCGGCTCCAATTTGGATATCGTAGTAATTTCTAAACGATCTTGATAACGCCGGGGGAAAAAATATAACAGGTCTTCTTGGGCCTTTAAACTCAACTTTCTAAATAATCTTTCTCTTTTTTCACCAATACCTTTTAGATACCTAACAGGGGTATTTAGCATAGATATTTTCTTTCGTGACTTTGTTAATTTTTAAATTTACTAATTCTCGCCTTAGATCATTTTTTGAATCTACCAATATCTTTATATAATTATCAGTATAACCGACCTGGAAGCCGTTTTTTTTATCACGAGCCGACTCAACTAAAACCCTAACTTCTTTATTTAAGAATTTTTTATGGTATTGGTAAGCTAAATTATCACAAACTTTTTTCAATTCTAAGAAGCGTTTTTTCTTATCTTCATCAGAAACTTTTGGAAAAAACTCAACAGCCTTTGTACCAGCTCTATCACTGTAAGAAAAAATATGAGTCCTAGAAGGATTAATTTTTTTTATAAAATTTAGTGTGTTTAAAAAATTTTTATTAGTTTCATAAGGAAACCCTATTATAACATCAGTTGTAATTGCAATTTGCGGAATTTTTTTTCTTAGATTACTTACTAATCCTAAAAAATCTTTTGTCAAAAATTTACGGTTCATTTTTTTTAAAATTCTATCGTCTCCGGATTGCAAAGGTAGATGTAAATGTTTAGAGATAAATTTATAATTACAAATTGCTTTAATTAAATCTTTACTAACATCTTCTGCCTCGATCGAAGAAAGACGAATTCTAGCAATATTATTAATTTTTCCTAATCGCTCTAAAACATCGGCCAATGATAGCTTAGGCGACAAATCCCGGCCATAGGCACCTAAACAAATCCCAGTTAAAACTATCTCTTTAAACCCCCTCTCAGTTAAACAATTTACTTCTTTGATAATTTCATCTAGCGGGCGGCTTTTTGATCTGCCGCGTACCAGAGGCACCTTACAATACGAACAAAAATTGTCACAGCCATCTTGAATTTTTACAAATGCCCGATCATGGCCTTTAAAATCGGAAATACCATAAGTTTTCTGACTATTTTTTATAATCTCAACCCTGCCGCCAAACCTATTTAAAATTTTATCCTTATCTTTTTCAACAAGACAACCCGTTACAATAATTTTGGCTTTTGGGTTTTCTTTGATAGCACGGTTGATTAAATAGAAAGATTCTCTGTCGGCTTTATCTGTTACTGTACAAGTATTAATTACATAAACATCAGCTATTACCCCAGAAGATACTTCCGATAAATTTTGAGGGGATAAATTTTCACGGATAGCCTGCGACTCATACTGATTTACTTTACAACCAAGGGTTAGAATTTTAAATGTTTGCATGAAATAATTACGGGCGAACACATAGGTTCACCCCTACAGCTACAAAAATAGCTGCAGTATCTACTTTTAATATTCTCTTACCAAGTGTTACTGGTTTCGAACCATGTTTAATAGCGAATTCGACCTCTTCTTTTGTAAAATCTCCCTCTGGGCCGATTAAAGCTAAAATTTTCGGACAGGCACATGGGCCTGTCCCTACAGAACAAATTGCATCCTTAAATGTAACTCGTTTACCCTCTAATGTCGGGATAATTATTAAATCATATTTTTCGTCAAAAATATCTTTAAAAAATTTAATTTCATCAATCTTAGTAATTATTGGATTGGAACTTTGTTTGGCAGCCTCTCTTGCAATTTTCCTAAAACGCTCGGCTTTTTGCCTTACTTTATCAACCGACAATCTTACAATTGTGCGTTCAGTAACTATTGGTATAATCCGAAAAACACCAAGCTCTGCCAGTTTTTCGACAATATATTCAAACTTTGCATTTTTAGGAAGCGCGCAGGCAATAGTCAGTTCGGACGTCTGTAGAGACGCATTGCAATGCGTCTCTACAATTTTCACAACAATCTCATCTTCATTAATCTTATCAATTATGCCAGCATAACTATTTCTTTTTTCATCAAATAAATTTATCTTATCACCCAAATTATATCGGCGGGATTTTATAATATGCGCAATCTCTTTGGGGTCAGTAATTAAAATTAAATTACTATTAATGTTTTTTGATTCTGCGAAAAATTGACTCATAATAAATGGTGGAGCTGAGGGGAGTCGAACCCCTGGCCCCTTCGTTGCGAACGAAGTGCTCTCCCAACTGAGCTACAGCCCCTAAGTTAACTAATTGATTGTTCGCGGCAGGCAACATTCGTGGTAAGACTAACTTCAGGATTATTTATTGGATGCGGGTTTGGATCATTTATGTTTTGCCGAGTACGAAGTGTAAGTTGATAAACTAATGGCGTATCATCATTGGTATTACCATTATTATTGTAATCAACAAGAACTGGCTCTACCTGCAATTCAACATCCCTCGCCAATACGGTATCTTCAATAACGCCTACTTGATTCGGACTAACTCTCATAAATCTTAATTGTTTATTATTATTGGTATATACATATCTACCTACCTCATCGGTATTAGTAAATTCACCAAATGGAGAAGCAACATCATGCTTAATCTCTAATATTATACCAACGCCAGGCTCAACCCTTAATGCAACTGTCGGATTATCCTTATATCCAATCCCAGTATAGACATTTTTTACAATATGTTCCATAACCGGCGAGATACGGTTCAAAAGTTCGGCCTGCTTATCTTGTACTGTACCCATCCTACGCGACCAGATTTCAACTGTTCCAGCAGTAAGCGCTACCATACCAACCAAAGTTATAGCAATAATTAATTCGATTAATGTTATACCTTTATCTTTACGCTTTTCGCTTTGCACTTTTCGCTTTCTCATCATCTCGGTGGCGTCCATCTAACAGTAACCGTGACTTTTCGACAGGTTGAGTTATCAACATTCTCAACTCTATAACTTTTAGAATAATTAATTATACCTTCTCGCTCAGCCGGCAACACAACATCATCCATAACCCTAAGCCCGCCTGTATTCCAAGTATCAGCCCTAACCTGATCTTTTAAACTCTCTAAAACACCGCGCGCAATATTTATTGCCTGTAAACGGTATTTTGCATGAAGCGCAAAACGCTTACCAGCGGTAAATGTAGCAAGAAGCCCGGCAATAACACTTACTAAAATAACCATCGCCACAACCACTTCAACCAAAGTTAAACTTCTTTTACTAAATATTCGCATATTAAATTTTCTTTGCCATTTTTCTTACCTCTGCTTCAAAATATTTTTTAACTTCTTCCCAACTTATTTTCTTAAGCATCCTCGGCATAATACTTACATCTGCATCAATAAAATAAACCAAACTTTTTTGAATATGAATTATATTCGAAGCGAGCGTTCCATATTTACGGTCATAAAAAAGCAGCATATCTTTTAAAGAAATGCCGCTTTGACAGAGAAAATAAAGATCAATAAAATCTCTTTTTATTCCACGTGTTGAAATAGCGTCTATTTTCATTGCGGCAATATCCCGTAAATCAAGAATATTTATATTAAATAACGGATTAGAACCAAATAAAACAGGGTACTTATAATAAAAAATGCTGAATTTTGCTTCATTAATAGTTCCTAATAATGTTGCCCATCTTTGCTGCTCTAATTTAAAACCAACAGCTTTCCTTAAACCATCTGCTAAAACACTTGTATCAAATTCTTCCGGCGTAAAAAAATCCAAATCAACCGAAATTCTATGCCCCAACTGTAACGCGCAAGCAGTTCCACCAGCTAAATAAGCTTTATCAAAAAACGCTGTTTTACCTAATAAAATTAGAGCGTCTTTAGTTTCTTTAGATAAGGTTTCTGTAAACATAAAATTTTTTTCTTGTCAATACCGAAAACAACTGCCCAAAAATTCGCACTCATTGGTGAAACCATACGAAAATGCGTTAACGCATAGGCAATTTGATGTTTAGTAAAATGCTTACTCATCCAATTAACAGCCGTCTTATCGCCATATTCAAGCATCCTGCATAAAACATCTTGCCGGCCGTGCTCTAATCTTAGTTTGTCAAACTCTACATCCCAGAAATACTTTTTTAAAAATTTTGGCAGTTTTGTCATTTTACTTCTCTAAAATCATCGCCACAACCACTTCAACTAAAGTTAGGGATTTATTTTGACTTATCCTCATTTAATCTTCTCAATTTGAATTTTTAGTTTTGGTAATTTATCTTCAATTACATCCCAAACAATCTCCCAATTTACACCAAAATAATAGTGAATAATTTTATCGCGTAGGCCCGATATTTTCTTCCACTCAATTTCTTTATATCTTAATCTAATATTCGCAGGGATATGCTTAGCTGCTTCGCCAATAATTTCTAAATTACGCACAACAGCATCACGTGTTTTCAAATCTTTCAAAAATTTTTCATACCTTAAATTACCAACATAAGAATCA
Organism: Candidatus Omnitrophota bacterium; assembly: GCA_040753015.1. Lineage (GTDB taxonomy): Bacteria > Omnitrophota > Gorgyraeia > Gygaellales > JBFMHM01 > JBFMHM01. Next base: position 245,760 of record JBFMHM010000001.1, read on the forward strand.
ATTCTTTCGATACTTTCTAATATATCTTTTAAAAACTCTATATTTTCTCTTTTAACCATAAATTACACTTTTTTTAATATCATCTTTAATGGTTTTTATAGATATACTTTTTACGCCCATTGGCGTCAAAACATCTACTTTCTTACCAAAGACTTTTTCAAGAAAAAATACTAAATCCATAAAATTATCAAAACTAGGTTTTTTAAATTCAACCAAAAAATCAATATCACTTTTTTTTGTTTGTTCTTGGCGAGCATAAGAACCAAACAAACCAATTTTTTTTACCTGATATTTTTCTAATTCAGTATTGTGTTTTTTTAATTCTTCAAAAATATTTTTTTTAGTTAAATTCTTCATATTTATCCATCGCCACAACCACTTCAACCAAAGTTAAACTTTTTTTATTAATAATTTGCATAGTTATTTTTATCTAAAAAAGAGAACCCTGCCGGCAGGCAGGCCTGACTACCGTTAGGTAGTCGTCCCCTTTTCTCTTATAAATAAATTTATTTTACCTACGGATTTGGACAACCTTCGCCACTACATACTATCTCATTATCATCAATACTTAATGACCAAGTTCGCGCATTAGCCTCAGCGACATTCTGTCTTACAGAATGTATCGCAATGCTTCCAGCACCCCATCTAACATTATTAACTCCATACGCCCAATTTGAATTATTAACAGGTAAATCTAGATTAAGTTCTTGATTAAGTTCGGCAGTACACGGAAAGGCGTTTCCGCAAACATAATAAACATTATTATGCTTTAACGCATAAATTTTTTCTGCGGCTGCAATTAGCTTTAAAACGGTTTTTGCTTCTTCATCTCTTGCCCGCTCTGCCTTGCCTAAATAATTCGGAGCAGCTAAACTTACCAAGATACCAATCAACACAACTACAATAATAAGTTCAATTAAAGTAAAACCTTTTATTTTCATTTTATCCTTTACTCGAATCATTGTTTATAACTAATCATTACGGACCACCTGGCGCCTCGCCCCAAGGATCAGGAGGGCCGCCTCTACCCTCTACAGACATATCATGTATTTGGCAATCTTTATTAAGCCACAAAACATCCTGCCCCGAAGACGATCTTTGAGCTACAGCGAAAAAATTGTCGGCATTCGCGTTTTCAACACGAAAATTCCAATTTCGATTAACACTATAAGGAATGCTTAACCCAAGTTCAGTATTGCATGCCTCTGTCGTAGCACAACTCCTGTAAATCTTGGTAGATTCAAAAATATCTTTCTCTGCAGCACAAATTAATTGTAAAATTGCCGCTGCTTCATTATTAATTGCCTTTTCTCTACGGCCAAAATAATTGACCATGCCAATACCTGCTAAAATCCCAATTAAAAGAATTGTAATTACAAGTTCAATAAGGGTAAAAGCAATTTTTTTATTTTTTATCATTATAATCTTAAATTCGCAATACATCGTCATTAATATTGCCGCTGATTAAATTAATCGTAATAATATATCTGTTTGCTGTGCAGCGTTCGGCGACAGCTTCATTACCAGATGAATAATAACTAAAAAATCTTTCTGGAGAACATCCTCCTAAACCTCCAAAACCTAAATCTGCTAAATTTTCAGTATATGCCCCATGCTCATTCTTCCAGATTTCTTGAGCAGTGCGAATTTCAGCCAACATTCTATATGCTTCAGCTGCCCTGCCTCGTTCAAGCTGTTTTTGAAATCTGGGTATTGCAAGGGTAGCAAGAAGGCCCAATACTATAATTACAACTACCAGCTCGATTAGGGTGAATGCTCTACCTTGCTTCTGCATTCGCTATGACCCCCAACCCCCAAGCCTGGTCACAAACTAAATCACCATCAGTATCAACACAAAATTCTCGATTACCAGTCACCAGATCCGTATATTCAAAAAGTATGCCGGGATTACCATCATTATCAAGAATAGGATCAGCATCAGCTGGCCAAGCCACTATAACAGCATCATCTCCTGCACTTCCTGACGCTCCATCTACTCGATCACCTACTTGCGGATGACCACCGCCAGCATTTCCACCGCCGCCTGCGCCAAGACCACCGTCGGCACCACCTGCGCCGCCTGGGATATTTAGAGGCGATAACGCGCCCGTAGCTAAATCAATGTTTATTTTATATTCTTCTGGCCAATTAGGCTGCTTACCACTAGCATTTCTGCTGCATCTATAAGCAACAGCTAAATTCTGCCCAGCACGATTTGCGACTATCCGATAAAAAAAATAATGACCAGAATTACACTGTTTTAGCTCTGCCTCAACATCAAACCCTGTTAAATTACCGTGCTTAACCAAATAAACTTGCGCGTCATCACGAATTGATCCAAGCATTTGATAGGCCTCAGCTGCGCGGCCCTTTTCAAGTTGTATTTGATAGCGCGGCAAAGCAATTGTAACTAAAAGCCCGATTACAATTATCACAACCACAAGCTCAATTAAGGTAAATCCAAATTTTTTATTCATAATCACCGCCTACAAAGTAGAGACGTCTCGCCGCAATTAGGCGGACGTCTCTACGAATACATCAAAAACAGAAGCGTCCCCTTTTACCCTTTTTACTTATTGTTGAATCATGTTGGCACAACGACCAGCTGCAAAAACATTTTCCGGCGTAATCTGACCATTATGATTAAGTAAAATTCTACCTCCATCACAATATCCCCCATCTCTTTCAGCTACAGCAGTAAATTCAGTGGCATCTACATCCTCTATTGAAAAGTCCCAGCCATTTAAAGCATCTATCGCGGGTCGTAATGCACCATCAAGTTCATTATCCAAATCTCCGTTTGCAGCTAAATTACCCGAATAAGTATTAGTTGAAGCATGGACAATACTCTGAGCCTTCCTTATCATATCTAGAACTGCTAATGCACGAGCAACTTGCCCTCTTTCAAGCATCTTTCGATATTGCGGCAAACCTAATGTAATCAATAAACCAATAATTATAATTACAATTATAAGTTCTACCATCGTAAAACCTTTTCCCCTAAACATTCTCATTTTCTCCTCCTTTGTAACCGCAAAGACGCTAAATTCGCTAAAACGCGAAATTGTTTTTTTCTGCGTTTTCGCGGTTGTATTTTGTGTTTTTTATTCTTTTTTGTTGGTATTTTTCTTTTTTTGCGTTTTGGCGGTTGCACCTCCTATCTAAAGAATAACACAAATTTATAATAAAAACAAGTTTAGAAGCGTAAAACGTAAAGCGAAAAATGTAAAATTAAAACTTAAAATTTAAAGTTTCTTGCCCCTTAAAGTCAAAATACTTGAACCTAAAATATTAGCAAGTTCGCCTGCTTCTTATAATATTCAATACAAATTTATATGCTCTTGTTTTTGAATCCATTTTAAATTTTAAACTATCACTTTGCGTTTTTAGCTTTACACTTTACGTTTTCTTTACCTGCCGCCGCCGATATTCACCATACTAAATATAGGCAGATACATTGAAACAACCAACACGCCAACAATTCCGCCCATAAACACAATCATCAGCGGCTCAAACATTGCCGTAAAACGAGTAAGCTGTGTTTCTACTGCCTCACGGTAATATGCAGCAACTTTTTTAAGCATTGCTCCTAGTTCACCGATCTCTTCTCCTACGCGTACCATTTGAACCAACATCGGCGCGAAAAAATTACTTTTTTCTAAAGGCCCTGCTAGAGACTTACCATCACGCACATCAGCCTTAACTTGCCTAATAATATCCTGCATAATTACATTGCCGCTTGAACGCTCAACAATATCCAAGGCATAAAGTATAGGTACACCGCTTTCAACTAATGTAGAAATTTCGGATGTAAAACGTTCAACTGCCACAGTTTTAAAAAAATCTCTAAGCATAGGAAGATTAAATAACAAAGTATCAAATTGACGCTTGCCTGAATCAGTTTTTACATAGGCCTTAAATGCATAAACACCACCGGCAATAAGTAGAAAAATTAAAAAGAAGTAATGGCGCATAAAATTGCTAAAACCAATAACAAATTGTGTCAAGGCCGGCATTTGGCCGCCGAGATTTTGGAAAATATCGGCAAAAGTAGGAATAATTTTAAATGTAAAGAAAAATATCGCAATGATACAAACACCGAAAAGTATTGCCGGATAAATTAATGCTGAAATCATTTTTCTTCTAAACGCTGCTTGTTCTTCTAGATATGCGGCAAGCCTGTCCAAAATAAGAGGCAAATTACCGCTTGCCTCTCCTGTCTCAACTAGATTCGCCCACATACTTGAAAAAATTTTGGGATGCCGTGCTAGCGCCTCATGAAAAGATACCCCGCCTTTAACATCTTCGACTATCTTTAGAGTCGCGTCTAATAAAATCTTGCTTTCAACTTGTTTTACAATAATTTCCAAGCTCTTTAATAAACTAATCCCTGCGCCAAGCATAGTCGCAAGCTGCCTTGAAAACATAACTAAATCATTTAGTCTTACACCACGGTGCATTTTTGTATGGACAATTGGAATATTTAATGATGCAGGTGATACAGCAGATTTCTCGTTTATAATCTCTGGAATTTCTGTTATATTTGTTACAATAAGCCCGCGATTCTGCAGGCGCGATAATAATTCATCAGAGCTAGCTGCGTCTTCAAGACCTTTTACCTTTTTGCCCGAAATATCCCTTGCCTCAAAATTAAATTTTGCCACTTATTCTCCTCCGATTGTTACTGCTAAAACTTCTTCCAGCGAAGAAATACCTTGCTCTACTTTTTCTAAACCGCTTTCATAGAGCGTCTGCATTCCGCATTCTTTTGCAACATCCCTAATCTTCATAAACGAAGCGCGCTGGCTAATTAGATCACGGATACGATCGTTAACCACTAAAACTTCTGCTACAACTGAACGCCCTTTATAGCCTAACTGATTGCATTCTGCGCAGCCTTTTGCGCGGTAAATTAAAGATGTTTTTAATTTTATGCCGCCTAACTGTTCTTTTGTAGGTTCATATGCCTCTTTGCACTTCGAACAAAGCTTACGAATCAGGCGCTGAGCAACAATACAAATCAATGATGGCGTGATTAAATATGGCTCTATACCAATATCCATAAGCCTATTAATTGCTGAAGGCGCATCGTTAGTATGGAGTGTACTTAAAACAAGGTGGCCTGTTAATGCTGAACGAATACAAATTTCTGCGGTCTCTAAATCCCTAATTTCACCAACCAGCATAATATCAGGATCTTGCCTTAAAAAAGCACGAAGTGCGCTTGCAAAAGTAAGCCCGATCTCCGGCTTTACTTGCAATTGATTTATCCCGTCGAGCTTATATTCAACAGGGTCTTCAACAGTAACAATATTAGTCTGCGGGTCTTTTAATTCGTTTAATGCCGCATATAAAGTAGTGGTTTTTCCTGAACCGGTAGGCCCGGTTAATAACACAACTCCGTAAGGCGTATCAATTGATTTTCGAAAATCTTCAAGTTGTTTTTGATTAAACCCAAGTTTGCCTAAATCAAGCACTGCCTGTGCCCGGTCTAAAATTCTCATTACAACTTTTTCGCCGTAAATTAAAGGAATAAACGAAATTCTTAGATCTATCGCACGGTCTTCAAGGCGCACAGTGAATGCACCGTCTTGAGGAAGCCGTTTTTCAGCAATATCAAGATGAGATAAAATCTTAATACGCGAAATTATGGGAAGATGCAAATGTTTTGCCGGAGGTGGAATTTCTACTAATTTTCCATCAATTCTATAGCGTAAACTAATTCTGTCCCTTAAAGGCTCGATATGTATATCCGATGCCCGCTCATCAATTGCCTGCCTAATAATTAAATCAACAAGTTTTACAACCGGCGCTTCTTCTGCGCGGGCAACCAGCTTATCTAAGCTAAGCGTCTCCTCTAGGCCCTCGACAACAATCCCCTCTTCACCTGTTCCATAAGACTCTTTAACAGCTTCTTTTAGAAGTTCTGATTTTCCGTAAAACTCTTCGATTGCCCGAATTATATCTGAACGCGCAGCAACCACAGGACTTATTTCACAGCTAGTCATCTTTTTAAGATTATCAATTAATACTAAATCAAGCGGATCAAAAAATGCACAAGTAAGCGAATTCATATGGCGCGAAAGCGGTAAAACTAAATTTTTTAAAGTAAAATTTTTTGGGATTAATTTTTCTAGGCCCTGGTCAGCTGCCGGACGCAATAAACCCGTGCCAAGCGATGCATAGGGAAGATTTAATTGTTTAGCGAGCGACACAACTACATCTTGTTCGGTAAGAAGCCCCATTCGGACAAGAATTTCGCCCAGCCTGCCGCCTTCTTTTTGTTGAAGTAAAATTGCTTTATCTAATTGGTCTTGAGAAACCAGGCCTTCTTTGAGGAAAATCTGGCCAATTTTTTGGTAAGTAGTTTGTGGCATTAAATCTTTTTAAATTGTAGGGACTACAAAAATAATTTATTCAAAATTCTTTAATGTCTCGTTTATTGCTTTCTGGCGCGTTGTCAAAGGCGCTTGTTCGCGCACCGGTATTGTAATCGGCATTTGGGGTTGAGGAAAATCAGAACCCGCTGCCTTGCTAGATGCAAGCTGCATCATTGACTCATCTTTTACAATATGCGGCGTAATAAAAACAAGTAATTCACGCTGATCATTAACACCCGGGCCTGTCTGTGTACCATAGTTTGTATTTCCTGTATATTTCTGGCTAAATAAAAACTGTCCTAAAATAGGAATTTTTGAAAGCCAGGGAATGCCTTGCACTCTTTCAGCTTTCCTATCGCGTAATAAACCGCCGATTACAATTGTCTCGCCATCTTTTACCCTAAGTGTAGATTTTGTCGTACGCTCTGAAGGATCTCTAAAAGTAAAATTACCTGCTCCACCAGCATTTATTTGAGTGCCTGCGGCTGCATCTCTTACTATGGGTTCGACATACATTGTAACATCGCCAGTCTCGATATTAATTTGGGGCGCTACTCTTAACATAACGCCGGTTTGAACACGCTCGGGCGCGGTTATTTGAGTTACAGCGCCTGCACCAGATTGTTGCGTTAAGCTACCCGTTGTAACTCCGACAGACTCATCAGTTGTAATTTTAATTTCCGCTACCTCATTATTCATACAAAGAATCCTTGGCCGAGCAAGATATTTTGTATCAGTTTTTGTTTCAATAAAATCTAAAACTGCTGTTAAAGCTGTTGCTGAAAGTGTTCCCATCGTAAATGTCTTAAATAAGTTACCTGCAACCGCGCCGGCAACAACACCTGTGCGAGATTCCATAGAATGATGGTCAAAAGGAAACCTTGTTGACATAGGGCCCGCCCCTGCCAAATTCATCCAAATACCTGACCAGTTTACGCCAATAGCATCTGATGTTGCCTTACTAACATCAAGCATTTCAACTTCAATTAAAACCTGTGGTGTTGGCACATCCAGCTGAGCAAGTACTGACTCAATACGAGAAAAATTCATTGGTACATCGGTAATAATTAAACTATTTGTACGCCTATCTTCAATAACCTTGCCATTTTCAGTTAGAATCCTTTTGATTACCTTAGTTATACCAAATTCTTCTTTTTCTTGTTCATTGGTTGAAGAAGACGAAGAAGACGAAGTAGCTGAAGAAGTTGCGCCTTCATCAAATTGATCAGCCTTTAATCTTTCATCCACATCAGAAGTAATCCATGAATTTTCAACTCGTGCAAATTTCAATTTATAGACTCTGGTAATTGTTTCTAGAGTTGGCCCGCCCATATCTTTCACAATATAAATATTCGAATCTGACACAAATTCATAGCTTAAATTATTTGCCTTAAATATTTGATTTATCGCATCTTCAATAGCGACATTATTCAAATAGAGAGTAAGAATTCTATCCTGTAAAGCACTTGAGGCGATAAAATTTGCTCCGGACTGTACAGAAAAAACCTTTAAGACGTCTTTAATATTCGCGTCTTTAAAATCCATAGTTATCTTTGCTGTTGGGTCAAAGAAAAACTCCTGGGATTGCAAAATCCCCGGCCTCAAACTAAAAAATATGGCACAGAATAAAACTATCATAAATAATATTTTTTTGTTTTTCATTTTCGACCCCCTTTAATTTGCTCCCTAATTAAACTACTGGGAGCAGGAATAATAAATATATTTCCTTTATGAATAATGCCAACGCCGTCTTTATTAATTTCTATTACCTTTGCTGCACCAACTACATCTCCAACTTTAACTACTTGATTATTAATTATAGCTGCTGGTTTTGTAGGATGTAAAATAATACCCTGGACTTTAAACTCTGATAATTGAATTTCGCCGTTAACCACTTCTCCTTCTGTAGCAAGCTTTGCTTCTTGAGAAAACCAAGGCTCAAAAGGATCTCTAAGCGAACCGGCAGTATATTGTATTTCTTCTATTGGCTCAGATGGCTCAGAATCGCCTTCTAGCTGCCCAAATGAAAAAAAAGTAAAACCAAGAATTATTGTAACAAGCATTATACCATAAATCTTAAATTTTACTATTTTTCTTATCATATTATTCTAAATATATACTCTCCAAAACTAAAGAACATGATAAAGACTGCAACTTACTTTCTTTTTTTTCAAGGCCAAATTCACCAACACCTCTACTAGATGTCAAATTAAAATCTTTTATTCTAAAAAATTGCTCCTTGGCTTCCAGTAAACTAATAAATCTACCTATATTATGATAGGTTCCGTTAATATTTAAATTAATCGGCAAAATTTTATATACACCATCTTTGAATTCTTCTCTTTGCGGCTGAATAGAAATAATTTCAATCCCTGTCGAACTTGCAAAATTATTAATCTTCGTAATCATAGACGCCACATCTTCTTTTTTTAATACTTTTGCATAAGAATCTATTTTTTGATTTAAAGACTGAATACTTGTTAACACCTCTATCTTCGTTTCTTCTTCTGAAATCATATTTTTTAAAGAATTCACCTTTTCAACCTGTATCTGCCAGACTTTATAGGCAAAAAATAAACTTACAACAATTACAACAAGCAATATTAATTTACTTTTATCAATATTTATGTTAGTTTTCATTTTATTTACACTCTATATTAAAATTACGAATATTAATTTTCCCGATCGAAGACCGTTCTGTTGAAAAATCCACATTGTTTAAGTTTAACAATAACTTTTTATCTTTTTTTATACTAGCAATAAACTCATTGATAAGATTAATTTCTTGCGTATCATCGCCTAAATACACTGAACCCTTAATAGATACATTATCTTTATTTATCGACAGATTAGTTAACCACATACCTTGCGGCAGAATTCTTACTATCTTGTCTAACCGCGGTGTCAGATAAAGGCGTGTTTTATACAAATCATTTAACTTTAAAATAGTATTTTTATATTTAGCTTCTACGCTCTTTAGCTCATCTAAACTCATTGCATTTAATCTCGCGCTCAACTTGGGCTGTTTGCTTACTGCCATACTAAGAGTATCCTTTAAATGTTTTTGCTCGGGAATTTTCACAAGATAAGCCAAAAGAATAATTAGCGCACCAATAAACAAGTAAGAAACTATTTGTGAATTAGATACTGGCTTTACTACGAAAGGCCTTCTTTCAGTGCTTATTACTGGTACCTTACCACTAAGAAGGTTAATTTTAAAATAAGATAAGGGGATTTGATCTTTTTGCGACAACCCAAAAGCTATAGCAAGGCCAAGATCAGATATATAAATCGAACCGGCAACATCTTGAATTTTTATGGCCTTGATATGAACGTCCAACTCTTTATCTAATTCAACTATACCAGACGGTAAGTCTTTATCAGATAAAATAATCAAATTATCAACATGCTTACCAGATGACTGCCTGCGGTAATAATCTAATGTAAGCCGGATCTCATTAGCTAATTTTAATAATAATACTGAATCGCCATCTACATCTTGTTCCTTCGTATCAAGCGAAACCTTTAATTCGTGAGCAAAACATGCCCATCCACGATCAATGATTACCAAACCTCTTTCCTGATTCAATTCTACGATAGCAGTCGCTGTCTTTAAATCAATTGTTTTCTGCATACTTAAAAGTCTTGTAATACCTAAAATCGCCGGTTCAACAGCACTGACTTTTAAGCCCACTTCCTTAATAATAGCTAAATATTTATCAATATGCTCCTTTTTTGTGGCACAAAATAGCACTTCTGCACGTTTCTTAGCTTTATTCACCCTGGCCTGAAAATCAAATACAAGTTCTTCAATCTTAAAGGGCAGATATCTTTTAACCTCGAACAATAAAGCATTTATGAATTCTTTTTTGGGCATTATTGGCAATTCAAAAAATCTAACAATTATATCTTTTAAAGAAATACCAATTACCGCCTCTTTTGCCTCAATTTTATTATCACGGAGTGTTTTTTGAAGAAGAGCAACCACTCTTATTTGTTCATTAACATCGCTAGATTCTAAATTAACATTCTCCTGAGATGGTGAAATTACGACAGTTTTTAATACTCTGCGCCCTAGAGACTCGACGATATTAATTTTATCTATACCAAAATATATGCCGACTATTCTTCTCACTCCGCTACATCTCCTCTTTTATTTCTTTAGGTATGGCTTTCCTACGTTGGCTTCTTAACCATATGTCTACTTCTTTTTTATCAAACCGCCAAACACCACCTACCTTTATACCAGAAATCTTTCCTTCATGCAACCAATTATAAATAGTCTGCTTACGCAGCCTTAAATAATCCGCCAATTCATCTATATTTAATAATTTTATCATTTTACTTTCCCTTTTGCAGATTTAATTAAATCATAATAAACTTACTTTGTCAAGAAAAATCTATATCTAATAGGTATTTTTTGGTCCTCTAATATAGCTCAGAATCAAGGAATGCCTATCAGCTAGAAATAGGTATTTCTTGGCAGACTTTATTGCGGCCTTCATTTTTAGCCTGATAGAGCGCATCATCAGCACGTTTAATCAAAGATTCAACTGTGTCGCTATCCCTAAATACAGAAACTCCTAAACTTATGGTAATTTGGTAGGTATCTTGGCCGCTTTTGAATTTATGTTCTTCGATATTTTTTCGAATTCTTTGAGCAATTTGATAAGCCATCCCGAGATCCGTATCCTTCAACATCACAATCATCTCTTCTCCGCCAAAACGGCCAATAACGTCTTGGGGGCGACAGCTTTCCTTAAAGATATCGGCAACGCTCTTAAGAATAAAATCTCCTATTTGATGGCCATATGTATCATTTATTGATTTAAAATGATCTATATCAGCCATAATCACAGCTAATTTTTTTCTTTTATGTAAATGCATCGAAGAAAATTCAGTCTGAAGTAAGAATGTAAAATAAGTCTTATTAAAAAGGGCTGTTAGGCCATCAATCGTTGAGACTTTAAAAAGCTTCATCCTCTCCCTTGCTAATATTATTTCATTATAAAGTGTAACAATAACATAACCGGCAAATACTGTAAATGCAGGATATACAAAGTTGAGCCAGATATTTTTTTGTTCAAAAAGAATAAATGCTAAATACCACCAGCCAATAATAAACAGAAGTATAATAAGAACCCCTCTTAAAATTTGAACCCTCGAAATCAAAAATGACACAGCCATGGCAAATATAAATATTATAATTACATTAAGCTTATCGCTTGTTTTTTTGACAAAATCTTTATTTAAAATGTTATTAATTATAACCGCGTGTACCCCTAAACCGGGATACAAAGGCTCAATAGGTACATTTTTTATATCCCCAAGGCCAGTAGCAGTTACACCGATTAAACAAATTTTATTTTTAAATTTATTTAGGTCGATAAATGGTGTTTCTCCATTATTTATTGCGGCATAGGAATTTAATATATCGATAAACGAATAGTGGTTAAAAGTTTCTGTCCAAAGGCCCGGCCAATTAATAATCATCTTTCCTTGATGATCAACAGGAATCAAAATAGGTTCATCTTTAAGAGGAACCTCTATAAAACCATCTTTAATGCTTACATTATTTAAATCTGTTCCTAAATATCGCATTGCAATTTTAAAAGCGAAATTATAATCTATGCCGGATTTTTGTAAAATAAATAGATCGGCATATCTTATAAATCCGTGAGCATCAGGATCAATATTAATAAAACCGTCAAACTTACCAGCATCAGCAAATATTTCTAAAGGAAAAATCCCACTGGATATATCAAACGCCCCATCTATCTTATTGTAAGAAAAAGCAAGGTAGACATTATCTGCATTCTTAATTGCCTGCTCTAGTAAACTATCATTTATTTTATCGCTTGGTTCACTAAAAATAATATCGAACCCAATTATTTTCGCGCCATATTTACGCAATATCTCTATCATTGCGGCATGATAACGTCTTGGCCATGGCCAATGGCCAAGTGCCTGTATGCTATCATCGGAAATTTCAATCAAAGCAATATCATTGTTAGTTTTATGAGGGGTTCTTAATTTGAAACGGAAATCTAATGTTAACAATTCGAGCCTTTCGAAAGAATTATTTAGGTAGAAAATTAAAACAAAAATACCAATAAAAATCCCCAAGAAAAACCTAATAAAGAAATTTTTACAACTTAGGGCTTCTTGGGGTTTTCGTTTATCAGAAAACCACATTTTATATTATTTCGATTACATTAACAGAAAATACCGTTCCCCTAACGCCTACGATTGATGTAGGAGTCTTCACCTCAAACGAAGAGGGTTTAAGCGGGCGTTTTGCTTTTATGAGCACCTCCCCAATTGCTAAATCTAATTCTGTTCTTACTTTTTGGCTACGTTTATCAAAATACAAAAGACTAATCTTAACCTCTGCTTTTTCTTTTACCTTCATTACTGAAACAGCCCCTGCAGAAATTATTTTTATCTGGGCGGTGGCGCCAACCCCAGTTTTTATAACATCTCCTTCGTTAAGTTGCATATCCTTAACTACAGCAACCCAATCTTTAGAATCAGATTTTCTAATTAAAACATCACCAAGAAATGATTCAACTTGTGCAAAATAGGCATCTTTGTCTATCTTCTTCTCTTCACCCGCAAAAATAAAATTTGTAATCAAAAATAATCCGATTAATATTAAAAATAATTTCTTCATCTTTGCCTCCCATTATTTAAATGTAGCATAACAATAATGCAGTAGAAAATCAATATTTTTTATAAATTTGGGTTAATTTAATAAAATCCTTTTGACCAAGGGCTTGGGGCCGGAGATTAAAATTGAATTCCTTATCTGTTAATAAAATTTCCTTTGGGAAAAATTCTTTTAAGCTATTGCGAAGCGTTTTTCTTCTTTGTTGAAAAGATCGGCGTATAATCTTAAAAAATATCTCTTCATCGTCTTTTTTTAAAACTGATTCTTTTATCGCCAGCATTATAAAAGAAGAATCTACTTTAGGTATCGGACGAAAACAAGTTCTGGAAATATCAAAGATAAGTTTAGGATTAGAATGATATTGGACAAAAAAACTAAATGCGCCTTTTAAGCTTGAATTATCATTATAAATTATCCGGCGGATAAATTCTTTTTGTAATGTTAAAAATATATAATCAATGTATTTTTTATTTTCTAATAAATGCGCAATTATTGGGCTAGAAATATAATATGGAAGGTTGCCGACAACTTTAATTTTTTGGCTTAAATTAGGAAAAACTCTTGGTATATCTAATTTCAAAAAATCCAGATTAATAATTTCAATATTACCGAAACTGGATAATTCTTTTTCAAGTTCTAAAACAAGCTTTTTATCAATTTCACAGGCAATCAGCTTTTTAACATTCTTTACTATTCTTTTTGTAAGCTCGCCGTGCCCAGGGCCAATTTCTAAAACTATATCGTCTTTAGTTAAACTAAGCGTGTTTATAATATTATTAATAATATTTTTATCTATTAAAAAATTTTGACCTAGCCTTTTTTTTGCAAAAATCATTGCTTTTGTAAAGACGCATTGCAATATGTCTCTACCGCTAACTTAATCGCTTCAATTATTGAACCAGGATTAGCTTTATTTTTGCCAGCAATATCAAAAGCGGTGCCGTGTAACGGAGTAGTCCTGATAAATGGTAGGCCGCAGGTAAAATTAACCCCCTGCTCATATCCTAATATTTTAAGCGGTATCAATGCCTGGTCATGATACATTGCAACAAGCACATCATATTTCTTCTCTCTAACTAATTCCTTAACGGCTGAATCAGCCGGTATTGGCCCATAAACAAGGCAGCCTTTATTCTTTGCTTGTATAATTGCCGGTGTAATAACTTTCTTTTCTTCATCGCCAAAAATACCTCCGTCTGACGCATGAGGATTTAAACCACAAACACATATACGCGGTTTTTTTATATTAAAAATTTTTTTTAGAGATTGATTTGTAATTATTATAGTCTTGAAAATATTGCTTTGAGTCAATTGCTTGCTAACATCCTTGAGAGCAACATGGCGAGTAACTAGAGTAAAATAATATTTGCCGACAATCAACATCATCAAAAAATCTTTTATATTAAATTTACCTGCTAGATATTCTGTATGGCCGTTAAATTTTATACCGGCTTTATTTACCGCTTCTTTATCAACAGGCGCTGTAACTAAACAATCGGCCTTTTTTTCTTTAATTAATTTTACCGCTAACTCTAAATATTCAAATGATGCCCTGCCATACCTTGCATCAACCTTGCCAAATTTAAAATTATTTCTTGGCACATTATTTAAATCTATGAATTTAAAGTTTTTCGCTTTTCGCTTTTCGCTTTTCGCTTTGTTAAACGCCCATCTATCTCCAATAACCGCAAACTCGGCCAACTTTGCTATCCCTGGATTGTTTAATCCCTTAAAGATAACCTCCGGCCCAATACCAGAAGGATCCCCCATAGTTATAATAATTCTTGGTTTAATCATTTTATTTGTATATATGCTTTTTTCTTTAACCCATCGAGCCACACTTTTATCCGTTCGTTAAATTTCTGATTATATAAAATTTCATAAACATACCCTTTTGCTTCATTTAAGCTCATTGTATGAGGATAAATAATTTCATCAACCTTGAACAAATAAAAACCATTATCAGTTTTTGTTAAGTTGGTAAAATCCCCTTTTCTTGTTTTAAAAATTATATCTTCTATTTCTGGTTTCAAACGCCCCCGCTCAACATTCCATTTCTCTAACCTATCCTTATAAGTTTCTAGCAAAAGTGGATAATTGCTCCGTTTGTAGAGCATTTCCTTCACTCTATAATATTCATCCTGCTTAAAAAATATTGCTGTTACCTTCCTCGCTTCATTCTGAAAAAAATCTTTTGAGTGTGCCTGATAATAATTAGTTATCTCCAGCGGCGAAACGTTGATCCGCGACCTGATTTCATAATCAACAAGCCTATATCTTAAGAATTCATCCTTAATATTCTTTTTAATATCCTCTAAGGTCAACCCTTGGTCTTTTAATGCCTTTATTAATTTCTCTTCCGAACCAAAATCACCAGCTATTTCATTAACCTTTTTCTCAATATCATTTTTGTCTACCTCTATCCTTTTTTTTAGAGCCTCCTGATAAATAAGCCTGTCTTCAATCAGTTTATTTAATATATTTTTTTTAATTTCCTCTTTTTTAACCTCTAGGTCTTCTTTACTATATCTTTGTGCTAACTGAACAACGGCAATCTTGAAAGCATTATCAATATCGCTTTGAGTTATCGCCTCATTATTCACTACTGCAACAATTTTATCTACCTGGGCAAAAACAACACCCCTAAACAACAAAAAAACTACTATCATTAAAAAAGTTTTTTGATTGATTATTTTATTTTTCACGTAAACCCTCCTTTAATTCCTCGCTTATTTCTCTAAGCATCCGGCAATATAGATCAAAACCAACTGTACTGATAAATCCATGCTGTTCTAGCCCCAAAATATTACCTGCACCCCTGATTTCTAAATCCTGAAAGGCGATTTTAAAACCTGATCCTAATTCTGAAAATTCTAACATTGCTTCAAGGCGTCTTTTTGCATCCCGGGATATTGCCTTATTCTCTCCAAATAAAAAATAGGCGTATGCCTGATTTACAAACCTGCCTACCCGCCCACGTAGTTGATGCAAATCAGAAAGCCCGAACTGATCCGCGTTATTGACAATCAAAGTGTTTGCCCTTGGAATATCAATACCGCTTGAAACAATCATCGTTGAAACTAAAACATCAATTTTACCTTTGAAAAAATCGGATATTATTTTCTCGAGTTCTGACGAAGGCATTTGTCCATGAGCATATACTATTTTAACATAGGAAGGCAGAATCCTCTCTATTTTTTTCTTTTGCCTTTCTATTGTCAAGACGCGGTTATGAATAAAAAATACCTGCCCCTTACGTTTAACCTCTTTCATAATAGCGCTTCTGATTAGATCATCATCATATCCCGATACGAAAGTTTTAATTGCTTGCCTATTCTCTGGAGGGCTATTAATTATAGAGATATCTTTTATATTCATTAGAGACTGATAAAGCGTACGGGGAATCGGCGTTGCTGTAAGCGTTAAAATATCAATATTAATTTTTAAGTGTTTTAATTTTTCTTTTGCCCTTACGCCAAAACGCTGCTCTTCATCAATAATTAAAAGACCTAAATCCTTAAAACCTATATCATCACAAAGCAATTTGTGCGTACCGATGATAATATCAATAGAACCTGCCATCAATTCTCTCATTATTGCCTTCTGTTCGGCAACAGTCCTGAACCGGCATAATAGCTCTACATTAACAGGAAAATTTTTAAGCCTTTCTTTAAAATTTAAATAATGCTGCTGGGCTAAAATTGTCGTTGGCACTAAAATTGCAACCTGCTTATTGTCCATCACTGCCTTAAAACTAGCGCGCATAGCTACTTCTGTCTTACCATAACCAACATCACCGCATAAAAGCCTATCCATAGGATAGACACTTTCCATATCGGCTTTCACTTGGGTAAGTGAGTTTATTTGATCTGGTGTTTCTTGAAATGAAAACGTTTTTTCAAAATCTTCCTGCCATTCGGTATCAGAAGAATATTTAAAACCAGTGAGAGTTTTTCTCTTCGCTGCAAACTCAAGCAGCTCTCTGGCAAACTTTAAAATACCCTTTTTTACTTTTTGCTTAGCTTTAAGCCAATTCTTTGTGCCAAGCTTATAAAGCCTTGGACGAATACCCCCAAATCCAATGTATTTTTGAATAAGGTTTATTTTATTCTGGGGTAAGTAAATTTTTTCTTTATTATCATACTCTAAGACTAAAACTTCTTTATATTCATCACCTACCTTGATTTTTTGCCTGCCTAGATATTTACCTATGCCATAGTCTACATGGACAATGTAATCACCAATATTCAAATCAATAAAATTATTAATTGGAACATCAAGGCCTAGTTTTTTTTCTTTAAGCCTGCGCGGTAGGATAATAACAACATCGTGTTCAAAATTAATATCGTGATTTTTTATAGAAAAACTGGATATCCGCTTTACGCTATCTAAGTCTAGCTCTAACCGGATTGGATTTTCGAAGGTTATAGGAAAAACATCGATTATCTGGCCACGGATAGCAAATTCGCCTTCCGTAAAAACCTTATCTTTTTTTTCATAGCCAAATTCAAACAGTGTTCTTAAAAAGCTATCAAAATCTAAGCGCGAGTTTTTATAGATTTTAAGTATTCGAAACATGAAAGTGAAAAGTTTAAAACGAAAAATGCAAAGTTTTAAACCTTAGATTTTAACTTTACGCTTTTCACTTTGCGCTTTTCGCTTTCTTCTGCCAGGCTAAAACAAGCGGTGAAGCAATATAAACTGTCGAATAAATACCTGATATAAAACCAACCAATAAACAGAATGCAAATGTGTTTAGCGCACTACCTCCGTAAAAGAATAATACTAAGACTACCATAATCACGGTAAAAGAAGTAAGGATAGTTCTGCCTAATGTTTGATTTAATGCTAGATTAATTATCTGGGCTAATGGTAATTTTGACCCACGCGATAATTCACGGATTCTGTCATAAATAACAATGGTATCGTTTATCGAATAACCAGCAATAGTTAAAAATGCGGTAACAACTAAAAGATCAATCTGCCTGCCAAACAAACTGACTGCGCCTAATGTAATCAAAACATCATGAAAAAGTGCAATAACACCGGCTATACCAAAATCCCAATGTTTGAATCTAAACCCTACGTATGCAAGTATTCCTATTAGAGCCCAAATAAGAGCAAGGTTTGCCTTTTTTTGTAGCGCCTTACCGACAACCGGACCAACCTCTTCAATCCTTAAAATTTGGAATGAATTATCAGGAAAATCTTTTTTAAACATTGCCTGTATCGGCTCGGATGTATCGGTTGTAGTCCTAATTATAATTTGTTTTGGATTATTTTCAACGCTCTGAAGCGAAGCATCTGATAAACCAATACTTTTCAAATTGCTTCTAATCTTATCAAGCGGTATTTCTTTATCAAAAACATACTCCTGAATTTCTCCACCAGAAAAATCCAAGCCATAGATATCTTTTTGTCTATGCATAAAACTTACTAACCCTAAAATAATAATAATCGCTGAAAGCGCATAAAAGAATTTCCTTTTTGAAACAAAATCAACATTTGTCTTTGGAAAAAATTGAATCATTGGAAGGCTTTTTAAAATTTTCGCGTCAATTAAAAATTCCATTATAGCTCTCGTAACGAATACTGCTGTAAAAATACTCGCTATAAGGCCAATAGTCAATGTTACAGCAAAACCCCTTATTGCGCCTGTTCCGAATTGAAATAATAGAAAAGCTGCAATTAAAGTAGTAACATTAGAATCAATAATTGCACTCAACGCCTTATTATATCCGGCAGTCAAAGCCGAACGTATCGGACGGCCGAGTTTCAGCTCTTCTCTAATTCTTTCATTAATAAGAACATTGGCATCAACTGCCATACCTAGTGTTAAAATAATACCGGCAATACCAGGCAGGGTTAAAGTAGCATGAAAGAAACCCATACCTCCTAATATAATTAGTATATTTAACATAAGAGCAATATTAGCAACAAAACCGGCAAATAAATAATAAATTGCCATAAAAATAACGACTAAAATACCGCCGATTAAAGCAGCGGTTACACCATTTTTTATAGAGTCTTTGCCTAACCCAGGACCAACGGTTCTTTCTTCAAGAACCTCTAAAGGCGCAGGGAGAGCGCCAATTCGTAAAACAATAGCAAGGTCTGATGCATCTTCGTTTGTAAAACGCCCGCTTATTTGGGCGCGCCCAGAAGGAATCGGCTCATTTATCCGCGGAGCAGAATGCACCTTACCATCGAGAATAATTGCAAGCTGCCTGTTCACATTCTGTGTAGTGATATCAGCAAATGTCTTAGTACCGTCCGGCGTAAATCCTATGCCGACATAGGGCTGTCCATATTGATCGAATTCTACCTTTGCTTCACTTAACGCCTCGCCTGTTAAAACCGGCTTTGCTTCAAGTAGAATCGGGTTATTATCCACATATTTTAATTCATAATTTTGCGGTACATTTCCTGAGATAGCATCCTTAAGCCGAACAGGGTCGGTATCAACTAACTTAAACTCTAAAAAACCTGTTCTCTTTACAAGCTCAAGCGCCCTCTGGCGATCCACCATACCAGGTAATTGAATAACAATCTGGTCTTCGCCTTGTGGCTGAATTAACGGCTCAGCTACGCCAAATTCATCTATACGATTGCGTAATTTTTCAAGCGCCCTCTCCCTGGCATCTTTTTTCGCTTCGGGAGCTAGATTGCTTACATCAACTTGCAATACTAAATGCATTCCACCCTGCAAATCAAGCCCTAGATTAATCTTTTTCTTTAAAGGCAATGCGTAATACAACGATAAAAGAATAACGCCAATAATTACTAGTACTTTAAAAAATAGCTTTTTAGACATTTTTAGTTATTCTCCTTGTACCTGTACTTTTTTTACCCTGGCAATTGCCAGTTTATCTACCTCAACTTTGACATTATCATCAATTCTAACTATATAAGTATTTTCTTTAATATTAACAATTGTACCATGCAACCCACCAATAGTTACGACTTCATCATTTTTTTTCAAATTCGTAACATTCTTTTTATGCTCGGCCTCTTTCTTCTGTTGTGGGCGAATAATCATAAAATAAAAAATTGCAAAAATTAAAATTATCGGCAATAAATTCATTATCCCAGCTGCTTGGCCTGACCCCATAATTACCTCCTATTTATTTTCCGCCAGAGGCAGAAATTTTTTTCGTTAATGTCCTGACTGTATTAGAAATAACTGCTCCATTTTTCATCCATTTCAGATATTTTTCTTTATTAATCTTAAAATTATCCGATTTTAGAGAAGGAATGTATGTGCCAATTTCTTCAATAACTCTGCCATCCCTGGCTCTATATTTATCAATTACAACAATACGATAACATAACCTATTCTTTACATTCTTACCAATTCTTCTCAAACGAATTGCTGCTGCCATTTTACTACCTCCATTTTAATTAACTATTGCTTCTAATTGTGCCTTAGCTTTATTTACTGTCTCTTGGTATTCTTTTTTTGGGTCGGAATCGGCTACGATTCCCGCACCCGCCTGAATATAAGCAAAATTTTTATTTATAACAATTGTTCTAATCGTAATACATGTATCCACATTGCCTGAAAAACTAAAATAGCCTATTGCCCCAGCATACGGCCCGCGCACTTGTTTTTCGAGTTCGTTGATGATTTCCATTGCCCTAACTTTAGGCGCGCCGCTTACAGTACCGGCAGGAAATACTGCACGCATAACATCAAAATTATCTTTATCTTTCTTTAGCCTTCCTTTTACTTCACTAACTATATGCATCACATGAGAATATCTCTCAATTATCATAAATTCATTCATCTTTACTGTCCCAAAATCACAAATTCTACCCAAATCGTTCCTACCCAAATCAACAAGCATCAGATGTTCAGCTCTTTCTTTTTTATCATTAAGCAATTCTTTTGCAAACGCTGAATCTTGTTGTTCATCCTTACCGCGCGGCCTTGTTCCTGCAATTGGCCTGGTTACCACAACATTATCTTCTTGCCTCACTAAGAGCTCTGGCGATGAGCCAATAATCTCTAAATCCTTTAGTTTTAAATAATACATATAGGGGCTTGGATTGAGCATGCGCAGATTGCGATAGATTAAAAAAGGATTCTTATTAATTTTTATTTTGAAGCGCTGCGATAAAACTACTTGTATTATATCACCTTTTCTAATATATTCTTTTGCTTTATTCACAGCTTTAATAAAATTATTTTGCGTGAAATTTGAAGTAAGAGCACAATATTTTGTACCCCTACTTTTTTCTTTATAAATATTTTCGCAAAGAGGTTGTTTAATTTTCTTAATTAATTCTTCAATTTTTCTTACCGCCTGTTTATAAAATTTTTTAACACCTTTGCCATAAATATGAGCACAATAGATTATTTTAATTTTATGCCGTAAATGATCAAATATTAAAATCGCATCGGTTAATAAAAACAGGCTGTCTGGTAATTTGAGATCGTCTTCTTGAATATTAAGCTCATTTAATTTTGGCTCAAAGAATTTTACTATGTCATAACCAATAAAACCTACTAGGCCGCCACAAAAACGCGGTAAATCCCCTGTATCAACAAAATTATATCTTTGCATTATCTTTTTAAGTTCTTCTAGAGGATCTCGACCTATTTTAAATTTATTTGTATGACCGTTTTCAATTATCTCAACTGTATTCGCCTTTGTTCTAAATACAATCCTGGGAGATGAACTTATAAAAGAAAACCGAGCGGTTTTTTCTTGGCCTTCTACAGATTCAAGTAAAAAACTATATTCACCATCTGCCTGCCTAGCGGCAAGACCGCCGGCTATCTTTAAATAACAAGATACTGGTGTATCTAAATCAGCATCTATTTCCTTATAGATTGGAATTAGATTACCTTTTTTAGATAATTTGATAAATTGTTGTTCAGTTAAAGAATACATTATTATTTTATCTTCCTATAAAAACAGCTCTTATTATTAGTATGACAGGCAGCGCCAATCTGTTTAACTAAAATTAATAAAGCATCTCTATCGCAATCATAATAAATATTTTTTATGAATTGAAAATGTCCTGATGTCTCACCTTTGACCCAATATTCTTTGCGCGAACGCGACCAAAAACAAGTCTTACCTAATTTTAAAGTCTTTTTTACAGACTCTTTATTCATATAGGCAAGCATTAACACTTTTTTTGTTTTATAATCCTGAATTATCGCTGGGATTAAACCATTTGCATCATATTTTAATATCATATCCTCACCAATATATTATTTTTATTTAAATAATCCTTAACTTGCTTTACCGAAAACTCTCCGTAATGAAAAATACCAGCAGCTAAGGCGGCTGAAGTATCTGTTTTGTTAAATACGTCTTTAAAATGATTTAGTTTACCCGCGCCACCCGAAGCAATAACAGGTATATTTACGGCTTTATTTACAGCCTTAGTCAGCTCAATATCAAACCCATCTTTTGTACCATCATAATCCATGCTTGTCAATAGAATCTCACCAGCGCCAAACGCTTGGCATTTTTTTACCCATTTAACAACATCGAGACCGGTCGCAGTCCTGCCACCGTGAATATATACTTCACCTTGGCGAGCGTCAATTGCAACTACAATGCATTGGCTACCGAATTTTTTTGCGCCTTCGGTGATCAATTTTGGGTTTTTTACTGCTGCAGTATTAATTGAAACCTTGTCTGCCCCGGCATTAAGCAAAGCACGAATATCTCCGATATTACGCACGCCCCCGCCAACAGTTAATGGCATAAACACACTTTCTGCTGTACGTTTAACTACATCTAAAATTATATTTCTTTTCTCGTGGCTTGCAGTTATATCTAAAAAAACTAATTCATCCGCGCCCTGTTTATCATATAAAGAAGCTAACTCAACAGGGTCTCCTGCGTCTTTTAATTTTAAAAATTTAACGCCCTTAACAACCCTGCCCTTATCAACATCCAAACAAACAATTATTCGTTTTGAAAGCATTTTATTATTTAATCTAGGTAGCAAAATAGCATTTGGTTAACTAGCTTTTTTATAAACTATTCTGCCGGTTGAAATTATTTCTGAAAGAAAAGATAAAGCATTTGGCCTTCTAATTTCTTTCGGGGTATAGCCTAATGCTTCTATAGGCTCTTTAAGTGGGAATATTGCCTCGCCTAAAATTTCTTGACGCTTTAATAAATTTTTACCATTAAAACTTGAAGATACAACAGCTATATCTATGTCGCTATAAGGCTTTTGTTTACCCTGCGCATAAGAACCAAACAGAATCAATTTATCTACACTAATTCCGCGAGCCTGAAGAGAAGTCTTCAGTTTGTTAACTATCTGATTTATTTTATTTGACTTTTTAACCATTTTAATAAATTTTGCGTATCGTTTAAATATCTCTGAGCTGTTTCTTTAGTATATTGTTTAGCTATTTTCGATATATCTTCTGGGTATCTAGTTGGTATGCTTGTTTGATTCAAATGTGCAATAATTTTTTGATGCCCCATAGGTATTTCGATATTAGCTAACTTTATTAAATAAAGTAAATCATGAGTTTTTGGGGGAACTTTTTTAATTACTTTGGCAACTATCGCTTTAAGCAGTTTTTCCGTAGATAAATGGCACATAAATATGACATAAATATACCGCTTACCGTTAAACATTACCAAAGCAGTCTTTATATCATAATCGCTGCTTTTTATCCAATTATTAATCGCATCATTCATAGAGCAATTATAACATCTGTTTTGGATTTTTCAATGTTATTTATCAAAGATGTCGGCGTTTTACTCTCAACATACGGAATGTAAATGGGACTATGCATTTAGTAATACTAAATGTCAATTAAAATTATCATTTAGTAATTAGAGGGAATTTTAATAAGACATTAAGAAGCTGAATCTATCGCGGCTTTTAACGTAAACTTTTGTTCATACAAGGCCTTGCCAACAATTACGCCAAAAAGCCCTTTTATTTTGTTTAAATTTTTGATGTCTTCCAAGCTAGACACACCACCCGAGGCAATCACTGACATCTTGGTTGCCTTAACTAGGTTATCAATTGCCTCAATATTTGGTCCAGAAAGCATACCATCGCGAGAAATATCAGTATAAATAATTGTTTTAACTCCGACATTCTCTAGCTCTTTAATAAAACTATTAATTGTGATATCCGTGTCTTTAAGCCATCCATTTATTTTTAGCTTATCGAAATCTGCATCAAGGCCAACAACAATTCTTTCTTTAAATTCTAAGACTACATCTTTTAGGAAATTTTTATCAATTGCTTTTGTACCTAAAATTACACGAGAAATTCCCGCGTCCATTACTTTCTTAATTGCTTCTTTTGTCCTAAGGCCTCCGCCAAACTCAACTGGTATATTTAAATTTTTAGCAATCTCAATTACCAAAGCTAAATTTTTTGGTTCACCGGTAAATGCTCCATCTAAATCAACAATATGAATTAACTTTGCGCCTTGCGCCTGCCAATCTAAAGCTACGTTAAGAGGGCTATCAGAGTAAATCTTCTTATCAAACTGTCCTTTTGCGTATCTAACTACAACACCGTCTTTTAAATCAATTGCGGGAATAATAATCATAATTCAATAAAATTCTTTAGTATTTTTAATCCTAATGCTTGGCTCTTTTCCGGATGGAATTGAATACCAAATAGGTTATCTTTTATAATAACCGCGGGAAAATTAATACCATAATTTGATCTAGCAAAAACTAATTTTTTGTCTTTAGGTGCTACGTAGTAAGAATGACAAAAATAAAAAAAACTAGTATTGGTAATACCATTAAAAAGAGGGTGCATTTTTGTTATTGCAATTTGATTCCAACCAATATGGGGAATTTTAACATTAGAAGGGAATTTTTTAACTTGGCCATGAAGTACGCCTAGCCCCTTCACGCCTTTTGCCTCTTGGCTTTTTTCGAATAGAACTTGCAGCCCTAAACAAAGACCTAAAAATGGTTTATTATTGTTTATCTGGTCTTTAATTACTGGAATAAGACGAAGTTTTTTTAAATTATTAATTGCAGCACCAAATGCGCCTACGCCGGGAAAAACTAATTTTTTAGCGCATTCAATATCTTTGATTTTATCTGTAATTATGATCTTTTCGTTTGTAATATGCTCAAGGGCTTTTGACACAGATCTTAAATTGCCCATACCATAATCAATAACTACAATCATAAATCAAGAACACCTTTTGTCGAAGGAACTTCTTTTCTGCGGCTGTCGATAGATATTGCCATAGACAAACTTAAAGCAAGCGACTTAAAAACTGCTTCGATGAAATGATGCGTATCACTCGAACCAAGGTCTTCAGCATAGGTTATATGCAAAGCAAGTTTGTTATGTGAAACAAACGATTCTAAAAATGTTTTAAAATCATGTGCTTTTAAATCTAAATTTTCGCTTATTGCAGGGATATTAAATTTTAAAAAAGGCCTGCCGCTTAAATCAATTGCTGTACTTACTAAAATTTCATCCATTGGCATTGTACTATAACCAAACCGTTTAATCCCTTTTGCCTCACCTATTGCTTTTTTAAATGCTTCGCCTAAAGTGATTCCAATATCTTCAACAATATGATGCTGCAAATCTCCTTTTGCAGAAAGCTTCAAATCGAAAAACCCGTGAAAGCAAAAAAGTGTCAGCATGTGGTCTAATGATTTAAAACCAGTATCAATTTCTGACTTCCCTGTACCATCAATGTTTAATTTTACAGAGATATCTACTTCGTTAGTCTTTCTCTTTATTATTGCAATTCGTTTCTTCATAAAAACCTCTCTTTTACTGATTGAAGATGCTTAGGTAACCCTTCAATACAAGCTAACTTTTCTAATGGCTCTCTTATTTTCTCCAGTGCCTTTTTTGAATAAGAAATTATATGCGATGATTTCATAAAATCTTGGATATTTAATGCAGAAAAAAACCTTGCTGTTCCACCTGTCGGTAAAACATGGCTAGGCCCTGCGATATAATCTCCGATACAAACTGGGCTGTAGGGGCCCAAAAATATTGCTCCGGCATTTTTAACTTTTTTGATTAACGATGAAGGTATCGTTTTAATTAAAATTTGCAAATGCTCAGGGGCGATATCATTTGCAATTTTTATTGCCTCATCCAAATTTTTAGCAAAAATTGCATAACCAGAATCAATCTTACCTTTTAAATGTTTAATTAAACTTTTCGATGTCGTAATTAAAACAGCTAATCCTCCGGCATGCTCCGCCTGCGAAAAAAGATCTGCCAAAACAAAGTTTTGTGGACTAAAGTTATTCGCAATTACTACAACCTCTGATGGCCCGGCAAGCATATCAATATCACAATAGCCAAAAAGCTGCCTCTTTGCTTCTGTTACAAAACGATTGCCTGGCCCAAAGATTTTATCTACTTTAGGAATAGTTTTGGTACCAAAAGCGAGCGCGGCAATACTTTGAGCCCCTCCAACTTTATATATTTCATTAACTTTAAGTAAATCACTGACTACTAAAATATACGGATTTACAAACCCATCTTTTCCTGGAGGCGTAGTCAAAATAATCCTTTTAACACCGGCAATCTGAGCAGGTAAAACTGTCATATAAACTGTAGAAAAAAGTGGCGCTGTTCCACTTGGTATATAAATACCAACTTTGTCTAGCGGGTTAAATATCTCCCCCAAAACAATACCGTCGCTATCTTTCATCTTCCAAGGATGCTTAATTTGTTTTCTATAGAATTTTGTTACATTCTCAATAATTATTTTTAAAGTTGAAACAAAGTTTGGATCAATAGAATTATAGGCAGCGCTTATTTCATTTTGCGAAACCTTCAAATTCTTAGATAATATTTTCACCTTATCAAATTTTTTTGTATATTTAGTTATCGCGTCATCGCCATAAATCCTAACATCGCCGATAATTTTTTTAACACGCTCCCTGAGATGATCGCTCGTCACAAGGTTTCGATTAATAATTTTATTCCATTCCTGGCTTGAAGTTTTAATTACTTTCATTGCTTACTCAATTTTTTTTCTATCGATTTTTGTATCGAATCTAAAGCTGCGTTTAGATTTTTTATTTCTTTGCCTCCGGCTTGAGCAAAATCATCCCTACCGCCGCCTGAACCGTTAATAAGGCTAGATACTTCTTTAATTAGACTAACAGCGCTTATCCCTTTATCTACTAGATCTTTCGTTATAGCAATAACTAAAAATAAACCATCCATTTTTTTAGAGCTAAAAATAACTGCTCCCGAAGATACCTTCATTCTTGTTAAATCTACCAACCTACGCAACATATTAATATCTAAATCTTCAAAATTTTCTTTTATTATCCTGCTAGAATTTACCAATACTGCTTTATCCACATAGCTACCTACTTCTTTCTCATAAAATTTTAAATGAATAGAGTTTTTATTCTGTTCGATATTCTTAATTTTTATATTTAGGTCATTTATTACCTGGAGCAGTTCTCTTTCTCTTCTATCCTGCATTTCAAAACTCTTTCTGCCGGTCACAGCTTCAATCCTACGTATGCCTTTCGCCGAAGAACCTTCGCTAATGATTCTAAAACTACCAATAGATCCAGTACTATCTAAATGCGTTCCACCGCAAAGTTCCTTTGAAAAATTAGAGATACTAACTACACGGACTTTCTCGCCATATTTTTCTTCAAAGAAAGCAAGCGCACCCTGTTTTTGCGCCTGCTTCAAAGATAAGTTCTTAGTAGCAACTTTATCATTATTCATAATTTTATCGTTAACTATCTCTTCAACACGTTTTGTTTCTTCTTCCGTTAACGCCTTGAAATGAGTAAAATCAAAACGTAGATAATCGGAATCTACGAAAGAACCGGCTTGACGTACATGCTGACCTAACACTTTACGCAAGGCAAATTGCAATATATGGGTTGCTGTATGCGCGCGCCTACGGCTGGACCTTAAAACAACATCGATCTCTAAATTAACCGAGGTAGACCTCTTAAGGCTACCTTTTTCTAATTTACCTATATGTAAAATTATATCTGCAATTTTTTTTGTATCTAAAACTTTGAATTCGCAATTTTTATTATAAATTTTGCCCTGATCTCCCAGCTGTCCGCCGCTTTCAGGATAAAAACAGGTTTTATCTAAAATAAGGCTAACTTCTTCGCCGATATTAACTTCATTAATCAATTTATCACCTTTTAAAATACCTAATAATTTAGAAGAAGACAACGCTTCATAATTATAACCTAGAAAGATGGTCGGTTTTATGCTAATAATTTTTTTATTTCCAAAGATATCTCCGGAAAATTTTGCTTTTTTCTTTGAACGCTCTTTCTGCTCATCTAAATAAATCTTAAATTCCGCCTCATCTAATATTATATTTTTATTTTTTAACCAGTCTTTTGTGATTTCAACTGGAATGCCATAAGTATCATATAAATTAAAAGCAATTAGGCCCGTGCCTTGTTGTCTAGTTACCCCTAAAAAACTCTCCTCTAGTAATCTCGCGGCTGTTTTAAGCGTATGATAAAAACTCTTTTCTTCGTGCTGTAGCAGCTGGCTTATATCTTCTTTCCTTTTGTCAATTTCCGGGTATGCGCCTTTCATCACAAGCCCTATAGTCGGAACAATCTTATATAGAAATGGCTTGTCAATTTTAATTTTTTTTGCCTCAAGAATTGCCTTACGAATTAACTTTCTAATTACATACCCCCTGTCTTCGCTCGAAGGAATCACGCCGTCACTAACAGCGAAAACGATCGCCCTTAAATGATCAGCGATTATGTTAAAGGATTCTCTTTTATCAATATATTTAATCTTCGATTGTCTTTCCAATTCTTTAATCAACGGCTCAAAGATATCAATTTCAAAATTAGTAAATTTACCTTGCATTACAGATGCAATCCGCTCAAGGCCCATTCCAGTATCAATATTTTTGTTTGGTAACGGCTCTAATATTCCACCGTCTCTTCTATTAAACTGAGTAAATACTAAATTCCAAACTTCAACAAACCTCTTGCTTGATTTTCCACAATTACATCCGGGCTTACAGCCTTTACCACAGCCAAAAGATTCTCCCCAATCAAAAAATATCTCTGAACATGGACCACAAGGACCATTTGGCCCATTTTTTATCGCATCTTGTGGCCAAAAATTATCGCTTGCGCCAAGCTTTACGATTTTTTCTTCGGGAATCTTTATAACGCTGTGCCAAATTTTATAAGCTTCGTCGTCCTCTAAATAAACCGAAACCCAAATATTATTAGGATTTATTTTTAATTCTTGTGTAAGAAATTCCCACGCCCAAGATATCGCCTCTTTTTTAAAATAATCTCCAAAAGAAAAATTCCCCAACATTTCAAAAAATGTATGATGGGAAGGAGTCTTCCCCACTTTATCCAAATCATCAGTACGCAAACACTTCTGGGCAGTTGTTGCACGGCTAAAACCAGAAATTTTACCCATAAACTCATTCTTAAATTGACTCATGCCTGCGGATGTAAAAAGTACGGTTTGATCATCGTAAGGGATTAATGATGCTGAGGCGATAACCTTATGTTTCTTTGATTTAAAGAAATTTATAAATTTCTTACGCAAGATATCTGTCTTCATTATCTAATAATCTAGATTTATTTTACCAAACATTTTTCTTTAACTTCTTTTTCAATCCCTAATAAAACATTTGGATTTTGTTTTAAAAACTGCCGCGCCTGCTCCCTGCCCTGGCCAATCTTTTCATTATTATGAGTAATCCATGTGCCTGATTTCTGTAAAATTCCCTTTGTAACCGCCATATCAAGCAAGCCTCCAGCACGAGAAATGCCTTCATCAAAAAGAATTTCAAATTCTGCTTCTTTAAATGGCGGGGCAACTTTATTTTTTACTACCTTTGCCTTGACGCGCGAACCAATTACATTATCGCCTTCTTTTATCGCGGCAATCCTGCGTAAATCAAGCCTTACTGAAGAGTAAAATTTTAACGCCCTGCCGCCAGGAGTTGTTTCTGGATTACCAAAAAATACCCCAATTTTCTCACGTATCTGGTTAATAAAGATAACGCATGTTCTTGATTTATTAATACATGCTGTTAATTTACGTAAAGCTTGTGACATAAGGCGAGCCTGCAACCCTATCTGGGCCTGCCCCATTTCACCTTCGATTTCTGCTTGAGGAGTAAGCGCAGCAACTGAATCAACAACAATTAAATCAACAGCATTAGAACGCACTAATGTTTCAGTAATCTCTAAGGCCTGCTCGCCAGTATCCGGCTGGGAAATAAGCAACTCTTCTAAATTTATGCCTATTTTTTTAGCATAACTGGCGTCAAATGCATGCTCTGCGTCAATAAAAGCCGCCACGCCGCCCTTCTTCTGAACTTCGCAAATAATACTTAGAGTTAACGTCGTTTTTCCTGATGCCTCTGGCCCAAAAATTTCAATAACCCTGCCGCGCGGAATACCTCCTACGCCTAAAGCAAAATCTAGAGCAATAGAACCTGTAGGAATCACATCAACGTCTAAATGGGTTTGAGTATCCATTTTCATAATAGAGCCCTTGCCAAATTGCTTTTCAATCTGAGCTAAAGCCAACTCTAGGGCCTTTTGCCTTTGATTAATTTCTTCTTTTTTCTTTTCTTTATCTTGTGCCATGAAAATACCTCCTTATGAATTTTTAACTCTTAGAAATGTTAGTATATTATACAAATAAACCCTTATCTTGACAAGCACTTTAACTTATGCTATTTTTACATAATATGGATGAATTAATAAATAACCAAAAAAATCTTGAATTAGAACTCCAAAGAATAAAAAACGAGCTTGTCATACTCTATGAAGTTTCTAATGCGATGCTTACCACTCTAAAGCTCGAAGAAATCCTCTACATTACCTTAACTGGTATTACTGCACATTCCGGCCTTGGCTTTAACCGTGCAATGCTTTTCTTAATTGACGAAAAAAATAACATACTTGAAGGCAGAATGGGCATTGGCCCGGATAATGCTGAAGAAGCTGGGCATATTTGGCATCAAATAGAATCGCAAAAATTAGACTTAGAAGACCTTATTAATAATTTTCGTAGTTCTAATCCTCTCGGAAAAAGCCATCTGAATCATACTATAAAACATATTAGAGTACCATTAAGCCAAGAAGAAGGCGGAATATTAGCCCTAGCATTGCTAGATGGTATGCCGTTACATGTAACAAAAGAATTATTTAATCTAAGAGAAAATGACCCTTTGCTTCACACGATACATTCACAAGATTTTGTTACTGCCCCCCTAAAATCAAAAGATAAAACTATCGGCTTGATCGTTGCCGATAACATGTTCACAAAAAAACCAATAACAAAAGATGATATTCGTCTTTTAACAATGCTTACAAACCAAGCAGCCCTTGCAATTGAAAACTCACGCCTCTACGAACAAACATTAATACATGCGCATACTGATTCATTAACCAATTTATGGAATCATGGATTCTTTCAAGACAAGTTAGAAGAAAAATTATCTGAAGCTGAAAACAGAAACTCCCCACTTAGTATACTTATGATTGATTTAGATGATTTTAAACCCTATAATGACAAACTTGGGCATCAAAAAGGCGATCAATTACTAGTTAAAATTGCTACTATCATAAAAGAAACTTTCAGAAGAGAAGACTTTGTTTGCCGATATGGTGGAGAAGAATTTGTAATAATAATGCCGGATACTCATAAAAGCAAGGCCTATGAATTTGCCGAGAACATAAGAAAGATAATTGCAGATTACCCTTTGCCGCACGAAGACATTCTGCCCGGGAAAAAACAGACTATAAGTATCGGCATCGCAACCTGCCCTGAAGATGGACAACACAAATCTACATTAATAGATCATGCTGATAGGGCATTGTATGAGGCAAAAAGAAAAGGAAAAAATAGAATATACGGTTAGTTTGATACCATAACTTCTTCTTTAGCCGTATCTTCTTTGTTTATTTCGTCTGTTGCTAAAGCCTTCGAAAGCTTTACTGAAACAATCCTTGAAACACCCTGTTCCTGCATAGTAATTCCATACATAACATTGGCGTTTGCCATTGTTTTCTTGTTATGGGTAATAACGATAAATTGTGATTCTTTCGTAAATTCTTGAAGAACCCTTGAGAACCGATCAACATTTGCCTCATCTAAAGGAGCATCAATTTCATCTAACACGCAAAATGGCGAAGGCTTCACTTTAAATATCGCGAACATAAGCGCAGTTGCCGAAAGCGCCTTTTCTCCGCCCGAAAGAAGCAGAATATTTTGTAATTTCTTGCCTGGTGGACGGCAAATAATTTCAATACCCGAATCTAAAGGATTATTCTCATCAATTAAGAATACGCTTGCATCTCCACCATTAAAAAGATACTTAAAATAATTTTTAAACTCTTCAGCTATTTTATCAAATGTCTCAACAAATATCTTTCTAGTTGTGCGATTAATTTTTGCTATAGCTTCTTGAATTGAATCTTTTGCTTTTACTAAATCATCCTGTTGAGCCAATAGGAACTCAAAACGTTTTTTCAATTCATCGAATTCTTCGATTGTAGAAATACTTGCACCTTCGTAACGTTGTAATTTTGATTTTAAATTATTGATATTATCGCAAATCGAACTTTCATCGATATCCTCTGCCTGTTTCACATCTGAATTAATATTCTCCCTATAAAGCTGCTGCATCTTATCTAATAGGTTTAACTTTTGGAATTCGAATGTCTTTTGGCCCATCTCAACCTTATGTATATTATTTTTTAAATCTTCGATTTTTATAACTAACTTTTCTTTATCGGCTTGAGAGTTTCTAAAATCAATTTCTAGGCAATTAAATTCTTCTTTGATAATTATAAATCCTGAATCTATCTCCTGTTTTTGCGCTAAATTATTTTTAATCTTTATTTCTAATTCTTGTATTAATCTATTAAAGTCTTCGAGTTTATTATTAGAATCGTTCTCCTCATTCGTATAACGGTTAAGACTTTCTATATCATTATTATAAGTAACTTCAAGCATGCTAAGCGCATCTTTTTGAGAATTTAATTTATCTTCAAGCCCGTCAAATTCAGTTTTGTCTTGGGTAATTGATATAAGCAATTCTTCTTTTGAATACAGCTTCTCTTGTAAAATAATCTGATAATCGCTAATTAATTTATTAGAATTTACTAAAGATTCATCCAGCTGTTTTAGTTTAATATTCGCATCGTTATTTCTTGTATTAAGGTTCTTCAATTCTTCGCTTAAATCTTCGATTTCAAAAGCAACAATCTCTCCTTCTTGTTTTAGTTTATTCAATTCAAGCTCTATGCCTTCAAGCCTTGTACTTAAATTCGCTACCTCTATACCTTGAGATTGAATATCTCTATCTAACTGCCTGATTTGTACTTGTTTTGCCTCAGTCAAACTTTTTTTATCTAAAATTAAGTTTTTTGTGTTATTTATAAAATTGGTTATTTCTTCAATTCTATTAGTAATCGATTCTGTTTCAAGGGGTATTGGCTTGGCATCACAATGAAGCAGATAATTAAAATTTTGGAAATCTTGTTTAACATTACCACTTAAATTCTCTGTATTATTTACACGCGCCAAAATCCCAGTAATACCGCTTGGTAAATCCTGTACTAAAATTACAGCGTTTAACTTCTGCTCTAGGCCTTCATATTCTGTTTTAAGTTTTTCGATAAATTCCCGCTGTGACTCCAATTTTATTTTTTGATTTTCTAAATCCTGGCAAGATTTATTTAAGGAGATGAGTTCATCGCTTAATTTTGTAAGCTCATCTTGCATGTTCTGCCTATCTGTGTTTAAAATATCAAACCGTGACTTAGACTGTGTTAATAATGAATTCAAATCATTGTAGCTCTGCTCAACAACTGCCTTTTCCTGATTAGTTTTTTCATTCTCAAGCTCGAGCCTTTTTTTACGTACATTTATATTCTGGATTCCGACATTAATTTCTATAATTGAATTTTTAAGCCTGCTTAATTCGGTAGTCAAATCTAAAATATTAGTTTTTTCCTGAATAATATTTTTTTCTGTCGATTTAATCACCTCTATCGTTTCTTTTAGTAAGCCTTCCTTTTTATTTATCTCTTCCTTAAGCAATAAAAATAAATTTTGAGTATGTTCAACTTGAGACTTATGCTCATCGACTTTTATCTGGCCATCTTTAATCCTAGTATCAAGCTCACTTTTTAGCTTCACCAGACTTTTTAACCTCACAGCTATTTCTTTAATTCTTTCTTTTGTAATATCCATATGTTGTAAATCGTTTTTGATACTATTTTCTAAAATCACTAATTGATCTTTTGTCTGATTAATCTTGGCCTCTCCAAAAGATAACTTCTCTTTCTTATCTATTAAAGCTGCATCTAAAGCGGCTAATTCGTCCTGGCACAAACTTAAAGTTTCGCTTTCTTTTGAATAATTTTTTGTTAAAAGTTCCAACTCTTTATTAATCTTTGCTATCTGAAAATTCGCAAGGCTTATTTCTGCCTGCTTTAATTCATCAAATATTTCCTTATAACGGCGGGCTTTGGTTGCCTGGCGCTCTAAAGAATCAATCTGGCGTTTTACCTCTAGAATTATATCGTTAATTCTAACTAAATTTTGCTCTGTATCTTCTAATTTATTCAAAGCCTCTCTTTTCTGAGATTTATATTTAGTTATCCCGCTTGCTTCATCAAAAATCAAACGCCTATCTTCAGGCCGCGAACTTAATATCAAATCCATCTTACCTTGTTCAACTAAAGAGTAGCTCTCGGCACCAATACCTGTGCCCATAAATAACTCTACGATATCTTTAAGGCGCACTAATGCTTTATTTATAAAATATTCGCTATCGCCTGAACGGTAGAGCCGCCGAGTAACTGTTACATCAGTTTCTTCAAGCGGCAAAATCTTCTTTTCATTAGAGAATGTAAGGTTTACTTCGGCAAATCCGACTGGTGGCCGTAAATCAGTTCCGCTAAAAATTACATCTTCCATTTTTGACCCACGCATTGATTTAACAGACTGTTCACCTAACACCCAGCGGATACTATCAAATATATTTGATTTTCCGCATCCATTGGGCCCAACAACAGCAGTAATACCCGGTTCGAAATGAAGCGCGGTCTTTTCTGCAAAAGATTTAAAACCTAAAATTTCAAGTTTTTTTAAATACATTATTGACGGGCTTTTTTAAATTCTTCTGTTAATTTAGGAATAATCTCAAATAAATCACCTACAATACCATACGTTGCAACATTAAAAATTGGGGCATAAGGATCTGAATTAATTGCAATAATAATTTTTGACGACTGCATACCGACTAAATGCTGAATTTGGCCAGATATACCACAGGCAAAATAAATCTTTGGGCACACGGTTTTACCGGTTTGCCCTACCTGATGAGAATAACCCAACCATCCGCTATCTACTGCTGAGCGCGATGCACCAACCGCTCCTCCCAAGACTCTTGCTAACTCTTCTAGTAGGATAAAATTTTCTTTTGCCTTCATACCTCTGCCGCCAGAAACAATAATATCAGCTTCGGCAATATTTACAGTAGATGATATCTCCTCTACAAACTGCAAAACATTAGTGCGCGAAAACAAAGCATCATCATTAAGCTTTTCTCTAATAATTTTGCCTTTACGATTTTTATCTATCCCGGCCTCTTTCATTACTTTATGCCGCACCGTTGCCATTTGTGGACGGTGGTTTGGACAAATAATTGTTGCCATAATATTCCCGCCAAAAGCCGGGCGGGTTTGGAGCAGAAGTCTTTTCTCTTTATCAACATCAAGGCCTGTACAATCAGCAGTTAAACCAGCATTAACAATTACGGCAATACGCGCCATAAGAGACCTGCCAATTGTAGTTGCACCGCTCAAAAAAATTTCCGGCTTATATTTCTCTATCAATTTAACTATGATTTTTGTATATGCTTCATCGCAAAAACTAGCTAATTTCGCATCTTCAACTAAATACACATTATCAGCACCGCGCTGGAATAA
Organism: Candidatus Omnitrophota bacterium; assembly: GCA_040753015.1. Lineage (GTDB taxonomy): Bacteria > Omnitrophota > Gorgyraeia > Gygaellales > JBFMHM01 > JBFMHM01. The sequence continues at coordinate 281,756 of JBFMHM010000001.1, forward strand.
TTCAGCTGCCTGATTCTCAACATTATCACCTAGCAATACAGCAGAAACCTCTGTATTTAAATCTTTGGCAAGATCTTTTGCTTTTGCTAAAAGCTCAAATGCCACCGATTGAACTTTACCTTTTTTCTGCTCAGCAAAAACCCAAACACCCTTATAATCTTCTAATTTAATTTTCTTAATAATAGATTCTTTTTTATCTAACCTAATTGCTCCAAATTTACAAGATTCTAGGCAAGCTCCGCATAAGTTGCATTTATCCAAATCAATTACTGCCTTTTTACCTACAGCTTCGCCGCGCCCAAAGGCGTCGACGCAGGCGCGAGGCGAGTCAACAAGCTTAATTGCTCCAAAAGGACAAACCTTGATACATAAAGAACACCCTACGCATTTATCTAATATAACGCTAATCATCCGCAAATATCTCCTTTTAGAGAATTAACTAAATTACGCACTATTTCCTCTGTTGTCCCTTCAAGTAATTTACCTTTTTCTTTCGGCGGCGGCGTGAATATCTTTACAACTTTTGTAGGTGATCCGTTTAAACCAATATCTGCCTCATTAAGCTCTAAATCCTTATAAGTCCACTGTGTAATAACTGCTTTCTTTGCGCGCATCATATTCTTCAAAGATGCCAATCGTGGTTCGTTAATTTCTTTGACCACGGTAATTAACACTGGCAGGCTAGATTCAATAATATCAAAACCCTCTTCCATTAATCGCTCTACCTTAATTTGGCCATTAATAATACTTTCAATCTTTCTTACATAGGTAACCTGTGGAATGTCTAAATGCGCTGAAATTCCCGGGCCAACTTGGGCCGTGTCGCCATCGCTTGCCTGCTTGCCGCAAATAATAATATCAAACCCAGATTTTTTAATCGCACTAGCCAAAGTAAAACTGGTTGCCCAAGTATCAGATCCAGCAAAGGCACGATCACAAACGAGTATTGCATTATCTATACCAAGGCTTAACGCCTGACGAAGAGCTTCGGCTGCTTGGGGCGGCCCCATACTAATTGCTGTAGTTTCACCGCCAAAACGCTCTTTCAAACGTAATGCCTCTTCTATTGCATACATATCAAAAGGATTAATTATTGACTGAACCCCTTCCCGAACCAAAGTATTTGTCTCGGGATTAATTTTTACTTCTGTTGTCTCTGGAACTTGTTTTATACAAACTACTATTTTCATATATTATTTCTTCTTACTCTCTTTTATTAAACCTAACGCAATAATATTCCTTTGAATCTGATTTGTACCCTCATAAATTTGGGTAATTTTTGCATCACGCATAAATTTTTCTGCAGGGTACTCTTTCATATAACCATAACCACCCAAAATCTGCACAGCATCCGTTGTCACTTCCATCGCAACATCAGAAGCAAAAAGTTTTGCCATTGCACTTTCTTTAGCAACATCCTTACTGCCAGAATCGATCGCCCGTGCGCAAGAATATACTAATGCACGCGCTGCTTCTGTTTTTGTTGCCATATCTGCAAGCATAAATTGTATGCCTTGAAAACTTGAGATCGCCTTACCAAATTGCTTTCTTTCGTTAGCATATTCTATTGCAATATCAATTGCCCCTTGAGCGATGCCTAATGCTTGCGCTGCCACACCCGGCCGCGACATATCAAAAGTCTTCATTGTAATAATAAAACCCATACCTTCCTTAGAAAGCAAATTAGCTGCGGGAATTTTACAATCAGTAAATATCAACTCTCGCGTAACTGATGCCCTAATCCCAAGCTTGTCTTCTTTTTTGCCGAAGGTGAAACCAGGAGTACCCCGTTCTACAATAAATGCTGAAGCGCCTCGAGCTCCTTTTGTTTTATCAGTCATTGCTACAATTGTATAAATATCTGCCTCTCCGCCATTAGTAATAAAATGCTTTGTGCCATTTAAAACATAGTGATCGCCAACTTTTTTTGCGGTTGTTTGAATTGCTGAAGCATCGGAACCAGCTGCAGGCTCTGTTAAACCAAATGCCGCAATACTTGTACCCTTTGCAAGTGGCGGTAAATATTTTTTCTTTTGTTCATCATTGCCAAATAAAATTATAGGAAATGTACCAAGAGCACTTGCTGCATAACACACAGCAATACCGCCGCAGGCACGAGAAAGTTCTTCTGTTACAATACATAGATCCATAACGCTTCCGCCCGTACCGCCATATTCAGATGGAACAAACACTGAAAAAAGATCTGACTGTGCAAGTATTTTCATAATCGGCCAAGGGAATTCTTCTGTTTTATCATATTCTCCAGCAACCGGCTTAATTTTTTCTCGTGCAATCTCCCTGCTTAATTCTTGAAGCATTTTTTGTTCTTCTGTTAATAAATAATCCATCTCTTCATCTCCTTATTAAAGCTGCTTTGCCAATGCGATCTCATTGCAGTCTGGGAATTTTGCGCATTTAATGCATTCAACCCAAATCTTATGAGGAAGTGCCTTATGACTGATTTTTTTAAACCCAAACTTTTTAAAAAATTCTGGTTTGTAAGTTAAAACAAAAATCTTTTTAATCCCTAAATCTTTTGCATCATTAATACATTTAAAAACTAGGTCTTTAGCGATTCCCTGCTTTTGAAACTTTTGATTAACAGCCAAAGATTTAATTTCTGCTAAATTATCCCAGCCAATAATGTGGAGTGCCGCACAACCAACTATCCTATCATTTTTCTCTTCTACCCAAAAATCACGCAACCCCTGATAAAGCTCATCTAAAGAACGTAAAAGCATTAAATCTTTTTTAGCATAAAAATTAATCAAATTTTGAATTTGTCTTATATCGTTAAGGCGGGCTTTTCTCAACATTTCACATTAAACCTAAAATACCTTCGCGGACCAGCATTACAGCAATTGCCGCAAGTAAAATATCAGCAATTTTTGAAAATGCCTGGCTGCCATCATAACCCATAACTTTGATTATAAAATCAGAGAACCTAAATGAAACGGCACAAATAAATAAATTTAATACAAGAGCGGTAAATGTTGGCACTATACCGTATTTATCTAAAATCATTAATGTCATTGTCAGCACTGCTGGGCCTGTAATAAGCGGAGTCCCTAGAGGAAATACACTGATATCCTTATCGGAGCCGCTGGAAAAAGCATGTTTAGTTTTACCTACTAGAAGCATTTTACCTGCAATCACAAATAAAAGAATACCGCCGGCAATTTGAAAATCAGAATTTGTGATACCTAATACTTTAAAAATTAATCTACCAATAAACATAAATAATATGGCTAAAATACCAGCTGTAGAAATAGATTTTACTATCACCCTGTGCCTTCTCTTACTAGATAAACCTTCTGTCAAGGCAATAAACAAAGGCACATTAGCTAACGCGTCCATTGCTACAAAAATCGGAATGAATGCCAATATGTATATCTTAAATGTTTCAAACATAGAAAATATTATATACTAGTTACTTGAAAATGACAAGCAAGAGATTAATTTTTTTGTATAAGCATGTTTTGGGTTATTATAAATATCCTGGGTCTTGCCTATTTCAACAATCTTTCCCTCATGCATCACCAAAACCCTCGATGACATTATTTCGATCACCCTTAAGTCATGGCTGATAAATAAATATGTAAGCCCAAACTCTTTTTTTATATTCAATAAAAGGTTTAGAATCTTAACTTGGATTGTTAAATCTAAAGAAGATACCGGCTCATCTAGTACTATAAATTTTGGAAAAGTGCTTAAGGCACGGGCAATACAAATTCTTTGACGCTCTCCTCCGCTGACTTCGCCCGGCCTTCTTTCTAAAAAATCTTTCCCCAGCCCAACTAAAGAAAGAAGCTCAACTGCTTTTTTCTTAACATCACCCCTTTCAATCAACCTATGTATCAACGCTCCTTCGGTTACAATATCTAAAATTTTTAATTTAGGATTTAGGCTAAGATATGGGTTCTGAAAAATAATCTGCACATCTTTGCGTAAATTATTAATATTATTTGAATATTTAATTAACCCGGATGTAGGTTCAATCAACTTTAAGATAACCTTGGCTAAAGTAGTCTTTCCAGAACCAGACTCACCAACTACACCAAGAGTTTCAGACTGCTCTAATAAAAAACTAATATCATCTATAGCGCGAGTTTCCCTTTTTTTGCCAAAAAAACTCTCATTATAAAAATATTTTTTTAAATTATCTATTTTTAATAACATATCTTTCCAGGGAATTAATTAATTCCTGCGTATAAACTGACTGCGGCTTTGAAAAAATATCATTTTTTTCGCCTAATTCAATGATCTTGCCCTTATACATAATTGCAACCCTTGTCGCTATTTTTTTAATGTTAAATAGATTATGCGTAATAAATATAATCGTAAAATTAAATTTCTTTTTTAAATCTATAAGCAGGCCGATGATTTCGGCCTCAATTGTTACATCTAGGGCGGTTGTCGGTTCATCAGCAATTAAAATTTCTGGCCTACTCGATAGTGCAATTGCAATCATTATCCTTTGGTTCATACCGCCAGATAATTCATGAGGATATTTTTTAAGGCAAGACTCTGGATCCTGAATTCTCACTGCTCTTAATAATTCGATTGCCTCTTGCCTTGCGGATATTAAATTTATTTCTTGATGAAATAAAATTGTTTCAATCAATTGCTCACCAACACTAAGTACGGGATTCAAATAAGCCTGCGGTTCCTGAAATATATAAGATATTTTTGCCCCACGAATTTGCTGTAAACAAAACTCACTTTCTTTTAACAAATCTTTTGTTTTGAAAATCACCTGCCCGCTTTCGATAAAAGCATTCTTCGGTAAAAGGCGGGTTAAAGAAAGGGCCAAAGATGTCTTGCCGCTGCCGGACTCACCGACTAAACCAAAAATTTCATCTTTATAAATAGATAAATTTATATCATCCAAAGCCTTATTGAAATTATAATTAGTTTTATAACTTACGGTTAAATTTTTTATCTCTAAAATAACCGCTATATCTATCATTTAATCTGCTCTCTTATCCCTTCACCTAATATATTAATAGCAAGAATTGTAATTAAAATTGCACTACCCGGAAAGATAGTTAACCACCAAGCAATACCTAATGTTGATTTTCCATCTATTAAAATATTGCCCCAACTGGGAGTCGGCGGCTGAACTCCAAGACCTAAAAAACTTAAAGCTGATTCAATTAAAATTGCGCTAGCCATACCTAAAACACTACTTACTAAAATTGGCCCTATGCAATTTGGAATTATATGCCTTATAATTATTCGGCTATTGCTTGCGCCAAGACTGCGTGCAGCTAAAACATATTCTAGTTCTTTTATTTTTAAAACTTCAGCGCGCATTATACGAGCAGATGACATCCAGCTTGTTAAGCCGATAATAACCATTATATTTAAAATAGACGGCTCCAAAACACTTACAACCGTAAGCAGTAAGAAAAATGTCGGAAAGCAAAGCATCATATCGACAAAACGCATAATAATAGAATCGATCCTACCTCCAAAAAAACCGGCAATCGCCCCAAAAAATATACCAACTAATGTAGAAATCCCTACAGCAATAAATCCAACACTCAAAGAAACTCTTGCGCCATAAACCATACGAGTAAGAACATCGCGCCCAAGCTGATCTGTACCAAAAATATGTTTTGCGCTCGGCGGCATAAGTAACTCATCAACATTAATCTCACTAGGATCATATTTTAAAAATATTGGTCCAAAAATACCGATAACTAACATTATCAGTAAAATTAAACTACCAAAAAATATCAAATGATTCTTAATCATTTTTTATACCTTATCCTCGGATCAACATAAGCATAACTTATATCGGCAATCAAATTACCTATAAGTGTCAATATTGCGCCGATGGAAAGCTCTGCCATAATTACTGGGTAATCACGTGCCATAACTGCCTCATAAAATAATCTGCCAATACCAGGTATTGCAAAAATTGACTCAAAAATAACACTTCCTCCTAATAAAGCCGGTACAGATAAACCAAGAATAGTAACAATAGGTAAAATCGCATTTCTTAGCGCATGTTTATAAAGCACCTGTTTTTCCGGAAGGCCTTTTGCTCTTGCAGCACAAATATAGGGGCTATCTAAAACGCTAATCATATTTGAACGCATATAACGAGAAACTCCAGCAAGCCCAGTAATACTTAGAATAAAAACTGGTAGAATTATATGTTTCAATAAATCAATCATTTTTTGCCAAAAGTTCAGATATTCAAAATCAAGAGAATAAAGCCCTGATATAGGTAACCACCTAAATGTTATACCAAAAAGATTCATCAAAAGAAGCGCCAACCAAAAAGTTGGGATACTAAACCCAATAAATACAAAAATAGTAGTAAACTTATCAAAGATACCACCTGGGTTAATTGCACTTTTTACGCCAATGATTATGCCAAAGATTAAAATCAATAATAAAGATAAAATATTTAAAGTTATGGTTACAGGCATTCTCTCTATAATTTTTATTGAAACGCGGCGACTATCAATAAAGGAATTACCGAAATCAAAGAAAACAAACCTCTTAACCCAGTTTAAATACTGAGTATAAATTGGCTTATCTAAACCATATAATTTTTCAAGCCGCTCTCTCGCTTCAAAACTTACCCGCGGGTCCATACCCTCGCCTAAAACTGTTGGCTTTCCCGGAGCAAGATGAATCACAAAAAAACTAATTAATGTAATACCCAATAATAACGGTATAATACCTAATAACCTGCGTAAAATATAACTAAGCATTTAATTTTGAATTTTGCATTTTGATTTTTGATTTTCCAAAATCCACCATTTTATAAAATTATAACCGATGCCAATAGGCGCAGGAGCAATACCTTTAATTTTTTTATTTATAATTGTCAAACTATCCGGCACATATAAAAACATATAAGGCTGCTCTTCATAAAGCATGCGATGAATTTCGTGATAATATCTTTTTCTCTCATCTATGTTAAATGTGCGGCGCGCATCTATAAGCAATCTGTCAATATTTTTATTGCTGTATCCGATAAAATTAAATTCTCCTTCTTTTGTTTTTGACGAATGCCAAATATCAAAACAATCAGGATCCCTGCCTAGCGACCAGCCCAAAATAACAGCTTCAAATTTTTTTTTATTAATAAACTCTGATAAGAAAGCTGTCCATTCAATCACCTTTATTTTAACTTTTATGCCAATCTTAGAAAGCTCGTGCTGGATAATCTCTGCGGTTCTAGTTCTAAGATCATTGCCTTGATTAGTAATGATTGTAAATTCGAAAATTTTACCGTCTTTATCTAACCAGCCGTCACCATCATTATCTTGCCAGCCAGCTTCTTTTAAAAGAGATAAAGCTTCTTTAGGGTCGTATGCGGCGGGAATAATCTCCTTATTATAAGCCCAAGACTCAGGCACAAATGGGCCTGTACACTCCCGCCCTAAGCCTAACAAAACAATTTTTATAATCTGTTGTTTATCGACAGCATAATTTAATGCTTTACGTACGCGAATATCTTTAAATTTTTCATTTGACAGGTTATAGCCCAAATATACATAAGTAAAACTTTCCCAGCGGAATTTCTGGTAATTTTCTTTAAAAAATTTTGTATCTGTTTGACGCTTATACTGTAATGGTGTAATTCCTGTTAAATCAACTGCCCCTGTTTGTAATTCTAAAAATAATGTGGCGGGATCACTAATTATGCGGCTAACATATTTGTCAATATACGGGCGCCCTTCGAAATAATTTGGATTTACTTCCAATTCAATCTTTGTTTGTCGAACCCATTTTTTTAGCTTATAGGGGCCAGTACCAATAGGATTGTGTGAAAAATTCGTTGTGTCTAAATTTTGATTTTCTAGAATATGCCGCGGCATAATTGGCATTGCCCAACTGGCTAAACCCGGAGAAAATGGCTCTTTATATCTAACCTTTATAGTATAATCATCAATTATATCTAAAGACTCAACTTCCTTAAAATCACCGCTATAAGGAGTTTTTGTATTTGGATCGATTAGTTTCTGATAAGTAAATTCTACATCTTTGGCCGTAAAAATAGCCTCATCCTGCCAGAGGACATTTTTTCTTAAATGAAAAATTACTGTTTTACCTTGATCTTCTATATCCCAGCTTTCAGCTAAATCTCCTACTAAATTTATATCTTTATCATATTTCACAAGGCCATTAAAAATCATCCCGCAAATACCGGCCGATGCAGAATCTGACGCAAGTATTGGAATAAAAGTGCGGGCATCTGAGCTTGAACCTTCAATTATTCTACCGCCATAGTCCTGACCGTAAGATAAATTAAACCATGCCAAAATTATAAAGGCTGCTCCGATATATTGGAACAGCCTTAAAAAAAACAAATGCATTAATAGTTTATTTTTTATCCTGTTGCTTAACCAATTCAGCCTGCATTTTTACACGGTATTCTTCTTGAATCTTTTTCCATTTATCTATCTGATCTAACGTTAAAATACCTTCAACCTTTCTTGAAGATTCTATATCTGTATAAGATATATCAACTTGAATTTTTGATATTTGCTCGAGCTTTTGTTTAATCAACTTTAGATTAGCCTTTTCTTTAATAAGCCCGAGCAATTCTTGCCCTGCGGCATCAAGTTGTTTTCTCTTTTCGGTAATATAAGCCTGTAAATCGGAGATGGTTTTTTTCAAGTCGGTTACCTGTTTATCTGTAAGCTTCAATTCATCTTTATAATCAAAGATTGTTTTTGCTTGAACATCTTCCACAGCCCTAACTTGAGGGGCTATGTCTTTTCCTTTTACTTCTGCAAAAGTATACCTGATTGAAAATATAGTTAAGAATATAATTAATATTAGGGTTATTTTTTTAATATTTACCTCCTTGTTAATATAATATATTATGCCTATTTAAAACTAAAAGGCAAGGTCTTTTCTTCTAAAATTGATTCCGGCATCACCAATTGATTCTTAGCGCCCATAAAACTTGGAACAGTATTTGCGACAAAAGGATTAAGCTGAGCATCAGCCTGACGGTACGCGCTATATATATAATCTCCCCCGCCCACTATAGTATTATTTACAATGAATAACCCTGAATCTTGGGTTACATTTTCAAATTTAAACTTAACAAACGGGTTTGGCCCATCAGCAGTTAAATTCGCCGAAATTACACCGCTAATAGCATCTTTCCCACCAGCAGAAATAGTTACTGCTTCAACAGTTGTATCAGCATTAGTTACAATCGTTATGGGGTTTAATGAATCACCTACTGAACCGCCAAGTGCTGTGAGGCTTATTGTAGGAGAAGTTATAGCAGTTACCCCCGGAGCCAAACCATTTAATATAGAACCTGGGGAAGTTAAACTAATCCTATCTCCTGACAAAGGAGAAGTAATTGTTTCATTGCCGCCGCCTAGTTTATTTATTGTTAAAGGATTACCAATTAATGTGCCATGGCTTAAACCGCCATAATAATTAATTGTGAATGGACCTGTACTCGTAGCGTTTCTAAATGTTGCATTATTACTAGTTGTAGTAATTGATGTCGGAGGATTTGTTGCACCAACATTTGCTCCAGCATTAAAAGTCAGGCTGCCATTTGCCCCGCAGGTAATTGTAAGCCCAACAAGCCCGTCAACTAATGAACTATAAGTTTGGTTTGTTCCGGCTGCAGCAGTAGTTATTGTTACGGCTGCGGTTGATAAAGTGAGTGTATCTGTCGCGGCATTACCAAATGTTAATGCACCCGCTGAAGTAAGAGTTAAACCATCCAAAGTTATATTTGCATTAAATGTAGAAGCAGTATCACCTGCAGCAATTGTAATATCGTCTTTAAACGTAACTGCTCCTGCACCATTTGCCTGAGTAATACCGCTCGCAGTTACAAGAGTACTTTCAAAGCTGGTTGTACTGGTTGAGTTAATGATTAAGGCTGCGCCTATTCCATCACCAATTGGGGTTACGGAACCAACAGCGGCATTAAAGGTTGAGGTTCCAGTTACCCCCAAAGTAAGATCAAAAGCGCCGTCAATGAGTGAATTAACAATTAAATCATCGCCAGCACCTGTTGTATTTATTGTAACAGCTGCTGTAGTAAGATTAACCTGATCTGTTCCGGCATTACCAAAGGTTATGTCACCGCCAGATTGAAACGTTAACCCGTCTAAGTTAACAACAGCATTATTCAAAGTTGTTGCTGTATTTCCTGCGGCAATGGTTACATCGCCTTTAAAAGTTATATCCCCTGCTCCATTTGCAGAAGTAATGCCGCTTGCGGTTGCAAGAGTGCTTTCAAAGCTGGTTGTACCGGTTGAGTTAATGGTTAGGGCCGCACCTGTTCCGTCGCCAATTGGGGTTGCAGAACCGACTGCATTGTTAAAAGTAGTATTACCTGTTCCGGCTGCTAAAACAAGGTCTACACCTCCATCAACCAGGCCTGTAAAACCAATCGTATCATTACTTGAGGTAAATGTTGTTGTTAAAAACCCATTAAGCGTTATAGAATTAGCGGCGCCTGCATTATAAGTTTGCTTATTAGCATTATAAGTGGTACCATCTAATCTAATCGAAGCAACATCTCCTCCAGCATCGGATCCAGTAATAGTTGTGTCGCCTGTAACGCCTGCACCAGCACCACCAATACTGTTTACGACAATATCATTACCACTAATAGTTAAAGATGTAACTGCTGTAGTTGCCCCTATCGCACTATTCACTGTAACATCTGCCAACCCAGCAGTTAAAGCAAATGCCTTGCCGCCGTCAATTGCGCCCGTAAGCGTAATATCTCCATCATTACCGGCTGTATCTGTATCTATTGTTACATCTGCCCCTAAAGTAATATTAGCAGTGCTGTTTAAGGTTACAGTATTACCCGCAGCATCAGAAGTAGTAATACCGCCATTTAAAGTTAGGGTGGCGCCGGCACTAACATTAACAGTATTTATTTCATCAGCATTACCAATTGCTCCAACAGTTGAATTTCCCAGCATATTAGTAATTGTAAAATCTTCAGAACTTGTTCCCCTGACTGTGCCCACCGTAATATTGCCGCCTAAAAGCCCCGGGGTAATTGTTAAATCTGAACCATTAGCCAGTGTAATTGTCCCTGTAAAAGTAATATCATCCCCGCTTGAAGTAAATGTTGTCGCCGCGCCTGCATCCATAGTGATCGCGTTACCAGCTGCGCCAGCATCATAGGTCTGCTGATTTGCAGTATAAGTTGCTCCAGTAAAAGCAATTGACGTAGTTGCGGTAACTGAAGTTGCGCCGGTTATGCCTTCTGCGATTGCTGTACCAATACTGCCTAAACTTATGCTTTTTGCAGTTATAGTTAAAGCGGAAAGCGCAGTTGTTGCGCCAATTGCACCAGTAATTGTCACATTACCACTTCCACCGCCGCTTGTAGAATCTAAAGTCAAAGAATTTGTTTCAGCCAAAACACTATCTACAGTTCCAGTAATATTTATGGTTGCGCCTGTTGATGTGCCGCCATTAGTTGTATCGAGTGTTACATTAGTATCCAGCTGGACATTATCACTTATGGTTATTGCCTGTCCTGCAGTAACAATATCAGCATTTAAAACTGTGGTTGCCCCAGAACCATCTAAAGTTACTGATGCATCACCAGATCCGGTAATTTGGCCGTTTACTGTGATTGTTCCGCCAGAAGGCGAATTTATTGTAATTGGATCGTTGAAAGTAATTGCATTTATTGTTGCCCCACCACTGCCATTACTACGGCCTATAGTAATAGAAGCTGCTCCATCTTGTATTTCAGCAATTTCTGCGGCAGTCAAACTAAAATCCCCTGCTCCGCCAGCAATACCAATAGACCTACCAACAGTTGAAGGCTGTAATATAACATTACCGGTGCTAGTTATAGTCCCGTCTAAGGCAATCGTATCACAGGTTAAAGTAACGCCGCCGCTTCCTGAAGCAATTGTACCTGCGGCAACTGACGTAAAAGACCCTGCGCCAGCATCAATTTCAATAGACGAGCTAGATGCAGCTGTAGAAAACGCTGTATCCAATGTAATTGCAGAATTTGAAGCACGAATAACTACAGGATCAGCAAAAGTAATTGTCGCATCGCTATCCTGAATATCTATTGCGCCTGTGCCATCAGTGCGCCCAATTGTGATAGAATTAAATTTTCCGCTATTATTAATAAAACCTATAGCCGCTTCAGATAAAGCAAAATTACCAGTTGCATCATCGCCAATGCCAATTGTCCGCGCTGCAGTTGATGGCTGCAATACCACTGCTCCGCCTCCTGTAGCACTCCAATTAGAATTTAGAGTAAGCGAATCAGCAGTTATTGTAATATCATTTGCGCCAGCACTTACTTGGCCTATGGTAGTTGCTGCGGTTCCAGAATTAATTGTAATATCGCTTTTGTCTGCTAAAGTAAGTATTCCACCACTAAATGTAATCGCTACATTTGTTGTTTGAAATGTTGTTGCCGCGCCTGCGTTAACATTAATCGTGCTGGTAGTATCAGGAAGGCCCCATGTCTGAACACCAACACCTGTTCCAGCATTATAAATTGTTCCGGTAAAATTGATTGCATGCGTTTCTGCCATCCTCATCGTACTAACAGTAACGCTATTTGCGCCAAGAGCTATAGCTGTACCAATATTTGCAAAGGTATATGTTACAGCACCAGCAACTCCCATATCCATCGCGCTAATATTTAAGTTATTTATTGCTGTTGTTGCACCAAGCGCACCGCTAAAAGTAACACTTCCTCCACCAAGAGTAGTTATTGTTAGGTTCTCTGTACCGGCAGTGCCATCTACAGTGCTATCAAAAGTTACTGCCGCACCGCCTGTAGAACCTGTGCTAAGCTGTGATGACGCTGTTAAAACTACTGCATTATTAAAATCTATTGCCGCTGTATTTGTCGTAATATTTGCACCTAGATTTATCGTATTTGCCCCACCGCAAGTTATAGATACTGCCCCTGCTCCATTAAAATCACCTAAATCTGCGCCAATTGTCACTGCGCCAGTATGAGTTATAGTAATAGTACCGACATTTCCTAAACCATCATCTGTATCAATTATTCCGCCTGTATTATCAAAGGCAACGCCGGTCGATGTAAAAGTTCCGCCAAGGGTCGTAATAGTTGCATTAATATCTACAGCTCCGTCACCGCTTGCCGTGCCAAACGCACCGTTAGCATTTAATGCAACATTAAGAGCGCCGGTTGTAGAAGTAATTGTATTATTAATTACTATATCGTCTGCGGCATTCATGGTTATAGTTGCTGCGCCGCCCGCACTTTTATCAATTGCCGCAGTAACAGTGATATCGCCTTCTTGTGTTCCGCCGTCGGCAGTTGAAATAATTACACTTGTTCCAGCATTAAGTTGCGCTTCAATAGCTGCTTCACCTATGGTTGAGTTATCAGCATTTGCAGTAAAATTGGGGGCTAGACCATCAAGGGTGCCTGCTGCTACGGTAATCTCAATATTAAATGGATCTAATAGAAGTATACCGCCTGCGCCATTTTGAGCAGTTGCATTTGTAAGCAAACCTTCAATGTAAATTGTATTTGCAGAAAATTCAATTAAACCGCCATTACCAGAAAAAATACTACGTACCTCTACTTTTACATCGCTTACTGCCGCAGAAAAGCCTCCTTGCATGCTAGAGAGTATTTTTATTGTGCCGGCGTTTGAGTTTTCGCCAAGGCCATTTGCAGTAATTAGACTATTGACTAAGGCAGTTGCTTGCTGGGAGTTAAAAGTAATTAAACCAGCATCCTGATTAGGTGCGCCGTCAGCATGAATTTCACCTGAATTTAACGCTAAGCCCTCTGCAGCAACTAATCTTATTTGGCCATTTTCCTCTATTATATGCCCTGCCTCAACTAGAGCGTCATAATTAACTACCTGGCAAATTAAATCCGACACATAATTTTGAGGAATCACTATATCGCTTGCGTTTTGGTTTAGCTCTGGTATAGCAAATGAAATTATCCCTCTTTGATCAAATGAAATAGTTGTTTGGTTTGTCCCGGCGATAACTACCTGCCCTAAGTTTGCAACAATTGTCCCTTCGTTTGCAACAAGAGGCGATGCTAAAATACAGTAGCCGTTAGGGTCAACAGTAATTGTGCCGCGATTAATTATATAGCTTGGATTGTAACCGTCTTTTAAATTAAATTGATAATTACCAGATAAAAAATCATCGTTTGAAATATCTAAGGTTGACGCCATAAACGATCCGCAGTCTATTCTAGAATTTGGCCCAAAAAATATTCCGTTTGGATTAACTAAAAACACCTGGCCATTTGCGCTTAGCCGGCCTAAGATTTCTGAAGGATTTATCCCTACTACCCTGTTCAACACTACCGATTGGCTGCTTGGCTGGATAAAATTAACTGATTCAGGTTGAGCAATATTGAAAGAATTATATTCAATGATTGCCTTATTAGAGGTAGTTACATTCAGAGTATTTGTATCAGGCTGGACAAAAGAGGCGCTTCCAGAAACTACTTGTGCGCCCTCGGGTAAAGCAAAACTGTTAAAAGGTAATCCTAAAAATAAAGACAGTATTATAAAACAAGCTATTGGGGCCTTAATTATCTTCATGGGGGAATGCCTCCTTTTTTAAAATCTCTTAAGTGCTTGCAAATAAACCGCTGATTTTGCACCGTCAGAAGAATCATCTCCTCCAACAGGATAACCAACATCTACTCTAAAAGTAAAATCATTGCCGAAATTAAGCCTTGTACCAAAACCTACGCCAGTAATCTCATCGTGCTTGCTTTCACCGGCCTGAGGATTCCTTAAAAATGTTTTGCCATAATCAACAAACCCAAGAAATTGAATTGTATCGCGATAAGTCCGCTTAAAAAGTGGAATATTTGCATCAGCAATAAAAGGAAGTGGAAAACGCCATTCAAAAGTAGCGCAATAGCCATAATCGCCTAAATGTTCTGACTCTGGAAAACCTCTTACCGTATCAGCACCACCTATTGAAAATTGCTCAGGAACGGTCAAAACTCTTGACGCTGTCTGCAAAGAACCTTTTATTAGAAAATTTGTACCAAAGAAAAATTGTTGAAAACGTGCAAAATCAATATTTCCTTTCACAAATTCACCGCCCGCGCCAACTCTGGAAGCCCTTGGGTCATCACGTTTTTTTAAACCACCCATTATATTTGGCACGCCTCCAGAAACCATTAATGAATAATAATTTCTTCCTTGAAAACTATCAACAAAATCTCCAGATAAAGATGTCTTAAAAACACGCAGCTCATCATCGTTTGATACTGCTCCTAAGAGATAGTTTTTCATCTGTTTGTAATCAAACCCAAATTTAAAATCTGATGTTGCGGTAAGTGTTCTAATAAGTGGATGGCTAAGCTCTGTAGAATAAATCTTCGATTGGCCGCCGGCATCAAGTGCGCGAAATTCTCTTCGAACATTAAAATCAGACCAAGTATAATTAAAAGACAGACGGCTGCCAAAACTATCTATTGGCAAACTATAATCTGCATAAGCGAATTTTAAATTTCTCTCTGGTGACCCGCTAACACCTCTTAAATATATTTTATCTCCCTGCAATACAGCATTGCTATATTCAAATGTTGCACCGGCTCTTTGGCGGGAAACATAACGTGAGCCGAAATTGTTATAATCAATGCCGAAATGTACAGGAAATTTATCTGAAATTTTTAGAATAAGGTCTGTAGTATACGGCTTTGCGCCTTTTTGAAGGATAGCTTTTACTTCTAAATCAGGGTAATCATCTAATACAAGCAGCGTCTTAAGCAAACGGTTATAGTGAATAACACCTTTATAAGTCGGGCGAAAATGATTAATTAGGAATTTTTTTTTATAAAACTCGTTTCCTTCAACTTTTATTTCACCCAGCCTGCCTTCAATAATTTCAATAATTATAATACCATCTTTGATATCTTGAACAGGTAAATATGCACGGGCTAAAAAATAACCGCGCCTTTTATAGGCATCATTAATTAAATTACATACACCTTTTAATTCCTGTAAACTAAGCTCTTTATTTGTATATTTTTTAGTTATCTTTTTAAGATAGCCAGTTTTAAAAATTGTGTTTTGGCGAAAATCAAAACTCTTAACAAAAATTTTTTTACCATCGGGAATAGCTAACTCTTCTTTTGGGATTTCTACCTCTATAGGAGAAGTAGCTGGTTCTTTTTTAAACTTTTTTTCTGCCCTGTCGAGGTCTTTCTCAACCTGCCCTGCTTTTGCAGCTCCGGGAACTGCCTGAGCAAAACAAATATTTGAACTAATTAAAAGAAAGAATAAAATATAATAAATTCTTTTTTTAAAAAATAAAAACATTTTTACCTCATTTTTTAAAAAACAATTAATAATTATTTATTGTTTTTCGGTGTTAACGGTAATTTCTTTCGGAGCATTCTGCATCAGAGACTTACTTCTTTGTGCCGAGACAAATGCCAACAAAAGGCATGTAATAAGAAATAATGACGCAAGAATAGTTGTTGTCTTAGTTAAAAAAGAGCTTGTCTTCGTCCCAAATATAGATTCAACTCCAGATAAATTTTCAACTAACCCCCCGCCTCTGCCTGCCTGAATAAGAATTATCGCGATCAGTAAAACACAAGCTATTAAATGAAAAAAAATCAAAACTCCATACATTTCTACTGCACTCCTTTAGAATTATTAACTATTTCAATAAAATTTTTTGCATCAAGGCTTGCCCCTCCAACAAGCGCACCATCAATATCGGGCTGACTAATCAATTCTTTTATATTTGCTGGTTTTACTGAACCGCCATATTGAATTCTTATAATTTGAGCAGTCGTATCACCAAAATTCTTCACTAACAGCTCCCTAATAAATTTATGCACCTCTTGTGCCTGGGCACTGGTTGCAGTTTTTCCTGTCCCAATTGCCCATACTGGTTCATAAGCAATAACTAAATTTTGAACATCCTCTTTAGTTAAATCTTTTAAACCACCTTCAACCTGTGTGCGTATTATATCTAAAGTTAGATTTTTCTCTCTTTGATTTAGATTCTCACCAACGCAAAAAATTGGAGTTAAACCAATTTTCAATGCTGCTTTAATTTTCTTATTAATTGTTTCGTCAGACTCACCAAAAAATTGCCTTCGCTCAGAATGGCCTATGATTACATTTTCTACACCAAGCTCCTTTAACATTTGCCCTGAAATTTCGCCAGTATAAGCGCCTGAAATTTCCCAATGCATATTTTGAGCGCCAAGCTTAATATTAGACGAATTAAGCATATCGGCAATTGTTTCCAACGCAGTAAAAGGCGGGCATACTACAATCTCAACATTATCAATTTCATAAAGCGAACGATTTAATTCATTAACTAACTCGACCGCCTCTTTGACAGTTTTATTCATCTTCCAATTTCCAGCAATAATCACCTTACGCATAATTCGTTCTCCAGTTCTTCAGTTCTTCGGTTCTCCAGCTATTTGAATATTAGAATTTCTGATTAAACCATTAATTAGCTTTGCCGTCTTATTACTTTGCTCATAAACATTATCAAACTCAATCCTAGATAACATATCACAATCTAAAACTACATATAAATGACTTTGAAGTTCTGAAATAGAACCTTTCGCCATTGTAAAAAACTGTTTGCTATCCTTAAAAGAATATCGTCCGAATCCTTCGCTTATGTTTGCCATAATAGAAACTGCGGCCCTTTGAATTTGATTTGCTAAACCAAAATCTTTAAAATCATTTTTTTTAGTAATATTATATATCATTTTAACTAATTTTCTTGCTTCCTGCCATGCAATCAAATCTTCAAATTTTTGAATTTTCATAACTGACGAACTGGCGAACTGGCGAACTCAAGAACGCTTTTCTGTTAATGCTTCCACTCCGGGGAGTTTTTTGCCTTCTAAAAACTCTAAGCTTGCTCCTCCGCCAGTTGAAATATGCGTCATTTTATCAGCTAATCCGAATTTGAGAATCGCTGCAGCCGTATCTCCACCGCCAATAATTGTTGTTGCACCTGTTTTTGAAATAAACTCTGCGATTTCCTTTGAGCCTTTCGCAAATTGTTCTATTTCAAATAACCCAAGAGGCCCATTCCAAACAATTGTTGCAGCATTTTTTAAAACAGCTTCGAAATTTTTTACTGTCTTTGGCCCAATGTCTAAGGCAATATCATCGTCACCAATTTTTTCAACTGTTCTTGCAATAGCTGCTGCGTCAACCTTATCGCTAACAATGTGATCAACTGGTAAGTGAATATTTACATTAACTTTCTTTGCGTCCTCTAATATTTTTTTGGCAATATCTACCTTATCAGCTTCAAGTTTTGATTTCCCAATATTTTGGCCTAGCGACTTTAAAAATGTGTAGCTCATCCCTCCGCCAATAATAATATCTGAGGCTTTATTTAAGAGATTGCCAATAATTGCAATTTTATCACTTACTTTTGCGCCACCTAAAATTACCATAAATGGTTTTTTAGGATTAGTTACTACGCTTCCTAAATATTTAATTTCTTTACCTAAAAGAAACCCCGCAACTGAAGGCAAATAATGCGTTACGCCTTCGGTTGAAGCATGCGCACGATGAGCTGTTCCAAAAGCATCATTAACAAATATATCTGCCAGCGAAGCTAACTGCTTTGCAAATTCAGGATTATTCTCCTCTTCTTCAGCGTGAAACCGTAAATTTTCTAAAAGAATCACGCGCTCTTTCGAATTATTGATCTCTTTTTTAATTTCCTCGCCAATGCAATCTTTGAGCTGTAAGACTGGTTCTTTTAAAATTTCACTTAGCCTTTTTGAAACAGGCACTAAACGCGCTTTTTCTAAAACCTTCCCGTCTGGCCTGCCTAAGTGGCTCATTAAAATTATTTTTTTTGCTTTGCTCTCTTCAATATATTTTATCGTTGGAATTGACGCCTGAATTCTTGTATCATCCGTAATATTCAAATTCGCATCCAGCGGTACATTAAAATCACATCTAACTAAGACTTTTTTTTCTTTTAAATCAATATCCCTAATTGTTAACTTATCCATTAACTATCTGCTCCTTGTATTATTTTTTATACTTAAACTGTTTATATTACTTCCGGTTTTGTTAAACGTTGTTCGTGATTATCAATAACGGTAGAGAGTTTTTTATAGGTTTCTTCTTGTTTAATCTTTACGCCATTTACTTGATGACTGATATCCATCACAGCCATTTTAACGCTATTAAGCTCAGATTCAATTCTAAGAAAACTTTTATCGTGTTCTTCTAATTTTCTAATAATAGAACTATGTTGTTCGCCAATCAATTTAATACCTTTATTCATTTCTTCCAGCAACACATTTGTTTCACGTTGAGAGTCATATTCAACAGAAGGTTTTTCAAGCTTGGTATTTTTTTTATTTTTCATTACTTCCTCCGACAAATTAAATCACAATTTAATACAAATATATCAAAACATAATTTTAGCTTTTTCATCAGCTTTTCCTTTGGCACAAAACGGAGAAACATTTAGTTACTCATAATTATAACATAAGAATTAAATCATAGTTGAAAATTTTATCCGCATCAATCATTTTCTTCTTATTTTCTCAATAAACTTCCCTATTACACTTTTACGGCCAAATCATTCTCTAAATATCCCTCCAATCTATACCTGTCTCTTTCATTTAAATGTTTGTATTTACTTTTTCTAGTGCTACAATTTAACTGCTCCATATGCTCTCCTGTTTTTTGTTGGTTTGCTTACTTACAAAATAACAGGTTTTGTAATGCGCAAATGAAGGAAGCATGAAAGGAATGATATGTGAAGTTTGGGTTGCATTACGAGGGCCTCCTATTCGGCACACAGGGCGTCATAAAAGTTCGTTAACCTTAATTTATCTAATTCGGTAATTTTTTAAGTTTTATATGGTATTTGTTAATGGCTGCTTGGGCTTCTTCATGGATTTTTAATATAAACTCTCGCGATGATAAATTTTTAGTTTCTTCGTAATGTTTTTCTCTAATTTCATGAATTTCCTGCATTGGTTTTGGTTCTTTGTGCATTAAATTACCTCCTCAGGTGAAACAACTTCGATAGGTTTGTATCCCAAAAGATTATTAACAGCAACAACTCCTATCTTTGTTTTTAGCTTTACCATATGTTGAAAATTCCAACTAACCACAACATCTAAATTATTTACAGACGCAATAGCTATGTGCAATGCATCGTCGCTATATTTAACGGGGAAAAGCTTTTCATCAACATATTTATCAGCAAGTTCCTTTGTTTGATCGTCAATAGGCAAAGCTTTGAGATTTAACTTACTAACTAAACTATGCAACAATTCAGCTTTTTCTTTTGGAGCACGATTAATTTCTGCAATAACTAATTCGGAAATATAACAATCAAATTTCTCTTGTTTTATCTGCTCAAGCAAATTTAAAGTTGCTGTTTTATGCACAGTTAATGATGGATCATTAGTTAATGCAAAATTTAATACCGATGTATCTAAATACAGTTTAAATTTTTTCATTAAAAATAATTATAACATAAAATAAAAAATAATGGGTAAAAATTTTATGAAAAGCGAAAGTTAGAGATCATTTAATTTAAACATAACTCCTTGCAATAAAATAAGTTACGCAGAAACGACACCGGTTACTAACTATCTGCTCCTTGTATTATTTTTTATACTTAAACTGCTGATTGCACCGCGAAAAGCGCAACCCCTTGATTATTATTTTCGTTCAACTCTGAAATTACATCACTAGAATCAATCATTACAGCAATATCATATTGGCCAGGAGGCAAACGGTCGGTTTCACCAAGAAAGAAATAAAATTCGTAAGCAAAACTTTGGCCTGGCCTTATCGGATTCGCTGGAATATGGTTAGCATTAAATTCTCTTGCCGGAAACCCTGGTAAGCTCGCTCGTATTATATACGCACTTGCCACAGGCGCATTACCTCTATTGACAACCCTAACTCCAAGTGGAAAACCTGCCATTCTATCCGTAACATTGCCTCTAACCCACGCTGATTCTACAGCTAGATCTGCTCTTAGATTTTGTTCTACGGATTGAACTGAAACTTGCTGTACCCTTCTTGGGTCTATAACTAACTTCTTATTCTGTTGTTTAGACATGTCCCTTAGTTGCTCTTTGGATCCAGCAAATAAGTTAATTGCAAAACAAATACTTATAACCACCGAAAACAACACTATCCTTTTATATATCGACATCTTTTCCTCCTTTATTTTTAATCTGCACAAAGATCTGTATCTCCTATCGCAGGATTTACTACGTATTCAAAGGTAAACCTAGTACCGGCCACAGAACTAATAATTCTAATTTTAGCATATCTTCCTCCGTTTGTTTTAAAAACAAATCTGGAATCATCTGCGGGCAGAGCACCATCAGCAGTAGCAGTAATTGTGTATTGGCCTGCATTACAAATTGAAGCATATGCATCGGCTACGGGAGCAGCTGTAATTCTTGCTGCACCAACCGTTGTAGGCGCACCTAACACGCCAAAATAAAAATCTCCTTGGCTAGTAGTATTATACTTAATAGTTTGCGTATCAAAATCGAACGAATCTGTATTAGCAGTATAACGCAAAGTTATTGTTCCCGAAACAAGATTTACTGTGCCGGGCTTCGCTTCTGAAGATACGGTAAACGGAACAGTAACTGTCTCTGCATTATATACATCGCCGCTGGCTATGGTTACCTCATTATTTAAGTTAGGCAGAAAGACAATAAGCTCGCCTCTAACACTGCAGATTTTATTATCCTTGGAGAAACAGATAATAATTTTATCGCGCCGGCTTCTCCATTGGGTTTGGCCAAGGAAGATAATGTTTTCTACATCAACACTTAGGCAGTCGCCTACTTTTCTGCAAGGAGGGATTAGGTTTATTGTCCTATTATTGGACATTCTAAAGGCATCTTCTAGGTATCTTGCAAATTCGGCTTTACTATAGTTTGTTTGCCCAAATGTATAGCTGAATTCTTCACAAAGCATATCTAGAGCCCTGGGGTTTCCTTGTGAGATTAATTGAAGGAATTTATTTATGATTTCGCATCTATCGGTTTGTTCATCTATTCCTTCCATAACTAGAGGCTGCCTGCTTTCTTCAAGACGGGCTTGGCTAACCCAGGAACTATCTGCTTCTTCTAATTTATCGGCCTTGGTTCTTATGATATCACCACTTTCTTTGATGTTTACACCTTCCCCAGAAGTTACAACCTTTTCTTTTCCATAGGCCTCTTTATCTTTTATTGCTTGTACTCCAACCATACCCTTATAAACACTTACTTTGGTTTCATAGGCAGAGAAACAAACAGTAGTGAGAAACAAGAAAAACAATATAAAATTAAACAGAAGTTTTGGTTTCATTGAAATCGCCCCTCTTTCAACCGTAAGGGTACAGTTATTTGCTGGCCGTCAAGAGTGCCGCTGTATAACGTAATAATTCCGTCATAATTGGCTAAGCCAAAAATTAAATCTCCGGTAATCTCTTTAAGCCTTAAAACATAGCCAAAATCTTTTCCTGTATCGGCCTTAATAAATACAAGGTTTGTTGTCCCGCGCGAGAGCCACATCTGTGCAGTTGCAGAAATAACTACAGACCTATTCCATTCAACAACAAGCGTAATTTCAGAATTATCATCAGAAACAATCTGTTCTTTTACTCCTGTAATATACAAATTAATATTTTGAAAATTTCTAAAATCATACTTTAAAGCTGCAGCTAAATCTGCCAAACTATACCCGCGGGAATCAGAAAAATTTATATCAATGTTTGCAATAAAATTATCTAAGTCTTCTTTTGAATAATAATCAATCAAGCTGCTTAAGGTATTCTTTGCCTCAGTTCCAAGGGTTAAATTTTTACCTGCGGCAAAACATGTCATCATATACAATGACGGAACCACACCGACAAATAATAAAATTATCAATATCAATAATATTCTTTTCATCAAAACCTTGCGTTTAAAGTCATCCCACTGTCAATTTCGCGGACTGAAAATCCGCCGCCTTTACGCCAATTTTTATTAACATTAAGATAGGTTTTTAATGTCAATGTATCCCAGAGCCTATAATTAAAATCGAACCCCCCTCTTTGATTCAAAGTATTTGCATCAACTGCTTGGCGCTGACTGGCTTGGAAACTATAATTAAATCTTCCGGTAAATTTAGAACCAACAGTGAAATCAAAATTAAAAGCTACGTTATTAGTCCTATCTATTCTATCAAAAGGAGAAGAATAGAATTCCCGAATATAAGTATAATTTAAACCAGGTGTATAGGAAAAATCTGGAAAAGAAAAACGATAAGATATTCCTGCAGTACCAGTGTTAACAATATTATTGTTTGTTCCAGCATAATCACCAAATTTCCGGTAATTATACCCCCAATTCCAAGAAAAATCCCCCACATAGTCAGAAACAGTTATATCTGCTGTATGCGTTCGATTATCCGTTGTGCGTAAAGTTGAACGCTGCCAGCGAAAATCATAACGCGGGTTTATAGTAAAACTTCTTCTGTCTTTAATAGGTATAATTCTAAAAGCAATCGAAGGATTTCTGGTATTTGTCGCCTCTTGGCCAGGAATTTTATCCAAATTATCATGGTATGTCATATAATTAAATGTTGTTGAAAAGCGCGAATTATTAAATAACCTCAACGTATACTGATACATCTCTTGGTCTATCGTTGCCGAACCAGAATCAGTCATAAAATTTGGGTCAATACGATGGAACCTAAAAGAAAAACCAACTGGGTCTTTATCATAATCTGCCCCGGCTTTAATAGCATTGCCTAAGCGATGGCCATCAATAGTCACTGTGTTATTATCACGGGCAAAACTTCTGGCAAATTCGCTGGTAAGTTTAAGATTATCAAAAACCTGCAACTCTTGATCTAAACTCCAAACATAGTTACGAAGCCCGGTAGCATTTTGTTCCATTTCTTTAATTGTACCAGTATCATCAATATTGTAAACAAAATTTGCACCTAACTTTAAATCGTTTATCCAAGCGCCGTCTCGAATCACCTGATAATTCGCCCGCTGGCCTAAAACATAACGCATATATGTTGGATTTGGAATAGTTGTATCGCGCCGGCCAACACGAGATAGGACTGTATTCAAAGTAACCCTATCAAAAGTCGAATCAACTGAAACACCTTCTAGCGAGCGAGACAGGGTTAAATCGGTAAAATTAGAATAGATATCTCCAATCTGTATATCAAATGTATCATTGCGTGTTTCAATCAACCATGAAAGAAGCCGTACGCTATTATGGTTGGGGTCAATTTCATCATCATCTGTTTTTCTAAGCTGCATCTGAAAACTAGATATCCAGCCGTCCTGAAATTGCTTCGCAGCAGATAACCCTAATTCTGTCAACGAATGCCAGCCAGGCTCCTTAAAAGATAAACTACGATTGCCAGTAACATTTTCGTATTTTACTGTCTGCAGCAAGTCTATATCAACAGGCAAATTCCATACATCAACCGCCAAAGCATTAGCAGGTATAAAAATGATAATGATTAATATTAATTTATATAAATTTCTTTTCATTTTATTATATTATAAAAAATATATATATTAAGTCAAGAATAATCAGAATTGAACTTCTATTTCAAAATTTTCTTCTTGTTTAGCTAATGAAGTAGGAAATGGGGCAAAAGGGGATATTTTTTTAATGCTCGAGATAATTATCTCTTCTAATGCTTTATTTGAAGATTTTATTATGGCTGGGGTATCTTTTAACCTGCCATCATCTGCTAATACGAAACTTACTTTTACAGTGCCGCATAAATTTTTGTCTAAAGAATTTTTACTCAAAAAATTAATTAAAGAATTTTTTATATAATTATAATAGTCTAATTTTCCTGCCTGCCACCCTAAAGGACTTACCTTATTAATTGTTTCTCTTCCGATAGCAACTTCTTTATTTTGTATTATGCTCATAGGAACAACGATGTCATCATTCTTTAACGATGCCTCCTTGCCGGATGAATCACCGGAAATAATATGTGGCGTTAAAAATACTATAACCTCTTTTTTTTGCGGCTCTTTATTAACCTTTTTAAATAAATTACCTAATAACGGAATATCACATAGTATCGGAATTTGTGTATATGTAACCTTATCAGTTGTATCGATTAACCCTGCAATTACAATTGTTACGCCGTCTTTTACCATGACGCTGGTTTCGGTTTCAGATGCCTCAATTATAGGAATTTTATTGCCTGATGCCGTGGTTAAATCCCTTGGGGCAGAACTAACCTCTGGCCTAATTTTCATTGTTACAAATCCAAGATTATTTACAACCGGCGTTACATATAGTTTAACACCTACATCTATAAATGAAACACTCTCTGCTGTTAATGAAGAACTGGTTGTCTGGCTAACTGTCTGCGTAACATATGGCTTAGTTGTGCCAACAAGTATTTTAGCCTCCTGGCCGCTAATCGTTGTAATTCTCGGCGCGGACAAAAGATTAGTCTTGCCAATAGTTTCAAGCGCGCTTACAACTGCAGTGTAACTCGATGCCCCTGCAGCAATACCAATAACAGTTTTTCCACTGGTTAAAAAATTCTGAATTAACCTTGTCTGTACTTCGGCCTTGCTTAGTATAAAATCCCAGTCAATACCAAGGGCGTATTCCTTAGTCAAATGAACCTGTACAATTTTTGCATCGATCAAAACTTCTTTCGTCTTTTCATCTAAAGCAGAAATAATATTATCAATATTTTTAATTTTACTTTTTAAGTCCGTTATGAAAATTTTATTTGTCCTTTCGTCTATCTCAATCATGCCGATACCTTTAGTTATATGCGCCTCTAGCTTAGTTTTTACTTCTCCCGCTTTAGCAAAATTTAAAGGATATATTTTTGTTTCTGTCGGTAAATCCAGCTCTTCAATTAATCCTGACATTTCATTAATTTTTGCTGCCACATCAATTAAAACGAGTGAATTTGTCGGCTGATCTATTATTACCCTGCCTAAGCTCGACTTCATCTGATTTAAAATATTCACAACTTGATCAGCCTTAGCATATTTTAATTTTATTGACTTAGCTTGTGTCCTGTCTTTATGCCTTTGGCCGTATAATAATTCATAATCACGCTGGCTCATCACAGTAATGATATTATCCTTAATGTCATAAGCAAGGCCGTTCGCTGATAAAATCGTCTCAAATGCATCAAATGCTGGTACATCTTTTAAAAATATCGTAACTTTACCCTGAAT
Organism: Candidatus Omnitrophota bacterium; assembly: GCA_040753015.1. Taxonomy (GTDB): domain Bacteria; phylum Omnitrophota; class Gorgyraeia; order Gygaellales; family JBFMHM01; genus JBFMHM01. Next base: position 307,943 of record JBFMHM010000001.1, read on the forward strand.
ATCTCTTGCTGCAACAATATTCATCCCCGTCTTCTGCGATAAAAGTTTTAATACATCAAGAATGTCCATATTGCGAAGATCAAGTGAGATCTTTTGTTGTATATCAGCTAAACTAATTTTTAAATAAACCATCGAGAAAAAAACTAGAAAAACAATTATTATTCTTAAAACCTTTTTATAAAACAAGCTGCGCCTCCTGTCCGTTGGACTCTAAAATTACTTTATCTTCTTTGATATCTTTTATTTTTATGCCTAAAAATGTCTCGCCTTTATGAACGAAATAAGTCTTGTTCGTATTTCTATCCTCTATAATCGCTTCATTAACAGCAATTATACCTACTAAATTAAATTGTGATAACATTCTATTAATAAAAATTTCGCTTGGCTGGCCTTTGGATGTTTGAAGATTTTCCTCCTTAGCCTCTTGATTTTCTATAGCAAAAATATCCTTATCGATATTTAAAGTTAGATGTTGAAGAGGTAGCTCTTTGCTATCTTCTTTTTTTTCAACAAGCACAACCTCTTTATCTTGAGGTTGTTTTATAAATATGTTAAAGATTAAATAAGCACAAAGAAAGATAATAAAAATAATCAAAACTGTATTTAATAAAAAACTAAAATTGGGCTTAGTTTTTATTTTTTGCCTATTTAGCGGGCTCGTATCCGCCTTAATTATCTTTAAAAGTTTTTCTTCGGGAGTAATATTTTTATTCATTTTCTGATATAACTTCTTCGATTAAATTACGGTCAATAAAATTTTTATCTTGGCTAACTGCTAGCCTAAGCGCATCATGACAAATACAATTAATTTGACGCGGATATCCTTGAGTATGGAGATAGATCAAATTAACCGCACTATCAGAAAATAACAATTTATTAGCATATCCTGCTTCTTTAAGCCGGAATTCAATCATTTCCTTTGTCTGCATTTCGTCAAATGGATTAATTGTATATTTTAAACTTATGCGATCAAAAAAATTACGGACTTTTTTAAGCCGCGGCAAAATCTCAAGCTGAGATAAAATTACAAGCTGAAGCATCTTGTACTCGTTTGTTTCATAATTTAAAAGCACGCGCAAGATTTCTAAAAAATCCGGCGTGAGTTTTTGCCCTTCATCAATCATAAGAATAATAGTTTTATTATCTTCTACTGTCTGTCGATATAAATATCTTTCTAACGCTTCTTTATAATCAAGAGTAGAGTTAAATTGAGTTTGAATATCAAAAATTTTTATTAGATATGAAAGAAATTGATACTCGCTTTTAAAACTAGGGTCTAGAATTAAGTGAAAAACGAAATTATTTTCTTTAGCGAAATTCTGTAATAGTATCCTGCTTAAGGTGGTTTTTCCTGTACCGACATCGCCTAAAATAAGGCTTAAGCCACGGCGCAGACGGATTGAAATTTCTAAACGGTTAAGCGCGGAAAAATGATCCTTTGAGCGGTAAAAAAACTGCGGGTCTGGGCTAGTAGAAAATGGCTCTTTATTTAAACCAAGAATTTTATAATAACTCATCTTTTATTTCTTTAATTGATTTGCCTTTACGCCGTAATTCTCGAATTAGCTTAAGTAGGCTTAATGTACCTTGATTAAAATAACGATAATTTGAACCAAAGCTACGGCCTGCTTCTTTTATCAGGCCAATCTTTAGGTAGAATTTTATTGTATGAAGCGAATACCCACTCTCTCTTGCTAAATCTTTAATTAAATATAATATATTTACTTTATTATTCATCCGCTCTCTACCTAGAGAGTAATTGTACACAAAAAAGAAATCAAGTCAAGAAAAATAAAAAATTATTTGCAGCGAAAATAACTAATTGTTTTGCTAAGACCCGTTATAAGGCCGACTTTTGGCTGCCAATTTAGAAGTTTTTTTGCCAAAGCTATATTTGGACAGCGGACTTTGGGATCATCCTGAGGAAGAGGCAAATATTTAAGTTTACTTTTTGATTCGGGAATAAGTTTTAGGATACTCTTAGCAAAATCTAAAACTGTCATTTCAACAGGATTACCTAAATTTATCGGCAAATTATAATTACAGTTCATTACATAATAAATCCCCTCTACTAAATCATCTATATAACAAAAACTTCGCGTCTGACTACCTTTTCCGTAAATAGTCAGTGGTTTATTTTTTAATGCCTGGCTAATAAAGTTTGGCACAACCCTGCCATCATCTACCTGCATCCTTGGCCCATAGGTGTTAAAAATCCGAATGATTCTTGTATTAACTTTATGCACCCTGTGATAAGCCATAGTAATACTTTCGGCAAAGCGCTTTGCTTCATCATAACAGCCGCGCGGGCCAACGCAATTTACATTACCGTAATAGTTTTCATTTTGCGGATGAATTTTTGGGTCGCCATAAACTTCGGAAGTTGACGCAAGCAAAAATTTAGCCTTCTTAGTTTTTGCAATACCTAATGCATTGTGTGTACCTAAAGAACCTACCTTCAAAGTCTGAATAGGATGCTCTAAATAATCCTTAGGGCTTGCGGGAGAGGCAAAATGCAAAACAAAATCAATTTTTTTATCGATATTTATTGGCTTTGAAACATCATGCTTGATAAATTTAAAGCGCTTATTATTTAAAGCATTTTTTATATTATCTAAACTTCCTGTAATTAAATTATCTACACAAATAACCTTATGATTTTTAGCTAACAAAAATTCACAAAGATGCGAACCAATAAATCCTGCCCCGCCAGTAACCAATATTATCATTATTCAATATTCAATTTGCCAATTATCCAAATCCAAATAAATGTCCAATTATTTAAGCTCCAATTAATTGCGTAATTGGTCATTGGGATTTTATTTGACATTGGGATTTGGTTATTGGCATTTTTGTTTAAACCAATCTACGGTCATTTTTAATCCTTGCTCAAAGTTTACCGTCGGCTGCCAACCAATTATTTTTTTTGCTTTTGCAATCGAGGCAAGCGTTTTCTCTACGTCTCCAGGGCGTTTATCAATAAACACCGGTTTAATTTTCTTTTGCATAATTTTATTTAAAGCTCGTACTAAATTAAGAATCGTATTATCAAATCCAACACCGATATTAAAAACATCTCCTAGTAATCTTTTCTTCGATAAAGCACATTCAATATTAGCGCTTACGACATTATCGATAAAAGTAAAATCCCTGGATTGCCTGCCTGTACCATGAATCGTTGGCTGTTGATCATTAAGCATCATAGTGATAAATTTCGGCACAACTACAGCATATTCATCATCTATACCTTGGCGCGGCCCAAAAACATTAAAATACCTTAAACAAGCCGTTTCTAAACCATAATTCATGCTAAAAATTCGGCAATAATACTCCCCTGCCAACTTTGTTAATGCATAAGGAGAAATTAAAAGCGGAGCATCTGTTTCCCTCTCAGGAAATTTATTACTTTCTCCATAAACTGAGCTAGAAGAAGCAAAAACTAGCCGCTTAACTTTATTTTTTAATGCGGCATTTAAAATATTTAATGTTCCGTCAATATTTACTTCATTGTACTCTGCTGGATTTTCTAGTGATTTTGGCACTGAACGAAGCGCTGCCTGATGTAAGATAAAATCAACCCCTTTAGCCGCATTTAAACAATCATTTGTATTACGAATATCGCCCTTGATTAGTTCGAAAACTCTTCGGTTCGCTGGTTCTTCAGTAAAAAACAAGTTATCAATTTTTCCGGAAGAAAAATTGTCAAGAACACGCACAAAATGGCCTTGTTTTAAAAGTTTTTCGGTAATATGCGACCCGATAAATCCCGCCCCGCCAGTAACCAAAAATCTCATAGCCTTACTACCCTGTTATTGGATTGTTTATAAACATTACAGGTGTCAAAGATAAATTTAGAATTGCCTAAAATAAATTCATAATCTAAATTAGAATGGTTTGAAACAATTATTATACAATCAAATGAATTTAAAAATGCTTTTCCTAGATCGGAACTTTTTAAGTCAATATTTTTAAATTTTAGAAATGGAATCAACGGATCATGGTAGAAAACTTTGGCTTTCTTAAGCTGCAGATATTTAATTATATCTAAACTGGCTGCCTTACGTAGATCGATTACATCCTTCTTATAAGTTACGCCTATAAGCAATATCTTTGCATTTTTTATTTTTTTATTGCGTCTTACTAATTCCTCTTCAACGCGCTGGCATATATATTCTGGCATATATGAATTTATATCCGCGGCTAGCTTTATAAATTTTGATTTAAAACCATAATGCTTTGCCTTCCAAAATAAGTATAAAGGATCTTTGGGAATACAATTATGGACGGCTATACCAAAAGATGTAACAAAAGAATGCGGTTTTTCAGTTTCAATTGAATAAACTAAATCTGATTTATCAAAAGAAATCTCTTTAACTTCCGTTGTTGCAAAACCATCATGCCTAATGAATGTTTTATTTATTGGCCGATTTTTGTTCAATTCTAGATATCTTAAAATAATTTCTTTCTTTTTACCATCAAAAATATCTTTAAAAAACTCTATTTGTCCATAGCCAAAAATATTCAAAGCATACTTTCTTCTCTTGAACGTAGGAATAATATCTAGATCATGCAAAAGCAATATTAATTGTTGAAATAATTTTTTACTTGAAGTGAAATAAGATATGTTTGCGGTGTTAACCTTATGGAAATATTCTTTTTGATTTTTACGATAATGCCATTTGCCAAAAAAATGTTCGACACAAGCATCTCCTCTAAAAATACCTGCTAATAACGCAATTTTTTTATCTTTATCTAGGCTATACATTTTATCCGGTATCGCCATTGAATAACAATCTTTACCGCAATTTAGAATATCGCCTATCAAAATTCCAAAAACATTAGAAGAAACTTTGATACAACTTGTATGCCATTTTTTTGACTCATATATAGAATATCTCAATGATATTTTTTTAACTATAGCACAAACATCTTCGATATATTCTTTTTCGCTGCGATTAAAACTAAATCTAACCCTATAAGACTTATCTTTTGTCAAGCAACCCTCGCTTAAATAATAACCAATAAGCCTGCAAAAATCCTCATCTAGATCGATAACTGCGTTAATTTCACTATAAGACGGCCCGCGGCCACTGCAAATTAATAAATCTCGATGTTGTATTTTAATAAAATTATCTAATTCATAAAAATATTTCAAAGGTAGAATATTATATTTTATATAATAATCGAATGCTGGCGGCGTCTTGCCATTATTTTTTTCTTGTAAAATTTTCTTTAATTCAACTCTATAAATTGACCAGAGAAAGTTTTTTGGCTTAATACGCAGCTTATCGATAAACTCTCTTTCTTTACTTTTAATTTCACTGATTAAATCAACACTGTTGTCATTTGGCCGACAATCATCAAATTTTGGTAATTTCATAAAAAGAGGAAGCCTGTCTCCTTTTTGTAGGTCTTTCGCATACTTTAATTCCCAAGTATTATTGTAAACAAACATTGGATGCCTATCCGTAACCTTAAGCAATCTGCCATCCTGCGTCTTAATATTAACCATTGTTCCGCTATAAGGCCTAACAGCTGCTGCTGTAATATTTTTAAAACATGTTTTTCTTTTTATTGGATCGAAAGATAAAACTTTAACATTATCTGCTGGATCATTATTAATATGCTCAACAAGGCTGGATATAGGCATAGTTTTCAGCTTATTTTCTTCTTTGACAAAGACTAGTTCATTTTTATCTAAACAATGCCCACCAACTCCAGAGCTAGGATAAAAAGGCATAAAACCAAAAGGCTTTGTCTTTGCCGCCTCAATTACCTCCCATACATCTATGCCCATTCTGTGAGCCATAATTGCAAGCTCATTAATCAAACTTATGTTTATTAACCTAAAAGTGTTCTCTAAAAGCTTAACTGTTTCTGCTGCCCGGCTCGATGAAACAAGATGAACCTTCACTACTATATTTTCATAAAGCAGTTTAGTTAGCTCTCCCGATTCCTTTGTAATACCGCCAACGATTTTAGGTATTTTTTTTAGCGGAAAATTAGCATTTCCTGGATCAATACGCTCTGGCGAAAAAGCTAGATAAAAATCACTTCCGCACTTTAATCCACTTTGTTGCAATATTGGCAAAATAAGCTCATCAGTTGTCCCCGGATATGTCGTGCTCTCTAAAACTATCAACTGCCCTTTATGTAAATATTTTGCAATCTGCTTTACAGCCGCAAGGATATATGAAACATTGGGTTGATACTTTCCTTTTAACGGGGTCGGCACGCAAATAATTATAATATCAGCATCGTTTAGAATTGAAAAATTATTTGTGGGAAATAATTTTTTATTCCCTATAACAAGCTCTAAGTCTTTTTTTTCTACATCCAATATATAACGTTGTGCATTTTTTGCTTTCTCTACCCTGTCACGATCGGAATCAATCCCAAAAACACAAAACCCCTTTTTTGCAAATTCAACAGCTAGAGGCAAGCCAACATAGCCTAAACCAATCACAGCTATCTTTGCATCTTTACTTATAATTTTTTCTTTAATAGTTAAGCTCATCTACCCATCCCTAAATATTTAAAACCAATTTTCTCTAACTTCCTTTTATCATACATATTCCTTCCATCAATTATTATAGGTTGGTGCATAAGTTTTTTAATTTTTGAGAAATCCAATTCTTTGAATTCATTCCATTCGGTAATAACACAAAGACAGTCGCATCTACGAACAAGATCATAAACGCTATTACAATATTTTAAAGGCAGACCTAATTTTTTTGCTGTCGGCATCGCCTGCGGATCAAAGGCCTTTAATTTTGCGCCTTCTTTAGACAGCTCGTTAATAATGTCTATTGATGGTGCAAAACGCATATCATCTGTATTTGGTTTAAAAGAAAGCCCCAAAATACCAATATTCTTGCCTTTTATAATCCATAGGCTATCTTTAATTTTTTTTAAAAAAATATTTTTCTGATTATCATTAATTTTTTTAACTTCTTCAAGTAGCCTAAAATCATAACCAATTTTTTGGCTAATCCTTATAAATGCATCAATATCTTTCGGGAAACAGAATCCACCATAACCTAAACCAGAATCTAGGAAAGGCCTGCCGATTCTTTTATCTAACCCAATACCCTGCGCAATCTTCTCAATGTCTGCGCCAGTTTTTTCTGCAATTTGGCTAATAGCATTAATAAAAGAAATCTTTGCCGCTAAAAATGAATTTGAGGCATGTTTAATAAGCTCTGCGCTTTTAATATCCGTAACCAAAATCGGCGCATTGAGAGGTAAGTATAACTCTTTTAGAATATTCTCTGCCTTTTTACTTTTAACTCCTAATATAATCCGATCCGGATGCATAAAATCATTAATCGCCGTGCCCTCTCTTAAAAATTCCGGGTTTGACGCAACATCAAACTTAATATTTTTTCTAATATTCACGCGAATTGTATGTTCAACCCACATACCTGTCTCAACAGGAACAGTTGATTTTTCAACAATAAGCTTATAGGAAGCCATATTTTCTGCAATTTCTTCTGCAACATTTTCAACAAAAGTTAAATCCGCTTCTCCGTTATCTCTGGGCGGAGTACCAACAGCAATAAATATAACCAAAGAATCTTTTATTGCTTCTTTTATACTTGTAGAAAATTTAAGGCGTCTCTCTAAAACATTCCTTTCAACTAATTCTTTTAACCCCGGCTCATAAATAGGCATAATGAGCTTTTTTAAATCGGCAATTTTTTTTCTATTACTATCAACACAGATAACCTCATTCCCCAGCTCGGCAAAACAAGCTCCGCTAACCAACCCCACATATCCTGAACCAATAACTGTTATCACCATGCTCGAGAAGACTCCGTTCTTGGGCCGCTATAGGTTGCGTCCATCCTAAGTTCAGCTTCAGGAAACGCCTTACAGGTTAAAGTAAACCAAACAGTATGCCCGCCATTTTTCTTAACATTATAAGCCATACTTAATAACCAACAATGCAAATCGCGCGAAATAGCATATTCCTGTTCCCTTAAACCATATAACGGCTCACCATAAGCATCTGTGGCCCGCGAAAATTCAAAACGTTGATATGTTCTAAATTCCCACAAAGGATTAATCCTATAGCGAAACTGACTAATCATCTGCTTACCTACTGACCGTCTATAACGAAACCCGGTTAAATAGCTCCATTTTTTTTGATTTAAATCTAAATCTATGTTAACCGTATCGAATACATTTAAGCTCTTATCATATGTTGCCTCTGTTTCAAAATGCACCCATTCATACGGCCATATTTCAAGATCAAAGTATATATTGGAAAATTTGCCTTTTCCTGTATAGAAATCTTTAAATATATAACTCGTATCTACTCTAAAAATTGCTAAATCACGAGAAACATCATTTTTTGTTTTTGTTTGTAATTTATTTATCAATTCAATAATAACCTGCTTGTCATTTTCTATTTTATCAATATCATCGAATTCTCTTAATTTATCAGCTGGTATAGTTGGCTTATGAGTATAACTGAACCTTGCTACAGGATTAATTATATGGCGGATTTTATTTATATCAAGCCCAAAACTATCCATTTTAAAATCATAGACTTTAAATAATTTTGCACTAGCATCAAGGCCTGCAACTACAGCTGTCCTTGGTGCGATACCATCACCTGCTATATCCTTTTTATAAAACGTTTCTCTTGACCCACCATAAGGCGTCAGTTCTAAAAAAGCGGCCTTAAAAGGAAAAGAAAGTTTATTTAATGTATCAAATCTCACCTGATCATAATCAATATCAGTAGGGCTTATGAATTTATGAGTAAAATTTGTAAGCGTTGTTATATTTTTAAAATATACCGGGCTACCAAATAAAGATTGGTTATTTGTTTCGAATTTTATCTCGGGCAACTTATCAATTTCAGAATAAAAATGATTTGTACGTTTCAAGTAATAAGCGCTTAAATTTGAATTAATAGGCAAAAAATTATGGGTTACATAAATATAAGATTTTGGCTGGACATCGCTTTGATATTCCCTATAAAAATAGTCTTTCAAAAAATTAATATCGCTCGTCCTATGGAATTCAGAAATTATATCGGTATTCTTAAGCTGTGTCTTATGACGAAAACGCAATAAATACCTTTGGCGCTCGGTTGTTCCAGGCCCTGCCTCGGGTATCTGTTCATTCGTATAATAAGCTTTATAATCGCCTGCGCCGAGTGCCCCATAATCATAATTAATGCCAAAACCTTCCCCCCAGCCCCTTCTTTCTCTATAGTCCAGATAAACACGCCCCCTAACTTTATCAGATAAATTGAACCTTGTTTTAGTCAAAATAAAAGTTCCCCAATCTTTACTACTGCCTGGAGTAATATTAAAGTTAAAAGCATTATCGGTTTTTAAATAATGCACGAATCGCGGAAAAAAGAAAATTGGTATATTCCCGGCAAATATTTTTACATTTTTTGCAATTATTTTTTCATCAGGATAAAATTCGATCTGCCTTGTACGAATTCGGTAATGCGGATGCTCTAAATCACAGCTTGTTACGTATCCGCCATCGATTACTGTTCTATTGCCTTGATCCTTGTTAATTAAATCCCCGTGTGCATACATTGGCGGCGCATCAATATCAGCATTAACAATCTTGCCGGTTTTTGTATCAAAATTATAATTAATTTTTTCCCCGCGCATAACTATATCTTTATGCCTCAGGACGACGTTACCAGATGCTATGCCGTCTTTTGTCTGAGTAGAAACTTCTAGATTATCGCACGTTAATTTTGATCCCTGATAAACAACTACTACATTGCCAGATGCAATAATCTTTTTCTCTTTGGTTAAATATTCTACTGTATCGCCATTTACAGAAATAGGTTGTTTATTATCTTGAGCATAACAGGAAAGTAAAAAGCAGAAATTAAAAAGCAGAAAGCAAAACGAGCATTTAATAATTAAATACCTTCTAGCACTAAACACGCCGCACCCATAAGACCAGCATTTTCTGAAAGTTTAGCTTTCTCAACTTTTACTGCATTTGCCGGTGACATTGCCCGTTCTTTTATTGTTTTTTTAACAGTATCAAAAAGTATCTTACCGGCCGCAGAAATACCGCCTCCTAAAACAATCATCTCGGGATTAAAAAAATTAACAACCCCAGTTAAAGCAATACCTAAATGCCTGCCAACTGCTTCCCATAGGTTAAGCGCTCTTTTATCGCCACATTTTGCCATTTGGCTTATTTCTTCTAACGTGTATTCCTTGCTAAATAATGTGAATACCTTCTGTAAAATAAATCTATTGCCTATATAACGCTCTAGGCATCCCATCCCCCCACAATTACATATTGGGCCGTCTTGATCAATAGGAATATGCCCTACCTCGCCAGCTGCATAATTATATCCGCGATAAATTTTACCATTAATAATAATACCGCCACCAACGCCTGTACCTAAAGTAACACAAATCGAACTAGTTGTATTCTTAGCAGCTCCAAATTTATATTCTGCAAGCGCAGCCAAATTAGAATCATTATCAATATAAACAGGGGTTTTTATATTTTTATTTATCAATGCCCTAAGAGGTACTTCCTTCCAACCAGGAATATTTGGAAAATAGTGAACAACCCCCTTTACGGGATTTACCGGGCCTGGCAAACCCATACCAATACCACAAAGTTGCTTTAAAGTTATATTCTTATCTCCTAACATTTCTTCAATAGAAAAGATTAAACCATCAATGAGATCTTGTTTTGAAGTAAATCCTTTTGTCGGCAGGATCCGCTTAGAGATAATTTTAAGCTGGGTATTAAAAAGGCCGAGTTTGGTATTCGTACCACCTAAATCAACTGCAATTATATATTTAGACATAAAAAAATAACCTAATGTAATTTAATATTATAATAAATATAATTATTATACTTTAATTCTTAATTCTGTCAATTCAAAGCATAATCTAGGGTTTTAGCGAGCATCTCCTTTAGTTGTTTACGATGACAAACAAGATCAATTAGGCCATGTTCTAATAAAAACTCGGAACGTTGAAATCCCTCTGGAAGCTTCTGCCGGATTGTTTGCTCAATAACCCTCGGCCCAGCAAAACCAATTAATGCCTTTGGCTCTGCAATAATAATATCGCCTAATGCCGCGAAAGATGCCATAATTCCTGCCATTGTTGGATTAGTAAGGACTGATATAAAAAGAAGCCCTGAATCATGATGCCGAGAAAGTGCGCTTGATGTTTTTGACATCTGCATCAAAGAAAGCATACCCTCATACATCCTTGCCCCGCCTCCTGATCCAGAAACAATTATTATAGGAAGTTTCTTTTTTGTCGCAGCCTCAATTGCACGGGTAATTTTTTCACCAACTACCGACCCCATCGATCCCATAATAAACCTTGAATCCGTAACAGCGAAAATTATTTTTGTATCTAAAAGCCTGCCCTCTCCAGTTATAACAGCATCAACTAAACCTGTTGCTTTCTGATCTTCGGCAAGTTTCTCTTTATAAGTCTTAGGTCCCTTAAACTGCAAGGGATCTTGCGAATACATTTTTGCGTCAAATTCTTGAAAAGTGTCTTTATCAATTAATAAATCAATTCTTTCGCGCGATGTCAAAACAAAATGATAATTACATTTAGAACACACTTTAAAATTTTCATAAAGCGTTTTGTTATATAAAACTTCTCCGCAATCCGGGCACTTCGTCCAAAGCCCCTCTGGAATCTCTTTCTTTTTTATTTTAACTAATGTATATTTTGATTTTCCAAAAAACATAAAGATTATCTCACCTGATTTAAAATACCAAATTCTTCAAACTTATGTATTACTATTCCGGAAAGAACCTTGGGATAAAAATAGGTTGATTTCTGAGGCATCTTTTCCTTAAAACTCGCAATTTTAATTAAATCTTCAATCTTTATTGGGTTAACGAATATTGCTAGCTCAAAATCTTTTCTATCAACCAAATTTACTGCCTCATTAATTTCTATCGTATACTTTACCTCTGTATCCGGATTGCCAAAAAGCGGCTTTAGCATCAAATATTTCAGGATCGTTACATCCAGTTTTTTATATGCATGCGGTTTATCTAAATCAACATATTGTTCAATTAAATTATCGTTTTTTAGTTTTAAAAAATAAAACTTCCCGTCATATAAACCAAAAACATGCGCATCTATATTTTTTTTCATAAGTAAATCTAATTCGCTGCCTGATTTAATATTTTTAATATCGAAATATTCAGATAATATACCTACAGTATTATCGCTTTTTTCTTTAACCAGGCGGTGAATCGGTAATATTGTTAAATCGCTAGAATCGACATCAGTAAAATAACTCATAACATAATTAAAACTTTCATCGCCGGTAAATTTTTCCGAAATATTTTTCATACTTTGTCTAAATTGGCTGGCGACTTCATAACGATGATGCCCGTCAGCAATAAACATCGGCTTATCTATAAGATTATTTTTTATTAATTTGATTATCTCTTTATCTACAACTTTCCAAATCCTATGACTAGCTCCATCAATATCAACTATATTAATATCTGGCTTAGAAAGTTTTAATTTTTCGTCAAATATTCTCTTGAGCATACGCTCTTTATCAGAAAACATAATAAAAATTGGGCTTAAATTCGCTTTCACATGGCTTAGAAGTTCAAAACGATCGAGCTTTGCTGGTAAATGAGTATTTTCGTGAGGAAAAACAGCCCCTTTTTCATCAATCTTTAATAAGGCAATAAAACCTAGCCGATTTTTTTTCTCATTATTAATAATATATTGATGGTCGTATAAATAAACCGCTGGCTCATTATCTTGTATAAGAATATTATTCGAAATTAACTCTTGAAATTTATTTGAAGCAGACTTATATTTGTCAAGTCCATCTTGCCCTTGACTCAAAAGTACATGGATTAAATTAGAAGGATCTTTCTGTGCATAGGCCCGCCTCTGATGCTCATTAATTACATCGTAAGGCGGACAAACTACCTTTGACAAGTCACTAATCTTATCTTGATTATAAACAAAACCTTTAAATTCTTTAATCTCTGTCATCGAATTAACGTTATCCCAATAATTGCCCCGAGCATATCACTAACTAAATCGGGCATTGCTGCATTACGTCCAGGTACAAAAGCCTGATGTAATTCATCAATCATACCAAATACCACTGTGCAATATAATACAATAAAAATAATAAAAATATACTTAAAATTTTTAATATATGCTTTTAGCGCCCTAAAAAGTAAAATCGAGAAAACAATATACTCAAATACATGAACTATTTTATCAGAAAAAGGTATATTTGTCTTGGGAAAAAAATAAGCAGGCCTTGAAGAAAGATAATACAAAAATCCGGACCAAATAAAAAAAGGCAGCCAATAGAAAATAAATTTTTTCAAACTGCTCCTTCTAAAATTAATGCTTGTGGTTACAGCCTTGGCAGCCTTTATTTTTATCGGCCATTGGGCAAGATTGAGATGCAGACGAACCTTGGTTTGCACCGCCTTTACGATAATCCGTAGCGTAAAAACCAGAACCTTTAAAAATAAATCCGCCGCCGGTTCCAAGAAGCCTTTTCACCTTCTGATTACACTTTGGACAACTTTCTAAAGGTACATCGTTTATATTTTGGAATTTTTCAAAAACCTCACCACAGCTTAAACATTCATATTCATATGTTGGCACAACTTCCTCCCTACTTAAATGCTTTTTTTATTTTATCAGTAAACGATTCTTTATTATCAATATTTTCGCCGGAAATTCTTGCAAATTCCTCTAACAATTCTCTTTGTTTTGTATTCAAAGATTGAGGAATTTCAATATTAACTACGACCAGCTCATCGCCGCGACTTCTGCCATGGACATCCGGCATACCTTTATCTCTTAGACGAAAAATTTTCCCTGTTTGTGTGCCTTGCGGTATTTTCATTCTTACATCACCTTCAAGCGTTGGCACTTCAATCTCGCCACCCAAAGCCGCCTTTACCATACTTACAAAAACTTCAACTATAATATCATTATCCCGGCGAGAAAATTTTCTATCCTCTAGGACATTAATTACCACATAAAGATCCCCTGCGCCTGCTTTACCCTCTTCTCCTTCACCTCTCAAGCGTAAATTCGAACCAGTATCAACTCCTGCAGGTATCTTCACTTCAATTTTATGAGCTGTTTTAACCCTTGCCTGTCCATGACAAATAGGACAAGGATGTGCAATAATTTCACCTTCACCGCGGCACCTGGAACAAGTCTGCCTAAGATTAAAAAAACCACTAGATACTGTTATATGGCCCTTACCCCGGCATTCTGGACAAGTTGTTTTTTTCGTTCCTGGTTTTGCACCCGTGCCCAAACATTCCTTGCATAAATCATAACGGCTTATTTTTACTGTCTTACTAACGCCTTTGAATGCTTCTTCTAAAGTTATATCTACCTGAACCTGTAAATCGCGACCACGTTCTCTATTATGACGGGTTCTCCTTTGGCCCGCACCAAAAATATCAAAACCTAAATCACTAAAAATCTCATCAAATAATCCACCACCAAAACCTTCTCCAAAAATACTCGAGAAATCAGCGCCTTTAAAGATATCTTGATAGCTATATTTTTGGTCTACGCCCGCATGCCCATATTGATCATAAAGAGAACGTTTCTGAGAATCAGATAAAACCGCATAGGCCTCGGATAATTCTTTAAATTGTTCCTCCGCTTCTTTCTTTTTTTCATGCGGCACTCTATCTGGATGATATTTTAAAGCAAGCGTACGATAAGCTTTCTTTACCTCATCTAAAGAAGCGCTTTTACTGATACCTAATATTTCATAATAATCTCTTTTTGTAGACATTATTTTTTATCATCTTCCTCGCGATATTCAGCGTCTATAATGTCTTCTTTGTTTGAAGCGGATCCACCTTCGGCAGATTTACCGCCTTTATCTTCCTGTGGTCCTTTATCTTCTGCCTGAGAGGCGGGCTTTTGTTTCGCCGCCTCCTGCTTATAAATCTCTTCGGCAAGTTTATGCGATGCTTTACTTAAATCTTCCATTCCTTTTCGAATACGATCAACATTTTTATCCTTTATAGCTGCCTTTAAATCATTGATCTTTGCCTCAATATCGCCTTTCTCTTGCTGTGAAACTTTATCGCCATAATCTTTAAGCGCCTTTTCGGTTGAATAGACTAAAGTATCTGCCTGATTAACAACTTCAACTTCTTCTTTTCGTCTTTTATCCGTCTCAGCAAATTTATCCGCGTCACGAACCATCCTATCAATCTCTTCCTGAGAAAGTTTTTTAGGAGCAGTAATCTTGATCGACTGTTCTTTTTTAGTGCCTAGGTCTTTAGCGGAAACATGAACTATACCGTTTGCATCAATATCAAAAGCAACCTCAATCTGTGGAATACCTCGAGGTGCCGGCGGAATTCCAACTAAGTCAAATCTTCCTAGTTCCACATTATCATCTGCCATTTGACGTTCACCTTGCAAAACCCTAATTGTTACTGCGGTTTGATTATCAGCCGCAGTTGAAAATACTTGCGATTTTCTTGTTGGAATAGTAGTATTTCTTTCAATAAGACGAGTACATACCCCACCTAAAGTCTCAATACCAAGCGATAAAGGAGTTACGTCTAAAAGTAATACATCCTTTGTATCACCTTTAATAATCGATGCTTGAATTGCAGCACCCATAGCAACGCATTCCATCGGGTCTACCCCACGCTCAATTTTTTTACCAACATAATCTTCGACAAATTTTTGCATAATCGGCATACGCGTAGGGCCACCTACCATAATTATACGATCGATATCACGGCTTTCAAGCTTTGCATCTGTTAATGCAATTTCCATAGGATGCTTACACTTATCAATAATCGGCGATACTAAATCCTCTAGTTTTGCACGTGTTATAGACATTGTTAAATGCTTAGGCCCAGAAGAATCAGCCGTGATAAATGGTAAATTAATATCTGTTGTAAGAGTGCTAGACAACTCGATCTTTGCTTTCTCTGCGGCCTCTCTAACTCTCTGGGTAGCCATTTTATCTTTTCTTAAATCAATTCCCGTCTCTCTCTTAAATTGCTCAGCTATATAATCAATTAAAATATTATCCATATCTGTACCGCCTAGATGCGTATCACCAGATGTAGATTTTACTTCAAATACACCTTGCGCCATTTCCATAATAGTGACATCTAAAGTCCCGCCGCCAAAATCGAAAACCATTATTTTTTGCTCTTTCTCGCTTTTTTGCAGTCCATAAGCAAGACAAGCTGCCGTTGGTTCATTTATAACACGTAAGACTTTTAACCCTGCAATCTCGCCAGCATCTTTAGTTGCTGTCCGCTGATTATCATTAAAATAAGCAGGGCATGTAATAACTACTTCTTCTACCTTATCACCAAGATAACTTTCAGCATCCTGTTTTATTTTCTGTAAAATAAATGCGGAAATCTGTTGAGGCGTATATTCCTTACCATAGGCCTTAAAATGAAAATCTTCGCCCATCTTACGCTTTGCCGCAAAAATAGTACCTTCTGGATTAACTGCTGCCTGACGACGAGCCGGTTCTCCAACTAAACGCTCTCCTTCCTTAGTAAACGCTACATAAGAAGGAAATGCTTTACCAGAAGCAACACCCGCGCCTTCAGCTGAAGGAATAATAACCGGCCTCGAACCTTCCATAACGCTAGCCGCTGAATTTGAAGTACCTAAATCAATGCCTATAACTTTTGCCATTGCCACACCTCCATTGCAACCGCTAAAGCGCTAAATACGCTAAAGCGCTAAATATTATTAACAACTCTTTTTATTTCTAATCTTGGTTTTGCAAAATTTAATATCAAACCCAATTTCACATCAACTGCTTTTAGATACGATATTGTTTGTGCCAAATGAATATCATTAATTTCTGAAACACATTTTAATTCCAAAATAATCAAATCTCCTATTAAAAAATCTATCCTTTGAGAACCAATATATAATTCTTTATATTTAACTTGGATTTCTTTTTCTTTATTATGCCTAATGTTTAATTTATCAAATTCATAAGCTAAAGCTGTCTGATAAATCTTCTCTACGAAACCAGGACCTAAATGTTTATGAACTTCTATTGCGATGCCAATAACCTTATTTGATAATTCATCTAATTGTTGTTTATCCATTTTGCGCTTTTGCTATTTTTGCTTCTTTGCGGTTGCAACTTTTTTGCGCTTTTGCTATTTTTGCTTCTTTGCGGTTGCAACTTTGACCTTTGCCGTCCTAATTACACGGTCTTCTAATTTGTAGCCTTTTTGCAATTCTTCAATCACAACATTCTCTGGGAATTTATCTGTTTCTTCAACTAATAAAGCCTCATGCATACTCGGATCAAACTTTTTTCCCTTTGCCTCAATTGGCAAAAGCCCTTTCTTTTTTAATAATTCGTAAAGATGCGCTAAAATCATTTCTATCCCTTTTAAAAAAGTAGTAAAATCTTCTCTTTCTTCTTCCGCGGCTTCAACTGTACGCTCGAGATCATCTAAAATACCAAGTAATTCAACAATCAATCCTTCATTAGCAAACTTAATAAACAAATCTTGTTCTTTCTGCATCCTTTTTCTTACATTATCAAATTCTGCCTGTAACCTCAAATATTTATCCCAGCAATCTTTGGCTTTTTTAGCTTCTTCTCTTAATAAAATAAGCTCATCTTCATTAATCGAAATTAACTTTTTTTCATCTTGAGGATGCAAAATTTCCTCTTCTGGCTTATCTTCTTTTTTATTATTCATCAATTTCACCGAAAAAATCAGATAAAAGACACGACGTATATTCGATCAAAGGTATAACTTGAGAATAACGAAGACGCGTTGGGCCTAATACAGCAATCCTGCCAGCAGGCCTAGCTTTTCTTTTATAAGTAGATATAATCATTGTACAATCCTTCATTTCATCTATAATGTTTTCTTGGCCAATATAAATTTTCAAAGGTTCTTCGATATTCTGATTAATTGTCTTTAATAAATTCTCTTTTTCTTCTAATGCGCCAAACAATGCACGCAATTTTTTGATATCGTTAAATTCCGGATGCTCAAAGATAAAAGAAGTACCATTAAAATAAATTTTATGCTCCCAATCCGTAAATGACACGAGGCTTGGATAATGCGATAATCTTGCCAGCATGTCCGAAGCTTTTTCAAGAAACTCTGAAATATCTAAATTATCAAAATCTAACTCCTTGCTTATCATTTCCTTTTGACACCCCTGTATTTCATTATGGCCTAAAATATTATCTACATAAAAACGATATCCCTTATCGGTCGGGATCCTCCCGGCAGAAGTATGTGGATGTGTTATAAATTCCATCTCCTCTAAATCTGCCATGGCATTACGAATAGTAGCAGAACTTAAACCAAAATTAAACTCTTTAGCAATAAATTCTGAACTTATCGGAAACGAGTTAGCGATAAAAGACTCTATTATTGCGCCAAGTATATTTTTCCGTCTTGCCTCTAAATCAGCTATTCTAATCATATTAATTCCCCTATTTTAGCAATCTCAAGCTGCGAGTGCTAAAAATGAATTTTAGCATAAATGAAATTAGAATGCAACTTTTTTTATTAATTTTTTAAACTCTGGGAAAGATTTATTTACACAAGAAATATCATCAAGCCTAGAACAGCCTTGCGCGGCTAATGCAGCAATTACTAAACTCATTGCGCTACGATGATCATTAAAACTCTTTAATTTCACGCCTCTTAATTTAACAGGCCCATTTATAATAATTGTATCGTCTTTTTTAACTTCTATATTTGCGCCCATTTTTCTTAAATTAACTACCATAGAGCTAATCCGGTCTGTTTCTTTGACGCGTAATTCTTTAGCTTGTTCAATTATAGTAGTGCCGCAAGCCATACACGCTGCAACCATTAAAATAGGTATCTCGTCAATTAAAAGAGGCAACTCCTGATGTTTAATCCTAGTTGCCCGTAGGGGGCGAGCATGCCTGCCCCCTACTACTACAATATCACCAATCGGCTCCCCGCTTTCAATTCTATAATTTTTAATTTTAATATCCGCATTCATACGTAAAAGTACCTTTAAAGCACCTGTACGCGTAGGATTTAAACCCACATTCCTAATTATTATTTCTGAACCAAAAATAATTAAAGCAGCGACGATAAAAAATATTGCCGAAGAAAAATCTCCTGGTATAATAATTTCTCCTGGTGAAACTAATTGTTTTATCTGATTCAAGGAAATTAAACGGCCTGTCTTATTTTTTCCGCCTATAGCGGAAATTTTTATATCAGCACCAAATAATTTTAACATCCGCTCTGTATGGTCACGGCAAACCTGTGATTCAATTATTCCAGTCTTACCCTTCGCATAAAGTCCGGCCAAAAGAATTGCTGACTTAACCTGCGCTGAAGCAACCTCTAATTTATATTTTATCCCGTGCAACTCTGCTGGTTTTATAGTTAATGGCGGATAATATTCTCGTTTTGCGTTTTTCGCTTTGCACTTTGCACTTATTTCTGCCCCCATCAATTCTAAAGGCTTAATTACACGCCCCATTGGCCGCTTATTCAAAGAAGGGGCAGCTTGTAATTTACTTTTGAATTTTTGCCCTACAAGTAAACCGAGCAGTATCCTTATTGTTGTACCAGATTCACCAGCATAGAGAGGGGTTTGAGGCGGCCTTAAACCAAACAAACCTTTGCCTTGAATTTGCGCCAAAGTTTTTTTTCTATTAATTTTAATACCTAGTCGTTTAAAAATTCTTAAGGTGTAAAAACAATCACGGCTTGAAGAAAAATTTTTAATTTTAGTTAAACCCTTGCCTATGGATGCTAGGATTATAGCCCGGTGAGTTATTGATTTATCAAAAGGGATTTTAATATCCCCTTTTACTTTCGATGCTGGCTTAACTAAAAAAGAAATCATTGCTCAACTTTAAGAATAAGATTATCTCCTTCTTTTAGCTTACCAACGATATCTCTCTCTGTAAAGCTTAAAACGGACATAGCTTCTTTTGCTTCCTCGATATAGCCCTTGCCGAGTGATACACCTTTAGAATCATTTATAAAGAATACATCTGATGTTTTAAATCCGTCTTTTTGCCCTAAATTAATCACTATAAAGTTGTATTCTTTATTTAAAGTCAAAATTTGCGCCTGAAACTTGTCAGTCTTCTTAGGGCTGATTATAATTTTCCCGAGCTCGACTTTATCTGATGATGACTCAAATTCTTTCACTTTTTCTTCTAATTTCTGTTTTGCTTTTACAAGATCAGAGAATTTCGCTTTTGCCTCGCTTAACTCTTTCTTTGTTTGATTAAGTTCTATCTCTATCTTAGACTTTAAATTATTCATTGAATTTAAATCAGCTTTTACCTCGTCTAATTCTTTGGAAACTCTCTGCCTTTCACTTTTTTCAGATTCAAATTGGCTAACTAATGATAATAAATCTGCCTCGCTTTCTGAAAGTTTATCTTTTAAAATAACTACTTCTTTACGCGTTGCATCCAAAGTCATCTCTAAATCTTTTTTCCTTTTTTGCAGATCATCAACTTGCGCTTCTAAACCAATCCTTTTATCTTTCTCTTTCTGCCAAGATAAAAATGTTGATACTGCCGCACCAAAAGCAAGCACTACTAATACTACTAAAAATATTATCCTTGTATTACCATTCCTATTCATCTTTCACCTCGTTTATTTTTTGAATATTTTTTAGATTTTTCAATTGCCTTACTAAAATACCCGCCAGTCAAAGCATCTATTGATGCCGTTAATTCCTCAAGCCGCAGTTCTTTTTCTATAATCTTGCGAGTATCTTGCGGAGGAGACATAAAAAGTTCTGCCTGCAGCCGGCGCCTCTCAAAATAAATACGGGTAACCTCATTTAAAATATCATCGCGCAACTGCACCATTAGACGGCTACGAACGTCGATAGATGTTTGATCTGGGTTATATATTAAATCTGCTAAATCCCACTTAAAATTTACTCCCCAATCTTTTGGCCCAACCGCAAAAGCCCCTGTTGATGAACCATAGACATTTTTATCATAGGCTAAATCCAACTCTGGTAAAAACGCTCTTGCAGCTGCCTGTCTTCGCCAATTTATGATTTTTTGAGGGCTGACTTCTGCATATTTTATAGCAACTTTTTGCACATCTTGAATAGTTGGCTCATCCTTAAAATGCTCTAAAATATTTTTTTCGTCTTTAACAATTTTATTATCTCTTATTAATTCTTCTTTGGACCTATATAAACCTTGCTGTGTCGCTAATAAAAAATTATCTTCAATATCTTGAAATAAAAATCTTAAATTCTCTGAATCAAGGCCGCGGTATAGGTTATGCCAAATTTCATCTTTATATTCAAAAATACTTCTCTTTGATAAAACATAAAGGTTATTTTCCTTTGAAACAAAAACCTGAATTAATTTTCTATCAAATAATCCTTGTTCATTAAACTTCTGCCAAGTTCCAGCATCGTCTTCTGATTTAAAAATCCCGAATATTGTTGCTAAATAAAAAATATTATGTTTTTTTCTATCTTGGGCAATAAAATTTATTTGCGAAATACTTGTTTCCTCGCTAAGCTTATCATCATCGCTATTCTCATCGCTTTCTTCGGTATCTTGCGCAATCCAGGTAAAAATTCTCTGCCAATACTGGCCTAAATCGAGTGATTTAAAAACACCTCTACTTGAAACAGCATATAAAACTTTCGGATTACTATAATCTGCTATTATATTCAAAACCTCTGTATTTAGTAAATCGCCGCTAACCTTATTCCAAGTTTTTAAATCATCACTATAGAAAAGCCCGTAATCTGTAGCAAGAAAAATCCTATTCAGGCTAACACAAACATAATTGCAATTCTTTTCTCCTCGGCTTTTTCCGTCAAAAACTTTATTCCAATTACGGCCGTCATTTTTACTAATAAACAACCCATTGCCGGTTGCAGCAAAAAGAATATTTCGTTTTTTATATTGAAAATAAGACAAATAATTTACGGTTTTAGTATCCCCTGTGACATTTAAAACTTCCTGAGCCTCTTTTTCTTTTATAACTTTTAAAACTGAGCGGTCTGTGCCAACAAAGATTATATCTTTATTTTTTGGGTGAACGCATACTGAATAGAAATTAAAATCCGGGCCAAGGTTAAGTTGCTGCCAAACTGTTTCTTTTGCGGCAAATGTATGAATTGGGAAAAAAATAAAACAAATTAATATTCCCAAAAATAATTTAGCCCTGCCCATTCTTTATCTACCTCCACTTATCCAACCTAGGCGGTCGGATTTAGTTATATTTATCTAGATCGTTTATTTTTAAATTTTAATAAATAATCTACGTCAATCTTGTCTATCGGCCGATTAGAAATTTTCTTACTCTTTATTAATTCTCTAAACCCGATAATTATAATTTTTTGTCCGGCTATTTTAGAAGTTTTTCTGCCACGCCATATTTCTTTAAATTTACTTCCGCTTATCGAAGTTAAAAGATCAACTCTTACAGGTTCATACCCAAGTTGTATAATTGCTCCTTCTCTCTCAAAGTCTTCTGGTTTCAATTTTAGACTACTAAAACCAAACTCTCTAAGTGATTTTATGATTTTTTTACCATTTTCTAAATCAGGCTCAACTAATAAATCTATATCTTTACTATATCTTGGTTTTGAATAAAACGCAACAGCATACGCCCCGACAACGCAATACCTAACTTTATTCTTATTGAATAACTTTAATAACTCTTTGAAGTCCTTTTCTAATTCCATATTTACCTTTAATTTTATAATAATCTTCTCTTAAGGATTGCATCAGCGCAAGTTTTTTTGCGCCAGACATAGCTAAATAAAATTTAATATCAGACTCTTCTGCTTCTTTAAACGAATGCGCTATATTTACCCAAATCTTTTTCATTTTCTCTTTTTCCTAATCCGACCTACGCCTTATCCCATTCTGTCAGAATTGGAAGTCACAAATTATGATCTCCAATTCTTAAACTCTTCCTTATTCAATCGAAACATAAAGTCTTCCGGAAACCGCTCAATATTACACTTCGTCGCTTGATTAAGCACTCTTGTAGATACTTCATATAGAATAGCTAAATCCCTGTCTAGCATAACTCTCTTGCCTCTAATTAATAAGATTTTATTCTCAATAATTTCTCGAGGTATAAATTCTTTAATTTTTTATTAGTTTCTATTTTCGAGGCCTGACCCCGGTTTTGCTGACTTCTACTTTTAATGGTTCGACGTCAGCACGCACAGCTTTTACTTCCCAATAGAATTTTTGATTTTGGTTTCCATCTTTTGTTGTAGCAACTTTAAACTTGCTATCTGCTATTTTACCATCTAGATAAATTAATGATGCTCCGTCAATACAAGTTAATTGCAAAGTACGATTTTCTTTTCTGGTAAGTTTTTCAAAATATGCTGGTAATATAATTTCAACCTTACCGTCTTTTAACTGCGCCTCTCCCCGATAGTAAACTGCAACCTCTGGTCCTTCAATGCAAGCATGAACTAAATCTTTATTTTGTGGGTTGAGTGGGTGATCAATTACAAAATTTTTTACTCTTGCTGCAACAACCCCCGTAACATCAAAATTGCCTTTTATATAGACATTACCTGTAAAAACAGCAATATTATCACCGTAATCGGTGTCACGTCCTACCATTAGTCTTGAACCATACAAGCCTTTTCCGCCAGTAAAATATCCTCCATAAGATTGATCACTACGAGTAAAACCTTCCACTCCCCGATATTGATCCGACCAACCATACACGCCACAAGAAGCAACGCCTTGAGCAGCACCAGCTACTCCATGTACATCATTATTTTCAAATAAAGCCGCCTGTCCAAACACACTTGCACTAAAGTTAAAAATCCGATTAGTATCACCTATTAAACCATACACAGCTGCATTTCTATTATGCACACCCGTCCAACTAACCCTCCCCATAACACCATAAGCATGATTATCTCCCGCATCCACATATCCAAAAACTCCTGTTGGTCTATCTGAAAGACTATTCTCAGGAAAATCATCAGCAACATAGCCCATAACACCCGATGGACTATCCGCATTAGAATGAGACAAGCCTAATACACCGTAAGTATTCCCGGCTATGGCAAGAGCCTCACCGTACAACCCTGCTGCTCCATCAAAAGTAGAAGAGGTAACACCATATACACCATAAGTAGGACCTTGCGTTGATTTTCCAAATACACCTGCTGAATATTGCCTAGCTGAATTTGTTTTACCCGCAACTCCATGTGCATAATGATTCCGACTATTATCTGGAAGAATCGTCTCGCCATATACACCGGCTGAAAACGACTCTTCATTAAAATCATTCTCGGGTATCCACATACCACTATTAACCTGTCCATGCACACCATAGTACATAGTATCATTTCTTCCAACCAAACCCTGTCCTAATATTGCACTAGCATAATCCCTAGTACGATTATATTGTGCATACAACGTAGTACCATAATCGGATCCCGCGCCTTCTGGTGGAGAATAAATACCACCTACTTGCAAAAGAGCTAAAAATCCCCCACTCAAGAACTGCTCCTGCGCGCCTTCGCCAGTTGTACCTATCCACATCCTCTTTGCTTTTAGTTCGTTATATACGCCATAAGGCGCGGGGTAATAGGTTGAAAGCGTGATGGTTTCTTCTTGGGCGAAAGAATTAACACCACTAAACAACAAAAACACAAAAACTAATCTGAAAATTTTACTTTGCATTAAGCACCTCCATTGCAGCCGCTAAAGCGCAAAATACGCTAAAGCGCTAAATTTTATTGACAACCTTTTTTAATATCACGGTTTGGATGAAAACCAATTATTTTCTTTTCTTTAACCGTCGGCGGTTCAAACAAATTTCTAAGCGCATCAAAAACCATTTTAAAATGCGAGTCATATTTCTTTTCCATCGTTTCAATCTTACGCCTTAACGCTGTATAAGTCAACGCCATACGTTTAAAATTAACAAATGCGCGCATAATCTGTATATTTGCCATTACCGCACGCCTACTGCGTAAAACGCTTGAAAGCATAGCCACGCCTTGCTCGGTAAATGCATAAGGCAAATAACCACCTAAAACCTGTAGCGATGGTATCACATTTTGTGATACCATAATTTTAACTTCTGCATTTGTAATTCGAAACATAAAATCTTCGGGAAATCGCTCTCGATTCCTTTTTACTTGCTGCCTCAGCGCTATGGGCTTAACATCATAAAGAACCGCTAAATCTTTATCTAACATTACCCTTTTGCCTCTAATCTGAAAAATCTTATTCTCAATCTGCTCAACTGATAACGATCTACTCATTTCTTAACTCCATTTTCCGAAATAATTAACAGCACCAAAAAATAAAAACATAAAACCTAATCTAAAAATTTTATTTAATAAATCATCTAATTCTTTTTTATCCATTTTTGCGTTTTTGCGGTTGCAACACTTCTTTGCGCCTTTGCGGTTGCAATCTTTTGCATCAAACACCTCCATAAAATAAAATTAAAGTTTACAATATAAAACTATTTCTTCTAGGTATTTTTCAATATCGCTCAACTGATTTGTAAAAATATTAAAAACTTTATTCATATCTATTTTGGCATATTCATGAACGATAACATTGCGAAAACCTGCCATAGAACACATAATTTCTAACATCTCTCGACTGATAACTTTTTTTTCATACAAAACATCAAACAAGCCTGAAAAACTCCCCGGTATCCCCCAATCATTATCGGAAATAATATGGCTTGCAATATCGATACAACCTTGAATCGCATCCAATAAATTTATACGCACAATATCTTGAACATCTCTATTGTTTAAAAAATTACCTAAACTAATCCCTTGTTTTTCTTTGAGGCGAGATAAACTATCATTGATATTGGCAATTTTTGCTATAACAATATCACGCTTAACCATGTTTGCGCTCCTTAATCCTTCTTATTAACGCATCCTCCATATTTCTTCGTATAAAAAGAAAATCAAAGTATTCCAATACTGCGTACACTTTAAAATTGCGATTTGCCCCTTTATAAGATTCGTAAACTTCTACGCCATTTTTTAATACCTGATATTTTAAAAAAGAATTTGCATTATTTAAAATTACAATATCAATATTCTTATCAAAAATCTTACTCAAATCATTCATTATAGACAGTTTTCTATCGCTATATTCCTGTATCGAGATATTCTCATTAAGAAAAACAGCAATATCAATATCGCTAAATTTATTTGTTTTATTAGATGCTGCGGAACCAAACAAATAGGCAAACTTTATTTTTCGTTGAGCAGAAAAATATCCATTTAATTTTTCTTTAATATCGCTAATGGTTAAATTATACATATTTCAGATTATACTATAAAATTCTTTTTCTTTCTCAGTCTTTGTTTTCGAAAGAATCAATAGATGATTCGTCCAACTTATTTGTGTCAGCAGTGCTGACACAAATTTTTTCTGATGATAAGCGTCATGAAACTGCCACATCCGGTATAGCCGTCGCCGATTAAAACCTTTAAATTCCGGATGTTTGCTTTGAATATAACAAGCCAGTTGATCTACTGCCGCATCACCCCACTCAGCAGTCTTAAGCTTATTACTTATATATCCACCAACATTCCAATATAATTTTACGAGTTCGGCATTAACGCTTTTAATAGCATTAAAACGAGCCTCATGAATCATCCTAACGACTTCGGAAAACTGATTATCAAGCCGTTTAACTATTTTCATTTATCTTCCTGCCTACAATTTTATCTCTATCATTAAAGTAGGGGCGAAACCATGTTTTCGCCCCAATAATTTGGGCGATTACACGGAATCGCCCCTACGAACATTAAAAACATAAAAATTATTTTTAAAACATTTTTCTTTTGCATCAAACACCTAAAAATTTGCTCTGTAAATTTTTTATCCCGAAGCATACGAGAAAATTATCCTTTTTTAATATCACGGTTTGGATGAAAACCAATTATTTTCTTTTCTTTAACCGTCGACGGTTCAAACAAATTTCTAAGCGCATCAAAAACCATTTTAAAATGCGAGTCATATTTCTTTTCCATCGTTTCAATCTTACGCCTTAACGCTGTATAAGTCAACGCCATACGTTTGAAATTAACAAATGCGCGCATAATTTGTATATTTGCCATTACCGCACGCCTACTGCGTAAAACGCTTGAAAGCATAGCCACGCCTTGCTCGGTAAATGCATAAGGCAAATAACCACCTAAAACCTGTAGCGATGGTATCACATTTTGTGATACCATAATTTTAACTTCTGCATTTGTAATTCGAAACATAAAATCTTCGGGAAATCGCTCTCGATTCCTTTTTACTTGCTGCCTCAGCGCTATGGGCTTAACATCATAAAGAACCGCTAAATCTTTATCTAACATTACCCTTTTGCCTCTAATCTGAAAAATCTTATTCTCAATCTGCTCAACTGATAACGATCTACTCATTTCTTAACTCCATTTTCCGAAATAATTAACAGCACCAAAAAATAAAAACATAAAACCTAATCTAAAAATTTTATTTAATAAATCATCTAATTCTTTTTTATCCATTTTTGCGTTTTTGCGGTTGCAACACTTCTTTGCGCCTTTGCGGTTGCAATCTTTTGCATCAAACACCTCCAGTATTTAAAAATTTACAATATAAAATTATTTTACAAATAAATGACCTTGCCTGTTCTCTTTATTTCAGAAAGAAAATCAAGTTTATTTTTCACATTGAATTCTTTTGATGTGTAACCTTTCGCTTCAATTGGCTTCATTATCCTTGCAGCTGCAATGCCAAGAACCTCAAGCCTTTCCCGTAAATTCATTTTTTTAAAATCATTCGATATAACAGCAACATCAATATCACTGTCTTTACGTTCTTTTCCTCTTACAAATGAACCATAAAGAATCACCTTTTCAATATTAATCCCTAATGTTTGCAACATCTCTTTATATTCACTTATATATTTTTTAATCTTATATCCTGCTTTAAACATTTTATTATCTCCATGGTTTTATCTAGATATTTTTTAGTAATATTTTTTGGATAATTAGATACAAGCCTCGATAAATCTTCTGGATATCTTGTTACCACTCCAGCATTATTAATTATGCCAACAAAATCTAATAAATCCGCAGATAACTTAATTTTTCCAAGATCCAATAAATAAATTAGGTCATGCGTTTTCGGAGGAAGTTTATTTATCGCTTCAGAAACAATTGCCTTAAGAACTTTTTCAATTGCCAAATGACACATAAAAATAACATAAACATACCGCCCCGTCTTAAACATTTGTTTAGCGGTTGTTAGATCATATTCCACCATATTTAGCCAATTTTTAGTCTCTTTATTCATTTCGCGCTTTTATTTTTTATTTTTGCGCCTTTGCGGTTGCAATCTTTTGCATCAAACACCTCCAATTTAGAATTGTTATATTATGTGGACGAGACAACCTTGCTCCTACTTAAATTAATAAATACATAAATTTTTTATATTATACCATAGTTTATTTATCATTTAAAAAATTTTTAAACTCTATTGGTAAATCGCTCTTAAACTCCATTATTTCTTTTGTGCGGGGATGAGGGAATTTTATACTTTTGGCGTGTAAAAACATACGCGAAGATAGGGGCAAACTGCCGTTTGCCCCTACATTTTTACCGTATTTTGTATCACCTAAAATAGGATGGCCTATTGATGCAAGATGCACCCGTAATTGGTGGGTGCGGCCGGTTTGCGGAATAAGCTCTAAAAAAGACCAATTTTTTGTTCTTTTTAATGTTTTATAATACGTTAAAGCGTTTTTTTCATCACGTGATATACCTGTAGTCATTCTACGAAAATCCTTTGGGTGCTTGCCAATGCTTGAGTCAATTCGGCCTTCATCAAATTGAATCTCACCATAAACCACTGCAATATATTGGCGGCTAATTAAATGGCGGGAAAATTGTTTTACAAAAAAATAGTGTGCTTGATTATTCTTTGCAATAAGCATTAACCCTGATGTTTCTTGGTCAAGCCGATGCACAATTCCCGGCCGAGTTGGATCAACTGTTGAAAGCTGTTTTCCTAAAAATACAAGCCCATTAACAAGTGTATTATCCCAATTGCCCGGCGCAGGATGCACAACTAATCCTGCCTGTTTATTTATAACAATAAGGTCATCGTCTTCATAAACAATATCTAGAGGAATATTTTGAGGAATAATTCCAATTACGGGCGCATCACGATACACCCCTACAATAATATCGCCGGGTTTTATTTTTTGATGTGGATTAGTTTTATTGCCATTTACAGTAATATCGCCAGATAAAATCAATTTTTTAATAATTTCGCGAGAGATAGTAATAGGCTGGCCAAACTCCAACTCTACAGATAATTTTTCATGCAAATAAACATCGATGCGTTTATCTTTATCTTGCTCGCCTACTATTAGATTGATTTCTTGCATTTGAATAAAAATATTCCCGCCATTATAAATACCCCTATTGATATTACCTGAAACAATGTCAGTCCGTGAAATACTACTGGATTATCTGCTCTAAAAAATTCGATAATAAAACGTCCTGCAGAATATAGCGTCAAATATGTATAAAAAACACAACCTAATGCAAGTTTTTTTGTTTGTAGGTATCTTAAAAATAAAAATAGAATTGTTAAATAGAATACAGAATATATCTGTGTGGGTATAGCCCAATAATTAAGATTTGGAAAAAAAATGCCATATTTTAAAGATGCCTTGCCATAGCAACACCCATTTAAAAAACATCCTATCCTCCCGATTGCTTGAGCTATAGCAACAAATGGCACAGAAAAATCAAAAATTTTCAATACGGAAAATTTCTTTCTTCTTATCAACACAATAGCCGCTAAAATACCAGCAAATAAACCTCCGAAAAACGATAACCCTCCATGATTAAGCATAAATATTTCTAAAGGGCTGGCTAGATATTCTTTAAGGTGTTCTAAAACATAAAAAACTCTTGCTCCTAACACCCCGGAAATTATCACCCAAAAACCTATATCATAGATAAATTCTTTTGGGATATCAAATTTTGACGCTTGCTTCTCGGCAAAAAATACTGCCATAAAGAAACCGAGCGCCACCATCGCGCCGTAGGAATAAATTGTTATTGGACCAAAATTAAATAGTATTGGGTACATAATTTTAGTGTAAAATTCAAAGCGAAAAATGTAAAACTGAAGTGTAAAACTTTAAATTTTAAGCTTTAACTTTGCACTTTTCGCTTTACGTTTTGCGCTTTAATTATCTGTAACATAAACCATGCTATTGATATAGTTATTGCGCTATCGGCAATATTAAAAACCGGCCAAATATGAAAATCTATGAAATCAATAACATAGCCAAAGCGAACCCTATCGACTAAATTACCTATTGTCCCGCCTAAAAATAATCCAAGCAAGATAGGATTTATATTTGTATCTTTTTTAATTAATATTAAATATATTATATAAAATATCACAAAAATAGCTGTGACTATAAAGATAAAGGTAAGATTATGCAATATACCAAACGCCGCGCCAGTATTTTTTACTAAACTAAAACTAAGGACATTAGGTATAATTGAAATTGATTTTTCTGAATAAAGAAATTTCCCGACGAGTAATTTCGTTAATTGATCAACGAACAGAACACTAAAGCTAACTAAAGTTATGATTTTTCCTTTGCCTCTTGGCATTTCAAACAAAGCCTTGCGTAAGGAACTACTTTTAGCCTAATTTTTGCTATCTGACCATGACATACCTCACATAGGCCAAATGTTTTTTCTTCAATACGTTTCAAAGCATCTTCGATTTCATAAAGCGCATCTTGCTCGCTTGATGCAAGGCTCAAAGAAAACTCCCTGTCATAAGTATCTGTAGCAGCATCTGCCATATGATAAGAATAACCAGATATATCGCCAGAAGCCTCCTTCTGAGATTTTCTTAAAGTCGTATCTGCAATATGCTTTATAGTGTCTAAAATTTCTTCTTTTCTTTTAATAATAAGCGATTTATAAAACTTAATATCTTTCTTGGTAAAACCCTTGACCTTATGCTGCGCTGTTTTTTTAATCGGATTTTTTAATATTTTTTTCTTAACTATTTTTGAATATTTTTTAATATTTTTTTTCGCCTTAACCATTATTTCCTCCGTAATCTATTTTATCGCTTCTATGCAACGAGCGCAAACTAAAGGATGCGTTGAATCACTGCCAGTGTTTAAGCTATAATTCCAACAACGAACGCATTTTGTGCCCTGGGCTTTTGTAACAATACACCCAAAAATTTCTGCATTAGTAATCTTGACTGAAGAAACAATAAATATCTCTCTAAGCTGAATCTCGGAATATTTACTTAAAAGAGAATAGTCATTCTGATTAACTTTTAATTCAATGCCTGCCTCTAAAGAACTTCCTATTATACCACTAACTCTTTTTTCTTCAAGTGCTTTTAAAACTTCTTTTCTTATTTCAAAAATTCTATTAACTCTAACGGCAAGCACCTCATCTTCCCATTCTTTTCTTATTTTTGGCCAGCTACTTAAAAAAACACTTTCCCGCTCGTCGAAAGACGAGCGAGGCCTCGCCCCTTCTAAGGGGCGGGCTTCTTCGCTATTTTTACTAAACACCTGCCAAATTTCCTCGCTTGTAAAACTAAGAATTGGTGAAATTAATTTTATTAATGACTCCAAGACATAAAAAAGAGCGGTCTGCGCACTACGCCTGCCTAGTGAATTAAAACGAAAAGTATACAACCTATCTTTTAAAATATCTAAATAGAAATTTGATAAAGTCTCGCTACAAAACGCATAAATATCGTGATATGCCTTAAAAAATAAAAAATTATCAAATGAATTCTGAACATCATTTACCAAATTATTTAATTTTAGGAGTATCCACTTATCAATCTCAAATAATTTTTCATATTCAATTTTATCTTTATTGAAATCAAAATCATAAAGATTGCTAATAGTAAACCTAAATGTATTTCTAATTTTTCGATATCCTTCAACAAGGCGCAATAAAATCTCATCAGAAATTCTAATATCCTCGGAATAATCACTTGACGCTACCCACAATCTTAAAATATCTGCACCATATTTATCAATTACAGCCTGCGGGCTAATTACATTGCCTTGTGACTTTGACATTTTACGCCCTAAGCCGTCAACAACAAAACCATGCGTAAGCACCTCTTTAAAGCTTGGAGTGCCATCAATTGCCATTGCAGGAATAATTGACGCCTGAAACCAACCGCGATGTTGGTCAGACCCTTCTAAATAAAGCTCGGCAGGAAATTTTAAATTTTCTCTTTGCTTTAAAACAGCTTGAGAACTTACTCCCGAATCAAACCAAACATCTAAAATATCTTCGCCCTTATAAATCCCGTCTCTTTTATTGCAACTCGGACAAACAAAATCTTTTGGTAAAAAATCCTCTATTTTACGAATAAACCAAGCATCACTTCCTTCTTTCAAAATAAACTCTGCATATTTATTTATAATTTGTGTATCTAAAATCTCAGAATCATCACAATTTTTGCAATAGATTACCGGAATTGGCACGCCCCAATAACGCTGGCGCGACAAGCACCAATCAGGCCGCGCCTCAATCATACTTGTAATACGGTTTTGGCCATAACTTGGCACCCAGTTAACTTGTTTAATTATATGGATAATTTTTGTTCTTAAACTGTTATGATCAATACTCATAAACCACTGTCGCGTTGCACGAAATATTACTGGTTCTTTGCAGCGCCAACAATGCGGATAGGAATGCCTAATTTTATCTTCTAATAGAAGTTCACCTTTATTTCTTAGATGCTCAATAATTTTTTCGTTTGCTTTATAAACGTGTAGGCCGGTAAATTCTCCTTGGTTTTCATCAAATTTGCCTTTTCCATCAACCGGCATAACTATTGGTAAATTAAATTTAATCCCCGCAAAATAATCTTCTTGCCCATGGCCTGGAGCAGTATGCACACACCCGGTGCCTTCTTCTCTGGTGATATAATCAACATTAATTACTCTGCCTACTGAGTCGCCAGAGAAAACAAAAGGCCTGCGATATTTTAGATTGACTAAATTAGCTCCTTTACCAAATTTAATTGGTTTATCGAAATTTATAATTTTGATAATACCTTCAAAAACAACTTTTAACCTCTCCAATAAATCTTCTGCAACAATTAAAATCGAGCCATTATCGTGAATTAACCCAACATATTCAAAATTTGGGTGAAGAGCAATGGCCGTATTAGCGAGTAATGTCCAAGGTGTTGTTGTCCAAATTAAAAAATACACTTTTTTATTTTTTAAATCATTGTTTATTTCTGCGAGATTTAAAATTTCGAATTTTACAAAAATCGATGGAGAAGTTTTATCTTGATACTCTACTTCTGCTTCAGCAAGCGCTGTCTCGCAATTATAACACCAGTTAACTGGCTTTAAACCTCGATAAATGTAGCCTCTTTTAGTAAGCTCATCAAAAGATTTTATAATCGCATATTCATAATCGCTAGATAACGTTAGATATGGATTGTCCCAATCTCCAAATACACCCAAACGTTTAAATTCTTGTTTTTGAATATTAACATACTTTAAGGCATAATCTTTTGCTTTTTTACGAAATTCAATTTTATCAATTTGTGATTTGTGAATTTTTAATTCTTTAAAAAGCTGATGCTCAACCGGCAGGCCGTGACAATCCCATCCCGGAATATAGGGAGTATTAAAACCCTTTAGGGTTTTATATTTTATAATAATATCTTTTAGGGTTTTATTTAAGGCATGCCCGATATGAATGTTTCCGTTTGCGTAAGGCGGGCCGTCATGAAGAATATATTTTTCTGCCTTCTGATTCTTTTCCTGCATCTTTTGGTAAATATTATTTTTCTGCCAAAAATCTAAAAGCTTAGGTTCTTTTTCTTTTAGATTAGCCTTCATAGAAAATTCTGTTTTAGGAAGATTGAGAGTAGTTTTGTAATCCATAAGTTAAATATACTTTCCGATAATTGGCTTGAGTCTTTTTTTAACTGCACTAGTAATAGCGCTTTTTGGAGTGACAATTGCATATTTTAAAGCACTAGAACATAAGCAATTACGCTCCTTAGCAAGCACAGGGACAATATTTGTTATAATATTCTTTGCATTCTCAACATTCTTATTTAGGTTTGAAATAATCATGTCGATTGTGACTGTATCGTGCTTAGGATGCCAACAATCATAATCGGTCACACAAGCTAAAGTTACATAGCAAATTTCCGCTTCTCTGGCAAGCTTTGCTTCAGCTAAATTAGTCATTGCAATTATATCAAATCCAAGCTTTCTATAAATACTTGATTCAGCTTTAGTCGAAAACTGTGGCCCTTCCATATTCACATAAACTCCCCCTAGATGAATTGGAATATCCATTTTTTTAACAATCTCGTAAATTTTTTTTGCATTATCCTGGCAGATTGGATCAGCAAAACTAACATGGCTAACTATGCCTTTACCAAAAAATGTACTAATTCTTTTCGATGTCCTATCAAAAAATTGGTCAGGCAAAACTAGGTCTAGCGGCCTTAGCTCTTCTTTCAAGCTACCTACTGCGGATATAGAAATAATCTTCTCTACACCTATTTTCTTCATTGCAAAAATATTTGCCCGGTAATTTATTTCACTAGGTAGAATCGTATGATTTATGCCATGACGCGGCAAAAATACAACATCTATTCCGTTAAGCTGGCCACAAATAAATTCGCTGGATGGCTTACCAAAAGGAGTAGTAACCTTTATTTTTTTAATCTTACCTAAACCATCTATTTTATAGAGACCGCTTCCACCAATTATTCCAATTATCATTATAGACTCCTCTAAAAATCAATATCAATGTGCAAGAGATATAAGCTCACTTAATATCTCTGCTCTTTTTTTTGCAAGCAACAAAGCATTTTTTATCGTATCTTTTACCTCATTAATGTTAAGTATACTAATAGCTGCCTCCGTTGTACCGGATTTTGAAGTTATTTTTTTACGCAAGTCTTTAGGGCATTCACGTCTTTCTTTTAAAAGCTCAATACTGCCCGCAGCTGTTTCCAAAATAAGCTGGCCCGCTAAATCAACACCGAGGCCTAATTCTAAAGCGCCTTCAAATAAAGCCTCAATAAAATAATAAAAATAAGCTGGCCCGCTCCCTGAAACAGCAGTAATTGCATTAATCTTATCTTCGCTTACTTTTACTACCACTCCTATATTACTGAATATTTTTTCGGCAATTTTAAAATCTGTTTCTTTTGCATAGCTACCTAAACAAACTGCCGAAACACCCTTTTTGATCGTACAAGGCAAATTGGGCATAACTCTAATAACTCTTGGTTCTATGCCAATCATATCTTCAATATGTTTTGTTGTAATGCCTGCGACAATAGAAATAAAAATTTTCTTTTTAATTTCTAATTTTGAATTCCGAATTTCTGATAATATATTATTTATATCTTGAGGTTTTACTGCCAAAATAATAACATCCGCCTGCTTTAAAAGCTCTTTGTTGTCTCTAAAACCTGCTAGATTATATTTTTTTTCTATAAATTCTATTCTCTTTTTATCCTTTTCAGAAAATATAAAATTTTGCGCTTTTCGCTTTGCGCTTTTCGCTTGGTTTATTAAAGCTTCTCCCATATTGCCACAACCAATTATACCAATTTTTTTATTTTTCACTCTGCCTCTTTCTTTGCATCAGTTAAAAATAATCTTGATATATCTCTCTGGCTTTAATAATGAAATCAGAAAATAAACTTCCCCTATCTTTATCCTCTGGAAGGCGATTATTTTCAATACAGTATCTTACTAATCCTAAAGCCCTAACACCCCAAATACTCTCAAAATAAGGAACTAGATTTATATCTTTAACGCGGCCTAATTTTATAGGCTTTTCTAAGCTTGCCTCAGCTAATTCTATAAAACCTTCAATTAAAGAAATCTCTCCAGTAATTATAATATTTTGTGTTTGGCCCTGCATATCTAATAACTCTTTTTTAATCAAACTAACCATACCTTTGGTTTCCTCGGTAATGATTGAAGAAACCAGACTTTTACTCAATGTCTTATAATCATTATCTCTTTTGATAACTATCTCCTCGTCTTTAAAACTATCCGGCATATTCATTACAGCGTAAGAATCGCTCACCTGACTAGCAGATTCTTTTGATATATCCATTTTTTCTGCTAGCGCTTGGCACAAATTATTATAGCCAAAAGAAAGCGTCCTATAGTCAACAAGTTTATTATTAGAAAAGTTTAAAATTTCAACTAAATCATCGCCTATGTCAATCAACGTCGCGCCATTTAATTTATCTTCATTATCAAGCGTAGATGCGGCTGTTGCAAGGCCAGATAAAATAATACCGCTTGTACTAACGCCTATATGCCTAAATGCCTGCCTCGTGCATTCTAGATACATAAAGTCAGACCTAACCAAAAATAGCTCAACCTCAAGCCTATGAGCGCTTAAACCTACCGGTTCTTGAATGTCATCATGATTATCAACTTTGTATTTATGCGGAACTTCAAAAATAACTTCCTCATTTAAATCCAAGCCTAGATCGCGAGCAAATTTATTAACTCTTTTTACATCAACTTGCCTAATAACTCTATTATTGGCCTCTGAAAGCGGAAGGCGTGCATTAACTCTTGAACTTTTTATGAAATCTCCCTTTGTATTGATAAAAACATTCCTAATAGAAGTGCCGGATTTGCTTTCTAAATTATTTATAATCCTGGATATTGCCTCGCTAAAAGACACAAGATCCATAACTCTCCCCTTAGAAAACCCCTTTGACTGTGTCTTCTCTATGTAGATATCACGAATATTTTTCCTATGGTCTACAGATGCTAAAACACCAACAATTTTACTACCGTCAATATCTAATCCGCAAATAAAATCCATATTTATCTATAATTTATTACTGGTTCCTTAAACCTTAAATCAACATAATCAATATTAGCTGCGTCTTTCTTAATCCTCGACATAAGATACAATAAAAGTTTTATCTTTTCATTAAAATTATTAACACTAATAATTATATTCACGTAATTATATAAAACTAACTTTATATTCGGTAAATTAGAAACATCTAAACATATAATTTTTGGGTATTGAGTATTCTTATTGAAAAAATCGATAATACTGGTAACAAGTTTTTTATATTTTGATTTACTAAAATTTTCAATACCTTTTACTTCAATAAGATTAGAAGATAAATTTGCTTCTTTAGATACAACCATAAAATCTCTATCAATAATATAATAATTAATCCCGCTTTTAAGCTGAGCAAAACCTTCTCTTCTAACAATATGCACTATTATTTTATCTGGAAAACGCTTATATAGTTTTATAGCAGCAAATCCCGGATACTTCCTAGATAATACTAAAGATGCTTCTTTTAAATCAATATCAAAAATATTCTTATCTTTTAAGAACTCTAAATCGCCGGGCTTAATTAAATCAGCTTTGGGAACTACTTCTATAATATCAACACGTGATGGAATAAATTTATTAAAAATTAATTTAGAAATCGAAATTATAAAAATTGTTATAATACATAATATAATAAATAAAATAAAAAATTTAAATAAATTATTAGAATCCTTTTTATATCTTTTCATAATAAAGAAGAATGCAGTAATCTAACACATAATTCATCAAAATCTATTCCTTTTTCTTTTGCAGCCTTAGGCAGAAGGCTATGATTGGTCAAGCCCGGAATAGTATTAACCTCTAAGATAAAAGGATTATAATATTTATCAATCATTATGTCAACCCTGGAGAAACTTTTACACCCAAGAGCCATATGAGAAGCTAAAGCTAATTCCTTAACATTATTAACAACGCCGCTAGGAATCTTTGCAGGTATAATATATTGTGTTGAGCTATCTTTATATTTTGCATTGAAATCAAAAAACTTATCTCTAGGTGCAATTTCAATTATATCTAATGGATTGTCCTGAAGTATACCCACAGTAAGCTCCCTGCCTTCAATATATTTTTCAATAATAATTTTTGTGTCATACTTAAAAGCCTCTTCGAAAGCTTTATTAAATTGCCCTTTATCTCGGATGATCGAAGAACCAATGCTCGATCCGCCTCTTGCCGGCTTAACAATATAAGGAAATTTATTAAATTTTTCGAAATGAAAATCTTTTATATTGCTGCTATATAAGAATTCAAAAGGTGCTATTGGAATGCCATGTTTCTTAAAAATAATCTTTGACCTATGTTTATCCATTGCAAGCCTTGATGCCATTACGTTAGATCCTGTATAAGGGATAGACAACTCTTCTAATATAGACTGAATCTTCCCATCTTCTCCGAAACGGCCATGCATAGCAATAAAAGCAACGCTAATGAACTCGGACTGTAATATTTTTTTAATATTATTTCTATCCTCGGTATGGATATCTAAACAAAATGTATTCTTATATTTTTTTATAAGTGCATTATAAACAGCTGTACCTGATTTTATAGAAATCTCTCTCTCTGAAGACAAACCACCCATCAGAATGCATATCCGGCTATTTTCTTTAATGCTTAATTTATAATTCTTATTTCTGGTTCTAGGCATATATTAAATTTTTTCTCTACTCTATATTGTATGAGCTTGATTAATCTTAAAACATCATTCGAGCAAGCATTTCCTTTATTAACAATAAAATTGGCGTGTTTTTCAGAAACAAAAGCATCGCCAACATTGGCACCTTTCAGGCCACATAGCTCAATTAACTTACCGGCAGGATTATTTTTTGGATTCTTAAATATACATCCACAGGAGGGAGTCTTTAAATCTTGGGAATCCCTGCGGAGATTCATAATTTTTTTAATATTTTCTCTTACTCTTTGCGAAGAACTCTCGCATAAATTAAACCAAGCGCCTAAAATTATGTATTTAGAAATACTGGATTTTCTATAGCCAAAATTGATCTCTTCTTTAGTAAGTTTATTAATTTTACCTCGATAATCTAATATAAATACCTCTTCGACAAAAGAAGAGATAGATTCTTTTTTGACTCCAGCATTCATCGCCAAAGATCCTCCCACAAGCCCAGGGATGCCTGTTAAAATCTCTAAACCTGATAATCCAATCTTCGAGCAGTAGTTAATTAATTCTGCTAGAGGAACTGCTGCGCCAGAAAAAACCTTCGTGCCATTATGTTTTATATCTTTAAAATCACTACCCAAAGAGATAACTACACCTCGATACCCTTTATCACTAATCAATAAATTACTCCCGCGGCCAATAACGAAAAATTTAAAATTATTTTTCTTTGTAAATTTTAATATAACCAAAAGGTCTTTTACATTGTCGGCTCTTGCCCAAATCTTAGCACACCCGCCAATCTTAAAAGTAGTATGCCTTGATAATGGTTCGTTTAATTTAATCTGACCTTTTTTTAAAATTTCTTCGCTAGTTGCCATGCTATTTTATTAATATCGCCTGCTCCTAAAAAAAGCATTAAGTCACCTTCTTTTCTATTTAAAAAAAGAAACTCGGCGATTTTGTCTTTTGGTAAAAAAATACAATCATTAGAAGAAGCATCTTTAATCTTATTACGCAATAATTTAGCTGTTATCCCTCTTAAAGGATTCTCTTGGGCTGCGTAAATATCGGTAACGATAGTTAAATCTGCTAAATCAAAAGTTCTAACAAATTCATTCAATAAAAGTTTCGTCCTAGAATAACGGTGTGGCTGGAAAATAGCAATTATTCTTTTATGTTCTAAATTTTTTGCTGCTTTTAATACTGCTTTTATTTCTGTAGGATGATGGCCGTAATCTTCAATAATAGTTAAATCATTCTTTTCTAACACCCGCTGAAACCGTCTTTCTGTACCTTTAAAAGACTCTATGCTATTAGCTATTGTTTTAAAATCAATACCTAAATCTAGGCAAAAACCAGTCGCTGCCAGCGCATTTAAAATATTATGTTCTCCAGCTAAGGGCAGGTTAATCACACCAAAATCCTTGCCTTCCTGATTAAACTTAAATTGACTAGAGAATTTATCTAGTTTTACATCGGTAGGATAAATTTGGTTATATGAAGAATTTCCATAAAACTTAACCGGATAATTATAATTATTAAAAAAATTATATAGATTCTTATCATCGCCACAAGCATATATCGAGC
The DNA here is from genome assembly GCA_040753015.1 of Candidatus Omnitrophota bacterium. Classification (GTDB taxonomy): domain Bacteria; phylum Omnitrophota; class Gorgyraeia; order Gygaellales; family JBFMHM01; genus JBFMHM01. The sequence goes on from JBFMHM010000001.1 coordinate 348,080, forward strand.
CATCTGGCTTAACTCTAGAAACAAATTTTCTATATGTATTTAATAAATTACCCCAATTTCGGTAATAATCCATATGCTCATAATCCAGATTAGTGATAACTGCGTATCTTGGATTATAATATAAAAACGAACCGTCACTCTCATCAGCCTCAATCACAAAATAATCGCTAGCACCAGTTCTAGCATTATCATCTATATTACGCAATATTCCGCCAATTGCTATGGTCGGCTTAAAACCTGCTTCAATTAAAATATGAGAAATCAAAGAAGTCGTTGTTGTCTTGCCATGGCTTCCTGTTACAGTAATCCCTATCTTATCACTCATAAGGCAGGCTAACATCTTTGCCCTTTTAATAACAGGAATCCCTAAATTTCTAGCTCTTATTAATTCAGGATTATCTTTTTTAATTGCTGATGAATAGACTACAACATCTATATCATCTTTAATATTATCCTTTGAATGCCCTATGTATATATTTGCGCCAAGCTTTTCTAAAGATTTTATTATCTGACTATATTTTAAATCCGATCCTGAAATAATCTTATTATCGGCCAATAAAATATTAGCGATACCACTCATGCCGATTCCACCGATACCTACAAAATGTATTCTTTTAAAATAATTATATCTCTTAACCATTGCTAAAATAATTTATTACTCGCTTATTTAATTCATCTATATTTTTTATTGGGTAATTCGAATAGAGCGCATTATCCAAAGACCTGCCATCACGTAAGGCTCTGCAAAACCCAACAAAATTTGCCTTTCCATAATTATTAATTAAATAATAAATAATTGCTCCTGATTCTAGATAAAATAATTTAACTTGTTCTTCATTTAAACCATCAAGTGATGCTTGAGGCAGTGAACTTATAGGAATAAATTTATTTTCTTTTATAGCACTACGGATCAAAGGCAACATAAAAGAATAATCCTTACTAAAAAATTCTGCAACCCCTTCATCCAGCCAAAGGTAAATATTCCCGCTAAAACCAACAAACTCGCGGAATATTATATGTACAAGCTCATGCAAAACAACCTTATCAAAAAATTCTTTTTCACTAACCCCATAATAGGTAATGATAATTTTGTTTTTAACATCGGCGCTGCCAAAAGACCATTCTGGCTGGTTAGTATCCATTATATATTCTTTTTTTGTATCGTAAATATATACTTTCGCGCGATTTTCCCAAATCCAAAAATTATTGTAACGGGTAAATCCAATATCATCGGTAATCTTCTGATAATAATTTTCTAAATAATCCTTTATACGATTAAGAAAAACCATGTCAGCCTTTTTATAATAAATTATAAAATGCGTGCTTTTTAAGTTTTTCCATTCAAGAGCATAAATATTAGGAATCAAAGTTATAAAAACTAAATAAGCAAATAATATCTTTTTCATTGTTTTTTAACTAAACTGTAAATTTTTTCGATAAGATTATCTGAAGCATTAAAATCGAATAATTCTTCTAAACGGTTATCTTTATATTCAAGCTGTAATTTAGATATTGTTATTGATAATTTTTCAGCCGTTAGCATCTTTTCATCAATAATTGAACAAAGCAAACCATTATTTTTAAAAAGTTTCGCATTTTCTATCTGATGAGCACTCGCCCAAGGATAAGGAATCAATATCGATGCTTTATGAAAAAATGCTAACTCTGCCAGCGTCATTGCGCCGCTTCGCGCAATTATCAGATCTGCCATTGAATAAGCTAGGGATATATTTTCTAAAAACTTTAACAAATAAATTTTACAGCGATAATTTAGATATCTCCTATTTAATGAATCGTAATCTTTTTGGCCTGATAAATGTATAATTTGCAAATTATCTAGATTCAGCTTGCTTAAAGATTCTAAAAAAATATTATTTATTCTATGGCTGCCCTGGCTGCCACCCATAACTAAAACTGTAAACCTTGAAGGATCAAAATTAAAAAACCGCGCTGCCTCCTCCCTAGAATATTTTTTTAAATCTGGGCGCGTAAGCATACCTGAATAAATTACTTTATTTACTGCCGGCAATAACTCCTTCGTCTCTTTAAAACTTATAGCGAAGTAATCACAAATATAAAATAGGATTTTGTTTGCAATACCCACTTTTAAATTCTGCTCATGTATAATTATTGGAATATTTAAAATTTTAGCAATTAAAACAACAGGGAAAGAAACGTATGACCCAAAACTAATTAATAAATCTGGCCGCGGTTTTATTAAAATAAAATATGCCTCAAAAAAACTCTTTAAGAATAAAAATAAGCGAATTAAAAAATCTTTTCTAAAATATAACGGTTTAGCTGATATAAATACCTTGTCAAAACTGTGAAAAAAAAATAAAAATTTAGAATTCTTAGAAACTATAAACTGTAATTGTGTGCCGAAGGATATTTTTGAAGCAATATTTAAAGCAGGAAAAATATGACCGAGGGTTGCACCGCAGACAAAGGTTATTTTTGGTTTCATTTATCTCTATGATTTTTATGCCCTTTTTGCTATATTCAAAAGTAAACCTACAGCAATCATATCAAACACTAATGACGACCCGCCATAACTAATAAAAGGAAGCGGCAAGCCTTTAGTAGGAAACATACCAATACTAACTCCAATATTAACTACTGCTTTTAAAACAATCATCAAAACCAAACCCAGTGCCAAGAAAAAACCAAATTGGTCCTTCGCCTCTTTAGCAATCTTAATCCCTAAAATCAATAAAATTACAAATAAACAAATCAAGCCGAGAGTGCCGATTAATCCTAGCTCTTCCCCAATTATAGAAAAGATAAAGTCTGTATGGGCAGCTGGTAGATACAATAATTTTTGGATTCCCTTGCCTAAGCCTTTACCAAAAATACCACCGCTGCCTAGAGCGATTTGCGATTGGATAATCTGAAATCCGCTACCCCTTGGATCAGCCCAAGGGTTTAAAAAACTTAAAATCCTTGCTCTACGATAGGGAACACTGAAAATTAAAAAATATAAAAAGGGAGCACCTAGTATCGCCCCTTGCATAATATATTTTATTTTTATGCCTCCAATAAACATCAATAATATCACAATACTTAATATTGCAATAGAAGTGCCTAAATCTGGTTGTAACAAAATTAGGCCCACAATAAAACCTGTAACTAATACAGGCGGGAGAAACCCGTGGAAAAAATTTTCTATGGCATTGGCTTTACGGCTTAAAAAATCAGCAGTATAAATAATAATAGCTAAATAAACAAACTCTGAAGGCTGAAAACTGAAAAAACCAAACCTAAACCAACGTTTAGCGCCAGAAACCTCTCTACCAATTCCTGGCAAAAGTACAAGAATCAATAAAACAAAGGATAGAATTATTAATTGTTTTGAATAACGGCTTAGGAGGCGGTAATCAAAACTCATAGAAGCTGCCGCCATAATTAAACCAATGAACAAAAAAAATACCTGGCGTTTTAGAAAAAAAGCTGAGTCATTTTTCATTGTCAAAGAATAAATACTTGAAGCACTAAAAATCATAACTATACCTATCGCTAAAAGAGAGGTTACCGTAAACAATAGATATATACGCGTAATTCGCATACTAGAGACACTGAACATATTGTTTAAACCGCTCCCCTCTTTCTTCGTAATTTTTAAACATATCAAAGCTTGTACACATCGGTGAAAATAAAATACAATCACCTTTTTCGGATAAATTAAATGCTGCTCCGATAGCATCTTGTAAATCCTGAGTACAAGTTTTAGAAATCCTACTGGAATCGATTGAATCAGCTATTTTATCTCTGGCCTCCCCGAATAAAACTAAATGTTTAATCACTTTATCAAACTGGTTAAGCAAGGTGAAATCATCTCCTTTATCGCGGCCGCCGGCGATAAGAATAATAGGATTTTTTATTAAATTAAGCGCCCAAATAGTGGAAGCAACATTTGTAGATTTAGAATCATTAATAAATCTCACTCCATTAATAACTTTTATCTCTTCTATTCTATGTTCTAAACCTTTAAAATTATTTAATACACCGAAGGCTATCTCATCCTTGATAGCTAAAATATTTGCAACTTTCATAATGCAATCAAAATTCGGATTAATACTGCTATCTCGATTATTAAAGTATATAATTTTTGACTTAATTTCAGACTCCATGCTTCTTAAATATTCATCTTTATAATTTAATATAGCCCAGTCATAACTATCCTGATTTATAAAAATTCTTTTCTTGGCTCTTACATATTCCTGAATATTCTTATGCCTATCCATATGATTTATCGCAATATTAAGAATTATTGAAATATGCGGCTTGAAGTATTTAATTCTCTCTAGTTGAAATGAGCTCACCTCAAGACTAACAAAATCTTTATCTGTCATACTTAAGACATCCTCACAAAAAGGCCTTCCAATGTTACCTAAAAGATACGTATTCAGGCCAGCAGCATTAAGCACTTTTGAAATCAAGGTTGTAACGGTAGTTTTACCGTTTGACCCAGTTATAGCTATAATTTTAGCAGGGCAAAACCAAAAACCTAATTCTATCTCACTAAATATAGGAATATTAAACTGCTTGGCCCAAATAATAGGTTCGGCGCTATCATCAATACCGGGGCTTACAATAATAAAATCCTTGTTTTTTATAAATTCTTGACTGTGCTTACCTAACTCAAACCTAGATTTATCCAGCCCTAGTTTCCTTATATTTTCTCTAATTTCCAGAGTATCATTTTTCTCACTAACAAAAACATCCGCCTTTTTAGTAAGCAATAATTTTACCGCAGAAGCCCCGCTTTTTGATAAGCCTAAAACAGTGATATTCTTCCCTGCTAGATCCATCATCTTAGTTTTAACGTCATTAAAGTTAATAGCATTAGAATTATGCCGATAATCCAAAATCTAATAATCACTTTTGATTCATGCATACCCGTTAATTGAAAATGGTGATGAAGCGGAGCAATTTTAAAAATACGCCTGCCGCGCAACCTAACGGAAAATATTTGCAGGAGAACCGAAAGCGCTTCGATAAAAAATATCCCCCCAACAATAACTAAAAGTAGTTCTTTCTTTATCAAAATTGCAACAATGCCTATCGCCCCGCCTAATGATAATGATCCTACATCACCCATAAATATTGATGCAGGATAAGAATTGTACCATAAAAATCCCAGCCCGGCGCCAATCATAGCCGCACAAAAAACTGCCAGCTCTCCGCTACCCTGAATATAAGGAACCAATAAATACTGGCTGAATTTAATATTCCCCGTAATATAACTTAAGATAGCATATACACAAGCAACCATTATAACACTGCCTATCGCAAGGCCGTCTAGACCATCAGTAAGATTGACTGCATTAGAAGCACCGACAATTACAATAATTACAAATAATAAATAAAAAATCCCTAAACTAAACATCTCGTTTTTAATGAATGGGACATCGAGCTTAGTATTAATATAAGGATCTAAATAAATAAAAATTCCTACAATTAACCCTAAAAATAACTGTGCAGCGAATTTTTCTTTTAAAGTAAGGCCCATAGAACGTTTTTTACTAAATTTAATATAATCATCCATAAAACCAATCACGGCAAGCCAAATTAAACCAAATAATGTAATTAGAATATACCTATTTAAAAAATTAGCCCAAAGCAATGTTGAAATTAAGATGCTGCTAACGATAACAATGCCACCCATTGTAGGAGTACCTTGTTTAATTGAATGTAATTTATAAAGATCGTCGCAATACTCTCTCCTGATATTTTGTCCGGCGCCAATCTCTTTGACTTTTTTTATAAATATAGGTATAAAAACTAATGTTAGGATAAAACTCGTTAATGCCGCAAGGCCCGAGCGGAAAGTGATGTATTTAAAAACATTAAAAGCAAATAAAAATTTATGTAATGGATAAAAGATGTAATATAACATTTTCTAATTTAAAAGCGTGGGATCCTTTTACTAATATAGTCGTTGGTTCTTTATCTAAAATATCATCTAAAACACTAATAACATCCTGAATAGTCTGTAGCGTATAAACTTTTATTTTAGAACTTTTTTTCAAAAATTCAGCAATTTTTTTCGAATATTTTCCTAGGCATATAAAAATGCTAATTGAGCTTTTTTGAATTTTTTTTGCAAGTTCTAAATGATACTTTTCTGATAAATTACCAAGCTCAAGCATATCTGCCATAACTAGGATTTTTTTTTCCCCCACGAAGTGGCGAGATCTCGCCTTTGGCGGAGATTTTTTATTATAACTTTCAATTGAATCTACAGCGCTGTTAAAAGAAAGTGGATTAGCATTATAGCTATCATCAATTAAAGTAATATTTCCAACTGCATGCTTTTTAAACCTACCATCTAACCAGTTAAAACCTTTTAAAGAATCCAAAAGTTCTTTATAGCTAATCCCAAAAATACGTGAAACAGAAATTGCCGCAAGCGCATTATAGACATTGTGGCTTGCAATAGTATTTAAAATAAATTTTTGTTTTCCTATTTTAAAATATATCTTGTCTTTAATAAATTCCAAACTATTAATTTTAAAATCCGCAGGATTTTTATAGCCAAAACTTATAATGTTTTTTGCTTTTCCACTATTGATTTTATTTAAAAGCTTGTCGTCACTATTTAATAATCCTAAACCAGGATAAATTAAATTATTTAATAAAGATATTTTTTCCTTAAATACACCGTGGATATTTTTTAAACCCTCTAGATGCGAAGGACCAATATTTGTAATTACACCAATATTTGGTTTTAAAATAGCTGATAAATGTTTTATTTCCCCAGGATTATTTGTGCCAATCTCTAAAACAGAAATATCATACCCTGATGCTAACTTAAAAATATTTAATGCTAATCCAAATTGATTATTTTGATTAGCATGATTCTTTAATACTTTAAATTTACTCCCCAAACAATGCGCGATTAATTCTTTGGTAGTTGTTTTTCCATTTGAGCCAGTAACAGCAATTATTGGGCTGCTAAAACGTCTCCGATGAAATGCAGCTAAATTTATTAAGGCTTTTGTAGAATCAATAGCTTTAATAACAGGAATATTTATATCTTTATAATTAAAGTTTTCTTCAACCAACAAGCATGCTGCGCCTTTTCTTGTTGCTTCATTTAAAAAGTTATGCCCATCACAATTTGTACCTCTAATTGCAATAAAAAGTTCACCTGGTTTAATTGTACGCGAATCAATTGATACGCCGCTAACCCTACAATTTAAATTAGCGTCCGTACATCTAGAATCGGTTGCTTCTATAATTTCCTTGATAGTAAACATTTAATCACCTTTTGATCGCTAAACGGTACAATTCTATCTTTAAAGATTTGTACTGACTCATGCCCCTTACCACAGACTAAAACAATATCATCTTTTTTTGCTAAATTTAATGCACGGCTTATTGCCTTATAACGATCCAGCTCAATCCGCATATTTCTTCCTCTGAAACCCTCTTTTATATCTTCTGCTATTACTTTAGGATCTTCGCTACGAGGATTATCCGATGTGATAATTGTAAAATCAGCCAACCGGCAGGCAATATCGCCCATCTTCGGCCTTTTTATTTTATCACGGTCGCCGCCACAACCAAACACTAAAATTAATTTATTTTTTTTAAAACTATTCAAGGTACAAATGATTTTTTCTAAAGCGTCAGGGGTATGAGCATAATCAACAAAAACCCTGAATGGCTGATTATGCTTTATTATCTGGAGTCTTCCGCGCACTGACTTTAGCCGGTTTACTCCTTTAGCAATTAATTCTATCGCGATATTCTGTGAAATAGCACAACTAACTGCCGCTAAAATATTATAGATATTATGCTTACCAATTAACGAAGATTTTACATTGAATGCTGAATTATCATAATTTACCGTAAAGCTCAAACCTTCTAAACTCATATCTATTTCTGTTGCAAAAATATCTGCATTCTTATTTAAACCATAAGTAATAATTTTAGATTTTGTTTGGCTAAAAAGTTTTCTGCCCCAACGATCGTCTACGTTAATTATCGCAACAGCATTTTTTTTAAGCCCCTGGAATAATTTGGCCTTGCTTAAAAAATAATTTTTTATAGTCTTATGATAATCCAAGTGCTCAGGCGTTAAATTTGTAAAAATTGCTGCATCAAAAGAAAGCCCTTTAATTCGGTTTTGATCTAACCCATGGGAAGAAACTTCCATTGCAACTAAATTAACCTTCGCCTCAAACATATTATGTAAAATTTTTTGTAATTGAATATACCCTGGCGTTGTATTCTTTGCCTTGATTATCCTTTTAGCAAAATGGTGGTTTATCGTTCCGATAACTCCAACATTAAATTGGCTGCTAAAAATTTTTTCTATCAAATAAGTAATTGTTGTTTTCCCATTTGTGCCTGTAACACCAATTAATTTCATTTTACCTCTTGAGTCTTTAGATACCTTAATGTATCTAGTGCAACATTTTTAAACACAGGCGCACAAACAACCCCACCATAATATTCTGGGTGAGGATCATCAACAATAACTACTATGCTGATTTTTGGGTTATCAAAAGGCGCAAAACCAGCAAAGGTAGCAAAAAAATTTGAGTGTGAATATTTACCATTAATAGTTTTCTGGGCTGTGCCCGTCTTACCAGCAAGTTTAGCTTCTTTTGATTTAGCAAGCTGCGCTGTGCCATCTTCAACAACGCTAGATAATATATCTCTCATGCGCTTTGATGTATCCTGTGATATCACCTGCCTTATACAGATTGGTTCAAATTTTTTTAAAACTTTACCTTCTTTATCTTGAATCTGGCTTACTATATAAGGCCGCACAAGAAAACCACCATTTGCAATAACAGATATCGCGCTAGCAAGCTGTACTACCGTTACGCCAACTTCATGACCAATAGGAATTGCGCCAATAGAAGTTTTAGACCATCTAGATACAGGTATAAGCATCCCCGATATCTCACCTGGTAAATCAATGCCCGTAGGTTTCCCAAAACCAAAGGCTTGGGCATATTTATATATAATTTGAGGGCCAAGCTTCTGTGCAATCTTAGTTACGCCAATATTGCTAGACTTAGCTATAACATCTCTAAAATTTAACCAACCATAAGGATGAACATCATGCAGAATATGATTTCCTACTTTATAATTGCCATTCTCACAAAAAATACGATCTTTCTCGCTAAACACCTTCTCTTCTAACGCTGCAGATGCTGTGATGATTTTAAATACTGACCCAGGCTCAAACAAAGAACTAACTGCATAATCTTTCTTCATAGCACTAATAGTGCCGCTACTTTTGTTTAAATCATAAGTCGGCCTATTTGCTAAAGCTAGAATTCTACCAGTATAAGGATCCATGACAATTATGCTGGCGGCTTTTGCGTGATAACGTTTATAAGCCTTGTCGAGTTCTCTTTCTGCAATATATTGGATTACTTCATCAAGGTTCAAAACCAAACTCAATCCATCTTTTGCTTCTTCCAATCTTTTATAAATTGGTAATTGTTTCTGCCGAGCATCTCTTAGAATAATTGCCCAGCCAGATTCTCCTTTTAGATACTGATTATAGAAAAGCTCTGTTCCTTCTAGACCTTGATTGTCCAATCCAGCAAAACCAAGGACATGGCTCATTAAATACGTATTAGGATAAGACCTTTTGCTTTCTTTTACTAATCCCAAAGCCTGAATGTTTAAATCTTTAATAGCAACTGATTCATCGAATGAAATCTTTCTTTTGAGCCAAACAAATCCCTTTTTTCTTCTTAGCTTTTCTTCTAAATTTTTTTCATCTATCTTTAGAATTGGGTTCAAAAGACGCGCGGTTTGTTTAGGGTCTTTTAATTGGCGAGGATTTGCATAAAGAGAATCACAAGGAAGATTAATAGCCTGCGGGCGTAGATTTATGTCGAAAATTGTACCGCGCAGAGGAGAAATTTCAATATAATAATTCTGCTGCTTACGGGCAAGGTTAGACAGAAAATTCGATCTAAAAGCCTGTATAAAAAACAGGTAAATACCTTCTAGAATAAATAAAGCTAAAAAAAATATAAAAACCCTTTTAAACCTAAGGGTAGTTTTTCTTAAATACACTTAAATTTTCCGAAATTTATTGATGGGGCTTCAAATTTACAGCAACAATTCTAACATCCGAAGGAATCTCAAAATTATCTTTAGCAATTTTGTCGCCAATTAATGTTAAAGATTCTATTCTTGCTTGATTATACCGTAAGTTTTTGTTTTCATCAAGAATATCATAATATTTTTTTAATGTACGCTCTTGCACATATGCGGCCTCGAAAATTTTTACTTGCTGCCAAACATATGTAATCGAAATTACAGTAATAAAAAAAATTATTGATATAAAACGTAATGGCCTCATAATCTTTCGGCTACCCTCAATTTTGCACTGCGCGATCTAGGGTTATTGACAACTTCACTGTATCCAGGAACAAGCGGTTTTTTTGTCAAAATATTAACTAAGCCCGAATGCATAAGGTTTTTAAAATTTACCTTTACGATCCTATCTTCTAAAGAATGAAATGATATAACGCAAATTCTTGCGCCTGGATTGAGTAGATTGATCGCCTTTTTTAATACTTCATCCAGAGCCTCTAATTCCCTATTCACAGCAATACGTATTGCCTGAAAAGTTCTTGTTGCTGGATGAAGCCGTGAATAACCGTGATAACCAACTGCTTTCTTGACAATTTCGGCAAGCTCAACTGTTGTATCAATTGATTTCTTCTGTCTTTCATAAACTAAATATTTTGCAATACGGTTGTGCCGTTTTTCCTCTCCATAAATTTTTAAAATATTTGATAGCTCGCTCTCGTTAAGATTATTAACTAAATCAAATGCGCTGATAAAACAACGTTTATCCATACGCATATCAAGAGGCCCGTCTGATTTAAAACTAAAACCTCTTTCATCGGTTTCTAATTGATAACTTGAAATACCTAGGTCAAAAATGATTCCATCAACTTTTGCTATATTTAAATTTTTTAAAATAATATCTAAATTTTTAAAATCATCGTTAATTAACACTGTATTTTTAAAACTTTCTAGATGATGCTTTGCAAGCATTAAAGATTCATTGTCTTTATCGATACCTATCAATGTTCCTGTTGGGCTAATTTTTTCAAGTATTCCTCTTGCATGGCCTCCTAAACCAATAGTTGCATCAATAATTACCTGGCCTGTTTTTAGATTTAAAAATTTTATAATTTCTTCATACATTACTGGATTATGTTTTGCTTTAATCATCTATGGCGTCATTCAATTAATTTTTCGGCAATCTGTTCAAAAGAACTTTGTGTATTTTTATAAAATTCATTCCAAGATTCTTTCGACCAAAACTCAATACGGTTAGAAACACCAACAATAACAATCTCTTTTTTTATTAAAGCATAATCTTTTAAATATTGAGGAATTAATATACGGCCTTGCTTATCTGCAACCACTTCAATAGCGCCAGAAAAAAATAACCTATTAAATTGTCGCGATTCTGACTTTGTAAAAGGCAGGGTTTTGAACTTTTGTTCCTGGCTTAACCACTCATTTTCAGAGAACATAAATAGACATCTATCTAGCCCTCTAGTTACAAAAAACTTCTCAACAAAATTACTTTTGGCAACTTCTCTAATTCTAGAAGGCAAGACTAATCGGCCTTTTCTATCTATTGAATGTGAATACTCCCCATAAAACATTAACCACTTCCTCCCACTTTATACCACTTCAAAGACAGTATAAAACATAATAATAAATAAGTCAAACGAAATTATGAAATATTCTAAGAAATAGATTGAATTTCAGCGAGGCTTAATATTGCAGCCATTTGGCTAATGAAAATTTCAGAACCTGGATTTATGGCTATTAGTGGCTGTCCTTGGCAAGAAAATAATTACGGACTATTATTTCGTCTTTTTTAAGCTGGTTTTTTAATGCGGCTATATCTTTAAATCTTTTCACCGGGCGGATTTTCTCAAAAAATAATAATTTAATATGACTGCCGTATATATTTTTTTTAAAATTAAATATATGTGCTTCAATAATCGGAAAAGAATCTCTATTAATATATGCCATGCCGAAAAATTTATCTTTTTTGAATATTACTTCTACTGCGTATATACCCGAAGGCGGAAGAACCTCATGAAAAGGAATAATATTTGCTGTAGGGTATCCTAACTTTCTGCCTAATGCCTTGCCTTCTGTAACCTTCCCAATTATATACACAGGCCGTCCAAGGAATAAAGATGCTTTCTTTAAATCTCCTTTATTAATAAGATTTCGGATAGCGCTTGATGAAATATTCTGGTTATGCAATCTATAAATTCTAACTATCTCTAATTTTATAGCATTATTTTTACAAAAATTTTTAAGTAAATCTATATCTCCTTCTCTATCTTTGCCAAAATGAAAATTCTCTCCAACAAAAATTTCAACTGGATTGATTTTTTTAACTACTAATTTAAAAAAATCTGAGGCGCTTAAACAAGCAAACTTTTGTGTGAATTTTTTAACTATGCAAAAATCAACGCCTAGATTAATAAAAAATTTAATACGTTCAAAAATAGGCATGATTGAATCTGCCTGCTTAGGATGAGGCCATAATGTAAAAATTATGCTCTTTGCATTAATTCGGCGGGCGCGAATAACCGCTTTTTTAATTAAGTATTGGTGGCCTAAATGCACGCCATCAAAAATCCCTAAAATTAAAATATTCCTGCCAAAATAGTCTTTTTTTATTTTAGAAAAATCTGATAGAACATTCATTTATTTTTTTTATAATAGCTTTTTTGAATTTTTTCTAAAACTAATCTTTCTACATCAGAAAGTGCCCCTTGAATAGTTGCGCCACTTGCAGTCTTATGGCCTCCGCCGCTAAAACTTGAGGCAATCTTATTTACATCTATTCTACCTCTAGAACGAAAATTTACCCTTATTAAACCAGGGGATGATTTCTCTCTAAAAACAATTGATACTTCAACACCTTTAATAGAACGAACGAAATTTAATACCGTCTCAGTTAAATCAAATGATGTCCTTTTTCTTTGCAAAATATCGCGTTTAATGCTGACCCAGGCAATTTTACCGTCGGAACTCCTTTTTAATGTCATCAATATATACGGAAATAATTTTACATCAGAATAAGGAAATGATTCATAAATTATTTGATAGATCTTATTCACTGGTAAGCGCCATTTTAAAAGATGTGCGATAATTTCGTGGGTACGGCTTGTTGTATTAGGATAACGAAATGACCCCGAATCAGTCATAATACCTGTATAAAGATTCAACGCTGTTGCCCGGTCAATTTTAATTTTTGCATATTCGAAAATATCATAGATCATTTCACAAGTAGCAGCGTAACCAGGGTTGACCCAATTAATATCTCCAAAATTTGAATTACCCACATGATGATCTATATTAATAATAAATCTATCCTTAATATTTTCTTTAATTTTACCAACCCTATCAATATCGGAACAATCGACCACTATAACTACATCAAAATTATAATTTTTCTTTATAGATGTAATCTTTGAAGAACCTGGCAGGAACTTGTATTCTTGAGATACCGCATCTTCATTTATCACCATAACTTCTTTCTTAAATAATCTTATTAACTTAGCTATTGCTAAAGAAGCGCCTAAAGCGTCGCCTTCCGGATTAGCATGAGAAACAACAAAAAATTTTTTTTCTTTTTTTATTACCTGTATAATATCATCGATTATCATATTTTATCTTCTTTGGATTTGAGTTTGTTCAACTCTTCTTGTATGTAAATACTGTATTCACTTGACCTATCTAATTTAAAAATAAGCTCTGGCACTGTTCTTAGTTTAATTTTATGCGCAAGACTATATCTAATAAAACCCTTTGCCTTTTCTAGGGCTTTCATTCCTTTTGCTACTTCAGAATCTTTGCCTAAAATACTGTAAAAAACTTTCAAGACTTTTAAATCAGCCGAAAGCTCAACTCTTATTATAGTGATAAAACCAACTTTAGGATCTTTTACCTCATCATGGATAATATTTGAAATTTCTTTTTTCAATTGATGCTCTAATCTTTCATGCCGCATAATATACCACCTCTGTGTAGTTATGTCTTACGATTTTTATTTATATATTTTCTGGCGCAGGCTTTAAGATATTCCATTTCATCTAAGTTAGATAATAACCTGCCATCAATCTTAGCATATAATGTTTTTTTCAATATATCTTTAAAGTATGGGCCGGGTTTAAACCCAAGGTTAGATATATCCTTACCGTTTACAGATAACCTTTGGCCATTATAAATATTAAAAAAATTATGAATATGACTGGCAATAATTTTATTCTTTTTTATATGATGATGTGCGAGTGTTTTTGCCCTTATCATAATAGTTAATTCGTATGATAATGGCTCAAGTATTTTATAAATATCACTAGGATTAAGGGTTCTCTTAGACAATCTAGCAATAAGTTTATCCACATTGGATTTATAATCGCGTATCCTTTTTGACTCTCCCCTCCTAAAACAGAAATTTCTTAATATATGGCTTATGTCATCATTAGACAATTTATCGAGTAAGGCAATAAAATATAGCAGCCATGAATCTAATGCTCTCTTCTTTGGAAAATTTATATTAAACCAACTGATTTGTTTAGATACAGCTTCTAATAATTTATAGTCAACTTCTATACGGGGATGAATAAAATTAAAATCAATAAGATCATCTATTCTTTTAATACAAGCAACAGGATTTTTTTCTTTTAAAAGTAAAATAATTTCATCACGGATTCTTTGTTTTTCAACCTTTTCAAGCAAATTCAATCTAAAAGATTTCTTTAATAGCCTTAACGTGTCTGGTTCGATTTTAAAATTAAATCTAGTCTCAAAACGAATTGCCCTTAAGATTCTTGTCGGGTCATCAATAAAACTTAATTCATGCAAAATTCTAATATTTTTCTTTTTTAAATCTGCCAAACCATTAAAATAATCTATTAAAGTCCCAAAATCATCCTTATTAATAGAAAATGCTAAGGTATTAATTGTGAAATCTCTTCTTTTTAAATCTTCGAATATTGTAGATGGCTCAATAATAGGCAAGGCTGCCGGATGCTCATAGATCTCTTTCCTTGCAGTTGCTATATCAAGTTTGTGCTTCTCGAAAGTGCATATTGTCGCGGTTTTAAAACGATGGTGACAAATTAAATGAGTTCCTAATTCTTCTACCAATTCTTTGGCAAATTCAACTGCATTATCCTCGAGCACGATATCAAGATCGAGATTGGCTATACCCAGGTATAAATCCCTAACAAATCCGCCTACAACAAAACCCCTAACCCTTCCTCTATCGCAAGCCTTACCTATTCTATAAATCAAATCAAGGATATCTTTTGGCAACTTATTTAAATTTTTCACATGCATTTCTTAAGGCCTTGGGTGGAATTTCTGATGAATTAATTTTAATCTATCCTTATCAACATGGGTATAAATTTGAGTTGTTGAAATACTAGCATGCCCAAGCATCTCCTGGACAGAACGCAGATCTGCACCATGCTCTAAAAGATGCGTCGCAAAAGAATGCCGAAGGGAATGAGGCTTTATCTCTTTTTTAATATGCGCATCTCTAACATAACGTTTAATTATTTTCCACAATGACTGCCGTGATATTTTTTTATTTAGGCGGCTTAGAAATAAATACGATTCCCCGCTCAAACCGGAATTTTTCTTGCTTTTTTCAATATAACGGTTAATAGCTGAAATTGCTTTTTTACCTATAGGAATAACTCTCTCTTTATTGCCTTTTCCGATACAACGGATAAAACCAATATCAAAATTTATATTGTCTTTTTTTAAATTTGCTACTTCGCTAACCCGCATTCCCGTTGCATACATTAATTCTAAAATAGCACGGTCTCTTATGCCTTGAATTGAATTTAGTTTCGGCGCCTCAATTAACGAAGCAACTTCTTGTTCGGATAGTGTATCAGGAAGGCGCTTCCATAGCTTCGGTGAATCTATAAAATTAGACGGATCACTTATTGCAAGATGCTCTCTTACTAGAAACCGATAAAATACTTTTATTGCCACAAGTCTTCTTGAGATAGAATTTGCCGAAATACCTTTTTCTTTTTCAGAAAACATGAAATCGGAGATATCTCTTCGGGATACATTATTGAAAGAGTTTATCTTTATTGATTTAAGGAAATTAGAAAATTTATTTAAATCCCGGCGGTAAGAAACTATCGTGTTGCTTGACAAGCCCCGCTCAACTGAAAGATGGTTAAGAAAAGACTCAACTAAATCTAGCATTTTATTGAAGAAATGTATCTAAATATGCTTTAGCTGAATTAGCCGCAATAGCGCCTTCAGCACATGCAGTTATCACTTGTTTAAAATTATTTTTACGGCAATCACCGCTTGCAAATACGCCAGAAATATTTGTTTGGAAATTATCATCTGTTAGAATAAAACCATTGCTGTCAACTTTAACTATATCGCTTACAAAGTTAGTATTAGGAATTAACCCTATGGCTATAAATACTGCATCGCACTTTAAGGTTTTAATCTGTTGGTCTATGACGTTCTCTAAAACTAGTTGCTCGAGCTTATTTGTGCCTTGAATTTCTATAATATTTGTATTATAGATAACTTCGATTTTTTTATCAGCCAATACTCTATCTTGAATAACCTTTACAGCCCTAAATTTATCGCGGCGGTGGATAAGATATACCTTATCAGCAAGCTTTGATAAATATAACGCCTCTTCAAGCGCACGATCACCCCCGCCAACTACTGCAGTTATTTTTTTTCTAAATAATGCACCGTCGCAAACTGCACAATAAGATACGCCCTTTCTAGCTAATTCTTTTTCTCCTTTTACGCCGATCGCCTTTGGGACTGCCCCGGTTGCAATAATTAAACTTTTTGTGCGATATTCTGAATTATTTGTTTTAATAACTTTATATTCACTATCACAAACAATATGAACAATTTCTTCTTGCTTTATTTCTACGGCAACATCTTTTACCTGGCGCGTGATATTTTCAATCAAGGTATACGTTTGAATCCCACCCGCAAAACCAGGAAAATTTTCAATTGAGTCCGTAAGAAGAACCTGGCCTCCGTTAAAAGATTTCTCTAGGATAATTGATTTTATCCCGGCACGTCCTGCGTAAAGGCCAGATGTTAAACCACTTGGCCCGGCGCCAGCTATAATTAATTCATAGTCTTTTTGCATCATTATAATTTTGGGGGGCAACTCTTAGTAAGGCCACAAGCATATTGCCTTTTAAGTGACTGTAAAATTTCAAAAATGCGAATTCTTTCTCTAAAAGAAGCGTAATCAATAATCAATTTACCAATTAAATGGTCAATTTCATGCTGTAATATATGGGATAATAAGCCATCGGCTTCTATTTTTATAGATCGGCTAAAGTGGTCAAGGCCCTCAACAATAACCTTTTTTGCCCTTTTGACTTTAATTGTAACGCCGGGGATACTTAAACAACCCTCTTCTAAAATAGAAGCCCCCTTCTTCTCAATTATTTTTGGATTTGCTATCTTAAAAATATCTGTACCATTACTAGCGACAATCATTTGAATATTTCTGCCAATCTGCGGTGCGGCTAAGCCAACACCTTGATTTTGTTCCATAATAAGCGCCATAGAATCAAAAAATTCCTGTTCTTTTTCACCTATAGTATCTAATTTAATCGATTTTTTTCTTAAGACTGAATCCGGGTAGATTTTAATTTTTTCTTCTATTATTCTCATCAACGCAAACCTTTTTAAATTTTACTTTTTTCAAATCTTTATCTTGGCATAAAACATAACTTAAAATTATAATCTCATCTTGGACATGGGCAAAACGTGCCGCCGGGCCGTTTAAACAAATTATCCCAGACCCTTTCTTACCTTCAATGGCATAAGTTTCAATCCGTTGGCCATTATTTAGATTTAATACTTCAACCTTTTCATATTCAATTATGTCTGCGGCTTTCATCAAGTCGCTATCTATTGTAATACTCCCTTCATAATATAAATTTGCCTCGGTCACCTTCACCCGGTTAATCTTACTTTTTAGTATTGTTCTAAGCATTTATCTTAATCCTCTCGTTTGTTATTAGTAACTACCTTATACGATTCAAATGCAATCATCAACTCTTCGTTTGTAGGAATAACTAAAACCTTCGGCTTTATTTTAAAATTAGTAAATAAATTTTGACATACGTTATCTCTTATATCTTTCTGATTTTCTCCGATTCCTGCAGTAAAAACTAGAATATCAATCTTACCTAAAATCGCAATATAACTACCAATATATTTTTTTATACGATATACAAAAATATCTAAGGCAAGGCGAGCCCGTTTATTGCCCTTTCTTGCCGCACTTTCAATTTTGCGCATATCATTAGACACGCCAGACACCCCTAAAAGCCCGCTATGTTTATTTAAAATAGTATCAATATCTTGGGGAGAATATTTTTTTTCTAAAATGAGGTAAGTTATTATTGCTGGGTCTAAATCTCCTGAGCGCGTGCCCATAACTAAACCTTCTAAAGGCGTAAATCCCATGCTTGTATCTATAGATTTTCCTTTTCTTATCGCAGTAACACTGCAACCATTACCTAAATGACAAGTAATAAGATTAATTTTTTTAAGCGGCTTTTTTATCTTTTTCGCTGCTTCTATAGCCACATATTTATGGCTTGTACCATGAAATCCATATTTTCTAATTCCGAAATTCTGATAAAATTCAAAAGGTAAAGCATAAATATAACCCTCTTGAGGGATACTTTGATGGAATGCCGTATCAAAAACTGCTACTTGCGGGATATCTGGCAACAATTCTTTACAGGCATAAATACCCTCCAAGTTTGGCGGGTTATGTAATGGTGCAAGCTGGCAGCATTCCTTAATTTTTGCGATTACTTTATCATCAATTAAAATTGCCTCTCTAAACGCCTCCCCGCCATGTACAACACGATGACCTACGCAAGAAAAATCCTTTATTTTTTTTAAAATTATTTTAAGCCCGCTATGATGATTACAAATAGCCGAACCTTCCTCACCGATTTTTTCAATTACACCTTTAGCCAGCACTTTATTCTCGGGTAGCTGGATTAACTGATATTTTATAGATGAACTGCCCGAATTTATAACTAGAATTCTCATATATTTATTATTTTTGCGCCCTAATAACAGTTACTGCCGTACAATCAACAATATCCTCTACAGAACACCCTCTAGATAAATCGCTGCAAGGATAATTTAATCCCAGCAAAATTGGCCCTATGGCCCGCGCCTTTGCCAAACGCTCGACTAATTTATACCCAATGTTACCTGCCTCCAAATTCGGAAAAATTAGAATATTTGCTCTTCCTGCCAATTTACTATCAGGATCTTTTATTTTTGAAACCTCGGGAACAATCGCGCTATCTACCTGAAGCTCTCCATCAACACATAAATCCGGCTTGATTTCCTTAACTAATTTAACTGCATTACGTATTTCTTCAACAAATCTACCTTGCGCAGAACCTTTCGTAGAATAACTTAACATCGCAACTTTTGGTAATATCTCCAAAACTTTTTGTGCTAATTCGGCGGTCGTAATTGCAATATATGCAAGCTGACGAGCGGTTGGATCAGGAATTATACCACAATCAGCAAAAATAAATAACCCATCTTCTCCAAACTGGCAATTTGGTACAACCATAATAAAAACACTAGAGACTGTGTTAATTGTAGGATCCGGCTCGAGGCAATGAATTGCTGCGCGCGCAACATCAGAAGTAGTATTTGCCGCACCTGCCACAAAACCATCTGCCTGTTTATGCCTCACCATCATTGCCGCATAAAATAAAGGGTTGCGTATAATTTTTTCTGCTTCTTCATAAGTAATGCCCTTATACTGGCGCATATTAAAATATTCATCGCTAAACGCCTTAACCTTTTTTTCATCAAGATCATTACGCCCTAAAAAAACCACTTTTGCAATTTGCTCCTGTTCAATAATTTTAACCGCTTCTTGCATACGAACATCTTCTTTCTCCGGTAGAATAATAACTTTTGGGTCTTTTTTTGCTTTCTCTCTTAACGCTCTAACTGCATCCATCAATAATCTCCTTTAAATTCAAATTAGCACCGACCATCTTTATGATTAAATCGATTTTTTCTTTATCTTTAGGCCTTACTTTTACCGTTAAATCATGAATTGTACTTGAAGTTTTATAAGTATCGCTATCTGTTAAAATTACCGGAATATTTAATCTTTTTATTTTTTTAATTGTGTTTTTATCAGGCAATATGCCCCCGGTTAAAATTATACCTGAAAGGCTAAACTTTGTTTTTTTTGACTTTGCAAGTTTTAAGGCGGTTAGAATTAAATCGCGCCTATCCCCAGGAGTAATAAGTAAACTATTCTTATCCTTAAAAAATTTTAGGGCATCACGCGGCGCCATCGCACCAACTACAATTTCTTCAATTAAATTATCAAGCTTTTCCCCCCAAATTAATTTATAACGCGTTTCATCTAAAATTTGATAAATCGACGGCGCAGACAGAACTGGATTATAGGGAATAGCCCCTAAAACATTTATACCAAAACGCTCTAATCCACGCCTTATAAGCTTATCAATTTTATTGAATTTTTCAGGTATAACCTTATTAATTACAACACCTATAAGCTTTACACCTTCTTTATCAAAAAGTGCTTTATTCAAAAGGATCTCATCTATGGGCTTGCCAATACCGCCTGAAGATACAAGAATTACGCCTGCATCTAATAAACGCGCGACAACCGCATTAGAATGATCAAATACAGAACCCACGCCTGCATGCCCTGTCCCCTCGACTACAACAAAATCTTTATCTTTACTAATTCTTAAAAAAGAATCCTTAATCCGACAAGTTAACTCTTCCTTATCCGGATCATTAATATATTTTTCGGTGAAACCACGCTCGACAGCAATAGGACTCATATCTTTAATTGCCTCTTTAAAACCGAAAACTTCTTCGATAAGAATAGAATCTTCATCTATTTTTTGCCCTTCTTCTTCTAAATAACGCTGCCCAATCGGCTTAATAAAACCAATATTTTTAAAAGAACTTTTTAAATTCGCAATTAAGCCTAAAGAAACTGTGGTCTTACCTTCATTCTGGCTTGTTGCAGCTAAAAATATTTTTTTGGTCATAAAATATTGTTGATTTTTTCTTTTATCTCACTCTTGCTTATTGCGCCAACAACCTGGCCAACAACCTGGCCATTTTTAAAAAACAATAGAGTAGGAATAGACATTATTCCATACTGGCTTGCAATATCAGCTGCATCATCGATGTTTAACTTAGCCACTTTAATTTTACCATCATAATCTTTAGCTATTTCATCAATTAACGGCGCAATCATTTTACAAGGGCCGCACCAATTTGCCCAAAAATCAACTAAAGCGATTTCTTTATTTTCAATTATTTCTTTCTTAAAATTACTATTATTCAAATGTATGACTGGCATAAAAAATCCTTTCCGTTACTTTATAATAATTAATAAAGTTTAAATAAATATTATACTTGAATTTTAAGCTTTAGGCAAAAATTTTTTTCGGAAGCAGTCGGAAGCAGTTAAATAATTACAGATTATAGTTATTTTTTAGATTTTCTTCTAAATGCATAGTTATTATCTATCGTTCTTTATATTTATCGCTTATATTCAATATGCTATTAATATTATCGATTTCCTTTTTTAAATCGCTCGTCTTTACAATAAAACCTGAAGCATTAAATTTATTCGCTAGCTCAAAACGCTCTTCATTAGAAAATGCCGTAATGATAAATACTGGCAAATTTTTATCATTCTGCCGGATTTTTTTTAATACAGTTAATCCATCGATATCGGGCATTAATATATCCAATAGAACTGCATCAGGTTTTTCTTTCTTAACCTTAGACATCCCATCTTTACCATTTAACGCCGTAACTACTTCATAGTTATTAGCCTCTAAGCGATTGCGTATTAATTCTAAAAAATCTGGTTCGTCATCTATGACTAAAATTTTCTTCTTCATAACTGCCTCCTGGTTTAGCGTTTGGCACGAACATATCTAGTTTGCTCCTTGTTGCCTTTTAAATATTCATAAGTCCCCACTAATTTTCCTATCGAAATAATCCAACGATATAATATAAACTCAAAAAAACTTAAAAATACTAAATGGCTTATGTATTGCACTCTAAATACTTTTTGGCATCTAATAAACGCAAGGATAGATAATAACGATATAAGTATTTGTGATAAAACTATAAGTGCTAAAAAAGTAATAAATATATTTACATTTAGCGCACCTATTAACCATCCCCATACTACAAAGCCGATGCTTGCTATCTCAAAGAATACACCTAAGACCTCATAGAAAATAAAATACGGTAAAGTTAAAAACGCAAAACTATTGTATCTAGGATTACAGAACATATATTTATATTTCCAGACAGTTTCATTGGTCACCCGCTGCCAGCGATTTCGCTGTGAGATAAGAGAACGAATATTGCTCGGGCCTTCTGTCCACCCAACATTGAACGGAAGCATTATTATTTTTAAGTTTCTATTTTTATTTTTTGCAATATAATCATGCGCCCTAAATGTAAGCTCAATATCTTCGCAGGTAAAATCCGGAGAAAAACCACCCAATTCATATAAAATATCTCTTCTCCATATAGCAAATCCACCAGCGAGTGTTGGCATTGCATTATACCTACTCCAGGCAATCCGGTTTCCGATAAAAGAACGAATATATTCCAAATTCTGATAAGCTATAAGAGGATTATATGAAAATGTTTTTTCAACTACCTTGCCGTCTTTTATCTTTATCCCATTTGAAAGGCTAAAATAACTGCCGATGCCAATTATTCTTTCGGCATCTTTCTCAACTGAAGCCATAATTTTAAGCAGAGAGTCTGGCTCGAGTACAGTATCCGCATCGATCACGCATACATAGTCATTTTTTGAAATATTAAGCCCAGCGTTTACTGCGCCGGCTTTTTTAGTCCCTTTTTCTTTAAAAACAACCCTGACATTTGGATAAGATTGGCTCTTCAATATCTCAATTACTCGCCCGTCTTTATAATGCTTTACATATTGCATTTCGATTGCTTTTAGCTTAAGCACAGCATTTAATATATTGATTGTATTGTCTGTTGAACCATCATCAACAACTATAAGCTCAAAGTTAGGATAATTAAGCCCTACAACCGATAATACTGAATCACGTATCCATTCTTCTTCATTATGAGCCGGAATAATTATAGTAATAGGAATACAAACTTTTGAAAGATATACAAGCGAGTAATTTTCTTCTTGGTTTTCTTTAGCACGCTTTCCGCCCTCAATAAGGCCAACAATGGCTAAAAGCAGGTAAAAAAAAGTTAGAATAATAAAGTAGGCAAAAAATATTATAAATACAATATAAATAATTTTTGGCGTAAAGATGCTTTCCATTATAGTTCTTTAATCTCTTTTCTTCGTTTCTTTTCTACATGTTCTATAAATGCCTTATCAAGCCCGCTAATTTCTTCTAGAATAATCCGGCCTTCTTCGGGAGTAAAACTATTCAAAGCTGTCTCTATGCTAAAATGCCCGCGCGCCTTAATAATATCATTTATGAGTTTTAATGTGCCCATTTTTTCAACACTAGTTCCGGATAAAATTAATTGTAGCAGCCGCGGCATATAACCAGAATCATCTATTGCTTCAATAGACAAACGCTTAGCAAATTCATCCTGGCCATTAAATAAATTTTTAATATAAGGAAGCGCGGCTTCTATATTTTTTGCAAATACCTCTCGAATACTGGCCAATACTGATAGAGAACCATCGTTAATAAGCTCTATAATCAAAGGGATAGAATCGCCTCCTAATAAATTAGATAATGCGCTTACAGCATGCTCCCGCACAAGCCAAGAGTTATCTTTTAAACAATTAACAAGCGTATCTTTTGCATCTTTTTTACCAGAAAGGCCGATACAATCACAAACAGCAGCACGCACTTCATTATTCTCATCTTTAATTAGGCCTATTAATTTATCAATATGCCTTGCAGTTTTAAATTTAGAGAGCAGTCGTAAGGCCCATAGTCTTACTCCGGGATTAGAATCATTAATTAATTCTATTACATCATTGACAATATCTACCGGAAATTCTTGTAGTACAGAAATTATTTTGTATCGCAGAGAAGGCTGCTTTTTGAGTGCCTCTAATAAAATTTTTGCGGAAGGCATACTTTTTATCTGCCCTAAAGCTATTATCGAAAAATAAGCTAAATCCTGATCCCTGGAAAGCACTGCTTTCCTAAAGAGGCCCATATTAGAATCTACGCCGGCATACCCTAAACTTAAAATAGCTTCGATACGGCGCCACTTATTACGTGAAAATCTTGCAATTTTTTCTATCTTTACTATCTTCTCTTTTGAGAGAAAAAAATTCTTCAATAACTGTTTCTCAGACTCGTTAAAAAAAACTATGTCCCGATTTTTATTAGTTATAGCATCTAGAAATTGTTTAGGTGTTAAATTAACCCTAACATTAGAATACACCCCTGCCTCTTTACGTGGATTAGCCAAAATTAGTTCATAAACATGTTTCTTGACTTTTAATAAAACATTGCCTTTTTTAATATAAAAAAATTCTTTAAATAATGCATAAAATATAATTAATACAGCTATAAAAAGGACTGCTCCCAATAAAATTAAATCAATAATAAAAATATAACCTTCATAATAATTATACATTTTAGAACTTAATGGCTAGACTAAAGTTAGCGCCTTTCTTAAAAAATTTTGGCCTTTCCATACTATTTGTATAACCTGCCCTAAAATTCACTCCTTCGCAAAGCTTGAGAGTAAAACCAGTATTTATGATATAGCCCAGCTCTTCGCTCGCATCAAAACCATAAATATCATATAGACGCGAACCGTAACTAACACCTACATCAAATTTTAAAAAACTAGTAAGGGCAAAATCTCCCCTTAAGCTGCCAAAGAAAGAAAGCCCTCTGCCTTCTATTGCGGACGTACCATAAAAACCGCTAATATAACTATCGCCAAAATAATAAATTAACCCAGGCAATACTATATGAGTATTCCCGCTCGAATAACCTTTAAATGTATAACCAAGCTGACCATATAAATTTTTTATAATCTTATGCCCATATTCTGCCAAAAATTGTGACTTATAAATAAAACTCAGATTCCAGCCGCCGCCGCCTTCAAAATGTACGTATGAATCTTTAAAACTTAAATAAGCACCCATACTTGCAATATAATCTTTTTGATGAATACGTTTTAATTGAGATGAAGAAAAATAACCACGTATGTTTTTATGGCCATAACCTATTGTTCCTGTTGTCTCAATCCAGCGCCCTTTTGTTGCCCCTTGCAATACCCTATTGGGCTCATAAAAAACATTGTAATAAACTTTATCTTTTTCTTCTATCACATCTTTTACAACAACAGCTGGCGGCACAATTTCTCTTAAGCGCCTTTCTGTATCAGTATCAGCGGCATAAAGATATAAATACATAAATAAAAATAATAAAATAGATAAAATAAATTTTTTTACCATTATTTAGTTTTATATTTTTCGGCTATATAGATAGCATTGGTAATGCTATCTATTTCTTTCTTTAGATCAGCTGTCTTAACAATAAATCCTGTTGCGTTATATTTACTGGCCGCATTAAACCTTGCTTCATTAGAAAAAGCAGTAACGATAAATATAGGAACTTTCTCATCTTTAATTCTTATCTGGCGAAGAACCTCTAAGCCATCAATTCCTGGCATAAGTATATCAAGTAGTATCGCATCTGGTTTTTCAACGCTAGCCTTCTCAATCGCATCCTTGCCATTAGTCGAACTAACAACCTGATAACCAACTGATTCTAGACGTAATTTAAACATCTCAATAAAATCTATCTCATCATCAACTAATAAAATTTTCTTTTTCTTTTCGGCCATTAATATTCTCCTTAAATTTTACCCAGCTCTTGCGGATGTGTTTTAAAATAAAGATACATTTTTCTTAAGATATCATTCATTTTTATAACCGGTATTCTACCTGCAATCTTTTTAAGTTTTGTAAGATCGGGGATACGTTTTTTTATATCCTGAAAATTCTTGCCATAATATTTTTCATACGGCTCAAATACTATTTTCGAAGAGCTTTTTGTTATTTTTTTTATAGCATAAGCTAAATCTCTTATAGATATTTCATTAGTACTTCCTAAATTGATTACCTGGCCATCTGCTTTTTTACAATTAGTAAGTTTTATAATTATATCTATTGCATCATCAATATATGTAAAACAACGAGTCTGTGTCCCATCTCCATAAATATGAATAGGCTTATTTGTTAGCGCGCTCTTAAAAAATCGCGGAATAACCATACCGTAATAACCTATCTGGCGCGGACCAATAATATTGAACAGTCTTACGATTACAACCGATAGCTTTCTTTCTCTATGATAACCAATTGCTAAAAATTCATCGAGTAATTTTGAACAAGCATAACTCCAGCGATTAATATCCGGCGGACCAATAATAACATCACTACTTTCAGAAAAAGGATAAACTTTAGATTTTCCATATACCTCTGAAGTGGAAGTTAACACTACCTTTACGCCATGGCTTGAAGCATATTTAAAAACCAGGTTTGTCGCAACGCTATCATATATAATTGTTTCTAGCGGTTTTTCTACAACATTTTTTACTCCGACTGTTGCAGCTAAATGATAAATAAGATCGCAATCTTCTATGGCCTTTTCTAATAATGTTTCATCAGTAATCGAGCCTCTGATAATAGTTAATTTTTTGTTATGTTTAATATCCTCAATATTATCGGCTCTGCCGGTTGAAAAATCATCTAAGATACATACACTTTTTCCCATTTTTAATAACATTCTTACAAGATGAGAACCAATAAATCCTGCTCCGCCTGTAACTAATATATTATTTTCCATTATACTCTTCTTTCTATGATGTCATTGATCTCGTCTCTAATTTTCATACTATCATGCTGAATAAGATCTATTTTGCTTGAAAGATCGGCGACGATAACCTTTGCTTTTGTAATGTTAGAAATTTTTTTTAGATTGCCTATATCTACGGGATATTGATCCTTTTGGGCATATCTAACTAATTCCTTCTTAGGCAATTTACTATTATCTGCCAACAATATATAATCTAGATAATCTCCGCCTAAGTATTTTATAATTTCTTCTATATGATTTAATGAGTTATAATTTGAAGTCTCCCCGGGTTTAGTCATTAAATTACAAATATAAATTTTTTTGGCCTTCGTATTTACAACGGCTTTACGAATATCTTTTATTATAAGATTAGTTATAATGCTTGTAAAAAGATCCCCCGGGCCTATCGTTATAAAATCAGCATTTATGATGGCGGAATATGCATTAGCATCGCAAGGCACCTGTGGGTTATGCCAAATCTTTTTTATACGTAAATTACGTGCTCTGCCTCTGCATGAATCAATATTGCTTTCTCCTTTAATAATTTTACCGTTCTCAATAAGAGCATATAATACCGCCTCTTCATCTGCAACAGGATAGACAATACCGTTTAAATTCAACAACTCGCTAAGAGCGCTTACTGCTTCTGGCATAGAACTTTTTATATTAGTTAAAGCTGTAAGCAATAAATTCCCTAGGCTATGGCCATTTAGGCCGCCTCCCTTATCGAAACGATACTGCATAAGCTCGTTCATAATAACTGGTGCATTGGAAAGTGCAACAAGATTACGCCGTATATCTCCGGGCGGAAGTACTCCAAAAGATGCCCTTATTCTTCCAGAAGACCCACCATCATCTGTTGTACTAACTACTGAAGTAAT
The DNA here is from genome assembly GCA_040753015.1 of Candidatus Omnitrophota bacterium. GTDB lineage: Bacteria > Omnitrophota > Gorgyraeia > Gygaellales > JBFMHM01 > JBFMHM01. Next base: position 375,921 of record JBFMHM010000001.1, read on the forward strand.
AAGTGACTGCGGTATGGTTTTAATCCCCAATAATAGATTGAAAAGCCCACTGCCGCCTCCGATACAAGTAATTCTTATCTTCTTATTAAATATTGCGTAGATCCTTAAAGCTAGCTCCCGCCGGCTGCAAGGCTTAAAACAATAATCCAAAATGCCATATTTTTTTGACAACTCCACAAACTTCAAATTCTTCTTAACTGAAAAAATGATAGAAGGTATTTTGGATCGCTTAATAATTTCTAATACTTTCCAAAATAAACTAATATTATCTATATAAGAATCTTGATTAATAACGGCTATATCGAACTTTTTTGATTTTAATTTTGATTCAATTTCTGCATATTTATAAGCTGCGTCGGCTTCCAGTAGAAAACCTAAAAGCATCTGTTTAATTTCATTAACAAAACTTGTCGAACCAACTAATAAAATTTTTTTATACATTACCTTAAAGGGATTGTAAATGTAAAACGTGTACCTTTGCCAAATTCACTTTCTGCCCAAATTTTACCACCGTGTAACTCAATAAGGCCTTTTGCAATAGAAAGCCCTAGGCCTGTGCCTTTTTCTCCCGGGCCGGCAACTCGGTCAAATTGTTGAAATTTACCAAACAACTTAGGTAAATTTTCTTTAGCTATGCCCACACCGGTATCCTGAATAAAGCATTCTACACTACTGTCCTTCAAATAAACCCCCGCCTCAATAAATCCTTTTTGGGTAAACTTTATAGCATTGTTTATTAAATTAACAAAAACTTGTGTCATTTTATCAGAATCAATAAAAACATCTATGCTATCTACTGGAATATTTAATCTTAATTCTAACCCTGCTTCCTTAATTTTCGCATCAAAAGAAGCAGTAATTTTTCTAATTAAATCATTTAGATTAATTTTTTCCTTTTTTAATTCAATCCTGCCGGCTTCGATTTTAGAAATATCCAACATATTATCTATAATCCTGGCAAGCCTATCCATATTATCTTTTGAGATCGTAAGCATCTTTTTTTGCTGTTCGTTGATTTGTCCGGGGATCTCGTCTAAAACAAGGCTAATTCCTTCTTTTGTAATTGAAAGAGGAGTCCTTAGCTCGTGAGAAACCACAGAAACAAAATCCGTCTTTAATTGATCTATTCTTTGCAATTCCCTATTTTTTTCTTCAAGTTCTTGCCTTGTCTTTACAAGATCAGAAATATCTTTAGCCAAATGCACCGAACCTCTAATTCCGCCATTATCGTCAAATATCGGGGATGTCGTTATAAGAAGCGGTATTCCAAGGACAGGGTCATTCACCTCTTCTGTATGCGCTTTATTATCAAGCATTGTTTTTGAATGCGGACAATCAGGCCATGGTTTATCAGTCTTATGCACGATTTGATAACACTTTTTGCCAATCACATCTTTGGAGCTTAATTTAAAAATATCAAGGAATGCCCTGTTAACCCTTACAATTCGATGCTCCTTATCTAAGATAAAAACTATATCGGTTATAGAATCAAAGGTGTCCTGCCACTCTTGAGCTGCTTTACTTATAATTTCTGATTTTGTTTTTTCCTCAGTAATATCCCTTACTGTTGCCTGTAAGATTTTTTCTCCTTTTAATTCTATGCGGGTTAACAAAACTGTAGCAAAAAACTCTTTTCCGTCTATACTCCTATGTACCCATTCAAAATAATTTGTTCCTTTTTCTAAAGCTATAGCCATCATTTCCTGCGCTTTTACAACAGATAGCTTGCCATCAGGCTGGTACTTCGGTGATAAATCTGCCGGGCCCATTGATTTAAATTCTTCTTCATCTTTACACCCAAACAGCTTTATCGCAGCTGGATTCCCTGAAAGAAATCCTTTTGCCGGACTAACTGTCATTATCGCATCCCATGAATATTCAACAAGAGCTGCCAAACGGGACATTTTATCTTCAGTTATACGCCGGGCAGTTACATCTCGAAAAACTAAAATTACGCCTATAATATTTTTATTATCGTCCAAAATAGGCGCAGCGCTATCATCAATCGGCACGCTTGTACCATCTTTTTTAACTAATAAAGTATGGTTACCTAAACCAACGATTACTTTATCCCGTAATACCTTATAAACGGGGCTTTCTACTTTTTCTAACGCACCTTCTTGTATAATATTAAAAACTGTTTCGATTTTCTTTGCTTTAGCAGCCTCTTGATCCCAGCCTGTTAGTTTTTGGGCAACAGGATTTATAAACGTAATCAAACCATTGTTATCTGTAGCTATAACCGCATCCCCTATACTTCGAAGCATAGTTGAAACTAATTTTCTGTTTTCATCCAAGACACTCTCGGTTTTTTTCCTAACCATAATTTCTCTATTAAGATTATCTATTGAAGTAGTTTTATGCTCTATGTTATTTGCCATATCATTAAACATATTACCCAGGGCTTCGATTTCATCGCCTGTTTTTAATTTAATACGATGCTCAAAGTTACCGCGGCTAAAATTCATAACCCCTTGAGATAACGCTAGCATCGGTTTAATAAAAATCCTACTTAAAATCATACCTGTAAGTATAGCGATTAAAATAGCTATAGCCATTACAAACCACAAAATAATCATTAATTTTGTTAAAGGCAAAAATGCCTCTTTCTTATCTTGGCTTATAAAAATCCACCAGTTTATACCATTTTCTTTTAAAATTTTGGCATCTATCTTGGTAAAAGCTAAGATTCTTTGGTCTTGATGTAAAGAATATTTACTTGACAGTATAAATCCTTCTGGTTGTGTAACTATTGCCTGAAATTCATCTTTACCGGTAATTTTTTCTGTGAATGGCCTCACTCCGGGATAAAAAATAATATCACCGTTGCTATCAACTATAAATGCATGCCCGGTTTTGCCAATGTTAAGTTCAGCCACTGCCTGAAAAAACCGCTCAATAGGAAACACTGCTTTACAAACACCAATAAAAGTATCGTTATCATACACAGCCATAGCGACAGTAACTCCTAATGACTCTGTAGATTCATCAAAATTAATATCTCCTACATAGATACCTTTTGCGTAGGCCTTTTTCCACCACTCCTCATCTGCTTGATAAAAATCAGTTGTCTTGCCTGAAGCGCCAACTAAACCACCAAATTTATCAGTGATAAAAAATTCCTCTACTTCTAAGTTGGTATCTATAAAATCGGCGATATGCTCTGTACTAATATAATTTATTAAATATTCTTTTAATAATGGGCTATCCTCTGTGGCATTAATCCATTGGCGGTCTCTTTCAAGAAAATAAGCACTTATATTTTCTTGATCCATATTGCGGTATTGCTCATTAGCCTTTTTTATCTCCTCTATCACTAATGGCCTTAAAATAAACTGCTGCATCTCAGATATTTCTTGATTAAAATTCCTTAAAAATGCACTACTGGATAATTTTGATATTTCTAAGAAATTATCTTTAATTGAATTAACTATTGAATAATAAACACGGTTAAATACTATAGAAAAGGTAAGGATTAAAGTAATGGTAGTTAATGAAATAAGAGAAAAAGTTATTTTACGCCTAAAACCGCCCTTCAATCTTATTTCATCATTATTCTTCTGCATAATCTTCCTTTGAAAACATTTAACTTTTAATATCAAATAAATCAATTAATTTAAATTCTTTTGCATCAAACAAACCTTTATCACTAAGTTTTATGTCTGGAATCACTAAAAGCGCCATAAAAGACAGTGTCATATATGGCGCGCGTAATTGAGACCCCCAATCTTTAGCAGTTTGGCTTAATTTAGAATACTTTTCTGCGACTATAAAACCATCATCGCTTGACATTAACCCGGCAATGGGCAATTCTAAAGCATCAATATACCCGCTGTTTGCTTGTGAAAGGCCTCCTCTATTTTCTATAACTACATTGACAGCATCTGCGATATCTTTATCACTAACGCCCACTGCAACAATATTATGCGAATCGTGCGCGAAATTTGAAGCAATCGCGCCTTGTTTAAGCCCAAAGTTTTTTATAAAAGCAACTGATACGGGCGCTTCATTATAACGATTAATAACAGCAATTTTTAAGATATCTCGATCTCTGTCGGAGACTACAAAACCTTTTGTAGTTTTTACTAAATCTTTAGTTCTATGTGTAATCAGTTGGCCATCTATCGCATTAATTATATTTATTTTTTTACCTCTTCTCTTAATCTCAAAATCAGAGATAAACCTCTCGCGAATATTAAAATTATTTACGGACTCTGCATTTATATGCTCAATAAGAGTCCTCCCATTTTCACTAACAAGTATACCGTTAATATAAGTTTTCAGAATATTAAAATTATCAAAATTATCTATAATAATAAAATCTGCGGGGTCGTTTTTTTGAAGCAACCCAACACCTAATCCATAATGTTTAACAGGATTAACACAGGCAACTTGTAAAATTTTCCACTTGTCATAACCTTTTTTTAACGCCCTAACCACTAATTCATTTATATGGCCTTTTACTAAGTCATCTGGGTGTTTATCGTCACTACAAAACATACACATATCTGGATATTGATCAATTAGTGTATGCAGTGCATCAAAATTTTTTGCGGCTGAACCCTCTCGAATAATTACTTTCATGCCAAGGCTAATTTTTTCCAAACCTTCATCTAAGGATATTGTTTCATGATCAGTCGAGATGCCTGCCTTAACATATCTTTCTAAATCTTTACCTCGCAGTTTTGGCGCGTGGCCGTCTATTGGTTTACTATACTTTTTGGCGACAGCAATTTTGTTAAGCACCTCTGGGTCATTATTAATTACGCCCGGATAATTCATCATCTCGCTTAAATATATAATCTCGTCGCGTTTCAATAATTCTTCAATACCGACAGAATCAATCCTTGCACCGGATGTTTCAAATTCTGTTGCCGGAACACAGCTTGATGCGCCGAAATAAAATTTAAATGGTACTTTATTACCGCTATCAATCATATAATTAATTCCGGGAATACCGAGGACATTGGCAATCTCGTGTGGATCTGATACAGCAGCGACTGTGCCATGAATTACAGCCAAGCGGGCAAATTCTGAAGGAGTAAGTAAAGAACTTTCAATATGAATATGGGAATCAATTAACCCAGGGAGTATATAAGTATTATAAGAATTATTATCTTTTCTTATATCAATTATTTTACCATTATCAATTATAAGTGTTGCGGAATATATTTCTTTATTCAGAACATCAACAATATTGCCTGAAATTTCTTCTAAGGCAAAACAGAAAGGAAATACAATAAAAATAATAAAGATACATAAAAATATTTTTTTCATTATTAGTTATAATATATAAAATATATTATAAGAAACATTTAATGCGCAGGCCGCCTTCTTCTTTTAAATTGAAATCTGCGATGGCTAAAATATCTTTTTTTATTAAAATTGTTTTCTTTTTTATGCCTAAAATTATGCGAATGCTGGACAAATTGCTCTGAAGGTATTTCCGGATGAGTTGAAACAGGCAGACTTGCCCTGATAACCTTTTCAATCGCTCTAACATCCTTTACCTGATCGGGCATCGCAAAAGAAATAGCATGCCCTTTATGACCCGCCCTGCCTGTCCTACCAATACGATGAACATAATTTTCTGCATCCTCTGGTAAATCATAATTAATAACTAGCTCTATCCCTTTGACATCGATACCCCGTGATGCGATATCAGTTGCAACAAGCACTTTATACCTGCCAGACTTAAAACCCTCTAAGGCCTCACGGCGCTGGCTTAAAGACCGGTTTGAATGTATTTCGGCAGCACTATAGCCCATATCCCTGATTGATACCGTAATTTTTTTCGCTCCGTGCTTAGTGCGCGAAAAAAGAAGAATAGAACCTTTATATTGCGCAAGAATCTTGCTTAATAAGTTAAGCCTTGCTTCTTTCTTAACAATAAATAATTCTTGACTGGTAAGTTCAACCGTAGTTCCCGGCGGCGCAATTTCGATCGATACTGGAAGTTTCATATGTTTACTGGCAATTTCCATAATCTCTTTAGGCATAGTTGCTGAAAAAAGCATAGTTTGGCGTTCTCGAGAAATAGACTGTAAAATTCTTTCGATCTGCGGTGCAAACCCCATGTCAAGCATCCTATCTGCCTCATCAAGTATAAGCATTGCAATATCGTGCAAATTAATATTACGTTGCTGAGAATGATCAATAAGCCTGCCTGGAGTTGCCACTATAATTCTGGGATGTTGACGAAGTTTATTTATTTGATCACGCATTGACGCCCCACCAATAAGACAAGCGGTTTTTATACCAAAGGGGCGGGCTAATGCATAAAATGCCTCATCAATTTGGATAGCTAATTCTCTCGTAGGTGCTAATACTAAGCCTTTGCCTTTTACCTGGGCTAGGCGCTGAACCATAGGAATTGCAAACGAGTGTGTTTTGCCAGTGCCGGTTTGGGCAATACCTACGATATCTTTACCTTCAATCGCAAGCGGAATTGCTTTGAGCTGGATTGGTGTGGGTATTTTAAATTTTATGCGCTCTAAAATATCAAGAATTTTTGGAGCAATACCTAAGCCATAAAAACTCTGTTCAATATGTGTCATAATACTTAGACTCTATCATATAAAAGGAATAATAGCAACTATCATTCGTAACGCAAGGCTTCAATTGGATCAAGGCGGGCTGCTTTCCGCGCAGGCCATAAACCAAAAACTATACCTACAATTAATGAAAATACTGTTGAAAGAATTATTGAAAATACAGATACTTTAACTGCCCAGCCAGTAAACACAGTAATCAAGCTCGCAATGCCCCATCCTAATAAAACACCTGATACACCGCCGATAAACGACATTAATATTGCCTCAATAAGAAACTGGATCATAATATCTTTATTATTTGCACCTATTGCCTTCCTAAGGCCAATCTCTCTCGTACGCTCTGTTACAGACACAAGCATTATATTCATAATCCCTATACCGCCTACTAAAAGCGAAATAGCTGCGATCGCCCCAAGCAATAAAGACATTGTTTTAGTTGTTGCCTCTAGAGTCTTTTTTATATCGGCCATATTGCGCACCTGAAAAGAATCTTCATCATCTTTACTAAGATGGTGTTGTTTTATTATAATTTTTGAAATTTCTTCTTGAGCATCATCTAATAAATTAGGGCTTGCCGCCTCTACAAAAATTGCATCAATATATTCTTTACCAAAAACACGATACATTGCACTAGTAATTGGAATTACAACTATGTCATCTTGATCATGAAAAGCACTGGCTCCTTTTTCTGGTAAAACACCTATAACCCTAAAGTTAAGCAGGTTGATTTTTATCGTTGCGCCTACAGGGTTTTCGCCGCCAAATAGCTCTCTAACAATAGTCATTCCTACAACCGCAACCTTCTCGCGCATCTTCACTTCCTGTTCAGTAAAAAACCTGCCAATGACTGGCTCGGATGCGCGCATTTTAGCATAATTTACGCCATCGCCTTCTACTTGCGTATTCCAATTTTTATCTTTATAAACCACCTGCCCGCGGCCAACTACCGAAGGAGAGACACGAAGAACCTTATCACTTCTTTCTATCGCCGCTACATCATTAAAAGTAAAACGGGTAACTGCGCCTGCTTCAAGTGCCATACCATGCACCTTACTAGAACCAGCCCTAACCAATAAAAGGTTTGAACCTAAAGATGCAAGTTGTTTTTCTATTGTTTCTTTTGCGCCTTGCCCTAAAGCAAGCATAGCAATAACTGCGGTTACACCAATGAGAATCCCTAATATTGATAAAAAAGAACGTAGCTTATGGGAAATAATTGCGAATATTGCTTGCCGTATATATTCCAAAAATTTTACATTCCCGCCAATGACATAAGGTCTAGATAATACAGAATTAACCAGGCTATCTTCTAAAGAAACGATTTCAGATATTTTTATATTATTTTGCGCTTGACTATCTGAAATAATCTCCCCATCCCGCATATGAATTATTCTCTTTGCATAAGCTGCAATTTCGTTTTCATGTGTTACGATTACAACGGTCTTGCCTTTATCATTCAATTTTTTTAATATCGAAATTATTTCCTCTTTACTCTTTGAATCAAGATTACCTGTTGGTTCATCAGCAAATATTATTAACGGTTCATTAACTAATGAACGAGCAATAGCGACTCTTTGTTGTTGGCCGCCGGACATTTCGCTTGGACGATGGTTCATTCTGTCTTTTAAGCCAACCACTGTAAGCTCAACCTGCGCTTTTTCTCTTAAATGCCTCTTGCCTGCATAAATCAAAGGCAGTTCAGCATTCTCTAGAGCAGTAAATCTTGGTAATAGATGAAACTGCTGGAAAACAAACCCAACGATCCTGTTCCTTAAGTTTGCCAATTCATTATCGGAAAGCCTGCTTATCTCTTTTGTCCCCAAATAATATAAGCCAGAGTCCGGACGATCAAGCAATCCTAAAATATGCATTAAAGTTGATTTACCCGATCCAGATGCTCCCATAATCGCAACAAATTCGCCTTCGTGGATTTTCAAAGATACATTAGAGAGCGCCTTAACTTCTACCTCGCCCATTTGATAAGACTTAGATATATTTTTTAATTCAATCATACCTTACCTTCTCCTTGCTCCGAAAGGAGAAAACGGGCTTGCAGTCGAATTCTTTTTAGAAGAATCAATTTTTTTTATTGTAACAATTATCACATCATCCTCACTAAGGCCAGATAATACTTCTGCATCCTTATCATTATATATGCCTATTTTAACAAATTGTTTAACAGGTTCTTTATCGCTATATTTCTTAAGAAAAACGAAGTCTCCGTCTTTATCTTTGTGTAAGGACTCAAGCGGTATTATCAAAATATTATTATGAATCTCTGTAATAAAACTTACTTCTGCATTCATACCTGAACGAAAAAAATCTGGGATTTCTTCCGGTATAAGGTCAACTTCATATATAGTAACATTATTAACAGTCTTAGATTCAAAATATATATGTTCGACTTGCGCACCAATTTTAACATCGGGATAAGCATCAATGCTAATCTCTGCTTTCTGGCCAAGCTTAACCTTACCAATATCAGTTTCATCGATTTCGGCGCGTACTATCAAATAATCGGATAATACAATCACCGCATCTTGTGTTGTAACAGTTTGGCCCACTTGAGTAGTAGCCACAATAACTTCTGCGTCAATAGGCGCAAGTAATTCTATTGGCCTATAAACTTCCTGCCAATATTTTAGCTCTTTTTCACCTTTTGCCCTTGCGGCATCTATAAGAGCGGCTCTTTCGGTTGAACTCATAAGAGCAATGACTTGTCCAATCTTTACTTTATCTCCCTCTTTAACCAAAATACTTTCAATACGGCCATTAACCGGCGGCTTTATCTCGAGGCGGTTTTTGGGTAATACCGCAGCTGTTGTTGAAACAATATTGCTTATAGTTCCAATTCTTGGTTTTACTTCTTTAGTTGTCTCCTGGGAATCCGTCTTCGGCCTTGATTTTATTAAAATAACTGCTGCTATAACCACAACTAAAATTAAAAAGGGAAATATTTTCTTATTCATATTCTAACGTTTCTCCTTTCGCTTGAATCCAATTAGCTTCGGCTAATAAGGCGCTTGCTTGAATATCTAAAAATGCCTTTTTTGACCTAACAAGGTTATCTTCAATAATAATCCAATTATCAAAAGAAATGAATCCTGTAGAATATTGCGCTTGAGCAATCTTGGATCGTTCTTCATTTGCAATTAAATACTTTCTTTCAACCTCAACCAAATCTAGCGCATCTTGTAATTCAGCCCATGCCTGCTCAAGCGCTACAATAATCGAATCTTCTGTACTCCTTTGATTTTCTTTTAATTGGCGTAAAAAAGCCTTTGCTTGTGCAACTTGAGCCATTCTCAATCCACCTTCGAATAAAGGCAAAGACAATGCAACACCTGCATTCCATTGCCTATTAGGCGCAGGCCAATGAGCCCCTGTTTTATTGATGCCGGCATTGCCAGAAATCGTAGGAAAAAAACTTCCATATGTAGACTTTAAGCTAAACCCTGCAGAATCAACTTGAGCAATTGCTTCTTTAAGCGAAGGATTATTTTTAGCAATATTCTCAAAATTTGGTTTTTGTTTCGCAGAATCTTTTACTTCAAAATTACCATCTACACGAATAGGTTTAAATTCTAACCAACCCATTTCTTTAATCAACTCTCGTTGGGCAACTTTAAGCTCTCTCTCTGCCTGGACAATATTGTAATTTGCACTTGCAGCATCAGCTTCGGCTGTCAATAAAGCGCCTTTATGTTCTAGTCCAGAAAGATACTGGAGAGTTATCAATTTAAGGTCTTTTTTTCTAATATCATAAATTTCCTGTGCAATACGCAGCATCTCTTGTGCTGTCAATAAATTAATGAAAGCACTGCGCAGCTTAAATCTTACCGCAGCAGACGTAAAACGAAAATTTTCTTGGAAAGCTTTTATGGTTTCTGTGGCAGCCCTAACACTATTAATTGTTTTTAGGCCGTCAAATAATAACTGTGAAGCTGTCAAGCCATAAGCAAAGGTATTGGTCGTCCTGCTATTTGCGCTTGTAGAACTAGGAGCTGACTCTGCCCTAGCGGCATTAACATTAGTATTAAGTTGTGGATATAAAGTGCTTGCTGTAATCGTTTTTGCTGCTTGAGATTGCCTAACTTGTTCCTCTGCGGCAATCAAATCAGGATTATTTTTAGCTGCCTCCTTAATACAATCGTGCCAGGTAAGCATCTCTTCGGCAATTACGCGATTATGCAATGAACATACTATTATAACAATTAATAATTTTAAAAAAAAATTATTCATAAATCTATTTTATATGTTTTAATCCTCTACGTCAAGTAAAATAAAAAACCATGATTAATTAATACAAATCATGGTTAATAAATAATAATTTTATTCTGGTTTCTTTTTAAAACTACTAATTGTGCGCCATCCAAAAATAAAAATTATAATAGCAAGCGCCCATGTACGTAAATTCCTAATGAGCTTAATCTGATCTTTCTTTTTATCAACTTCTGAATTAATAAAAGAGTAGGGATCTTTTAGGGTTTTTAACTTAACTTCGAAATTCTTTGCTATTACTATTTCTTTGGGAAACTTGCCTTGGCTAAGTATTTTTTTAAGTTCTTCGTCTAGCCCGGCTCTTTTTCCGATATCATATGCAACCGAAAGCTTATCATAGAAATAAACTTCAGTGCCCAGGGACAACATTTTTCTTACAGCATAAAAATTAGCAAAAAGCACACAAGATAAAAATATTAAACTAACTACAAACTTAGCCAATCGATCTTTAGAAAATTTCATAATGTTTTACCCTTTATTAAATTAAGTATATCTTATTTAAATTAATAAAACAAGGAATATATAAGTTCATGCTGAATGCATACGGCTGTCCGCCCCAAAGCCCATTATTCCCCGGACAACCGTCGCTCCGGCAAGATTAAGCTATCTGGCTTTAATGACGATCTGCTCATATAAGGCTTTGCTTTTGTATTGTCACTTTCACCAACAAATATTCGCAATAACATTCCTTCTTCGGGCAATTTCATTTCACACCACCTTAAATAAATTCATCAATCCCTTTGAAGCGATATATCCGGCAAATACTGCGCCTATACTCAATACCACGGACAAAGCCGTATTCATAACGGCGATCCTGTATTCGCCATCCCTCATAAGGTTAAATGTCTCGAGGCTAAAAGTAGAGAACGTCGTGTATCCGCCAAGAATGCCTATGAATACAAACATCCTCATATTTGGCGAGAAGTTGAAACGGTCAATGATTCCCCACAAAAAACCTATCACCAATGAACCAGTTACATTCACAACAAGAGTGCTGATTGGAAAAACACCGTTTGAAAAGCGGTAATCAAGCCCGCCCATAACATAACGCAGAATTGTTCCGATCGCACCGCCTAATCCTAAAATAAAAAACCTCAACATAAACTGATCCCCCCCCCTTTTTTTTCTTTTCGCAAAATAACAGGAAATAACAGAAATAACTAAATAACAGCTAAATAACAGGGTCAGACCTCCACTTTAGAAGTTATCTCTCTAACTACGTTAGCCAACTTCTTATCATTATCTATCTGCCTCTTAAAATCTATTGCGGCCTTGCTTACCGCTGAAAATTTCATATTAAATAATTCACCAATCTGATTGTTTGTAAGTACTGTCTTTGTTCGCATAATGTATATTGCTGCCTTTTTTCCTGTCATGGGGCGCTTAGTGCTGCTTTTAAGGTCATTGGGATCTTGCTTAAAGTATTTTGCTGTTAAGTTAATTATATCATTGGGATCTGTTTGATTACAGGCAATCCTTTTATAGGCAAAATCTTTATAGGCAGACTGAGTAGCTAATTCGCTCAACTGTTCTTTAATAAAGTTCTTTCCGCCTAAAAGAAATCCGGCATAGGTGTTTTTAAGCGGATCTATTTGCTTGTCAATAGCGGCAGAGACAAATGACGAATATTTGTGCATATCCATATCAAGAAGAGTTTTAAGCTTGGAGATGTTAACAATATTGCTTTTACCTTTTATATAATCATTATAGCTGGACCAACGGTATTTGTTGGGGGCGTCTACTATTTTCGCTCTCACAGGATTTAGATGAATATAGCGAGTCAGTTCTTTAAAGTAAATATCAGCTTGTACAAGAATTGATTTATACCTTCCTTGAAAAAGATGGCCGCATTTATTACGTTTCTTATTGTAATAGATAGTATAAGCAGTATTGATATACTGCATTATTTTCGATAGATTAGGTTGAGTGGTTTCTAAGAGCAAATGATAATGATTACTCATTAAGCAATAAGCATAAAGATAAAACTTAAATTTGTCTCGGGCTTGATTTAGATATTCTAGAAACTTATTAAAATCGTATTCGCTGATAAAGATCTTTTTGCGATCGTCACCGCGGCTAGCTATGTGATATAATAATCCTTCACCTTGTAATCGATATGGTCGTGCCATAAAATTATTTTATACGAAGAAACATTTTTGTCAATTAACTTCTAAAGTGGAGGTCTGACCCTGGTTTTCGCCGAAACCGAAAAAGAACAATTGGGGTGGGTGACGGGATTCGAACCCGCGGCACCTTGAGCCACAGTCAAGCGCTCTACCGGGCTGAGCTACACCCACCACAAGAAAATTAATTAAGAATCTTCTTAGATAATTTATCTTCGATACTTACTTTAATGTTCTCAAGGCCCATTCTCGGCCTATCAAACTTTGTCTTTATCTTAAAATCTAAAACAATTTTACCGCCAATATTACTGAATACCTCAAATACTGCTCCCATAATCTTTGCAGCATCCGGCGCTTCTTTAGAATTATCTTTTGGTTCTTCGATTTTGATAAAAGTCATATTTTTTAATTCTAGATGTGATTTTATTAATAAATCGTTATTACTAGAATTTAAATCTGTCAAAAAATCTAAAGATGCCTTCTCAACCTTTAAATCGGCCAAATTCACATAATTATTGTAATAAGGCGATAGGTACATGCCGTCTATATCTCTTAAATTAATGTTCCCTTCCATATCTCTCTTACCAAAATTTACCCACCCTTGGCCGTCAATACGGCCAGCCGCGTGTTCATTTTCCCAGGGAATATTACCTTTTATTTGATATATAGTCCTCATATGCCTCGGCGGATAGGCATAGTTTTTTAAGATAAAATTCAATGAATCAAATTTTATTTTGAGGCCGCTTTCACTAATAACTTTATCAATAACTTCAAATTTTCCATCAATAATTTTTAAATTTTTAATAACTAAAGGAATGTTTATCCTAAAACGAAAATTTTTTGCTTCTTGCGCAGAAACTTCTTTATTATCTACGCTATCTGCAGCTAAAGCGATAACTAGCTCCTGCTTCTGCCGAGTAAAAATAATATACGGCTTATTTACAATAATATTATTTAAGACTATTTTTGCGCCTAGAAATCCCGGTAAGCTTGGCGATATATAAATATAATCAATATTACCTAAATCTTTAATCTTGATACCGCTTACTTTAATATTAAGCGGAACACTTATCCTAAAATTACTTATCTCTACATCTTTTTTAAAAATATTTTCTAGGCTGTTTTCTATTATAGATTCGCCTTTGATAGCGATGAATATATAAATACTACTTACAAAAAAAACAATACAAACAATCAAAATAAAAATTGCTCTTAATGTTATTTTTATCCGTCTCATATTTAAATATAATTTAACGTCCCCGGCCTGATTCGAACAGGCGACCCTCGGCTTAGAAGGCAGATGCTCTATCCAGCTGAGCTACGGGGACAGTTTTTTTAACTACCAAAACAAAAAATTAAATCGGGGCGACAGGACTTGAACCTGTAACCTTCTGCTCCCAAAGCAGACGCTCTAGCCAAGTTGAGCCACGCCCCGCGTAATAAGCTTAATAAATTTTAACAGAACGCTCTAGCCTCCGCCAGAGGCGGATCAGCCTTAGGCTGAAAGTTGAGCCACGCCCCGTTACAAATCTAATAACCAGCTGTTTATTAAATACAAACTATACTTTAAATCTAAAATTAATTACTATTCTCAAATTTGCTATTATAACACTGATTATATTTAGGTGCAACCATCAATAATAAAAAGTTATATATAAAAATTATGAACATTCATATTGGCTTTATTCTCATAAATATATTGCACTGCCTCAAGCTCATTTTTATCAAACCAGATACTGCCGCATTTAAAACATTCGTCTATCTCTACAGGGTAGCTATCCAATAAAAAATGCCGGCGCATTTTTTGATTACATTGCGGGCAATGTAAGATCCAAACATTTTTTGGATCAATATCCCTAAAAGAAGTTAATTTAATTTTTGATTCTAACATAGTTTGTGCATATTTTTTTGTATCTTCAGAAAACAACTTATCTTCCCTAATAAGCATTCTTGAAATTTTATTACTAGCCAATAATACACCTTCGCATTTATCACATCTTAAAACTAACACACCCTCACAAACAATATCAATTAAATTAATTTGACAATGAGGGCATAAACGGCTAGCTTTATCTTTATCCGGTTGGGATATATAATATTCGGCATGCGCCACAGGAGATATACGTTTAAAAGACCTTAGGTTTTCATCTAAGGTTTTTTCATCAAGATGAGCCATGCCGGCTAAAATATTTATTCTTGTTTTTATAGGTGGATGGGTTGCAAACAAATCTGATAATACGCCCTTACTTTCGTCGAATTTATTAAACGCGGGGCTTGTAATAAATATTGCCTCTAGTTTATCCCCGTAGCTACCTGCGCCACGCCAATATCCTGAAATTAATTTTAATGCTTCGGCAAGGCTCAAGGGGTTTCTTGTCAACCTGACAGAAATTGCATCTGCGCGGTATTCACGCTGTCGTGAAATAAAAAAATTAAGCAGCCTGCTTAAAAAACTCATCGCCCCAATAACTAAATAAATTATTAATAATAGTGCTACGCCTTTACCTCGAGAGCGCCTAAGAGTGCTTCTCAACACCGTCATAGCCTCTTCGTAAATTTCAGCTAAACAACAAGTAACAGTTGTGGCCAAACAATCTCGGCTTATAATATGCCCTGCTTCGTGAGCAACTACTGCTTCAATCTGCGATCGGTTAAGCCTAGCAAGCAACCCTTCAGTTACTCCAATCACAGCGTTACTATTAAAATCTTCAATCGCAAAAGCATTCATTGCGGCATTAGGTATAACTACGGCTTCAATTTTCCTTCCTCCGATAGCAACACATACTTCATCGATAATATTTTGTAAGACATTATGATAATCATCATTATTATCCAACTTATTAGCACCCAGTGATTTTAAAATTTTTGCCAGCATATCTTTAGTTGAAAACTGCCAATGTATCAACCCAAAAATAAAAGCAATCATTAATACGAATAAGGTTATTTCTAAGGACGGGATTTGGATGAATCTAGTTAAGGCGCTATAGTGCCTAGAACTATTAGAAAAATAAAAAAAGTTTTTAACTACAAAAATAATAAACCAAGCAGTAACAAAATAGAATAAAATAATAGACAAAAACAACCAATAGATTATGCGTGATTTATTCTCTTCTATATCGATAAACGAGAAGGGCATAAAGGACTAGAATTTTACTTGTGGAGCCTGCCTTTGCGCTGCTTCCTCTATTTCGAAGAATTCTTTTGTTTTAAAACCCGTAAAATTAGCTACAATATTTGTAGGTACTGTCTGTATTTTTGTGTTATATAGGCGTGTTTCATCGTTATAAAATTGACGGGCGAATGAAATTTTATTTTCTGTTGAGGTAAGCTCTTCTTGTAACTTCAGTACATTCTGATTCGCTTTAACATCAGGATACCGCTCAACAACTGCAAACAGGCTGCGGAGTGTCTGGGTTAATAAATTTTCTGCGGCAATCTTGTCTTTTAAAGCAGTTGCGTCAATGGCCTGCGTACGCGCTTTTATAACACGCTCTAATGTATCTTTCTCGTGCGCCATATAACCTTTTACTGCTTCAACCAGGTTAGGAATCAAATCGTGGCGGCGTTTAAGCTGTACGTCAATTTGCGACCATGCATTTTCTGTCCTAACTCTCAACCCTACTAATAAATTATATGCTGCAAAAAACCAAATAACTGCCATAATTAATGCCAATATTAACATTACCATCCTACACCCCCTTTTTATTATCTATTCAAATTTTGCACTGTTAGTACAAACTATGACTCTTTCTGAACCAAGATCTGTTTCTAGGCCTTCATATTTAACTAACTCATAAGGCATGTCAGAATTAAACCAAACAAACGTATTCGTAACTAAAAATTTCAGAATATTAAATATTCCAATGTCGGGATCGAGCAAGATTTTATATGCTTTTATTTTTTGATTATTGAAATCTAGTTCTTCTTCTTTAATAACTCTTAAATCAACCTTATAAAGGGCTGGTTTTGAACTTACGAAATATATCGGTTCAAACTTTCTATTTGCCAAAAGCGTCTTTCTAATCTGAAGCGGCAGAGTTAGCTTATTTGCTATCTGGCCGCGAATTTCAAGCTCCCCTTTTTTAGCCTTATGCTTTAAATAATCTTCTGCTTCAATATAAACCTTTTTATTAGCATAATCATAAGTTTGTAATTCTTTTAAAATAAGTTTTTGGTCTTGAGTAAAAAATTCTGTTTGGCTTTTTAAAATACGGTAATTATCGTCAGTTGTTTTTTCATAAAAAACAACTGTTTTTCTGGTGATCTCTCCATCGTATCCTGAATATATACCTTTAGCCTCCTCGCTGATTTTATATATTGAGGCTATGTTATCCGCTGAGCTAATTGCTGCCTTTGCCTGCCAACGCGGTTGATTATCCTTTACAGAAAAACATTCATAGTCCATTTCTCTCATCTCTAATGAAGCACAAGAAACATAAGAAACAAATAATATAAAATAAATAAATAATATAAAAATTCTCATAATAAAAAAATTAGTAAATAACTTAATTTGAACATACTTATTAATTATTATATAATAAATACCTTAAATTATGAAAAGAAAAATATTATTAATAATTTTGGGTTTTGCACTCTTATGCGCAGGATTAACTCTTTATATAAATAGAATTTTTATACCGGTTAAAGCCCGGTCTAAATTAATCCAATTTCTTGAAGATAAAACTAAAAGAAAAGTTCAAATAGATAGCATAAACTATAACCTCTTAAAAGGATTTGTCTTAAAGAATATTACACTATCTGAAGAAAACTTAGCTCAACAGTTCATAAAAATTGATGAGATAAGTTTTAATCCTCAAATTCTACCAATCATTTTCAAAAAAATTATAATTCCATCTGTAAATATTATATCCGCTGATATTAATCTAGCTTATCTTGCTGAGAATGAATGGAATTTCTCGAGCCTTATTCCTAAAAACCAGCAAATAAAAACAAAACAGCCGTTTTCTTTAATTATTTTTAAAATCAATATTGAAAATTCAAAAATTCATTTTACAGATAAAACAAAAAACCCCGAATTCAAAAAAGATATCGAAGATTTTAACTTAAAACTATATTTTCTTCTTGATTCATCAAAACTATATATTAATTTTTTAATTAAAGAAAATGAATTTGATACATTGATATCTTTAAAAACTAAATATAATTTTAAAAACAAAGAAGCTAATTCTTTGCTATCAGCCCATAATTTTAGTATTGCTGGTTATAAACCATATCTAAAAATCCATAGTTTTGATTTTGAACGATATTTTATTAATAATACCAGGGCAAATTTTTCTTATTCGTTCGTAGATAAAAAATTGCAGGGAAACTTAACAGCTGATATAAATAATATACCTTTAGAAATAAGGGGCTCTTTAACTAATTTTAAAGAATTAATTCTGGATTTGAATCTTGTATCAGAATTTGAACTAAAAGATTTAAAAGAAATCCTGCCGCAAGAAGTAAAAAATAAAATAAAACTAATAAGCGGCCAAGTATTCATAAACTTACAAGCTAAATCCCCGCTTAATACATTGATAGAGAATCTAAATGGACAAGTTAATATTTCTAATGCAGATATAGAATTATTGAATCAAGATAAAACGGAGGCATTAAGAAAACTTAGCTCGATAAATGGAAAATTCTCTATAAGTAATGACCAAATTACAACCGATAATTTAAATGCCATAATTGCAGATATTCCTATAAATCTAAAAGGCAGCATCACTAAATTAAAAAAACCAGATTTGAATATCCAAATTCTTTCGATGTTTGATTTAAAAAATATACAAAAAATACTTCCTCAAGATATAATTCCAAAACTAGAAAAATTTGAAGGCCAAGCGAATATAAAACTTAATATAAAAGGCCCGGTAGAAAATTTATTTTCGGATATAAGCGGAAATATTAATTTATCAAATGGCAGTATTAAGCTAACTACAGTTAAATTCCCCTTAGAAAATATTCGTGCAGATATTGAATTCAAAAAAAATGTAATTAATGCAAATTTTGATTCTTCGCTTCTAAAAATCATTGCCGAACTTAACACCCAAGAAAGAATTATAAATATCCTGAGGTTAAAATTACAGCTTGCCGAATCTAAATTTAATTTTGAAAATGGGGTATTAAATATAGTTGAATCAAAAAATCCAAACATCAATCTTACAGGCGATATCCAGTTAAAGCTAGAGGACTTAAAAAACTTTTTCCCAAAAATATCTGATAAAATTAAAGGTAATTTAAACGGAAGCATTTTAATAAACGGAGATATAAAAAATTTTACAAACTTATCAATTAAATCAGAGCTGTATGCCGATATAATTAAAATTTATGATTTAAATATAAAAAATAATCATATTCACTATGAGCAAACAAATGGGCAAATTAAGAATTTAGAAATTAATTCTTCCTGTTATGCGGGAGAGATCTATCTATTATTACAAGGAAAATTTATTAAGAATAGTATTGACTATATAGGGGATTTGGAAATAAAAAATATTGAATTAGGCGAAATAGGTAAAGATGTTAAATGGAAGAATAAAAAAATATCTGGGCTCGTAAATGCAAAGGTTATTGCCAGCGGAATGTCCAATGAGCTGTCAACCCTGCAGGGCAAAGGGATTATTCTTATAACTAACGGCTATCTTGGAGAAATAAATCTATTCAAAGGGTTATTTGGCGTATTATCAGTTGCAAATTTTGAAAGTATTATTTTTAAAAACGGCGGATGTAATTTTTATATAAAAGATAAATCTCTATATACCGATAATTTACAACTTATAAGCGAGCAGATGGATTTACTTAGCGAAGGCCGCCTGGGATTTAACGGCGAATTAGATTTTATAGTAGGAACAAACCTAAGGGCATTACCGTCTATCTCTACGAGCCCATCGCCCTTTGAGCAAATAATAAGTGCTATAGCATCCACCGCAGCAGGCGCCCTTTCAGCTAAAGTCACCGGTACAATAAAAGAACCAAAATATAAGCTCACCCCTATGCCTGGCGGAATAATAAAAGGATTTAAAAATATTCAGGGTATATTAAGTAAATAACTCTTAATAATCTTTTTTACTTTTTTAATTGCCTTTGCGCGATGGCTGATTTTATGCTTAATTTCAAGCCCAAGCTCAGCCACAGTCTTATTGTATTTAGGCACTACGAATAAAGGATCATAACCAAAACCTGTGCTACCTTTCATTTTGAATCCAATTAATCCGTTGAAACGTGCTTCAACTACACCAATCAATCCTCGTTTATCAGCCAAGGCAATTGCACAGCTATA
Organism: Candidatus Omnitrophota bacterium; assembly: GCA_040753015.1. Classification (GTDB taxonomy): domain Bacteria; phylum Omnitrophota; class Gorgyraeia; order Gygaellales; family JBFMHM01; genus JBFMHM01. The sequence continues at coordinate 396,161 of JBFMHM010000001.1, forward strand.
AAATGCCTGTCTTTTATTTAAGGGGATATTTTTTAATGCGCCTAATAATTTGAGATTATTTTTTCTATCTGTAAAGTTTTTTCCAGAATAACGAGCCGAATAGACGCCGGGTACGCCACCTAAGGCTATTACTGAAAGTCCGGAATCCTCGCCCATAACAAGTTTATTTAGTGCTTTTGCAATTGTGGTTGCTTTTATTATTGCATTTTCTTTAAAAGTTTTTCCGTCTTCTATTATTTCTGGAAGGTTTTTAAAATCAGATAGGGATGTAATTTCTAGATTTAGATCTTTAAGTAAATCTTTTACTTCTTCTAATTTCTTTTTATTTTTTGTCGCAACAACAAGCTGCATAACATTAAACTTCTAAAATATCTTTTTGAATTTTAACTAACTCTTTTATGCCTTTTTCTGCTAAAGCCAAGAGATCATCCATTTGCTTTTTATTAAATGGCTCTTTTTCTGCTGTACCTTGGATCTCGATAAATCTACCGCTTCCTGTCATTATAACATTCATATCAACTTCTGCTTTAGAGTCTTCTTGATAATTTAAGTCAAGCGCTGGCTTGCCCTCTATAATTCCAACACTAGTTGCGGCAACATAATCTTTTAAAGGTATGCCATTAATTAAACCCTGTTTCTTAATTTTTTTTAATGCCAGGCCTAAGGCAATAAAACCTCCGGTAATCGATGCTGTGCGCGTACCACCATCGCCCTGTATAACGTCGCAGTCAATTTTAATCGTCCGCTCGCCAATAGCCTTCATATCCATAACTGTGCGAAGAGACCTGCCAATAAGCCGTTGAATTTCAAATGTTCGTCCAGAAATTCTATCTCGGTCGCGGTTAATTCTTGTCTGGCATGACCTAGGCAACATGCCATATTCAGCAGTAATCCAGCCGGTTGCGGAACCTTTCAAAAATGGCGGGACGTTTTCTTCAACAGTTGCAGTACAAACAACCCGTGTATTGCCTAATTCAATCAAACATGAGCCTTCTGCATAGCTAATATAATTTTGGGTTACAGTTACTTTTCTTAAACTATCCATTCCTCTACCATCAACCCTTGTCATAGATATCCTTTCCTTGCGAATCAATTCCTACAATCAATGGAAAATCTTCGACTTCTAATTTATAAATTGCCTCTGCCCCTAAATCAGGGTAAGCAACTAATATTTTTTTCTTGATATATTTTGAAATTAATGCCCCACAACCAGCATAAGTTAAAAAATAAAGCCCCTTGTATTTTTTTATTGCATTACACACTTCTTTTGAACGCCTGCCTTTGCCAATCATCCCCTTTAGTCCAGCTTTTAATAAAGTTGGCGTAAATTTATCCATACGTGAGCTTGTTGTTGGCCCGCAAGAGCCGATGACCTTACCACGAGGTGTGCTAGTCGGCCCACAATAATAAAATATCTGGCCCTTAATAGGTATCGGTAGGGAATGATCGCGGCCATTCCCTACTTTTTTAATTGCATCAACTAATCGCTTATGGGCTTGATCGCGCGCAGTATAAATTGTTCCCGTAAATAATAACTCATCGCCAACTTTCAATTTATTAAATGACAACACTCGCGCTCCTTGTTGCATGACAACTAATATTTACACATACCGGAAGGCCAGCAATATGCGTTGGGTAAGTTGACACTTTAACTGCTAAAGCAGTAGTTTTTCCACCTAACCCCATCGGCCCAATGTTTAATTTATTTACCTCTTTTAATAACGTTTCTTCGAGTTTTTCAATTTTTGAATTTTGATTTGTCGTTTTGATTTTTGATTTTTGATTTTTGATTTTTTTTAGCAATGCCTTTTTTGCCAAAAGCCCTGCATAATCTGCTGTCCCTCCAATTCCCACGCCTACAATATACGGCGGGCAGGCATCTGGCCCAGCCTCTTTAACTGCTTCAATAATAAAATTTTTAATTTCCTCTAAACCAACCGTTGGATTAAACATCTTTAGTTTAGTTTTATTTTCTGAACCAAAACCTTTTGGCAAAACTGTTATTTTTAATTTATTGCCTTTTACGATATCGAAATGAATTACTGTAGGGGCAAGACATGCCTTACCCCTAAGAAACAACGGATCTTTAATAATTGAATTTCTAAAACTTGCGTTTTTATACCCTTGTTCTATCCCTCGATTGATTGCTTGTCTTAAATCGCCGCCGATAATCTCAACCTGCTCACCTAACTCAACAAAAACAACTGGTAAACCTGTATCTTGGCAAATTGCCAAATTTTCTTGCCTTGCAAGCTGGGCATTTTCAATAATCTTACTTAAGATTTTCTTTGCTCGGCTATTTGTTTCTTTTTTAGAAGCCTGTTTTAAGCTAGCTAAAACGTCTGATCTTAGTTCAATATTTGCCGCGATACTTAGCTCTTTAACAGCTTTTGTGATTTGTTCTGTTTTGATTTTCCGCATTTAAAATTTTGATTTTTGATTTTTAATCTTTGATTTTTTATCGTATTCTCTTAAAACGCTTGTGTTAATGCCGCCGCGAGCGTTAAATTTGCTCTCAATTTTTGCCCAACGAGGTTTTACGGCATTAACAAAATCATCAAGAACCTTATTAGTTAAATTCTCATGAAATATCCCAACATTGCGGTAAAAAACCAAATATAGCTTAAATGACTTTAATTCAATACAAAATTTATCTGGAATATACTGAATATTTATTGTTGCATAATCAGGAAGGCCTGTCTTTGGGCAGATACAACTAAACTCAAATACATCAAGATTGATTACATAATTTTTATCGCTATATTTATTTCTAAAAACTTCCATTGCCGGAGTGCCTAAATCTCTAATATCTTCCTGTAGATTCTCGTAATTGCTTTTTTGTTTTTGAATTTTAGTTTTACGCTTTTCGTTTTGCATTTTTAGTTTATTTCGCTCCTATATATTTATGCAATTGCGGGATAACACGCACATCATCCCAATAATTCAGGCATTTGTCTTGGAATAAAAATGCCTTCTTTAAAGCTTCGTCCTGATGAAAATTTGGCTGTAAAATTAATGGAATATTTTTTTCCCGCCCAAGGCGGGTCCGCCTATGGCGGATATTTTCTTTTAAAATTTCAATTGCGGTAATTAGATCAGAGAATTTTGTTGTTGAACAAATAACTGCTTTTGTAAAAACATTCTTTGTTGCTGCAATACTTAAAAATTCACTATGTTCTCTCCAAAAACTATTTCGCTTGGTTGAGCTAGGCAGCTTAAAATCCATAGCAATAATATCGATATATTTTATGATTTCTTTTAAACTTTCGGGCAAAGTGCCATTTGTTTCGAGATATATAGTTCTTTTATATTTTTTTAATAGCGGCAAAACCTCTCTTAAAAAATCTTTATGCATTAGAGGCTCTCCACCTGTTAAAGCAAGCGAATGATAAGAATGTTTAAATTTATTTATTTCTTTAATTAGGCTACCAAGTGAATATTCTTTAAAAGATAAATTTCTTGTATCGCAAAAATCGCAATTAATACAGCATCCGTGAAAACGAATAAATACCTGTGGTATCCCAGCATAAACACCTTCTCCTTGAATACTCTTAAATATCTCTGAAATTTTTGCTTTTATCATTTTAATAACGGATCTCCTAATTCAAGCGCTTCAAATGCTCTTTCTCTAAAAAGACAACTATCGCACTTTCTGCAAGGGTTTTCCCCGCCTTCGTAACACGACCAAGTTAGTTCATAAGGCACGCCTAATCCTAAACCTAAACTTATAATTTCTCTTTTACCCTTATCAATCAAAGGCGTAAATATTTTTATTGCCTTTTTCTCAATACCTCTTTTTGTACCTAAGCTAGCGGTTTTTCTAAATGCCTTAAAAAAATTATCGCGGCAGTCTGGATACCCTGAATAATCCTGCATATGCGCGCCAATAAAAATTGCATCCGCATCGATCGCTTCAGCAAAAGACAAGGCAAAACTTAAAAAAATAATATTTCTTCCCGGCACATAAGTGTTTGGTATCTCTCTAGCACCCTGAGGAATATTTATTGCCGCATCCAAAAGGCTTGAGCCTTTCCAAGGAAAATGTATTTTAAGCAAAGTTGGGTTAAGATTAAGCGAGTTTGCAATATTAATAGCTGAATCTAATTCTTTTTTATGGCGCTGGCCATAATCAAATATTAAAGGGTAAAGTTGGTAATTTTTTGATTTAGCGATATATAGGCACGTAGCAGAATCTATGCCGCCAGAAAGTAATATAACGGCTTTTCTATTCATCCGCCTCTCCAGCAGGGCGAGACTCACTATAAACCGCGCAACTCGTATCCGTCTCCCAAACTCTTATTTCTTGCAATTTACACCCAGATAATTCTTTCTTTAAATTATCGTAAATATATTTTGCAATATTTTCTGAGCTGGGATTATTTTTTGTCCCGCCACTTTGTGGCGAGGTCTCGCATTTGGCGGAAAAATATTCAATATCATTCAAATACTTGTGATCGAGCATATCTAAAACTTTATTTAGTTTTTCTTTTAGAATTTTAAAATCAATAACTAATCCAATATTATTTGTCTCCTGCGCACAAACTACTGCTTCGATATTCCAATTGTGGCCATGTAATTCTTCACATTTACCATGATATTCACGTAATTTATGAGCAGAACTAAATTTTGATTTAACAATAAGCTTATACATTATATCGAAATTTTTTGGACCTCGCCCATATTACACCCTAAAAATTGCCTTGCTTTTATTTTAAAGCCTTCTGGCTCATCGCTTACATAAAATTTTTGCCTAGAAGATACCTTTGATGTGTTTTTAATATTCATATGGTAAAGTAGATTCTTTACTTCAGAAGCAACTACTTTTGCCGAATCAACCAAGACAATACTTTTCCCCAATACTTGGCTAATTGGCATTTTCAATAAAGGATAATGCGTACAACCTAAAACTACAGTATCGACATTATTTCTCTTAAATTCATCAAGATATGATTTTGCAATATCAACTGTAAACTGTGACTTTGTATGCCCATTTTCAACCAATGGTACAAACAATGGGCAAGCCTTTACAAATACTTTTGCATTTTTGCTTAACTCGCTAATTTTCTCCTGATAACTTTTACTTTTTACAGTTGCCTCGGTGCCAATAATACCAATTCTATTATTCCGCGTTACCCTAACTGCTTCTTTTGCGCCTGGCTCAATTACGCCAATTAAGGGAATGCCGAAATATCCTTTAATTTTAGGAAGCGCAATACTTGATGATGTATTACAGGCAATTACAATTAGCTTAACATTTTGATTTAATAAAAAAAGTATATTATCGAGGGTAAATCGAATAATTGTTTCTTTTGACTTTGAGCCATAAGGCAGGCGCGCCGTATCGCCAAAATAAACAATATCTTCATATGGCAGCTCATTAATCAGTTCTTTTACAACTGTAAGCCCCCCTAACCCAGAATCAAAAACCCCAATTGGACGATTATTCATATATTTATAGTGGAGGTGGCGGGACACTTATCTACTTGTCATCCAAGTAGCGTGGACTATATCTTCACCCCGACGTTTTGTCGGGGGCCCGGCGTATTATAAGAGGCGTAAATTACCGCTGATTCAATTTTCTAATTTTAGCCACAAGTCTCATCTTTTTATTCAACAGAGCTTTTGTATATTTTCCAGCTCTATTAGTAACAGATTTATATTTTTCTGTTATAAGATCAGCCTGCGGTTTTTTAATAATTAGATATCGTTTTATCTCGTTGAGAAAATCTATTGCCCTATTTTGGCAAACATACCACGCATAAGAATTATTGTGATGAGACATTCTTTTCTTCTTAGAAATAACCACTCCACCTATTTTTATTTTAATCCATTTCAGAAGCTTCAAATTATTGTTAGCTACTGAAACATATGGCGTATGTGTTTCATTTCTGTGATGTCGCATTAAAGTAACTGTACCTTCGCCATCAACAATTCCTGCCAAATATGCTTTCTCAACTTCTTTCAGCGGTTTACCTCCTATCTCCTGTTTTACAGGAAGTCTCTGCAGGGCTTTCACCCCTCAGGATTACCCATTCTTAAATAATTTAAGAATTAGGGCTTCCCTGATATAAGCCAGGTTTAGCATTTCGGATTACTCCGAAAGTCAACCTTTTGATTGAACCCGCGTCCCTAACTCAGTGCATAAAAGCGAACTACATGCGTAGGCTTACCTTTTAAATCTTGCTATTTTTACTCCGGAAGCCGGGATTAAAAATAGCCAGTCTTTTAAAACTTAGCCCGATAGCAAAGACAAACTTTTCAGGCGCAGCCTAATAAATGCCTAACGCGCCCCTTAGGCAAAAACGCATTAGGGCTTACCTCTGATTAGAGAGGTAAGACTTGAGGCGCCATAGGAAGCGCACGAGGTGCTACCCCAACAAAAACTGGAGCAACAATCTCATTTGCTGTCCTTAAAAGAGTTTCCTCTTCTGCGTCTATGTGTGTGAGCCTGTTTAACGAGGCCTGACTCACCACCTCGGCACGCCCCTCTTATACAACAAAGTTAAGTCGAGCCCTTTCACCCCCTAATTAATAAGTATAACACAAAAGTTAACGGTTTTTCAAGATGCGCTTAACTTTAAGGTTAAATTCTCTTTTTTTAATATCTTCCCGTTTGTCAAAAAACTTCTTTCCGCGGCCAAGTGCTAGCTCAATTTTGGCGAAACCCTTTTTGTTAAAATAAAGCTTTAAAGGGATAAGCGTAAGGCCTTTTTCTTTAGTCTTTGATGCAAACTTATTAATTTGCCCTTTTTTAAGTAGTAATTTCCTTACTCTCAAAGGATCTACATTTTGATAACTTGCTGCTAAATAAGGATTAATATGCATATTATAAAGAAAAACTTCTTCGTTCTCAATCTTTGCAAAACTATCATCAAGTGATGCCTTCGCCTCTCTTAAAGACTTTACCTCTGAACCTTTTAGTTCAATACCACATTCTAAAGTTTCTAATATAGCGTAATCACGAAATGCCTTACGGTTATTTATAATTATTTGTTTATCTGTTTTCATAATGTAAATGCTAAAAATATCGGTAAAGTTATAATGCTTGCTAAATGTGTCCAGAATATACCTTGATCAATTGAATGAGTATCTTTTTCATAACCATGAGCAATAACCGATAAGGTTGTTGCAGATGGAACTGCGCATTCCATCACGATAAATAAACTAAGCAAGCTAGACAAATTCAGCTTTGAAACAACTAATAGTGCAATTAACGGCATAATTATAAGCTTAAGCAAACATACGTAAAAAATCGCTTTCTTATCAAGAATTCGTCCTTCATTCTTCATGGCGCCCAAGTTCGCTCCTACTACCAGCATTGCCAAAACAATAGTTGTGTCGCCAATCGCACTCATTGGCTTAAACACAAAACTAGGAACAAATTTCTCTAATTTAAAATATATTGTAATTAAAGCAACTACAATTGCTATAACTGTCGGGCTGAATAAAAGCTCATACTCAAACAAATGATTCTTATCTTTTTTAACTAAAAACCATACGCCAAACGACCAAATTAATAGATTAAACCCTAATAAGAATAAAAAAATATAAATTAATATCTGATCAAACTCCTTGCCTTGAAATAAAGCCCCTGCTAAAGCTAAAACTAAATATCCAGAATTCTGAAAAGTAACCAAACTAATAAAATCTTGTGGCTTTTTTATGCCCTTATTAAGCTTGATTAATATAAACCCTAGAATAAATCCCAGCAGATTAATAACTAAGCTTAGAAGAGGAAATAACCACCAATTTGGAAAAATACTAAAGTTAAAGTTTTTTAAAAGCTTTGTAAAGATAAAAAAAGGTACAACTATAAGTATTAAAAACCTCGAAAGCGCCTTTATTGACTCCTCTTTGAAGACGCCTTTTTTAGCCAACAAAAAGCCGCATAAACCAATCAGCATTATTTCAGATATGGCAAGGCTACTTGTTCTAAACGATGCCATAAAAAGATTATACATAAGGGTTATTATAACATATTTATATATAAATTTGTTGATTTAGTTAGAAATGTATGTTAAATTATTTCTATGAAAATTGTGAGATTTATAGTTTTTTCAAGTCTTTTTGTATTTATCGCCTCTTATGGTTTTGCTCAAGAATCTATGCTTGCGGCTAACTATTTAATTCAATTTGGAAAAACTTATTATGACCAAGAAAGTTATCTTGAGGCAAAACAAGAGTTCGAAAGATGCCTTTTAGCTGATCCTAACAATAGAACAGCAAAAGAATATCTTGCAAAAATTTCTGCGAAATTAAAACAAACTAGTAAGATAACCGATAAACAAGCTAATAGATTAGCTAAACAAACCTCAACAACTATTTCAAAAAGACAAGCAGCAATACAAGAAGCCCTTAATAATATTAATAAAGAAGATAAAAATCAATATGTTAAAGAAAAGCTGCAAAAAAAACCTAAAACCGGCCTGGAAAATAATTTAACTGTTAACGAAGAAAAAAAGAAAGAAGCAGAAAAAAAGTTTGAAACTTGGGTAGGCGGTGCTTGGACATTACCACGCAATTTATTGTATTTAGAAATATTCATGCAATATTATTGGCATAATCAACAATTTAATAATAGTAGAAAAAAAGTATACTGGGCAGGCGGCGGTAAAGACATAGAAAGAAATGTTGAATTGAAAATTGATTACGGCATAACTGATAATTTAACTTGCATGATTAGCGCCCCTCATAAATCCTTACTCTGGAAAGATGTTTGGCAAAGAAATAGGACAAAAGGTGTTTCTGAAGTCTGGACAGGGTTAAAATATAAAATAGTCGCTGACCCAATAACCTTAACTCCCAGAATCAGAGTAAAAATACCCACTAATTACAACCCCAACAAAACCCCTTCTTTAGGTAAAGACCAATGGGATTATGAGTTTATGCTTCTGACAGCAAAAAATTTCCAACCTTGGCCATTTTATGCTAAATTTGATACTGGTTACCGCGTTAGAAGCGGATCCCGGACAACAGACGAAATTCCTTACTTTTTTGAAGCCGGATATGTGCCATTTAACTGGCTTTTATTAAAAACAACTATTGACGGAGTTAATGGTATAGGCGGAACAGGCGAAACCCAAGAAGATTATACAAAATTTACAGTTGGAACATTATTTAATTTCTTTAGGCAATGTAAATTTGAATTTGGCTATGGCAGGACATTCGCCGGCAAAAATACATCCGCTGCCGATGAATGGTATTTCAAAACAATCGCTTTATTTTAAAAAATTGTCTTCTTTATTTTACAAGCACAATCTTTTGAAAAACTTGGTATTAATATATTAAGCTTACCATCATCTGCAAAGATATTATCTCTTAAAAATATTTCTCCCTCAAATGTATCCCACCACTCAATGCTATAACTACCATCTTCAATATCTAATATTGTGAAAGAAGCATTATCTATAGAAATTGGCTTAACCCCTTTTATATCATTCTTCCAGTTGAACTCTTTATTCCGCACCCAGATTATTATTTCTTTATCAATCATAAGCCCACTCAAAAATACATTCACAAAATTTCCACCTGAATAATTTTCAAGAATTATTTTTTTCATCATTATCCAATCTTTGCCTGTATTTTCTAATCTAATTGTATGCCTGCCTTTTGGAACTTTTACCTCTATAGGTAAATCATAAATACATTGATAGATATTTTCATTTTTCCTAAACAAACTTCTCTTCCATGGCCCATCTCCCGGACCAGCAGTAAATACTTTATTAACAACTTCCTTATCATCAAGATAAATCACAAGGTTTGCTCCTTGAGAAACCATGTAAACATACAAAATAAATTTTCCATCTTGCGGATAATCTAAATGAAATACGGGTTTAAGTTTGCAGTATTTATTTAAGTCTCCTTGTAAATAAGCATTCACAAGACCCCCTGAAATATTACCATTATTATCAATATTGAATTCTGAATAGCTCGTATCGCCAAATGAATCTTTTGTTTTAATTATTACTTCGCGAAGCTGCATTGAATCATTAGCATTTAGTATCGTGATTGGAGATGTTTTTATGAAATCTATATCTGCTGTATCCCAATTTATATCATTAATAAATCTTCTTAAAGCCTTATAGTGAGAATATAGATTTTTTACCCTTATATATTCTGCCCACCACCAGTTTAGCGCACCAGAAAATGAACGGCTAAAAACTGATGCCCAAAGACTATTATGGAGAGCTACTGCATTACCAGTTTTATCAATTTCGGCGTCGCTCTTATTCGCATTGATGCCAAACTCACCAACCATAATCATCTTATTATATTTTTTAGATAGCTCTTTATTTACTGAAATTAAATTCTCAACGGTATCCTTAACTTGATCACCATAAACATGCCTATCAATTATATCAATCTCATCCAGCCCCCAAATTGCAGTTTCGTCAAAATTATTCCCCCAAGGATACCCAAGGCTTGTTGTAACAAGCTGTTTATGAGGATTAATTGATTTTATATATGACGCCATTTCCTTAGTCCAATCAGCAGGCGCATCTAATTCATTCCATAATTCAAAAGCGATTAAATTAGGCGAATGGCTGAATCTGCCGATAATATATTCAATACGATCTTTATAGTATTCTTTTGCTTTTTTATCCGTAAAAAAATCCCATGGTTTATTACACGGGCCGCCACAAACTATATTATAAGGATTCTTTTCCCAAAAATTCTCACCCCAAGCACCTTTTTCATCCATTAACGATCCATACGTATCTAAAACTAAAATTATATAAATACTATATTTCTCTGCCAAAGCTAAAAGAGAATCTATTTTTTCCAGAATTTCGATGTTTCCATAACCTAACTGATCTATTTCTAAAGGAAAAGCCCACGGAGCGTTTATCCAAACTCTTATTAAATTACAGCCATTATCTTTAAGTAGTTCAAAATATCTCTGGTAAGCTGCTAGGCTATTATTATCAACCCAGCCAATATTATGCCCTAACCCAAAAAATGGCTTCCCAGAATCAAAAATTAAATAATACGAATTATTTTTATTTTTACGTAAAAAACCATTGTTTTCTTGTGGTTGGACATTAAAACTATTAACCTCAGAAATATAAATTTCGGAAGGAGTTTTTAGCATAAGATAATAAGAATAATCACCAACTTTTGTCGGCCGATAGCGTATTTTCCAGACAAATTCTTTACCGCTATAAAAAGCAGGTAGACTAATAGTTTCTCCATCGGGTAAAGTTATGTATAATATCAAATTATTTTTTTGGTTATTTTTATCTAAGAGTATAAAAGGAATTAAATATTTTCTAGTAAAATCTCCGGCGTTAATAAGAGATTTGGTTACTGTAAAGCTTGCTTCAAATAATTCATATTGTTTAAGTGGGGTTTTAGAATTCGATATCTGCCTAATAATATCGGTATCGGAATATGAATTATGCAAGAGGGGAAGAAAGAGGAAAAAAATAATTAATACTATTCTTTTCATCTTTAAATTTGACAAAAGGCCTTAATTTTCATTGAACATTGCTAGCTTTGGATAAATACTTCTTTCATTACTAAACCTGCGGCACCTATACCAGCTTGATACTCTGACAGACTTGATGAGATAATTTTGATATATTTGAATACATCTGGCAAACATTGCATCTTTTCTTTTAAAGAATTAATAATACTGCCTGCATCAGGTAATAAACCGCCTATGATAATCAGATCTGGATTCAGTAAATCAACGATATTAATCAATCTTAAAAATAAAAAATTTAATAATACATCTCTATTTTTAAAATCTGAATCTTTACTATTTAAAATCATATCCTTTACTATATTATTATCTATCGGCCTTTTCTCCTTATAGCAATAAAGTTCCCTATTTAAAATCAACCCACAGCTAAAATCATCTAAAGATAAATATATAATATTTTTAAAATCAGTTAAATCATAGTTTACCCAATATTCAGCAAATACACAGGCACTAGACTCTTCAACCACAAATACCGAAGACTTAAACTTAGACTCAATAACTCCAAGCAAACTACTGCAATCATTCATTTGCCTGTCTTTAACTAAACCAACCCCTTTTATTAAAGCATTATTAACCTTAGAAGTCATTATAAGCTCATCAATTAATTTCTTTGTTTCTTCATATTTAGTATTTTCTTTTACTTCTTGTTTTAATTTATTAATGATATTGCCTTTAGCGTCAATTAAGCAAACATTAATAAATCCATTAGTAGCTACACCAATCGTATAGGCAAATTGTTCGTTTAACTCTAGCAAGCTTGGACGCCTGCCCCCAGAAGATATATCAAACCCCTTATCAAATATAATTTGTTTTTTAATATAGTCTTCAATATAATTTGATATTGTTCCTATATTTAAATTAACAATCTTGGCAATTTCCGCTTTAGAAATGGGGCCGCGCCTACGTATCGTATCAAGCATATTAAGATTGCGCCTTTCTTTTTCGCTTAAATCTGAATAAATATCGCGAATAACAAGCGGCCTCAGAACTGTGGCATTAGTTAGAAAATTTAATTTTCTAAGGATATACTCTTGGAGCAGGTTTTTTGCCTGGCTGGAATTATCCAAGAATCTTATTCCCAGCCAACAGAGATTATCAAAACTTTGGCAATCCTGCCAAATAACCTTACCATCAAAATTAATAGATCTCCTAGCTTCAGGAATATCTATATTCAAATAAAGATTATCGGAGATTAATTTTTCTGGTAGTTGAGTTTTTAAACATAAGCCATCTTTTGCAATATTCTTCGTAATTGCCTTGTATTGTGTATCTGAATTAGAAAATCTAATAGTAACCGGCAGTTCTTCGTTCAACCGTACAGAATTCCTACGCTCTAAATCTTTAGTTAAATTATCTTCTTGCATATTATTATCAATTTTATATAAATAAAAACCCCGTAAAGCAAATTTGCCCGACGAGGTAAATAATATTTTCTTCTAAACAAAAGCCGCTATTCATATGGGGGAATGGCTTTCTTGCCCCGTTTAATAATCAGTCTACGGGACACTTGTTATATATACTCTTATTTTGTTTGTTTCTCCTTATACCATTTATTAATTATTTCCGCCGCTGGTTTATTTTGAGGTGTAAAACCTTTATTTGTTTTTCCGCCCATCTTCGTAGAAGTTCCCCAATACCACCAATAAGCACCATAGAACCAAGGTTTATCCCAAAATACTTCTAAAAGAGCCTCGTAGCATCTAGCCTGAAGATCTAAATTAATATCTTGATTGGAAATGTGTTCCCAAGGGCTATCAGCTGTCTGCACTACACTTTTGTAACCAACTTCAGGAAAGATTATTGGTTTATTTATTTTTGCAGCAAATTCTTCAACTTGCTTTACCCAAGGCTGCCAATCGCTTATAAGCTGCTCTAAGCTTGGATCTTGACTAGCTGTCAAAGGAAAATAAGCATCTATCCCTACATAATCTAGCTCACCCCAAAATTTTATTGCATTAAACTCTTCATACCAATTCGCAGCATATGTTAAATAACCCTTTGTATAGATTGACCTGATTTCTCTAATCATCTCAACCCATTTTTCAGAATGATCGACTGCTGCACGCGTAAGCTCTGTACCAATACAAATCATCTCTACATCGTTATCTTGGGCAAGCTGGGCATAATGCAACATTATCTCTTTATAAGAAACAAACCAAGCATCCCACTCTTCTTGCGTCGCGAAATCAATATCTGCGCGCCATTTACCATCGCTGCCATCTATCAAATCAATATGAGGCTTAAGCATTACCTTCATACCTAAATCATGTGCTGTCTTTATGGCATGAATTAAGCTCTCATCGGATGGTGTCTTTGTACTTTTTTTAATTTTAGGAGTGTTGTAATTGTTCTGATACCATGTAGTCAAAATAGCTACCCAATTTACACCCATATCGGAAAGTTGTTTTAAAGAATCTTGGGAGGAGAAAGAAGCATAGGTATCTTTATTCCAAGTTGCAAAAATCATACCTTTTTGAAAAACAGGATAAGCCGTTTTTTTATCTTCTGCCCGGAGCTTTATTCCGATCAATGAAACTAAAGTAAGTATCGATATAATTGCAAAAAAACTTATTAGTTTTCTATGTTTTGACATAAGCTAATATTACTCATTCAAACTAATCTTGTCAATATAAATCGAACCTTTGTAAGCCGGTTTATTATTTGACTCAATCCTAATGCCAAATTTTCGAACATCTTGCCTAAAAGCATCGGAATTCACCGCTTTTTTCCAATCAGCTGATCCAGGTTTAAGATCGGCAGTAATCACTGTCCATTTACCAGGAACTAAAGGAATAGCCCTACTCATTTCAACCCATTCCCAGCTATCACCTACAGTTAAAATGATTTTTGCCTTTAGGCCCTCTGGTGCATCTGCCGGCAAATAAATTGGCACAGAAATTGCACCATATGGCGTCCAATCAAAATATTCTTGAATTTCTATATAAACACCTGTCCAGCGGCCTCCGGGAAAATTTGTGATTATTTCTAATGATTTTTTTTCATCTAATGCATACTTTTCTGATATCTCTAAAGCCTCTGCAACATGGTCTTCTTTTTCAAGCGCCCAATCAGGGATTTCCCATCCTTGCGTTGTGCCATCTTCATAACTAAATAAAATTTTTTCTTCGGCAAATGACACCGCGCTTAATAAAAAATTAAGCATAAACCCTAATAACAATACTACTTTCACTGCTTTCATAGCCCCTCCTTTGTTGTCCGTCTTTTACTCTTTTCCTAATTTGCTATACCAATCAAACAAAACACCTTCTGCTTTTTTGCCATTTATAATCCATCCTAAAGGATTATAGCGCTCTGTAGGGAAATATTGCCACCAATACATTCCACGAAACCACTGTCTGTCTTTTAAAACAATAAGCATTGCGTCTAAACAATCTGCCTGCTCATCTTGATCTACCTTATCTAGCCCATAGCTTTTAAAATCATAGTATGGCTGTTTATTTGTACCATCACAACTTGAGTAACCAATTTCAGAAAATATAATAGGTAAGGTCAAGTTTTTCTTTTTTAACCAAGCATCTAGACTATCAGCATAATTTTTCCAAGCTATAACTAATTCTTCCTTAGTAGGATTATTTTTTGAGGTTAGAGGAAAATAAGCGTCGATTCCGATAAAATCAACTTCATCCCAAAAATTTACATTTGAATATTCATTCCAATTCGCCGCATAGGTAATCTTACCTTTATATACATCTTTTATCGCTTTGATTAACGCCCGCCAATTCAAATCCCACTGCCCGGTTACTGTCGTGTTTAATAATTCAGTACCAATACAATACAGTTCAACATTATAATCTTGGGAAATCTTTGCATACTTCATTATAAAATCAGTGTAACTTTTAAACCACTCCGAAGAAGGAATAATATCGCCGCGCCAATCCCCTTCTTTTACATCAACATGCGGCTTTAACATAACTTTTAAACCCAGCGAATGCGCCTTATTTATTGCATGCACTAAAGTTTCATCGCTAGCAGTATCATTTGAATCAGCATAAACTACCTTTGAATCTACGGTATCCTGTAAATAAAGAATCATAATCGCAACTGCATTTATGCCTTTTTGTTTTAACATTTCTAATGTTAAATCAGACGATTTTGAACCCAACTCATACCTGCCCCAGGAAGTATAAACTATGCCTTTTTGAAATTCTTCTTTTATAATAGGCCCGGGAGATTTAACAGGCGGCTCCATCTTCAAAAACGTATTCTCTTGATTTACTCTTAAGCTCGGATAAACCTCGCCTACTGATTTATCGCTAGGGTTTTTACCTTTTGGGCCATAAAATTCTACTTCCCAAATCGAAAATCCCCATTCAGGATTGATCCTTTTTATGCCTTCAATTTTAATATAACGGCTGGCAATTAATTCAAAATCAATTTCTTCAATGCCGCCCTTAGAATTTTTTATATCCTTAATCTCATCCCAAGTTAAAGCATCGTTTGATTTATAAATTTTATACTCAATAGGATAAGCCCTCTCCCAACGAATTTTTATTTTACTAAGTATTTTTTCTTTGCCAAAATCAAAATAGATCCATTGATTATCCAGCTTTGGTTTAGATGCCCAGCGGCTGTTTAGATCGCCGTCAACTGGGGCAAGGGCATTTTGCGGTGGCGCCCAGTCTGGCGTATCATCAAAACCTGAAACCTTTACATCACTAACTTTTAAATAAACTAAATCGTTATTTTCTTCGGCGAGGATTTTTGGTGAGAATATGGTTATTATAGAAATTATAAATAATATAAATAATATAATATTCTGCTTTTTAAAAAGATTTATCATATTTTTAAAAATAGGCTTAAAATTTACCCGGGCACATCTTGTACCCGGTTTATCTTCACTCAAGACAAAGTGTAACATATTAAAATACAAAGGTCAAGAAAATTTACCTCATTTTTTTACCCAATCCTAAAATGTCAAATTTCTTATATAATCAACAAACAATAAAACTTTTTTCGCATCTAATGAATTAAACAAAAATTGCTCTACATCATTAGATAATTGTTTAAAATCAAGATTTTGACATCTTTTAATAAGATTAGCTTTTAATTCATCAAAATTATCAATTTTTAATTTAGCTTTAAGATAATCAAGGTTTGGCTTAGTCCTAGCAAGGAGGTATATTGTATCAAAAAAATCCCTGCCCATTGGCCGTTTGCGCATAAATATAGCATAAATTTTTTGAGCTAATAAAATATCAAGCGGAACAACATTTATTCTTGTAAAAACATCAAACTTATTAAGAATAATTTCTTCTGGCTGATACAAAAAATCTTGCGGCTGCGTATCTAACTTTATTAAAACCTTTTCTTGCTTATGCCTGGACAATTTCATCTCATATAGAATATTAACCACTCTTAAAGAAGCACTAAACACTTTATTTAAAGAATTTTTAACTTCAATTTCATATCCTTCTAATTTCAATTTTTTCTGGATAAGCAGTGTCAACTGCTTAAAACTGGCTTTATCTAACCCTTTATTATCAAAATCTAAATCCTCTGAAAAACGCGGCAGCGAATACGCAATATGCAATGCTGTACCTCCCATAAAAATTAATTTTTGAGATATATTAGAGGAAAAAATTATCTCTAAAATTTTATATTGCAGATACTCGCGAGCTAAATTCCTTTTGAAAGGTTTCAGGCTATCTGGATAAAAAGATTCTATTTGCCTCAAATCAAGCATTTTTAATAAACTCCATAAAAGTTTTAATTCTTTTCTTTAAATTTTTCTTCTTAAATTTATTCAGAAAAAAAACCATTTTTTTTTCATCAATAATATCTAAAAACTCATCTTTATTAATACGCAAACTGGCATAATCAGCATCTTTCTCTAAATTACTATTTAGATAAAAATAATCTATAACGGCTTTCTCTGGTGTTGCAATTTTAAATGTTTTACCATTATAACTTACAATGTTATAGCCAAAAAATAATGCGGGCGTTAATGTCCTATAATTAAACTCTGCTATGCCTGTTTTAAAACGATGAGTCTTTTTAGTACTTACAGAAGTAACTGTATAAACGGCTTCTGGTATCAAATGATAATAGGACAGAGCTGTTTCAAAGGATATATATGAAGGATTATAAATTTTATTTGCTATTGTAAAAAGGGAGTTTTCCTCTATTTTAAAATCAGAAAAAATATAATATCCTCTGATTATTTTTTGGATATAGCCTTTACTCTGCCACTCAGTAAGCCTTCGCCTATCAAAGGTAGGGTAAACTTTTCTAACATCGGACAGGGAAAAAATTGTAAAATCTTTAAATTTTTCCCTAAGGTTAAGATAATTCATTTTATTTCCTTTAAGTGTTATTTTTAACACTTATCAGAAATATAACACACATAAATCAATAAGTCAATATCTTTTATGACAGTGCAACTTAACTTAATTCATCTTATAGTGTCTACCCCCGCCCAACGCTTTTAATTATATGTATACGTCAAAGGGTATTTTTCAGGATGTTCAAGATTATCTATTTCAAGATCCACATCTAAATTAGGCCAATAAAGATGAAAACCATGCAGCAATTTAACATTTTTAATTGATCTCAAAGATTTATTTTTAAAATAAGGATGATTTTTGTAATCTAAAAAATACTCTCTACCTTTTACTAGCATCCACACCCCAAAAGGAGTGACATTTTCAATGCTTGCTAAAGTAACTTTTCCATTCTTTAATAATTTCATCTTTTCTTGCCTCTACAATTTGTTTTATTTCATTCAATTTATTTGGCTTGAGCTTAACATAAGTTGCTAATGACACGATGGGCTCTATCCAAAATTTGGCTTCACCATCCCCGCATTCAACATGAACATGAATACGCGATTCTTCGTTTGAGAGAAAATAAAACCTATATCCTTTTGTGCGAAATAATGTTGGACTCATAATCTTTCTTTAATTATAAATTAATTATACCACATCTTCAAAAAACAACCTTAATTTTTTACCCAAACACTGTAATCTCTACACCGGATAAATCAATACCGCCGACAGCGCCTTGCGGAGCAACAGTATCGTTTGAAACTACTGCAGCATACTGCGCGGCAAGTTGTCCTTGTGAATTTCTCATCCAATCTGGATGAGCTAATGATGCCATAACTCTTCTTGCCCGCGTCTCTTCTGCCTCTGCCGAATTTAAGCCTCCACTAGGAGGTGTGTTACCTGCTGGCGCAACATTGCCGCTTGTAGGAGCTGAACCACCTTCATTGCCTTCACCACCGCCTTTTTTAAATTTAGTTGCTAATTCATCCAAAGGATTTGGGCTGTCTTGCTTTAACACTTTATCAAAAACACTTTTCGCAAAGGTGTTGCCGGGCACAGAAAAATCAAGCGCAGTATAAGCCGCACCTGCCCTTCCGGTTGCAGCAATTTCATTAAGCGCTGTAATTAATGGATTATACTTTTCTTGATAATTTTCCACGCGCACTAAAACCTGGCGTATCCAACGAGCGCGTTGGCTTGGCTCTGCTGAGCTAAAACGAGTATATTGCATTATTTCCTCTAGAATAACCCGTAATGACGGATACATATAAAATGTTGCAGCTTTTAGCAATTCATCAGCTTGCCGAGCATCTGAAAAACCCCAGTCGCTCAACACTGCTTGAGCCGCAGACCTGGTTTCATCATTCATCCCGCTTTCTGCTGCAGTTTTTAATATTTTAATTGCATTAGAACCACCTATCTGCATTAAAACTTTAGCAACTTGGAATTTAACCAATTTCGATAAACCGTGATTATCGTTTAAAATAGTTTCGAGGCTATCTAAAGCACCTTTCTTAATTTCGGAGTCATAACGTGCTACCCCATAAAGCCTACTAATCACTTCACCAATTAATATTGGGTTGTTAATTTGCCTTTCTTCGTTAATCAACTGAAACAATAGATCTCTGGCGCTCAATCTGTTATTCAGATCACTTGAAGTCGCGGCTATATCAGATAATGCATAAATTGCCTTATAGGCAATTGGCCTATCTTCTTTACAATTTTCAATTGATAGTGCAGCTTCGGCGAGTTTTAATACCCTTTCATCATCATGGCTTCTTGAGTAATTATACGGTCCTAGCTCCCTACGTGTAATTTGCACCAACTCGATAATAGCTCGAATGTCTCCTGTAACACCCCTATCATCACAGTTAATTATATTAATTTCGCTTTTTGCGATTTCACCTAATAATTCTTTCAATAAATCGATTTCTTGCCCAGTTGCATTTCTTACCTCTTCCATCTCTAACACCTTTTTCGCGCAGAATTGAGGTGTGCCTGTGATATCAAGCAGCCTATCCACAATTGCCTGCATTAATGCTGGGTCTAGTCTTACTCCTTTGTTTGCTGAGGCGGCGAAGTTGACGTCATCATCAAACTCAAGATTTTCGCGCGCTTGCAGTAACTTCTTTATTTTTTCTGCATGATCTTCAGGAAATAAATCATCTACACTAGGTGCGGCGCGATGAAATTGCTCATCAAGAATAAGCGCTTGACCAATATTTGCTTTTATCCAAGCGCGCATCTCGTGCCATTCTTTTTTGTTATGCATTCTTACATTATGCCAAGCTAAAATTTCACTGATCGCATGCAAAACAAGACGTTTGCCAGGTGCTGAAATATTTCTTGCGTCACTCAGCCTATAGTCTGTTTCACTGGTATATAAACCTCTTTGTAACTTTTTATCAACATAAATTATAGGCATACCGATCATCTGGCCCAAACCAAAATGTTCAAGTTGGCCGGTTGCTTCATAAAGACCCTCGATTAGAACAACGTAACAATCAACTACTACAGCATGGCGTCTAAGATGGCTGCCAAGAAGACTACCTTCAACAAAAAATATCTGCGGATCTCCCTCTTTTTCTGTTTTCTCTTTATATGCAAGTAATTTTTTCAACCTTGCCTCTCTTAGCAATCTGTCATTGTCTGCACCATTTGTTGAACGGCGCTCGATTTCTGCAACCTCGCCTTCTGTTAGCTTAAGCTCCGCGGGAATACGTGGTGCAATTTCCTCATTTACCTTTCTATGCCTAAGTTTAAATCCAAGGCTTGCCGCAGAGTTAACATCTAACGTTACACCAGCTACTCCATGAGTTGCTGCTGTTCTTTCTACAACTCTTGCTGCACCTGGGCCGGTTACTACGGTTCCCATATCAGTAAGAGGCATTGCAACATTAACGCCTCCACTCACATAACTTCTCCTAATATTAGCTTTCAGCTCTTCACTGTAGTTAGTCTTAGTAAGGTGGTATTCTCCTTGTTTTACTGAGTCTAGGTATGCGGCAAAGATTTGTTCTTTGGTTACAGGTTCTTTGGATATAAGGCCGTTTAAGTTATTGGTGTTAATTATTGAAGAAAAGGCGTTCTTCAGTTCGTCCGTTCGCTGGTTCGTCAGTTCTTCTAACTTTTCGCTTTGACTTTTCCCGCCTGAGGCGGGTCCGCCTTTGGCGGATACGTTT
>JBFMHM010000002.1:0-259037 GCA_040753015.1 Candidatus Omnitrophota bacterium
CTCCGCAACTAGAGTTTGCTTGGTTTGAGGTGTAGTTTAAAGATAGCTTTGGTTGTATGCCGCGGCGCCCTGGAGGCACAACTATAGGGACTGAAAGAGACA
This sequence comes from Candidatus Omnitrophota bacterium, assembly GCA_040753015.1. Lineage (GTDB taxonomy): Bacteria > Omnitrophota > Gorgyraeia > Gygaellales > JBFMHM01 > JBFMHM01. The sequence goes on from JBFMHM010000002.1 coordinate 103, forward strand.
ATCTTCCGGTAAATGGGTCGTTTTGCACGCTTTGAATAACTGCTGGGCCACTTCCAAAGGATACCCCTGCATCAGCCGGTGAAGTACCGTCTGGAGATATTGCTTGTTTTGGTTGAGGTTGTTCTGGGTCTTGGGGTATCTCGGGAACATCGGGTGTCTCAGGTGTACCTACATCAACGCCCCCTGACCCCCTCTTTATCAAAGAGGGGGAATCGGGGGAGTTATTACTCGATGATTGAATACGATTAGATGCTTTTGGATGACTTTCCTTTTGATTTTTGATATTTGATATCTGCTTTGGCGTTTCCTTGGCCAAAGCGCTTAGTTCAAGTTGGGAGAAGATTAATGTTGTGGAGAGAAGGATGCTTAAAACTTTTGTAATGCGCGAATGAAGGAAGCTGTAAAGAAATAAATTAGACATATAAGATTAATTAGTTAATTAATCTTATTTTAAATCTCAATAAAATTAGAGTCAAGTGTTATTTTTTCAATATAAAAAGCCGGGCTGCAATATCCCCCATATTTGCATAACCCGGCTATTCCCCTTTTGTGACTGGTGGGGCACCACTTAAAAATACACTATGATTCTTTTAAAAAGTTTTATATAATCTCTAAAAAATTTTTAATACCTGCTTCATATCGACAATAAAAGTATACACGGTTAGCCTATGCATTTTCAAGGGGTTTTGGGCTTTTTTTGTAAGCGCTTTCATTTTTTACTCTATTTTTACCAATATACAATTAAATTATCCTTATTTTTCTTTATGTAATATCTTGATAATATTGGATTTATGACGAATAATAATAAAAACTGTAAGTATAAAAGATAATAAAATCAAAGATATGGATTGCTTAAAAAATATCATAAAAAATGGAAAAAAGATTGCACTTATCATAGAGGCGATAGCAACAATGCGCGTAACTAGAAAAACTAAGAACCACGTTACTACAGTTAACGCAAAGATAGGTAACAGTTCTTTAGCGCTAATAGCAAGGCCAGCTATCACACCAATTGTTGTAGCAACACCTTTACCTCCCTTACCTTTTAAGAAAATTGTCCAATTATGGCCGCAAACACTTGATAAACCAAATATTGCTCTTATAAATAAAGTTTCTGCGAATAAATTACCGAATAATACAACGGCTAGTAATCCTTTAGTTAAATCAATAATTAAAACGATTGACCCGGGAATTTTACCTAATACACGAAAAGCATTTGTTGCGCCAACATTACCAGAGCCATAATTCCTTATATCAATACCTTTCAAGGCTTTCGCAAAAATATATGCAGTTGGAATTGAACCTAAAAGATAACTAAAAATGATACCTATGGAAAAATCAATCGTCATTTGCATACAGCACCTTAAACCCCCTCTGAATATAATTAAAACCAGAAATTACAGTTGTAATAACTGTTAGTATCCACATAAACGAAATAAAATTTAATTTTAATAAAATTACAACTATTGTAAACATTTGTATATTTGTAGTAATTTTACCTAAAATAGTTGGCTTTATCTCTAGATTTCCTTTAACTATATAAATCACAAAAGAACCAAGAAGAATTATAAAATCCCTGCTAATAACTATGACAACTATCCAAAGCGGCAGCTCTATTCCGAAAACATTAGCCCTTATATAAAGATAAATAAAAGCCGCAATTATAAGCAGCTTATCTGCAAGCGGATCAATTATCGCTCCCGCCTTTGTAATAACTTGTTTCTTCCTAGCAATATATCCGTCTAACCCATCAGAAACCATTGCTAAAATAAACAGGCCTAGCGCGATATACCTAAGATATTCGTGATTAACATCGTAATAAAGAATTGTAGCGATAAAGAAAGGAATTATCAGAATTCGAAAAACAGAAATTTTATTTGCTATTGTCACTATTTTACTATTCTAATTCTTGTTATCGGCCAGTAAATTAACATCGCCTGTCCAGTTAAATTTTTTTTTGGTAAAAAACCCCAATAACGGCTGTCACGCGAAGAATTTGAATTGTCACCTAAAACAAAATACGAATTGCTTGGTATCGTAATTTTTTTTCCGGCTTCGCCGAAATCTCCCTTATTATAATAATAACGATTATTAATTAAATTATTATCAATGATTTTTCCATTTATATAAATATTGCCGTCTTTAATCTCTATCGTTTCTCCGGGCAAACCAATAAGCCGTTTAATAAAATATTTTTTTTGCTCTTCTGGCTCAAGGAATACTATTACGTCACCTCGTTTTGGCTCTCTAACTTTTGGCAGGCGAATATCAGTTAAAGGAATTCTTGCGCCATAAATAAATTTATTAACTAAAATATGGTCGCCTTCAATTAGAGTCATACGCATTGAACCTGTAGGTATTTTAAAGGCCTGAACAATAAAAGTCCTAACCACCATAGCTAAAATAAAAGCAATTATAATTGATTCAACCCAATCCCGAATAACTGATTTTTTAGTATTTGTCATTGAATTCTTAATACCTCCAAAAATGCCTCTTGTGGAATTTCAACAGTACCAAATTGTTTTAGGCGCTTTTTACCTTCTTTTTGTTTTTCCCAAAGTTTTCGTTTGCGAGTAATATCTCCCCCGTAACACTTAGCTGTCACATTTTTACCAACAGGAGAAACGCGTTCGCTTGCAACAATTTGCGCACCAACCGTTGCTTGAATTTTTACTTCAAAAAGCTGTCTAGGTATGAGTTCTTTCAATTTTTCAACTAAACCCTTGCCTTTAAGATGCGCTTTTTCTTTTGGCACAAGACAAGAAAAAGCATCGCAAATATTACCATTTAGAGCAATATCAAGTTTTACTAATTTTGTTGGATAATAATCTAAAAATTCATAATCAATTGAACCGTAACCGCGCGTTAGTGATTTTATTTTATCATAAAAATCAACAATTATCTCGGAAAGCGGCATTTCATATGTTAAACGCACAAGGTCTTCTTCTAGATATTCAGTGCCGCGATAAATTCCTCGGCGAGACTTTGTCAACTCGCAAACATTATCAATAGTATCCGTTGGAATTAAAATATTGACTAAAACAAATGGCTCTTCTGAAGATTTAATATCTTGCGGGGCAGGAAATTTAAGCGGATTATCTACTTCTAAAACTTCACCTTTATTTGTCACAACACGATAGACAACATTAGGCGTAGTTAAAATTAGATTCAAATTATATTCACGCTCAAGGCGTTCCTGAACAATCTCCATATGTAAAAGCCCTAAAAAACCACAACGAAAACCAAACCCAAAAGATTGCGAATTCTCGCGCGTGTAAATAAATGAAGCGTCAGAAAGTTTCAACTTTTCAATTGCATCTTTTAGATTATCAAAATCTTTTGCATTAACAGGGTAAATACCGCAAAAAACCAAGTGCTTCAATTGTTTATATCCAGAAAGCGCCACAGGTGCCGAATTATTTGTATCAGCAATCGTATCACCAATAACAACTTCGTTAGCTTGTTTTATGTTTGCAATAACATAACCAACATTGCCAGAAATTAATTCTACAACTGGCGTCTCCTTTAAATCTTTTAACACACCCAGCTCGATAATATTGTAAGTTTTTCCTGTTTGCATTAATTTTATATTTGTGTTTTTCTTAAGCGTGCCGTTTACAATTCTTGTATAAATAATTACCCCTCTATATGAATCAAATACAGAATCAAAAACAAGTGCTTGTAAAGGTGCTTCATTATTTGCTATTGGCGCTGGAACATCAGAAATTACACGCTCCAAAATATCATCAATGCCAAGACCTTCTTTTGCTGATGCTAAAATAATTGATTCTACGGGCAGCCTTAAAATATCAACAATTTGTTTTTTTACGCGTTCAATATCTGCGCTCGGTAAATCAATTTTATTTATAACCGGGATAATTTTCAGTTTTCTTTCTTTAGCTAAATAATAGTTTGCTACGGTTTGCGCTTCAACTCCCTGAGTTGCATCAACCACTAAAAGTGCTCCTTCGCAAGCAGTTAAAGACTTAGAAACTTCATAAGTAAAATCGACATGCCCGGGCGTGTCGATTAAATTAAAGGTATAGGTTTTGCCGTCTTTTGATTTATAATTAAGCTGAACACTTGAAGCCTTAATCGTAATACCCCGCTCGCGCTCAAGATCCATATCATCTAACATCTGGGCATGGAAATGCCGTTTATCTATTGCGCCAACATGTTCCATAATTCTATCGGCCAGAGTAGATTTACCATGGTCGATATGAGCAATAATACTAAAATTTCGAATTAATGAGTTATCCATTATAAAAAGTAAAAATTAACCAGCCCCTATATATTCCAAAACTTTATCTACAACTTCATGAATTGTCATATTTGTCGTATCAATATAAATTGCATCATCTGCTTTTTTAAGCGGCGCAACTTCCCTTGTCGAATCAATAGCATCTCTATTTTTTAAATCATTTTCTACATCGTTAACTGTTATCGTATTAGAATCCTTTAATTCTAAAAAACGCCTATTTGCGCGTTCTTTAAAATCAGCATCCAAAAAAAATTTCTTTTCGGCGTTAGGAAAAATAACTGTTCCAATATCACGCCCATCCAAAATAACATCTTTACCGCTAGCAATTTCTCGTTGTAGCTTCGATAAAATCTTACGCACTCCTTCAATCTTTGCAACATCCGAAACATATTTTGTTATATCAGGATACCTTATACGCAAACTTACATCGGTATTATCTAAAAATACCTTTAAACTGCCGTTTATGTTTTCTAACTCTATTTTTGAATTTTCTGCGAGCTTAATAACTTCATCTTTATTGCAAAAATCGATATTATTCATTATCCCCTTTAGGGTTACCGCTCTATACATTGCTCCGGTATCAATATAAAGAAAATTCAATTTTTTAGCTACGAGTTTAGCGATAGTGCTTTTTCCAGAACCCGCCGGTCCATCAATAGCAATAATCATTTAGATGCTTTCTCTTTTAGCTTTGGCGCTAGATATATATTTTTTTAAATGACTTTGATTCTTTGATTGAATTAATTTTTTTAACTTATTAATTTCTTTCTGCCAATCTTCCAAGGCAAAAACGACTTCCCGCTTGTTCGAAATTAATATATCGTTCCACATCTGCGGGTCTGATGCCCCAATTCTAGTAGTATCACGAAACCCGCTCGATACAAATTTAAAATAATTTTTTGGTAACGTATTAAGTAAGCTAAAGCTAAGCAAATGTGGGAGCGCGCTTGTTTTAGCAATAATTTTATCGTGTAAAGCAGGCGTAAGTAATTTTATTTCTGCGCCAAGGCTTTGCCATAAATTTTTAATCTTATTAAAATTATAGGCATTAATCCTATTTTTGTAAGGCGTTAATACGGCTATTGAATTATTGAAAATGCCTCCATCACTAAAATCTACGCCTTTTTTCTCTGATCCTGCTAACGGATGACAGCCAATGAACTCGATATTTTTTCTGAACGCCCTATCGAACGCTTTTACAATTTCAAGCTTAGTGCTGCCAACATCCATTACAAGAGTTTTATCTAAAATATAATTTTTAATTTTGAAGGCGATATCAATAGTTGTCTCTACGGGAGTTGCAATTACAACTAGATCAGCATCTTTAACTACAGTTAAATCAGTCGTGCCAAGATCAATTACATTTTGAGCAATCGCTTTTTGTATAGTCTCTTTATGATGGACGATGCCGGTAACTTGATTACAAAGTTTTTTTTGTTTTAATGCCTTTGCAATTGACCCACCGATTAGACCAATACCAATTATTGCAACCTTTTTAAACAATATCATATCTGCCTGCCAATTGCCTTTGCAATCTTACTCAAATCTTTAATTAATTTTTTAAGATTTTCCGGGATTAATGACTGAGCTCCATCAGACATCGCTTCTTCTGGTTTTATATGCACCTCGATTAAAAGACCGTCTGCACCAGAAGCGAGCGCCCCTTTAGCAAGCGGACTAACTAAACCCCATTTTCCCGCCGCGTGAGAAGGATCAACTATTATTGGTAAATGCGAAAGCTGTTTAGCTACAGGAATTGCGCTAATGTCTAGTGTATTCCTTGTAGAATCTTCAAACGTCCTAATACCTCTCTCACAAAGAATTACATTAAAATTACCTTCAGATAAAATATATTCTGCCGACATAAGCATCTCTTTAACTGTTGAAGACATACCTCTTTTTAAAATAACTGGTTTTTTAATCTGGCCGACTTCTTTTAATAAATTAAAATTTTGCATATTTCTTGCGCCTATTTGTAAAATATCGGCATAGCTGGCTACAAGTTCCACATGGCGCGTATCCATAACTTCAGTAGCTGTGGCAAGACCAAGCGCATCCCCCACATCTTTCAAATATCTCAAACCCTCTTCTCCAAGCCCTTGAAAATTATATGGGGAAGTACGAGGTTTAAATGCACCCCCCCGCAATATTGAAACCCCGCACTCTTTTAATGACTTAGCAATCTTATAAAGCGTATTATAATTTTCAATTGAACATGGCCCAGCGATAATTTCTACTTTCTTTGCGCCAATTTTAATATTATCTTTAATTGTAACTATAGAATCTTCTTTTTTAAATTCGCGGGATACAAGCTTATAAGGAGATAATACCGGCATAACTTTTTCAACACCGGGGAATGCTTCAAGCGGCGTAACCCGTAATATATCTTCAGGCCCAATAACGCCTAAAATCGTGCGCTCAATACCTTTTGATATAACTAATTTTAAACCTAATTTCCCAATTTTTTCTTTAATATGGCTTATATTTTTTTGTGTTGCATTTGGTTTTAATACAATAATCATATAAACTCCTTTAATTTTTTAATAAAAATCTTATTCTCTTTTTCTTTGCCTATGGTTACCCTGACAAAATTTTTTAAGCCATACTGATCCATGTCACGGATAATTATGCCTTCTTTTAATAGCTTATCGCATAATTCTTTTCCGCTTGACTGTAATTTTAGTAAAATAAAGTTGGCTGTGCTTGGTATATATTCTAAATTTAATTGTTTGAATTTACAATATAGGTATTCTTTACCTTCTAAAACTACTAAGCGGGATTTTTTAACAAATCCCTGATCTTCTAACGCAGCGCATGCTGCAACTTGAGCTAAAACATTCACATTAAACGGCTGCCTAACACGGTTAAACACTTCAATAAATTCTGGCTTTGCAATACAAAAACCAACTCTTAATCCTGCTAAACCGTATATCTTGGAAAATGTGCGAAGAATAATAACATTTTCATTTAGGTATTCGAGAGATTCCGGAAAATCTTTCACATCAATGTATTCAAAGTATGCTTCATCGAAAATAACAATAATATTTTTATTGAGCCTTTTGAGGAAATCTTTTATTTCTGCTCTATTTAAATATGTACCGGTGGGATTATTCGGATTTGCAATAAAAATCAACTTAGTTCTTTCATTCACTATATTTAATATAGCTTCTAAATCATATTTATAGTTTTTCAATGGCACAGTTTTTATTATACGGCCATTTGCCTGAGAAGATATCTTATACTCCAAAAATGTTATATCTGATGTTATAATTTCTTCATTGGGGCTAACAAATGTTTTAATAATAATATCAATAATTTCATCTGAACCATTGCCAAAAAGTAATAAATTTTCATTTATATTAAGAAATTTCGCAAGGGCTTTCTTTAAATAAAAACATGAGCCGTCAGGATAACGGTTTATAATTAGTAGGTTGTCTTTAATTGCTTTAATAACTTTTTTAGAACAACCACAGGGATTTTCATTTGAGGCAAGCTTAATTATATTTTTTAAACCAAGCTCTCTTTTAACCGCATCAATCGGCTTTCCGCCAATATATGCTTGAATTTTTAGAATATCTTCTCTAATTAAAGAACTCATTTTAAATTATTTTTCTGCGTAAGGGAAAGAGCCGAGAATTTTTAAAAAATTACATTTTTTCTCCAGCTCACCTAAAGCAGACCTAACCTTTACATCATCTCTATGTCCGATTAAATCTATAAAGAAATAATATTCCCAGGCTTTTCTTTTTGATGGACGAGATTCAATCTTTGTCAAATTAATTTTATATTTTTTAAAAGGCACCAACATATCATGAAGAGCACCAACTCTATCCTTTACTGAAAAAAGTATAGACGTCTTATCATTACCAGTTGGCCTTGCATCACATTTTCCGATAACTAAAAATCTGGTTATATTAAAAGTGCTGTCCTCGATATTTGCTGCTACCGTTTCCAGATTATATAGCTTGCCTGCTAAACTCGATGCTATACAAGCACTATTTTTTATTTTAGCTGCAAGTTTTGCTGCCTGCGATGTTGAAGAAACTTCGATCAATTCAACACAAGGAAAATGTTTAATCAACCAGTTTCTGCATTGAGGAAAAACCTCCCGCTTTGAATAAATTTTCTGTATTTTATCTCTGCTAGATTTAGCGAGCAGATTATGGCTAATAGGAAGCGTTATTTCAGAGCAGATCCTCAAATCAGAATCTATCAACATATCTAAAGTATAATTTATAACGCCCTCTGTAGTATTCTCGATAGGTACAACCGCATAGTCAGCTTGGCCTTTTTCAACCTCATTAAATTCCTCTTTAATAGAAGCACAATCAATATATTCAACCTGACTGCCAAATCTCTTTAAAGCTGCCAATTGTGTAAATGTTGCTTCTGGGCCTAAATAAGCCACTTTTATTGGCCGCTTAGCTAGAGCAAGTGAACCAGACATAATCTCACGATAAATCGCTTCAACCGCGGTCTGCTTTAGGGGGCCTTTATTTACCCTGGCAACTTTTTTCAACACTTCTTTTTCCCGATCGGGAGAATAACTATTTTTACCTGAAGAAAGTTTAATTTTAGAAATATCGATACTTAACCTTGCGCGCTTATTAAGCAACTCTATTATTTGAGAATCTAGTCCGTCAATTTTTTTTCTAAGATCATTTAAATTCATTTTTCCTCCTTGCAACCGCTAAATCGCTAAATTAGCAAAAACGCTAAAATTAAATTTCCGCGACTTCTGCGGTTGAAATTTTTGCGTTTTCGTGGTTGCAATCTTTTTGTGCGTTTGAAACAAACTCTTCTATCTTTGGTAAATCCTCTAGTGATTTTAAACCGAAATATTCTAGAAAAAACTTGCTCGTACCATAAACAAACGGCCGGCCCGGTATGTCTTTTCTTCCTATAATACGCACTAAACCTTTGTCAAAAATAGTTTTTAGCACACCGTCAATATTAACACCCCTTAAAGCTTCGATTTCGGCTTTAGTTAAAGGCTGTTTATAAGCAATAATGGCAAGGGTTTCCAATGCCTGAATAGAAAGTTTATCAATATGTTTCTGTTTATAAAATTTCTTTAGATACAACGAATAATCTGCACGCGTAACCATCTGATAACCACCTGCCACCTCAACAATTTGTATGCCAGATTTAGCATTATCAAGTCCACTTTTAAGCTCTGAAACTGCTTGATTAATTTTTTCATTATCAGACTCTTCGACCACCTGCTTTATTTCTTTCATTGTTAAGGGTTTCTCACTCGAAAAAATTAAAGCCTCAATAATACCTTTTAAATCCTGTATTTCCATAAATTAACTCTTTCTTTGACGATAAACTTCGTTTAATAAATCCTCGACATTCTGAATAGCACTAGAACGTGATAAGGCATTTTTAATCATGTCGATTGCTTCATTTTTTTTGTACTGAAGCTGAAGTAAAACTTCTAGCGCTTCTTCTTCAAGATTGTTTGAAACAGATATAACCCCTGACTCTTCTCTAGAATCCTGAATAAGAGCAAACTTACCCACCTTACCCTGTAGTTTTGCAATTATTTCCTTTGCCCGCTGCTGTCCGATGCCAGGTAACGATCTTAAAAAACTAACATCTGCACAATCTATGGCCTTTGCGATTAAAGAAACTGGTTTAATCAATGATTTTATTGCTGCCCTGGGGCCTATACCGGATACAGTTATAAATTTTTCAAAAAATTCTCTTTCAATTTCAGTTAAGAAACCGATTAAAATAGGTACGCTACGCGATGGTTCAAGATGATGATAGTGATAAGTAACAAGTTCAACATTTTGGTTATTCAGTACTTTTTCAATAACGGTCTGTGCAGCCAATACCTCGTAATGAAATCCTCCGCTTTCTAAAATTATTGCATTATTTTCCTTTTTAATAACTTTGCCAATTATTCGTGCAATCATTTAACTAAATTTTATATTATGTTTTTGGATGTTTGCATAAGTAACTGCTAAAGCTAACGCATCAGACACATCTTCTGGCCAATCAGCATCTTTTAAATCCAAAAAATACTGGATTGCCCTCTTAACCTGTAGCTTAGAAGCATTTCCGAAACCAGTGATTGCTTTTTTTACTCTTGTAGCTCCTAATTCAATAACGGGTATCCCTGAAATATCAGCAGTTAAACAAATAACGCCTCTGGCGTGTCCTAGAATGAATGCTGTTGTTGGATGTTTAACATGGGCATATAATTTCTCTAGAACAATCGCTTTTGGCAAATTATCATTTATTAATTTTGTCAACGCAATATGAATTCTATTTAATCTTTGCCCTAAAAAATCTTTGGGAGATGTTTTAATAAATCCTGCTTCAATTAGTTTTATTTTATTTATATCTTGGTCAATTAGCCCGTACCCTGTAATATGAAGTGCTGGGTCAATGCCTAGAATACGCATAAATTATTCTTTTTCTAATTCCTCTTCCGGAATATCGAAATTAGCATAGACATTTTGTACATCATCATGATCTTCAAGTGCTTCTACTAATCCTAATACTTGTTTTGCATCACCACCAGTTACCTTAACTGTTGTTGACGGAAGCATAGTAAGCTCACCCATTTCGCACTTAATACCTTTTTTATCAATTATATCTTTTACTTTGTCAAAATCACTTGGCGAAGTAATAATTTCATAATTATCACCTTCTGTTTTAAAATCTTCTGCACCAGCATCAATAACCAAATTCATCAGCTCTTCTTCAGGAACTTGAGACTTTGGAACTAAAATATAACCTTTTTTTTGGAAAAGCCAAGAAACAGATCCCGCGCCTGCTAAATTACCGCCTTTTTTAGAAAAAATGTTTCTTACTTCGGCTGATGCCCTATTTTTATTATCGGTAACAACCTCAACCATAATTGCAACGCCTTTTGGACCGTATCCTTCATAATTTATTGTTTCATAAACAACGCCGGGAAGTTCACCAGTCCCACGTTTAATCGCTCGCTCAACATTATCAGAAGGCATATTCGCTTCTTTTGCTTTTGTAATAGCAGCGCGGAGCGATGGATTTGTATCTGGATTTCCTCCGCCATTTTTGGCAGCAATCGTAATTTCTTTAATAACTTTAGTAAAAAGCTGGCCCCTTTTTGCATCATTAGCCCCTTTTTTATGTTTAATACTAGCCCATTTTGAATGCCCTGACATTTAGACTTCCTCCTAATTAATTTATTATTAATAAATGTAACATTAAATTATACAATAAATTATATTGTTAAACAAGATTTTTTTCTGAAAAGAATACGGAAGAAAAACAACAAGCATAGAAAAGCCCAATAAGCCGAGTTCTGTAGCTACACCAAATTATTGGCGAGCAGTGACCATTCATCTCGATCCTCGCCGTTTTATTTTATATAATGCAATAGCGAGAACTCTAACAGCCAACCCTTCTAGGATCCTCTGTAGAATTACTACAAAAAGGAATCGAGCGGGACACTCTAAATCCTAGATTTACTTGGCCTTGCTCCGCGTAGAGATTACCTCGTTTCATCTCACCCCGCTTAAACAGGGTTACTCGTCTCTGTGGCTCTATATCCGTCCCACGGGATTCACCGCGGGAGATCCGCATTACGGATTACGCCTCCCTCTGGAGCTCGGACTTTCCTCCCCCGCTGATTCGTTTTGCATTCGTAGAACCGAACTAAAACAGCGAGGGCAATCACTTTGGGCTTCCTGTGTTGCTTGTTTTGCTAATTTGTCTGCTTCTTTATTATTCTGGCGAGAAATATGCACTATCTCAATATATCTAAAATATTTTATTAATTCTTGTGCCTGATCAAATAGATTTTTTAAATTCGAATCGCGAACCTTATATTTACCAATCATTTGTCTATGCAGCAATTCACTATCTGTAAATAATTTTATATAAAAAAAGTTCAGGCTTATAGCTTCTTTGAGTGCATAAATTAAAGCGTAGTATTCTGCAACATTATTAGTAGCTTTACCAATATATTTTTTAAATTTTATTGGCTGGTCATCTCGATAAATAACAATTCCCACTCCAGCATCTCCGGGATTACCTGAAGACGCTCCATCTATAAAAATATTAATGGGTTTGTCCTTCTTCAACATAGAGTATCCTCGCACACATCTCACAAGTAACCAGCTTCTCATGCATATTAATTTCGTTAACTGTTTGCGGAGTAACATTCATAAAACATCCTTGGCAGGCAAAATTTCTTACCGGAACAATCGCCAACCCTTCTTTATTCTTAAGGATTTTCTCATAATTTGTTAAAATTTTTATATCAACTTGATCGGCTTCTTGTTTCCTTTTCCCTTCTAGGTCTTTTATTTTATTTTCTAAAATTTTTATATCCTCTTCAATTTTTTTCTTTTCTTGGTTTGACCTTACTTCTTCTTCTTGAAAAACCTTTTTTTCATTTTCAAGATTCTTTCTAGCCGCATCAACTTCATCAAAAATCATTAAAATATCTTCTTCTAATTTTGATTTATCAGCCTTAATCCCAGCAATTTCAGATAATTTCGCATTGTATTCTTTATTTGTCTTAAGCTGAAAAAGTTGGCTTTGTTGTTTATTAATTTCTGCCTCTTTTGTAGAAAGCTCTCCTTCTTTTTCTTTTTGCTTTAATTGAGTTTTTTTGAAACTATCTTCTGCTAACTGCAAACTCCTTTTTTTCTCTTCTAATTCTTTTTTTATGCTATCTAATAAAGCTGGATATTCTCTAAGCTTTTGAGAGTAATTGTAAATTTGTTTATCAGTCTGTTGGAGTATAACTAACTTTTGGATTTGATCTTTAATATTTGTCATAAATTTAATTATTATATGGACGGTGCAGGAATCGAACCTGCAACTTCTTCGATGTGAACGAAGCGCTCTACCATTGAGCCAACCGTCCCATCTTACTTAATTCTTATTTTTTAATTATATCTATATCTGGGCCCAGAAGGGTTCGAACCTCCGACCAAGTGATTATGAGTCACCTGCTCTACCGCTGAGCTATGGGCCCGCAATCAATTCTAAGTTGAATTTTTTATTATATCTTGTTTCGCCTTTAAAGTCAAACCTCTAATTATTCCCATAGAACACCAGAATAAAAATGACGGTCTCAACGAATATAAATGATTATCAAAGAAAATTTGAATTAGAAAAGCGATTATCGCAAATACCAAGCCAAGAAATAATTCATTCTTAGAAAAAAATGCCACTCTAATGCTATCTTTTATAACAATGAATACGAATATTATAAAAGCAATTAAACCAACAATCCCTTGTTCAATCAATATTTGTAGATAACAATTATGTAAATACAATGCTCCGTAAGCAACAAATTGTGACGAATAATCCATGAAGGTCCCTATTCCAATTCCAAATATTGGATGTTCTTTAAATAAAGATAAGGACTGGAACCATAATTCAATGCGAGTAACATTATAAAAAGATCCTTTTGTTATAAAATTTTTAAAAAATAATGAGCTCAAAATAAAAATAAATATTAGAATTGATAAAAGAACAGCGAATAAATAATTTTTCAATTTAGTATCTTTAATTACAAATATAATCACTAGAAAAGAAATAAAAAAACCCAACCAAGCGCCTCTTGAATAAGTGAGAAATAAAATTATCAAAAAAAAAGTAAAGTTTATTAAATTAATAACTTTATGTTTTAATGTTTTGCAATTGTTAAAATTAAATAGTAACAAAAATAATGGAAACAATAAAAAATTCGCTAATCCGTTAGGATGCCCCATAGATGCAGAAACTAATCTTTGCGGCTTATAGGACGTAGCCATTGTTAAAGAATTATGCATTAAAAAATCCTTGCCATTAAAAAATTGATATACCCCATCAATCCCGACTAAAATCGATGAAACAATAATTACAAAAAAAATAAATTTTGGTTTCAAACCTCTTAAAACTGCTTCTTTAAATATAAAAAACAGCATTATATATTCAAACCATTTTAGAAAAATAGCTTTTAGGCTTTTGGCAAAAAATTCTGTATTAAATAAAGACAGAAAACCGCTAATAAAAAAAATAAGTAAAAAAATTGAAACTCTATCTTTAAAAACTGACGAATCTTTTCTTAAAATCAAACTTATTGTAAAAAGTAACATTGCCCAACCGAAACAAACTTCTAATGTTGCCTTAGAAATAGGTATAAAAAATAGCATTACATACAAGTAAAAAAACTGAAAATATGTTATTAATTTTAATAATTTATCTTTGGATAACATTTTTTATAAATAATTTTATAATGGTGAGAGAATCTTCAATATAGCGCTTAAATAGTTCTGGTTTTTGAATAGATCTATATAACCACTCTAGGCCAACATTTTGAATAAATATTGGGGCGCGTTTATGCCTATTTGCTATTATATCAAAAGCACCTCCTACACCTGCAACATACATCAAACTTAGTACTCTTTGAAATAATTCATTAGCTAATAATTCTTTTTGAGGAGATGGCAGGGCAATAAATAAGATATTTGGTTGTTTTTCAATTATGTCATTTACTATGTATTCTTTATCTTGGAAATAACCATCATGATAACCAATAACATTAAGATTCGAAAATTTTTCTTGAAGCGTTTTTTTTACTTTTAAAATAATATCCCTTTTTGCTCCTAGAAGATAAACCTTTAGACTCATCTTTTCCGAAAAAGTCGACACCGCATCAATTATGTTTAGTCCGCCAAAGCTTTTTTTTATCGGAAATCTAAAAATTTTTGATAAAAATAAAATCCATCTGCCGTCAGGTGAAAAAATACAATTCTCGTTATTTATCAACTCCTGTAGTGACTTCTCTGTATTAAAAAGAACTATCTTGTGAATATTAACAAAGCAATGTACAACACGCTGGCCCCTAATTAAGTTATCTAAAATTTTATCCAGTGATGTATCATCAACAGGTGTGTCTAAAATATTATATCTCATTTTTACGCATAAATCGTTTTATTATTTCGTAGATTTTTATTGCCGCATTACCTTTACCAAACAAGTATTTATATGAATTCGGCATTCTGATGTTTTCTACCTTTGCGCATAGTTGATTTAATGATTTGGCGTTAATTTTTATTAATTGATTCCAGCCGCTAGTTATTGTATCACGCCACTCACTCTCATCTCTTAAGGTAAAACAAAACTTTTTTAACATATATGCTTCTCTTTGGATGCCACCAGAATCAGTAAGCACTGCTTTTGAATTTTTAATTAACGCTAAGGTTGTTAAATAATCCTGAGGCCCAATACAAGAAATATTTGTTAAAAACTTCTGTAAACGGAATTCGTTTATTTTTTTATTTGTATGGGGGTGAATAGAAAATACAACCTTATAAGACAACGTTTGGATATTTTTTAAAACTAGCCCTAACTTTTTTGAATCTTCTATATTTTCACGACGATGTAATGTTAAGAAAAAATAATTACCCTTTGTAATATCAAATTTGTCGTTTATAACCTTAAATTGTTTATTAATGTCTTTTTGTTGTTTGTGCAGCATATCACATAGAGTATCGCCGGTAAGAAATACATTTTTTACAATCCCTTCTTTTTTAAGATTGTCTATCGCTTCTTTAACTGGGACGCATAAAATATCAGACATTTTATCAGTTAATATTCGGTTATTTTCTTCTTGCATTTTAGGGTTATAGCTTCTAAGCCCTGCTTCAATATGGCATAAATTAATTTTAAAGAATTTAGCAGCTAAAGCGCCAGCCAAGGTTGAATTAGTATCACCATATACAATTACTAATCGCGGATTTTCTTTTATCATTATACTTTTTAATTTTAATAGCATAAGCGAAACTTGTTCTAAATTTGAGATTTGATTTACATTTAAATAATGCTTTGGGCAAGGCAGTTTAAGCTGATTAAAAAAAACTTTTGACATTTGATAGTCGTAATGCTGGCCGGTATGCACAATAATTTCTTCTAGAGTATTATCTTTTTTAAAAATATCGCTTAATGGTTTTACTTTTATAAATTGAGGCCTTGCACCAATAATCGTTAAAATTTTATTTTTTTTCATTATTATTTTTTGTAAGAATCCGTTCGTAATCCAACTTTAATTCTGTAGCTATTTTAATTGGGTTATGCCATTTTTCTACATATTGACGGCTCATTTTCCCGATTTCACTTAACGCATCTTTCTTAGAAGTTAAGTACTCTTTTAAAACCTGGTAGATTGTGTTTTGATTGGCATTAATTATTGGTAAATCATTCTTCATTTCACTTGGAATAAATTTTAGATCCGCTTCATTAATATAACAGATAACTGGTTTTGCTAAGGCCATAAATTCAACCGCAACACCACCATACCATCCAATGAGTAGCTGATCAATTAATATATCTGCCTCTTGATAAATCTTTTTTGCTTCGTTATTAGATAGATTCTCTACAAGTTGAAACCTGAATTTAACACCTTCATTCTTTAGACGGCTAACAGCATGTAAAATATATTCCGTTCCTTTAAACTTCCTAGCCGTTGGGGCATGAACAACCAGAGGATTATTCATAATTTGATCTGTGCCTGTTAATTTCCACCCATTTAAATCTATGTGCGCATATGGCATAAATTGCGTTCTCGTAGGAAGAAAATTTAGTAAATCAGGATTTAAAGCATAGATTATATCAGCATACTTCGAAAATTGAGAAATTTGCCAATACTTATGTTTATCAAATATTCCATCTTGACGAGCATCACTACCTTGATATGTCACGGCTATTTTTTTACCTGCTTTTTTGAGCAGAGGTAGATCTTTTAACTCAAATATTGTAACATACACTTTATATAACGTCCTTAATAAGCTATTTGGAATATTTTTTTGCAGAGAATCGCTATCTGCCCAATGTGGCATAATAGACCGCCCAAAATTAAAATGAACAATGTCGAAGTCTTTAAATGCGCGTTTCAATAAATTAAACCGCTTGAATTCTCTGATAAGATAATTTTCTTTTTTATGCCATAAGATTTCATCGCTACAATGAGCAAAGATATTTTGCTCAAATGCAATTGACCAACTATCTAGGCCAAGTTTTCTTTCTGCTCTAGCCAAGCCATAAGGGTTGCCTCCTACCATAGTTGGGCAATGTAAAATTTTAATGCGCTTCATACAAGGTCCTCTATTCCTTCTTCAAAACTAATACAGGGAGAAGTAAGCAACTTAGTCATTTTTGAGATATTTCCGATAAAATTGCATGAATCTTTTTTTTTCTTAATTCTGAAAATAGGTTTTTTATTAAGTTTTTTTCCAATGATTTCTCCGATTTGCCGCATTGTATATGCTTTTGGCCCAGCGATGTCGATTGTGTATTGCCCTGTCAATGAAGTTGCCTTTATGATCGCAGATGTGGCATCGGAAATATGTAGAGGGTTAATTTTTATGCCATTTCTACCATCTAAAAGTATCGGCTTTTCTTTTTTTACGGCGTCAACTAGCCTTGGAATAAGCATATTTTTGCGCTGCCCTCTACCATAGACAAAAAAAGGCCGCAAAATAATAATATTCATAAATGGAGAATAGCTTTTTGCTAACATTTCAGAGCATAGCTTAGTGGTATAATAAAATCCCAAATTACTTTCTAATCTAGCATCTGTAACCTTATCTAATCCTCCCGAAGAAGCCAAAATAAATGTTTTTGCTCCGGCCTTCTTGGCGTATTCAAGAAAACGTAAAACCCCTACCGTATTAACCTGAAAAATATCAGAAGCTGTTTCGGGAAAATCTCTAAACTTCTCTGATTGAGCCAAATAAATAATCATATCAATTCTCTTGGGCAGCCCTAATAAATCACATTTATTAAGTAAATCTATATTAATCAATTTAATTTTTTTTGATAAAAATATATTAGTTTTTTTGCGTAAAATAGTAAAAACTTCTAGGTTATTTTGAAGCGCTTTTATGATACGGCGCCCAATAAATCCACCCGCGCCTACTACAAGACAATTATTGTTTTCTATTTTTTTCATCTTTACAATAAACTATTTCGGAAACACCAATCATTTAATACACAAATATTCCATTCTAAGCGGTGTAAATCCCAACCCTTTTGTTTAAATTTTGATAGCTTATCTAATATACCAGGCTTGAGGAAAGGTGTCTTAAAATCTAACCAATATTCTTTCCATGAACGTAATTCTTTTTCGAATAGAGCAACTAATGGCGGAGTAAATCCATGCTTTATCGGACTAAATATAAATTTATTTTTAGTCTTATCCTTTAATAAGGATTTTAGAGATAATTTTGTCTTAAATCCTCTAACCATCAAACTGCTATCTGAATGTAAACCAAGATTTATAATTTCATTATCAAGAAATGGCATTCTCGCTTCAAGGCTAAAAATCATAGTATTTCTTTCTACCTTAGGAATTGTACCAGAACGCAAGAAAGTATTGAAATCAATATAACAAAGTCTGTGTATTGGGCCATAAAAAGAATTATTATAAAAATTTTCAAATATACTTACCGGGGATTTCTTATAATCACTTTGCTCTAAGATCACGTCGTTCATAACATCTGAAATCATCTCTTGGGGTAAAAAGTTTTTTAACAAAAAATGCGCCTCTGGTAATTTTTTACCCCAAGCCAGATATAATTGTTGCAGTTTAAAAGACAGAGGTAAATATTTTTTCCTATTGCCTACCACCAAAGACAAACGATGCAAAATTTTAATTAAATCCTTAGAAATAAAATTAAATTCTCTTGATATGTAAGGATATGTATAAGTTGGATAGCCTCCAAAAACCTCATCTCCTCCATCGCCTCCGATAACAACCCGATAACCTTTTGAGACTTCCTTTGCAAGCGAATACATTGCTAATCCAGAATAATCTCCCTGAGGCCAGGAAGAATTGCTTAAAAATTCCTCTAGATTCCCGACTAATACTTGCTTGGAAAGTATAATTCTACGTGTTTTAAATCCGCAATATTTACCTAATCTAGAAGCAAAACCATATTCATCGTGATCCTTATGCCCAATAAAACTACCTGAAAATGCCTCTTTTATTGAACCTTGTTCTTTTAAATATAATGCTAAAATACTAGAATCAACGCCTCCGCTTAAAAATAAAGTTATAGGCACATCACTAACAAGATGCCTTTTTACGGAATTCCTTATCGCCACATCAGCTTTTCTTTTCCAATCTTCTATGTTATATATAATTTCCGATTGGTTAACTTGAATAGACCAGAATCTCTTTGTATTATTTCCTCTATAGTCAAATAGTAAATAAGTTCCGGGTTCAACAGCTTCTATTTCCTTTATAATGGTATCCGGTTCTAAAACATATCCCATGCTTAAAAATCCAAGCAATGAACTAAAATTTAAAGAACGCTGTGCCAAGTAAGGCAGCATGGATTTTATTTCCGAAGAGAAGAAAATACCGTCATTATTATTATTTATAAATAATGGCTTCTGGCCGGATCT
This sequence comes from Candidatus Omnitrophota bacterium, assembly GCA_040753015.1. Classification (GTDB taxonomy): domain Bacteria; phylum Omnitrophota; class Gorgyraeia; order Gygaellales; family JBFMHM01; genus JBFMHM01. The sequence goes on from JBFMHM010000002.1 coordinate 19,769, forward strand.
ATCTCTAGTTAAGATTAATAATCTCTTTTTAATGTCGAACAAAGCAAAGGAAAACATACCATTTAAATCTTTAATGAAATCCACTCCAAATTCTTCATAAGCATGGACAAGAACTTCTGTATCAGTTTTTGTAGAAAAAATATGCCCTTTCTTTTCTAATAATGTTTTAATTTCAATAAAATTATAGATCTCTCCGTTATAAACAACGACTAGAGTCCTATCTTCATTATAAATTGGCTGATTCCCGAATTTTGTTGTATCCTGTATCGAAAGCCTGACATTGCCAATAGTCGTATCATTATCTTTAAATATGCCTAAATTATCTGGCCCTCGATACCGCATCGATGTTAAAACATCAACAAGAGCATTACCATTGACCTGCCTTTGTGTTTTATAATTAAAAAATCCGGCTATTCCACACATAAAGAAATCTCTTTTCCTGTTTTAGATGATTCATATATGGCGTTTATTAATTCTATAGACCTTCTACCCTCAAGACCATCTATTAACCCTTTCTTGTTATTTTCTATACTCCTAATAACATCTTTAAAAAATTCACAATGGTTCCATGCGAATTCATCCGGCACTTTAGAAAATTTTTCCCAAATATACTTATCAATATCATGTACTTCTTGAAAATTCCACGTTTTTAATTCATTCATAAAAAAACCGCCTATTTCTACAGAACCCTTTTCACCCAAAATACTAATTGACCCCTCTAGATCTTTAGGGCGCGTCGCCGTTGTTGCTTCAATAACACCAAGAGCACCGTTTTTAAATTTCAAAATGGCTACGCCCGTATCTTCGGTTTCAATATTAAGTAAGCGTCTATCAGTTTTAGCCATAACATTTTCTACATCTCCCATCATCCATAATAACATATCAATATGGTGACTAGCTTGATTTGTTAAAACACCTCCGTCGAGCTTCCATGTCCCCCGCCATTTTTTTTGGTCATAATAAGCCTGATCTCTAGACCATCTAACTCTGACTGTACCAATAACTAATTTGCCAAAACGTCCACCATCTATGGCTTCTTTTAATTTTTGAATCGGTAGATTAAAACGGTTTTGTTTAACAACAAAAATCTTTAATTGTCTTTTATCGCATTCTTCTAAAATTCTATCCACTTCATCTAAATAAAGAGCTAAAGGCTTTTCAACTACAAAATGTTTATTATAATCAATCAAATCTAGGATATTTTTCCCATGTAAACCGGATGGCGTCAATATATTAAAAATGTCTATTTCGCAAGAATTTACCATTTTTTCAAGGTTGTTAAAACTTGCAATATTATACTTTTCTGATACCCTATCAGCTGCTTTTGTATCTATATCAAACGCAGCAACAACTTCGGTATTTTCTAATCGTCTTAATGCAACTATATGTTTTTCTGCAATAGAGCCACAACCAATTAATGCAAATTTATATTTTTTTGTTGTCGAGTCTGTCATAACTGCCTATTAAATATTTATTTAGTTATAATTAAATCCTAAATCGGGATGCATACCAATTAAATATCTTATATTCAAATAAAAACTCTGAGATACCATATTTCATTCTTAGTTTAGCAAACGGACCATATAACCTAGCTAAAAAACGTAAAAGCTTAAACCTCAAACTATTACCTGTGTTAATTTTAAAAAGCTTATCATCTATAAAAAATGATGCAACTTGCATCATGTTTATCATATTGGCTATACCACTAGCAAGCCATGGTGGCCTATAATCTGATTCCATTTCCATATCAATCCATCCCTCAAGCTTCGACGGACGCTGATAACCATATTTTAAAGCTACATCAAACAATCTAGTTCCAGGTAAAGGATGAAACTTATTTGGCATAAATATAATTGCGTTTGGATTATCTTTTACAATTTGTAACATTAATTTTTGAGTATGACGTAAATCCTCTAAACCCTCTCCGGGAAAACCAATAATCCAGTTATAGGCTACTTTAATTAACGGCTGTCTTGCAATTTTTTTATTAGCATTTAAAATGTCTTTTACTGTAATATTTTTATCTATCAAATCAAGAATTTTTTGTGAACCAGACTCAGCACCAACATGCATTATATTTGTTCCGGCCTTACTAAGTTTATTTAAAAATTCATCACTCATGGAACCTATCTCATTGATTCTAGCTCCTCTAAAGCCAATTTTTATATCTAGTTTTCTTTGGTTTATCTCATCAATTATTGACTCAATGTGGAAAGATGAAACGAAAGAATCATCATCAATAAAATATATATATGTGGCTTTGTATTGTTTTTTCACAAACTCTATATGGTCTACTACATCATTTACCGGTAAAAGTTCATATTTTTTCTGTATCATTTTGTAGAAAGCCGGAGATGAGCAAAAAGAACAATTATAAGGACAACCTAGAGAGCTATATATGGAAAAAATCCTTTCTTTTTTATCTAACTGTCCATATTTATCTAAATCCGATTCTATTAAAAAATAAGGAATATCTTTATAATAAATATTTTCGAATTGTGGTTTAAGAGAATTTTCAATAATAAAATTATCTTTGCGAAAAATAAGCCCAGGAATGCTTTCAAACTGTAATTCATATCTTGGGCTACTAAGATGCTCAGCCAGTAAAGACAATGATTCTGAACCGTATCCAGCAATAACATAGTCCACCGAATCTTCGCTCATTATATCACGTCCATTAAAAGTTGCATGTGGGCCTCCCCAAACAATCTTGATTTTCGGAAATGTTTTTTTGATCCAGCGGGAAATTTCTAATGCATTCTTAATAGGGGCTCCGGTCATAACGCTTAAACCAACAAGGAATGTATCTGAATTAATTTTTTCCTTAAGAACCTTATGCCAAGAATCAGGAAAGAGCCGAATATCTGCAATATCTACTTCAAAGCCACGCTTAATAGAATCAACAGCAGCATGCAATAAACTAAGCGGCAAATGCCTTACTAAAGAACCAGGCATACCTAATTTAGGATACACTAATAAAATTTTTTTAGTAGGCATTTTTATTTACTATTAATTTAGCTGGTTCCTTAATATTCTTAACCCATGCTTCCCATATTGAATAACCTCAGAAAGCGAACGCATACGTAGTAAAGTTTTTAAAAAATAATCCGGACGCATATAAAAACGACGTAAAAATTCTTTACGAAAATTTAATAGTTGCTCTCGGGATAAATATCTTGTGCCTTTAATTGCAGGATTTTTTATCATATCATGTCCAATGATGTCATTATCAATTAAATTCTCTCTTTCCAACATCTCAAACAATTCAGTCCCTCTATACGGAGCTACAATATGTGCTTCAACGAAATCTATATTTAATTTATGAATAAATTTTTCGGTCTCTCTAAGACTGTTTAAGTTTTCCCATGGAAACCCAATAAGCACAGTACCATATACCAACAGTTTAGCTTTTTTAGCTGCAACTACTGCATTCATAGCGTTATTAATGGTGGTTCCTTTCTTTTCTAGTTTTAATGATGCATCAGAGCCTGATTCTATGCCAAACTCTATTAGAAAACAACCGGCTCTTTTCATAGCAAAAGCCAGTTCCTCATCAAAAGTATCGGTTCTACTGTTGGCGGCCCAATAGATTCTTAGATTTAAATCCGTTATTTTACGACAAAACTCTAAAACCCAATTTTTATCTATAGTAAACGTATCTGAACGAAATAAAAAATTGTAGATATTATATTGCTGTATGCAATGTCGAATCTCATTAATAACGGAATCCACCGAACGCTTTCTCACCTTTCTTCCAGTTGTAATAGGCGCAAGACAATATATACAACTACAAGGACAGCCTTTGCCATCTACGATGCTAGCCATAGGCTTTCCAATGTCTGGTCTTAAATAGAGTTCATTGTGCACAAGATCGCGCGCTGGGCAAGGAAGCAAATCCAAATTATCAACGGGAGGAATTAAAGCGTTTTTTATTATTTTACCAGAAACTCTATCATTTAAAATAATACCCCGTATCTGTTCTTGCTTAATTATATTATTAATATAATCGGCTAAATCGTTAACTACCGCCTCCATCTCTCCTGTAATGATAATATCTACGCACTGAAATAAACTCTTAGATATTTTATCTAAAGGTATCGAATTAAAATATGGCAAAATCGCACAATTTATAATATTCGGATATATCTTGTGTATTGTATTTATAACTTCTAAATCATTAATAAGATTGAGAACACTGGCATTCAATATTGCCATGTCTGGATTAAAATTACTGATAACATTTTTAAACGCCTCAAAATCGATTTTTTCAACTGGGCAATCGATAATCTTAGGTTCTATGCCTTTATTGCGCAAAATTGCTGCCATATAGCAAAGCGATGTAGGCGCGGTAACAGTGTAAGCTGTGGCATTATCAAGATCTTGCTCACAACGCCCTTCTCCTCGTAACCATAAACCACCGGGTGGATTATATAGAATTACTTTTTTCATATTTTATATCTTGCCCCATATAAAATTATTTTCTTTTGCTGAAACTAAGTAGTCGTTAATTGCAAGGTAATCCAAACAGGTAAACTTAAAGACTCTTAATGCATCAGCGGCACTACGCACAATAGGCTCATCATGAATATTGTAACTAGTATTTATAAGTACAGGAATACCTGTTATTTTATTATATTCGCTTAAGATTGTATAGAAATCTGGATTTGATTCGGGGGTTACAATTTGTGGCCGAGCCGTACCATCGATATGAACAACCGCGGGGCAATTTTCCTTCATCCACTCTGTGCAATCGCAGGTTATTGTCATAAATTCTCCCGCGTATTCCAATCCCTTAAAATTAACAAAACATTTTTCAGCATATTCAGCAAGTACGGCTGGAGCAAAAGGCATAAATTCTGTCCGGCGTAAGCGCTGGTTCAACCATTTGTTTATAGAAGGATCACTGCAATGATATAAAATGCTGCGATTACCCAACGCACGCGGACCATATTCCATTTTACCCCTTACCCTTGTAATAATTTTCTTTTCCGCAAGCAGACCGGAAATTTTCTTTTGAATATTTTCTTCTTTATGATATTTTAAATTTTTCCGTTTCAACTCTAACTCTACTTCGTCATCAGTAATTTCATACCCAAAAAATACATTTTTCAACCGAAATGGTTTGAATTTTTTACTTTTATAAGATTCCCAAAGAGCTGCCCCTAACGCCGTACCACAATCACTCATCCCAGGATGAATAAATAAATTCTCTACTCCATTAATATTATAAATACACTGATTCATCTTAACGTTTGCCGTAACCCCACCGCTCAAAACAATGTTTTTCGCTCCTGTTTTTTCAAGTGCCTTTTTTATTATTGCAACCATCACATCCTCTAGGCGGCGCTGAAAAGCCGCTGCAATATCTTCACGCGAAAAACCACTGAAATATGCCGGGATATTCTTTGTGCGTGCACATTCAACCACAAGTTTATATGTCAATGGTGAAATTTGTACCTTCATATCTTCATTCCACATTAATTTTTCAACTAAATGATAAACTTTATGAGGTTGTCCATAAGCGGCAAGACCGGTGATTTTGCCAGCGTGAAGCATTTGATTAAAACCTAACATTCTAGTCACCAAAGAATAAAATACCCCTGGTGAGTGGGGATAAGGACTGTTTGCAATCGGTATAACTTGTCCATCTTGGACTAAATCAATAACCATACCATTCCTGCCATCATATTCCTCTATGACCACAGAAAGAACATTATCCATACCACTAGTAAAATAAGCAGATGCTAAATGGGCTTGATGATGTGGTACTCTGCTAATCTTCTTCGCACATCCAAACACTTTCTTTAAATACAAACAAGCCATCAGATCAGTCATGAGAAAACGAGGAAAACCAGTCATGGAAAGAATATTTAAAGGAACAGATTGTAGTCCATATATGTATTTAAACTTTCGATCTTTGATGAAAAAGAAATCTAAAAGTCCTGTACCATTAGTAAGGAATGCTTTGTAAAACCAAGGCCGCCCATGACTTAAAAGTGTTCCTCCAACCGACTCAAGAGCAATTTTGTCGATATCATCCGGCGCCATTCTTGCACAACCAAGGACTTCTTTGATTGATTTCTCCGGAACACCGAAAGATAACTTATCTCGCGTAATCCTCTCTTCGTTAGCTACGGCAATTATCTTGCCATTGTTAACAATGGCCGCTCCGCAATCATGACCAGCATGAACTCCTAATATTATCATTTATCGTTTTCCATAATTTTGTCTAAAAACCATTCTTAATATAATACTAGTTATTAATAGAATCCCTATAATTAATTAATCGTTCATTTATAAAGTTAATATCATGACTTGGTAAACAACCATCATCAAACCCTTTTAGATAAAATTTATCCTTAAGGATTTTCTTTTGGATACTAACAAGAGTATCATTTTTAATATTGCCGTATACGATTTGTATTAGTGGGCATGAAACAACATCTCCATAGGGGTTAACGGCTAATTTTTCTCTTCCCGCAGGACAACTTATTTTTTTTAATCCATTATAATTATCAATACGAGTATTTTTAAACATACTTAAAAGCCAGCGTATATACCATTTTTCTTCTTCGTTTAAAAGTACTTCTAACTTGCCTCGCCAGTGGCCTGTAACACAAGGAGGCGTAATCATCAATAAAACCCCTAATTTTCTAGCCAGGTATGCCGTATTCAACAAATCTCCATTATAAATTTTTTCTTTCGTGCCTACTGTATTAAAAGCTACTTTTAATCCAAGGCTTTGAGCAAAAATAGCATTATCCATAATTTTTTGATAAGATCCTTTGCCTCTATTTGCATCGTGAATTTTCTCTACAGAACTATCTAATCCCATCTCAAAAGAATTAAGACCAGCCTTGTGCATTTCTTTAATTCTTTCAAAAGTAAAGAAAAATCCGTTAGTTGCCATATGAACATAGCAATTCCTCTTTCTAATATAAGAACAGAGTTCTTTAACTTCTTCAAAATAAAGCATGGGTTCGCCACCATTAAGATTAAATTGAAATGCACCCATATCAATAGCTTGATCGATTGTATTTTTAAATTCATTTAGTGATAGCCGAGTTCGTTTTGTGTCGCGATTCAATGCACAAGAACACTGACTACAAGAAAAATTACAGTCATATCCAATAGCAACTTCTAGTGAGCGCAACGGATATTTTCCTCTAAAACTATAGAAATAATTATTTATTAACCCTGGTATTACAAATGATTGGCGTAAAATAATTCCTAGGCCCTGCCTCAGCCTATTAATGTTCATTTTGGTAAATATTAGTTTTTTGCCATACCTTGAATCAATAGCTTGCTTAAATTCTTCAATTTCAGGGTTACGAATTAGTTTGATATTACTTATGTTATACTCTGGCATAGAATTTTAAAAATCCCGCTCTCTTTGTTAAAACAAATAATAAATTAATAGGAATAAGCATTAACATAAGAAATGAATAATAAATTGCCCTACCATATTTTAAATTATTATTTTGTAAATTTTTATGCCTCTGTAAAAAATTTTGGATTGAGAGACTAAAATGACTTGTATTTAAAGGATATTTAATAACAATATTACTAAATCCGGAATTTTTTAATAAAGCTGCAATTTTGTCGGAATCAAATTGAAAGGTATGCCGAGGCACATGGTTGCCTCCCCAATAACGCCCAAATAAAACTCTGTCCAGCGATTTAAAATTAGGCATTTCTCCTATCAATAAGCCGGAATCTTTCAAGAGAAGTTTGGCCTTCTTAAGCTCCTCCATAGGGGCTAAACAATGTTCTAAATAATTATTCATAATTATTAAATCATAGCTTCTTTCTTGCCCGCAAAAATCTAAGAATGTTCCAAAATGACACTTTATATCCTTTAATAGTAAAGAATCATAAGCTTTTTTACTAAAATCAATCCCTTCGATATTACTGAAACCCATAGATCTTAACTTTGATAATAAAATACCGATGCCACACCCAACATCTAAAATCTTAGAATCAACTTTTAATTCTTTTTTAAAATAGCGCAATGAAAGAGCCTCAACAATGTTAAAGAGATATAAAAAAAGCCTCCCCTTTTTACTCGGCTCAATAAAACCATGGTAATTAACCTTATAAGTATTCACAAGATCTTTTACATCTGGAAAAGGATGAATTTGAATCAACCTACAGTTCTTACATTGAAAATACGAAAAAGTTCCATCATATCCATATTCCCAGTCCTTAATATTATCAACTATGGTTTCGTAATCTAATTCTCCACAAACTTTACATTTATAGTTTTCTTCCATTATTTATCTCTTTGCGCTAAAACAAATAACTGATATCCCCACCAAGGAAAACATAAATTAAAAGATCTGTAAACTATGCTAGCAATAAGCTTTTCCTTTAAACCATAACATTTTTTAGTAAGAAAGGCTTCGCTCAGCTTACCAGGAAAAAGATTAATAAGATACTTATATAGATTAAAAAAAGGAAAACCCCATTCCTGAGATTTCATAACTTTAAACCCAACTGAGTTCAAAAGTCTCGTAATTTCAAGATTCCTAAAATGTCTGTTATGTCCCACCGTTTTATCTATCTTAAAAATCGGGCCACAAGGAACAGTAAGTAAGAGATATTTTCCTGCCATTTCTGAAAGTTTTCGCACTGCTACAACATAATCATCACAATGCTCTATTACTTCCATAGAAACGACAATATCAAATTTCTTTGGAACATTCTCATTAATAAGATCGAGATTAAAAAAGTTAATATGGGGGATATGCTTCTGGTTTGTTTCTATCACGGCAAATGAAATATCTGCGCCAGACATTTTTATGTGCGGAAACGCTAGAGATGTTTCTCTTAAAAACTGCCCGTTTCCACATCCAACATCAAGAAGCGAATTTATTTGAAGATTTTTAATCCACGACAATACCTTCTTTCTCCTAATTCTTGGAGCTGGAGAATGATATATCATATCATTCCACTCATTCCAAACTGAATTATAAAAAGATACTACCGAACCCGCTGTTTTTGTCATTTTACTTTTAATCACTGATTTAGAATTTTGCATCGCTTATCTTAAAAATATACAGCTTATCTCGCGCAAGGCCGTTAATATTTGAATTATTCCTAATAAACCTTACGGCTTCAAAACTTCCCTCGGCTGGATAGTAATCGTACCCACCTAATGAATTTTTAAAGGTTGCAACCGGAGCAACCCCTTCAAATGCCCTTGCCAGATAAGCTTTAAAGGTAAATAATGACTCATAATTCGCTGGTTCAACTATAATATAATCATAATTTTTTTTAATTTCCTGAGAACTTTTCGGAATTATTATATCGTTCCTTAAAAAATACCAAGCTGCAAGATGATTGGTAGACAATATTCTATCGAAATTAAAATTGTTTCTAACACTATGATCAATCATTTCTTGATAGGCAGTTTTACTTTTAAAAGCAAGTTTCATCCCGGGATAAATTGAAAAAAATAACAATAACGCTAAAACAAAGCTTACGACTATTTTAACATTTTCCTTGTTGCTCAAAAAAATCAACTTAGATGCCCATAGATAAATTTGATAAACCCCAAAAGCTGCAAAAATAGACATGATAATTACGGCAGGAACTACCAATCTCATAACAAAAACAGAAGCAAAAGAAGCACCGATAAACCATACAAAAATCATGAAAATAAAGGAAAAAGTTAGTAATCTTGTGCTTTTTTCCTTGAATCCATAATATATCCCCAAAAATGCCACGGCCGGAATAAACCAACCGCATGCAACATAAATAGTGCTAATCAACATTGATATCCTAGGTAGTTTATTAACAGGCAACCTCTGCCATGGTTCTAGAATAGCACCGAGATAATTCTTAGATTCTCCTGAAAAACCAAAATCAAGAAAATATCGAGTTACAAGCTCTTTAAAATCCATCCCTGCGGCTAGCTTGTAATAAATAGGAATAATATTATTAAAAAATAAAATGGGGGTAAAAAATCCTACCATAAAAATAAATAGCACAAAAATAATTCTTGAAAATTTCATCTTGTCTTTTACTAATTGAATCATACTAAAAAACAACATTGTGATAAAAATAGCGCAAACCATGGGAAAAATTGATTCATGTGACGTATACGCAGCCCCCCCAAACAAGCCTATAAGATAAAAATAAAAACGGTTTGTATTTTTTCGTTTTACTATATTATCAACCATAAAACAAGCTGAGAATAAAATAAAAACATATGCGAACGATGTACCATAAAGCATGTATGAACTAAAAATAAGCGGCCCAGATCCTGCATACATAAAAGAACTAAGCCATGCCAAAACATTATTATTCGTCCATGATTTAATAAAAATATAAAGAATAACCGCAGAAATTATTACAAAAATGTTTATAAACATAAGTGCGGAACTATAAGTCGGTTCAATAAAAAAAATTTTGTGCACAACTCCAAGTATAAACAAAGCTCCGGCATGAGGATGAATAGATACAAGCGACTCATTAAAAAAAAGCTGCAAAGCTGGCAAGTTTATTGAAACTTCATCAAGGAAATATGGACCTTTTTCCAAAATGCCAAATGTTCTTATAAGAAAAATAACAAGTAGCGTTATTAAAATTCCCCAAATACCGAACATCCTTTCATTAAAAAACAATTTAGTTTTTTTGTTATTATTAATAACTTCTTTTTCTTTTACTTTGAGATATTCTGATATTTCGCCATTAATCTTCTTTTGGGCTTCCCTAAAAAATAACATAATAAACCAAGGGCCTGCCATGATTATTATAGAAAGCAAACCGTTAACGGGATATCTAAACCTTGGTATAGGTTGTTGTGGGATTAAAGGAAGCAGAACATGATAAGCGATTATGCCTAAAATTAATAAATAACCCACACGATTAAAGAAAAATAAACCAACAATCATGCCCAATATTATCAAAAACCAAACCATTTCGCAGTGGGCACTTTTCATAATAAAATAATTATAAAAACTACTTATTTTTAACCATAAAGGCTTTAATGCCGAATCATTCTCTTGCAATTTAAAATAATCTTTACCCCATTCATTTTCTCTATACGGTTCAATTACCTTCATAAGATCCATTGCCCATGGGTATTTACTCCTGTAATTTTCAGCATTTGTCACAAAAAACGTACTTATATCATAATTAGTAAGCTGTGGTTTAATATCGTTAATAATACCATAAAAATACTTAAATTTATTGTTATTTATGGCATCCTTGGAAATTTTCAACATCCAATCTGATGCCTCATAAGATTTCATTTTTTTCTCGGCACGCAAATAAACTAATGCAAAATATGTATTACGCCAATCGAGTTTTAAATCAATAAAAAGCTTGGGTATGCTTTCTTTCTTAGTCACCCATTTATTAAAATCTTCTACAAACTTAATAAATTCATTGTTTTTAACATTTTCCAACCTTCTGTATGAAAATACCCCCTGCCATAAACTAAACCCTTCGCCTGAACCAAGAGTAATTTTACCCATTACTCTGTGGTTAGAAATAAGCTGCGGCGAAATAACACCTAAGTAAAGGATAGTACCTATAACAGGCCAAATTATATTTTTCAAGTTAAAAGTATTTTTTATTAAATATTTAAAAGTAAACTTATTTTTTCCAGCATTTTTAAAAACTCTCCAGATAAGCCAAAAAAACCAAAATATTAATAAAGCTATCCAAATTAACCTTGCAGAAGATTTAATCCATGCCAAAACAGCACACAAAACCATTGTTATGAGAAAAAACCAATCCTTCCGCGATTTGACAGCATAAAGACACGAGGTGACTGTGAGCATAAGAACAAAACTATAGAGAGATTCAGTCATTACCCAATTATTAAAAGATACTACCTGCAGAGATAAAAGGCTTGAAATCGAAGCAGCGAGAGCAAACCAAATTCTTCTCGTAAGCATCAATGCACAAAGAAATGTTAAAATACAAACGGATAGGCCTAAAAAATGTTGAACAAGTTTTAACCCTAACGAACTATTTGCCTTAAAAATATTTTCAATAAAATAGATAAAAAAACCATAACCAGGAACCCTCTCAAGATATAGCTCGCAAAGCTCTAGGCACCCTTCTCTTATATCCTTAGCCATGCAAAGATAGCTGCCGGAATCTGGCATTAAAATAATTGGACCCCCAAAAGCTGATAGCAAATGTATAAAAACTCCACAAACAAATAGAATAACCAAACAAATAATTAGCTGTTTGCGACTATAACCTATTTGCGGCCAAGCAAGAGAATATCTTGCGTTATCAATAAAGAATTTTGGCCAATTAATTCTAGTCAAATATTGAATTTTTCCAAATGAAAGAGCGAATGTTAATAAAACAAGCGACAGTAGGAAAAACTTTGGGAATGTATTTCTTGCTCTTTTGCCTGTGAAAGGCGGATATAAGACTGAATACGATCTTCCATTAATTCTAGGATCAGAATTATCAGAAGAAGAAAATAGAACATAATTTGTCCAGTGAGAATAGCGTCCCTTGCCTTTATCCTTTATATCTTGATGTAATGAATGGCCTGACTTTAGAGGTGTGCCATTTTCCATTAACATAACTTTACTACTGAAAGGAGAGCTATTATTATCACCAAATGATTTATGAAATGAAAAAATGTAGCAAAAATTTTTTTCCTTATTCTCTTGTTTAATAATCGAGGAAGGGATATCTGAAATCCTTGTTGTAAGCGTAATAAAATTAAAACTATGAAGTATGCCTACAAAGGAAATTATGCAAAAGATAGATAAAGCTATGATTATTAACTGACGAGTTATATTAATAAAGTTTTTCATCGATACAGTCGTCAAGAACTTAACCTAAAAAAATTAAGTATTAATTTAATAAAATTTTTAAAACCAAGCATTTTATAAATATAAATAATCCTTTGTGGAGTAAAATGTATCCAAAACAATCCCCATCTTTGCAGAGTTACAAGATCTTTCGGTTCCAAATCATTAACCTTAAAAGCCGAATATCCCCACCTTGATTTTGAGCTATTATCTCTATCTAAAAATTTCATTCCGAATTTCTCATCTAATAACCAATTATTCATTTCTGTGCCAGGATAAGGCGTTGCAATTGAAAAAGTTGAATAAGAAATTTCCGGGGTATTCCTAATGAATTTGATTGTTTTCCAGGCAGATATTCTTGTCTCACCTGGCAAGCCAATCATTGCTGAACAAAAAGACTCAATTTTTAGTTTCTTAGCAAGCATAAAAGCATTTTTAATTTGTTGAACTGTTATATCTTTTTTTATATTCTTTAAAATTTGAGGATCGGCGCTTTCCACGCCCATACTCATAACAATAAATCCGGTTTTTTTCATTTTAAAAAGCAACTCTTCATCAACTAAATTTACCCTCGTCCAGCCTGACCAAGTAATGGGAAGTTTTTTTTCACTTAATAAATTACATAGCCGTAAAATTTGGTCTCTATTTAAAGTCAAGCATGAATCTACAAAAAAGAAGTGGCGCACATTTAAAGTAGAAAAATGAAAATCCATTTCTTTTACAATGTTCTCTGGTGACCTAAATCTTACTCCTCTATTATTTAATGGTTCGGCGCAAAATGCACATTTATAAGGACACCCTCTTGATGCCATTATAGAAACATAACCTTTGGATTTTTTATTAGCTCCTTCATACAAAGAATATTTACCTAAATTGACTAGATGCGCTGCTTGAAATTCAATTTCATCCAGATTATTTATAGGTTTACGCGGTTTATTTTGAACTATGTCACCGGATTTGTTTTTGTAAATTATACCTTCAATAGTATCCACGGTTAGAAACGAACGATTATTTAAATAATCTAATAATTCTACGATGGTCTCTTCTGCTTCTCCGAAAACTAAAAAATCGAAACAATCATTATAGGCGTCTTTTTGTAAAACATTTATATGTGCTCCGCCAATTATTTGCTTGATATTTGGTTTATCTCTTTTTATGTTTGAAGCAATCTCTAAAACTGAATTATATAGCGGTGATGTAACCGAATAACCAACTAAATCAAATCCTTTTTTTAGGATCATATTTGTAATTTCTGAATTGGATAATTGTTCTGCCTGGCCATCAATAATTTCAACTTCGTTACCATATTTTTCGATATATTTAGCCAATATAGCCACATTTAATGGATAATGAACAACCATTAATTGTGCAAGAAAATCAAACCTTCCAAGTGTATTGGTCCATTTAGGAACCACCAGCGCTACTCTCATAATCTTTTTAGCGTATTTAAGATTGTTGCCGGATGTAGTGAAAAATTTCGGCTATATTCAACATGACACCATGGATAACAATAACATTTATGCGGTTCTGAATTTAGTTTTTTAAAATCATATCCATAATTTCCCGATTTTTCTTCGTTGCCATATTTCGGGCATCTGCGTAAAATTCCATCTGGCATTAAAGTGGCATAAAGTTTTCCCGCATAGCAATAAAAATTATTTGGCCTACCATAATTCTTTACCCATTCCAGATACGACAGAGAATTCCAAATAGGGGCCTTTTTTTTCTTTTGTTCTATAAGAAAATTAACATTATTAATAAGCTTTTTTAGAATGGCTGGGTTAGAAACACGCCCTTTATCCTCAGCTTGAGTCGCAAAATCGAATATTGGTTCGAAACTACAATAAATATTTTTAGATTTTGCATACTCAATAGTATATTTCATGTCATCAAGAGAATTTTCATCAAAGGTAGATGAAAGACAAGTATTGAATTTCCTACTAGAGAGAAAATCAATAGTCTCGAAGACTTTATTTGTGTGTTTTTCGCCACAAATGCTTTTTGCCCTATCTTCTTTACCATGAAAACTTACCATAATAAAATCTATGTCTGCGCAAGACGTTTTCTTAATCTTTTCAATCAATATCCCGTTCGTAACTACAGAAGTATAAAAATCGAGGCTTTTTGCAAACTTTAATAATTCCGGTAAATCATTTCTTAAAAAAGGTTCTCCTCCAGTAAACCCCCAGGCAAAGGTTCCTAGTTTATTAAATGCTAACATTGCTTCTTTAATTTCATCACAACCCATTTCCGTGTATAGCATTTTATTACATCCACAAAATGAACAACTTAGATTACACCTTGTAGTGATAAAATGAGCGATTCTTAGCGGCATTGTCTTTCCATGTATTAAATTGATTCTTGCTACAAGCGTTTTAATCAAATTAGATATCTTCATAATTTTAAGAATTCAGTAAACTAAAAAATCACCAATAGCGAGATAATCAAGGTGACCTTGTTTAAAACAACGAATAGCATCTTCGGGCGTCATCACGATTGGCTCTTCATGCATATTAAATGATGTATTAATAACACACGGTATACCGCTTAATTTATAATACTCCTGCAAAATATTGTAAAAAGACGGATTAGCATTTTTTGTCACGCATTGCGGCCTGGCTGTACCATCAACATGAACAGCAGCCGGACAATTTTCTTTCATGAAATCTGTTACACTGCATGTTATGGTCATAAATTCCGCCGCATAAGCACAGCCAGAAAAGTTTTTAAAACATCTATGCGCCTCTTCGGCTAATACCGCAGGCGCAAAAGGCATAAATTCAGTACGTTTCAACTGCTTATTAAGCCAAAGGTTGACGAATTTATCCTTACAATGGTATAAAATTGAACGATTTCCAAGTGCGCGAGGCCCAAACTCCATACGGCCATTAAATCTGGCAACCACTTTACCCTCATTTATAAGCAGGGCGATTTCTTTTTCTATATAATCCATTTTTTTATACTTTAATAGATTGGCATCAAGAGCTCTTTTAATTTCTTGCTCGGAATATTCCGGTCCCCAAAACACATCTTTTATTCTTTTAGATTCAAGCTTACCACCATTTTTTAAAAATCCTGCCAACGCTAATCCAATTGGCTGCCCAGCATCACTCATCGCAGGCATTATAAAAATGTTTTCAACACCGGGAATCTCATATATTAATTGATTAAGTCTAACATTAGCAGCACAACCACCACTTAAAACTATATTTTTCTGACCAGTCTTATTTATAGCTTTAGATATTATATCTATTATACATTCTTCGAATCTTTTTTGAAAAGCAGCTGCTATGTCTTCCATGGAATAGCTTTTCAACTCATTTGGTATCCACTTTTTACCATTGGCTTTGTAATAAGCATACCTACTACTCCAATTATAAACATCTTGATGAATCTTAGTTTGTAATCCCTCAACCCACATCAGTTTAGAAACTTCGGAAATACAGGTAAAAGGATTGCCGTAAGCCGCAAGGCCTGTAATTTTTCCGGGATGTGTATATGAATTAAATCCTAATAATTGCGTTACGAGTTGATAAAAATAACCCGCGGAATGAGGCCATGGTGTTGTTGCTATTAAATTTCTTCCAGCAGGACTAAAAACTTCAAGAACCATGCAATTTTCATAATCACTTCCTTCAATAACTACATTCAGGCAATTTTCAAATCCTGAACAATAATATGCTCCAACGGCATGACCATCATGATGATGAATATGCGTAATTTTAGATTTAGGAAAATGTTTTTTTAATTCCACTTCTAATTTATTATGGTAAAAATACCACTTATGTAAACCGGAAAGCACAGCAGTATTCATTAAAAATGCTTGCAATCCACCAACGGATTTCATTTTTCCTTTATAAAAATATTCGAGGCCCCACATACCTTTCATACCAGCAAACTTTCTTAAATTTATCTGCTGCCTAAGACAAGTCTTGAATTGGTCAATTAATGGCTGTCCAAAAATACACACAATATCAACGTCTTCTGTTTCTATGGATGCACATCTTAACGCTTCAAAGATTGTTTCTCTTGGTACTCCTGCAGCCATTTTAGCTCGAACTACACGCTCGCGGGAAATAGCCGAAATAATTTTACCATCTATGCTAATTGCAACTCCTGCGTCATGATCCGCATGTGTTCCCAAAACAATCATATCTACCCTTTACTATTTATATATTTTTAGAAAATTATCCGGAGCTTATGACATCAATAATCCACGAAGCACCAGCCCTCCTAGGAAAACGCTCAATAAGTTTATAATCTACGCTGCATGATTTTTCCATCCATTGTTTTAAATCATTACGAGTAAAGTAATTAATAATAGGCGTATGTAGAAAATCAAAAGAATTTACGTGAAGATAATGAAAGCTATATCCTTCATATTGACTTAAGGGTAAACTATCCGCAACTCTATTTAATTTAATAACACGAAGAAATTTTCCTATCAAAGCTAAAACATAGCGAGGAAGTGTAACAATCGTTGCCACATGCCAAATCAACTTTATAGGTAACCAGCTGCAAAACATTCTTATTGCTTGTATAACATGCGTAACCACCGAAACATTATAAGTCCACGCAAACACTCTCCCGCCAGGTTTCGCCATAGAACAAAGAGAAATAAACCCCTTATACGGATCAGGGAGATGTTGAAGTACGCCTATACAAATTGCAAGATCAAATTGTTTCGCCGTAATAGGTAAGTTAAAAATATCAGTCTGCACACATAAAACTCTTTCGTCAAAGTTATATTTTTCGTAAGCAAGCTCTATAGCTTCACTAAGATCAAAACAAACAATTTTTTTAATGCCGACATCGAGAAATAACCCTGTAAATCTGCCCTGTCCTGCTCCAGCATCAATAATAGATTTTTCTGCGTATTCATTTGTATCAAGAAGCCCACCGGTAAGACGTAAAAATTCAGCTTCATCATAAGTTGTCATATTTTGCGCATCATATTTTTTCCACTGAAAAGCGTAGTAGCTTGCTGTTTTTGCCTTTCGAGAAAAAACAACAGAGTACAATAAATTATCAAGTTTTTTAAAATATTGCTCTGGTAACTTACTACTATAAATACTAATCCAATTTTTTAATTTATCCGAATCTATTACAGTGGCAAGAAGCTCCGGAGAGAGCATCCTTGGGACTCCGTTCATTAAAGGAAATAAGTGTTCCTGATTAGAACAACAAAAAATACCATCACGCAAATGAAACGCTTCGGATTTAAATACTTTAAGCGTGAGCAATTGCGAACATTGAGGGCATATAAAATAATCACTATATTTTTCGTGCATCAAGCATACTCCAAATTGCCATAATTGTTAACATCAGAAATATTATTATTTAACAAAAGTTCTTCGTGCCATATTATTAAGGACACCACCGCGGACACCTGTCTACCTCTATTAATTCTTCCATTACAATGATCTCGCCAATATTCCAAAACCTTATCGCCATTTAACCCAATATCGCAGAGTTTATCTCTATCTAAAAGCTTATTCACTTGCTCCTTGAATTCACCTCTGAACCATTGATCTATTGGATATACAAAGCCACGCTTTGGAGCATTTCGTATGCTCTTAGGAATACGATTTACTAAAGCCTTTCTAATAAGCGGCTTTGTCTGATTCTTTGAAAATTTAATGTTTGGCGATAGTTTCAAAGAAAAATCATAAAAATCATTATCAAGAAACGGCACCCTCATTTCTACGCCATAAGCCATAGACGCCGCATCAAACCCAGCCAAAACATTTGACTGCATAAATGTATTAAAATCAATCCATAAAAGACGTTCTTCACCCTGAGGCTCTCTAAGATGGTCTATGTTTTTTAAAATATCCTCAAGACCAAAAGATGGTTTCTTTCCAAGTAAGCTCTCTTTTTCAAAATCATTAAAAATCTCCTTATATTTCAAATGTCCTAAGAAGGGTTCATAATCCGCACCATAGAGAAAACGGCGAATTTTGAAATCAAAACTCATATTCTTATCTGAATAAGAAACTTTATCTATCAAATATTTTAGGACATTTTTAAAAAACCTGGGTAATTTCCTATACTGTTTAGCATAATAGTATGCATTTAAAGTAGGATATCCGGCAAACAACTCATCTCCTCCGGATCCAACAAGAATGACTTTATGACCTTCTTTTTTTGAAAACTGACTGACAAGAGCAACAAGGCCAACCCCCCAGTCACCTATTGGTTCACCATAATTGCCAAGAATAAATCGCATTTGCTCCCAGAGATCTTTTGGTGTCATCAATTTAGTCATGACTCTTGTATTAGAATAACGAGCCATTTCGACAGCTAAGCCAGACTCATCAAAAGATGGTTCATCAAATTGGAGGGAAAAACTTAAAGGCTTTTTTCCAAGTTCTTGAGCCGAATAAGACAAAATAGAACAAGAATCAAACCCCCCACTCAAAGATATGCCGACTGGCACATCTGAACGAAATTGTCTTTCAAGCGATTGTTTCATGTATTTATCAAAAAGTCCCAGCGCCTCGTTGAAGTTGGTAATTTCAGGCTTCCACTGAGGCGACCAATAACGGACAACTTCTTTTTTATTTCTTTTTAGACGTATAAAATAAGCTGGACGTAGTTTTTCAACCCCTTCTATCATGGACCATGGAGCGGGTAAAGAATATTGAGACAAGTATAATTCCATAGCCGGTTGACTTATTTTTTTACTAGTCAAACCCAATCTTATCAATGCACCTAATTCTGAACTAAAATAAACACTATTTTCTTTTTCAACAATGTATATGGGCTTAATACCGAAGCGATCCCGCGCTAAAACAAGCTCCTCTCGCTCTGGACAATAAGCAGCAAAAGCAAACATACCGTTAAATCGTGGTATGGCCTTTTCTGCTCCCCATTTAGAAATAGCTGTTATAAGCACTTCCGTGTCTGACTCTGTGTTAAACTGACACCCTTCAGATCTAAGTTCATCCCTTAACTCAATATAATTATAAATTTCACCGTTAAAAATAACCACCCAGCGTCGCTTAGCATCCCACATTGGTTGATTACCGGCTTTCAAATCTATAATAGAAAGCCTTGTATGAACCAATAAAAGTTCTCTCTTGTCAGGCAAGATAGTTTTAAATTCTCCGTCTCCATCAGGGCCTCTATGCTTCAAAAGATTCTTTGCCCTAGTAGTAAGATCTGGATTAATTTTTTTGTCTGAAATGATTCCAAAAATTCCGCACATAAATGACCTATTTAGTTATTTATTATAGTGTCGCCTTGTACTAAGATTTAAAGTACTTCTTCCATACCCCATACCCTCTTGCATGTCAAAAAACATCGCAAAAAAGATAGATTGAATACCTATAGAAACAAAAAGCGAACATATAACGGTAGTTCCTGCAGATGGTATGATATTATTGAAAAACTTCATAAATAAAATATAAGAACCTATGCCTAACCCTGTTAAACAAAAAATCATGCCAAAAAAGAACAGAAACACTAATGGATGAAAATTTGAAAAAATATATTTGTAAAACATCCTATAGAAAAAATTTCTAAAAAGCATCGGAGAAACACTTAAGGCATACGAAAAACCTTTTATTTGAGATTGCCTCTCGTTAGGTAAATATATAGCACGCCGTGGTACATCAATAACCCTAAAACCTTCGATATTAAAACGCATCAAAAAATCCATTGGATAGCCATATTTTTTCCATGCCTTATCCCAATCTATGGCTAAGAGCGCTTGTTTATTTATAGCCGTATATCCATCTACCACATCAAAAATATGATAATATCCTGACGAAATTTTAGTCATCAAAGAAATTAGAGTATTTCCGAAAAGCCGTATTTTTGGCATATCTTCAAATGCATTACCTTTTACCATAAAACGATTTCCTTTTACATAGTCAGCACAATCATCAACAATTGGATCTAAAAATCTAGATAATTCATCAAGTGGCATTTGATTATCACCACCTACAACAACCACAATATCAAAATTTTCTTTTATTGCTGCTTTATAACCAGTTATAATAGCTGCTCCTGGACCCTGATTAACGCTATGTTTTATTAATTGAATTCTTGAATCGCTTTTTGCGCATTGCATTATTACGGCATTTTGATTATCAGGGCTCTTATCATCAACAACATAAACACTATCAATAACACTAGGCATACTTTCTAATGTTGGTTTTATCAATTTTTCTTCTTTGTAAGCAGGAATAACCAAGGCTATTCTTTTATCTCTATACATTTCGCTCCTTATTTTTAAAAAATTCGATAACATAGGCAATTATATAATCGTGTTGTTCTTTATCCATCTCTGGAAAAATTGGTAAAGATAATATTTTTTTTGCCTTATTGCACGAAACAGGAAAATCTGCTTCTTTTAATTTAAGATATTCATATGCTGGTTGCACTGGTAACGGAATAGGATAATGAATCCCAGTAGAAATACCTTTTTCTAAAAGATACTTTCTTAGTTCTTCGCGGTAACGCGTTTCTACTACATAAAGATGATATGCGCTTTTAAGTCCTTCCGGTTCTTTATAAATTTTCAAATCGCCAATACCATTTAATCGTTGAGAATAGATATCGGCCAATTCCCGCCTTGATTGATTCCAGCCTCGTAAAAATGGTAATTTTACAGCAAGTATAGCTCCTTGAATCTCATCCATCCGCATATTATAACCCTCAAAATCATGAATATACTTACCGCCTCTTCCATGGTTTCTAAGTTTTGCAACGTATTCAGCTATTATTGAATTATTTGTAGCAACTGCTCCAGCATCGCCAAATGCTCCTAAATTTTTCCCCGGGAAAAAACTATATGTAGCAATATCTACCATTCCTGCAATACTCTTTCCATTAATCTCGGCTCCATGCGCTTGAGCGCAGTCTGCCACAACTCTTAAATTGTATTTTTCTGCTATTTTATTTAAACTTTTAATATCTACTGGTAAGCCATAAAGACATACAGGCAATAAAACCTTAGTTTTATCGCTAATCTTTGATAAAACATCTTCCGGAGAAATATTGTTAGTTTCTGGGTCGACATCTGCAAAAACAACCCGTGCACCCGTCATTGTAATGGCTTCGGATGTTGCTATAAAGCTATTTGCTGCAGTAATAACTTCGTCACCGTAACCAACATTTAAAGCTTTTAACGCCAAATAGATAGCATCTGTTCCATTTGCACAACCAATGACATGTTGTACATTTAAATATTTGCTGAAAGCCTCTTCAAATATTTTTACATGCCGACCCTGAATAAACTCTACGTTATTTATACACTCAGCTATCGCAGAATCAATTTGCATTTTAATTTTATTATATTGTATTTTTAAATCAACAAATGGAATCCTCATGTTTTTATTTTTATTTTATTGCAATAATAAAATGTTATAAATTTATCAATTGAAAAATTTATAAGCCTAATTAATGTTAAAAACCCTAAGAAATAAAAAATCACCATAAAAGGATCAATAGGAATACGCATTCTGTATGTTCCGGGAACGAATAACATAGGTATGATTAAATTATAAATAATAATCCCGCTAAAAATAAACCATACAAGCTTGTTAGGGCTCTTAAAAATATTAATAATTGAAACACAAAACCCAATAATCAAAAATAAGAAGAATAGTATTTTTTTATTATCGCTCATAATAAAATAATAATATGTGCTAGCTATGTATGCATAAATTTTGGTAAAAATATTTGGTTTCGCGTTAAACTTAACGTATCTTTTAGTTGGATCGTGCACCCAAACATCGAGAACATCTCTATGTGCTTTTTCAGCATCTAGTAAGCCCTTATAAGGATATTTACCCGTATTATATGACCTTAACCCCGGTATATATAAAACTGTGGGCTCTACGACTAGTTGCATTAGAACTACATACCTAAAGGTATTTTTAAAATATTCAAAAGGGTACTTTTTTATGCAATCTAAAGAAGCTCGAAGAAGAACATCATCTACATCTGCTGCTAGTTTAATTTTCTTATCTTGGAAATAAGAACAAAAAGCAGGAATATGACGCTTCCATGCATCAGGACCGAAATAATAATCATAATATTTCCATGATTTTCTTTGTTCGAGCCCCTCTTTTTCTTTGCGAAAAGCAATATTCCTCTCAAATGATTCCTTGATATCTTTAATATAAACACTATCGTAATCTACTATTTTTTCATATTCCACAACACGTGAATACAAATTAAGCCCAACACATTTAGTCATAGCAAAAAATCCATTATGTTTAGAATTGTAAATCATCCATGGCAATATACTACTTAGATAAAAAACTGCTCCTATCAAAAATAAAAAAGTTGATTTAAGCTTATTAGCATTTTTTTTGTTGAGTAAAAAGATAGTGAATAGAACACAAAGAAATACAACTAATAGTTGTGCTATAGGCCTAATATTAGTTGCAAAACCAGTAAAAACAAAGGAAAATAATAAAAATTTATACTTCTTTGTTTCAGCATATTGCATATAAAAATAAATGATAAAAGCTAAAATGAATGAATAAAAAAGTTCAGTCATAACATAATTTGCATATGACCAGATTTGCAAAGAAAAACAAGATAATAAACCGCATAATAAACTTTTTAGCCTATCCTTAAAAAGCAAGAAAGAAATAAAATATACCATTAAAATTATAATTACAGCCATTAAATGCTGCGTAAAACGTAAAGCAAAAGTAAAATTTTCGGGAAAAATTTTAAGCAAACCTACTAAAAGAAGCGGATAACCGGGTGTTCGATTAATGCTTAACGAGGAAAAATCAAAAAAATCTTTTATTCGAACAGCAGCTACAACATAAGTACCTGAATCAGAAAAAACCATAATAGTAGTTCCTAAAAAAATAATAGTTTGAGTTAAAATTGCAACCGCGAGTAAAAAATAGAAATGTTGAAACCCAGAATTACACCAATTCTCTAGACTAATAACTATAGAGTTTATATATTTTTTAAAGTTGATCATTTTTTACCCGTAAAATACTAAGACATCCTTTAAAAATAAATTTTAAAAAAAGATTTAACATTTCAATCAATCCAAGCATTTTAATTACAGTAAAAATTCTTCTTGGAGTTAAATGAATTCTTAACAAACCAATTTTTTGTAAAGAAATAAGGTCTCTTGAAGTTAAATCATTAACCGATATTGGGCTAGAATCATAACGCCTGTATTCAGAAAAGTCGTTTATTGAAAGCCGCATTCCATGCTTACCACTAACTGCCCAATCATACATAACAGAACCCGGATAAGGATTTGCTATTGAAAAATTTGAATACAAAACCTGCGGAATACTTTTTACAAAACGAATAGTTTTCTCAACAGATTTTTTTGTTTCACCAGGTAAACCCAACATGACAGAACAAGCTGGCTCAATTCCAAGCTCCTCGGTTATTTTAAAAGCATCTAGCATGGCTTCATGAGTAACATCTTTGCGAATTATCTTTAAAATTTTTGGATCTCCACTCTCAATGCCATAGCTAATCCTTATTAGACCGGCTTTCTTCATTAGTTCTAATATTTTTTTATCTACAAGATTAGCTCTTGTCCACCCTTCAAATGTGATCTTAATATTACGCCCCAAAATCTCATCGCAAACTCCTTTTATCTGTTCTTGCTTTAAAGTTAAATTCGAATCCATAAAAAAGAAATGCGATATACCTAATAAATCTAGCCATTGCTCTATTTCGTCTACGATGTTTCTCGGTGAACGAAATCTAATACTTGGATTAGTTAATGGCTCGCTACAAAAAACACATTTAAACGGACACCCCCTTGTTGCCATAATCGGTAAGTAATTGCGTGATTTAAACTTAGCAAATGTCATAACATATTTTTTATGATTTATTAAATGCATTGCCGGGAATTGAAGCTCATCTAAACTATTTATTCGGTTTGCGGGTTCGGTCTCAATAATTTTTCCGTTTTCCCTATAAATAAAACCTTTTATCGAATCATAATTATCTAATTTGTTTTCAATAATATTTAAGAAATAATTAAAAGAATTGTCGCTTTCTCCAAAAAAACCATAATCAAAACAGTCAAAAAATGCCTCTTTTTTAAAAATATTAATATGCTCTCCGCCAATTAAAACTGGAGATTTAAATCCTTTCGCTTTAATCTCTTTGGCTAAGATAACAGCTTTATGAAATATAGGTGAAGTCGCCGTAATACCAACAAGATCGAAATTATGCCTAATAACAGTATCAACTAATGACTTCGTATTATAATCTTCAACGTCGGCATCTATAAATCTCACTTTGTGCCCTCTTTTTTCGGCAACTGAAGCGAGATATAAAATTCCAAGCGGTGGCTGTGAATTACGTTTTTTTGCAATTTTTGCAAATATACCTAAATCTTCAGTCCATGTAGGACTTACAAACAAAATTTTCATTATTTATTATTTTTATATATCTTTCTTAATTGTTCGGCTAGTAATCCCATCGAAAAAATAGGAACAAAACTAGCAACACAGATCCCAGAAACTATATTAATAACTTGTGAGTTTATATAATAGCTATTCAGTATCCATAAAAACAAACCAGAAATAGCATTAAAAATTGCTATAAGAAGAAATAGCTTTAAGGGGTTGTAGTAAATAAAAGCTTCTATTATTATTTGAGCCGCCCTAAGAGTATCTTTAAAATGTCTAACTTTTGATTTCCCTTCCCTCTTAAAATAATCAATCGGAATATATTTTACGTAAAAATGATTTAATAAAAATATTAGCGTTAAAGTGGTTGTAAAAGAAAATCCTGTGCATAAAGAATCCTGGAATGTTAATACAATTTCTTTATTAAATATCCTTAATCCCGAATTAACATCGGGTATCTTTCGACCGCAAGCATATTCAGTTAAATGTTTAAACAATATCCTAGCAGGCCTTTTTAGCATTCCTTTATTGTATTCTCGACCTTGCCTTGCCCCAACAACCATATGATACTGAGGGTAATACTTATACAACTCTTTGATGCTTTCAGCAGGATAAGATCCATCGCCATCAATTATGGCTATACAGCTATATTTTGCAGCGATAATTCCATTAAATAAAGCTTTGCCATAACCGAGATTTTCTACATGATCGATTACGGAGAAATTTTTTAATTTTAGCTCTTGTAATATCTTGACTGTATTATCGGTTGAGCCATCATTCACAACAATAAGTTCATATTCATTAAAGTCTTTAAATTCAGTTGCAATATCGGTTAAAGTTTTTGAAATAGATTTTTCTTCATTATAAACAGGAACGATTATACTAATCATTTTCACCACCTTGTTTTTAAAAAAGCGCTTATATGTGCAAATATGGTACGGTTTAATAGTGTTTTATAAATCATACGCAAAATATAGTCTATCCGAAAATAAAATTTTTTATGGGAAAGGTTGTAGTATTTATAAATAGTATTCCAAGAAAGAACATCATGATCATAAAGATATTGTGGTGATACCGAAAAATTATATTTTTCCCAATCTTTTGTTTTTATCTGCCCGCGAGATAACATTAAATTAAACATTTGAGTGCCTGGAAGCGGAATAGCTATCGCAAATTTAGCATAATCCGGATTAAGTTTTATTGCGAAATCGATAGATTTCTTAATATCTACTTCATTCTCTGTTGGATTACCCAGCATAAAATAACACTCAGTTTCTAATTTTGCATTCTTGGCCGACTCAACTGCTTCTTCAACCTGTTTAAGCGTTATCATTTTATTTACAATATTCAAAATCCTTATTGAACCAGATTCTACACCAAAAGGAATCCTGTAACATCCGGCTCGTTTCATAATCCTTAAAAGTTCAATATTAATTCTATCTACTCTTATGCCTCCCCTTGGATACCATGGAAACTTTAATTTCTTTTCAATTATTATTTCACATATTCTAAACGCTCTTTTCATGTCCACTGTGAATATATCATCAATAATTTGTATTTCTTTAAATCCTAATTCAAGCATCTTTTCGATTTCTTCCACAACCTTCTCAGGAGATTTCATTCTTACTACATTCCCATGTATATTTTTATTACAAAAAATACACCTTCCATAACATCCCCTAGATGTTTCAAGATAGCCTATTGGATCTTTCCTGCTTGAGATTTTTGGCTGACGACAGCTCTTAATATTCAATAAGTCATAAGCAGGAAATGGAAGAGAATCAAGATCCTTTACAACAAAATTCTGAATCTTGGAGGCCACAACTTCGTTATTTTTTTTAAAATAAATATTAGGTATATCGACATTAATGCCTGATTCGGCAATCATCTTTAATATATAATCCCCTTCTCCTCTAACAACACAATCTATTTGGCTTTCTATTAAAACTTCTTCCGGAAGAGCTGAAACATGAGGCCCGCCTACAACAACTAAAATTTTATTATTGATTTTTTTAACTAAAGAACTGATCCTGTAAGCATTATATATAAGCGGGGTAGTAGTTGTAATTCCAACGATATCTGGTTTAAAATTAATAATTTCGTTATGTAAAGTATTATCGTTTGCATTTAGATTATTTAAATCTATAATTTTAACTCTATGCCCAGCATTAACTAAAGGGGCTGCTACAGAAATTAATCCTAATGGTGTTATACCTCGAGATATCGCGCTCTTGACCTTTGAATGCGAAAATATTTCTTCGTAATAGTTTGGATTAACTAATAGAACTTTTTTCATTTAACTCACATAACCCTTAAAGGGGTATTATACGCAAAATAACAATACCTACAAAAATTATTAATGAATATATTTTCCATGTCTTTTCTCTTAAAAGCTTCTCGCAAAGAAAGATAAAAATCGTTATTAAACGGATCTGCTTGAGTAAAAATATTACCATATTTAATATCAGGTGGGACCATGAAACAGCATGGTGCAACACTACCCTCGATATCAACCGAAATCATATTCTTTAAAAAAATGCAAAATTTAATATTTTTCGTTTCCCTTGGAATCAATACCGGGTAAGTAATATCTATAGGTGCTTTTCTATATTTGTTTTTCAAGCGATTAATATATTCAGTAATTTCAATATTATCACCATAAATTAATTTTGTCTTTGCTTCTTCTTGGTTTCGTGGAAAATAATGGTTAAAATTTATAGCGTCGACCCCGAGCTCAATGCTTTTATCTATTAACTGGCTCATTATTGTATAATTTTCTCTTGAAATAACCTTGCATAAAAGAATGTAAAGTTTTATTTTCCTCTCATTTCTTTCCTTTATTATTTTCTCAATCTGCGGCTGGACTATAGAAAAGTATTCGTTATAATGGCTCACCATTAAGGAATCAATACCAGAACTAAATAGCTGTTCACGATAATTTTTAAGCAACGTGCCATTTGTCACCAAAGATACGGCGATTCCCTTTTGAGATGCTAAACGAGCAAATTCAAAAAATTGTGGATGCAATAGTGGCTCACCTCCAGTTAGAGAAACCCGAATCACATTTTTGAAAATATCGTATTCTAAAAACTTTTTAAATTCTTCGATGTTCATATCTCTCTCGCACATTTTCTCCCAAGGAAAATAGCAAAAATCGCATTTTAAATTACATTTATTATTTATAAAAACGCCCATAACTGTCGGTGTATAATTAACTACTATTCTCTTGAAAAGAAGAATATCAATACCTTGCTTAAACAAATTACTAAGTTGATTGGGTTTTAACCCCTTTCTCAAATACCACACTGCTGTTTTTTTTAATTTATTTATACTGTCTAATAAGAACATATTAAATCCGTATTCATATTCATTTACTATGAACTAAATAATTCCCAATTGCAAGATACTTTAATCCCCCTTCTAGGTGACTTCGTAAAGCATCTTCGGGTATGCCTACTATTGGTTCATTATGTATGTTAAAACTCGTATTAATCAAAACTGGTATGCCAGTTTTTTCATAGTACTTATGTAAAATATCATAGAAATGGGGATTATTCTCTTTATAAACAAGCTGGGGACGCGCTGTCCCATCAATATGAACAACGGCAGGACATTTTTCTTTCATCCAATCAGAACAATTACAAGTAATAGTCATAAATTCTGCAGTATACTCCTTACCCTTTATATCTGTAAAAAGCTTTGAGGCATGCTCCGCTAAGATGGCTGGAGCAAATGGCATAAATTCAGATCTTTTAAGCTTATGATTCAACCAATTGTTTACCTCTGGATCTCCCGCATGATAAAGAATCGACCTATTGCCAAGGGCGCGTGGCCCATATTCCATACGCCCATTGTACACCGCTATCACCTCATAATTACTGAGTAACCGCGCTATTTCGTCATTAATATCTTCGAAATAATCATAAGCCGTAATTCCTAATTTTTTAATCGCCAATAATATATCTTCGTTTGAATAGGTACCTCCAAAAAATACATTCTTGATTCGTTTGCGTTCTCCATTAAGAATATCGCCATTCGCACAAGCAAGAAGGGCTGCTCCTAATGGTTGCCCGCAATCACTCATCCCGGGATGGATATAAATATTATCTACCTCGGTTACGTTATGAAGTTTTTGATTAAGCCTAACATTTGCAGCAGTACCACCTGAAAAAAGAATATTTTTTGCGTTATATTTTTGACAAATTTGTGAAACTATCTGAATAATACAATCTTCTAATCTTTTTTGAAAAGCAGCCGCGATGTTTTCCTTTGATTCATTTTTGAAAAAATCCGGCAATCTTCCACTTTTAGCATATTCCACGCCCAAAGTATAAACAAGTGGACTTAATTGAATATTCCATCCCGAAACCCACATAAGTTTTGAAACCTCAGAATATAATATATCCGGGTTTCCGTAAGCAGCAAGACCAGTAATCTTTCCACAATGGATAACAGGATTAAACCCAAGTATTTCAGCACTTAGTTCGTAAAAATGACCTGGAGAATGAGGAAAATAAGAAGTACAAAGCCGAGTAAACTTCCCTTTATCTATTAGATCAACCTTAAAACATGCTTTGCCATCTGTTCCTTCCGAAACAACAGAAAGACAGGAAGTTTTAAAATCAGAAGTTAAATATGCTGTTGCAACATGGCAATCATGGTGATCATAATATTCAATCTTACCCCTAAAACCTTTAAGTATTTTTTTTAGCTTCCATAATTGAAACACATAACAATAAAGATAACGCGGCAATCCAGTTGCACAAATTAGATTAATCAAAACCGACTTTATGCCAATCTTTACTATGCGCTTTTTTTGTGCTGGATAATAGAATTTCCAAAGATTCTTACCTTTTGTAAACGGAATTAATTTGTAATAAACATCCCCATTACCTAGTATGGGGTTATTTTTATTTAATATCGAAACAGCGATGATATCGATATCTTCTGGTTTAATTTTTGTAAATGACAACGCCTCTTTAACTGCAAGAAACGGCATTGAAGTAATCATTTTATTGCGCGCATACCTTTCTTCACTAGCGGCAAAAATAATGTCACCATCTTTTAGAAGCGCCGCCCCGCTTTCATGGCCGGCACTAATACCTAAAATAATCATACAATACCCCTCAGATCAGATGATTATGCTTCTTAACTGAATTGACAAATTCTTTTGCAACACTTACAGATGTATTCAATACGGTTGACCGCGGATAAAACTGAGAAGTATTAACAAGAAAACCATTATTAAAAATAGTTTTTCTTTCTGGTATAAGCTTCGAGTAACCTATTGAGCGAAAAGTTTCAATGCGCTTTCCTCTGCTTAATTCAAAACCAGCTATCCACGATTCATTAAATTCTTTATTAATTTTTTTAAGATAAGGTAAATATAGTGAGAATATTTCTTCCTTAGTTTTATAAAAAAATGTATCTCCGTCAAAAATATATTTTGATATATAAAAAATTGAATAATCATTAAAATCTACTTTTGGATAAACATTAGTAAGACCAATAACACCGGTAAAAGGCATTGATGAATCTTGCAAATTTAACATATAAAAAGGGGTGAGCGGCTTTGTTAATTTTAAAATAAACGATAAATTATCGAGATAAATAATTTGTTTCAGTTTATTTTTATAATCTAAATAATTTCC
Organism: Candidatus Omnitrophota bacterium; assembly: GCA_040753015.1. Taxonomy (GTDB): domain Bacteria; phylum Omnitrophota; class Gorgyraeia; order Gygaellales; family JBFMHM01; genus JBFMHM01. The sequence goes on from JBFMHM010000002.1 coordinate 50,573, forward strand.
TTCAATAAGCTCGCTAAAATCAAGATTTGATATAGTAAAAATATAATTTTCTGACTTTATATTACCATCTTCTAATTCTATTCTATCGATTGTATTATTTTTATCTGCAATAACTTTCTGAACAGCATTTCCTTTTATAATTTTTACACCGCTTTTCTTCAAATAATTCTCTAGAGCGTCTATCAATGTTTTAGGGGTCCCTTTTATATAACCCATCTTTTGAGAAAAATTTGTTCTTCGCGAAGAAGATAGCCTATTCATGCGGCTCCACATATCAACAGCGGTTAAGGATTTAATAGTATTGCCAAACTTTGATCTCATAATTGGTTGCCACAATAATCTATAATTACTTTCTCCTCCAATTGAAATTAACCATTCTTTTACAGATGTTGACTCTATCGCTTTCCAATCCTTTTGACATTTAGCATAGAATAAAGTATACATTAATCGAAATTTATCAATAATGGAAAGATTTGGATAAGTAAGAAGTTCTTTGAGCGTGCTAATAGAATAAGATTTTTGACCATCGAATACTCCCATGCGTGTAACATTAAATCCATAAGAGTTTTTAATCCCCAATTCATCCATTAGATTAAAAATACAACTATCTTCAAGAAGTAAAATATGATAAAAACGACTAACGATTGTTTCATCAACTTTTATCCATGAGCATGCTCCGCCTAAATTGTTTTCTTTTTCAACAACAGTTATATCGGTATAGCCGCTTTTATCTAGAAAATATGCGATTGATAAACCCAAAAGCCCTCCGCCGATCACAGTTATTTTTGTTTTTAAAGTAGGCATATTTAATCTCGCATGCTTAAAAATGGACTCTTAATGGATATACCAAATAGCCCTTTAATAGAACAAAAGCCTCTAAAATATTTTTTAAAATCGCTTAGTGTTCTTATTTTTCTAAAACTTTTCAAAATATATTTTGGTGATAAATAAAATGTCCTAAAAGCATGTTGATATAATGCTATCATCTTTTCTTTACCAATCTTAGGATTTATATATAATGGATTTTTTTGATCCATCCATTGCCGATAGTCTGCCCAATCAATATTTTCTATAAGCCCGCCGTCTTGTTTGCAGAGATCGTATAGTTCTGTTCCCGGAAATGGTACAGGCATAAAAAATACGGGAAAATCAATATTCATAGCTTTGACGAAATGGATCGTGTTCTTAACCATCGTCTCATCTTCTCCTGGAAGACAGAGAATAACGCTTCCTATTGTTTCAATACCAGCATTATGTACAGCTTCTATCCCACAAACTATCTGGCTGACCGTAATATTCTTCTTTATTAAGTCGAGACTAGCTTGATTAGCACTTTCGATACCCAAAGATATATTCCAGCATCCTGCTTTTTTCATAAGACGACAAAGCTCATTATCAACCAGATCACATCGCGTGTAGCATGACCAGTGTATATTTATCTTGTTTTCAAGCAATTTTTCGCATAGACTCATCACCCAATTTCTATTAATGGTAAATACGCTATCATGAAATATAACACCTTTCATTCCATAATAATCACAAAGAAACTTAATCTCCTCAATAGCTCTTTTAATGCTTATTTGTCGCAGCTTTTTTCCATGAATTCTCGAATCGCAATAAACGCAACCATAAGGGCATCCCCTTTGAACAAGCATACCGTATGTTGGTAATTGTTTATAATTACTTGGTGGCGGTATATATTTATCCATATGAAGAAGGTGATAAGGAAACAAGGGAATGTCGTCAATATTTTCGATTGGTAAAGGCAACACATTACTCCTTATACCATCCTTGCTTCTAAAAACAAGGCCTTCAATTATCGAAAAATCAAAATCGTCGTTAGATAATGTCTCGGTAAGCTTTAGAAATTGGCATTCTCCTTCACCTCGTACGGCAAAATCAATATAAGGACATCTTTCCAATGTCTCTTGGGCGAATAATGTCGGATGCGCGCCTCCTATGCATATTTTTGTGTTCGGCAAAACCTCTTTACATATTTTTGCTGTTGTAAAATAATTATCTGTTTGGCTCGTATAACAATTACCTAAACCAATAATATCAAACTTGTTGGCAATTAAATAACTCTTATAAGCGGCTTCATCCATCCCCATAGCGTAAGGATCGCAAATAGAAACATCATGCCCATGTTTTCGCAAAACAGAAGCAATAGATAAAAGGCCGTGTGGCAAATATGCACCTGCGCCTTTACTATACTGCCCAAACATGTCTTCGGCATTAAGAAGCGCGGAAGATAATAATATTTTTATTTTCATAAATTACCTTTGTGTAAAAACGAATATGCACTATTTTTATCTATAAAAATTTGATGCCACAATTCCAGGCACAATATACCCCAAATCTGACGAACGTAATTACCTTCTTTTTCTAACAATTTTTCAACCTCTTTAACATTAAATAAGCCTCTCTTTCGAGCAGAATCGCTTAAAATAATACTTCTAACAAAATCACAAACGGGACCCTTTTTGAGCCATTCTTTCAAGGGAACAGGAAACCCCATCTTATCGCGCCGATCAAGTATTAAAGAAGGCAAAACATTTTTCATTGCTTCACGTAGGATATGCTTTAATCTCCCGCCATGAAATTTTAATGCGGGTGGTAGCGTATTTGCAAACTCTACGATTCGATAATCTAAAAGTGGTACCCTAGACTCAAGTGATGCTGCCATGCTTACACGATCTTCTATATGCATAAGGGCTGGCAATAACGTCTTCTGATCAAAATGCAACATTTTATTTATATATGATTTTGTGCCTGCGCTATTAAATACTGAAGCAAAATGTTCAAACATTTTCTCCTTACTATGCAAGGATTGCATTTCTTTACTAAGAACTGATTTTAAATCTCCGCCTCTATCGATTAGCTTAAAATATCTACTATCCATGGACTCGAAAAGGCCGGTTTTCCAAAATTCCTTAAGCATTGGCACATATTCTTTTAAAGCAGGAAGATTTTTAATAATCGAATTTAAAGTTACAATATGCCTGCCTTCCTCTTGACTTTCATAAATTGCTCCCTTAATACATTGTTCTAGATAAGCTATTGCATAACGAGTATAACCTCCAAAAATTTCGTCACCGCCATGGCCGCCTAAAACAACTTTTACATGTTGCGCAGCAAAGCTAGAAACAACATATTGCGGTAAAAGGCCAGGGCCAGCCACCGGCTCATCCATACAATAAATAAGCTTTGGCATTAATCGTATAAAGCCATTTTCTTCTATCGTAACAAAATGAAGTTTAGTATTTATGTTTTTAGCTACAACCTTTGCGTACTTACTTTCATCAAACAAAATACCTTCTTTAAACTTTCCAGTAAAACATTGAAAATCGTTGCCGTATAACCGACCAGCCAAGCTCGCTACAACACTAGAATCAATACCACCGCTTAAATATGCCCCTAAAGACACATCGCTACGCAATTGAAGCTGTATAGAATCCTCCAAGAGAAACTTCAATCTATCTATTGAATATGCCTTACTATGCCTTGTGTCAACTTTATAATTCTGCTTCCAATATTCTTGTATCTGAAATTTATCACCATCTGAAAGAAACCAATTAATTTTATGCGCAGGCTCTAATTTCTTTATTCCCTTAAATAAAGTTTTATTATTAAAACAAAATTGGAATGTAAGATACTCCTCTAATCCATCATAATTAACTTCGGCACGAATGCGAGGATGCTGAAGTATAGCTTTTATTTCTGAAGCAAATACAATGTTTCCGTTGGGAAATGCGTAGTAATAAAATGGCTTAATACCGAATTGATCACGTGCGGCAAAAAAAATCTTTTTTCTGCTATCAAAAATCGCAAAAGAAAACATACCATTAATATATTCTAGGCATTTTGGGCCTTTTTGTTCATACAATTTAAGCAATACTTCAGTGTCTGAAGTAGTTTTAAACTTAACCCCTTTAAGCGATAATTCTCTTTTAAGTTCAAGATAATTATATATTTCTCCATTCAGAACCAATACCACTTGCTTATCATCTGTCAACATTGGTTGATGACCATGGTTAATATCAATAATAGATAGACGCTGATGTCCAAATATAAAATTTTTACCTTTTTCTATACCACAATCATCTGGCCCTCGATGAATAAGTGTTTTCATCATGGCGCGCACAATGAGCTCATTTTTACTAGTATTTATATTTTCTCCGACAATTCCACATATACCGCACATAACCCTAACCACCACCTATTCTGCAAGCAGCCGTCTTTTTTTTGTTACAATATGCATATTTTCTAATTGCTTCTTCTTTTGATTCATTATAAGTTTTTGAAAGGTTTCTATAGAAAATTTTCCATCCTCCAAATGGCCAATGATAAAGCAATGCCATAACTAAATACCCAATTGTAGTTACGCTGCTTACCATCTTGCTATTACCTACCTTTTGGTCATACCGAAGGACAAACGGTATTTCTGTAAATTTACAACCTAAAAGATTTAATTTTATAACAGTCTCCAATGTTGAAGTAAAGCCCAATCCTTTAAGTTGTATAAAACCATTACCAAATATTTTAACAGCATATTTTATAGCATGGCCGCGATAAGCCCTATATCCACAGGAATACTCTCTAACTCCTTTAACACCAAAAACCATCTTCATGAATAGATTAGCAAAATAACTTACTAACGCCCTATAAACATTAACGCCTTTTTGACCACCGCCTGGCTTGAATCGTGAAGCAATAACAACATCATATCCATTCATAATTTGTTCAATTAAGTATAAAAAATATCGAGGTTCGTGTGTATCATCGCAATCCATACGGATAACAATATCATCATTATCGCAACGCGAAGCAATATATTCAAACCCATCCCTCTCCGTCTCTCCTAAACCCCGATTAATAACGTGATCAATAATATCTAAGGGTAATATATTAGTGTACCCTTGTAACACTAAAGATGTTTTATCTCTTGAGCCATCATTAACCACAACAATGCGATACTCAAATCCAATATTTTTGATACTATTCTCTATTTTAGGAAGCAAGCGAGGCAAAGAACCTTCTTCGTTAAAAACCGGTAACAGTATCCAAATCATTATTTTCTATACTCCTTTTTATACATATCTTCATATATATAAAGATTGTTAAAAGTAAAGTATGAGCGATAAAGTAATTCTATTGGCGTTGGTGCCATCATAACAAAAGAATAATATTTATTACCTATTAAAGCTAAATTAGCAACAATCAGTGTAACAATTATAAAAACGCTTGCGATAAAACGTTTAAAAATTAATAAAAATCTATTATTATTTCGAATATCGAATATTAAAAAATATAAAAATTTCGCATTCAAAAGATATAATGGAAATAAAATTTGTAAATAATAATGAGCGGGTGTATAAGACTGGTACGGATTAGCACCAACCATTATAAATTCCGAAGCAAAAAATACGGTTAATATACATAAAATCAATTTTAGTTCTCTCTTATTTAATAGAAATAAGCCCCCAACAGCACCAATCCACAAGTAATATGGAACAATTAGAATAAAATGGTTGGCTATTCTCAACTTAAAAGAAATCCACCATTTTATAAGATCGAAATGCTGCGAAGTCACCCAGCGAAACATAGTATGGGTTAATGGCTGTTTTATAAAAGGCGTAACGAGAGAATAAACTGCTATAAGTCCAAGTAAGAGTACCGCATTTCTTTTAATAAATATCTCAAACCGCGAAGTAGCAATACCGTAAAAAAATAGAAATGGTAAGAAGTATATAGAACTAAAACTGGCAAATAATAATATTCCACTGAATAAGCCTAATATAAACGAATCACGTAATGCGTAAAATGAATCATTATTTGCAAAATGGTTAAGACGCAATGATAATGCGATTAATAAAACATAAGAAGCCAGCTGAAAAATTTCTGCCTTCCCTCCTGCGATTAGCGCTATAACAGCATAACTTGTCGCACATAAAAAACCAGCAAGGAGCCCAATTTTTTTCAAATTAAATATATAGCAACCAAGCCACCACATTGCATAAGAAACAACAGCCCATAAAATAATATTTATTATAAGATACGAGTTTTTTAATGTTGTAAAAAAAAGAAAAAAAGAAGATAGGAAAGGAATTAATATCCGATATTTATCTGGAGGATAATCGCAATATATGGCCGGTGATTTACCAGGAAAAATACCACCTAAAAAATACGCATTGCACATCAATCCATAACCTTCGGGATGCATCATTTCATTATCAATATCATTGTCATAACAATAACCGTGAGGATAATACGAAAGCACCTTACTCAATGTTGTATGTTGTAAACAATTAGTAATTAAAGGATCGATCTCTTTATGCAAAAATCCTTCCGTAACACATATAATTGCAAAAAACAAAAAAACCATAAAAGAAATATTTTTCTTCATAACAAAGCCCCGAGTATCAATAAATTATTTTCCATCAATGAATTCTTATTAGCTGCAGTGTGTTTTTTTGAAATAAAATATATAACGTTTTGAAATCTAAAACGCCGATTATAATATCTATCCGATATATCCTCAACTATTCCATCAGTTTTAATTAATCGGCTATGCGGTATCTTTGGTAAAGGATGAACGCCGCTACTATAGCCAATCTTAAAAGCTTTTTTAGAAACAATTCTTATTGTAATTTTATCCTGATTCTTTAACAAATCTTTAGGCAGTTTTAATAAAAAATTATAGACTGGGAAAACATTGTAGAAAAATTTATCTGACTTATAGATTATTAAAGATGATAATTTTCCTATATCATTTCCATTTATGTATATGCTAGAATTTTTAACATCGAAGTCTATCATCAATCGTAAGACAACTTCAATATTATCATCGTTCATTAAACGATTAAATCTCCAATTTGATTTCGGAAGAAAAAAATCTTGTTCCATGGCTTCACCTGTATTCACTTGAAATTCCGAAAAAACAGTAGAATCTTTCCCGATGGGAAATTTTTTTACAGGATGAATGCGAGAACATAAAATAATTGCTGTAATTAAAATCAGAATGGACATTATGATTATCCTGCGACAAAACCTAAGAGATGTAATAACCGCTGGATAATAAATAATATAAGTCATGATATATACTAACCAATGAGTCGGAGATATTACATACGCTATCAAAATTATTAGTGGAATTATCGCATATATCCAGAATAACGAATTTTTCCTGAATCTATAACACCCCATAATCATATTACCGAATATTGTTGATAACATATGTCTAATTTTTTGAAAAAATATTAAAATTCAGAGCTCCGTAGCGTATAACACCTAAAAACGAATAACCAAATGCTTTTTTTACTGTAGCGGCTAAGCTAAGAAGAAACATTAAATGAAGAATACAAAAGGGTGACCGTATAACTAAAAATTTCCAGAAAAAACTAAGCTTTGGATACCAAACAAAATACACTGCTATCTTTTGTATGCGTTCCTGCATACGAATATCCTTTTGTTTTAAAACAGAATGGTGATAGTAGCTTTGTAAATTATTATAATCAATTTCCCCCAAAAGCCCTTTCTCCTTCGCAATGCGTTCTAATTCCGTACCCGGATAAGGCGTAAATATTGTCGAAGAAACAATATCGGCTTTAATGCGCTGATTAAGATGAATAAGCCCCAAGGTCTCGTCTAATGTTTCAGTTGGTAAACCAAACATATTACCCGTAGCAAGAATAATCTTCCTTTCTTTTATTTTTTTAGCAATATTTATAATTACCTCATCCTTCATATCTCTCTTTAGAATCTCTTTCCTAAGGCGATAAGAACCAGCTTCAATTCCAAATGTAATCGTTCGACAATTTGCATCAGCAAGCGCATCTATCTGCTCAGAAGTAGTAATATCAACACGAAGATAGCAAGTAAACGGCAAATTAATATTATTTTTATAAACTGTCAAAAAATCAAGTAACCACTGATTATTTGTATTTAATGTTGAATCTGCAAAAATAATATACCTAAGCCTTCGATACCTTTTAATAAGTTCTTTCAATTCGGCAATAATATTTAGCGGGCTCCTAAATCTAACAAATTTTCCTAAATCCTTATACATATCTTTTAGCTTATGGCTGTAGCAATAGTTACAGTTGAACGGACAGCCCCGAGAGGCCATAACTGACATTGTCTCAAGATTAGTAAAATACCGATACTTATCATAAATACTGCGGTCTGGGGTTGGCAATGAATCTAAATTAGCTATAAGCGGTGATAATGGATTCTTATGTAAAACTCTATTTTTTAAAATACAGATATTGTTCAAGTCGTAAATCGATTCTACAGTACCATTATATTTTTCGCATAATTCTACAATCGCATTCTCTGACTCTCCCATTGATATTGCATCAATTCCCTGTTCAAAAACTACCTCAGGAAAAAAAGTAGGATGTGGGCCACCTAAAAGCGTAAGACAGCGCGGATTATATTTTTTATACTCGCGCATTAAAGATAAACCCCAATTTAGATTACCAGTTACACAGTAGAAACCTAAAACATCAGGACTAAACCTTTTTAATCCATCGACAATATTCTTTTCAAAATTATCCACAAAAATTTCGCTAACGTGTCCATGCGTTTTCAAAGAAGAAGACAAGAACATATAGCCCTGCAATTGCTCGGTAAGATTTTGGATAAAAGCTACTTTCATAATTAGATTAATCCTAGAATTAATTGATATAGTATTCTATAATTTTTCTTTACTAACTTTTTCATAAAGATAAATATTGTCAAATGTAAAATAAGAATGATGAAATATTTCTACTGGTATTGGTGAAAGCGCGTTATAAAAAAAATATTTGTTGCCAATTAACCTGATATTGGACATAAAGAGTATAAGTAAAATAAATATTGCTGCTAATACTCTTTTAATAAAGATTAAAAACGACTTGCTATTATTACGTCTTTCGAGTATCAAAAAATAAATAAATCTAGCATTTAAAAAATAGATAGGGAATATTAATTGAAGGTAATATGCGGCTGGCGTATACCATTGATACGGATTAGCTCCGCACATTATAATTTCTGAAGCAATAAAAACACTAGCAATACATAAAATAATTTTAGACTCTTTTACTTTTAACATAAATAGGCCAAAAATAGCTCCAAACCAAAGAGGCAGCGGAATAAGAAAAATAAAATGATTTAATATTCTACTCTTAAAAGTATAAAACCATTTACTTAGATTAAAACCATGCCCAAAAATCCAACTCAATACAGAAGCTGATTTGCCTTGGTCAATAAAAGAATTTATGCTAAAGTAAACTAATAAACAACCAATAACCAAAAATAAGTTTCGTATCAAAAATTTTTTAAAATTCATTACCATGAGGCCATAAAAAATTAAAAATGGGATAAAATAAACAGTAGCGCCACCAGCAAAAATACCTAACCCGCTAAAAATCCCTAGTAAAAAAGAATTTATTAATCCTTGTTTTGAAATATCATCTGAAAAATGTTCTAAAAACAACGCTAATGCAATCAAAATAACATAAAAACTTAACTGAAAAATTTCAGCCTTAACACCAGAACTAAAGATTATCATTGTATAACTTGTTGCGCATAAAAATGCTGCTATAAAACCAATTATCATAGAATTAAATATGCGCTTCCCAAGCCACCATATCGAAAATGCAACAAGCATCCAACATAATAAATTTATAATAAAATAGGCATTATTTAAACTAAGGAAATATAACAAAAAAGATGCTAGAAAAGATGGAAATACGCGGTATTTGTCTGGGGTATATTGAGCAGATAGTTTAGATAAATTAGATTTTTTCTTAAAAATTGTAGCCATCTTATAAGTATTTATAGCTAAAGCGTAACCCTCCGCATGAAGTTTATGATTACCAACATCGTCATCGAACATATAACCATGGGGATAATACGACAAGCTTTGAGTTAACGAAGAATCTCGGATACAAGCCGTAAAAAGATAATCAAAATTTCTATGTAAAAAACCTTCAAAAAAACAAATAATAAATATCAATACTAGAAATAAAGTAGTATAAAAATGTTTTCTATTTTTAGGCAAAACAATAAATTCGCGCATATTTTCTTATAAACTATATTAAAAAATAGTTCCCATAATCAGCGGATCTTTATCTTTTGTAAAATATTTAGTCGAAATTAAATAAATAACATTATCGAACCTGAAACGCCTGTGGTAATAATTATTAGATATGTCCTGCATTGAGCCATCTGCTTTTATCAAACGACAATGGCTAAAAACTGGAAAAGGATGTATTCCGCTGCTATAAGCTAAACTATAATCCTTTGTTGAAGTAATTTTAATCGTAATTTTATTAACCCCAAAAAATACCTCTTTGGGTAGCTTAACTATATAATTATAAACGGGATAACTATAAAATTTTCCAGTCTTATTGACAAGCAAAGATGCTACAGTGCCAAGCCTTTTCCCATTGATATAAAGATGTGAATTTTCTATATCAATATCAGCAACCAATCTTAAAACAACATCGCTATCTTTATTATTAAGCCAATGATTAAAACACCAGTTATTTTTTGGAATTAAAAAATCTTGTTCGATAGACTCCCCTTTTTCTACTTGAAAAATTGAAATTAAAGTTAAATCTTTTTTATCCGGCATTTTACTAGAAGACTTTAATCGTGAAATAAAAATAAAACAGATTATAATCGATAAAATAATTGCGATCGTTCTTCGTTGAAATACTTTTTGTAAGAGACCCAACAATGCATAGTAAAAACAAAGCGTAAACATATACATAATAGGAACTACTGAAGTAAATATAAACATTACAATAATCAACGCCGGCATAAACAACCAAAGGATAAGGCCGTACCTCCTATTTTTAAGAAAAACTAGCAATGAACTCATGATATTTTTAAGCATATTTATTTATATGGTATAATTTTGCAAAAAAATTAATATTATTTACTGCTAATGTAATCGGAAATAACATTTGTTAACCTTTCAGCAATTATTCCATAACCAACTTTATGGGTATGCACATTATCACCTATTAAAGTACTGTTATCGCCTTCAAAAACTCTACTCAAGTCACAAAATATCACATTTTTTTCTTTTCTAGATAATTTCTCCAAACCTTCGATCATTCTAATATAACCTTGAACGCAGAAATTTACCTCTGGTTCATAATATTTATACAGATTTATTTTTTCTTGTTCGGATAAAGGATTTTTAAGAAACAAGGTTGGTTGCAAAGCAACTATTAAAGTTGAATCAATACTATCGAGCGAACGTGCCATACAAGTTATATTTTTTAAATAATTTTCCACTGCTTGTCTATTGTATGGGTCAAAATCTGTTCTAGCCTTAATTACATTTAAATCAACAGGCAAAGATTGCAACTCACTGGCAAGTTTACCCGGTTCAGGTTTAAACGCGGTTTTTGGATATTTAGGCCTTTTCGACTGATCGCTTGTCTGACTTGGTTTACGATACTTACGCGTAGTTAAAAAACTCTTTAAATAAGCTATAAATTTTAAATCACGAAATAATTGTTGTGGCCCAGCACTAATCCAATCCTTATATCTATTGAATGCATTGACGATATGCCCATTACTATAGGATAAATTAATAGGCATATGGTAAGCATGCTGTATATCGTTAAAGCCGTCTAATGCAATTACTAAATCAGGGTCAATATTAATCCCGAATAACTGAATCGCGATTAACTCTTGAAACGATATCCAAGCAGCTCCAGCTAAATTAAATATTTTAAAATTAACTTCTGGATGTCTTAATTTTAATCTTTCATAAAGTTGTTTATCTAAGGTACAACTCTCGCCTACAGCCCAACTTGTTGCAACCGAACCACCAGTAATTATAATTCGGAATTCATTCTTTTTTTTAGGTGGTAAATTTTTAAATTCTGGAGAACGGAATCCATAACTGTTAAAACGCGCCTTAGCCCCTCCTAAGTCAACACATTCGTCTTTTGAAAAATAAGACTCTAATACATTTTTAGTCTTTCCTAAAATTAAATCCGGAGGAAAGCTCGAAACAACATATTGTTGATATGTAAACAATTCTGTATCTATTAAATAACCCGTTGGTACCTTATTTATAAACAACCTAAATGCTATTTCCGTAAAAAATAGCATACCTATACAAAAAATCAGAACAACACATATAATGCTAATTACTTTTAATATCTGGCGCATTAAACTCTCCTTGCTTTTGTGCTTTTTTTTGCGATTATATAGTGATTTCTTGCATCAACGGTTCTTATTATCTCACAAAAATCTTCTAACATAAACCATTGTTTAATTTCTTCGAAACTATATAGATCGTTTATAGATGGCGATATAGCATCAAAATATCCATCAATATTCTCTTCCCCGCATATTCTGAATTTACGTTTTTTCATTACCTCACGAACACAATTAAGCCTTTCATCTAAACTCATATTATATGTTTTTTTTCTCCAGTACATATACTCATTTAGCGTCAAATAATCTTCTATGACGCCTGGCCTGGGCTCTCCATAGATCATAACAAATAAATATCCATTTGGACGCACCAAAGAAGCTATTTTTTTAAATGTTCCATAAGCATCACCTGTGTGGTGCAATACACCAAAACACCACACTAAATCAAATTTTTCATCTATTTGAAATGGCTTTAAAAGATCAACTTGTATTGCTCTATGATTTTTAAATTCAGCACATGCTTTTTTTGTCTTCTCAATACCATACCCAGACTGATCAATGGATAATACATTTGCCCCTAATTTAGACAAAGCCCAAGAATAACGTCCAGAACCACACCCAACATCTAGTATATTTTTCCCTTTAAACCATCCACAAGACAGAGATGTAAAACGACAAACATTATTGGTAGCTTGTTTCAAAAAGTTATTATTTTTTAAATTATACCCATTATTCTCTATATTTTTCCATTGAAAATCAAAACTATCATTTGTCCGCTTAATAAAAGGCAAATCATTAATTCTTGGTGTAGCAATATATCTTACCAAAGAAGAAATACGGCTTACCTCAGATTCTAGATAATTAACAATTGCTTCTAATTCTTTAACACTCCTCGTCTTATTGAGTTTTTTTTTGCGATAAATATCTTTTATTTTAAAAAGATATTTATAAAATAAGTATCTAGTTTTTTTCGCTAATCGCACAAATATCTCCGCTAAGGTTAATAGACCTGTACAAACCAACTAAAGATCGCGCCAACTTATCATTATTATGCAGACTAAGAATTGAGCTTCGCGCAATCATCTTCTTTTTTTTAAGTTCGGCAGGATTAGATAAAAAATATTTAAGAGTTGTTTTTAAGTCATCTAAATTTGTAAGAATAAATCCGGAGTCCTTCAAATCATCGGTCACAAACTCATCTCTAACATAAGTTATGGCAGGCACACCAAAAAACATACTTTCAACTTGGGCATTAGCATAGTATCCCATTTTCATTTTGCCAATAGATAAATCTGCATTTTGATATTCTTTTAAAACCTCAAGATGCGGAATTTTGTTAAGAAAAAGAAATTCAATATTATAGCCATCTTGCTTTAAACTATCTATGATGTTTCTAATCTCTTTGGTGTCTTCAATGCCGGGGTGATTTGTTGCGTGCACTATTTTGATGCTATCTTTTATTTCTTTACCATTACCACTTGAAAAAAAGCTCGAAATATCGATTTCTGGAGTAAAAAAAGATAAACATACAGAATTATTTGGTACAAAATCTTTTAAATCTGGAGTTGTGAATAAAAATAAATCTGCATAATTTGTAACTAAATTCCTTCGTTGTTTGACATAATCCGATTCGCAATTATATTTACCAGTATAATTAATAAAATAATCACAATTTTGACAAATATTAACCTCGGGACTAATTTTCATATTATTTGTCCTATCCCTAATATCACATCCCCGGAAATGCACAACAACTTTCCGCTTCATTTTTTTAGCCAATGATAACTCCCAACCTGAATACGAAATACTAAGCATAAAATGTAAATGCAAAACCTCGTAACGCGCTGCCACCTTCCAAAACCAATACATTTCTTGCATGGGGCGTAAAAATGGTAGTTTTGAATAAGTAACTTTAAAATCAGACTTATCCCAATAACGACTAGTCCCAATAGCCAAATAATCGGCCTTTATCCCCTGGCGGCGTAAAGCAGAAACCATATAGTACGGAACATGAATCATATACGATATATGCAATACAGATTGTGAATAAGTATTATTTTTTAATAATACCAACAAAATATAATTAATAGGATAAAATATACCGAGTGTTAATTTATAAATAAACAACCAACTTGGAAAAATATTTTTTTTAAATCTTGAATCTATCATAATGAATCAGGATGGCTACGCAACCATTCTTCAAGAAAAAGTAAATTCCATAATTTTGCTGAACTATCATGAGCTTCTGAATGCCTATCCACTATTGAGGCGATTTCTTTCATATTGAATAAAAACGGCAGGTATTCGGAATCTAACAGTTTCTTTCGAATATTATTTTTTAATTTATTGGCAAACCAAATACCAAGCGGTATTCCAAAGCCCATTTTAGGCCGCTCAATAAAATCTTTAGGGTAATAACACCCTGCAATCTTTTTTAAAATAAATTTCTTATGATATTCGATGCCATTATTTATTTTTTCTTCTTTTAGTTTAAATTCGACCGGCATATTAGCTGCTGTTTCCACCATCTCATGATCTAATAACGGAGCCCTTACCTCAATAGAATTTGCCATAGATGCAATATCGACTTTCGTCAAAATATCAAACGGTAAATAGGTCATCAAATCAAGATATTGAAGCCTGCTTATCATTGGCTGATGACCTATATTCATCAAGTTTCTGCGATTTTTAGCAATATCACAAACAACGTCTCTGTATTCTTTCTTAAAAAGATTTCTTCGTTCGCCTGGAGAAAAATGTTTTGCGGTATGACAATGTAATTCATAAGCATGATTAGTAATATTTCCGGGTACGATTAGACGCTTAAATCGAAAATAATAATAATACCCTAAACTACGCAATTTTTGCTTAAATGTAAAATTCGACTGATTATTAGAAAAATCACCCTGCAAAGTTCGCATAACATATTCGTAACTGTTATACCCGGCAAAATTTTCATCACCGCCATCTCCACTAAAAACCATCTTCACATGTTTAGCAGCCATACGAGAGACATAATAAGTAGGAATACTAGATGAATCTGCAAACGGTTGACCATAGTGCCTTACTAAAAGAGGCAAGAGTCCAAATGAATCCACTTCTACAATTTCGGTATGATGTTCTGTGCGATTTATTTGAGAAGCTGTTTTTGCATAATTTAATTCTGAAAAATCACTTTCATTAAAGCCGATGCTAAATGTTTTTACTGGTTGTTCAAGTATATCCGCCATATATCCAGTGATTAAACTAGAATCAATCCCACCGCTTAAGAATGCGCCAAAAGGAACATCACTAACCAACCGTAGTTTTACTGATTCTCTTAACTTACAATCAAGCTTGTGCTCCCAATCTTCAATTGACAGAGAACAATCTTCTGTAAAATGAAGCTTCCAATATCTTTTCTTAATCATATTTCCTGTTAATAAATCAATTTCTAATAAATGTGCCGGCTCAAGAGAATATACCTCTTTATAGATTGTCCGTGGAGCATGAATATACTGCCAAGACAGATAATCATCTAAAGCATCAAAATCAACCTTAAAATCCCCGATAGTTTTATAAAGAGGCTCTAATTCGCTTGAAAAAAATAACGAGTCGTTTCTGATTGTATAAAACAGAGGTTTTTTACCTAATCTATCCCTAGCGATAATAACTTTTTGTTTTTTAAAATCTACTGCGACAAAAGCAAACATCCCACGGAAATGCTTTAAACAATTATTGCCCCACTCTAAGTATGCATTAAGCACAACCTCTGTATCTGAACTAGTATTAAAAACATACCCAGTTTTTTTTAATTCTTCTTTTATAACTTGAAAATTATATATTTCACCATTGTAAGAAATTAAGCCAACCTTAGCATAATCCTGCATTGGTTGATGGCCACTTTCGAGATCAATAATGGATAGCCTAGTATGCCCAAAGCACACAGGACCGATGCTCTCTATACCGAAATCATCTGGACCGCGATGTTTAAGTAGCCCTATCCCATTTTTTACGATACCAACTGCTTTATTAGCCAGTTCTCGATTAAGACTTATTGCTCCGAAAATTCCACACATTATTAGTTAAACTCCTTATATTTTCTTACGAGCAATTACATGGTGATTAGGGTGATCGGGTAATGTTCGTTTAATATCTTCAAACCCTGCATTTATAAGCCAAGAAACTATCTCATCCCACCTATAGAGATCGTTTATTTCTGGAGAAATAGCATCAAAATAACCATGAATATTATCTTTACCATATTTTTCTTCAATCCGCTCTATTTTCTCAGAAAACGGCAAGTTTTTTATTCTACACCGCATATCGTGCATCTCGTGATAGTATAAAAAATCTTCTATGTTTGTCGGCCTAGGTTCCCCATAAAGCATTAAAAATAGATACCCGCCTGGTTTTACGCATTTAACAAGATTCTGAAATCCTTTATATGTATTTCCAGTATGATGCAATACACCAAAACACCAAACAAGATCAAAATCATCCGAAAAACTAAGTTCTTCTAAAATATTTTTTTTAATAACTGTAAAATTGCCACCAAATTCTCTAACTACTTCTTTTGTTCTTGCAACACCGTTATCTGAAATATCAAAAGAAACACAACTTGCAACATTCAATTTCCCAAAACCATATGTCCAACGCCCCTGACCGCATCCGGCATCCATCACTCGCTTACCATTAAACCATTCGGTAGGTAGATGTGTATTTATACAAACAGTTTCGGTAACTTTTTCCTTCCAGTTTTCACTACTAAGCATTGCCGCGCCTTCTGGTAAATGTTTCCATTGAAAATCAAAGCTATCTTTTGTCTGTTGGGGTAATATAAATTTATCCATGTCATCTGCTATCAAATACCGAATTAAACTCTTTAATGCATAAGATTCATCTAACAAGAAGGAAATTTTTGCTTCTAAAAATCTTATCCGCTCCTCTTGAGAATATTGCTCTGCCGTAAAAGTAGAAATTTCATATTGGGTATTAACCTTTTTAGGAAATAACTTTTTAATCGTATTTAACATAAACACCCCCTATTTTTACTTTAACACTTCTTCTAAATAATTATTAAATCTATTAACCATTTTTTCTATAGAAAATTCTTTTAGCCGTTCTTGGGCATTCTTACCTATTCTTTGCCGCTCATCCGGCCTATCAATAAGATACGCTAGTTTATCTGTTAATTGTTCAACAGAACCAACATCAATATATATAGCCTCATGATCATCTCTTGCAACATCAAGTGCACCTGTGCGATTTGTTGAAACACAAGGCAACCCGCTAGCCATCGCTTCCATCATTGAATTTGGCATACCTTCAAAATCCGATGCCATTACAAATATATCCGAAGCAGACAAATATTGATTTACTTCGGAAATCCGACCCAGTATCAAAAATTTTGTTAGGTTATTAGTATTAATATAATTTTCAACTATCTGTTGAGTATGACCATCTCCTCCTAATAAACAATATATTTTCTTATTAGGATATTTTTCAAGCAATCTATGATATGCCCTCGCTAGTATCATTTGGCCTTTTTCTTTTGAAAATCGACCAATATTAATAATTACAATGGCATCATCTGAAATG
The DNA here is from genome assembly GCA_040753015.1 of Candidatus Omnitrophota bacterium. Lineage (GTDB taxonomy): Bacteria > Omnitrophota > Gorgyraeia > Gygaellales > JBFMHM01 > JBFMHM01. The sequence continues at coordinate 68,321 of JBFMHM010000002.1, forward strand.
CCTAATTGATTACGAATTCTATTACGTTTTAAGAATTTCTCTTCCTGAGTAAAAAATGGAATATCTATGCCGTTTGGACAAACACATATCATATCTTTTTTAATATTAAGCCACTTTGAATAATCGTCTTGAAGAATGCTACTATTCACCACAATACCATTTAAATACGGCATCATTCTATTGTGTGCTCTTTTAATCGTAGAGCCTATAGTTGTCCAGCCATAAGAAGGATTAAAAGTACGAATACAAAAAATAATTTTTGGAATCCTTGCTATCGATGCAGCTACAAAAGATAACATTGCCACTTCATGCCCCCATCCTATGACGACATCTGGACGCTCTGCTCTAAAATCACAGACAAGTTTATATATCTCAATCATTTGAAGAGAACGGAATGAAGATAATAACGTATATTCACCCAACTTTCTGCTAAATATATTCCCCTTTACATATCTATCTCTATCTAAATACATATCTTTACGGAACAGATAATTTGATTCTGGAAAGATTTCTATAGCATCATGATAAAAAAAATTAGAGTTGTTATTTGTGCATAAATTAATAATTTGACGCTGGGTGCCTCCGACATCAAAACTACATGTTACATGAAGAATTTTTTTTCTATTACCGAATACCTGTCTAGGTTTACGTAATCTTCGTATTATGTAAGCATTAATACAGAAAAAGCCAAAAGACCAATTGCAAATACACGCTAAAATCTTTTTTACGAAATCTACTAAAGATTTATCTAATAATCGTTTTGCAGTCATATTTTTAACAATCCTTTGATTCAGCTAAGGCTTTTCGATATACTGCATCATATGCCGGCCATAAGACTTCATGACTATGATAGCGTTTAATCCATTCGCGATGCTGATGGCCAAGATTTCGTAAACTATCCGGTTTATTAACGCAAAATAATATGGCTTCAGCTATTTCGCCTTCCGAAAAACAACTAAAAATGGGAGGATTCTTCTCAAAATTAAAGTGTTTATCGGAAGAATAATAAGTAATAAGAGGTTTTGCGCAACTCATAGATTCAAGTGCAAAAGTTCCTAGCCCACCATGAGTAAATTGATCAATACACACATCAACAGCATTAATATATTTTCGCAATGCAACTTTTGAAAGAACGCCTATTTTAGTAACTATACCATTAAGATCCAACTCTTCAATTAAATCTGACGATTGCTTTGTATCCTGTCCATACCAAACAGTAAGAAAAATTGCGTTGTCTAATTTATTTTTAACTTTAGCAAGCGCTCGCCAAAATTTATCACTGCCTTTCCATTGCCAATTTTGACGTGCTCCCAGTAAAAAAATAACTTTTCCCGGATATTCTGTTCTTAATTGTTTATACAAAAAATCATCTTGGCAAGGCGCATAAATATCAGTATCTATCATAAATGGTATTAAATCTATTTTTTTTCGCGGTATTCCTAGCGCATCCATATAATCCATCATTATATTCCCACCTATAATATGTCTTGTTGCTCTCCTAAATCCACGCGCCTGCATCCAACCAGACTCATTATCTTCAAAAGGCGTAATGAATAAATCGCCGCCAAAAGGAAAAGTAACATACGGCTTATTAGTAAATGATGCTATTGCGATATGACTACCACTTGCATGTATAAGATCTACGGTTTTATATAATTTTAAAAGGTCAAGATGTGGCAATACGGTATAAGCCAAAAGATAGGATAATTCATTGCCATAAATTATATCTACAGCAGCATCTTTTAAAATCTCCTGCATTCGACGGTATTCAAAACAATTGGAGATTTTATTCAAATAATCTAAATCCCATCTAGCCAATTTTATGAAATCTGGCACATCCCAGGAAGGCAATGCCTTGATATTCTGGGGCATTTCGCTTGCCTTAAAATAGACCTCTTCCCATTGCGGAAAAGATGTAATGGCAACATCGGCAAAACCTGGGTCAAAGAAAAGCTTAGCATCAACTCCATTACGACGAGCAATTTTGCAAAAACAATATGCATTATTCAGAAGATTCATGCTATACCCTAATGAGTAATCACCTACAGTAGACGTAATAAAAGAGCATGGATTAGACATTTTCTCTACGCGAAAACATCGCTCATTTCGAAGCATAATCTTTCTTATCGCAGAAAATTGCTCTCCTATTCTTCTTTCTTCATCTTTAAATATGCGCTTAACCAAAAAATATACTAAGACTTGAATTGTTTTTTTCATATCTTATAGTTACATAAAGCAGTTTTAAAAGTATTTGTGATATATCTAAGTTCTCGCTCTTTTATCTCGTAATAAATAGGTAAAGAAATTGTCATATCTTCTCCTAATATAGCATTAGGAAAATATGCTAAGTTAAAATTGTAGCGTTTTTTATATACATCGAGTCGCGGAATGGCATGTGTACCAGGCCTTGTCCAAACACCTTTATTGGCCAAATAAGTCATAATACTATTCCTATAATTTTTATTCTTAATTTTCAACCTCACAACATACGATTGATAAGTATGGCTTGCTTTATCTGACACATAAGGAAGTTCTAATTCATCAATATCTCTTAAGAAAAAATTATAACAGTCACCTATATATTTTCTTTTCTCTAGTAGCTTATTGAGCTTTAATAATTGTGCTATACCTACTGCACCTTGAATATCAGAAAGCCTAAGATTATAACCAATATTTGATATCGCACTCATCTCATATGGATAATTCATCACTCTTGGGCCGGGTTCAGGGCCTCGCGTACCATGATTTCTTAGGCTATTAATAATATCTGCGTAACAACGATTGTTAGTTGTTACCATGCCACCTTCACCAGTAGTAACGATCTTACGCGGATGAAAAGAAAAACATCCAATATCCCCAATTCCGCCAACTGGTTTTCCGTTATATTTACAACCTATAGCACAAGCAGCATCCTCAATTATTTTTAAATTATACTTTTTTGCAATAGCAATAATTTTATCCATCTCAACGCTAAGACCAAAAAGATGAACTACAATAATTGCTTTAGTTTTAGTAGTAATCGCCTTTTCGATTTCGTTGATATCAATATTATAAGTTCGAATATCAATATCTACGAATTTCACAGTTGCGCCAACATATTCAACGCAATTTGCAGTAGAAACCCAAGTAAAAGCCGGAACGATAACTTCATCTCCTGGCTTTAATCCTAGCGCTAGACAAGCTAAATGCAATGCTGAAGTACAAGAATTAATCGCTAAAGAATATTTGACTTCGTGTAATTCAGAAAAACGCCTTTCAAACTCCGCCACCATCGGCCCTTGAGTAACCCAACCACTTTTAAGACATTTTGAAATAAATCTTATCTCTTCATTATCAAAATATGGTCGTGCTAAAGGAATCTTTTTCATATTATAAATGATTATTTTTCAATAATTCGTAATTTCAGTAAAATCTTCGAAATGATAGTTCATTGTCTGTCTAGCCTATTAAACCTTTTTAAGCGCATAAAATAAATTATAACTATATTGATCAAAACTATTATCATTTAATAGCCTTGATACGTTCATAGCGAAACTATTAAATCTTGAATCATGCTTCGGAGATTTTGGAAAAATGGTTAAGGGATAAACAAGCCTCGAAAGTAACAAATAAAAACCATAATTTTTTATTTCTATAATCCTAAAATATTTTTCTATAAAAGATTTCATTTTTTCTTGATAAAAATTTCTATTATAATTTACTACTTTAATTTGCGACAAGCCCAAGGTTACCCTTAATCTATTAAGCCTGTTAAGCTCATCTTGAAACCCTTCGCTAAGTAATAGCAAGCCACCTTTTTTGAGAATGCTATGAATTTGCCTTAAAGCTTTACATTGCATTTCCCAAGAAGGCAAATTGATTAAACATCGCTGTGATATAACGCAATCGAATTTCAATGAATCTTTAAAAATATTATTTAGATTTGTTACTGAAGAAACAATAAAACTAATATTTTTTATATTATTTGATTGGGCTCTTCTTCTTGCGATTTTAATTAAATTGTAAGAATAATCTAATCCAAAAATATGCTTAACTTTTTTAGCATAATTAATTGTGTGAGCCGCATCACCGCATCCTAACTCCAGAACATTAAAATTTTTTTTAAGATACTTCATAATATTGTCCATTTCTAACTTTGCAAGAAACGGATCTCTAGAAGTAGGAGTTGTTGATTTTAAAAAAGAAAATTTTTCCCCTTTATTTTCCCAAAATCTTTTTATATCTATTAATTTCATTTTATTTATATATAAACTAAAGGCTAGAGATATGACTTATTTTAATAGGATGCTCAACAATATAATTATACTGATATTTGCTACTTTTAATTTTAATACTATAAACTCTATCATGATAATCCAACCACCTGAATTCGCCATTTTTTTCCATCAAAATAAACGCTGATAATTTATATTCTCCTTGCCCTAACAATAAAGGAGAAAAAATAAATCTAAATTCTCCATTCTCAAATAAGGATTCTTGCCGCTGGCAACCATCGTCCATGCTGTTTGGAGTAAAAACTAATAAACCATTACTTGTAAATATTCGACAAGCACCGTGCAGTTTCCAATCAAAATATTTATAGCCCTTATATTTCAAAGAGATCTCTATGTGCTCCCCGGATAATAATTCATACCGCTCTTTCCCTTTATTGTCGAAAATTTTAAATTCGGTAATAACAGCTTCTTTGCTGCCGTATTTAAAAAAATCTTGATTATCTTTTAAATCTAAATAACCTCCTTTTTCTCTTAATTCAATAAGATCGCGTGAACAGAAAGAATCATTGTTACCAACCGAGCTCCTTAAATAAGAATGGCTTTGTTCATTAATATAACGCTGATAGGCTTTAATTACCAAATCTGCAACGTCATTAGCTACGATCATGCCATCATGCAACCATATTGCTTTGTTACAAAACATATTAATCATCTCTGTAGAATGACTGACAAATAAAACCGTTGTATCACTTTGACAAATCTGACGAATTTTCGCCAAACACTTATTAACAAAAATTGCATCTCCCGCAGACAAGGCTTCATCTATTATTAGAATATCTGGCTCTTGATGAATAGCAAGACTAAAGCTCAACCTAGCTTGCATTCCTAATGAATATGTTTTGAAGGAATTATCTATATATTTATAAAGACCGCTAAATTCAATTATCTCATCCATCTTTTTATCTATTTCGTCCTTACTCATACCTAAACACATTCCACCCATATAAATATTTTCGCGCCCGGAATGCTCGGGATGAAAACCTGTACCTAATTCTAAGATGGCAGATACTTTACCATTTATGGCTACTTCGCCACTTGTCTTATCAAGCGTACCAGCTAGAATTCTTAATAAAGTGCTCTTGCCTGCGCCATTTCGTCCAATAACACCTATAACTTCTCCGCGTTTTAATTCAAAATTTATATCACTTAGCGCCCAAAATTCTTGATGATGCCGCTTTCCAGTTAAAATTTCCCAAACCATATCTGATGGTTTTTTGTACATTTTAAATGCCTTAGAAAGATTGGACGCCTTAATTGCAATATCTGATTTATCGTTCATAATACATCCCCAAAAGAAACCTTTAATTTTCGAAACATTCGATACCCTAGGCAAAATATAGTTAAACTTATTACAATAAATGTTACCCACGCCTGATAATGCTCAAATCTACCAAAATAAAACACATCTTGATAGCACCAAACCATATAACTAAATGGATTTAAATATACTACTGGCCGAAAAATATTTGGCACCATTTCTGGAAGATAAAATATAGGCATGGCATACATACCAACAACGCAAAATACCTGAACAAAATCTTTAATATCACGAAAATATACTCCTATTGATGATAGAATATAAGAAACACCAATCATCGCAAGTATCTGAAATAAGAAAAGCGCGGGAATCAAAATATACGTCCAAGGTAATAATCCGTTTTTTATTAAAACATATAAAATTAACATCGTGGTATAAATTATCTGTGTCAAAAATGCCGCAATTACGCCTTTGACCGGCAAAATTTCAATAGGAAAAATAACTTGTTTAACTAAATTTGCATTACCAACAACTGCCGAAGAAGCCTTGTTCATAGACTCCTGAAACGACATCCAAGGGATAAGTCCAGAAAGAATATAGGTTGTATAATCTAATGGCATCTCTATTGTGCCGCCAATCTTTATTTTAAATACAAAAGCAAAAACAAAAACATATATGCCCATCAAAACCATTGGATGACCGATAACCCAAAACAACCCAAGCACTTGCCCTGCATAACGGTCTTTAATTTCCCGCTTTGCCATCTCACAAGTAAGCTGACGATACCTAGTTAAAAGCGCGATAATCTCGCGGAATGCCTGAAAGTGATTTTTAAAATTAAACAGAGACTTCATAACATTCTTTATTAAAATTCGGTGTTGTAATCGTTTTTGTCTCATAGCTACCGCAAAGAAAAATCTTACACCACCACTCAAAATTCAACAATGACCAAATAAAAAGACGGCGGTTTTGTTTTCCTTGTAAATGATCATTAATTAAATTATTGGTTGTTTTGTAATCAAAAAAATTGTATATATTTGCTTTCTTGTCCATAAGCAGTTCTTTTACATATTCAACGCTTTCTCCTTTAAACCAACTTGCATCCGGGCCACTAAAACCCTGTTTATATTGATTTGTAATACTGTCTCCACTATACTTCCTAAGGGATTTCCGCAGAATAACTTTTCCATCGTTCATCTTCTCAAAATATTTTTCTTTCTTCACAAACTCATCTTCATCAATATCAAGAATACTATTTATATTTTTAAGTTTTAACTTTACTGGAACTTTTAAACCAAAATCTACCAAATTATTATCTAAAAATGGAACTCGCTCTTCGAGTCCTTGAGCCATGCTCAATTTATCGCTCAAAATTAATAACCCGTGTAAAAAAGTTTTTGCTTCAAAATACAATGAGTGATTTATGTAATCTTCTGGCTTTTGAGGAACTAGCTTATGACTATTAAAAACATTCTTAAAAATATCTTCTGTCCAAACACCGTTTACGTCTTGCCAAATTGGCGCAAATAAGCCCTGTAATGTTTTATTCGGAACAAGCCTCTGCCAATATTTATAGTAACCCTGCGTATATTCATCGAAGCTTTTTGCTCGTAATGCTTTATAATATCTCCATGGGTACCCTGCAAAAAGTTCATCGCCACCACATCCCGAAAGACAAACCTTAACAAATCGAGAAGCAAGCTTTGCTGCATAAAAATTAGGATAACACTGCCCAAGCCGTAAATCTTCTAAAGCCCAAACCAGATTCGGAATACAGCGCTTCATATCACCCGACTTTAAAACCATCTCATAATGTTCGGTCTGGTATAGATAAGAAATGTGCTCTGCTTTTTCTCTCTCATCAAAAGATAATTCTAAACCAGACGCTGACGATAAATCAAAACCAATACAAAAAGTCTTAAAATCCTTAAGATGTTGAGATGCAATTGCAACTATTGAACCCGAATCTATACCGCCGCTTAGATAAGAACCCACTTCTACATCACTGACTAATTGTCTCTTTACTGCCTGGTTAAATAATCTATCAACCTCTTCTAAATACTCATTTTCCGATTTTATATTTTTTTCTTCTTCAAAATGAAAATCCCAATATTGCTTTTGTTCAGCTTGTATGCACTCCCTTATGTTAATTTTTAAAAAATTCCCCGGTGGTAAAATTTTTACGCCCTTAAATAATGTTTTATAAGTAAACGTATTTTGAAAAGTAAAATACTCCAACAGAACTTCATGATCTAATTCTCTTTTAAATTCCGGATGCTCAAAAAAAGCCTTTATTTCTGAAGCAAAAAGTAACACTTTTTCATTTTGCCAGTAATATAAAGGTTTTATCCCATATCGATCTCTTGCAAAAAATAATTTTCGCTCTATTTTATCCCAGACAGCAAAAGCAAACATACCATTAAAACGCTTAACACAATCTTCTTTCCACTGGGCATATGCATAAAGCACAACTTCAGAATCTGTGTTAGATTTAAAATAATACCCCAATTTTTCAAGTTCCTTTCTAATTTCCCGAAAATTATAGACCTCGCCATTATATGTAATAACAAAACGCTTATCTTCTGTAGCCATCGGCTGGCGGCCTTTAACCGTTAAATCAATGATTGCAAGTCTACGATGTCCCAACCCAACATTCTCATCAATATACAACCCTTCACCGTCTGGCCCGCGATGACGAAGGGCGCTAGTCATTGTTTGCAATATCGAGTTGTATACTTGCTGCCCATTCTTATTAATAATCCCTACGATTCCGCACATTTTAATTAAAGGTGTAATGTAAAATATTATTGTTAACTTTTCTAAAAGACTCCCCGCGCGTATGCCCTAACCATTGATCACAAACTAAACAAACCTCATCGGGATAATTATTACGAATCTCGCTTAGCCTACGCGAATTCCATATTTCAGAAATACTATAATTCGCTATATTTATATCTTTTTCGGTATTCCATACATGATTACATCTTGAAACGCATCCATCAAATGCAATAACCAACGTATCGTGCAACTTCGGGCAAAAATTGCGATTAGAATCTAAAGTCTGCGAAGACCTGCCAAAAGCGCCATCAATACTATGTTCTTCATACAATCTAACACTATCAAAACCAGCTAAATCTTTTGATTGAATTAAATCATCATAAATATTTTTAATTGTTTCTTCGCCTTGGACAAATGAAACTTGGGTTATTGGAAAATTATCATCGTTTTTAAATAATAAAAACTTCTTGGCATTTTTATAACCTATAAGATTATGTACACTAAAAGTTATAAATTCAAAATGAGATAATATTGCTGCAATCCTCTCATTAAAAATAACGCCATTCGTAGAAAAATGCATTTTTAACCCTTTACTAAAAGCAAAATTAATAATTTCCGTAAAATAAGGATGCAATAACGATTCTCCGCGCCAAAAAGGAATGACTATGGAATTAGGCGAATTGTCATTAATATCTTCGATTATCTTCTCCCATAGGAAACGACTCATAAACCCCTTATTTTTATCAATATGATTTCGCGGACACATCGAGCAGTCTAGATTACAATCCAACGAAAGCTCAACAACAATTCTTTTAGGAAATTTACTAATTTTCATACATTAACTACACCCGAATTCAATAACTCTAATTCTTTTTTTAATTCGAAATACTCTTTTTCTTTTTTTTCTAAGAAATAACGAGCGAGTGTTATTTTTTTCTCAAAGCCGTTTTTGGTTAAAATATACCTCAGTTTGTTTAATTTTCCTTTACGGCTAGTAAAATTTTTAATCTTTACCAGACCTCTCTGGGTAAGCGCTTTTAGTAAATAATTAGTTTTACCTAAAGATATATTTAGGTATTCGGATAGGTCTCTTTGGGTGAGATCTTGACTAGTAGAAAGGATCTTTAGAATCTTGAATACATCTTCTTGAAAATAATGTTCATCCATTGAACATTATTATACTTATTCAGAAGAAAAAAACAAGTAATTTATTATTTAGGTAAGCTAGTATAAATCTTACAGCAAGAGCTACAGATTGCCTTGCTTTTTTTATATTTTAACTTTGCACCACACTCACACACCCAACCGATTTGTTTCGCAGGCACGCCAACTACAACCGCATAATCTGGCACATCTTTTTTCACTACTGCACCCGCGCCGATAAATGCATACCGGCCAATCGTAACCCCACAAACTATAGTTGCATTTGCGCCTATGGATGCGCCTTTTTTTACTAATGTTGGTTTAAACTCATTTTTACGCTCAATAAATGCACGCGGGTTATAAACATTAGTGAAAACACATGAAGGCCCACAGAAAACATCGTCTTCTAAAGTAATCGATGAATAAACCGAAACATTATTTTGAATCTTGCATCTATCCCCAATAATAACATCGGGGCCTATGCAAACATTTTGACCAATGATACATTTTTCGCCTATCTTAGAATTTTTTAATATATGTGAAAAATGCCAAATCTTAGTCCCTTGACCTATCTCAACATTCTCATCGATATAACTTGATTCATGTATAAAAAAATCGGTTGGATTGTTAAGATTCGATAATCCTTGTTTTTTATTTAATAAACTATTTTCGGCTCTTTCCAGCACGCCTAATACAGAAAGGCCTTCTTTACCACAAGTAAGCGGGTTTTGCCTTGTTAAAACACACTTTAAAAAATGCTTCAATTCCTCTTGCAAAGGTTCTTTCTTTTCGATTTCAAGCGGGTAGTAATCTGCCTTTTGAGCAACAGGAATCTTTCCGCTTTGCCATTCTATCTTATGAGGATAAACTAATAATTTATTCTCGGATAAATCATCAAACACTGCCATAGCTTTTGAACCAACCACAATTAACTTTTGTTCTTTAAAAGGATGCAACCAACTCACAAAAATATGCGCCTTAATACCATTTTTAAATTCCATGCCTGTTAATGTAGTATCATAATGATTAGATGTAATATAATCACCACCAAAAGCATAGACATTTAAAGGATTATCATTGACTAATGATAAGATAACCGAAATATCATGAGGCGCAAAACTCCATAAAATATTTTCTTCAATCCTCACCTTACCGATGTTTAATCTATTAGAATAAATATATTCAATTTTTCCTAAGTCACCATTTTTTATTAACTCCTTTAATTTAATAATTGCTGGATGATAATGAAGGATATGGCCAACCATTAGAATTTTATTTTTTTCTTTTGCTAAACTAATTAATTCTTCACCTTGCCGATAATTTAAAGAAAGTGGTTTTTCTACAAAAACATCTTTATCTTCTTGAATAGCTTTTTTTGCAATACCATAATGGGTTTCGGCAGGACTAGATATAACTAAAGCTTTTATTGTTGTATCAGCTAATAATTCATCAATATTTAAACAGTATTTTATCCCAGGAAATTCTTTTTTTCTTTCTTCTAAAACCGTTATACTTGAGTCGCATGCACTCGCTAAAACATCTAATCCATAAAGATTTCTTAGGATATTCTTGCCCCAACCACCAAGGCCAACTAAACCAATAAATTTATCTTTAGTTTGCATTATTAAAACCTGTCGCTATAAATCGTCATGTCTAAAAATGATTTAAGCCTTCTAGACCTTGTTGGATGACGAAGTTTTCTGAGCGCCTTTGCCTCGATTTGCCTGACGCGCTCCCTAGTAACTTTGAATATATTACCAACCTCCTCTAGCGTCCTAGGAGATCCGTCTTGTGTACCAAAACGAAACTCTAGTATTCTTCTTTCTCGCTCTGACAATGTTGCTAAAGCAACTTCGATCTCTTCCTTAAGCATTGATTTAACTGTTGTGTTTGCTGGAGAAATTGCTTTTTTATCTTCGATAAAATCACCGAAATGCGTATCACCTTTATCGCCAATCGGCGTCTGCAAAGAAATTGGCTCCTGGGCAATCTTTAGTATAGACTTAACTTTGCCTTGCGACATTCTTAACTCTTTTGCAATTTCTTCGGCACCCGGTTCCCTGCCATATTCTTGGACAAAAAGACGAGAAATCCTTGTAATCTTATTAATAGTTTCTGTCATATGCACAGGTATTCTAATAGTCCGTGCCTGATCTGCTATTGAACGAGTAATTGCCTGCCTAATCCACCATGTGGCATAAGTAGAAAATTTATATCCCCTTTTATATTCAAATTTCTCAACGGCGCGCATAAGGCCAATATTACCTTCTTGAATAAGATCGAGGAAAGAAAGGCCTCTATTGGTATATTTTTTTGCGATGCTCACAACAAGTCTTAAATTAGCTTCGACTAATTTCTTTTTTGCCCTATTAAAAAATGAGTATTTTACCCTAATTGAATGAAAAATTTGCTTTATCTTATCATAGGGCATTCCTAATTCTTTAACTATAGAACGTTTTTTTTGTAATAATTTATTTTTTCCTATTGCCTTCTTTTTGCTTTTTCTAAAACTATCTAACTGTTTATCTATGCATTCAATTTCAAGAATTAACGCACGCATTTTATCCATTATCTTCTCAACAGCAGAAACAGTCAAATTAAAATCTATAAGAATTTGCAGCCATTTGTTTTCATCTTTAGTTTGCTTCAGTTTCTTTGTCAAATAGCTAACTTTTTTTATAAATTTTTCGTCTCTTAGGAAAATATCTTCTTTTATTAAATCTTCTAGCCCAGATTTTTTTTCTAAAATCTCCTCAAATAGCTTAATAATCTCTTTCTTAGCAAACTTTGTAACCAAGACTACTTGAAATAAGTTCTTCTCTCTTTCTTCAATTTTTTTTGCAAGATCAATTTCTTCTTCTCTCGAGAGAAGATCAATAGAACCCATTTGCTTAAGATACATTTTTACAGGATCATCCATAGGGCTTACGCGCTCCTGAGCTATTGACTCAACATCTTCCTTGTTTAACTCCTGCGCTGCATCTTGAAGATCCAGAGTATCTTTTTTATCTTCTACAATTTCAATATCTTCACTACCCAGTAAATCAAAAACTTCATCTATTTCTTGTACACTCGTAGCATCCTCGGGTAATATTTGATTTACTTCATCATAGGTCAAAAAACCTCTTTGCTTACCAAGCGCGATTAATTTTTCAGTATTCTGCTTAATCGTTCCTTCTTTCATAATACTCCTTATTTATTTTAAACAATTTTTAAACTCAACCAGCAGTTCCTTAAGCCTGTCTTGATCGTTTTTTCTCTGTGCAACCATGATTTGTTCTTGAATATTTTTTCGCTTCAATTTCAGATTTTGGTCCTTTATTCTTCTTATACAATCATCTAGTAATCTATTCAAACTCGAACTATCCTTCCCGGTACTGGTAAAATCTAACTCGCCAGATAATGATGCTTGAGATAAAATATTGATATGTTCGCTGTCTTGAAACTGGCTAATTAATCTAGAAATAGAAATCTCTTGGTTATTATTTAATAAATTAAATATCTCGCTGATTATATCCGCAATTCGCGGATCACTAAACTCATATGGATTAATATTTTCCTTTAATCTATATAAAAAGTCAGATTCTTTAAGCGCTAATTTTAATAAAGTCATTTCTGCAGACAAAACATTATTTCTAAATTCAAATATAGAGTTACCTTTATTAAAATCTCCGCTCGGCGTATTTTTAAACTTTTTAAATTCATCAAAAACTGCCTGTTCATCTATCCTTAACAATTCAGATACTTTTTTCAAATAATCCGTCTTCAGCACTTCATTATCTATTTTCTTAATAGTAAGGAGTATTTCTTTTACTACTTCTGCCTTACCATTAGATGAATTTATATCAAAACGCGCGGTTAAAAGTTTTAATTTATAATCAAAAAAACTGTTTGACCGATTCAATAATTCTTTTAATTTTTGTATACCGTATTGATGAATATATGAATCAGGATCAAAGCCTTTATCTAAAGCTACAATCTCTAAATTTATACCCTCTTCAATAAAAATATCAAAAGCGCGCAGCGCAGCCAACTCCCCAGCCTTATCAGCATCAAATAATACCTTTACGTTATTCGTAAACCTTTTTATTAATCTGGCATGATCATTAGTCAATGCAGTTCCAAGCGTTGCAACCGTATTAAATAGGCCTGCCTGATAAAGACTTATAAAATCAAAATTACCTTCTACAATTATAAGATAACCGTACTCTCTTATGTTATCTTTTGCCAAATTTAATCCATACAAAAGTTTTCCCTTTGAAAAAATTGGCGTATCTGGTGAATTAATATATTTAGGTAAAATGGCATCCTTAGCAACAACTGGATTAGAAGTAGGCAATACTCTTGCACTAAAAGCAACTGGCCTCGATTTTAAATCAAAGATCGGACAAACTATTCTATTCCTAAAACGATCATAATAACCACCGTTTTGACGCGGAACTATTAAACCACATTTCTCAATAAGAGATATCGGAATATCTTTAGATCTTAAAAAATCAATCAATCCTTGCCAAGAATCTTCGGCAAATCCTAGTTTAAACTTATTTATTGTATCCTGGTTAATATTCCTTTTCTTAAGATAATCTCTGGCTCTAAGTGCATTATCCGACTTCAATAATAAATTATGATAATGAACAACGGCGGATTCAATAACCTTGTATAATTTTGTAACTAAGCTTGTTTCTTTGTATTCCTCTCTCTGCGGCAAGCTTACTTGTGCTTTTTTTGCCAATATCTCTACAGATTCTTGAAAACCAATGCGCTCATATTGCATTAAAAAATTAAACGCGTTGCCACCTGCACCACAACCAAAACAATGGTAAATTTGTTTTTCCTGGCTTACGATAAAAGATGCCGTTTTTTCATTATGAAACGGACAGATAGCCTTAAAACTCCTGCCAATTTTCTTTAATGGAATATATGAAGAAATGACTTCCGTAATATCAATTCTAGATAAAATTTCATCGAGAGTTTCCTGGGAAAGACGCGGCATTATTATCTAGTAATTCTCGTAAAACCAGAACAATTAATAATTTCAAACTTCTCTTTTTTTCCTAGCGAGTCAAATAAAAGGTTTAAACCTAAAGTATCCGATGCTATATGACCAGCAATAATTATATTTAAATGCTCGAGGCTAGCCTTTTTAAAATGCTCTTCACTTAGATGCATGGAAATAATAGTATTAACCCCAGCACGGATAAGATAATTAAATAAATCTTTTGATCCTTCTGTCCCACCAGTCATATCAACAAAAATTTTCCCAGCTCTATTTGTTTCTTTGCCTAACAAAACCTTCGGCCCAGATTTACCTTGTAAAGCAATTTCATACTCAGGAATATCTTCAAGAATATCGATAACATCTTTTAACTCATATGGTTTTTTCTTATCAAAAATATCCTGTAGAAAATTTGCAACGAAATTATCCGATGCTGTGTGTGCGCACATAAATGGCATATTTAATAATCTTGCTGTATCAACAGCCCGATTATGGTTTCCGGAATGTAATTTCCTTGCAACTTCATCTATTCTTGAACTAGTCAAACTTTCTGCAACGTTAATTGGAATACCTAAACCCGCTAAGATATCAATTTGTAACTGCATTACTTCTGAAAGCCCCGCAAGGGCTTTTCCTTCTGGATGATGACTGATTACAAGGTCAAGCCCATCCTTATTCCTAATATTATCGGCTAAGATAATCTCGGCTGATTCAATATCGATACCTACTAAAATTTTTTTTACATCAAGACTCCTATCGCCAAATAAAATTCTCGTATCGGAATAAGGATTTATTAATGTTTCGGTATCGAAACCCTTTTTTTCTTTATCGCTAAGCGTATTAAATTTTTGTTTACGTCTAAGAAGTTCTCTTTCTACAAAATTCTTTCCTCTTAAATCTTTTTCAATCGCGGCTTTTATAACTGAATCATAAAGTTGAGATAATTTCATTTTTCTTCTCCTCGTGGGGCAAAATATTCTTGATTATTTTTTCAAAAATAAAACTATAGGTTTTATTCGATAACGTTAAAACTCTAAGGCCAACTAAAGATTTATTAATACTTTTATGAAAATAATCAGTATTTATTAAAATAAAAAATGCTAATATTAAACTAGCCAGTAATGCACCTCTTATGAATCCAACTATAAAACCTAAAATTTTATCAATAACACCCGTAGACTCAAATTTAAAAATCATCACGAAGAAGCTTCGCAATAAGACAACGATTATATAACTTACGGCCACCAATACTAAAAAGGATATATTTTCAAGCAATTTTGCTTTTAACGGTAAGTAATCTCTCAAAAAATCGGCTAGGTTCAGATAGAATTGGAAGCTGATAAATATTGATACAATTATCCCTAAAAATTTAAAAAATTCAACAGCAAAACCATTTTTTATTCCGACGAGAAAAGAACGTACAATTATCAAACTTATAAATAAATCTATCCAATTAATTTTATAAATAAACTCCA
The DNA here is from genome assembly GCA_040753015.1 of Candidatus Omnitrophota bacterium. GTDB lineage: Bacteria > Omnitrophota > Gorgyraeia > Gygaellales > JBFMHM01 > JBFMHM01. The sequence continues at coordinate 84,245 of JBFMHM010000002.1, forward strand.
TTCGTTTTCTCCTAAAAATGCTTTATAAGTATAACATATAAAAATAGGAATGTCAAGGTAGGGGACAACTTATAAAAAAACTAATTTTAAGGAAAAATAAGTAAAATTTTTATTATTAATTATAAATATTTCTTGACATAAAAAAATTTCTATGTTATATTCAAAATGTATTTAATATATTTTATAAAAGTAATCGGTGAAAGGAGGTGAACAAGATGAAGAAAATCGCTGTTATGTTGATTGCCGGAATAATGTTATTTAGTTTTATAGCACCGATTTACGCGCAGAATCCAATTATTAAATTGGGCAGAGGCGTTGTCAATACTTTTTCTGGTTTCTTAGAAATTGTTAAACAACCCTATGAAACTACAAAACAAGAAAATTTACTAGCAGGTTGTACCGTAGGTCTAGTAAAAGGTCTCGGTATGGGCTTACTTAGAACTGGTGTTGGTCTTTGGGACTTAATAACATTCCCATTCCCAGCTCCTGCAAAATTTGAGCCTGTATTACAACCTGAATTTGTATTTAGTGGTGCTGAATTCACAACCCAAGAAAAAACAACCCCTGCTCCAGCATCATCTAAAATTAAATAAATTATTAGTTTTAAATAAAAAACCCGCATATTTTAAAAATAGTGTGGGTTTTTTATTTTATCGCTAATCATTTTTATAAACAAAAAACCCCCTATTCTTATATATAAAATTAAGAATAGGGGGTTAATTTTAACCGAGCAATTTCCTACTCTCCCAATTCATTGCTAAATTAGTACCATCGGCCTCGAGAAGCTTAACTACCGTATTCGGAATGGGAACGGGTGTTTCCTCCTCGGGTAATATCACTCGGAATTCTAAAAAATATATTTGAAAATTATGTGGTCAAGTAATTGGCCATTAGTACTCTTTAAGCTAAAATTCTTACGAATCTTACACTTAGAGCCTATCAATCCTGTGGTCTACAGGATGCCTAAATCCGCCTTACGACGGAATGGAAACCTATTTTTAGGGGGAGCTTAGCACTTAGATGCTTTCAGCGCTTATCTTTTCCGAACATGGCTACCCAGCAATTACCGTTGGCACGATAACTGGAACACCAGAGGTTCGTATGTCCTGGTCCTCTCGTACTAAGGACATATCCCTTCAAGTTTCCTTACACCCACAACAGATAGAGACCGAACTGTCTCACGACGTTCTAAACCCAGCTCGCGTACCCTTTTAACCGGCGAACAGCCGGACCCTTGGGACCTTATACAGCCCCAGGATAGGATGAGCCGACATCGAGGTGCCAAACAGCGCTGTCGATATGAACTCTCGAGCGCTATAAGCCTGTTATCCCCAGAGTACCTATTATCCGTTGAGCGATAGCGCGCCCAATAGCGACTATCGGATCACTAACCCCTACTTTCGTATCTGCGTGTCCTGTCGGACTTGCAGTTAAGCTGGCTTGTGCGTTTACACTCCACAGGCGATTGCCGACCGCCTTGAGCCAACCTTAAGGCCCCCTTGTTACGTTTTTAAGGGGAACCGCCCCAGTCAAACTGCCCGCCTGGAACTGTCTTCTCCGTCGATTCAGACGGATGAGTTAGAATCTTAATACAATAAGGGTGGTATTTCACATTTCGACTCAGCCTAAGCTAGCGCCTAAGCTTCAAAGTCTCCCACCTATGCTACACATATCGGACCAAGATCCAATACCAGGTTGCAGTAAAGGTTCTGGGGTCTTTTCGTCTTGTTGCGGGTAGACGGCATCTTCACCGCCACTACAATTTCGCCGAGCCTCCCTTCGAGACAGCGCCCAAGTTGTTACACCATTCGTGCGCGTGGGAACTTACCCCACAAGGAATTTCGCTACCTTAGGACCGTTATAGTTACGGCCGCCGTTTACTGGGGCTTCAATTCAGAGCTTCGTCCCGATTACTCAGGCCTAACCCCTCCTTTTAACCTTCCAGCACTGGGCAGGTGTCACTCCCTATACAGTGTCTTACGACTTTGCAGAGAGATGTGTTTTTACTAAACAGTCACCCGGGCCACTTTACTGTGATCCCGATGAGCTTACATCGTAAAGACGCTTACTCTTCGGGATACCCCTTCTTGCTAACTTACGGGGCCATTTTGCCGAGTTCCTTAAAGAGAGTTATCTCGAGCACCTTACCATTTTCAGGTGACCTACCTGTGTTGGACTACGGTACGATCAGATAGACTTGTCCCAAAAAGAATTTTCTCGGCAGTGTGGTTTTAGATCACTTCGTCTTGGGAAATCCCGCAACTCGTCATCACCTCTTACCCCGATTGCTCGAGGCTACAGGTTTAAACAGACACATCCAACAGTCTGCTGACCTAGACCTACTGCGTCAACTTTTTGGTTTTAACCGCATCTACCTGGTAACTGAATATTAACAGTTTATCCATTATCTACGCCTTTACGGCCTCGACTTAGGATCGACTAACCCTAGGTGGATTAACCTTCCCCAGGAAACCTTAGGTTTTCGGTGGATCCGTTTCTCTCGGATCTTTTCGCTACTTATACCGGCATACTCACTTCTGTCTTCTCCAGCGCTCCTCACGGTACGCCTTCAACGTAGGACAGAACGTTCCTCTACCACTTATTCTGATCGAAATCAAAACAAATTCGCAGCTTCGGTAATAGGCTTAAGCCCCGTTCATTTTTGGCGCAAGAACGCTTGACCAGTGAGCTATTACGCACTCTTTAAATGATGGCTGCCTCTGAGCCAACATCCTGGTTGTCAAAGCGTACTCACATCCTTTACCACTTAGCCTATCCTTAGGGACCTTAGCTGACGATCTGGGCTGATTCCCTTTTGACGATGAAGCTTATCCCCCACCGTCTTACTCCCGAGATAATAAAGATAGTATTCGGAGTTTGGTTGGATTTGGCAACTGGGTTACAGTCCCTAGTCCATCCAGTACTCTACCCCTATCTTCTAATTCTCGAGGCTAGCCCTAGGGCTATTTCGAGGAAAACCAGCTATTTCCGTGTTTGACTAGCCTTTCACTCCAACTCACAACTCATCCCGAAACTTTTCAACGTTTATGGGTTCGGACTTCCACCTCGATTTCTCGAGGCTTCACCCTGGTCATGAGTAGATCACACGGTTTCGGGTCTATTGCATGATACTTAGTCGCCCTAGTTAGGACTCGCTTTCGCTATGCCTCCTCCTTTTAAAGGGATTAGGCTTGCATCATACAATAACTCGCCGGTCCATTATGCAAAAGGTACGCCGTCAGGCATCCATACAGCTTACGCCATATGTATAGCCCTCCGACCGCTTGTAAGTTTATGATTTTAGGTTCTATTTCACTCCCCTCACCGGGGTTCTTTTCAACTTTCCCTCACGGTACTTGTACACTATCGGATAAGATCACGTATTTAGCCTTAGACCATGGTCGGCCCAGATTCCTACAGGATTTCCCGTGTCCCGTAGTACTTGGGATACTCTTAGGGTGTTTTAAAATTTTGCATACAAGACTTTCACTTTCTTTGGCGTGCCTTTCCATGCACTTTTGCTATTTTTCTACAATCCCACATTAGAGTCCCGCAACCCTCCAATGAAATTCATCAGAGTTTAGGCTGTTCCTTTTTCGCTCGCCACTACTAAAGGAATCTCATTTCGATTTATTTTCCTCAGGTTACTTAGATGTTTCAGTTCACCTGGTTAGCTTTCTATCTCTATGTATTCAAGATAGAATTTTACAGAATTACCTGTAATAGGTTGCCCTATTCGGAATTTCCCGGATCAAAGCATGTTTGCGGCTCCCCGAGAAATATCGGTGCTTACCCCGTCCTTCATCGCCGTATCTTACCAAGTCATCCTTCATAAACCCTTTATAACTTGACCACAAATTTTCAAAGAACTGTGGACCTGAGCGGGATCGAACCGCTGACCCCCTGCTTGCAAAGCAGGTGCTCTCCCAGCTGAGCTACAGGCCCGATAAACTTAGTGGGCCCGAGTGGATTCGAACCACTGACCCCAGTCTTATCAGGGCTGTGCTCTAACCAACTGAGCTACGGGCCCAAAATTTACAAATGTCTCACCCATAACTCAATCTAATCTCAGCCAAAGGCTGATCCGCCTCTGGCGGAAACTGAGCTACGGGCCCATTCAAATCTAGCAAATTGCCCTGATTCAATCTGCATCATATAAATTTAATAGCCAAGCCGGAGAATTGATTCGGCTTATTATTTTGTTTTGTTACTTATTGCCTCTCTAAAAAAAATAGAAAGGAGGTGATCCAGCCGCATCTTCCGATACGGCTACCTTGTTACGACTTAGCGCCAGTCACCGAATTTACCTTCGACCCATAAAAATGAATCTTCGGGTACTTCCAGCTTCCATCGCTTGACGGGCGGTGTGTACAAGGCCCGGGAACGTATTCACGGCGGCGTAGCTGATCCGCCATTACTAGCGATTCCGGCTTCATGGAGTCGGGTTGCAGACTCCAATCTGAACTGGGCCAACTTTTTTGCGATTAGCTCCCCCTCGCGGGTTGGCAACGCTTTGTAGTTGGCATTGTAACACGTGTGTAGCCCAAGGTATAAAGGCCATACGGATTTGACGTCATCCCCACCTTCCTCTCGCTTAGCGCGAGCAGTCTCTTTAGAGTGCCCAAAAAATAATCTTTCGACTATTCTTTAGTTGCAACTAAAAATAGGGGTTGCGCTCGTTGACGGACTTAACCGTACATCTCACGACACGAGCTGACGACAACCATGCAGCACCTGTACAGGCTCCTGACTTGACAGGTTGTTCCCCTTTCAGTTCACTACTTCCTGTATGTCAAACCTTGGTGAGGTTCTTCGCGTAGCATCGAATTGAACCACATGTTCCACCGCTTGTGCGGGCCCCCGTCAATTCCTTTGAGTTTTAACCTTGCGGTCGTAGTCCTCAGGTGGAGCACTTAACGAGTTATCTTACGGCACTGAAAGTATTAACTCCCAACACCTAGTGCTCATCGTTTACGGCTTGGACTACCAGGGTATCTAATCCTGTTTGCTCCCCAAGCTTTCGCAGTTCAGCGTCAGTGCTAGACCAGAAAGCCGCCTTCGCTACTGGTGTTCCTCCCGATATCTACAGATTTCACCCTTACACCGGGAATTCCGCTTTCCTCTTCTAGCCTCAAGCTATGCAGTTTTGAAAGCCGTTCTGTGGTTAAGCCACAGGATTTCACTTCCAACTTGCATAGCCACCTACCTGCCCTTTACACCCAATAAATCCGAGTAACGCTTGCCACCTCCGTATTACCGCGGCTGCTGGCACGGAGTTGGCCGTGACTTCTTCTCTCGGTACCGGCAGTCCCGCTCCTTATTAAGAAACGAGATTTTCTTCCCGATCGAAAGCAGTTTACAATCCGAAAACCTTCATCCTGCACGCGGCGTCGCATAGTCAGACTTTCGTCCATTGCTAAAGATCCTCGACTGCAGCCTCCCGTAGGAGTCTGGGCAGTGTCTCAGTCCCAGTGTGGCCGAACACCCTCTCAGGCCGGCTACCCGTCAAAAGCCTTGGTGAGCCATTACCTCACCAACTAGCTGATAGGACGCGAGCTCATCTTTAAGCGACTGGCCTTACGGTCCCAGTCTTTATCAATCTTAACATATGCTAAAATTAACACATCAAGTATTACTCCGCCTTTCGGCGGACTATGCTCAACTTAAAGGTAGATTACTCACGTGTTACTCACCCGTTTGCCGCTATCAACTAAATAAATTGACATCCACCTTACGGCTTCAATCTCTCTATTTAAAAGATCGCACGACTTGCATGCCTAATCCACGCCGCCAGCGTTCACTCTGAGCCAGGATCAAACTCTCCGAAAATGAACTTGGCTATATATTTAAAAAGAACAATAAAAAAGGCACCGACGAGATGTCAGTACCTTTATAAAAATCTATCTCGCATTATCTATCTACAAATATTGTCAACGAATTTTATTTTCACTTATAAATAAGTATACCTTAAAAAACACTAATAAATTCAAGTTGTATAATTATAACAATATAAAACTATTTGTCAAGGTATTTTTTTTAAGCTATAATTAACAAATGAAAAAAACATTCTTATGGTTATCTTTATTAATATTGCTAACTATTTTTACCCTAGTATTAAAACCAACCCCTCTATATATAAGCGGATGGATTGCCTATTGGGATTTTGATCAAAGCATTAACACGTTAAACGCTAACAAACACATTCTCAATGAAATTAATCCGTTTATTTATTCCCTTGATAAACAAGGTAACATCATTTGTCTTATAAGTCAAGATAAAATAAATGCATTAAAAAAAATAGAAATCAAAAAATTTATTCCTACAATTGTAAATGATGTTATTGATACCTCTTCTAATAAGCGCATATTAAAAGATTCAGGCATAATCCATGAAATTTTATCAAATAAAGACCTGATGAATAAGCATATCGATCAAATAGTAGAATTAGTTAAGAATAACAACTATACTGGTATTGATATTGATTACGAAAAAATAAACCCAAAAGATTATGACATGTTCCTTGTTTTTATAAGAAATTTATCTACATCGTTGCGCGAAAATAAAAAAGAACTTAGTGTTACATTAGAGCCAAAATATATTTTAAAAAATACCGGCCTCAATATAAAACTTATCGCTAAATATAGTGATAAAATAAATATTATGTGTTACAATTACCCATCTAACAAAACAAACCAAACCACTCCTTTATTTTGGCTAAATGAAATTATCCAAAAAGCAATAAAACTTATACCGCTTAAAAAAATTAGTTTAGCATTGAGCATGCTTAAAGAAAACGAAGATAGCATTATAGAAAAAATAAAACTAATAAAAAAATATAAAATCCATAAAATTGCGATCTGGCGGATCGGAACGGCTGCGATTCTTAAATCTTTCCAAAAATCATGACAGATAAATTACTAACACATCTAAAGAAAAAGCTTGACAAAATCAACAAAATTAGTTATTATTTCAGATAATCCTATTTTTATAGGAATAATTGAAATGAAATATTTAACCTTAATACAAAAAATACAAAATAGTAAATATTATATTTTTTCCCTTCGCGATTTATTGATTTTATTCCCTCAAGAAAATAAGAAAACTTTGCAGAATCAGTTATGTGAGTGGATCAAAAAAAAATACATCATCCGTTTAAAGCGAGATTTATATGAACTCATTGATAAAAGCAAAGAAATTATTATCCCCGATGTTTATATTGCAAATAGGCTTTATCAGCCTTCTTATGTATCCTTGGAAACCGCTCTCTCTATTTATAATATTATTCCGGAAGTTGCATTTGCCGTAACCTCGCTAACAACTAATGTCACGCGTAAATTTAAAAATAGCTATGGCCAATTCTATTATTTTTCTTGCAAGCCGAGCGCTTTCACGGGATATCAAATACAAGAATATGCCGGATTTAAAACAGCCATTGCAGATAAAGAAAAAGCCATTGTAGACTTTTTATATTTTCGATTTAACGGTAACAAAATCCCTGATTTTAAGGAGGAAAGATTTGATAAAGATATTGTCGAGGAAATTCGCTGGGATAAATTATTTACTTATGCTAAACTCTACAACCTCAAGGTTTGGAAACTTTCTAATTTTTTAAAGGAGTTTGTCGGATGCTGACATGGGATGGATTAATAGAACAAGCCAAAATATTGAACTTGCCATTAAATAAACAACGGGCAATTGTCAGGGAATATGCCCAAACAATTATTTTAAAAGGAATTTATCAAGCTGATCTCGGAAAAAAATTATTTTTTATCGGCGGCACTGCCTTGAGATTCGCTTATGGCCTTAAGCGATTTTCCGAAGATTTAGATTTTGATGCCAACAAGAATTTAACTTTTATGGATTTTAAACAAATTCTAAAAGTTTGTAATACTACGTTAGAAAAAGAAGGAATAGAAAATTCCACTACCTGTAAGGAAAAAGGCAGTTTATTAATCGGCCAGATTAAACTAACCAATATTCTACAAAATTATAATATTACAAAATTAAAAGATGAAAAATTGATGATAAAATTTGAACTAAACAGGCCAAAATGGAATCTTACGGCAGAATCTGCCGTAATTAACAGATATGGATATCTATTTACAGCTATGCTGGCAAACAAATCTGTAATGTTTTCTGAAAAAATAATTGCATTCCTTAATCGAAAACGCGGCAGGGATATTTATGATATAATTTTTATGCTTCAAAATAAATTCCCTATAGATAATCATATTTTAAAAGCAAACGGCTATGAATTAAGCACAAAAGAATTAATTCTTAACCGTATTAAAAGTTTAAAAAATAATGACTTGCATTATTTAACAAAACAAGTCGAACCATTTTTACTTCAGGAAGAAGAAAAAGATTTTATTATTAATTCCGCAAATTATATCAAAGCGCTTTTAGCTTGATAATGCTTCTTATCCAATAATCGTAATTTGTACTTGTGAGAGGTCAATGCCGCCTGCCCCGTGGGCGTCAGCCTCTACGGGGCCGGTGGCCTGTGGTATTTCTACGGCTGTGGTTGCAACTATTAACACAGGTTGCGCCGCAGATAGCTCTCCTATATGCTCCATAGTTGTATCTGGGTCGCCTCCTGCATCTCTTACTAATGCCTCTTGCTCTAGCGTTAAGCCACCTTGTAATTCAGCTGGTACAGCTGGGCTACTTATACCGCCTTTATCTTCCTTCCTCTCCCATACCACATACACATCTTTAAATGAATAATCTTTTGGTAATGTATTCCATTTAATAGGTTCGCCTAATGTTGTTTTAGGATATTTTTTTCTTTCGATTGTTTTGTTTATATCCGAGCGGTTGGAAAGAATATTCCTATCAGTAGGAAAATAAAGAGCTTCAAAACCACCTGCCTCTGCAATACTAATAAGCGCTTGTTCAACTAAAGGATACAGTTCGCTTGCCTTTACTTGCGAAAGAAATTCCATACTTGGGTTTATCCCAGGGCAAGTAAGGTATTTTTTGCCTCCAATAGTTACAATGTATAACCCGATAAAACCGCAAGCCTGATTGGTAGCTGTATCGATAATTGCAAGCGGTAAGAAACTTGTATCTTTCCAAAGCTTAATGTCCGGAGCAACACATACACCTGCGTTTAAGCCCCATAAACTAAAAGGTATGCCTTTTGCAATACGAAATTCTAATTTAGCGGTTCCTTTGGTGTAAGCAATAAACTTTGCCTTTTCCTGCCTTATAGTATCTAATGTTGGTTTAAAAAATGCCTTTGTTAGGGCAGGCTTTGACGCCTTTGGATGCGGCCTACGAGCAAGTATCGCATTAATCGCTTCTATTAAATCTGAATTGTTAATTAAGGGTAATATTTGAATTGTTATTTGGAAATTTGTAAACTTGCTTAAAACACGAGTTATTGCCTGTTGTTTACGAGTATCATCCAGTGCAGCATTTGACCAGATACTTTCTAATATAGTTTTGATTGATTCTGGGTTTGCAATAGAGTCACCTTCTTCAGAAAGACTAGGAAATGTGTCCGCATCTAATTCGTCTAACACTTCTTTAAATAGCTTAGACAGCTCCTCTTTATCCGTAAACATAATCTCAAATATTTGGACGCTTGAGTAATCATCAGTAATTGCCTCAAGCCGCTGTTTTATGGCTTCATCATAACTTGCAAACTTATAGAACTTAGCTAAAGCTTCTTCCTGCTTGGTTGAATTGAGAAGATCAGCTAACCACTCAACTAAAGCTTGTTTAAATGCCTTTTTTGCTTCTCTTTGTTCTTCTGTTCGTTTTGCCTCATCAGAAATAGAGCAACGCAGGTGGTTAAGTAAAGAAGAAAGTTTGCTATCCGGATCAAAGGTTTTTCCAGGGGCTAACCTATATTCAACAAGGTTAAGGCTGCTTTCGCCAAAGCTTCTATCTTTAAGCTCGGCTGGGATATGTTTTCTTAGGTCACCTGCTTGGCTAAAGCTATTGAAATGGTTTTGTATATCTTCTTTTTTTACAAAAGATGCCCCTGATGCCGGAATAGCCATTTGCAATACTGCAATAACTGCTTCATTAAGTTCTGTTTTAGGGATACCTTTAGCTTTTAAGAGCTGTCTTAATAATGCAAGCTCCTGTTCACCGACTTTATCTTGGACAATTTGCTGTTTAAAGGCAAACAATTCTTGTAAACCCTCTTGGCCTGTTTGTTTGTATAACCTAAATAAGCTTGGGCTAAAAGAATGAGTTAGGTCAACAAATTCAAAGATTCGCCCTCTTTCATCATCTGATAAGCTTATATCAACGCTTCTGCTTTTAAGGCCATCTAAGATGCCATCAAGGACTTGTATTGCAATACGCCTATTATGTTCAATTACTTTTATGTAAAAATCAACTACAGCAAAAAAATTTAATTGCTTATCTTTTATAAATGGAACATATTGTTCAACTAAGAGTTGAAGTAGAGAACCTGAAGTATACTTATCGCTAGCAGCAAATAACGCTAATAATTTTATAACAATATCATCCCAGTTAGCTCTTAGGAAGTCTTCGCCGAGGCTGTTTTTAAGTGCGGGAAGGCTGTGCTGGAATAAATACCAGGCATTTCCTCCTGCGGCAATACCTAATCGCACAATATCATCCCAGTTAGCTCTTAGGAAGTCTTCGCCGAGGCTGTTTTTAAGTGCGGGAAGGCCGTGCTGGAATAAACCCCCGGCATTTCCTCCTGCGGCATTTGCTAATTGTACAAGCTGATTGCCTACAGTATTTAGCGATGCTGCATCAGTAATTAAGCCAAGATCCTTTGCAAAAGGAAGGCCGTAGAAGAATAAATACAAGGCATTTCCTCCTGCGGCAATACCTAATCGCACAATATCATCCCAGTTAGCTCTTAGGAAGTCTTTGCCAAGGCTGGTTTTAAGTACGGGAAGGCCGTACTGGAATAAACCCCCGGCATTTCCTCCTGCGGCATTTGCTAATTGTACAAGCTGATTGCCTACAGTATTTAGCGATGCTGCATCAGTAATTAAGCCAAGATCCTTTGCAAAAGGAAGGCCGTGCTGGAATAAAGACAAGGCATTTCCTCCTGCGGCATTTGCTAATTGTACAAGCTGATTGCCTACAGTATTTAGCGATGCTGCATCAGTAATTAAGCCAAGATCCTTTGCAAAAGGAAGGCCGTGCTGGAATAAACCCCCGGCATTTCCTCCTGCGGCAATACTTAATCGCACAATATCATCCCAGTTAGCTCTTAGGAAATCTTCGCCGAGGCTGTTTTTAAGTGCGGGGAGGCCGTGCTGGAATAAATTCCAGGCATTTTCTCCTGCGGCATCATATAGTTTCTTAAAATAAATATATCCGTACTCATCGATAATAAACCTATAAAGATTTTTCCAATTTGTGCCTATTTCAAAATTTTTGCTAGATAAGAATTCTTTTGCTGCTTGTTCTTCGTCTGGCAATTGTTTATTTCTATTTAATATTGCCCTCTTTATTCTTAGATAAAGTTCTTTTGTATCCTGCCACATTAGTTGTAAATTAGTGCTCCCATCTTTCCTTAAATAGGCATTGTAATTTCGTTTACATAAAAAACTTAACAATAAAATTACCGGATTCACTCCTGAACCATAAAAAGTAATTTCGTCATTATCTTGTGCTGCTCCTCCTACTGGAAAACTTGCCTCGACTTTAATATCACCTGTAGCAACTGCCCTGAATTGACGAGCTGAAGCTGAATCTGCTACAGTAGTTGCTCCGGCAAACGCTCCCAACTCCACACCACCACTCACATAACTTCTTCGAATTTGGCGAGCCACTGGCGTATCGCCAATTCGATCCTGAGCACTGTCGAAGGATCTTGTAGTTTTAGTAAGGTGGTATTCTCCTTGTTTTACTGAGTCTAAGTATGCGGCAAAGATTTGTTGCGGGGTTATTAGATCCTTAGATATTAGCCCCCTTAGATTATTAGAGTTAATTATCTGCGCAAAAGCATTTGCCCTAAACCAGTCAGACCGCTTCGCTGATGGTATAGGGTCACCCTGAACCGTGCTTTGCTCTGGTTCAGGGCTGAGTTCTTTAGAAATTAGGCCATTCAAATTGTTTGTGTTGATAATTGATGAAAAAGAATCTGTAGGGGCGAAACCATGTTTTCGCCCATCAGTTATAGGGCGATTACGCGCCTGCCTACCGGCAAGGCAGGGAATCGCCCCTACGTTATCTTGCCCTATACCAGAGCTCGCTTCGCTCGCACGGTATAGGGTAAGCGCTTTGCGCTTATACCATTTAGCAAGTATTATTGCATTGTAAATTTGTCTTAGTGGCTCATAGCTTGAGTCATGGTTAACTTTATAGGTTAGGTTAGGAAGTATTAGTTCTTTTAGTTGGGATTCACAGTAGGATTGTAGTTCTTCAGTTCGACTGTTCGTCAGTTCTTCGGTTCTTCGGTTTTGTTCTTCTTTTTGATTTTTGGTTTGTATATTTGATTTTTGATATTTGATATTTGATTTTTCAAGGTATTCACTTTCCAGTAACACTTTCAGTGTTGATTTGGTAATTACACAGCTACCTTTACCGTCTTCGTATACTTCTGCTTTGTCTGGGACAATCCAGACACGGAAGGTGATTGGAATGTTTAATTTATCTGTAGGGGCGAAACCATGTTTTCGCCCATCAGTTATAGGGCGATTACGCGCCTGCCTACCGGCAAGGCAGGGAATCGCCCCTACGGGTTGTTTCTGCAATTCTTTTGCCTTTTCAAACACCCTATTCCAATACTCTGTTGCTCCTTGTGATAATCCTGGGAATAATGCAAAGGCTGTGTCTTTCTTTAGCTTTAGGTCTAGGAGTAATAGATGCTTACCCATGTCTGTGTAGGCAATATTTGCTCCTGTAAGCCTATTAGGCTGGTTTGGGTTTAGGTTAACCCAGAATTCAGAGTCGTTTATGGTTAGAGCTGTTAGAAAGTAGTTTATGTTGGTTGCAAGGTTTGCTCTTTGGTCTTTGGTTAGAATTGTGTTCTTTGGGATGTTTAAATGAAACGATATCGTTTCATTTAAACCCTGAACCGTGCTATGCTCTGGTTCAGGGTAGAAGTTAATGCCCAATAATGTTGGCCCCGAAAAATCCGCTAACGCGGATCTCGGGGTTATGTTTTGAAAACCATAACAAAACTGGTTAAAACAAAAAATCCCTGCTAATAATAAGATAAATATACGTTTAATCATATATAATAAGTATGCACTATAAAACAACCAATTTCAAGGGTTTTTGGGCGAAAAATGTAAGCGCTTTCAGTATGCGCTTTTTGCAGACTGAAGATGCGTCTCGCCAACGGGTTAATGACGGACGGTTATATAGAATTAGAAACTATATCTAAGCTGGCCCAGAGCCGTTGAACTACGATAAGTAGGAGTTTTGGAAATATTGTAAGTCAAGGAAGCATCTAAATCATCCTTTATTTTATAACCTATGGACCCTGCGAATGAATTTGTGAGCCTATTTTTACTAATTTTTTCTTTACCATAACCTAGAATATAGCTTAAATCGCAGTACAATTTTTTATTAAAAAAACTGTCTGCCAACCTGAATCTAAAATTATTCATCTTTAACTGTTGTGGGCTATAATAATTATCTGAATCAATTTTTGCATCGTCGTAAATATATTCATATGCTACATATGTATGAGGCATTGGCCAGATTAAATGCGACAAGCTCATCCTAGCGCTATGCCTCTGATTCTTATCATTATAATCACTATACTGATATTTACCATAGAGAGCAAAATCCAACGGTAGATTAGAATTCAACGCAATAAAATTTTCATATGCAGTTGTTTTAGCTCGTACCGCCTTTAGCCTTTCAATATTCTTTAGTGATGTATTAATTATAAGGTAATCAAGAAAAGCAAATTTAGTTTTATATCCTAACGAATAATTAACTTTATTGTATTCGCAAGAATAATCCTTATATAAAATTTCTGCTGAACAAGAATTTACACCATTTTTATATATTAATCCTAAACCGTATTCATTTTCGTGAATCTTACCTGCCCCTTTTTCTTCCAAATAAACCTTCGAATAAAATGGAGTAAAAGAAAAGTTATAATAAGGGCGAATGGTGAAATAATTTGATAACTTTATATTAGATCTATTACTACTATCATCAAAATAAGAAATGCAAGGACGAAGCTCTATTTTTTTATTCCCCCCCTTCCAACGCTCAACATCCTTAAGAAGCATCTGGATTTTTACCTGGCTGGATTCAGTAATATGCTTTTTAAATTCTTCTATTTTCAAATCAAAACCAATCTTAAAACGTTTTAATAAGCAGGGATCATCGCTGGTAAAATTAAATCCGGAATTATCTTGGATAAAACTAAAAAAATAATATTTTTTTACAAACTCTAAATTATTTTCGGGGGCTTGATTAAAATTTGAAAAATCTAATTGGCCAAATGATCCTTGAGGAAACGCATAAGCATATATATTATTATTTAAAATTTGTTGAAGCTTTTGTTTTGATTCTAGATAATCTTTTTCTATCCTTAACCTGAATTCTTCACTGCTTTCAAACCTATCTTCTAGCCATTTTTTATTAGCAAGAAATAAAGATTTATGGCCTTTGTTATCAATAACTATATCTTGATGCGCAAAATCCCCATGGCTTTGAATTTCCCAAATTCCGCTATTTTGATAACTTACTAAATCATTCTTGCTCACAAAAAATTCGTCATTGCTCCCTAGGCAGGAAACTGGTACAAACATTACTGCTTTAAAATTTAATTCTTTTAGGATTGGCGTAGCATATTCAAAAGAATCACGCCTGGCATCGTCAAAAGTAATCAATACTCCTTTTTTAGGTAGCTTCATTTTTCCTTGATAAGCATTATTTAAATCACTAAGCGAAATTGATTCGTATCCAGCATCTCTTAAAGCCATCAACTGCTCTCTAAAATCTTTTACCTTTAAGATATCACTACGCTCAACATCCGATAATCCATGATATAATAAAATTAAAAAATTGCCTTCTTGAGAATATTTTTTATTTAATCTGATTAAAATATCTTCTGCCTCATTATATTTAAACTGATAAGCCAAAATCCTTGCCCTTGTTATTTGATAATCAATATTTGCCCTATCAATGGCAATCAATTGATCATTAATATTGATGGCTTTTTTGTATTGCTTTGATTCAATATATAAATGCATCAGCCCAGATTTAGCAGATAGATTATTTGGATTCATAATAATAATGCGTTCATATTGTTTTTTAGACTCATAAAATCTCTGTTTAAAACGAAGAGCATCAGCATACAGTAATAACACTGCTATTTGACTCGAATCTATAGATATGCTTCTCTTAGCAAGCTCGATCACCTTATCATAATCTTTTAATTCAAAATTTATGCTAATAAGTTTATTTATAATGCTCATATTATCTGGTATTAAGTGATAAATTCTCTCAAACATATCTTTTGCGGCTACAAGATTTTGCCTATAAAAATAATCGTTTGCTTTAAATTTTAAAGCGCTTAAATTATTGGAATTATTTTCTAAAATATGATCTGCGATTAAAAGCGCTTCTTTGTATTTACCTCTTCTATAAAGACAATTAGCTAATCCAATCATATAATTTGCATCACCGGGAGATTCTTTAATCAACTTACGGTATAATACCTCTGCCTCATAGTATTGCTTATTATCAAAATGAACTCTTGCTAATATACCCATAATCTTTAAATTATTCAGTCTCCTTATATTAATATAACCTAAGCAAAGCGGATCGGTATCTCTATTGTTATATGCATAGGAAGGCATTAATTTAAACGCGATTTTGAAATTATCTTTTATAATAGATTTATCAATTCGGGTATCTGCAATAACAGTTTTTAAACTAATGTTCTTAAATTTTTTTGAAAAAAATTTTAACTGTTGATTAAGCTCGCAGTTATCTTTAGCTAAAATGCCCAAATCCCAGTGTTTTGCATTACTCATTACTAACATATCATGCCAAGAAACATAATGAGTATTACGCTCTTCCATGTTTTTTAAATTTAAAATAAATACAGCTTTGAAATTTAATTTTTTAATAATCGGGTTAACGATTTCGTATGTTTGCCGCTGCCCGCCGCTGAAAATTAAAAGCACTGACTTACCTGGAATAGATTTACCCTGATAAAACATTGCGTTTAAATCATCAATTCCAATTACTGTAAATCCATTATCTTTTAAATATTGCATTTGCTTGATAAAATCTTTTTTACAAATACAGGTATGCGTTTTTTTTAAGCTAATTTTTGGATAATTTAAAACAATAAAAGAATTATCAGCATATGCACTATTACAAAATAAGCTCAATATTAAAAAAAATGTAGCAAATAACAAAAATAATATAACCCTTTTCACCTTGTACCCCAGTGATTACGCCGAGAAGTAAAAATCGCATAATATGTTTGCCAACTTAAAGTACAAACGTATAATAAACAAAAATAAATTCCGTAAATCCATTTTGAATTTGGGCGTTTTAAAAAATAATAAAAACAATAAAAAAAAGCTACTAGCCCGATACCTGTGGCATAATAAAAAGGTAACTGCCTGTATACAAGTGGTTTTAGAATAAAAGCATTAAATACAATTAACGGAGAAATCAACGGTAAAATAATGCCTACATAAAACGATATTGAAGCAATTATATGTTTTTCCCAAATAAACCTTGCGGCTATCAGACTCTCTCTAAACCAGGACTTTTTCCACCTTAGCTGTTGATTAAAAAACTTTCGCCATTTATCCGGAGCCAACGTTTCCGTCACCGCGCGACTATCAAATAATATCCGGTGTTTCCTTAGCAAAAAATTTGTTAGGCTCCTATCATCTCCAAATGTCGCGGCCGTACCTAAGAATTTTTGATTAAGCCATTTATCCATCACATCCATCAAATAAACCTTACGATAAGCAGAGAGGCTTCCCGAACAACAACTCACTGCAGAAAACACACTCTCAGCAGCTTTAATTACTCTAAATGCAACAAAATACCTGACTTCTTGCATCTTAGTTAAAATATTATCTTCGGCATTTAAGACATATGCTTGCCCAGAAATAGCCGCAACATTTTGATCGCGAAATCCCTGCATTAAATAATACAGAGCGTCTTTTCTTATCAAACTGTCTGAATCAAGCATCGTAATTATATCTCCTCTAGCCTCTCTTATTCCTGCTGCCATAGCCTGACGCTTACCAGACTTATTCTTTAAATCTATAATTTTTAAACTAGGATAATCATATTTTAAAGAGTTTAGGATATTTAAAGTATTGTCGCAAGAATGATCATTTACAACAATAACCTCAAAGCTTGTTTTTGGATAATCAGACAAGTAACAATTATGGATTGTATTTGCAATTAGATTTTCTTCATTTCTAACAGGTATAACAAAACTTACTACTGGCAAAAAACCTGTATCCTTAGGTGGCTTATAAAATAAAGCTATCAAAAACCTCGAGAGAATATAAGTTGTAACAGCTAAACTATATATGTTTATAATCGGACGGTACCAATAAAATCTTATATTTAATAACTTTAAAAACAAAATACCATTAAGTATTATAAATAAAAATATGAGCGCCCTGCTAATTCGTTGTTTATAAATATCTTTGACGCGTAACGCCAAATCCTTTTCAAATTTAATCCCTAAAGAAATTTTTTCATCTTTTAATTCTTTCCTTACTACATTTCCATAAATTTTACATTCGCTATCAAAGATATCATCAATAAATTTTTTAGGCGGAAAAAATTTTAAATGTATTCTATCTTTTGGTAAATTAATAAATTTATTGGCTGATACAGCAATACCGCCTAGACTTAAATTATGAGCAATAAAACAACTTCTCTGTCCAGAGATTTTAACTTTTGCATCAAAATTATAACGTTCAAACTTACGCCGCTCTAAGCCACGCCAAACTTTTTTATCTAAGCTAACTTTTGCGATTTGTTTGGAATCCATACTCTTATATACATTTAATAACAATTATTGTTAAATCATCGTGCTGAGTTGCACCATATGAAAACTTTGCAATCCCATCATTTATCCTACTAACCAATTCACTGGCTTTTAAATGCTTCGATTCAATAACATCATTAATAAGTTTTTGCTTACCAAAATCTTCTGTTTTAATTGATTTTGCCTCTATTACTCCATCAGTATATAAAACAATAATGTCATCTTTTTCTAACGGAAATTCTACTTGGGAAAATTGAGCCTCTTCTAATATACCCAGCGGAGGCCCAAAATCAAAATTTAATTCTATTGATTTTCCTGCCCTTATTACGATAGGTGAAAAATGGCCTGCATTTGCAGCAATTATCTTCTTGTTTGCTATATCCAAAACTAAATAATTCATTGTAACAAAAATACTTTCCCTTGACTCAATAGAAAGTTTATTATTAAGTTTTAATAATACGTCTTTGGGTAGATCGTTGGATTTTGCAAAATATCGGAAATCCGAAATGGTCTTAGCCATAAAAAGCGCGGCCGGAACACCCTTTCCGGAAACATCTGCTATCATTACACCGATATTTTGATTACCAAGCTGAACAAAATCGTATAAATCCCCTCCAATTTTTCTAGCAGGAACCATCAAACCGGCAATCTCAAAACACTCTGACCGAGGAAATCCTTTTGGTAAAAAACTCTCTTGAATCTTCTTAGCAACTATCAGCTCTTTTTCAACAAGCTCATTTTTCCTTTTTTCATTTAAATATTTGAATAAATTAATTGATAAATAAATAATAAATAAAATTAAAATCGGATAGAATAAATCAATCCATATTCCAAAATAATAAAAAGACACACAGCTTAATATAAATAAAATTACAATAATAAAAATAGTTAGGATTGAACCGTCTAAAAATTTAAACTTTCTGTTTACAAAAATTGTCAGCAACGAAAAAAATAATAATAAAATAATATTTACAAAATGTGATGCGCGCATAATTGGACTACCCTGAACAATCATGTTAAAAATACTCGCATTAGATCCAACCATAGGATATGTGTTCTCAATAGGAATCGGATTTAAATCACATGTGGCAGTTGCTGTTAAACCAATAAAACAAACTTTACCATTTAAATCATCTAAATTAATACGCGGAGTTTCTCCAAAAAGCGCTTGTTTATAACTCACTAAAATATCGTAATATGAATAATGCTTAAAAACCTTATGCCATTTTCCAGGATAATTAATTAAACAACGAGCCTTATTATCTAAGGGTATCTTAGTAAAACTACCAATTTTAATAAATCTATCCGGAATAAATTGTATGTTTCTTTGGTCTATCTTTAAATAATCAACAGCTGCTATCAAACTAATATGCGAAAATAAATTACTGCCATATTTAATAAATAAAGGTGCCCAACGGTATTTGCCGTCTATATCCGGCATAGTACTTATAAAGCCTTGTGCCTTGCTTGCATCCTTTATTTTTTCTGCTATCTCAAGATCGGCTTTTTTTGCATCAAGAATATGTTTTGATTTACTATCAATACTAAGTACAAATGGCAAATAAACATTCCCTGATTCCTTAATTGCAAGGGCTAAATCATCATCTTGGTTAGTAGGATCGGAAAAAACAATATCAAAAATAATTTGTCTTACACCATATTCTTTTAGTATCCGGATTAATGTAGCATGGAAATCGCGCGGAATTGGCCAAGAACCTAGTTCTTTCAGTGTATCATCAGAAACTTCTATTATTACAATATCCTTATTCCAATTTTGGGTAGGCCTTAATTTATAACGAAAATCAAAAGTAGGAAGCTCGAGAATATCAAAAACTCTTAAATAAGAAAATAAAATAAGTATAAAAAGTATCAAACAAGCTAAAAATAATTTTCTTATTTTAGAATTCATGTTGAATTAGAATGTATAATTCAAACCGACCGTCGTTAAGCTACCTGAGTATTTTTGGCTGGGAACATTTGACACATTTTCTCTATAAGAATAGTCTAATATAGAAGATAAGTATTTTGTAAAGTTATAGCTCAAGGATGCGTTAAAGGTATACGTGTATTCTTTTTCCGGAGAAGGATTACCGTCAAGCCATCTGCGGTCTTTATACTGGCGTTTTTGAAAGCCAAAACTTGTATATCCCAGCAGTTTTTCAGTAAAGTTATACCCTAAACTAAGAACACCTCTATTTGAATAAAAATCATAGTAATCTAAATAAAGCTCATTAGATTTATTTACGTAGAATTGATAACTAACCTTCGCATATAATTTCTTGAAAAAAATCCCGATTTCGTAAGCTGGCTGACTGCGATAATCAAATCTCTTTTTATCTGAAAAATTATAGTCTGCGAGCCTTCTGTTACGTGCTGTATAGTTCTTTGTGAGAAACGTAAATTTAAACGCGTGATATAAACCTTTATAAATGTCGTGCCTTAAGCTAAAACCTAAATCATTTTCAACATAAGAGCTGTTGTCATCTTTAGGAAAAGCCAAGTATTCTATCTGATAAAATTTCTGGAATGTAAAAATTTTAAATAACTTTCTTGTCCAATCCAGTTTTAGAATATTATCAAGGAGCGTATTTTTAGTATATTTATCGTAATTTATAACAGTAAAATTATATAATGCACCAGCGCTTGTTTTTTTACTAAAACTATAACGATAGTCGGCATTTATAATCGCCTCTTGAAATAAATCACCTTTTCTCGACGAATCTAAGTTAGCGTTATTATCAAACCCTTGCATGGCCGTAACAAAAGCCCGAAACTTACCCTTTACGTCCTTGATTTTTTCTGGCCGGCCTGCTGTTGGATATTGAATATATTTCTCCTCTTCTGCTCTTTGAGCAAAAGAAAAATCACCTATAAAAAAGATGCTTATTAAAACAAATATTAATAATTTTATTTTCACTATATTTTCCTCCAAATTCTCATTTACCAGCCTCTTCTTGCATCATTCTCATTGTCATTATCCATTCTTGATTCGGATCTTTGCTCTACAGCTTCAGACCGCGATTCATGTATTGCTTCAAAACGGGCTTCGCGGCCATCCTCCATTATTTGGAATCTTTCTTCCGCATCTTCAAAATCTTCTTCTCCGCCGGATTGCTCATTTGGATTTAGAAATGTTCTTTTATGTTTCTCGATACCAGACTTTATTTTATTCCATTTATTTATTTGACCTTTACTTAATTTCTCAAGTGCCGATGGTGGGTTAAATTCATCTACGCTCGATTTAAAGCCAGCAGGAATATCGATTTGGCCTAAAATACTGCCATCTTTAGCTAAACCCGCGGCATATATCGTATGCTCATAACCTTCAATATCAGTTTTGCCGCCTTCTATAGCCATTGACCATCCTGTGCCACGAGCTCCTGCTACTGCTTGAGGCGTGCGCACTTCAAAAGTAGAGCCCTTATCTAAATTATCAATTATAGAAAACACTCTCCCCTTAACAATGCTCACCTTAACCGGATTAAAACTTTGAATGCTAAATATTGAATATTCATCTATTTTTACAATATTACCAATTTTCTCATCAAACGCGATTTCAACTGTACTCTTTTTATTTGTTTTTAATATATCTCCTGCATGAATTGAATCGCCAACTTTTCCTTTTCTGGAATCACCTGTATCCTTTGTCTGAATAATAACATCACCTTTTACATAAATTAATTTTGCGGAATCTATAGCAGCGAATAAAGGCATAGCAATAGAAAAAAGAAAAAAAATAGTTAAAACAATAGCTGTTTTTTTCACGTTAATCCTCCTCTTTATTTTTTTTAGTATCTTTTGGTTTTTCTTTTGTTTTGTATAAAAGTTTCCACGGGTATGTTTTTATATCTTCGCTGAACTCTTTCATATTTTCACTTACAATTTTTAAATTCGCTATAGATGCATTTAAATCTTTTTTGTTTAAAACTAAAATATCATCTAAACTCTTAGAAATAGAATCTGCTCTTTTCATGAGCATATCCATATCAATAGGATTTTCGCTTAAAATAAAAGATTTTTTATCAAGGAACGCGGCGCCATCTGATCCGCGGGAAATTTCAATATATTTTTCTCCCATAAGCCCCAAAATAGCAAGACGTGCAGTTGAATCAACTCTAGGTCTTGCCTGGCTATTCAACCATAAGGTAAGACGAATTTGTGTCCTATTATCATCGTATATTAAATTAATATCCCTCACCTCACCAACTTCAAAACCAGAAAGCCGGACTGGTGCATGCTTCATCAGGCCATCAACAGAATTAAAATATACATAAAATTCATTACCATCTTTTGCAAAACGATAAGCCCCTACCTTAATTGTCAAAACGAATAAAACAATCAGAGTAATTATAATAAGCGCCCCTACCTTAATTGCATTCTTTATTTTCATAATAATCTCCTATACCAATAAATCTTTTAAATAATCATCGGAATTTTGAACAAAAGAAACCGGCCCTTCCGGTTCTCCTTTTATAAATTGCTGCACAAGCCCATCCTTAGAATTTCTTATTTCATCTGGCGAACCGTTAGCAATAACTTTTCCTTTATGCAGCATAATAATCCTATCGGCAATACTAAACACACTTCTCATATCATGAGTAACAACAACTGATGTTATAACTAATTTTTCTGTTAAATCTCGGATTAATTTATCGATTACGGCTGACATTATCGGGTCTAACCCAGCTGTCGGCTCGTCATAAAAAACAACTTCGGGATCCATAGCAATTGCCCGCGCAAGCCCAACGCGTTTTTTCATACCGCCTGAAAGCTGAGAAGGCATAAGATTTTGGAATCCACTCAATCCCACAAGCTGTAATTTCATTTTTATTATAAGATCGATTATATGTGGGTCTAGCTTAGTATGCTCGAGTAGAGGAAGTGAAACATTACCTTTTACATCTAAAGAATCAAGAAGTGCTCCTGACTGAAAAAGAATTCCAAACCTCTTTCGTATCCCATCAAGCCCGTCTTCATCTAATTCATTTATATCTTTACCAAAAAAATTTACTTTCCCCTGATCTGGCTTCATTGCGCCAACTAAATGACGTAGTAAAGTCGACTTACCGCACCCAGAACCACCCATTACTACTAAAAGCTCTCCTCTATATACTTCTAAATCTACGCCGTTAAGAACAGCTCTTTTGCCAAAATATTTAACTAAATTTTCGGTTTTTATAATTATTTCTCTAACATTATTCATAAATTATATTTTTGCAAAATAAAAAATTCCTGTCAAGATACAATCTGCAAGAATTATTAAAATAAAGCTCGTAACAACACTAACCGTTGTTGCGCGGCCTACACCCTCTGCGCCACCTTCAGTAGTCAAGCCTTTATAGCATGCAACCAGAACAATCAATATAGAAAAAATAAATGATTTAAATATACCTGTATAGATATCTTTAAGTGTTAAAAATTTAATTGTTATATCAATATACAAATAAGGGTTAATATTCAAGTTTGTTATTCCTATCAAGAACCCGCCTATCATACCTATAATGTTGCCTAGCAATGTAAGACAGGGAAGCATAATTATTAACGATAAAAAACGCGGAACAACTAAAAATCTTACTGGATTTATTGCCATAACTGACAATGCCTCTATTTGTTCATTTACTTTCATCGATCCTATCTCAGCAGTAATAGCTGCGCCAATCCGCCCAGCGATAACAAGAGCGGTCAACACTGGCCCTAGCTCTCTAACAATAGAAACACCGACAAACGAAGAAATATACATTACCGCACCAAATTTAGCTAGCTGTGGCGCCCCCTGCATAGCCAAAACAATACCCGTAAAAAGCATAACAAAAAATACAATAATCAAAGATTGTATCCCCATAAAAACCATCTGATATAACACAGAATCCACAGGAATATTTTTTTTCTTAAACGGACCAATAAAAATCCAATATAACGTCTGGCCAAATAATAATAATATCTGCCATAATTCAGAAATAATATTTAACGTGTAAATTCCTATATTTTCATAAAATTTATTCATTAGTTAAAAATTTTGAAGCGCTTCTTCTTCACTAGAAAAAATATTAAATAACTTATCAAGCTTAGTAATCTCAAATAATGAGCTTACTTTTTCTGATAAATTAGATAACCGCATTAATCCATTATTGCGCTTTACCCGCTGCAATATTTCGATTAAAGTTGCTAACCCAGAACTATCTATATACGAAACATTATTCAAATTCAGTAAAATTTTTTTACTATCTTCTCTTACTAGCTTCTCAAACTCTTTTCGCATATTAGGAGATGTATTAATATTAATCTCTCCTTTGACCGAACAAACAATCACATCGTTAGATTGTTTCTCTTTTATTTCAAGATTCACTTAGGCCTCCTATTTAAAATGGCGTTGCTTTTAGACGGCTTTACGCCGATGAATTTCTCCATCGTAATCATATTGCCTTTTTTGTTAAAACTCACTCGATCCATTAATTTTTTTATTAAAAAAACTCCTCTACCACTGGTCCTTTGTAAATTTTTGCCTAAAATTGGATTTGCAATTTTATTATAATTATAACCTTGCCCCTCATCCTTAATGCTTAAAATTATTAAATTATTATTTATTATTAAATTGCATTCAACTGTTAATTTTTTATCAAATTTATTGCCATGTTTTATAGCATTAATTATGGCCTCTTCTAATGATAGCCTTATATCCTCTAAGGAATCCTTTGACAAATTTAATTCTTTTAACTGGCCTA
The DNA here is from genome assembly GCA_040753015.1 of Candidatus Omnitrophota bacterium. GTDB lineage: Bacteria > Omnitrophota > Gorgyraeia > Gygaellales > JBFMHM01 > JBFMHM01. Next base: position 108,917 of record JBFMHM010000002.1, read on the forward strand.
ATATTTCTCTGCTAACACAATTTATCTTTGATAAATCTGAAGATATTTTAAATATCATTGTTTCCAAAGACCCCTATTATTCTCGCGGGCTTGCTTTTGTAAATTCAAAAATAATTCTTGGTGTTTAACATTTGGCGGAATAGTCATTGTCTGCGCATAACCTTCTTCAATAATTTTTGCATTTATAAATGTATTGTCCTCTAAATAAACATATGCCAAAAGTCTTCCGTATTTATCATAATGCTCAATATCAAATTCAATGCTCACCGCCTTACCTTCAACTAGACTTTTAGTAAATTGATAGGCAAGCCGGCCCTGGGCTTGAATTACCTTTATATCTTTTTTAGTCCGCTTTGCATCGCGATAAAGTTTATCACTTTCATGCATCTCTGGTGTATCAAGGCCAATTAGACGCACCTTCTGGCCATTATTAAGCAGTAAAGTATCTCCGTCTATAACCCTTTTAACTATAAATATTTTATGGATATGATTTTGACTACCTCTAGGACATTCTTGCGCAAAACAAATAACCGGAATTAATAAAAACAATATAAAAAGTTTTTTCACTTTGACTGCCCTGTATTATTAATACCTGCATCTTTGACTGGCTCTTCTTGTTTTTGCTCATCTTCACCGCTTCTCCAGCGCCCACCAGCCCATTGTTTTATTGAAGCGCAGCCATTTAAAAAAAATATAAAAATAAATCCTATAAATAATATATTTTTAATCATTTTAACCCCCGATATAAATATAATTTTACCAAAAAGATAAATAAATTTAAAGAATTATATTAACTATCCAGCATCCTCAAATCTTTTGTAAGTTCCGTCTCTAAAAATAAGTATCTTTTGGTAACCGGATGAACAAATTCTATAGACTTAGCGTGTAAAGCGACACGCCTAAATTTAAGACTATAATCTTTCGCAAAAGCAAATTTTCGCTCACCAACCAAAGGATGCCCTATTTGTTTAAAATGTATCCTAATCTGATTAGTGCGCCCTGTAATAGGCCTAACTAAAACTTTAACATAATTAGAATAGTCTTTTAAAACTTGATATTTGGTAATCGCGCTCTTTAAAATATCGTGTTCGGGAATTTTATTATCAATCAAACCTGACATTTTTTTTAATCTACCATGAACAAAGGCAATATAAGTTTTTTTTATTTTTCTTTCTAGAAATAACCGCATAATCGCTGCCTGAGTTGCCTTATCTTTTGCATAAATGATTATTCCAGAAGTATCTCTATCTAACCTATGAACAGGATAGGCATGCATATTAGGATTATTTTTCTCTAGATAAGTATTAACAATTGCTGTAAGCGTGTGTTTTTCTTTTTTTGGCGTGGGTACAACTAAAATCCCAGGAGGCTTATCAACTGCGATGAGCCAATCATCTTCAAAGATTACTTTTGGCTCTATCATTATTTCAAACTTTTAATTTAATTTTTATAAATTTTTTCTTACCAATTTTAAAAAGATATTCTCTTGCATATGATATTTTATAATCCAAACTCGTTACTGTTTCACTATTAATAGATACCGCACCCTGTGACAGAAGACGCCTAAATTCATTCTTTGAGGCAATGCCTAATGTTGAAATTAAATTTAATTCTAAAAGCTCATTTAAACTAAATTCTTTTTCAGATTCTACTTTAATTATTTTTTCTTCCATATTTTGAGGCAGTTCCTTTTTTTGAAAGATTTTTTCAAAACATTCTCTTGCTCTAATAGCTTCGGCCTCAAGATAATATTCAGAAACAATAAATTCCGCTAATTTCTTTTTTGCATCAAGCGGATGCATTTTTTTAACTTCATTGATATCAAAATTAGTAAGTGTTTCATAAAACTTAATCATGAGCTCATCGGATATCGACATAAGTTTTCCGAATATTTCCTGCGGCGGCTCATTTATTGAAACATAGTTACCTAGGGACTTACTCATTTTATTTACACCATCAAGGCCAACAAGAAGAGGAGTCATAATTACGACTTGCGGTTCTTGGCCAAAATCTTTTTGAAGTTCTCTGGCTAAGAGTAAATTAAATTTTTGATCTATCCCCCCAAGTTCAATATCTGCCCTAAGCTCTACCGAATCATATGCCTGCAAAAGAGGATAGAAGAATTCTAAGAGAGAAATATCCCGCCCATTTTTATATCTATCACTAAAATCTGCCCGCGCAAGAAGTTGAGCTATCGTGATATGTGAAGCCAAATCTAGAATCTTTTCGGATGGAAGATTAATCAACCATTTACTATTAAAAACGACTCTAGTTTTTTTTGGATTAAGAATTTTAAAGACTTGTTTTTTATAGGTTTGGGCGTTGGATAAAACCTCTTTCGCTGAAAGTCTTGGCCTCTGTTTGTCTTTACCTGAAGGATCTCCAATCCTAGCCGTAAAGTCCCCAATTAAAAAGTATACAATATGGCCAAGATCCTGAAAAAGACGAAGTTTCCTTAAAATAACTGAGTGACCCAAATGAATATCGGCAGCAGTAGGATCAAATCCAGCTTTAATTACAAGTGGACGATTTTTTTTTAATTTATTCTTAAGATCGTCATCCGAAATTATTTCGGATGTGCCGCGTCTTATTAATTTTAGCTGTTCTTCAATTGACAGCATTTTTTAATTATATTTTTGCCGATAAACCAATTTTAGCTTCTTCAATATCGACTTTTATTATCTTCGCCTCTAACTTATCGCCAACCTTAAGGTTCTGTAGCGCTTCTTTATCGATTTCGTTTGAATAAATTAACCCTTCAATATCTTCCTCTAGCTTAGCAAAAACACCAAATTCAGTAATACTTACAACGGTAACTTCTATAATTTTACCTACAGGATAAGCCTCAGATATTTGCGGCCATGGATTAGCAAGTAGCTGTTTTAACCCTAAAGAAATCTTCCTATTTTTCCCATCAACAGAAATAACCATTGCTTCAATCTTTTGCCCTTTTTTAAGAATATCTTGTGGCCGGGCGATTCTCTTTGTCCAAGAAAGATCACTAACATGAATCATGCCTTCAAGATTACCTTCAAGCTCTATAAAAGCTCCGTAATCTGTAAAACCTCTCACCACTCCCGTTACTCTTGAGTTAACTGGAAATCTTTCTTCTGCTTCAAGCCAGGGATTTACCTCAAGCTGCTTTATACTTAATGATATACGGCGGCTATCGCGGTCAATATTTAAAACTTGCACTTCAATAATGTCGCCGATTGCAAAAGTATCGCTAAGATTAGTAATTTTTTTTGACCAAGAAATTTCAGAAATATGCACTAAACCCTCGATTCCTTTTTCAAGCTCAACAAATATTCCATAAGGCAGTATATTAACTACCTTGCCTTTTGTTTTTGAACCAGAAGGATATTTATTTTCGATATTTTCCCAGGGATCAGGCAACCTCTGTTTTAACCCTAAAGAAACTTTTTCATTATCTTTATCGATTGATAGTATAGTTAACTCTATTTGATCATCTATCGCAACCACTTCGGATGGATGATTAACTTTAGACCATGACATATCAGTTATATGCAAAAGCCCATCAACACCACCTAGGTCGATAAATGCACCAAAATCAGTAATTGCTTTAACCTTACCTTTCACTACCTGCCCTGCTTCAAGCTTAGACCAAAGCTCTCCCTTTGCAGCCTTTACTTCGCGTGCTTGAGCTTCCTTTCGCGACAAAATAAGGCTTTTTCTAAGATTATTCATTTTAGTAATCTTGAATTTAAAAACCTTATTAATAGTCTCGCGATCAGACATATTCTTAAAGGTTGATAATGATGCCGGTAAAAATCCAACCACCCCCCAAACATCAACCATATATCCACCCTTAACTTTTCTTATTACCTTACCATCAACCATTTCGTCATTTTTTTGACAATCTACAATAGTTTGCCAGCCTTTTAATTTCTTTGCCTTCTCATAGGAAAGAACTATCATCCCCTCTTCATTTTCTGTAGCCTCAACCAAAACTTCGATTTCACGGTCTATCTCAAGCTCTTCCTTGGAAAACTCGATAATCGGAATTATGCCTTCTGACTTATATCCAACATCAATAAATACCTCATTTTTACCTATAGAAACGATTTTACCTTTAACAATCTGCCCTTCCTTAACTTCTTTAAAACTCATCGAATATAGATCTTTTAACTCTTGTGATGTTTCCATTATATAACCACCCTTATTTTTATTATTTACTTTTTAAATAGTTTAACAATTCACTAACTAAAAAACTCGGTGTAGATGCACCGGTTGCAATTCCTGCAGTCTTAATTCTGCTTATTACATTGCCTTTATTTCTTAATTCGCTAATTTTTTCAATATGAAAAGTTTTTACTCTCGTCTGTTGGCATAACTCATTCAGGCGCTTTGTATTAGCACTATTTTTCCCGCCGATAATAAACATAGCATCAACCTCCTTTGATAACTCGATAACTTCTTTTTGCCTGGAGATTGCGTCAGCACAAATAGTATTAAATACTCTCACCTCCTTAATAAACGAATTCTCCCAAAGAAAATGATAAATAAAACTAAAGTATTTATCTTTTGCCTGTGTAGTTTGGGAAATTATGCCAAAAACTAGTTTATTATTATCCTTTAATTTAATAAATTTGTCAAGTAAAAGATGCGTTGAAGGACTAACGATAAATGCCTGAGGTATACGGCTCTTAATTGCTCTTATTTCCGGATGCTTTTTATCACCATAAATTATTATTTGATAATTTTGTTTTTTTAATGATTCGGCTATTCTATAAACTTTACTAACATAAGGACAAGTTGTATCAACTATTTTTATTTTTTTTCTTGCTAATTCCTTAATTATATTTTCCGGGACCCCGTGAGAAGGTAAAATTAATATAGCATTGTCTTTAATTTTGCTTATATCATTAATTACTATAAGACCCAAACCCATTAATTCTTCAATAACACCCTTATTATGGATAATTTGGCCAAGCGAATAAACCGGTGATTTTGACTTAGCTAAAACATTCTTAGTTAAATCGAGTGCACGTCTTACACCTTGACAAAACCCGATAGTTTTTGCAATTTTAACTCTCATCCTTTTAAATTATTAATAGATTCCATAATTTTATTTAATACATATTCTCGCGATAATTCATTTTGATAATATATCGGCCTGCCAAACTTTACAGAAACATCACAAAAATTAATCCTACTAGCATGCTTAGGCCAGGCATAAGAAGCCCCACTAACATACGCAGGAACAACTGGCACGTTGGCGCTTTCAGCAAGTAATGCAACCCCTGCCTTTATACCTCTTACTTCTTCACTGTCGCGGCTACCCTGAGGAAACATTACCATAGCATGCCCATTTTTCAAAAATTTAATTGCTTTTTTTATTGCAGAAAAATCGTTAAATCCGCGCTTAATTGGAAAAACCCCTAGTTGTTTTAGAAATAAAGCAAACAAAGGATTTATAAAAAGCGTATCCCTCGCCATAAACTTCAATTTTATCGGAACGCTTACCCCAAGGATTATTGGATCTAAGAAACTCGTATGATTGCTTGCAACAATGTAACCTGTTTTTCGAGGAAGGTTTTCTTGGCCTGATGTTTTTAAATTAAAAAATAATCTGAGCAATACGAATGAAATAAACCTGCTAATAGTATAAATCATATGCCTTACTTACTAAATACTAGCTCTCTGCCAAAATTGAGTAATTCCTTTGCTCTTTTTTGCGTGGTCGCTTCGGAGTAAATTCTCATTATCGGTTCAGTCCCTGATGCGCGCATCATAAGCCAGCTTTGATCAGAACATGTAAGTCGAACCCCATCTGAATCCTTAACATCGATAACATCTTTACCAAGTAAATTTTTATAATTTTTGAAATCGTTTATATTAAACTTAACGCCATCAATATTAAAATGATCTTTTAGATAATAAAATCTACCGTATTTCTGTTCCATGTCATTAATTAATCGCTTGAGCGTCTTGTTTCTAAACGCCATCATCTCAAGTAAGAGTAAAATTGCAAGACTACCGTCGCGCTCTGGAATATAATTTTTAAAACCCATGCCGCCCGCCTCTTCGCCTCCAACAACAACGTCTTCTCTCTCCATTAAATCAGAAATATATTTAAAACCAACTGGTGTTTCATATAATTTAACATTAAACCCTTTTGCAATATTATCCATCATTGTAGTACCAACAATGGTTTTTACAATTCCCCCGGATAATTTACGATCTTCATTTAAGTGCAAAGCAAGTAAACCCAAAATCTTTTGAGGACTAATAAATTCGCCATCTTCAGTTACCGCCGCAAGCCTATCTGCATCACCATCTAAAACAAAACCAGCACTAAACTTATCTTTCTTAACTCTCTTTAATAACTCCTGCACATATTCAGCAACAGGTTCGGGCCTCATGCCGCCAAAGGACGGATTAATATCATCATGCATAAAATCAATTTCTATATGACTATTTTTTAACACATCCTTTAAAAATGTATTCCCGCTCCCATGCATAACATCTACAAGAATCCTAAATTTTGCTCTTTTTATAATTTTCAAATTAATATATAAAGATAGTGCCTTGATGTAATCTTTAGTAATATTTTTTATAACAATGTCTTTTTTATCCATTAATATAATATCTTTTTGATTTATTGTCGGAATAATTTTTTCAACTTCTTGAGTAATGCTAGCTCCAGCGGCTCCGCCGGTTGAGGTTTTGATTTTTATTCCATTAAACTCAGCTGGGTTATGGCTTGCTGTGATCATAACCCCTAGATTGCATTTATTATCTTTAACCGCCAAACTTAAAGCTGGCGTTGGAACTGATTGATCCGACAGAAACACTAATATATCATTAGCTGCGATAACCTGTGCTGTTATAGAAGCAAACTTATCCGATAAGAAACGATTATCAAAACCTACTGCCATCTTAATATTTTTGCCGAATGTTCTTTTTGCATAAATTGCAATGGCTTGAGCCACTAACTTCACATTTTCAAATGTAAATTCATCAGCAATCACTGCACGCCATCCGTCTGTACCAAATTTAATCATCAAATTGTCCTCCTTAAAACTTCAATAGCCGCCTTTGGATCTTTTGATCTAAAAATATAACTGCCGGACGCAAGAATATTCGCACCAGCATCTACCGCCATAGGCGCTGTTTTATCATCTATACCTCCATCAACAACTATATTACCTTTATAAATTTTACGTAAGTCCTTAATTTTCTCTAAACATCCGTCTATAAATTTCTGCCCGCCAAAACCAGGATTAACAGTCATAATCAAAACATAGTCGCACAAGCATAAAACAGGAATAATTTTAATTAAAGGCGTGGGCGGATTAAGCGAAATACCAACAAGAATTCCTTGCTTCTTAAGATTAACTGCTGTTTTCTTAAAATCTAATGGCGTGATTGTTTCAATATGCAATGTAATCATTGAACATCCACTCTTAATAAATTCATCGATAAACTTTAACGGATTTTCAATCATCAAATGTGCTTCTAATGGTAATTTTGTAATCTTACGAATATCACGCACAATAGGCATACCATAAGTAATGTTCGGAACAAAATGCCCATCCATAATATCAAGGTGTAAAAAATCTACTCCCAGAGCTTCAACCATTTTTATCTCGGCACCTAAATTACAAAAATCTACTGCTAATATTGACGGTGCAATTTTAATTCTCTTTTGCATAGAGCCTTTTTTTTATTATAAAATTTCTGACTTTATCTGGGACTAAATACCTTATCGAAAGATTGCTCTTTAAACGCTCCCTAATCTCAAAAGCTGATATATCTAGACCATTAATATATACCTGGATTATACGTTTATCAATATCTTTAAAATCATATCCTGGGCGCGCCGCCATCACGAATTTTGCTATTTTATAAATTTCATCGATATCTCTCCAATCATTCAAATATGCAACGGCGTCGGATCCGACTATAAAAAATAATTCGTCCTGCTGATATTTTTGCCTAAAATATTTTACTGTATCAATAGAATAAGAAATGCCGCCTCTTTTTATCTCTAAATCACTAACTAAAAAACTATTATTCCCGGAAATTGCCCATTTTACCATTTTAAACCGCATGCTCGAAGGTAAAAAATTTTTATCTTGTTTATGCGGCGTAATATTTGCCGGAATAAATATTACTCGATCTAAAGAAAGCTTGCCTTTTATTTCCTCGGCAAGTATTAAATGACCTAAGTGGATAGGATCAAACGATCCGCCTAATAAACCTATTTTCATTCCCTAATTTGCCCTCTGCCAAGAATTTCATATTTATAGGTCGTAAGCTCCTCTAGCGCCATCGGCCCTCTAGCATGAATTTTGTCAGTAGAAATACCGATCTCTCCGCCCATTCCAAACTGGAAACCATCAGTAAATCTTGTTGAAGCATTTTGATATACACAGGCTGAATCTACTAATTTTAAAAACCTTAAAGCATTGCTCTTTTTTTCTGTAATTATACTGTCCGAATGACGTGAACCATAATAATTGATGTGAGTAATTGCATCCTCTAAAGAATTCACAACTTTTATCGCTAGAATTAAATCCAAATATTCTTCATACCAATCTGCTTCCCTAGCATTATTAATATCTTTTACGATTCTTTTTGTAATAGGGCACCCTCTAACTTCAACATTAAAACTTTTTAACTCTTTTATTAATTTAGGCAGAAAATTCTTGGCAATATCACGATGTACTAATACTTTTTCTACCGCATTACAAACTCCCGGCCTCTGCACTTTAGCATTAATTATAATTTTTAAAGCCATTTCTAAATTCGCCATATTATCAACAAAAATGTGGCATACACCTTTGTAATGCTTAATCACGGGAATTTTAGATTTTTCAGTCACAAGCCTAATTAAACTCTCCCCGCCCCTAGGCATCACTAAATCAATGTAATTATCCAATTTTAATAATACATTTATCACATTCCTTTCGACAAAAGGAACTAAATTAATACAATCAGGGTTAATTTTATTTTTAATTAAAACCTCTCTTAAAATTTTATAAATTGCCCTATTAGAATTTATTGCCTCGCTACCACCGCGTAAAATTACAGCATTAGAACTTTTAAAACATAAACCTATACAATCAGAGGTTACATTTGGACGAGATTCATAAATTACCACGATAACACCAATTGGTACACGTACTTTATTAATAATCAGCCCATTCGGCCGCCGAGTTTTTGATATTATTTTACCAATAGGATCCGGCAACATTGAAATGGCAATAAGAGATGCCGCCATTTCTTTAATACGTTTATCACTTAAAGTTAATCTATCTATTAAAGCTCCCGGAAAATTTTTATTTTTTGCGAAATCTATATCTTTATGGTTTTCTTTCAAAATGAAATCTCTATTTTTTAAAAGAGACTCTGCCATTTCTCTCAAAACTTTATTTTTTATCTTAGTATCAATATCTAATAAACTAAAGCAAGCTGCTTTTGTTCTTTTAGCAATATCTATAATTTGTTTCTTTAAATTCACCATATTTTAGAAATGTTTTGCTTTGATCTGCGTTAATAATTCGCTATCAATAGTTACACGCGTATTCTTAGGTATAAAAATTGTACCGACAGCATAATGATTAATTATTTTTGACAAAACATTTTTTGTTTTGCCGTTTGCAATTACTAGAGGAATACCGCTTGCGCCGGCAATCTTTGCCGCGGTAATCTTTGAAGACATACCACCTACACAATGCTCTTTATCTGTACCACAAGCGAATCGCTCGATATCAGGCGTGATTTTTTTAACTATTCTTAGGCATTTTTTACCTTTATATAACCCATCTACGTCTGATAAAATTATTAAAAGATCTGCATCTACTAAACCACTTACAAGACTAGATAATTTATCATTATCGCCAAATTTAATTTCTTCAACAGAAACGGCATCATTTTCATTAACAACTGGAATTACTTTTAATCTTAAAGAATCCAATAATGTATTTCTTGCATTAATAAAACGTTTTTTTTGGCTAAAATCATCCCATGTAAGAAGTATTTGAGAACAAGCTATTCCTCTTGGTTTTAAAAATTTGTTAAAAGCATCCATTAGGTGCACCTGGCCGATTGATGCTGCAGTCTGTAAAACAGATAGTTTTTTAGGGCGGGTTTTGAGTTTTAGAACATTCATACCGAAGGCAATTGCACCGGATGAAACAATAACAATCTCTTTGCCTTGGCTAATCAAATCTAAAATATCATCTAAGATAGCCGATAAATAAGAGTAGTTTATTTTCCCTGAAGATAAAGAAAATATGCTTGAGCCAAGTTTAACTACTATACGACTATATTTTCTTTTTAATTGTTTCAACCAACTCCTCCAGACCTATGCCCTTTAAAGCTGAAATAACACAAACCTCTTTAATTTTTAGACTGTTAAATTTTTTTAGATTTTCCTGCGCGCCTTCTACATCTATTTTATTTAAAACAACAATCTGTTTTTTTCTAGAAAGCAATTGGCTATAATTACTTAATTCGGTATTTAAATCTCTGTAATCAGAAACTGGATCACGGCCATTCAAAGGGTCTAAATCAATCAAATGAATTAATATTGAAGTTCTCTCAATATGCCTTAAAAACCTGTCTCCTAACCCCTTACCTAAATGAGACCCTTTGATTAAACCAGGAATATCTGCAACGATTATTCTTAAGTCATCGTTATTAATAACACCCAGTATTGGCTCTTTAGTTGTAAAAGGATAATTACCTATTCTTGATTTTGCATTAGTTAGTTTATTAATAAGGGTAGATTTACCGGCGTTAGGAAAACCTATAATGCCCACTTGGGCAATCAATTTTAATTCTAGCAGCAAGTTCTTTTCTTCTCCTGCTAAACCATTAGTTGCTTCATGCTTATGCTGATTTCCCCTCCCCCCTTGTCCGCCTTTAGCAATAACAATCTCAATACCGTATTCATTAAGATCTCTTATAATGCAATCTGAATCTAAATCCCGCACAATAGTTCCTAGCGGAACTTTAATAACTAAATTTGGAGCGTCTTTGCCTTTTTTATTTTTTCCTGACCCATGCTTGCCAGATTCTGCCTTAAAATATTTATTAAACTTAAAATCATAAAGGGTAAGAATATTAGGATCTGTCTTTAAAATTATATCGCCGCCGTTGCCACCATCACCTCCGTCTGGCTTAGAATAACGTGTATATTTATCGCTATAGAAACTATTAACACCGTTACCGCCTAAGCCGGCTCTTACAAAGATCTTGGCTTCATCAATAAACACAAAGCACCTTATAACTATTTATTGATTATTTCTTTAATCAAAAGGCGTGTTAAATTCTGCCGATGGCCGCGTTTCGTAGATGAACTTTTCCGACGCCTAAATTTAAAAGCAATTACTTTTTTAGCTCTAAAGTCTCCCTTTACTTCTGCCTTTATTTTAGCATCCTTTATATAAGGCTTGCCAATCTTTATATCATCCTTATCGGCGATTAAAAGAACTTTATTTAGTTCTACAGATTTTGCTTTTCCCTGCCCAATAAGCTCAACATTGATAATATCGCCTTCTTTTATAGTATATTGCTTTGCCCCAACTTCAACTATTGCATACATTTATAACCTCCAAAGTTAATGAATTATTATGCTAGCTGTCAATAAAAAATTATAATATCATGAGTGAGTTAAACCGTCAAGTTATCTTTACTTGATCAAGCGAGAGACTAATATCTGAGGATATGAATATTTTTTTGCGGTATTTTCTTTCAATATTCGCCAAATAGGCTCTATTTTCTTTAAAGAATACCTCTGATACTTGAGGATTTAAACTAATAAAAACATCTCTTTTGGCAATATCTTTTATCTGTTTCTTTAAAGACTGAATTGCACTTACGCAAATACTAACTATTGATTTTATCTTGCCGCTGCCTTGACAATGTGGACAATCTTGAAAAAATAGGCTTTCGGGCGTTCTGTGAACGCGCTCCCTCGTCATTTGCACTAATCCAAACTTCGATATCTCTAGAATATCGGTTTTTGCCCTATCTTCCCTAAATACTTGTTTTAATTTTTTTAATATATCCTGCCTATGAAAAAATTTTTCCATATCAATAAAATCAATTACTATAATACCGCCTAGATCCCTTAATTTTATCTGCCTTACGATCTCTGGCACCGCTTCGAGATTAACAGAATAAGCCATATTCTCCTGATTAAGCTTCTTCTTAAATTTACCACTATTAACATCTATAACTGCAAGCCCCTCTGTCTGTTCAATAACTAAATATGCGCCACTTTTAAGATATACTTTTTTTTCATAAATTTTCGGGATTTCGCATTCTAAGTTTTTATAATTAAATAACGGCAAATCCTTATTATAAAATTCGATTCTTCTGATTGCTTCTCTAAAAAAAGATTTCATAAAATTAACAACTCTTTTAAACTCTTCCCTAGAATCAATAAGAAGCCTCGTTACATCATCAGAAAAACAATCTCTTATTATACGTAAAATTAAATCATATTCTTCATAGATAAGCATCGGCGCTCGAGATCGTTTTGCAAGCCGCTCAATCCTTGACCATAATTTGATTAAGAAACGGAAATCTCTGATTAAATCTTTTTTAGTTGCGCCATATGCAGCTGTTCTAATTATAAAACCTTTATCCTTCGGTAAATGCAGCTCATGCAATAAACCAAGCAAGCGCTTTCTCTCGATGGAATCGTCGATCCTTCTTGAAATTCCTGAGGTAGTGTCTTGCGGCATGATAACTAAATTCCTTGCAGCAATACTAATATTAGTAGTTAAACGGGGCCCTTTTGTACCATAGGGTTCTTTGGTAACTTGAACTAATATTTCCTGTCCAACCTTAAATTCTAGGGGCTTTCTTTCCTTAACCGGCTCAAGTGATTCTAAATCTAAAGGCGCTTCTGATAAATATAAAAAACCATTTTTAATAAGACCTATATTTACAAAGGCAGCGCCTATTTCTGGATGCACAGACTCAACCTTACCCTTATATATATTTCCTACTATTGTTTTATATTGGGGCTGCTCAAGATAAAACTCTTCAAATCTACCGTCTTTGGTCACGGCGACTTGAACTTGCTGTGGTTCAACATTAATTAAAATTTCTTTAGGCATATTCTAATTTATTTATTTCAATCCCTTCGGGTAACTGCGTTAAGATAGCACGATTAACATGATCAATAGCTATTGAATCTTTTAATTCAAAGCTCGCTTCTTCATTGAAAAACTCCACACCAAGTTTAAACGCTCTTTTTATGCTGAATTTAGGATGAGGATTGAAACCTTCGCTAAATTTCAAAGGCAGGCCACTTCTCCTTAAAACACGCAAAAATAAACGCATTAAATCTAAATGCGAAATATATTTCAAATTGTTAAATTTTGAAAAAAATAATCTAATTTTAATAAAGTTTCTCTTCTATTATACGTTTGTTATTATCTCGTTTTTTATTCTTTTTTACTACTTTATTGCTGAGAAGTGGAACTTTTGGCGGAATCTGATGCTCCCGCTGTTTCTCTAATTGTTTAATATGTTCTATTCTAAAATCATCGTCTTCTAATACATGGGTTGTAATAAAAATTAACAGGTCGACTTTTTCGGTATCGCTTGTTGTACGCCTAAAAACATTACCTACTAAAGGTAAATCTTTCAATAAAGGCACGCCTATAACTTCTTCGGTCTTAACATCTTTAAGCAAGCCCCCCATTACAACGGTTTGGCCGTTTTCAATGAGCACCTGAGTTTGTGCCTCTCTAACATTGATAATCGGATATGTGTCAGAGCTAGTTATTGCCGTTGCTCCGGTACCAATAACTGAAGTTGCGGTTACATTTGCTGTAGATGATGTAACACTTGGATGAATAATTAAATTCACAGATTTTCCATCTTCTGAAACTTGAGGAACTACATTAAGCCTTATACCAATTTCTTGATAATAATCTAGGGTCTTACTAAGCATTGGCCCGGTAGTTGTTGAACCTGCGGTCATTTCACTTTTTATAATCGGCCTATGCAACCCTACTAAAATTCCTGCCTCCTGATTATCTAATGTTAAAATGCTCGGGCTTGATAAGGTATTTGTATCTGCGTCTTCTTCTAAAGCATGAAGTATAACCTCAAGTTGAGCCCCTGTAAGTTTCTTTAGTATAAACTGTAAACCAGCATTATATGGATATGTGCCAAGTAATCCCGTTGACAATGGATTAAATGCAGAAGGCGTAATCTGAGAAATCAATGACCTTCCTGACCCTTGCATATCATCCCTAAAACCTGCCCCTTTATTTATAGGAGTGAATTCAGGAGTTGTATAGCTCTGGGCACCGGTTGATCCTGTTGAAAAATCAACGCCGATATCTTTTAAGGTATCCCTGTTAACCTCCATTATCCTAGCTTGAATTAAAACTTGTTTTGGTTTTTTATCGATTTCTGGCAAAATAACATTCCTAATTTTATCCAAAACAATCGCAGTATCTGTTATAATTAAAGTCTTTGATTTTATATCGCCGCCTTCTTTGCCTCCCGGCCCCTCAACCCTCTCCGGGGCTTCGGTTGATCCTTCTTTGCCTATTTTAAAAGTCCCAAATTTCCATCCTTTTTGACCCCTTACATCAAGAACTGTTACATTCCCACGCGCTGAAAGCTGCGGCCTTATTGCATTTGCTGCATCGTGAGCATCAAGATACCTAAGATCAAATACTTCTGTTCTTAGCGGCTCCGACTCTTGCATTTTTAAAACATCCTCTAGCTTCATTACCATAATTACATTTTCCTGCTCAACATAACCATAATTATAAGTCTTTAAAATAATATCTAAAGCATTTTTCCATGGAGTATCTTCAATGCTAACAGAAATTTGCCCCATCACATCAGGCTTTGGTACAATATTTACACCAGCTTTTTCTGAAATTATCTTAAGAACACTTCTAATATCTGCGTCTTTAAAATTTAAAGAAACATTGCCTGCTTTAGAAATAACATGTTCAGAACTCAAATCTTGAACCGGCACTTCTACGTCTTGTGCATAAACAAGGCTATTTGAAAAGAAAAAATAAATACACAATAATAGTTTCAAACCTTTCATTTATTAAGCTCCTTTTCTAACTGTAGCGTAATCTTTTCACTGCCTCTTATTAGAATAACCTCATTTTTCTTTATGTCAAATACTAAATAATCGTTAAAGGCTTGTCCCTTCTTCAAAACAATACCGTTGATAACCGCTAACGACTCGCCGCTCTTATCAAATACAATCCCTTCTAAATTCAGCACACTTGTTTCTTTCGGTTCAAGATCTATTATTTGTCCGGTTTCGGTAACAAGCGGCAAAAAAGGGTCTCTTTTATTTTTTGATTCATAAACAAATTTATTTTGTTCAGCAAATAAATTTAAAAAAATAAAAACAAATAATAAATTTAATAAAAATATTTTCATTATTTTACTATAAAAGCCCCTAGTGTTAAATGCACAACTTGGGTAGTATAAAGCTGCTTATCAAATTTTATATCAATAAATAAAACCTTTAAGAATTGATCTAGGTTTTCTAGTTTATTTATAAACCTGCCCAATTGATGATAACCGCTATGTATATATATATTTATCATCACTGGATAAATATCTCCCTTTGAATAGCCGCTGATCTTTTTTGCCTTTGGATCTTCTATAGGAGATATCTGGATTATTTTAACATCCTCCTCTCTACCAATCTTAGAAATTTTTTCTACAAGAGTAAGCAGCTCATCTTCTTGTATAATTCTTTTGTCTAGACCGATTGATTTTTTATTTAAAATCTCAAAGCTTGCTTTTAATTGGTTTAAATTCTTTTTATCTTCCTCGAAAGCTTTTAAATCAGCCGATAATTTATTAATTTCTGGTGAAATTTTTTTTATTGTTAAGATTTGCGGTTTAATAATAAATAATATATCTATTGCCAAAACAGTAATTATAATTAATAAATAAATTATGATTTTTTTTTGTTTTAAAAAATCAAGCTTCATCATTTTATTTTAACCCTTAATATAAAATCAATTATATCGATACCTTGAAAATTTCTTTTTTTTGCATCTGCCAGCTCAAGCTTATCAGATACCTTAATATTTTTTTCATTCTTTAGACTGGTTAAAAATTTATTGAGAAGCGACATCTCATCTTCTTTTAAGGAAACAACGCTTCCTTCAAGCTCAAATTCTGTTTCGTCTAATTTTAAGTGCCTAAACCATATCCCGTTGGATAAATCCATGCTTAATCTATTTAACGCAAATGCTACTTCCATTCTATCTTTAGTAATATCTAAAATTTTACTGGTATCTGCCTGCAAGAGCTTAACTCTATTCTTGAGATCGCTGATTTCTTTTAGATCTTGTTCTATCTTAGGAACTATGGATTTAAGATTCCTAAATTTAATTTTTTTAAAAATAAAAGTGCTCCCTATTAAAAGATGAATAAAGGCCAAAATAATTACTAAAGCAATAATAACATTATAATAAAAATCTTTATTAAATTCTGCATTAATGTTTTTTTTCTTTAGCTTTTCTGGCAATAAATTAATATCGATCATCTATAAACCTCTTAAAGCAAGCCCAAGCGATATTAATAGAGAATTCTTATTGGAATTAAACTTTTCGCGATCAACGCCTTCTTTTAATTCTATATTATCTATATTTGGCCAAAATAATACCTGTATACCAAGATAATTCTGTAAAATACCTTCAATTCCCTTAAGATTCGCTCCTCCGCCTGAAATAAAAATCTTCTTTATCGAAAAGTGAGCCTGGCTTTCATAATAATCAAACGAAGCCCGTATCTCAGAACAAAAATTTTGCATAGTTTGTTCGATTGCCGGATTAACTTTTTCCATGCCCTCTTTAGTACTGCATTTTAATTCCTCTGCTTGCTCAATAGATAAATTTAATTTATCAGAAATAGCCTGCGTAAAAATATTACCTCCGAATAACAAATCCCTAGTAAATTCCGGATTACCATTATCAATAATTACCAAGTTGCTAACCTGGGAGCCAATATTTAAAAGAGCGAATGGCTCTTTATTGATCTCTCTATTAAAAAAATTGAATGCGTTAATTAAACATACGGAATCCACATCAATAACCCCTAAGTTTAAACCAAGCTCCTGAATAAGCTTAATCTTTTCATCAATTAAAGCTTTTTTAGCAGCAACAACTAAAACGAGCATCTTCTTATCAGCAAGGTCTTTTAAAATAAAACTATCTAAATAAACTTCGCTAATAGGAAATGGAATATGTTTTTCTGCCTCGAAATAAAGTGAATTTTTAAGCTCGGTATTAGTTAACTTCGGAAAAGTCAGATAGCGGATTAAAACATTCGGCCCGCCAACAGAGAGATTCACTGATTCTTTAGTAATATTAAAATTTTTAATCTGCGCCTTCAATGATTCAAAATTATTTGACTTGTTCTTTTCAATTATAAAACTATTGAGCGATATATTGCCAGAAATTCTCTCTAATGAAGTTAGTTTTATTGTATGATTACCAATATCCAATCCAAAAGTCTTTTTTGTTTTTTTAAATAACATATAAATTAAATAATAAGTGGCTCTTCTTGTTGTTCATCTGTACCTTTATCTTCTTTTTCTATATTCTCTATATTAAATATTGGCTGTGCTGGCTGTTCGTCAACCTTAATACTTTCTTGTATTTGCTCGGGAATTTTTTTAGCTTCATTATTAATGTGATTTATCCAAAATATAAAAACTAAAATAATTATAAAAAAGATAATAAATATATATAATAATTTCGACTTCATTCTAAAACTCCTTCCTTCCAGGTAAGCAAGGCACTTGGCCAAGTAGGTGTTGAAATATAATTACTTAAAGTAGGAAAATATGGCGGCGCATAACCCTCGAGCATTCTTTGATCATATATGAATTTTCTTCCATAGCCTGAGCGCAGATCACTTCCGCTAAAAGTTCCAAAAGCGCCATAAAAATCTGTGATTGCTCCACCTAGCAATGTAACATTGCCTGACGGCGACCTTGAATCATAATTATCAACTGTAAATACGCCATGAACTGACATTATAACAGCATGTATATCTAAATTACTCGGGGCATCTGCCCCAATTCTAACATCACCGCCCCATGATAAAAGACCTAAAAGATTTTCGTAACCAGTTGCATTAACTGGCGGGCCTGCATTATATTGTTCATAGCGTATATGATTATTAATCACTATATCTCTCTCGCTAGAGATTGTAACTTGGGAACAATTCTGGACCATACCGCTCACACCTCTGATATTTCCTTTTCCGTAAATTATTACACCTGCATCACCTACGCCATCAGGAATACCTTGATAAGTATTTGAGTTCTCTCCTTCTCTTACAGTTGTTTGGTTATTTGCATAATCAACAATTATCTCCTTTGTCGTTGAACCTTGAGTAATCGCATATCTTGCATTACCACCAACGACAGACATTATTAAACTATCTGCATCGCCTCTTATATAAACACCGCCTGTCACATTAGCGCCATCGTTAGGCACATAAATTCCATCTTGCCCCGGCTCATTCATATCGCCAAGAGCCTGTACTCTTAAATCATTAGAAGTTACCACTGATTCTAAATTTATCAACGGCACATCTCTTAAAAAATTAACGCCTTGCCCAAATTGAGGCACATCACGAGGAGGATTACTGCTAGCATCTAAAAAAATAGATCTGCCATTATTATAATAACGAGTTGTTTTCATTTTTTGAGATACTTCTATACCAGTATCAGACAACTTATCAAACCGGCCGCTTGGATTACCTGCAAAACTAAAACGCTCATTTGTGTGAACTGGGCCATAAAATTGAGTTTTATCTGTAAACCAAACAGTAGTTCCGTTCTCCATCATATGATGAAAAGTAAAAAGTGCATACCTTGCAAAATTTCCACGCTGCACCCTAACAGAAAATTCACCATTTAAAAAAGAAACCTGCCTCGTAATATTAGGAGTAACAGCATTAATTAAACCTGTGCCTGTAATTCTAAATTTATAAGGGAAGTTGTATACTTCTCCCTGTTTTGTAGGGATGCCGTTTGGACTGATAAAAATTGTCCCTGAATAAGTACCCCTAACATCGCTCCCCAAGCCAATCGCTGTTAAACTAACTTGAGCCTCATTATTAATAATACTAAATTGCGGCTGGCCATCTTCATAAGCATAATCTGCCAAAAATCCTAAAGAATTATTAAGATATTCATCAAAAGCATTATTTCTTGAAACTTTATTAAGCTGAATATTTAAATCTGAATTAATCCTTTTTCGCAGCTCTGATAAACCATGGTTAATTCCTGCTTCGGCTAGGTAAAGAGATTGATTAGCATATTTTGATGTATCGCTTGCTCTTTTTTCTGAAACAGTACTTGAGAAAAAAACTGCCGTTAAAATTAATAATACCGATAAAACAAGCGCTGTTGCAACAAGTATAATCCCGCGTTTTTGCATTAGAATTCCCCCTCTTCACCAGCAATCTCTTCTACTGGCACATCATTAATAACTACTGAATTATTGCGTAAAGATATTTGTGAACTCAAAACAAAAGTATCCTGATTTATTATAACCGGTATTCTAACCAATATTTCTGAACGCGATCCATTTAAAAATTGGAAAAATGGTTTTTCAGATGCAACATTATTTATCACAGCGTCAGTTAGCGGAATTTGGCCACCGGCGCCTGCAATTCTGAATAATTGTTTGCCATCCTGTCCTGCACAGTAAATTCTCTCTTCCTGAAGACCTATGATCTCACCAGAAATATCAAAAATAGGCACATAAAATCTTATTGCATCTCCTGCTGCATTAATTTCTATCTCGTAATTAACACCATCAACTTGCCACATTGGCGCTGATTCACGCAGCTGCAAAGCAATAAAATCCATTGCCTTTCTTGCCTCTTGCTGAGTCTCTAATTTAAGCCTACCAATCCGCCAAGATTGATTTGAATAATATATAATACTTAATGTTAAACCGAAAATAAAAGAAAAAACAGCAACTACAACTAAAATTTCGACTAATGTATACGCCCTGTTTTTCATTTATCTCGACACCAAAGAAACAACTTCTATGGGAGAATCAAGACGGTTATTTGCATTTAAATCTTCGCCTGCGTCAAATAACCCATTTAGATTAATATCTTCGCCAATAAGCCTGTTTTGAGACTGCCTAAAAGAAACTATTATTCTTATTTCACGAAGATCTGTATAGCCAGCTATATCCGTAACTTCAACCCTCCCTTTTGCCCTGCCCAAGGTAAAACCCGTCACATCAAAAACTTCGCCATTATGATTTAATAAATTATCAAATGTTTCCTGTTTTAATTCTTCCATTTTTGTCCTAGCGCCGCTTAAAGCAATTGTTGTGTTTCTAGATGTTTCATTTAATATAAAACAACCAATATATGTAACAAGTAAACCACATAAACAAAAAACTAATATTCCTGCGGCTACTAAAACTTCAATTAAAGTAAAACCAGAATTAATTTTTTTAATTTTCATAACTATGAAAATATTGGGTCTGCCGCACTTGCAGGCCCACCTTCTTTAAACCGGACAATACCGCTTTGATCCATAAAAAAATAACGCGGATTACCAACATTATTAATAGGATTCGCATTAATTATAAAACCACTATCTGTTTGAGAATAAAAAAAATTATAATTTTGCCTTCTTCCGGAAGCTAATTCAGTATCAATATAAGGCGGGGTTGAATTAGGAGGAATTAAATCTGCTAGGCCGCCGGGATATGCTTGATTATTGTTTAAAAATAATTGGCAGGCATTGTTAATTGCGCGCAATCCGCTAACAGCCATTCCTTCGCTAGCTGTTGTGCGAGAACGCAATAGATTCGGAATCCCTATAGAAAGAATGACAAGAAGTATAGCAACAACAACCATCATTTCAACTAAAGTAAACCCGAATCTTTGTTTATTCATTTAAATTTTTTATAATTTATAATAACAAATTTAATCTTAAATTAATTTTACTATTTAGGTTATAAAAGTCAAGTAAAAGATACTAAAAAATACCCCGATACAAAAATTGTATCGGGGTATTTGTGTGTGCTAGAACTATAAATTATGCGCAAGCTGCTGAGGTTAACACGCCGCCAGTAGTAATAGTATAAGTATTATTTCCTGTGGTACCGCAAGTTACCGGAGTTGCTGTCACTGTATAACCTGCTGCTGCTGTATTAACAGCAAAATTATAGCCTTGAAGGGCTATACCATTATAACCTCTGTTTAGATACGGAGGATTTGCACCAGTCAAAGCAGCCTCGTTTGCAGGATAGTTACCATTATTTGCTGCTGCAAATGTCTCACATGCAGTTGAAATTGTACGCAAGGTTGCTTGTGCATTTGATTCATTAGCTGTTAATCTCGCACGAAGTAAGTTTGGAATTGCAATTGCTGCCAAAAGCGCAATAATAGCAACTACTATCATAATTTCGACGAGAGTGAAACCTTTTCTATTCTTTATAAACATATAGATAACGCCTCCTTTCTTAGGTATAATTAATCCCAAGCTTCTTTAAAAAATAAAATGAAACCAATAAAAAAGCCCTGATTACCTAATGTCTTAATTATATTTTAAATTATTAAAAAAGTCAATGTTTTATTTAAGCGCTTATTAAAGAAGTTATTTTAAAAATCGGTAAAAATAAAGCAACAACTATCCCTCCAATTACAGTTCCTAAAAAAACAATTACAAGCGGCTCAATCATATTTGATAGATTGGCCAACGTAATATCGACTTGTTCTTCGTAAAAATCTGCGATCTTGCCAAGCATTTTTTCGAGTTCGCCTGTCTGTTCTCCTACAGAGATCATCCTTGTAACCATCGGCGGAAAAATACGGCTTTCCATAAGAGGTTTTGCAATCGGTTCCCCCTCTTTAATAGATACCCTACTTTTTTCTATCGCCTCTTCAACAATTTTATTGCCTGAAGTTTTTGAAACTATTTCAAGGGCTGTTAAAATTGGAACGCCGCTTTTTACTAAAGTAGAAAATGTACGGCTGAATTTTGCAACAGCCATATTACGAAATAACGGACCAAAGATGGGAGCTTTTAAAATAATCTTATGAAAATTATATTTACCTTTTTCAGTATTAACATACTTTTTAAATAAAAAAGCGCTAATTATCAAAATGATCACTGTTAATAAAAAATTATACCTTAGTAAATCACTCGCGGCAATTAAAATTTTTGTTGGCATAGGCAATGTTCCTCCTAGCATCTCAAAAATCCCTTTAAATGTCGGAACAACCTTAATTAAAAGAAAAGAAGTAATACCAATAGCTATAATTATAACTAAAACTGGATAAACTAAGGCAGACTTCACTTTTCTGATGAATGAAGCGGTTTTTTCTAAATAAGTTGCGAGCCTTTCTAAAACAGCATTCAGCATACCTGATGCCTCGCCCGCTTTTGCCATATTAACAAAAAGTTCGCTAAAGATTGCGGGATGTTTTTTTAATGCATCACAAAAATTTATTCCTTGTTCAATATCCTGTTTTATTTTTAAAATTATACTGGCAAGATATTTATTATCTGTTTGTTCGGATAGAATAAGAAGAGCCTGGACTAATGGTATTCCGCTATCGACTAAAGTTGCAAGCTGCCTTGCAAAACCAGCTAGCTGATCAAGTTTAATTGTTTTCTTTGCAACTAATTTAGATTTTTCTTCAATTAAAGAAATTATCGTGAGGTCTTTTTTGTGAAGAATCGCTTGGGCTTCCTTTGTATCTAAAGCTTCTAATGCCCCCTTAAGAGTATCGCCATTAATATTTTTTACGGTGTATTTGAAATTCGCCATATTATACCTTGTCTAATACCTTTAAAAAAACTTCAACAATTTTAGGATCAAATTGGCTCCCGGAATTCCTCTTGATTTCTTCTATTGCCTCTTGTTTAGATAAAGGCGTCTTCCTATAAGATCTAGCAGAAGTCATTGCATCATAGCTATCAGCAACACAAATTATTCTAGCTCCTAAAGGAATCTGTTCTCCTTTTAGCCCATCTGGATAGCCCTTACCATCAAAACGCTCATGATGATGTTTTATCAACCCGATTGTATTATCTAAAAAGGTTAATGGTTCTAAAATTTGAACTGCTTTAATTGTATGCAATTCTACCTCGCGCCTTTCTTCTTTGGTTAATTTACCAGGCTTACTTAAAATATAGTCTGATATGCCTATTTTACCCAAATCATGAAGTTGGCAAGCTTCTTTGATTATCTCAATTTCTTTCGCCGGTAGATTCAATTCTTCTGCAATTAATAATGCATACTTAGACACCTTCTCAGAATGGCTTGAAGTAAAATGATCCCTTGCTTCAATAGCCTGCGCAAAAGCATTAACAGTACGTAGGTATGTCTGCCTTAAATCATCATATAACCGGCTTAGATTTTTTGTCGAATCTTCGATCCTTTTCGCAAGCAGTATATTTTGTTTTTGCAAAGACATATTTTGTTCAGATAAAGCCCTGTCAGCCTTATGCGAATGCACAGTTATATTCCTTGCTTCAATTGCTTTTTTAATAATAAAAACTAAATGGTTAAAATCAACAGGGAGATTTAAATAATCATAAATTTCTGCTCTATAAATTTCCGAAAAGACATCCGGGCTTAAATTTTCAACCAAAGCAATAATAATACTATCTGGATCTACTTCTTTTATCGCTCTAACCATATCAATGCCGGTAAGTTCTTCCGTGCTCCATTGAATAATAATGACATCAAAAGAAATTTTACGTATTAGATTAATTCCTGACCAAAAATGATTTTCGCTTTTAATTTGGCAATTCAAAATCATTAAAGCTTGTTTTATTGTCTTTACGATTGTTTCATCTTTATTAATAATCAAAATGTTAATATTTTCGTTCACAATGTTATCCTTTTTATTCTTCGGTGGTTGCTTCTACTGCTTCTTCTAAAGAAATAACCCCTTGCTGAACTTTTAATAAAGCGTCATCTCTTAAAGTTCTCATCTTTAGTTCTTTAATAGCATACTCGTTAATCTGAGAAGAATCAACTTTTTTCACAATCATCTCACGAATTTTATCATTAATAATAAGCGCCTCTAATATTGCAACCCTGCCTAAATAACCTGTATTATTACAGTATTGACATCCCTTGCCTCTAAAAAAAGTTATTTTATCTTTAATTCTTAATTTTTCAATTAAATCTTTTGGAACGCTTTCTTCTTCTTTGCAATGCGTGCATATTTTTCTACATAATCTTTGAGCGCAAGCAAAAATTAAACTTGAAGCAATAAGAAATGGTTCAACTCCCATATCAATCAATCTAGTTATGCTGGAAGCCGCGTCATTTGTATGCAAAGTCGAAAGTATTAATTGTCCTGTAAGCGATGCTTTAACGGCAATATCTGCGGTTTCACCATCGCGAATTTCTCCAATCATTATAACATCCGGGCTCTGCCTAAGTAAAGACCTGAGCCCTTGTGCAAAATCTAAGCCAATTTCCGGCTTAACCTGCACCTGAGTAATACCTTCGATCTGATATTCTACAGGATCTTCAATAGTAATAATATTTTTTTGTGGAGTATTTAGCTGTGTAACAATTGAATATAACGTTGTTGATTTTCCTGATCCTGTTGGGCCAGTGACTAAAATCATGCCAAAAGGTTTTTTTATTGCTTCTTGGAAAAGCCTTAAAGGTTCTTCCGAAAAACCTAGCTTCTCAAGGCCGAAAGAAAGATTGCCCTTATCTAATGCTCTTAAAACGAACTTCTGGCCAAAATTAATCGGCAGGCATGAAACACGAAAATCAATTTCTCTACCTTCTAATCTAACTTTAAAACGCCCGTCCTGTGGAATACGTGATTCTGTAATATCCATGCCAGAAACTATTTTTAGCCTTGCCGTTACTGCATTTTGCTTTGACCTAGGAATATTAAACACTTCGTGTAAAATTCCGTCAATTCGATATCTGATACGAACCATTCCTTCCTCGGGCTCAATATGGATGTCCGAAGCCCTTCTTTTAAGTGCTTCTATTATTAATAAATCTACGAGTTTTACAATTGGTGCTTTTGAGCTTTCTTCAATTAACTCACCTAAATTCATAGAAGATTCTTCTTTTACCACCTCAACATCTTCACCTAAACTTTGCGCCTCTAAAACAAGCTTAGATAAATCTTCACCTTTTTTATAATAACTATCTATAGCTAAAACTATATCTTGTTCTGATGTCAGAACTAAATCAATCTTAAAACCGGTTAGAACCTTTAAATCGTCTAAAGCAAAAATATTAAGAGGATCCACGATAGCAACAGTAAGAGTTTTTCCAATGACTGAAATTGGAATTAATTGATATTGACGGCAAATTTTTTCTGGAACTAATCCAATTACAGACGGCTCTATTTTATATTTAGATAATTTAATATGGGGTATTAATAATTCTCGAGATAATAAAGCAATAAGATCATCTTCGGAAATAACTTTTTCTTTTAATAAAATATCGCGGAATGATTCTTTTGTCTGCTTATGTGATTTAAGCAACGACTCTATCTGTTCCTTAGTCGCTTTTTTATCTTTCGTCAAAACTTCTATAAGTGTATCTTTAAGGCTTATCATTGCTATTCATCCGGGGCTGTTATTCTTACTACCTCTTCTAAAGTTGTAATGCCTTCGCTTGCTTTCTCCATACCTTCCTCTCTCAACGTAAGCATACCTTCATCCCTGCTTATTTTTTTAATCATGTATTCCTGGGCGCCTTCCAAAACAAGATCTCTAATTTTAGGCGTCAAAATTAGCACTTCAGCAATAGCAACTCTTCCTTTATAGCCGGTATTAAAACATTGCGCGCAACCTTTTGCTCTATAGAATTTTCTTGTTGGAATTTTTTTTAAATTCAGAGACTGCATTATATCATCGGATAAAACATATTCTTCTCGGCAACTTACACAAACTTTTCTAAGAAGCCGTTGAGCAATAATCGCAATAACAGATGAAGTAATTAAAAAGGGCTCTATGCCAATATTGGCTAAACGCATAACAGCTGCAGGAGCTGTTGTGGTATGAACAGTAGTTAATACTAGATGCCCTGTTAACGCTGCCTTAATTGATATATCAGCTGTTTCATGATCCCTAATCTCACCTACCATAATAACATCGGGATCCTGTCTTAATATTGAACGTAGGCAGCTTGCAAAAGTTAAATCAACCTCTGGCCTTATGTTAACTTGATTTATACCTGCCAACTGAAATTCAATTGGATCTTCAACCGTTATAATATTCTCTCTTGGGGTATCAATAAACTCTAATATAGAATATAACGTTGTAGTCTTTCCTGACCCAGTAGGGCCGCAAACAATAATCATGCCATGTGGTTTTTGTGAAGACCTCTTAATTCTATCTAATGCAGTTTGGGAAAAACCTAATTTTTCAATATCAAGCTGAGCTTGCGATTTATCTAATACGCGAAGAGCAACCTTTTCCCCAAACGAAGAGGCAATAACAGAAACACGAAAATCCACTTCCCGCGTACCTATTTTTATTTTAAAACGACCGTCTTGAGGAAGCCTATGCTCGGCAACATTAAGATTAGAAATAACCTTTATCCTGGAAACAATAGGCGCAAGCATAGATTTTGGCGGAGACTCCTGCTCTTGTAAAACACCGTCTATTCTATATCGAACACGCATCCTATTTTCTAATGGTTCAATTAAAATATCTGATGCATACATATTAACTGCTTTTTCTAAAATCATGTTTGCTACTTTTATAACCGGGGCCTCATTTATAATTTGATTTATTGTAGCCAAAGAAAAAACTTCTTCTTTCTCGGCTCTAATTAACTCAATACTCCCGTCCTTAAAACCTTCGACCAGCTCTTCTATAGCTTCTTTTGCGCTTTCTTCATAATATTGATTTATAGTAGCATTAAGTTCTGAAGGAGAAACGATAACAGGAGTTATTTGATAGCCTGTAAGACTCTTAACATCATCGATTGCGAATACATCTAAAGGATCGCTCATTGCAAGTGTTAGAGTCTTTCCAATCAAGGATACTGGGATAATTTGATATCGATGCGCTAAATCTTTACTGATGATTTTTATAACTGACCTTTCGATTTTAATCCGCTTCAGGTCAATAATCGGGAATCCGAGGCCTTCGCTCAAAACTGGAAATAACTCTTTTTCTTTGATCAGATTATCTTCTATTAATATATCAACAAGCCTCTTCCTTCTCTTCTTGGCTAAATCAATAGCTTCTTTTAATTTGATTTCGGAGATTAAATTATTTTTTATTAAAATCTCATAAACTCTCTGAGCAATTGATATCATTTATTTTTTATAAAATTTGTCAATTGCATTTTTTATATCGCTAAATGTACTTACAAAAATCTGCACGCTTAATTTTGTAAGAGTTTCAATATCTTCTACTGCCTGTAGATTTAAAGGATTTGACATTGACACAGTTAGGGTATTGCCAATCTTGTCAATTGGCATCAGGCAATACTGGCGACAAACTCTCTCTGGAATAATACTGATTATTTCAGAGCCAATTTCATAATTAGAGAGCGGTAAATAGGGATAGCCGTATTGAGTAGTTATCGCCTGAGCAATATCAATTTCTTTAGCATAACCCATATCAACTAAAACTTCACCAATTAAACCACCCTTTTGTTTTTGCAATAAAAGGGCCTCGTTTAGTTGATCCTGAGTGATAATTTTTCTTTCAATTAGAAGCTCGCCTAACTGCTTAGTAATTATTTTTCGTGATGGCATCTTAAGCTAAAATTACTCCTTTCGATTCTTTGCTACCAGAAAGCAGCTCTCTTGCCTTTGTTATTAATTCATTAGCGTTTACTCCATCAAGAGGATTTTCAGAAACCGCAATATTTAATATAATAGGTAACATAATTTCTTTATCATTAGATAATAAAGAATCAATCAATCTTTTTAGTTTTATTGCTTTTTCTTTTGCTTGTTTTTTATTTTTTTCAGGAATCACGATAGCGAAACTATTCGAGTTAAAACGCCCGGCTTTTTCTACAGGGCTTAATTCATCTTTTATTATTAAAGCAATTTTCTTTAGTGCTTTTTCAGCTGTGATATCTCCAAACTGCTGTCTGTAATCTCTAAAATTTATTATCTCCAGGTCTAAAAATGAACACGGCCTTTGAAACATAATCGCTCTTTTGATTTCATCTTCAAGATAATTAATAATAAAATTTTCATTATAAAGCCCTGTTAAAGCATCCCTGGTTTCGAGCTGCTTTACCCTATGAATTAAAGCATCGTTTTCAATAGCTATAGAAATTTGTTTTGAAAAAATATTTAAAAAATCCATAGACTCTTGGACAAAGAAGAAATCCTCTATATTGTTGCCTATAATCAACATGCCTACAACTTCTTGCTTTGTTACAATCGGAATCAATATAATATTCCTTAAACTTAACTCATCAATCAACGCCTGCTCATCCTTTGTAATTTTTTTCCTAGAAACATCTAAAACCAAAACTTTTTTCTCTTCTATAATTTTTAGAAATAATTTTCCAATATCTCCTTTATCTAAAAATATCTGCTTATTGAATAAAGATTTGGCAAGCTTTCCAGATGCACACACTACTTTATAATTTAAACGCTCCTGTTCACTTTTACTAAATAGGACTGCTGCCTCACAACCAGGTATTGCCTGCATCTTTTCAACTGTTGATGATAAAATTTCATCCAAGGAAAGACCCTGAGTAATAAGATTGCTAACCTGTAGAATACCTGAGAGAACCAATATCCTATTTTGTATCTGAATATTTGTCCTTTGTGCCTCTTGGCCAAAGACATTTAATTGCTGCATATTATCTTTAACTTTCGAAGTAATTTCATTTAGTGCAGCGCCTAAATCTCCCAGCTCATCTTCTCTGTCTATCTTAATCCTTCTTGTATAATCACCATTTGCAATTAATTTTGCATCATTGCTCATTCTAATAAGCGGCTCGATAATCTGTTTAATAAGCAAAAACCCTCCGTATGCAACACAAATACTAACTAAAACTATAAATGTAAAATTGATTTTTTTTGAAGCTAGAAGGCTGATATAATCAGAAAAAACATATAATATAACAAGAATAGGAATGACAAACGTAAGCGCAAAGGAAATTTTTAGGACATATCGCAGGCTCTTAGTAGTAAGAGAAATTTTTTTTGCTTTCAGCATTTTAAACTCCTTTTATTTTCTGCCCGCTAAAAATAAATTATCAGATTATTATTATAGATAACTTTTGATTACAATATACTCTAGTGATAAATTAATGTCAATTACAAAAACATTTTTTTATAATTATTAATTAAAAATTGTTTATTTAATCCTGTATCTATATAGTCCCAAGGCAGAGTATCGCGAATGTCTCTTTGCTTTAAATAACTATCTAGGTTAATATTCTCTTCTCTAAAAGAATCTTGCCATAAATAAAAATTGAAATGATCCTGCCAGCCGTCAAATTTTGCGCCCTTTTGCCATACTCTATAAATAATCCTACCTAACGCCCTATCGCCTCTAGATAGCACTGCCTCTATAATGCTAGTTTCCAAATTATGAAAGCTTATCTTCAAGCTGCTAGATATCTTTTTTAAATTTACCCTAAGATATTCCTCTTTGCGCTTCAAGTTTATGGCATTATCAAACGCCAGCCATTGCAATGCTGTATGCGGCTTCGGAATAAGATTTGAAATGCTTAAATTTAAAAATATCTTTTTGTTGCTCACCCTCTTACCGACATCAAAAATCTCTCTTGATAAATTAATTATCTGCTCTAACTCCTCCTCTGTTTCCGTAGGTATGCCAATCATAAAATATAATTTAATATGAAGATACCCTGCCTTAAATAACTCCTGGCTAGTTTTTTTTAGTTCTTCAATATTAAGATTTTTATTTAAAACACATCTTAGCCTTAAACTTGCTGTTTCGGGTGCAAAAGTAATTGTAGTTTTTTTAACTTTACTTAATAAACCTCCCAGCCTTGTGACTAAAGAATTTGCCCTAATCGAAGGAAAAGACAAGGCAATTTTCCGTTCATTACAAAAATCATAAACTTCCCCTATAAAATTATCTAAATTCAAATAGTCAGAAGCTGAAAGGCCCATAAGAGAAACTTCTTCATACCCTGTATTATTATAAAGATCTATTAATTGTTTTTTTAATACATCAACTTTTCTCTCTCGATATGGCCAATAATAAACTCTTGCCTGGCAGAAATAACAATTATTCGGGCAACCGCGCGCTATCTCTAAAGATAATCGGTCATGAACTATCTCGATATACGGTACAATCCAATTTTTAGGAAAATAGGCGGTATTTAAATCTTTAACAACCCTTTTTTTTATTGTTTTTTTATTCTCGAAGCTAGGCACATGCACGCCTTCTATATTCGAAAATTCAAGCAATAATTCCCGCCTATCCAGTTTTCTATTATTTCTATAAACTTCTAATATTTCTAAAATTGCCTCTTCCGCGTCACCAACTAAAAATAAATCAAAAAAATCCGCAACAGGCTCTGGATTTAATGTACAGTTTCCTCCGCCGATAACCAAAGGATGCAAAATAGTCCTATCTTTTGATAACAAAGGTAGCCCAGACAGATCAAGCATATTTAAAACATTAGTATAATTTAATTCATAGGTTAAGCTAAATCCTATAATATCAAATTCTTTCAAAGGAACTCTATTCTCTAAAGAGAAAAGCGGTATTTTATTATCACGCAAAATTTTTTCAAAATCATCTGCGGGCGCAAATACTCTCTCGCAGCAAATATCTTTTTGTTCATTTAATAAACCATACAGAATACGCAATCCTAAATAACTCATACCTAATTCATAAATATCAGGAAAACATAAGGCAAATTTAATGTCACAAGTTTTGGGATCTTTTTTAATAGTGTTCCATTCACCGCCAATATACCTAGCGGGTTTTCTAACTTGCAATAAATAATCTTCGATCATATTTAAAATACTATCTTCGTCCTGCTGATATTTAATAAAATTCCTAAACTTAAAAAAGTTATAACAAGCGATGACCCGCCATAACTCATAATTGGAAGAGGCAAACCAACAATAGGTAAGAGACCAAGATTCATAGAAATATTAATGAAAATTTGCATGCCTAAACTTAAAACAATTCCGTAAGACAAAAGTTTTCCAAACATATCCTTTGTCTTTTCTGCAATATTCAATGTTTGATAAATTAGCAAATAATACAAACTAAACAGTATCAATACGCCTATAAAACCCCATTTCTCACAAAATGATGCAAATATAAAATCGGTATGCGCTTCTGGTAAAAACCTTAATCTACTCTGTGTTGCATCAACTAACCCCTTCCCAAATATTCTTCCAGAACCAACCGCAATTTTAGACTGAATAATTGTATACCCTGCGCCTAAAGGATCAAGGTTAGGGTTAATAAAAACAAGGATTCTGTCTTTTTGATAAGGTTTTAATGAATTCCAAAAAAATGGCGCAAGTAATAAGCTCGCTAAAATAAAAAATATAATGAATTTTTTATTTATTCCAACAATAAAAAGCATTGAAATAAAAATAAAAATTAAAACTAATGCCGTGCCCAAATCTGGTTGTTTTAAAATAAACCCTACTGGAATTAAAATTAAAATGAATGGCAAGATTAAAGCTTTAAAGATTCCAAACTGATTCGCATTTTGTTTCACATAAAAAATATTTTTTTTACTAAAATAATGAGCGAGTAATAAAACAACCGAAACCTTGGCAAGCTCTGAAGGTTGAAAATTTAACCACCAAAGTTTAATCCAACGTTGAGCTCCAAGACGTGTCGCTCCAAAAACACTAACAAAAATTAATAAAATACAAACAAAAATAAAAAGAGGCACTGTAAATAATTTTAATTTTCGATAAGGAAATTTTGATGCCCCAAACATACAAATAAAAGATATAATCATCCATAGGGCTTGTCGAAAAAATACCTGCTTTATATACTGTATCTGAGAAATTTTCGAAATAGTATATAAGTTTATCAGGCTTAATAAAACTAAACCGAATACTGCTAAAATAAAGAATTTATTTCTCATTAGAT
Source organism: Candidatus Omnitrophota bacterium (assembly GCA_040753015.1). GTDB lineage: Bacteria > Omnitrophota > Gorgyraeia > Gygaellales > JBFMHM01 > JBFMHM01. The sequence goes on from JBFMHM010000002.1 coordinate 140,979, forward strand.
TAAACTTTCTTTCTGTAAATCTTCGATGATTTTTTTGGTCAAATATGAGCTAGCTGCTCCGCTGCCACCATTCTCTAAAAACACGCAAATTGAAATTTTCGGATTATCTGCCGGTAAATAACCTACAAACCAACCATGTGATTCTTTACCTGCCACCTGCGCAGTTCCTGTTTTACCCGCTATGCTTAAATCCTGCATATAAAGATTGTGCGCTGTGCCATCGGACCTATCAACTACACCAAAAAGCCCTTCTTTTACAATCTGTAAATTATTATTATTTTTAAAAGTTAATTTTTTAATAACCGGTGATTTCTTTACATCTCCTATTTGCTTAACAATATACGGCTTTACCAATAAACCGTTGGTTGCAAAAACATTAATCATTACAGCCATCTGAATTGGAGTAGTCAATAAATCGCCCTGGCCGATCGAAAAATTAGCCGTATCTCCATCAAACCAGCCGCGGAATTTCTTAACACGTTTCCAAAATGGGCTAGGAACTAACCCCTTATTTTCATTAGGCAAATCTATACCTGTATGTTCGCCTAAATTGAATTTTTGTGCGTACTCAGCAATTAAGTTTGGGCCTAATATTAGTCCTAAATTATAAAAATAAACATCGCAAGAATGCTCAATCGCCTCAATCATATTTTGTAAACCGTGTATACTCCAACAGCCAAAATTTCTTGCACCCACCTTCATAAACCCTTTACAATCAAACTTCTTAGTTAAATTAATTTTTTTTGTCTCAAGGCCTGCCATACTAACCACAGGCTTAAAAATCGACCCAGGAGGAAAAACCCCAGAAATAGCCCTATTTAAAAGAGGCGACGACTTGCTTTTTAACAGCATTTTTATTCTATCCCTATCATCCTTATTTTGTGAAATAAACCAACCTGGATTAAAATTCGGGCTTGAGGCAAGGGCAAGTATTTCACCTGTTTTGGATGACATAATAACAACTGCTCCCTTTTTACCGATAAGTGAATTTTCTACTATTCTTTGAATAGCCGCATCTATAGTTAAATATAACGAAGCACCATCCTTCGGTTTTCGCACACCTAAAATACTTACAAGCCTCCCTCTATGATCAACTTCAATTTGCATACCACCCTTAGCTTCTCTTAAAAAATAATCATATTTTTCTTCAATCCCAGAAAAACCAACTAAATCCGTAGGATTATATCCATACGGCTTTAACAACTGCAGCCTTGTTTTATCAATCTTGGAAAGATAACCTAAGACATGAGAACACAGGCTGCTGAAAGGATAATAACGGGTATAATTTTTTTCTATGATTACTCCGGGTAAATCAAGTTTATTCTCCTCAATTTTTATAATTTCATTTCTGGAAATATGTTTTTTTATAACTGCTGGAATAAAAGGAGCGGCATAATTTTTTTTGAATTCTTTTTCTAAAATATCCTTATCTTCGCCTAATATCTTTGAAACTTGATTTAGAGCTTTATCTTTATCTGTTTCTTGCAAAACAATACTTAAATCAAAAGATGACTTATTTTCTACTATAATTTTTCCATTCCTATCAAAGATTTCACCTCTCATTGAATCCAAGGGAATAATACGAATGCAATTTTTTTTACTTAAGGAATTGAAAAAATTGCCTTTGATAATTTGGAAAAAGAATAAAGTAAAAATTAAAATAATAAATCCGCCGGCAAAAATTATTTTAACTAATCGATTGGACATATTATTTAAATTAACGATATGAAATTTTAATTTTAAAATAATTAAATAATTTTTTTAATAAATAAATTATTGCCAAGCTTAGCAAAAAAGTATAAAAAGCAGCAATAATAATTAATCTTATCGAGAAATTGTGCGAGAAGACCGCGAGAATCAAAAAATTGATAATAACCCCTATAAAAATAATCAGGCCTTGAGTAAATATCTGCTCCCTATAAACCTTAAATTTAATCCTTTTTAAAAATATATTCCATAGAGTATAAGTAATAATATTTAAACCAAAAAGGCCCGAAGAAAAGATATCTAATAATAAACCATTAAAAGCTGAAAGCATAAAAGATAAAGGATCCTTCAAAAGAAGGCTAAAAAAGACACATAGAATGAATAAAAATTGAGGTGTTATATTTGTATTAAAATAATAATTCCAATTCAGTTGAATAAAAGCTGTAATTAGGCAAATAAAAAATAAAACAATAGCTCTCATCTAACTAATTACAACCAGTACTGTTTCTAATTTTTCCAGCTCAACAGATGGTTTCACAATTACAACTAAATCTTTATTAAAAATGTCTTTTTCAACTCTAACTACTTCCCCAATCAACACGCCTTTAGGATAAACTGTACTTAAATTTGATGTTATAATCTTATCGCCACTTGTTACATCGTCATCTTCTACATATTTCATTATTAAATACCCACCGATACCTCCACAAATTATCCCTTGGCTGCGTGTACGGGAAATTATAGCGCTTATACTTAGACTCGAATCAGTGATTAATAGTACTTGAGAACAATCATCTCCGGAATCAATAACTCTACCAACTAAACCACCTTCATTTATAACTACCATACCTTTTCTAATACCTGCCTTAAGGCCCTTATCAATAATTATTGTTGTGGAAAAACCGGATAGGTCACCGCCGATTACATTAGCCCCTCTTAATTTCAATGCAGAAGATTGCTTAAAATCAAATAATTTTTTTAATTGTAAATTTTCTCTTTTAAGATTGTCAATAATAATTTGATTATTCGCAAGACTCATATTTTCACTTTTTAATTTTTTATTTTCAGCTAAAAGCTGATTATAGGTGGCAATGCTTATCTTAATTGATGAAAAAAAACTAAGAGGATTTCTGAAAAGGTCAATTAGATTTAATCTAAAAGGTATAATAAAATGGATTACAACAATTACAATTAATATAACTGGAAGGATGAAGGACTTTACCTTCATTAGATTATACTTCTGACTTTGTAGAAACGGTTACACGTCTTAAATAATGAATCTCGTTTAAAACTGCGCCTGTGCCAAGAGCAACTGCTCTTGTTGGATCATCAGCAACATGCACAGGAAGCCCTGTTTCTTCGCTGATTAACTTATCAAGGCCGCGCAAAAGCGAACCCCCTCCTGCCATAACAATTCCATGCTCAATTAAATCTGCAGCAAGCTCGGGAGGCGTTCTCTCAAGAACAATTTTTGCAGCATCAACAATCGCTTTAACCGGTTCACTCAAAGCCTCGCGTATCTCATCAGATGTAATTGTAATAGTTTTTGGAAGGCCAGCAATTAAATCTCTGCCTTTAACTTCTAGAGTAAGGCGCTCTTCTAAAGGATAGGCTGAACCTATTTTCATTTTTATATCTTCAGCTGTACGCTCGCCAACCATAAGGTTATATGCTTTTTTCAAATACTCAATTATCGCTACATCCATTTCATCTCCAGCGATACGGATTGACTTTGAGAAGACAATACCTGCTAATGATATAACTGCAATCTCTGTTGTACCACCTCCAATATCAATAATCATATTGCCTATTGGTTCTTGAATAGGCAGACCTACGCCAATCGCCGCTGCAACCGGTTCTTCGACTAGAAATATCTCTCGAACCCCTGCGCGTTCTGCCGAATCTTCAACAGCTCTTTTCTCAACTTCCGTAATTCCAGAAGGAATCGCAATAACCATGCGCGGACGAACTAAAACTTTACGATTATGGACTTTTTTTATGAAGTGGCGAAGCATTGCCTCGGTAATTTCAAAATCAGCAATAACGCCATCTTTCATCGGGCGAATTGCTACTATATCACCAGGTGTCCTACCAAGCATTCGTTTTGCCTCAGCGCCAACTGCTAAAACTTGCGATGTCCCCTTTTTAATCGCAACAACGGAAGGCTCGCATAAAACAACCCCTTGTCCTTTTACATAAACAAGAGTTGTAGCAGTGCCAAGGTCTATCCCCATATCATTGGAAAATAAACCACCGACATAATTTATGACAGTATTAAATATATTATTAAATTTTGTTTTCATATAAATTATAAGGCTTATGCAGAATATATCAAATGAATGCGCTAGTGTCAAGAAAAAATGTGCCGGATTATTTCATCACTTAATGCCTGCCTCGTAACAACCATTTTAATATTCTTAGTACGATCTATTATATAAGCAATATGTTTTCTTTTTTTAATCTGTTTTAAATCGTTAGCAACAACTAAATCTGAATTATTTTTTAGTAGATCTTTATAAGAAGAATTAATCAGCTCATCTTTATCTTTATTAACTTCTAATTTAAACTGGACTAGAAAAATTTTTGGATCATATTTTTTAATCAACCTGATAATTTTAGGTGTTGGAATGAGTTTTAAACAAAGATTATTTTTACCAGATTCTATTTTTTGTGCAGAAATTTTTTCAACCCTATAATCGCTTACTGCAGCTAGATGAATTACAGCATCATATTTTTTTGTTTTGAGTTCTTGCTCTATTAAAGTAAACAGCTCGTCAAAATATTTAAAACGTTTAATTATAAGATTTGGATTTTTAAGGGTAAAGCTTTCAGTGACTGGGCCAAGCAATAACGTAACTTTTGCGCCTTGTTTTAGCGCAGTTTTCGTAATAGCAATACCAGTTGCGCCGCTTGAAATATTTGAAATTACACGGACTTTGTCAATTGCAACCCATGTTGGGCCGCAAGTTATCAAAATTTTAGGCATGCTTAATAATAGTGGATAAAATCAAATCGGCATCTGCCATTGCCCCTTTACCAACAGTGCCGCAGGCAAGGCGTGAAATGCGTGGTTCAATAAAAATATATTTTCCGCCTGCTTGCCGGACAGGCAGGGGTATCTTTTTTAGCGATGCGATATTTTTTTGCATAATCTCGTTTTCCCACATATTTGTATTCATAGCAGGAGCGATTAAAACTTTAGTTTTTTTTGGCAAGGATAAAACTAATGCCGCTAATAAATTATCGGCAAAACCATAAGAAATTTTTGAGATTATATCTGCTGTGGCTGGGGCAATCACAACTAAATCTGCCCAGTTAGAAAGTTCAATATGCTGGCAATTAAATTCTGATATGGGTTTAAACATATCAGTGTAAACCGGATTTTGCGTAAGCGACTGAATTGTTAACGGAGTGATAAAATTACACGCGTCAGGCGTAAGCACTCCCTTGACATTATAATTTTTGTGCTTTAAAACACTGATTAAATCACACGCCTTATAAGCAGCAATGCTTGCAGTTATTCCAATAATGATGTTTTTATTACTAGTAGGCATATGTTTAAGATGGCTGGGCTATTCTATGTAAAAGCTCAGAAATAAAAGTTTGATACCTTATACCGAGCCGATAAGCTTTATGTTTAATGTTTTCTAGGTCTTGCTTATTTACGCGAATATTTAAAACCGCATCTTTCTTCCTTGCAGATATAACACTAATAATTTGTTCGTATTCCCGCTTATCCACAGGAACAAAATGCTCAAGATTATCTTCTATCGCCCGCTCTTCTTTTGTTAATTTAATCTTTCTCATGGTTTCTCCTGTTTTTGTAAAATTTCGTTAACTTTCTGCTTGGATATATCGTCTTCAAAAATATTATTTCGCCATCTATTACATACGGCACAGCCCACAGATAACCTTTATACTGATAAATAAGAATTTTCTGATTTTCTCTATTTGGATGCCTACGTATGTCTATTAGCTTTGAAGCAATGATTTCTTCAAACGAAACGCCGCGCGTTTGCTTAAGACGCTCGCTCTTTAATTGGCTCCATCTAATATCTTTCATACATTTATTTTGTATATACAATTGTATTATACAAAATAAATAAGTTGTGTCAAGATATTAATGATTTAACGCTTCGATTTGGATGAGGCTTAGATCAATGCCGCCAAGGTTAACGGCGCCTTGCGATGGCTGACTTAATGCCTCGGCTGGGCTTTCGCCAGTGTAAACTCTTGCTCTCTCCTCTAGCGACAATATCGTGCCTGCACGATCGGTTATTTCATCGGAGGAAGCGCCGGCGCGCTGCAATAGCGCCTCGACTGCTTGATTCCAGTCGGATTGCCTCTTGACTTCTTGTTTTGCCATTATTGAAATAATAACATCTGAAATAAACAATACTATATTACTTATGCCAATAAATCCTAAAACAATTGGCATCGCAGAAAAAGAAAAACCTAAAGCTATCCCGCCCACCGTTAAATTAGCAAACGGCCCAGCTAATAAAGTAGCTACTTTTTTCCAAGTTGAAGCTCCCTCATAATTAATATCTGCGCTAGACCAAAGGTTGATCGAATTCACTTTTAATCCAAATAACTTCGCAGTTAAAATATGAGCTGCCTCGTGTAAAGGCAAAGCAACTACAAAAGCGCTAAACCGTAATAAATTACCCCGCCCGCCCCCCTCTCTTAATAACGCTGCTGTAATTGAACGCGTAGGCTCTCTTCTATCTACAAAAATAACACCCTTTTTCTTAAAAAAATCATAAAGCTTCTGCTCAGTATCGTAAATCACGCCTAACCTTTCATTATTACTATTTCTATCTTTACGAATCGTAGCATTTCTAATTTTATTACCGTTTAAATCGCCATGAAACATTTTTGCGGAAAAGAGATCTGCGTCGGAGAGATCTGCAAAGGAAAGATCTACACCACGAAGGTCTGCCTCGGAGAGATTTGCCTTAAAAAGGCTTGCGGTCGAAAGGTCTGCATTGTAAAGGATTGCGCGGGTAAGTCTTGTATTAAAAAAGCGTGAATTACTAAGGTTTGCTCCGGTAAGGTTTGCATTAAAAAGGTTTGTACGGGAAAGATCTGCGGAGGAAAGATCTGCACCGATAAGATTTACGTAGCTAAGAATTGCGTTAGTAAGAATTGCACGGGAAAGCTTTGCACCAGAAAGATCTGCGTAGCGAAGCTTTACGCCGGAAAGATCCTTACCAGAAAAATCAAATTTTGAAAGATCAAGCCTATAAAAAACAGCATTTTTAAAATAAGAAGCTTCGGATAAACTCTTCAAAGCCCTCACAAATTCATCATTAACTACAACTGTTTGGCCATCTTGAAGAGGCGAGCTTCTAAGATAATCTTGCTTGGCTTGATTAAATTCATCTATTTTTTGTTCTAAAGTTTTACTTGAATCGTTTAAAATTTCTGTGAGCTGTTGTAATGTTTCCGCCCAGCCTTCTGGCGAAACGGCTGTAGGCCCGGCAGCTGACGGATCTGCTGGCGGAGTTACATCCGGAGGTGCTGGTGGCTGTTCATCCTGAGCCTGTCGAAGGACTGGCGCGTCAGCGGCTGGTGCTACAGGCGCAGGAGTTCCAACTTCAGACTCAATTACCTTGCCATCTTTATCTACTCTTTGCCCTTGCTCGTTAACAAAAATAATACCACGTTCTTGAGTTAAATATCTATATAATCTATCCATATCAAGAGTAACTTCTTTTAAACTTTTATAGCTTCCTGAATCCAATATCATCGCGTCTTGAATCTTATCTTTATCTAAGTCAGAAAATAACATCCTTGCTCCGGAAAGGTTTGCGTTGGCAAGGCTTGCGCCGGTAAGGGTTGTACCGCAAAGGTCTGCATTGGAAAGGTTTGCATTAGTAAGGTCTGCGCCAGTAAAATCTGCACCGCGAAAGTCTGCGTAGGAAAGAACTGCGCCGCGAAGGTCTGCGCCGGAAAGGTCTGCGTTGCGAAGGTCTGCGTAGGGAAGAATTGCGCCGCAAAGGTCTGCGTAGGGAAGAATTGCGCCGCGAAGGTCTGCGCCGCGAAGGCCTGCGTAGGAAAGAACTGCACCGGAAAGGTTTACGCCGGAAATGTCTGCGTTGCGAAGGTTTGCGTTGCAAAGGTATGCGTTGCGAAGGTTTAACCTTGAAAGATCTAACCTATAAATAGTACTACCTCTATTATAAAAACATTGTTCTAAACCTTTTATAGCGGTTATAAATTCAAAATTAACTGCAAGCACCTCACCTTCACTAAGAGGCGAACTTGCAAGAAAATCTTGCTTAGCTTGGTTAAACTCATTTATTTTTTGTTTTAGGGTTTTACTAGTATCGCTTAAAATTGCTGTAAGTTGTGTAAGCACACCATCCCAACCTTCTGGCGATACGGCTGTTGCGTCATCTGCAGCTGGCGGATTAGCTGGATCCGCTGGCGGAGCTGACGCAGGTGGCTCACCTCGTGGAACCGCAGATGCATCAGCGGTAGGCGCAGCTGCAGCTGAAACAGCACCGTCAATCACATTACCATCTTTATCCACAGCTTGCCCTTGCTCGTTAACAAAGATAACACCCCGACTGGTCAGATAATCATACCGCTCTTGTTTAGTTGAATAAACATCATCCAATCTTCTCCAAGTCCTAGCATCAATAAATAGTAAAATACCATTAATTTTATCAGTGTCTAAATCACTATAAAACATAACTGTTTGAGAAAGGTCTGGCCCCATCTCTTTTTTTCTAGAAATGTATTGCGCGTAAGAAAATATTGCTCCTGATCCCCGACGTGCTATTATTTCAGCATTGCGTCTTAAATACACGTCCTCGGAAAGATCAAATGGTGCGAAAAGTCTTACACCAGAAATATCCTTTCCAGAAAAATCTAACCTAGAAAGGTCGAGTTGAATACAAATGGCGCTAGCTTGTCTATTAAAATACCATGTCCGCTCTAATCTTCTTAAGCCATCCGCAAACGCATCATTAACTTTAAATGTTTGGCTAGATTGAAAAGGAGAGCTTCTAAGATAATCTTGCTTGGCTTGATTAAATTCATCTATTTTTTGTTCTAAAGTTTTACTTGAATCGTTTAAAATTCCTGTGAGCTGTTGTAATGTTTCCGCCCAGCCTTCTGACGAAACGGCTGTAGCCTCTGCCGCAGGCCTCGCCGTTTCCTGGCGGGCTGGTGACGATGGATCTGCGGGCGGCTCGGCTGGTGGCGGTGCAGGCGCGTCAGAGGCTGGCGTAGCTAATTTTTCTCTTAAACTAGCAATTAATTGTTCATTATTCGCGCTTTCGCCAGATTCTTTCAGTAAACGAATAAGCTCATTAATTACTGCTTGCTGTTGTAATTGCTCTAGAGTAAAACCATTATTAAGAAGCATTAAAATAATTTTAGCAGCCTTATCATCTGTTAGATTCGTTTCGTCTGCAATAGTCTCTAAAAAATTACCCATTTGTCTATTTACGCTATCCAATAATGCCATATCTATACCTTTTTCTTTTAATAATTGTGCCTGGTTTTGGACAATAGCAGTATAGGCGTTGACTTTAAGTAAAGGTTCACTATCAGGAGTTCTTATTGCCATAGCAATAGCATTTGCAAATTCACCTGTTTCTGCACAAACTTGGATAATTAAGTCAGAAGCTAAGAGTCTTTTGTAATCGTTACTACTGTCATTGGGAATTTCTTCTGCCGCAGCGCGTGCATTTTTAAGGTTTCTTTCTATTTTTCGTTTTGGTATTTTTGCTTTTATCTGAACTCTAGCAACAAGAGAATAGGCATTGGTTTTATAAAAAGGCTGGTCCTGATTATCGGGAATTTTTTTTATCAAATTAATAATCAATCGCAAAATATCTTCTACTTCATTCATCGGCCTACCTATTTTTGCCTGGGTTTCGGCAATTATAAGAAGAAGGAGCGCTTTCCAATATTCACCAGGTGCGAAAGTTCTTTCCGTTAACGTAGAAGCCAATCGCAAAGTATCTTCTACTTCATTCATTGGCCTACCTATTTTTGCCTGGGTTTCGGCAATAAATGTATAAGCTCTAATTTGGTCATCATAAGTTGCATCTGCATATCTTGTTGGAAGTTTTTCTGCTATATCAAGAGCTTTATTAATGTTTTCGATTATTTCTTCTGTTGGCCTACCTGCTTGTGCTTGAGCTTGAGCAATAGAGGTATAGGCTTTAATTTGTGCCCAAGGGTCATAAATGCTTATTTCTTCTACCATAATAATAGCCTTGTTAAGACTAGTAGATATTTCATCTTCCGGGCTACCTATTTCGATTTTAACTTGGGCGATAAATGCTTGGACGGCAGCTTGCGATGCACGATTAAGCGCAGTTGCAGCGATATCGGCTTTATTAATGTTTTCGATTATTTCTTCTGTTGGCCTACCTGCTTGAGCTTGGGCAATGAGTGCATAGGTCATAGCCTTATCAGGATCATCATCCTCCATCCTTATTACCAGGTTGAGAGCATCATTAAATCTGTTTAACGTTATAAAAGTTTCGATAACAGTGATGGTGGCTTTTTCTTTTTGGGAAGAATCATCAAATCTTTCTGCTGCTGCGATAGAGGCTAAACGTAAAGCTAAATCTTGCGTATGAATAGTTTTCAAAATTTCTGGAGTTAATACTACTGGTTCTCTTGCAGGCATTCCTGGATCTGCCGGCGGTTCGTCTAAAGGCGCTTGCGTAGCGGCTGATGCAACTAGCCCAGGAGGAGCTGGCGCGTCAGGGGCTGGTACTACAGGCGGTGTCGTCGGTTCGTTGCCAAACAAAATTGGAATTCGCGTGGATCTTGGAAAAGTTGGGCTGTCGCCTGTACTAGGCGTAAGCCCGCAACTTACTTCAATCGCAGTTTTTGAAACACCTAATTCTCTCATTAAAAAATTAGCCAAAATGCCTTGTAACTGAGAGTGGCCTTGCAATGCTTTAAGCTGTTCTGTTGCAGCTTGAATAAATGCGGTTTTAATTGATGCGTCTGATTGTTGCGGCTCTGCCGCCTGCCCAGCACTTTGAAGCCTTGCGTGTTGTTCAGAAAAAAGCGTATGCGCCCGGCCAATAACATAATTAGAAACTCTTACGCCTGCTAACGACCCAGCCAAAACACCAGCCAAACGTTGCGCCACAAGAGGAACAGCGCTTCCAGCTCCGCCGTTTGGCGCAGTTGGTGAAGCAACACTTACAAAACGTAAAATTGCATCAGGCAGCGCACTTAATGCTTCTCTTTTTGCTTTTTCTATTTCAAGCATTGTTGCTCCAACTGGCACGCCGATAACTAAAGTTGCAGCCGGCGCAGTATCTGGCGTTTCTACTTCTCCGATATCAACATCCGCAGCAAGTTCAACACCATCTGTCGGTTCAAACCTCACAGCTACTTGAACCTCGGGAATTTCGTCAGTTGCTGGAACTGTGACAGTTTTTGCATCACGATTTGCTAACTCCACTCTAACTGCTCGCGCTCGTTCTGGAGTTAACTGCTCGAACGTTCTAGGAGCCTGTGGAGTAACGCTAGTTCCACCGGGTGCCATGCCTACCGGCAGGCAGGCACTAGGATCAGGCTCTGGCCTTGGCCCAGAGTCAACCCATTTTACTTTTTGCCGCATATCAGGGTCAGCTAAAACAGTATCTGTTGCATTGGGTGAAACCAAAAACCATTTGCGGCCGCTAATCTCTCCGTCGCAAGCCACAGCGCCTGCTTCAATATCTCTTGCTAAGGCGCAATGCCCCAACATCACAACTAAATTATTTTTTTCGCCGGAAAAAAATAAATCTTTAGCTTGTCTGCCAGCATATCTCTGGCAAACTAACGAACCATTATTTTGATAAATCAACTGGCTATCGCCTGAAACTCTGTCAATTAACTCAAAACTAAAATTTGCATCAGACGGTTTATACAAGCGAATAATCAGCTCTGAATTATCTTTCTTTAAATATACCTCTATTTTACCGTGTTCATCCTCTAAAGTTTTTCTAATATAAATAGCATTTGGCTCTTCTCTATCCCTAACTTCATCCTGCCTCCACTCTAAAGCCTTAAAAATTGCTTCAACTTTCTTTTCTTCAACTTCTTGATAACCGTCAATAGGAATATCGACAAAAAGCTTAGTTGTATTTTGCTCTGTCTGGTTTGCAAAACTAAATGTTGCGCCTAATTTGCGCAATTCATTTCTAACCCTAAAGTAAGGCTCTAATGCGTGATATTCTTTTCCTTGCATACATAAATTACCTAAGTCGCCTTCGCCTGCCTCGAATAAAGCAGTTTTTAACCACTTACGAAGTGGTGCAGAAAAACTTATTTCTAAACGCAAATGATTGCCAAAGCTAAGCCAACTAACAGTAATTCCGCTATCTGCCAACTCACTTTGCCAACGCTCTATATCATTATTGTCAATTTGTCCAGCCTCTGGTGGTTGGACAAATTGATCCTGAGCACCGTCGAAGGATCTTAATCTTACGCCAAGCTGAGGCTGGCGATAAACTTCAGCCAATAAGCGGCCTTCTTGATTAAATGCGTGGCGCATTGCGGTTTCTTTTTTGGCAAGCGTCAACCACTGGCTAACTAATTGCATTGCAAATCTAATTTGTTGTTTATTTTTATCTGGCTTAGGCACGCTAGTTTTTAATCTTTGCTTTTCTGCATTCCATTCTCTATCAGGCCTGCAAAAATTAATATCACTAGTTAAGAATGTCTCTGTCCCAGCCATAGCCAAAGCTTCACCTCTTGTTTCTTCAATAGCCATCCAAGTAATTTCAAGCGCCTCGGTTACAGCTTCTTGGGTAATCTCACTAATTGGCCTTTGGTACAGCTCTTCTAAATTCCTCATCTGCATTGCTTCAACTTCTGTCATCTCTTGGCCAACAACCCGAGCAACTGCGGGGATAAATTTAAACCTTAAATCTCCGTCCACAACAAAAACCTCAATAGCATCACCATCATTCCAAGCATCTCGTTCATATAATCCACTGGCAAATTTAGTTAAATTTTCCTTAAACTTATCCAACACATTAGCAAGCGGCCGCGCTCCTTGGCCTGCCTCAAACCCAAGCTTGTAAAAATAATCTAGCACTGCCGTCTTATGTTCCGGGCTAACTCTAACCTCAATTGGATAAAACTTATTTCTTGCATCTTTATAAACCCAATTTTTATAGGGCTTTAGTTTTGCTTCTGCCATTGCCTTAAACATTGCCTCATCCATAAATTTAAACGGAACTATTTTATCAAGCCGCGCTAAAAATTCCGGACGGTATTTATATTTATGATAAGCTGATATTTGTGCATCTAATTCGTCGTAAAAACGCGTAAGCGCTTCTGAGTCTGTTTGTGCTGCATCAAGTGCCTTTTTGTATTGCTGGTAAGCGTCTGGCCCACCTGTTTGAGGTGTTAAAAAACGGCCTGTTGCCGCGTCATAAGTTTCTTCAACGCCGCCGTTTGAGGTAAAGATAATAATACACTGGCTAAAAGAAACTGTGTTGCCTTTTGAGTCAGTTAAACGCCCATCGTCGGTAAGAGACAATAAAAGCATCAATATTTCTTCTTTGTCAACGCGATGCAATTCATCAAATACGATTACACTTTTTGGGTTGCGTTTTACTTGACTGGTCAACCAATTTTCTGAATCATCATGCCCAACATATCCGGGCGGTGCACCGATTAATCTCGTGCTAGAATCCATATCAGCCATAGGCACATGAATATAATTATACCCTAACTCGCTAGCTACCACCCTTGCTAATTCTGTTTTACCCACACCTGTTGGCCCAGAAAATAAAAAGCTGCCTACAGGTTTATTCGGTCGCTTTAAACCGGATTCAGCACGATAAATTGCACTAACCACTAAATCGACCGCCTCATCTTGGCCAACTAAACGGGCTTTAATACGCCCTTTTAAACTTAACAAATCACTAGTCTTTCTCTGGCTAACAAGCAAAGAATCAACGCCGCGTTTAATTAAAAATGAGCGCACATCTTCTATTGTCGGGGTAAGCTTTACATCCTGCCTGTCAACACTGCGCCAACGCCTAATTTCGGCAAGTGATTCTGCTTGTTTTACTGGCTGGCTTCTTCGTTTTGCTGCCTTTATTTTTTCAGCTAAGACACGAGCAATATTACGTTTTTCTTTTACCGGTTGTTTTTGTAAACCTATCTCTTTTGCTTTTGCACTATAATGCTGATCGAGAAATTCAGCCAATAACATCTTATGGTCTTCGTCAGCTAAGGCTATAGCAAATAACGACAAAGCCTGCTCCATTAATTCAAAAGGCATTAAATCAGTTGTTTCTGGCAAAGCCCCAGTTATCGGCGATATATGCTTTGCATAATACGCCCTTCGTAACACAAGCCACATATCTTCAACTTGCCCAGCCTCTGGCGCTTGGGCAAGTTGATCTCGAGTCCCTGCGAGAGATCTTTCTAATAAATCAACACGGCTAAACCATTGTTCATAAAGCGGGTCTCTTAACACAGCCTCTGAACTAGTTGATAGAATTAATCTCCCCTTCTGCTCATCTTTAAACGCGCTTAAGAATTGCCCTAAGTGGAACTCCGCGCCAGTTGGTAAACCATCTCTGCCTTGAGCGCTAATACTAGCTTTTTGAAAACTATCTAAGTCCAAATAAACAACCGTGCGTATTCCTTTTTTCTTATCATCGTCGGCAATTGCATCTAAAAGCCTGAGCACAGTTGCCTCAAACTTTCCTGCCAAACTAAATGTAGTTGCAAAACTAGAAAACTTTAAACTAAGAACTCTGACATTTTCTTGGCCATTCAATTTTCCCTCACAAGCTAAGCGGCTATATTGCTGGACTAATTGCTCGGTTGCTTTTTGGTTTTTTGCCCAAAGAAGAGGAAAATTTCTGCGTGCTTGAGCTTGAATTGATAAAACGCTTACCATTGTCTCTGGGTTAATACTTTCTTCGGGAATTCTTCCTTGGCTAGAAAACGCCGTCAGATTTACCACCATTTCATTTAATTCTTTTTCTTGCTGTTTTATCTTATCAACTGAAGCTTCATCGGCATCTTCTGGAATGGGTAGGGAAATTTTAAGTTTATCATTATTCCAAGCAGCATTAGGCGGAACCTGTGCAACAGGTGTTGGCAAAAGCGCTTGCTTTGCTTCTAAATTAGAAGCAGCTAAAATTGCTCTTGTTGTTGGATGAAGCGCCTCTTGCGCTTGTTGCCTAACTACTTCACCTACCGGCTCAGTTAATTTAAAAGTAATTTTTCCTTCACTATCAGCACTAACTGAAATTTGAGTTCCCTTGGGATATTTTTTTGCAACTAAAATTTCTGCTAATTGCGAACCAATTAAATTATCAATAGCACGAGCCATAGGACGCGCGCCATTAACCGCGTCATAGCCTGCCTTAAGAATTACCTCTTTTGCCGCATCATCAAAATTAAGAACATAACCTTGGTTAGCCAGTTTTTCTTTTAACATATCGAGGATAAAATCGCGGATTTTTTCAATTTCTTTTTTGCGCAAACGCTTAAACACCAAAATTTCACCGATACGGCCTTGCATCGAATTTATAAAATAACGATTAATTCTTTTCCTTATTTCATCTTGTATGCTTTCTTCCATAACATCAAGTAACTGACTACGGCTTGCACTACTTAAATCTTTACCAGCTTCCTCGCTATGCCTATTTACTTGGCTAATTAAGCGGCAAACACCCAGCCTTTCTTCCCTTGCCTTAGACGTCATTACCTTTAATTTTTGAATATAATCCCATAGGCCGCCAAACGCCTCTTCGCATTGCCTGCGTTCTTGCGGCAGCAATCCAAATTCATCAAGCCTAGCAAATCTTCCAGCTTCACCTTGTTTGGGAAATCGATCTGGCACACAATCAGGTTTTTGCGCCCGCAAATATGCCTTTAATGCCGAATCTCTATTTGCAACAAGCGGGCTAATCCAAAATTCCTCAATATTATCCAAAACATCTTCTAACGTCAGGCGTTCAGGAAGAAAATCTAATTGGACGCTGTTTAATGCCCTGCTAAATACACCGCCCGGTTTAAGCGTTTCCTCAATAAGTTCAGCCACTTCATTAAACACATCTTTATTATATGCACGAAGCTGAATAGCTGCCTGCTGCAACCTTTGGCGCTTAGCAGCTGCAACACGTCTTCCCATTTCAGGATCCATTGCTTGCAACTCTTTCTGTGGTTCATCTTCAATAGCTACTTCTTTACCAGCTTTTTTGTATTCATCAATTTGCTTTTCTTTTTCTGTAATTTGACTCTGCAATCTAGTCCTTTCAGCATCGACACTGGCCCTGTAAAAAGCAATCTTAAGCTCATATAATTCGATATATTCACCAAACACATCAATAAGTTGCTTAGTGTGTTTAATATGTTCTAAATTTAGCTTAACATTTTGTTCAAGAGAATTCTTGTATTCAGCTTGCTGGCGCTTTAAAAGCACGAGCAACTGCTCGGCTTTTCTATGCTCGTCGGTAATTTCAACCCTAAACCATGAATAATCACTTGCCGCAAGCTCTGTCTCGTCTTGCGCCTGAGTAAACTCCTCATCACTCATTAAATCTATTGCATCCATTGCCCGATATGCGTCGTAAATTTCCGGAGTCATGCCTAAATTTGAAGTCATTGCAATTAAGTGATTAGTTGCCGATAAAGTTTCTCCTGTTGAACTTTGTGTTGTGCCTGTATCAAATAAATCATATAAATTTTCTAATACATCCGGATGCGCCTTTTCAAGTTCATCCAATAAAAGAACACCAATAGGCGAGGCTCGTAAAATTTGCACTAATCGCCCGCCATTTTTATCATAACCAACATAACCTTGCGGTGCGCCCATAAGTTTTGTTTTAGCAAATTCATCTTGCAGCTCTGCCATATCAATGCGGCCCATTTTGCCGTCAAAAATAAGCTCAGCAATTGCTTTTACAAGCTCGGTTTTTCTACGCCCGTTGGGCCTGCCAACATAAAAACACCAATTGGTTTATTTGGCTCTTTTTGTCCGTTAACAAATAAACGAATTTTTGCTAAAATGGCATCGACTACATGTTCGTGGCCAACATAACGCTTTGCTAAATTTTCTTTAAATCTATCAACGCGCGCTCTAATATCACCGGTTAATAAGCTAACTGTAGTTTGCGCCTCTTTTGCCAGCGCAGTTAAAACTTCTTCTTCGCTAATTCTTACGGATGGGCCTAAAGTTGTATCTACATCGCTTGCGCCCGCCATTACCATTACCCAATAATCCAGGCGGCCAGTTAAAAATTCAACAAGCTCTGGTGTGTTAGCCTGCTCTAACTCGCCAATTAAAGCCAAGGCTCGGCTTCCGGCATAAGCTCTATCTAAATTACTCCTGTATTCTTGTTTTTTATTTTTATCAACTAAAAGTTTCTGAATTAAATCTATTGCAATTTCCCTTTCTGAAGCTTTAGGCAAGAATTTTTTAGTATAACCCATAATCCGCTTTAAAAATTCAAACGCATCATCGCTTTCAATTTTTAAATTTAAAAGCTCGTTATGCACGGTTTTAAACCACGGTAACCCCTCTTCTAAAAGCCGCAAAATTTCATCTGCCTCTTTTTCGAATTCAGGAGAGCTAGATAGCTCGTAACGTTGAGGATACTCCATAATTTGAGATATTTCTTTCCATTTGTTTCTAGGAAATACCGCCTGAATTGTTTTAGGCTCACCGCCAATAATTACAGGAATTGGGCTTTTAAGAAGCTCATCTAATAACCACTCTAAGCGCGAGCCAAGCTTAAACTTCAAACTCAAAATTCCCGCGTATTCTTCAGCATCAATATAAAAAGCTAAATTACGGCGCGTGCCTTTTTTTTCTGCATCGTGATACACCTTGCGCATATTGCTGACAAAAGCGCGAACAACCTTTTCAAAACCATCTGCCTGCAAAAACACTCCGCCGGCTAATAATTTTTTAATATCTAATTTTAAAATTTCTAACTTTTGTAAAGAAACTGGCAATGGGCTGTCATCAAGGCTTGCTTGATAAGCCAAAGAACGTATTGTCTGCTCTACTTCTCTCGGATGGCCGATTAAAATAATATTATTATTACTTGTATTTTTAATTTCATCTAATCTATCTACAAAACCTTGATCTGGCCTTTGGTGTAAACTTAAACTTTGCGAAGAGCCTTCGAATGTTTCTATCTTGGAAAGATAAGCCATCAAGTTTTCTTCAGTTTCTCCTTCTCTGCCATCGTCTGGATATATAGGAGAATAAAAATTACCGCCTACTAGAGGCGCGCCAATCATTGCTGCCATAGCAGCAAAAACATCATCGCCAGAAGAGGCATCACCAAAAAACTTAAAATAAAACCAGCGAAATAAATATGCGGCCGGAATTAATAATAAAGGTAACAATAAAGATTTTAATATTGTGGTTTTTGCAGGGCCACTGCCTGGCCTTGGCGATTTTGGACCTTGATCATCAGTCTCTGTTTCTGCTGCTTTTTTACGCAATGCGTCCCGTTGTTCTCTAGCGTCTGCGCTATAATCATGATGATGATCAGCATGAACAGTTCCATCAGCGTGGCGATGCTGGCCTTCAGGAACACCGTGATGATGTGGATGTCTTGCGCCACTAACGTTACCATCGTGATCGCGGTGAATATGCTTTACAAGCATCCTGTTATGTATTCTACCTATCCTAGCCTCTACTTCATTTCTCTTGCCAGCCTTAATTCTAGGCACTCTCGTGCTATAGCCATAACGGGTTTTTTCTATTAAGCCTTTTTTAGAAAGTGCACGTTTAATAATTTCCTTTGCTTTATCTTTATCGTTCTCGTCTAACTTTCCTTCACCAATTGCCTGCTCTGCAATTTCATCAGCCAACCTCTCAATTACTTCCGGATTATTTGTTCCGTTCTTTCGTAATTTACCATCATTTAAAATATTTAAAAGTCCTCTTGTAATCCAAGTGCGGAAATTATGCTCCATCGTAAGATCGCTGATATCACTATCTTTATCAGCTTCTTCAACTGACGTATTAATTTCATCTAAGATTTCATTTAACAGTTCCTCATCGCCTTTATCATCATCTTCATCTTTATCATCTTCATCTTCATAATCATCGCTATTTTTACGGCTATCTTCTATTTGTGCCAACCGCCACATCGGACCACAACTCGCTCCTATTGAACCCTCGCTAACATCTACATCTGTATCTTCAGCGATTTTGTTGCCCCTTTTTTGCTCCTCTACTACTCTATTATGCGCTTGTATCCAATTTAAACCTTGTTTGCGATAATATATTTCGCGTTGTTCGTGCAACAAAACATCAGTATCTAAGGTACTTTGAAAACCAACTATACGCCAAACATTATCTGTACCTTTAAAATTAATTGCCTGTACGCCATCATCTAAGTTAATTGCCCATCTTTTGAGCACATCAATAATTCTTTGCGCGTCTTGATCCCTAACATTATCATTAATCGCAATAATTCGGTTTCCCACATCATCTGTATTAGTTTTAACTGCCCCCAGCTTATCAAGCTGTGTAATACAATATTCAACAATCTCTCGATTACTAGCGTTTTGTGATAATTCAGGAACTTTCTTACTTCTTGCCAAAACTCTTAGAATTCTTAAAAGATTTTTTAGATTCTTTACATCAGATACTTCTGCGCCAATATCTTCTGGTTGCCCAATGCTTACCGTAATTGTAACTGGCACCCTGCCTGCCTCTCCCGCTGTTGCTAGCTGTGTAGGAATTTCTCCTGTTGGCGCAAAAAGTACACCGCCTGAGGCATAGGTGCGGCGGATTTTATGATTTATCGTAGGGGCGAAACCATGTTTTCGCCCATTAATTATAGGGCGATTACGCGGAATCGCCCCTACAACATCAACCAATTTGTATTCGCCTTTTGTTGAGTTTAGATAAGATTTGTAGATTTGTTCTGGTTTAAACTTAAGGTTGTTGGTTTTTTGGTAGGTTTTTATGAATTGCTCTAACTTTTCGCTTTTCGCTTTACTCTTTACGCTTTTTTTGTACCATTGTGCAAAAATGAGTGCTTGATATATTTGTCTAAGTGGTTCATAGGCTTTGTCTTGGTTTACTCGTTGAGTTAGTTCTGGGAGTATTAGTTGTTTTAGATGAGATTCACAATATTCCTGTAGTTCCTCAGTTCGTCTGTTCTTCAGTTCGTCAGTTCGTTTGTCATTGGAAATTGGGATTTGGGATTTCTCAAGGTATTCGCTTTCTAGAAGCACCTTGAGCGTTGCTTTAACTATTGTTATTGAGCTATCTGTCTCATAGACCCTTGCCTCATCTGGCACTATCCAGACACGAAAGGTAGTTGGTACTTTGTAGTTAGTAGTTTGGTTTTGTTGTTTTGGTCCTAATTTTAAATTTTGAGTTATAGTTTTACCTTTTTCGTTTTGAGTTTTTACTTCCAAAGTTTTGGCTTTAGTAAATACTTTATCCCAATAGGTTTTAGCATTTTTACCATAACCGGGTAATAATTCAAAGGCTGTGTCTTTCTTAAGCTTTAAATCTAATACTAAGAGCGCTTTACCTAAATCAGTATCAGCTATTGTATTGCCGATGATTCTACTTGGGTCATTAGGGTTTAGATTAACCCAAAGATCTTTGTAGTCTATAGATAGGCTAGTAAAGAAATAATCTAGAAGTTCTTTGGTTTTAAGCTTCTTTTGTTGTTCTGAGAGGTTGCGAGGAAGAAAGTTGAAATTAAAATTAAAACCTGAATTTAGACTAAGCGAAACAAACGAGGCGTTTGGGTCATGCACTTTTAGGCTAACAACTTGGCCAAAGCTAATACTCTGGCAAAGAAAGGTAAATGCCAAAAATAGACAAAAAATCCTCTTTATATGGTTTACTTTAATCATTCTAAATTTTTGAAAAAGTGGACAAAAAAATTTTCTTGTTTCTTTGCATTGGGTTTTTCTTAAATCTTAACTCCCTGCCTGCCGGCAGGCAGGTTATCTCTGCTTTTTAGGGGGGATATTTTAACAGAATAAATATACCATATAAAGTGTAAAAAAGCCAGTTTTTTTGATTATTTTTTTTCTGTATCAATAACCCTTACCTGTGAAGATATTTTATCAAATAATACAACTGGCAAAACTAAATTAATAATTATTTCTTTATCGGTATATAGAATATTTTTTATATTAGCTTTTTCATGCAATAAATTAACAATATTCATTTTATCTAACCCTAAAGCAAGCGTTAATGCAAGTGTCTTTGATAAAAGAAATCCTTCGATTGTTGCAAATAATTTATCAAAATTCAACTTGCTAAGTGCAGAAATTTCAATTGAATTTGGAAACGAATTTTTTAAAGTTTTAAGCCAAGCTAAATCATCTACTCGATCTATTTTATTTAAAACAGTAATAATTGGTTTTTCGTTAGCGCCAAGTTCTTTTAAAACAATTTCGACTGATTTTGCCCGTTCGTTAAAAGTTTCAGAGCTAATGTCTAGAACATGTAATAATAAATCTGCTTGCCGAACTTCTTCAAGCGTAGCCTTAAATGCTTCTACTAAATGATGCGGCAGACGATGTAAAAAACCAACTGTATCAAACAAAACTACTTCTTGATGATTTGGCAAAATCAATGTACGCGATACTGAATCAAGTGTAGTAAATAGGCTATTGCGAGAAAGTTCTTCTGACCCGGTTAAGGCATTCAAAAGCGTGGTTTTACCAGCATTCGTATAACCTACTAAACCAATTAACGGTACACCAGTTTGTTTTCGTTTTTCACGAAGCCGTGCTCGATGCATCGAAACATCATCTAAATCTTTTTTTAATTTCGCTATTCGCTCGCTAATTCTTCTGCGGTCAATCTCAAGCTTCTGTTCGCCCGGGCCTCGCGTACCGATGCCACCGCCTAAACGCGATAATTCTATGCCCTTACCAGAAAGCCGCGGCAATAAATATTGTTTCTGTGCAAGCTCAACTTGTAATTTTCCTTCAAGCGTTTTAGCATGCTTTGCAAAAATATCTAAAATTAATTGCGTGTGGTCAATAATTCTTTTATTAATTATTTCCTCAAGGTTTCTTTGAT
This sequence comes from Candidatus Omnitrophota bacterium, assembly GCA_040753015.1. Lineage (GTDB taxonomy): Bacteria > Omnitrophota > Gorgyraeia > Gygaellales > JBFMHM01 > JBFMHM01. The sequence goes on from JBFMHM010000002.1 coordinate 162,715, forward strand.
GCGTGGGCGATAAATCATGATTAAAAATAACTGTATCAATATTTTTTTCTTGGCAAATTAAACGAATCTCTTCTGCCTTACCTTTACCAATATAACAGTTTGGTGCTGGCTCATCGCGCTTAACTAAAATTTCATCAACAACCTCTGCACCAGCAGTTTTTGTCAAATCTCTTAACTCTTGGCTAATATCTTCTATTGACCAAAAATCTTTTTGGTGCTCATGTGCAAATTTTACAGTTACAAGTAAGACGCGCTCCACTCAATCCTCTTATCTTTATTAAACCAGGTCATTTGACGCTTGGCATAACGACGGGTATTTTTAGCCATTTCTTCTTTTGCCTGTTCTAAAGTAATTTTTCCGTCTAAATAATCCTTTATTTCTCTAATACCTATTGCAAACTGTGCGGTTTTGCTGAGTTTTAATTTCAAAAGTTTTTTAACTTCTTTGACTAACCCTTGCTTAATCATTTTATTTACTCTTTTGTTAATTTTATTATAAAGCTCTTCCCTGTTTAAATTTAATCCAAAAATCTTGATATCATATTTACCCCAAATCCCGGAACGCTTTTCTTTGAGCTCTGAAAATTTTTTATCTTGCGAAAGACAGACTTCAAGGGCACGCACAATACGCCTTAGATCATTAGGATGTATTTTTTCTGCTGCTTCCGGATCCAATTTCGCAAGCTTATCATAAAGTTTTTGACTGCCAAACTTTTCTGCTTCTTTGTATAGCCTTGCCCTAATCTCTGGGTTTTCTTTTACGCCTTCAAATATTCCATCAAGCATGATAGTCATATAAAGCCCTGTGCCGCCAACGAATATAGGCGTTTTATTCTTTTTAAGAATTTTCTCAATTAATGCAAGGGCTTTCTTGCGGTATTCGGCAACACTAAATTCTTTTGTTGGACTTATTTGGCCAATCAAATGATGTTTAACTTTTTTTAAATATTCTTTTTTGGGATATGCTGCAACAATATTCATTCCTTTATAAATCTGCATTGAGTCAAGTGAAATAATTTCTCCAGATATTTTTTTTGCAAGTTTATAGGCAAGTTCTGATTTGCCGCTTGCAGTCGGACCAACAAGAAAAATAATATCTGATTTCATTTTCTTAGCAATTCTAACTCTTTTTTAATAATCTCTTGTTTTAGGCGATCAGAAGCATTAAGTTTAGTCAATCCAATCGTGAATACATTTTTTGCTTCTTCTTTTTTATCAAGCCCTTTATAAGCAAGGCCTAATTGATAATATGCTAACTTATTTTCTGGATCAAGCGATAATGTTTTTTGAAACATAACCACAGCATCCTTAAATCTAAACTGCTCGTTATAAATAAAACCTAAACTATAATATGCCTCGGAAGCTAAAGGATTTATTTCTATTAATCTTAACCAATATTTATTAGCTTCCTTGAGATTACGTAAATAAAAACTTAGCTCGCCCGCAAGAAATAATGCCCTTTGATTATCTGGCCTTATCATTAAGGCCTTCCTTAATTCTATAAAAGCATTATAATATTGTCCATCATTATAAAGCCGGGAAGCTATAAACATATATGATTCGAAATCGTCTGATTGAATTAATGATTTTTTATACCAAGAACTATCACAGAATAATAACCCATAAGCTAACAACAATAAACAAGTAAAAACAATAAAATATTTTTTCTTTTTTATAACATAAATCCAATTAGTTAGCCCATAAGATGCAAATATAATAAATATAGGGGTAATAATAATACGGTATCTGGAAGTTATGAAAAAAATAGTTATACTTATAGCAATGCTGACTAAAAATATATACAACAAAGCTAATTTTTTAAAATTTTTTATACCAAACAATACTCCCGTTATTATGAATGGGAAAATAAAAATAAGATTACTTGGCAAATACTTTAATATATCCACATTTTCTCTAAGTATATAAAATTCAACTTCATTGGTATATTCATATGGGCTAAAAACTAAACCCAGTTTTTTTATTATAAGTAATAAATGCCTAAATGGCTCTCTGCATATAGAAACGATTCCCCGTTTAAACCAATAAAATGAGACCTCTGATGTTTTAAGCTGCCTGCCAACGTTATACGATGCAATAATCCTGGCATTTCTAAAAATACCCTCTTGACTAGCACTAAATTCATCGGGACAATAGAATATTCCATTAGCATTATGATTATTACCTATATAAAAATTAATTCCGGCGTTACCCTGTATTAGGACGAAGTCTTTTTCAACTAAATAATTATGTATGACTGTTAAACTAATAATAAATAAAGCACCAATTATAAAAGATATAAATCTAAAAATTATGATATGTAATTTATTTTTATTAATAATTAATAACCACAAACAAGCACAACTAGCAAAAATAATAATATTTCCCTGTAAAATAGTAGCTATCCCAGAAAGAACTCCTATCCAAAATAATTTTAATCCATTTAAATCATCTTTTGTCTTTATAAAAATAAATAAAATTATAAGGTTTAATAAAATTGATATGGTCGTGTAAACGGCTAGGCTTTCAAAGAAAATGAATAAACCATAAGTGGCAGTTAATAAACCAGCAAGAAAAGAGGCTTCTTTATTAAAAAACTCTTTTGAGATAAAATAAACTAAAACACTACTTAACACCCCAATAATAAACTGTAAATAATATACCACAGATAGTTTTATACCAGATATTTTAAATATACCTGCTAAAATATACGGGTATAAAGGCCACTTCATAAATGCCTTATGGTTCAAAAAATCACCATAAACAATATCTTTTGCCCAGCGAAAAAATTCCTGGCTATCCGAATTCAAGGCAAATGGAAAAATAGATGTAGTTAAGTAATCTTGCATATAAAGAAGCCTTATAATTATCGCTGTTAATATAATAATTGAGAGGTATATCAAATCTTTATATTTATTATAAAAGGCGGGCTTTGATGTGATCATAAAAATATAAATAATTTATTTTTTCTTAGAAATTTCTCTTTGAAGATCCAAAATCAACCCATGACGGCGTTCTTTTTCTTGCTTTGGCACATCATCAACAAAATTCAATGCTTTTGTGTGTGGGCGTGGTGAATATTTAAAAATATAGGCCTTATTAAACTTGACTTTTTTTACTAAATCATAAGTTTCTTTGAAATCTTCTTCTGTTTCTCCGGGAAAACCAACAATTATATCTGTAGATATAACTCCGCCCTTAACAATATCGCGATATTTTTTAACTAAACCTAAATAATGCTCTTTTGTATAACCTCGATTCATTGATTTTAGAATCCTATTAGACCCTGATTGAACCGGTAAATGCAAATGCTTTATTAATTTATCACATTCAGCCATTGTTTTAAATAAAGCATAAATTGCATCCTTAGGGTGGCTAGTCATAAAATCAAACTGTTTTAATCCTTCTACTTTATTAACCATATATAATAAATCCTTAAAATCAATATTAGATTTATATTGATTAACATTTTGTCCAAGTAATGTAATTCTTGATATGCCGGCGCCGATATCGTCTTTAATTTCTTTGATTATTTCTTCTGGGCTGCGCGACCTGAACTTTCCCCGTACATATGGCACAATGCAATAAGAACAATAATTCTCGCATCCTTCGGAAATCACAACAAAAGCATGATCTTTAGTTAAGTGATATCCGGTATGATAAATTTCATCTTCGCGAAATTTTGCATCAGTTTCAGAAATTTTTTTATCTTGCTTGTTCTTCTTATGCTTTTCTATTTCTTTTATAATTTTAGGTATTTTATTAATATCCCGCGTTCCGATAACAAAATCTACACTTGGTGCCTTTTTAAAAATCGCCTCTCGATAATTATTCGCCATACATCCAGCAACACCAATAATCTTTGCATGACAAGCGCCAATTGCACTAAAAACCCTATCTTCGGCATGCTGCCTAACGGAACAAGTGTTAAAAATTACAACATCAGCTTTTTTATCGTCATCAACGATCTTATACCCCTCCTTTATAAGAAACCCGATAATTACCTCACTATCGCGATTCGCCATTTGACAGCCATAGGTTTGCAGAAAGATTTTCATATTTGTGTAGATTTTATTATTTCATGCGGAAAAAATAAAAAATCATGCTTAAAACAATGCTAATAATAATCGATGTTGTAATAGGAAAATAGAATGAAAAGTTTTCTTTTTTAATTATAATATCCCCAGGTAGGCGGCCTAAAGGAAAATGTAATTTATTTAAAACAAATAGCCCTAGCCCTATTAGAACAAAAACTACACCTAGAAAAATAAATATTTTATATAGATTATTCATTTGAATTTATTATCTAATAGCTTTTGTTGTATACTATCGAAAATTCTTAAAATAGACTGTGTCAATCTAAAGACAAGCTATCTAATAAATTTTTAGAAATATTACTCACATCCATTTGTGTTTCTACAAGCGCAGGCCTAGAATTAAGATTTATATTATCTTCGTATGTCTTATCTTCTTTCTTGTAAAATATTCCAGTTGGAATACGCCCATCCCATTCAATAGCTCTTTTAATAGCTAAAAATTTATCGCTAGTATCATATTGACTATCTTCTGCTAGTTTATAGATCCGTTCCGAATACCATTGATGAGTATTCTTTTTATTAAAAGATATACACGGCTGCAACACCTCAATTAAAGAAAGTCCTTTATGGTTAATTCCGGCTAGTATTAATTCAGAAAGTTCATCGGAATTACCTGAGTATCCTCTAGCAACAAACCCACAGCCAAGCACTATAGCTACAGCAAGCGAATGAAACGGCTCAATAACCACACCTTGAGTCTGAACTTTAGTTATATATCCTATATCGGTTGTTGGCGATGCCTGACCCTTTGTAAGACCATAAATCTGGTTGTTATGTACAATAACCGTAATATCTACATTACGACGAATATTGTGAATAAAGTGATTGCCTCCCTCTCCATAACAATCACCATCACCTGTTGTTACAATAACCGTAAGTTTTCTATTAGCAATCTTTGCCGCTGCAGCAACAGGAAGCGCTCTGCCGTGAAGGCCGTTAAAACAATTACAATTAATATAATGTGGGAGTTTGGCGGCTTGGCCTATACCCGAAACAAGAAGTATTTCATTTGGCTGTTTATCTAACTTCACTAATGTTTTCTTAATTGCATTTAATATCCCAAAATTTCCGCATCCCGGACACCAAGTAATTTCATCATTACTTTTAAATAAATTTATATCTTTCATCTGGATCTCTCTTTTATCTGTTCTATAAGATAATCAATATCGATCGGCCTGCCATCATATCTTAATATAGAATCATCGATTTTTATTTTTGTTTCGCGTTTTAATAATTTAGCTAACTGCGCTGAAGCATTATTTTCTACAGTTAAAACATGCTTTCCTTCAAACGATAAAGAGTTAAGTTCTTTAAGCGGCAAAGGCCAAACTTGCGATAAATGAATAAAACCAATTTTTTTATCCATTTGAGCCAATTCCTTCATTACGCCATACGTCGAACCGAAACCAATAATAACAGTACTAGCATTATCTAAATTTTCTATATAAGGCGGTTCGACTTCTTCTGATAATAAATTCATTTTTTTGTGAAAACGTTTATTGACCATTTTAATGCGCATTTGCGCATCTTCTGTAATATGGCCAGCTTCATTATGTTCGTCGCTATCAACATAAATAACATCACTTATCCATGATGGTATAGCTCGAGGCGAAATACCGGTTTCGGTTAACTGATATCTCTTATACCCTGCTATATTAATAGAATCTTCTCTGGATATAATATGTCTTGCAATGGGAATTTTTCTGCTGTCAAGAATAGGAATATTTCTATAAGAATCGGCAAGATGTTGATCGGTCAATATCAAAACTGGTATTTGAAATTTTTCAGCTAAGTTAAACGCCTTCATTGCAAGATAAAAACACTGCTCAATAGTTCCAGGAGAATAAATAGCTCTAGCAAACTCACCGTGTCCGGCATGCAAGATAAATTCTAAATCTGCTTGTTCTGTCCGCGTAGGAAACCCTGTAGCAGGTGCAGGCCTTTGCGCATCAACTATCACTATTGGTGTTTCGGTCATCGCAGCAAGGCTTAAACCCTCTACCATAAGGGCAAAACCGCCCCCTGAAGTTGCAGTCATTGCTCTTACGCCTGCAAATGAAGCGCCTATAGCCATATTTACAGCAGCAATTTCATCTTCTGCTTGCTCTACAACAATACTAAAAATTTCAGAATAATGAGCCATAGTATCCATAATACTAGTAGAGGGAGTCATTGGATATGCAGAGTAGAACTGGCATTGAGCACTAAGAGCTCCTAGCGCGATGGCTTCATTGCCATTTAAAATAATCTCTTTACGCTTACCAGGGCAAGTAAGAGAAAAAATATTTCCTTTAAAATTTTCTACTGCATAATCATGCCCTAAACGTGCAGCTCTAATATTTTCTATTATAATATCGCCGCTTTTCTTATGAAAAGTATTTTTTAAAACATTTTCTATATAATCAAATTTTAATCTAATAAAACCGGCTATAAGGCCGCAGGCAACTGAATTAATATAAAGATCTGTCCCATTTATATCTTTGGCTATCTTATAAAATGGAGCATGAAAAAAGTTACCCTCAGATCTTTCTATCTTAAATTCATCTTTATCAAATATAAGGATACCTTCTTGCGTAAGGTTATATTTATATAAATCAACACTGGCTTTATCTAATGCAATAATGATATCCGCATTTTGCCGTAGAGTAAAAATGGGTTTATGTGATATGCGTAATTGAAAAAAATTATTGCCTCCTCTTATCCGTGACATATAATCCATATTGGCAAAAATATAAAATCCAGCATCCCTGCAGGCCTTTGCTAAAACTAGGCCGATTGTTTGCATACCCTGCCCTGCTTCCCCAGCAATTTTTATACTAAATTCCGTATTCATAGCCATATCACCCATTAATATAATATATTTATTCCCTAAATTAACTTAGTTTTAAGTTGAGACTTATATTCCTCACCGCGCTTTTCGGCAATTAATGCCGCTAAACAATCAGCCCAATAATCCATAGTATTATAAGCATGTTTCCATTTACTTAAACCCTCTGTTCCAGCAATAGAAGCATTCTTGTCTGCTTTAGAATCATCAGAAACTACTATTAATTTTTCGCCATTAGCTAAATCCGTAACAATAGCTTCAAAAGACGCTGTGCCTTCTGAACTTGGAGTAGGCAAAGGTATGCGAGATATAAAACCCACTACTTGCATCAAGGCATTTGCGCCGGTGTTGGTAGAGGTAATATTTATTAATTTTAAATTAATACACATAGCTTTTTTACCGCTTATTCCTGCTCTATCTAAAACAACCGGCATAACATTATTCAAAATTTTAGAAAAACGGTCCCGCATTTGATTAGATAAATCGCTTAGATCTTCCTTGCTAATACCATCTCTTTCTCTTATGCTATCAACATCGACTTCATCAATAAAAATTATTTCGTAAGACTTAAAATCGGCGCTCGGGCTAATCCAAGATCCCTGAAACTTCTTTGCTGCCTCCGCCTCTTGATCTGCAAATACATAACTCAATGTAAAAATTAAAAAAATAATTATCAATAAACTAATTTGCTTATAAATTTTATCCATCATTTAACCTCCAATATAAAATAACAAAAAAACCCTCCCTAGTTAGCTAGAGAGGGTTTTAAAAAACACGGTTTATTTCATTTGATATACTTCTAGAACCTCACCAGTGTCTTTATCAATGAATACCCAAATATCAGGCATTGGCTCTATAAAATCAAAATATACTGTTCTGTAATTATTCATAAACCCTTTTTTGAAAATCCCAAAATTAGGTGAATCGGATAATTCAGTCATTTTACCTATTTGTTCATCCCAAAGCCTATTTCCATCATCATAGATAATTTGGACCTCATCCAGCTTAAAACCTTTTCCTTTTACTTCAGCAGTTGCAATTGCCACTATCTCATCTTGTGTGAATTCTTTATGTTCTTTTGCCCAAGCAATATTTAAGTATGATAAAAACATAAAAACAACTAACACTACAACCACTAAACCCTTACGCATAAAAACCTCCTTTTTTTATTAATAATATTATACCTGACAATTACGAATTTACCAGTTTTTTTATATCTTCTAATTTGTTAAGTGCTGCCTGCCTGCCGCGGTTTATAAACTCATCTATCTTGCTAAATTCAATCCAGCTTAAACCCTCAAAATCAGGATGAATAGTAACATCGCTCATTTTTAAAGACTCAATAATAAATTCCCTTTGCATAGTTTCCACGCTGCCAAAGATAAAATCAAAAATATTTAAAACTCCCCTCCTTTGCCTATACCATTTAGTTATCTCTTCTTTCGACGGCGTAACATTGATAGATATTATTTTTTTGGCATAGTCTATGACTGATTTAACTGGCAGAGGATTTAAAATTCCGCCATCAAGATAAATTTCATTTTTTAATATCACCGGTTCAAAAACACCCGGCATAGAACAACTTCCGGCAACAGCCTTATACAAAAGGCCTTCTTTTAATATAATTGCCTCTCTTTTTATAAAATCAAAAGCTGTGATCCTAAGCCTGTGCCTTAAATCATAGAAAGTTTTATCATCAAATATTTCTCTTAATAAATTTTCAAATTTTTTTGCCCGGAAAAATCCTTTAAAAGGAAACGGTATTGCAAATCCGGAAAAAGAAATAAAAGAAATTTTCTTAACTACATTTAAAGCAATTTCTTTTATTTCACTTGTAGAATACCCGAGCGCCCAAAGAGCAGCAATTAACGCACCTATGCTCGAGCCAGAAACTATATCTATAGGTATCTTATTTTCTTCAAATACCTCTAAAACACCTATATGCGCAAGGCCAAAAGCAAGCCCGCTTCCTAGAACTAAACCTACGGTAGCATCTGATAACTCGCGAGAAATTCTTCTCAACACTTTATTATAATCGGTGCGGTTAATATCGGGGATTGTAGCATATATAGGAAATCTTAAAGCGTTTTGTTGGCGCTTACCTAAAAAATCAGAAGAAATAATTTTTAGCTTACTCAAGCTATCTTCATCAATACCATCAAAGAGCTTATTAATATAATTTATTTCATCGTTATCTAGGCTAGATAATAAATGAACAAAGGTTGAATAATTTAAAAGCGCCTCGATTTCTCCCTGGCTTAATGCGGGAAATTCTATGAGTACAAAATTATAATTTTCGCTTAAATAATTAATTAATGCAAAAACAGAATCTACGGGCTGGCTACCTTTATTAACACAGAGATTATCATAAATGCCTTTTTGAATATAACCTAAAAGATTGCCTTCATTAAAATCACTTATATTCAATGCCCCTTCAAGATGACTAGATAATTCAACGGTAATTATCTTATTCGCACTCTGCGCGCTTAAAGACTTAGCAAGGCTTAATAAATAAGTAGTTTTACCATTATTTCTTGAAAAACTTGCTATAGCAATCTTTTTTGATTGAAAAATTTTTTTGGGCCGGTCAAACCTTTTTTTAACTCTTTGAGAAAAAATTTGCGATAATGCTATAGTTAAATAAGGGTTTCTTTCTAGGAATTGTTTAAATTTATCATTATTTATCTCTAAAACTTGGGACTTTTCAATTGCCTTGACGGATACAGAATGCGGTTCATTAGTAAAAAATGAAATTATACCGAAGATTGTGCCGCGTTTAATAAGCTCAATCTCACAATACCTGCCCTGTTCTTTTGATAAAACAATCAGCCTGCCTTGAATTAAAATATGAATTTTGTCTGACGGGTCATTATCACAATATATGAATTGTTGCGGATGGTATTCTTTAACCGTACAAAGCTTTGCTAAATTCTCTTTTTGCCTAACGGAAAGTTCACTGAAAGGATATATATTTGTAATTAAATACGAAGTTTTATTTTCTAGCATAGACCCGATAATCTATATCAGGAAATAAATTATAATGGTTGCGCCTTCTCCTAAGCCAATCCGTATTAATATGATTATTCTTCACCATATCATAAAGCTTATTAAACATCTCAATATGGTCCTTCGTGCGCCGGCAGGCATAATCAGTGAAAATATTTGTTTTCATCATAAACGCCCAATCGCTTGCTTGAGCCAAAACAAGTTCCCGCGCTAGATGGTTTAAAGCATTTTCTAAATCACCGTTTGCGTTAGGATACTCGTTGGCAAGCTCACTCATACGTTCAATCATTTTATGAAGATGCGGATAAATCCAATCATTAGATCCTTCAAGCCATACTTCGCTATAGCCCTTCCAACCCCAACTGGAAAACGAAGGCGTAATCATTTGATAGCTATCATAGAGTTTTAGATATTCAGAAGGAGCTATAAGCTTAAAAATATTTTGATCATAGCAAATTTTTCTTATTACAAAGTTTAACCAGTCAATGCCTTCAAACCACCAATGCCCATATAGCTCTGCATCATAAGGTGATAAAATTATAGGCCTTCTACCAAGCTTATCATATAAATATTCAATTTGCTTTTGGCGATTAAATATAAAATTTTCTGCATGCGAAGCTGCAGTTTCTTTCGCTTTATACGGATCATAGTACTCTTTATAATCTGTGCGCCCCGTAATACGATGATATTTAATTCCTGTATTTACCCTAGCCCCATCTCCATTTAAATATGATTTTATATATTCATAATCAAGATCGTAACCAATATCTCGATAGAATTCTCTATAACTAAAATCTCCCGGATATCCTTCTTCCGCACTCCAAACAGCTTTTGATGATTCTATATCTCTACCAAAAACACTTACACCAGACTCACAAAAATAAGAACTATAAACACCAAATTTTGGCCTAGGTTCAGCAAACAGAACTCCGTGCGTATCTACAATAAAATATTTTATAGCGAACTCTTTTAAAATATTATCAACACCCGGATAAAAACCGCACTCGGGAAGCCAAATCCCCTTTGGGCCATGCCCAAATATTCTTTTGTATGTATCATGGGCAATTTTCACCTGCGCACGCACAGCCTCGGGATACATCTCCATCAGGGGCAAAAACCCATGCGTACCAGCGCATGTAATCACCTCAACTTTACCGCTTGAGTCAAATTTCTTAAATGCATTTAAAAGCCGCCTCGAATATTGATCTCTGTAAATGGACAAGCTATCCTTAAAAATATTGTTATACATATGCACAATGTTATTTACTTGATTGTCATATCTCGTGCGCTCAATTTCTTTAAAAGAAAGCTCAAGCAAAGATTCAAGTTTTTTTTCGAAACGTTTGTTTAAAAGTTCGTCTTCGAGCATTGAAATAAGCGTAGGGCTTAACGAAATGGTAATCCGAAAATCAACATTATCATTCAATAAACCATCGACCATTTTTATGAAAGGAATATATGTTTCAATCAATCCTTCATAAAACCAGCTTTCTTCTAGAAAATTTTTATGTTCGGGATGCCTAACAAACGGCAAGTGAGCATGTAACACAAAAGCTAAATATCCTTTTTCCATAAATAGTATTATTTAAATAATTACTTTAGATTAATAAAAAAGTTTCCTGAACTCGTTATTGCCCCCGAGCTAATCCATTTTTTCCCACCAGAGGCAGTCCATTCTTGCATATACTTTTGAAAAAGCTCTTTCATCTCCATAGAACTTTTACCAACCTGATATCCGCCGGAAAGAGCAAACAGTGTCCAATATTCTTCCTCCTTACACATCCAGACCGCATCCATCCTATCTGACATACCAAAACGTGGAGTTTTAACGATATTAGATCTTGCCAATAAATAAAAATCACCTTCTTTACTTAAAATACCGATATCTACGCACCAACTACAATTAGGCCCAACATTTATATACCAATTCTTTGCCATATTTACTAATGTTATATCAAAATATCTATTGGCATTATTGCCTTTAAAATGTTTGACGCCGGATATATCATAAACTCTTAAAATACTTCTATCTGGAGTTTGATTGCGTTTTTTAATCTCGTCTTTTAAAGCAACCTCCTTTTTAGAATCAACTTCCCAATAAGCAAATATCCACCATGGATCACGAGTTAATGCTACAATTTTATTATCGCCATAATTATGCGGAAGGACGATGTGGCGAGAAATATGTTCTTCGGGAGATAGTAAATCAAATTTTAGAGTTTCTACGTCCATTTGATCTTGCTGAAAATCTTTTTTTTGATCGACCATTGCGCCCTCCACCTTAGACAACTTTAACCCTTAATTAAACATTCTCTAATTTTACTAGCAACATCTCGCGCAGCTAAAACACGATAATTTAAATCCATTTTTTCTTCTTCGGACCCGCAAACATAAATTGCTTTAGAAGCATTGAATATCACTTCCTCCATAAGAACAAGACCCTTGTTTACCATATTTATATCCCACATCCTGCCTTTATTTGCCCACCAAAATTGACAACTATGAATTGCTCTATCCAAAAGCATCCTAGCAATATCACTAAAATAACCGCTCTCTTTATTTGATTTAAAACTTTTTGCCTTATCAACTAATTCAAAACAAAAACTTACATATTCCCACTGTAATGTATGAATAGGATTATTAGGATCTTTCCAAAGTGGATAAAAATTCCCTTGGTTAATCTCATCTCTTGTTGTACTCCAAGAAGAAGCAAAAGGAGGAGAAGATGCTTCTACGGGCAGTTTACCTATTAATTCACTTATTGTAACTACCTGAATCTGGCCTTCAAGGCCTAGATTTAAGATATCTTTATGTTTCTCTGCTAAATCAGTTTTATGCTTTAATTTTTTATTTAAAGAATTATTTTTTTCTAATGTTTTATAAACATCCGCCAAAAAAAGCTTTTCCCAATTTTGGATATGATGGCCAAATGTTTCCGCATCCATCGCTGTTATAACATAAACATCCTTCTTACCTTTAGAGAAATCAACAAGCTGCGCAATAAACTCTTGGCTTTCGATATTATGAAAACTAATCTTATTACTTAAAATATCATCTCGGTAAAATGTTATTAATTTATGTTTTCCTAAATTGACCTTATAAATAACATCCTGCGGCCAGTTATCCGAACAGGCAACACCAGAAAGAATACACCACTGATAACCAAGCGACGCTAGAATACTCGCCAACCCATCAGAATAACACATCTCTGGAGGAAAAAAACCTTTTGGTTTATAGACATCTTTAAAAAAGAAAGAATTAGTCTTATGATTTTGCTCGATCTGCCGGCGCGCTTCTCTTGGGGGAATTAACGGTAAGATTGCATGATAATTAGCAGAATCAACAAATTCGAGTTTTCCAGTTTCAGCAACCTCTCTTATGCCATCAATTATATCGCCGCGGCCATGATCTTTTAGCATTTGCGTAAGTACACCGCACATATTTATGGTAACTTTTGTGTTTGGCTGTTCAGAAAAAACCTTGACTAGCGGCGCGTAAGATTCACGGCATATCTTATCTAAGATAGCATGAAATTGAGTAGGTGGTTGATAAAAATGTAGGAATGGAGCCCAATAAATCATATTTTTATTTTAATATAATAATATATCCTAAAAAAGGCAAAAAAAGACCTCTAAAAAATTATCTCAACCTGTAATTTAAATTAATATTACCTGCAGCTTCTTCTAACTTCTCTTTCTGCCTGAAGCCAATCTTCCATAGCATGGCCTGGTTTACGGCCCCTTTTTTCAAACAACTCATATGCTCTTTTTCTTATCTTATCAGTAAGATCGCCAGAACAGCAGGAGCTTGTATCTAATTTAATCTTTGACTTTAATTTTGTAAATGCCATTTTTTCACCTCCTTCTATAAATATTAATTTAATTATTTCTTAAGGCTTTGTGCCTTATCCTTGCTAACAACTTTCCAGCATTCATGAGAACCGCTTGGTGATTTTGCTACTACAAAAAATCTGGGGCCTTTTTGTTCTAACCGATACTCCATCGTCTTGAATTTGCCCTTTGTCTTCACATCAAAAAATTCCATCTCTTCCATAATCTTACCCCCCTTCTATAGTGTTATGAATCTAAAATTATATCCAGTCTAATTATAGCAAACTAAATTTTAAATTCAATCAATTTTGTTACCCTTCTGTCTTGCCCCAAAAATATAGCTGCCAATTCTCACAATATTAGCTCCTTCCTCAATAGCTATTTTGTAAGAACTCGACATACCCATCGAAAGATACTGCATAAAAACATTATTCAAATTTAGATCTTTAATTTTAATAAATAGTTTTTTCGTGTTCCTGAAATACGGCCTTAAATCTTCTATATCGCTAACCAAAGGGCCCATAGTCATAAGCCCCATAATTCTTATATTTTTAAGAATAGAAATGTCTCTAATGACCGCTTCTGTATCTTCGGGTATTACGCCAAATTTTTGCCTCTCTCTTGCAATGTTTATTTCAATCAAAACAGGCATAATCTTATTTATATCTTTAGCCGCTCCGTCAATCCAAGAAGCAAGCTTAAACGAATCAACAGTCTCAATCATATCAAAGACCTCGACAGCTTTATTTACTTTATTTCTTTGTAAATGGCCAATAAAATGTATTCTAACCTCATCACGATTAACCAATTTTATAATCGATTTAGTTTCTTGAACGTAGTTTTCGCCAATAATTCTTATACCTGCTTCTATGGCTTCCAAAATTTCTTCTGGTGTTCGATTTTTTACCGCTGCCTCAATCTCTACATTAATAGGTATTTCTTTAATAATCTGGCTAACATTTTCTTTAATCATAATAAGAATAAATTAAAAAAGTATTATTTAATGCGAGATTTAAATTCAGTCCAAGGAAAAAGTTTGCCAGGGCAATCCGTGCGTGCAGCTCTAACCTGACCGTGGCCTAAGATATTACGGCTGGGAATTTTATAGTAATCTTTCAATACCCTCACAAGATAGACAAGCGAATCCATCTGTTCTTTATTTACTTCTTCTATATTAAAATTACCTACTAGACAAATACCAATTGCCTTATAATTCATCTCTGACGCTTTACAATGCGCGCCATTCATCTGTTTTATCCATCTAGGAGTCGCCTCTATCTGGCCATCTATTTTTTCCCTTGTACCATTATCTATAACAAAATGATATCCAACGCCATTATCAAAACCTCTTTTTTTATGGGCAATATTAAAATAGAGTGAGCTACCTTCGTCTGTTGCACTATGATGAATAATAATATAGCGCCATTTTGTAGATGGATATAAGGGAATAACTGGTTTTATCGGCGCGGCGTTAGGAATAATTAATTTTTGTCCAATTTCAATAGCCGAAGATGTATCTAGGTTATTGGTTTTAGCAATATCATCGATGCTGACATCATACATCTTCGATAAACGCCAGAATGTCTCGCCTGGAGCTACAATATGCACAACATTACTACGAATAATGTATGCGGGTGTTGGAGGAGAAACATAATTTTGCGGTATTTGCGGCGGAGGTGCTGGCGGTGTACTTGCGCAAGAATTTAAAAATAAAACTAAAAGTAATATACAGATAAATTTTGAATAATAACTAAAATATTTCTTTGCCATAGAAAATTATTTTAGCATATTATTTATTATGTCAAAATACTATTTTTTGGGATGGTTTTGGGCATAAGGAATAATTGGTTTTGTCCAAGGTGTTTGCTGGTTTATTATCTGAAGTTCAAGAGGGCAAACATTTGCGGGGACTGTTAAAGCAAATATTATTGCTTTTTCAATTGCTTCAGTGCTCATCAACCGTGATTTTTGTTCTTCTGTTATATCTTTGAGCTTTCCGGTTAAATCTGTATCTGTAACTCCAGGCATAAGCGATGTAACCTTTATACCATAGTCTCTTAGCTCCCAAAATAAACCTTTAAAAAAAGCCTTCAGGCCAACCTTTAATGAACTATAAACTATAAATTCACGCGGTATAGGATCACAGAGAGTTGATCCTGAAACCATATTAATAATTGCACCATTATTATTTTCGATAAAATGATTTATAATTAAACGGGTTGCCATAACATAACCAAAATAATTAGTAAACATAAGTTTTGGAATATCGCTAAGCGGCTGCCGAGGAAAGGGATACTGGCTTGACACCCCAGCATTGTTAATTAAGCAGTCAATTTTTTTAAAATGCGCAATACTTGAATTTATTAAATTTTCTAAATCTCTTTGGATGCTTACATCTGTTGGGACTGCTAAAACATCTACCTTAAATCTATCTCTTATCTCTTTAGCGGTTTCTTCTAGCGCATCTTTGCTACGCGCTGCAAGACAAAGATTCGCTCCTTCTCTGGCTAAGGCAATTGCTATCGCCTTGCCAATGCCGCGGCTTGCACCAGTTATAATTATATTTTTCCCTCTTATTTTATCCTCCATCAACTACTCCTTTTTGAAAAAATTTTTTATTCCAGTAAAAATATTTTTTCCCTTATTGCTTATGTCATTAAAAAATCCTTTTGTCGCATCAAAACCTTTAGTAGTTATCTCAAAAGGCAAAGTAACAGATTTTTTAACTAAAGAGCTTAAATCATTATTTAAAAAATCGAAATTTACTCCTAGGACTTGACCAACCGCTGTATTATAAAATGCCTTTGCAATAATTCCATTAACTAAAGAATAGGCATCATTAACACACTCTTCTTGCTCATTAATATTTAGATCAAATTCCCTAATTAAAACTGGAGATTTAGAATAATCTTTTATAATAACTTTATCAATTCTTAAATTCAATGTATCAATTTTAATTTTCTTTGATGCAGCTCTTGTATTAGCTTTCCTTGCTTTAACCGATTTTATAGAATCTATATTTAATTTGCCATTTTTATTCCTGACTACAGTGAATTCCTTTAAATAAATTGTAAATTCTCTAAAGTGAAGCTTATCTTTAAAAATCGACCCCGGATTAAAATCTACGCTAATCTTTGGAAAATACGCCATTACTTCGTCTGGAAAATCTTGGGGATTAAAAATAAAAGCATTCTCAATATCCAGTTTTCCAAGAAAAGGATAAGAATTAAAATTCTCAAAAGAAACACCTAGGCCGGTTGTATTTTTTATCGCACCAGAAACAAGAGCGCTAAAAAAAATATTTTTTGTGATATTCAAAAAAAATATAATTAAAACAAAAATTATTATAACCTTGAATATTATCTTCATCTTATCTTGAGCTAAACCGCCTGCCTAAAGTAAAAATAAATAAACCCATCATAAAAATCCCAATAAATGCTTCTGATCCGGCTAAAAAACGATAAAATATATTGGCCTTCGGAATAAAATCACCATATCCAGCAGTTGTAAAAGTAATAGTACTGTAATAAATATAATCAAAGAATGCCATTTTATAATTTATTACTGCCGCATCAAAACCATTATAGGCCACCGAATTATTAAAAAAATAAATAACAGCAAACCCTAAAATAATCACAAGCGATGCAATTACTGCCCTTAATGGCCTCTCGCCCCAACCGCACAAAAGCCCCATTAACCAAAGAGGAAAAAAACTAATCTGCTTGTCTTCTAATAATCTTTTTGTCTCCATAGAATTTTCTTTAAAAGAAGCCCAACTTAAATCATCATATCTTGCGGATATAAGAAAATATTTTTTTAAATTAATGTAAGACTCTTTGGCTGCCCTTACACCGCGCTCCTCAACACCTTCTTTTAATATAAATTTATTTATTTGAAAAGAAAAATTTTCTTTTGTCAAGAACCTAGCATTATCAAGGCTTGCATGGTATAAATTACTCTTATAAAGTTTAGCATTTAGAAAATTAACATTTAACAAATTCGCTTCAGATAAATTTGCTTGGATAAAATTAGTATTTAAAGCACGAACATAAGATAAATCTGCTTGCATAAAATGTGCAAAAGAACAATCTGCTCCAGTAAAATTTACTTTTGATAAATTTGCGCCAACAAAATCACAATTACATAGCTTCGATGCACTAAAATCTGCCCCGGATAAATTAGAATAATTTAAATCTGCCCCGGATAAATTAGAACCAATAAAATTTATATTTGGAGCAATCAGGCCCTTTAGATTAAAACCTTCCATAGACATTTTTCGTTTGTTATAATCCTCTAATACCTTTATATAAGCATGAATATCACTGATATGCTTAAAACAATATTCGTTTAATGATAACGCTTTATTTTTACATCCTTCTTTTTTACAAAATTCTTGGCCCATAATTTTTTATTTAAAATAAATAAAAGTCAGAATAGCAATAAAAAAACAATAAAAACCAAAAATATAAAATTTCGATTTTTCAATTAAAAAAGAAAGCAGCCTAAGAGATAATAACCCAAAGATAAGAGCAGCAATAAATCCCGCCAGTATTGGGTAAAAATTATTAATCAATGCAGAAGATATACCCTTAAACTCTAAAATAAGAGCGCCGATTACAGCGGGTATAGACACCAAAAAAGAAATCCTAAAAGCTTCTTCTTTCTTAAAACTCATAAATAGTAATGTTGCTATTGTAATTCCTGAACGGGAAATACCAGGAGTAATTGCTATGGCTTGAGTAACACCTAAAATAAATGCATAATTTAAATTAATACTATTTATATTTTGATTCCCCGTCATAAATTTCTTTGTCATAACTAAAATGGTACCGGTAAACAGAAAACTTAAAGAAATTAGATGCGCAGAATTAAATAAACTATCAAAAAAATCTTTAGCAATAATAGCAATAATACCTGTAATAAAGGTAGTAATTAAAATAAAAAATAAAGATCTTAATGATTCTCTATCTTTTTTAAAAACTCCCTCTATTAAACAAACTAAATCTTTATAAAAATAAATGATAACTGCTAAAATAGTAGCAATATGTAGCAATATATCAACAATTAACCTGTTATCGGTTTTGAAAATTTCCTGAAGAATTAACAAATGCCCGGAGCTGCTTATTGGCAAGAATTCTGTTATCCCTTGGATAATACCTAAAATTATATTAGAAAAAAACACTTGAGTTATTTAACTCTATTTATAATCTTGTTGGAAAGATCGTGCGCAAGAGTAATGTCAGGCAGAAGATTTTTTCTGGATTTAATTATAATTTCGCAAGAATTACGCGTAATCTCTCTAATTTTAATAGTTATCTTCTCTCCGGACTGCGAACTTGCCTCGATAATTCCGCGTTTTTTATCTTCTAACCGAATATCAGCAACTTTCTTAACTTCATCAATACTTACGCCCCAAACTCTGTTATAATTTGCTTCAACGCCAGATTTTACTGTATCTTTACTAATTGCAACACCGCCAATTACACCACCGCCAACTAATAACGCAGCACACCCAGATACAGATAAGCTAATTAAAAAAATAAACAATATATTCTTCATTATATCCACTACTCTCTATTAACTAAATAGCCCCGAGATTTTACTATTAAAAAGCAGTTACCTCGGGGCTATTTTATATTTTGTTAATTATCTTTTAGATTTAACTTTATCGACCACATCTGAAAGATATTTACCCGCCATATCTTTGCAGCCCAGGCCAAATGCTAGAGCAAAAGCTAAACCAATTGCAGCAACAATTATATTAATTGTCAAAGCAATGACTATCGTGCCAATTCTAAGCTGTTCTAAAGCAATCGCAATAGCAAAAATTATTACTATAACATCAACTATTTTACCGAGTAGCTTCGACTGCTCAATACCGGCATTATTAGCCGTTGTTACAACGAGCGAGCTTAAAAAAGTTGCTCCAAACATACCCAGCGCTAAGATAAATATCGCAGCAATCACGTTTGGAATATAAAGCACAATTTTATTTAAAAGGTCTGCGGCAACTGTTAAGCCTATCGCATTAACAGCGGCAACAACCACAACCAATATAGTTAACCAATATGCAAGCATACCGATTAACTCTGAAAAATTATGCTTGATACCACCCTTAGAAATGAAATCTTCCACACCTAGCCGCTTAGTCAAAAGCTCGACCTTCAAAATCTTTAAAGCCCTTTCAACAATTGTCTTTATGAGCTTTGCTAATATCCAGCCAATAAAAAGTATAACAATAACAATAAATAATTTAGAAATAAAAACACCAATCAAACCAAGCATACCTTGTATTGGCTCGAGCAATGTAGTTCTCCAATCCATTTCACACCTCCTTTTTGCTAAACACTATCATATATTTAGACTTATGTCAAGAAAAAGATGTCTTCATCCTGAATTATTGCTATCTAGCCATATACCTTTGAGTTCTCTGTTTATCTTCTCTATTTGTGAATATCCTAGGATACTTTTATTATCCTGTGCTAACTTATTTTTTTTGAATACACCGGTTCTTGAAACAAAATCTGAAACGCTATAAACTTTAACCCCTAAACCATCTATTCTAGAAATAAGCCCTCTATCATCACTAACTAGACAAATATTTTTTTTGTTAACAGATTTTAAAATGATACTCACAATCAAATCATCAGCAGATTCACCTTCGCTAAAAATTATTCTAATATTCGATACGTCTTTATGATATAGAATATCTGCTTTACCGTCAAAAACAATAGTCAATCCATTTCTCGAACTCCCTTGGGGTTGGTATTTTATTATAAAATCGACTAAATTTTTACGAGATTGCCTTAGATTATCAGAATCAAGTTTTGGTATGCGACGAATTATATTGTATCCATCTAGGATGAAATGTAATGACATAAACTACTCCTCCAATAAGGCCAACAACAATACTGAAAAAGAAAATTAAAAGTGACAGAATAAATCCATGCTCTCCGGAAAGGCCAACTCGAGTGAAAAAAAACATAAGGCTTGCTTCGCGAAGCCCCAAACCACCGATAGAAATAGGAAGCATAGAAATTGCAGAAACTATCGGAACAAAAATTAAAAAGTAAATAAAATTAATGTGATAATTTAAAGCGATTGATAAAATATAAAATGCAACCGGCGCTGTAAATTGAATCAATAATGACATTATTAAATTATTTATAATAATTTGCGGACGATTTTTAAATAGATAGATTTCATTATGCAATTCTCTAATCATCTCTTTAATCTTACCGCCACGGCGCAAGAAATGATTAATTCTAGTATAAATAAAATTATTAAATATAACTAATAATCCAGCCGTAAGCAGAAAAAAAAGAATAGCTACAGAAATAAAAACCGAAACATCTTTTATACAGTTGCCTCCAATTAAAACAGCTATTACTGCAATAAAAACCATTCCTATGCTACCGCTTAACCTGTCAAGAAGAACAGTTGCCGCAACCTCTTTTGGCTTGCGCGTATGCCCAGAAAGATGCATTGTTCTAATCACATCTCCGCCAATTGCTGAAGGTAAAAATAAGTTAAAAAACAATCCAGTTAAAAAAGATACAGCAGTTCGCCTTAAAGAAAGATTTACATTGGCTCCAACTAAAAGCATTTGCCAGCGATTCAAACAAAGGATAGTATTAAAAATATAAGTAAATAATGCGAGTAAAAAGAACCAAATATTTATATTTAAAATAATATGGAATATTTTCTGAATATCAACCTTTTTAAGTAAAACAAAAATTATAAGCACGCCAACGCCGATTCTTACAAATTCGATTATGATTCTTTTTATTTTTTGCCTCACTTTACCCTCCTAAGAATGGGTTATTTTTCTTTTCATGGCCAATTGTAGTTTTTGGTCCATGCCCAGGATAACAAATAATATTATCTTCTAAAATAAATAATTTTTTTTCTATAGAATTTATTAATTCTTCATGCGATGCACCAGGAAAATCTGTACGACCTATACCTTCGTAAAATAAAGTATCTCCTGTAAATATACATTTTGCTTCTTCCCATAGAAGACAAATACCGCCTTTTGTGTGCCCCGGGGTATGTATAACTTTTAAAATAATTTCATCAAGGTATATTTTTTCGCCATCATCTACGGCAACAACGGGAGATTTAATTTTTAAATCATTGCCAACTACAAAATTTGATAAATTTTTGGATGAATCAGTTAAGCACTCTACATCTAATCTATGGATATAAACCGGAACATTAAATTTATTGTCAGCGCCAATATGATCAAAATGCCCATGAGTGTGGACTATAAATTTTACAACGAGGTTATTTTTAGTTAAAAAATTTTGGATTAAACCGAAATCTCCTCCCGGATCAATTATCAGTGCCTGGCCATTAGAAAATAATATATAACAATTAACTCCTAAGTTACCGACAACAATGGTTTTTAAATTATTCATTATCTTATTTTAAAAAATCTTTAATCTTCTTATAAGGATAATTTTTTCTCACATCATTATAAATAACAGAAAGTTCTCCTGCGATTTCTGCGGACTTCCCAGGCATAAAAAAACCATGCGACTCTTTAATCTCTTCATGAATTAGATCCATTTGCTTTATATATTCTGTCAGCTTTGCAGCCTTTTCTTCCTTTAGCATATCTCTCATATATGTAAGATTCTCGATAGCCCTTCTCGAACTAGCAATCTGTTTCTTATAATATCCGCTTAAATAAGCGATCAATTCTTCTTGCGAACGTTTCCAAAAAGTAAAATATTCATTATATTCATCTTCTATGTCTCCAGGCCTCTTTGGATAGTCAGTTGGAACATAATATGCCTTTTCAGGCGCTCTTGGCGCTTGTTTACGAACAAATTTTTTTCTAAACGCCTCGCAGCCAGTTAAAAAAACAAAAATTAAAAAATAAAAAGCAAAAATTAAAAAAATATTTCTTTGTCTCATTTTATTAACTCCTGGAATTGTTTTTCATTAATAATCTTTATTCCTAGTTTTTTTGCTTTGTCTAATTTTGATCCTGGGTTAGATCCCAAAACAACAAAATCAATATTTTTTGAAACGCTAGATGAAACTTGTGCGCCTAATTCTCTAATAATATTTTCCGCCATACTCCGGCTGAAATCTTTCAACTCTCCGGTAAATACAAAAACCTTACCGCTCAGAGTTTGTTTTTTTACACTGGATATTTCTTGCGAAAAATTTAATCCAGCATTTCTTAATTTATTAATTAACTCTAGCGTGGTCTTTTGGCTAAAGAAATCAACTACGCTTTGAGCCATCACTTCTCCAAACTCAAAAATTTTAAAAAGGTCTTCTTGTTTTGCTTTTACTAAATTGTCTAAAGTAGAAAATTCCTTAGCTAAATTATAAGCGGCTTTTTCTCCAATATTACGTATACCAAAACCATAAATCAAGCGGTATAAAGGCTGGCTTTTGCTTTTTATAATAGACTGCAATAAATTCTCGGCTTTTTTATCTTTAAAAAATTCTAGCTTTAATAAATCTTCTTTTCTTAAAAAATAAATATCGGCAAAATCTTTAACCAATTTTTGTTTTACTAATTGTTCAACGACGGCCTGACCCATGCCCTCAATATTCATTGCTGCGCGGGATGCAAAATGGATAAGCCTTTTTTCAAGATGTGCGCGGCAATTTGGATTAATGCAACGATAAGCTACATCTCCTTCTTTTTCTTTGATAATTTTAGAACTACACTCTGGGCAATATTTTGGAACTTCAAACTGTTTTTCTTTGCCATTACGCAGGGTTTTAATAACCTTGATTACTTTTGGAATTACCTCCCCAGCACGCTCAATCACAATTCTATCGCCAATACGAATATCAAGGCGCTTAATTTCATCAAAATTATGAAGCGTTGCATGTTTAATAATCACTCCCGAACACTCAACAGGATCAAGTTCTGCAACAGGAGTAATTACACCTGTGCGCCCAACCCCAACAATAATATTATTAACTGTTGTAGTTGCCTGCTGGGCAGCAAACTTATAAGCCACTGCCCAACGCGGGCTTTTCAAAGTTGCACCCAATATCTCTTGCTGTTTGAAAGAATTTACTTTAACCACAATACCATCGGTATCAAAATCAAGCTTTTTTCTTTTACCGTCCCAATCCCTGCAGAATTCGATAACTTCTTCAATATTTTTACATAATTTATAATTCGGATTAACCTTAAATCCAAGCTTCCCAACAAAGTTTAAAAACTCAAATTGTGTTTCTACTGCCTTACCCCTTATAATTCCCGGCGAATGTGCAAAAAAACTTAAATTTCTTTTTGCAACAATTTTAAGATCTAATAATTTTAAGGAACCGCTTGCCGCATTTCTAGGATTTGAAAAAACTTCTTCGTTATTTTTTTTACGCTCTTTATTAATATTTTCAAAATCTTTATGGCTCATAAAAACTTCACCGCGTACCTCAAGATATTCTGGAGCTTTTTTAATATCAAATAAACGTAGCGGTATAGACCGTATTGTTTTCAAGTTCTGCGTTACATCTTCGCCGGTTTCTCCATCTCCGCGGCTTGCCCCTTGAACAAATAAACCACTTTTATATGCCAGGCTTGCGCTAACACCGTCAATTTTTAGCTCCACAACATATTCTACATCTTTAGACCCTAAACCTTTATATACTCTCTCCTGCCAATCCCGCAATTCATCATAAGAATAGGTATTATCTAATGAAAACATTCTCTTTTTATGTTTTACAGTTTTAAAACTTTCTAGAACTTCTCCAGAAACTCTCTGTGTAGGAGAATCAGGCGATAAATATTGCGGATACCTATGTTCAAATGCCTTTAGCTGACTCATTAAATCATCGTATTCTTTATCGGAAACTTCCGGCTGGGACAAAACATAATATGCATAATCATAACGTTGGATCTTCCCTCTTAAAACTTCAATTTGTTTTTTTATATCCTGCATATAATCAAAATTAAAAGCTGTCCTTAAACTATATTCATATTTTCGCGTCTTTTACTAATTTACGATAATAATTAATACAACCCTTACAAATCTTTCCATCTTGAGGCCAATTCGGATGGTCTCTTTCAATCAATTTAAGCATGTATTCTTCGGATTTAATATGCATAAGCGCGTCTTTCTCTGGAATTTTTCTTTTACAAACATTACAAATATAATCTTTTGAATTATTTTTTATCATCTCTACTTATCCTTTCTTAATTCTTTTAATATTTCATCTAATTGGCCGGATATTTTTTTTAGTAAATCCATATGTTCTCTTGCACTGCGCTCTTGCTTCTCTTGCATTACCTTTGCTTCATTAGCTAATTTCATCATATTCCCCATATCTTTAAAATCAAACATATACCTCTCCTCTCCTTAGAATTCTATTGTGAAATCTTTAAATTTTCCTGTTGCCGAAAACCAAAAAACTTCTGTATCACTGATATAATTTGAAAAATAACTATTTACCTCTTTTAGAAATTTTTCTAAATTTTCTTTTTCTCCTTCGGCCATAATCTCTGCATTTCCATCTTTTAAATTCTTAACCCAGCCGCAAACACCTAATTTATTTGCAATACTTTCTACGGTAAAGCGAAAACCTATCCCTTGCACCCTACCTTTATAGATAACATTGACTTGTTTTTTCATAATAATTAATCGGGGAGATGAGATTCGAACTCATGGCCTTTTGGTCCCGAACCAAACGCGCTACCAAGCTGCGCTACTCCCCGCATAAATATTCAATTCAGTATAACAAAATTTATTTTGATTGGCAATAAATGAAAGGATGGGTTAAAATTTCGCGTATTTTGCAAGAATATCGCATTCGATATTAACTTTATCTGATGGGCCTTTAAAATTAAGAGTAGTATTTTTTAAAGTATGGGGGATGATATAAACCGTGAAGTTATTCTGCCTTACACCTACAACAGTCAAACTTATTCCATCAATAGCAATAGATGCCTTTGACGCAACATAACAGATAAATTTATGCGGAATATTAATTTCAAAACATAAATTTTTATCGATATATACCTTTTTTCTAATAATACCTAAACAATCAATGTGGCCAGTAACAAAATGCCCGGATAATCTATCTCCTACCTTAAGCGCTCGCTCTAGATTAACCTGTTTGCCAATAGATATCTCGTTTAAATTCGTAAGCTTAAGAGTTTCATTCATCACCTCAAAAGAAAAACTATCTTTATCCTTTCTTACTACTGTGAGACAAACACCATTGACGCTAATACTATCGCCTATTTTTATATCTGTAGGGAACAGTTTAAAACTGTTTCCTACTTCTAAAATCGTTACCATGCCAGTTTTACGAACTGATTTTATTGTGCCGAGTTCTTCAATTATCCCTGTAAACAACTTCTGCCTCCACTAATAAATCTTTACTAATATTACTTATTTTTATATCTTTAAGCCCGATTGCCGAATTAATATTTTTTATTCCCTGTCCTGTTATCGAGCTAATCGCGCTCTTGCCGCCAATAATCTTTGGAGCAATAAAAAATTTAATTTCGTTGACTAATTTTTCATCAAATAAAGAGCCGATTAATTCTCCTCCCCCTTCAACCAAAATATTAATAATGCCTTTATCGGCAAGCTTCCTCATCAAATCAACTAAATCTAATTTATCATCGCTTTCTTTTATAACAATTAATTCAACATTTTTTGGATATTGCTTGTTAGTATTTATTTTTCTGGTTGCAATAATTATTTTTGTTTTCCTATAGTTGAATAAATTTAAATCTTGAGAAATTTTTAAATCTTTATCAATGATCACTCTAATTGCCTTTTTAGTCTTAAGATTAGGATTATCTTTTAATATTGTATTTGTCCCTAAAATTATAGCATCGAAATTATCTCTTAATCGATGAGCAAATTGCCGCGCCTTTGCAGAAGTAATCCATTTAGAATTATAATTTTTTGTTGCAATTTTTCCATCAAGCGATTGAGCAATTTTTACTGTAACATAGGGTAAATGCTTTGTTATATACTTTATAAATTGCTTATTTAAATCCCTGGCTTCTTTATTCAATACCCCTGTTTTTACTTTAACGCCTAATCCTCTTAATAATTTTATACCCTTGCCATTATTAAAAGGATTAGGATCAACCATTGCAATCACAACTTTTTTTATCTCGGATGCAATAATCTTATCTATACAAGGAGGAGTTCTTCCGTAATGAGAACAAGGTTCTAAATTAACATAAAGTGTTGCATTTTTTGCACGTTTCCCGGCTTGATTTAGAGCAATAACCTCGGCATGCGGCATACCTGCCTTTTTATGGTAACCTTGGCCGATGATTCTATTATCTTTTACAATAACCGCGCCAACTAAAGGATTTGGCGAAGTCTTACCTTTTGCCTTCAACGCTAGAGCTAAAGCTAAACGCATAAAATATTCATCAGAGTGCATTTTTAGCTTCCTTTAGTTTTTCAACTAACCTGTATGGTATTTTGACCCTGCCGATTAAAACCTCTTTTTTAGCTAAACCATGGCAATCTGAACCCCCTGTAATAAGTAAATTATATTTTTCAGCAATTTTTTTATAATTTTCTGTCATTTGGGAGTTATGTTCAGGATAATACACCTCTATACCCCTTAACCCATCTTTAACAAATTGTTCTATTAAATCCTGACTAGGTAAAACATAGGGATGAGCAATAACGGGTATACCCTTTACGCTTAAAATTAAATCAATAGCTTCTTTAGGAGTGAGTTTAAATTTTGAAACATAAGCCGGGCAAGTATCACCAATATATTTTTGAAATGCCTCATTAGTCGTCGAAACAATACCTTTCTTAACCATAATACGTGCAAGATGAAGCCTCCCTATACTTGCACCATGCGCAAAATCAATGACTTCTTTAGGATCAATTACAACACCAAGCATTCTAAGCTTATCTGACATTTCAAAAATTCTATCTAAACGAACCTTGCGAAAATAAGTCAATCTTGCGATAAATTCCGAATTTTTGCAGTCAATAAAATAACCTAATATGTGAACTTCTCTGCCATAAATATCTGCGGTCAATTCAATACCTGGAATTATTTCAATTGTATCTGAAAATGATTCTATTGCGCTTAATACACCCTTTACTGTATCGTGGTCAGTTATGGAAATACAGCTCAAACCAGCTTTTTTAGCATTTTCTATTAAATCTTTAACCGAACTAGAACCATCAGAAAAGTTTGTATGTAGATGAAGATCCGCGTATTTCATTATTTCTGGGATTTAATTTTATCTAATATCCCATTAACAAATTTACTAGAATCTACGCCGGAATATTTTTTCGCAAGTTCAACTGCTTCGTTAATAGAAACCTTGGGGGGGATTTCTGATAAATATAAAAGCTCACAGCTTGATAATCTTAAAATATTTTTATCAATAATTGCCATGCGGCCTAAATCCCAATTCTGAGCCAAACTGGATATTTTTTTATCTATTTCCGATAAGTTTTCAATTGTCTTTTTAACAAGCGAAACAGCAAATTCTTTCACCTCGTCTTCAACTTCATCGTTAAACTCCCAGAAACTGCCAGCCGAAGACTCAACTGAATCGCCCGTTAAATCAATCTGATAAAGAATTTTAAGCGCGCATTCTCGCGCAAACGTCCGTTTCCGCATTAAATCTTTTCCATCAAGTTTACCATTTCAATTGCAGATATTGCAGCATCCTTACCTTTATTACCGTCTTTTGTACCTGCGCGCTCAATGGCTTGTTCAATCGTATCAGCAGTAATTACTCCAAAAATCACCGGCATACCTGAACTAATTGCAATATTTGCAATACCTTTACTGACTTCGGCGCTTATGTATTCAAAATGCGGAGTTGCTCCTCTAATTACCGCACCTAAGCAGATAATTGCATCTGATTTATCTTTTTTAACTAATACCTGAGCGATTGTCGGAATTTCAAAAGCACCCGGCACCCAAACTACCTCAATATCATCGTCTTTTACTCCATGACGTATAAGCGTGTCGACACAACCAGAAAGCAATTCCTTTGATACGAAATCATTAAACCTAGAAATTACAATACTAAATTTCCTTCCTTTTGCAATTAGATCCCCTTCAATTTTTTTAACCATCTCTTATCCTCCCCCATTTTGATATTTAATTTTTACAGTATATGCCCTAATTTATCTTTTTTTGTTTTTAGATATTTTTTATTCGCGGGATTAGGTTTTACTTTAATAGCTAACCGTTCAACTACTTTTAATCCATAACCTTCAAGACCAATTATTTTTCTGGGATTATTCGTTAAAAGTTTTAATTCCTTTACGCCTAAATCTACCAAAATCTGCGCGCCTATTCCATAATCCCTTAAATCCGCAGGAAAACCCAACGCCTCATTTGCCTCAACAGTATCAAGGCCTTGATCTTGTTTATGATAAGCAAAAATTTTATTTTTAAGACCAATACCTCTCCCCTCCTGATTCATATAAAGGATAATACCACTCCCTTCTTTTGCTATATCTTTGAAGGCTCTATTAAGCTGCCTGCCGCAATCGCATCGAATACTACCAAATACATCACCGGTTAAACATGCGGAATGAACCCTGACTAAAGTCGGAGACTCAAGCCTGCCATATACTAAAGCAATATGATGGCTACGGTCAATGCTTGATTCATATAAATATAAATCAAATTCACCAAATTCGGTAGGTAATTTCGCATTGGCAACTCTCTCTACCAATTTTTCGTATCGCCTACGATGTTCAATCAATGATGCGATTGTACAAATCTTTAAATTATGTTTCTTGGAGAATTTAAGTAAGTCGGGAATACGCGCCATTGTTCCGTCTTCATTAATAATCTCACAAATAACTCCTGCCGGATAAAGGCCAGATATTTTCATCAAATCTACTGCGGCTTCAGTATGCCCAGCCCTAACCAAAACTCCCCCTTCTTTTGCTTGAAGAGGAAAAAGATGCCCAGGCCTGACTAAATCTTGAGGTTTAGTATTTTTATTTATTAATATACCTACTGTGTGAGCCCTATCAAAAGCAGAGATTCCTGTAGTAATACCCTGGCTAGCATCTACAGAAATTGTCCATGCAGTTGAATAAGGATCGCGGCTTGCTCCTTGGTTATTATGTAGAATATGTAAGCCTAAATCATCAAGCCGGGCTTTCTCCATAGCAACACATATAAGGCCTTTACCAAATGTTGCCATAAAATTAATATCTTGCGGTTTAATTGACTCTGCTGGAGCAATTAAATCTCCCTCATTCTCGCGGCCTTCATCGTCAACTACAATAACCATTCTGCCACTTTTCAAATCATCTATTATTTCAGTAATCGTATTAAACATATGCTCCTCAAAAAAAATTGCCCCGATACCTCTCGGGGCAAAGAAAACCTAATTTGTATCTTCTCTCATCTGGACTATAGCCATCGGCTCCGGAATATTACCGGATCTGGGCCGAAATTTCGACCCTCGCGGGCTTTACCGCCGGTTAAGGAATTTCACCTCTCCCCGAAGAATAATATAAGTATACATAAAAAAATAAACTTGTCAAGATTAAACTCAAAGCCTATAATTAAATTATGATACTTGAAAAAAGAATTGCAAAAATTATTTCTGAATCAAAATTAACAATCAGTGTCGCAGAAAGCTGCACCGGCGGGTTACTCTCTCATCGTTTAACTAATATCTCGGGCAGTTCCAGATATTTTATTCTTGGCATAGTCGCCTACTCCAATCAAGCAAAAAGATCATTATTAAAAATTTCAAAACAGGTTATAGAAAAATACGGGCCGGTAAGCAGAGAAATAGCTATTTTGCTTGCAAAACAAATATCGAAAATTGCAAAATCTGACATAGGTATAGGCATAACAGGAATCGCCGGGCCAACAGGTGGATCAAAATTAAAACCTGTCGGTCTTATTTTTATCGCGCTGCATTTTAATAAAAAAACCACCTGTAAAAAATTTAATTTCGTTGGCAACCGTTTAGAAATTAAGAAAAAAACTGCTGATAGCGCTTTAAAACTTATTGAACAATGCCTAGCAAAATAAGGGCTTTTATTGCTATCGAATTAGAATCTAAGGTAAAAGATAAAATTTCTCAAATTCAGAATATATTACAGAAAACAAACGCTGATGCCAAATGGGTAAACCCAAAAAACATACACTTAACCTTAAAATTTTTAGGATATATTGACCAAGAAAAAAGTGAAAAAATTAAACAAGTAATTGATCAAACCGCAGAAAACTTTCAAAGCTTTTCAATTGAAACATCTCAAATTGGCATATTCCCACAAAAAGGAACACCGAGAGTAATTTGGATTGGAATTAAAAAAGGCAAAGAGACTTTAGAAAAAATAACCAGCAAAATAGAAGAAAAAATTGAAAAATTAGGTATCAAAAAAGAAAATCGACCATTTCAAAGTCATGCCACTATTGCAAGAATTCGTAGCCCTAAAAACAAACAAATATTATTAACAGAAATCAAGCGAATAAATGAAGCTATCGACACTGAAATTCAAACCATAAGTGCCATAGCTCTATTTAGAAGTACCCTTAGTCCGTCTGGACCAACTTACAGCCTAATACACAAAGCTAAATTACAATAACTAAAATTTATAGCTAGCTCTCAATGTTCCGCCATAAGATATAAGCTTGTTTTCCGGCCATTCATTGATAAGAGCATTCTGGAGTTTATCGTTTTTATCTTGTTTCTGATATTCCCAAAATCCGCCTAATGCAAGCATGAGCTTATCTGTAACTTTATAGCCTACTTCTAACAAAGCATCAGCAATATAGCCATTGTTGCCCTTAAAATCACCTAAAACATTGTCGTCAACGCGATTGCTAAAAATGTATGCGTATCCACCTTGGCCTGAAAGAATTAGTTTATCGGTTACTTTAAAATCTAACAAATTTTCCATCAATATTAAGGCCTTTAATATTAGTATCATTATTTGCGTATGGGCCTATGTCTTTAATATTCCATTCTTCATTGCGGGTTTTACTACCAAATATCCCAACCGTAAGCCCTGGAATAAAATGTTTTCCATATAAATTTTTGCATCAAAATCAATTTTTGCAAAAGCGGCACTCCAGTCACTTTCAACAGGATATACGTCATAAGATTGTCTATAGCTCATATTCCCGCCATAGCCCTTTATACCCAATTCTAGCCTATCAAGAAATTTTCTATAAAGCGATTTTGACACATAAGGAGCATCACAAGTTTTTGCCTCTTTAACCATCACTGCGCTACTATTTAATCCAACATCCGCAAAGCTCTTACTTAATCCCCCTAAAACAACAAACCCAAAAACTAAAATTAAAACAAAAATTTTCCTTACCATCACTTCCTCTATTCTTTATAAAAACATTGAACTAAGCGTTAAAATTATAATATTGCAAAATATTTGTTTCAATTAATTATTTAAAAATGGCATGTTGAAAAATAATAAAATTCGTAATGCAGTATTTGCGTAAATTCCGGCTAAAATATCATCGCCCATAATACCAAGTGAACCATGAAAACGCTCAATTTTTTTGGAAGGGTAAACTTTTAAACCATCAAAAGCTCGAAATAATATAAAACCTAAAAATGCAATATTTAAACTAAACGGTATAAATAATAAACTAACTAATTGTCCGCACAAATCATCAATAATTATTTTTTTGCAATCTTTTTTTCGAAAGATATATTCGGCTTTACCACAATACAGAAAACCTAGGATAACTAACATAAAAGTTATCAAAAAATAAACTGCGGGATTTTTATATACTAAAGAATAAATTATAAGACCAAGAAAGCTACCAACTGTCCCAGGAAAAATTGGAAAATACCCAAAGAAAAATATAGTAGTAATAAGCCGCGTAATCATGATCTTAATATTATTTTTCGATTTTGCCATAGATAAGATAATCCTGAAGTAAGAGTTAGAATAATTGCAATATCCATGACAATATAAATACTATAATGTATAATTGTATCAATTGAAGCATTCCATAAAGACGCCCTTATAAGGTATTCTTTTATAATTATTGAAAGTAATATAAAAAATATCGCGGCCATTTGAGATACTGTCTTTTGCTTGCCGGCACGCGATGCCGCCAAAACTTTATTTTCAGCTAAGGCATAGGCTCTAAGTGTAGTAATAATAAATTCTCTAATAAAAATTAAAACTACCATCCAAACTTCAATTATATTTAACTGAACAAAACTAATAAATGCACCTAACACCAATATCTTATCTGCAATAGGATCGAGAATTTTTCCTAAATTAGATACCTGGTTTCTATTCTTTGCCAGCCAGCCATCATAATAATCAGTTAAAGACGCAAGCACAAATATTATTAAAGCCGTTACTTTCGAAGCTAACCCCTGGCAAAAAAGAAAAAATATAAAAACAAACGCTAAAACTATCCTGGAAAAAGTAATTTTATTTGCTAGCGTCATAATAATTCTCCAGCTAAATCATATTCATAAGCATCAATAATCTTTACCTTCTTAAAAATACCTAAATTAAAAAGTGACTTTGTATCTATTATCACCTGGTTATCGACTTCTGGCGCATCAGCCTGTGTACGCGCTAAATAACCACTATGAATCTTTTCATCAATTAAAACTTCTTTTATCTGGCCAATCAAAGACTGGTTTAATTTTAATGATATATTCTTTTGCTTATTCATCAAAATATCTAAACGTTGTCTTTTAATTGAATCTTCAATATGGCCTGAAAAATTATAGGCCTGCGTACCTTCTTCTTTAGAGTATATAAAAGCTCCCAGCCGCTGGAATTTTTGCATCTCTACAAAATTAACCAGTTCTTCAAATTCAGCGGCAGTTTCTGAAGGGAACCCAACAATGATACTTGTCCGAATAGTTAAATTCTTTATTTCATTTCTTAATTTATCAATCAAATTGTTGATTTCTTTTTTTGTAATTTGCCTATTCATTAGTTTTAATATCCTATCATTTATATGCTGAATAGGTAAATCAATATACTTACAAATCCTGGGTTCGGTTTTTATCAAACTAATTAACTCGTTATCGATATGCCTTGGATGAAGATAAAGCAATCGAAACCATTTAATATTCTTTGATTTTTTTAGAATTAGTTTTAAAAGAGCAGCAAGATTAATTTCATTTTTTAAATCCAACCCATAAGAAGAAATATCCTGTCCAATAATATTAAGTTCTGAGATTTTACGCCTATCAAAATATTCTACATCGGAAAGAACATCCTTTGGTTTTTGGCTCTTAAGATCACCTTTAATCTGCGGAATACAACAATAGCTACAATTATTAGAACATCCTTCAGCGATTTTCAGATAACCAATATGTTTTGGTGTTAAACTAAACCTATTGTGATATCCTGATGAAGAAATTCGCCCAATAAAAGCATCTACTTCTTTAAATTCTTTCTCTAAAACAGCGCTGTAACGTTGAACAAGGCATCCTGCAACTATTATTTTTTTTAACTTTGCCTTTTTCTTAAGATCGATAAGATCAAGAATAGTATCAATCGATTCTTTCTTTGCATCTTCAATAAAACTACAAGTATTAACTATCGCTATATCGGCGTTTTTTAGGTCTGATACAATCCTGTATTTCTTTTTATTTAAACCGCCGAGAATCACCTCAGAATCAACTAAGTTACGAGGGCATCCTAGGCTAATAATCCCTACGGTTATCCTAGAAATCATTTATTAATATCTATACCGTCTTTAGTAATTAAAATTTTCTTTATTACCTGCCCCCGGCTTCCTAAAGAAGGTAATATTCTTCCGTTTAACTGTAATTCAAGGCCCCCCGCATTGCCAACAGCTAATTCTAACTTTTCTTTAGCAACCCAAACTTCGGTGTTGCCTTTTTGCAAAACATTTTGGAATACTGTCCTTCCATCGCTTTTAATCCTTAACCATGAATTTTGTTTTGCATGAATCGTAAGGCTTAGGCTACCCTTAATCGCAAAAGAAGTATTAGTTGTTTTATCTAATTGCTTAGTTTTAATAGGCGTAGAATTTCCTTGGGATCTCTGTTTTGCTTTATTTTTTTGCTGTAAAAATGAAGTTTTTTCTTTTGGTTTTACAATATTCTTTGGCCGTGCTAAAAAAAGACCTATAATTATAATCAAGGGGATTGCAAAAATTAATTTTATCCATTTTGGATTAAAATCTACCCTTTTTTTCTGTTTTTCTTGTTCTTCTTTCGGCTTATCTTTTTTAAATTTTGGTATTTCTCTATGTTGTAATTTTATAGGCTCCATTTCCTGGACTTCAGATTTTCTTGGCTGAGGGATAAAATTATTTGGATCTAAACCCAAAAATTTACAATAAATTTTCAAGAACCCTCTTAAATAAACAGGATTAATCGTATCAAATTGATTGTCTTCGATAGCCCTAAGAACTTTCTCTTGGAGTTTTGTTCCTTCTTTAAGTTGTTCGAAAGAAATGTTCTTTGATTCTCTTATTTTTTTTAACTGATTACCTATTGGTTCCATTTTCTTGGCCTAAATTTAATAATGCATCTTTTTGTTCTTTTAACCACGCATCCCTATCAATAAGAATTTTGCGCGGCTTGCTGCCTTCGAATGGGCCTACAATCCCATCGCGCTCCATTGCATCTATAAGACGAGCTGCGCGCGTATAACCTAGTCTCATGCGCCTTTGCAAAATTGATACGGACGCCTGATTGCTTTCTAAAACTGTTTTAACCGCATCATCGAATAGTTCATCTTTTTCTGAATCACCAGTAAACGAATGGCTTTCTTGTTTTAAAATTTCTTCATTAAATTGAGGCGAAGCCTGCTGTTTAATAAACTCAACAATCCTTTCTATTTCCTTATCTTTAACCAACGCCCCTTGAGCCCTAATCAGTTTTGCTTCGCCAGGCTTCAGAAATAAAAGGTCTCCGCGGCCTAAAAGTTTATCTGCTCCGTTAGAATCTAAAACTGTGCGGGAATCAACTTTAGAAGCCACCTGAAAAGAAACTCTTGCTGGAAAATTCGCTTTTATAACACCGGTAATAACATCGACTGACGGCCTCTGGGTAGCCAAAATTAAATGAATACCAACAGCTCTTGATAATTGTGCAAGGCGCGCAATTGAAGTTTCTATATGATTTGCTGCAACCGCCATAAGATCGGCTAACTCATCAATTAAAACAACAATATAATGCATTTTTTCATTTGGCTCTTTTTCATTAAAAGCTGTAATATTCCTTGCGCCGCTTGCAGCAAGCCTCCTGTATCTTTCTTCCATCTCACTAACAAGCCAAGACAACGCCGCCTGGGCCTTTTTTGCATCAGTTACAACTGGACAAATTAAATGTGGCAGGCCATTAAATGGAGCAAGCTCTACCATTTTCGGATCAACCATAATAAACTTAACATCATCTGGCGAAGCCCGATACAGCATAGAAAGAATTAACCCGTTAACGCAAACGGTTTTGCCAGAACCAGTAGTCCCGGCAATCAAAAGATGAGGCATATCAGCTAAATCTGCAACGAGCGGTTTACCAGCAATATCCTTGCCTAAAGCAAGGCTAATTTTAGAATTAGTCTCTTGAAATTCTCTGGAACCAAGTACCTCTTTTAAATAGACTAAGCCCATCTGCGTATTTGGAACCTCAATACCTACGCGAGCTTTTCCCGGAATAGGAGCCACAATACGAACCGTCGGTGCTTTCATCGCAAGCGCTATATCATCGCTTAAAGAAACTATTCTTTGAATTTTTACCCCTGGTGCCGGCTCAAGCTCATAACGAGTAATAACTGGGCCGCGCTCAATATCAGTAACTTTAACCATCAGGTTAAAATCAGATAAAGTATCTTCTAGTATTCTCGCATTAGACTCAAGATCTTCCTTAACCTGCCTTGCTCCCACTGGCGGGGGTGATTCAAGTAAATCAATGCTTGGTAATTTATAATCACCAATTTTATGAATAACTTTCGGCTTAAAATCATCTTTCTTATTAACTTCTTTTTCTTTTAACTCTTTTGGCTGAAAAATTTGAATTCGCGGCGGTTCTTTAATAGAAATGGGCAGAGGAGCTAAAGCCGGCTTACTCTCTTTAATACTAGGAATATTCGACTCTTTAATTTTAGGTTTTGTTCTGCGCCTAAAAAAACCTAATATTATCTGTTTGGCCATAACAATAAAATCTATGAAAATTTTTGAGAACAAAATTTCCATTACTAATATTAATGAAGCAAGCCCCAAAGACATTACTATAATATAAGCGCCTATTGTACCAAAATATTTAGTTAGGAATATTGAAATTATGCTTCCTGATGCTCCTGCGCGAGTAAATCGAGCGCTTAACGAGCTATCGCCAATCAATGAAAGAATAGCGCTTAACGAGAACAAAAGAACTAAAAATCCTATTATTTTTGCCGGACGCCACTTAATTTCTTCATCACCGAATTTCTTCATCGACCACAAGAACAAAATAACAGTAATCAAAAAACTTGCATATCCCCAGATAAAATTAAGGCCGAAAGCAATATAAGCACCAAAAACTTTAACAAAATTTTTTGCAGGGATATTTGAATGGGATGATAATAAAGATAGGTCGGATGGCGTATAAGATATAAGGCTTAAAAAAACTAAAATCGCAAAAGCAAAAAGCAATATTGCTTTTATTTCATTTATTATCTTGGGTTTCACTGTCTACTCGTTTTTTACTAAGACGAATTTTTCCTGCATCATCGATTTCAGTGACTTTAACCCGGACTATATCTCCAACTTTAACTACATCTTCAACATTTTTAACAAAACGATCGGCAAGCTCGGAAACATGAATTAAGCCCTCTTTATTAGGAAGTATCTCGCAAAATGCACCGAAATTCGTGACACGGGTAATTTTACCCTCATAGATTTTTCCAATTTCTGCTTCTTCCGTAAGCCCACGCACAATAGCGACTGCTTTCTCTTGTGCCTTGGCATCATTTGAAGAAATCAATACAGAACCATCATCTTCTATATCAATCTGCACACCGGTATCCTGAATAATTTTTCTTATTGTTTTACCCCCCGGCCCGATTAATCCACCGATTTTTTCTGGGTTAATTTTTATTGTTACAATTCTTGGAGCATAACTAGATAATTCTGTCCGCGGTAAAGATAAAGTTTGCTTCATTTTTTCTAAAATTAAAAGGCGGGCTTCTTTTGCCTGATAAAGAGCATCCTCTAATAATTTTAAACTAATCCCCTTAATTTTTAAATCAAGCTGCACAGCGGTAACTCCGTCTTTAGTCCCGGCAACCTTAAAATCCATATCACCAAAATGATCCTCAAGGCCGCTTATATCTGTCAAAATAACTGTCTGGTTACCATCTTTAACTAATCCAAGCGCAACACCGGCAACAGGAGCTTTTATCGGAACACCTGCATCCATCAAAGCGAGCGTTGAAGCACAAACCGTTGCCATACTTGATGAACCATTAGACTCTAGAATCTCTGATACAACCCTTACGGTATAAGGGAATTCTTCTTTTGTAGGCATAATCGCCTTAAGCGCTTTTTCGGCTAATGCACCGTGCCCGATTTCGCGCCTACCTGGCCCACGAACAGGTTTAATCTCACCAACGCTAAATGGTGGAAAGCTGTAATGCAGCATAAATGCCTTTGTAGTTTCACCTTCAAGCGCCTCAATCATCTGTTCATCGGCGGCTGTGCCAAGCGTTGTTACAGCAAGACTTTGTGTTGCTCCTCTCGTAAACAAACTTGATCCGTGAGTCCTTGGTAAAACCCCAACTTCACAAGTAATCGGGCGGATTTCTTTTTGGCCACGGCCATCAATCCTAATCTTCTTATCTAAGATATATTTCCTTACTTTCTCGCTCTCCGCTTCAATCAACGCAGCCTTTATGTCACAATCAGCGCACTCATCTGAAACAAATTGTGCCTCTAGTTCCTTACAAAGAACATTGAGAGCTTCCTCCCGCTCTTCCTTTTCAGAAATACTGCAAATTTCATTTAACCTATTTTCTGCGGCAACCCTAACCTGTGAAATTATCTGCGCGTTAACCTTTTTAAATATCGGTTGTATCTTCTCTTTGCCAGCATCTTTTATAAATTCTTCTTGCAACTCAATCAAATGCAAATAATTTTTATGGCCAAATTTTATTGCATCTAAAATCACTTCCTCGCTTAACATTTTTGACCTAATTTCTAGCATACAAACTTCATCTTTTGTGCCAACAACAACAACATCAATATCTGATTCTTGACTTTGCGCATATGTTGGATTAAGCACGAAATTACCATTAATTCTACCTACTCTTACGACCCCTAGCGGACCGCCAAAAGGAATCTCTGAAATAGACAATGCACAAGATGCACCTAGAACAGCCAAAACATCTGGGTCATTTTCTCCATCACTAGACAAAACCATTGCCATAACCTGAACTTCATTTAAAAGATCTTTTGGAAACAACGGCCTTATAGGCCTATCTATCAAACGGCTGATTAAAATTTCGTTTTCTGACGGCCTTCCTTCGCGCTTGAAATACCCCCCAGGAATTCTTCCCGCAGCGTAAGTTTTTTCTTGATATTCAACAGTTAGAGGAAAAAAATCAATGCCCTCTTTTGCCTCCTTTGAAACACAAGCAGTAACAAGTACACATGTACCGCCATACTGGACATAAACAGCGCCACTGGACTGCTTTGCCATATGGCCAGTTTCTAATAAAAGTGTACGGCCGGCAAACTCAATTGATGCCTTTTTTTGTTTTTGCATTTTATAATCCTAGTTTTTTTATAAGTTCTTCGTGCTTTTTGGGTTGGGATTTCTTGAGGTAATCAAGAAGCCGTTTACGCCTGCCAACAAGCATTAGAAGCCCGCGGCGGGAGGCAAAATCTTTTTTATGAGCTTTAAAATGTTCGTTCAAATCATTAATTCTTTTCGTCAAAAGCGCAATTTGTACCGCGCTTGAACCAGTATCTTTTTCGTGAATTTTAAAATCTTTTGATATCTTTGTCTTCTCTGTCTTAGTTATTTTCTTATTTGAAACCACTTCATTCCTCCATATTTAATAAATTAGTTGTTAAAAGTAATAATTAGTATATCTTTAATAGCTTTGTGCGTCAAGGAATATTTACTGTAAGCGGCAAAGAAATATCGCCAACGACTATTTTGCCAGCATATTTATTTGCTATTTTTTTAACCAAACCTTTCTTCATCAAACCAAACGTAATTGTCTTTTTGGCAATGATTGCATTACCTAAAGGCTTTCCTGTATCCGCATCTAAACCTGAGGGAACATCTAAAGCTAAAACTGGTATTTTACTCATATTAATAGTATTAAATAACCCCTGATAAAATTCATTAAGCCTACCCTTTAAACCAATACCAAAAATAGCATCGATAATTAAATCATATCGCTTAATTTCTTTTTTAAGCCTGGCAAAAGCATTGGCCTCTTTAATTAATCTAATTTTTTGCTTCATCTTACATAAAATTTGATAGTTTAATTTTGATTCTTGACTAAGTTCTCTATTTTTGCCTACTAAATAAACTTGAACCTTTATTCCTTTGTTTAATAAATGCCTTACAACAACAAAACCATCGCCTCCATTATTCCCATAGCCACAAAAAACTGCAGCACGTCCGTTTTTAGGAAACATTTTTAATGCCTCTTCGCTGGCTGACCGGCCGGCATTTTCCATTAAAATTAATGCGGGTAACCCATAGCGGTTTATTACCGTAGCATCTAACTTTTTCATTTGTGATGCGCTAATAACTTTTGGCATAGTTTTTAACGGTTATTTAAATAATTCTCAATTGAGCGATCGTATGTAGCTTCGGTTTTTTCGTCAAAGTAACAAGCTGGAAGCTGGCCAACTTTTCTATGGTATGCCAAGCACTCACAACATATCCCGTGCCTTGGACATCCGCTATAAGTACAATTACACATTTTATTATTTTTCTTTAAATTAATACATTCGCTCATAGAATTTATTCTCCAATTACTTGCACAACTATTTGGCGTTCTCTGTGGACATAATGTTTATTGCATTAATAATTATCCTTATTTTACGCTTGGACAAATTTGGTTATAGGCACAATATTTGCACGCCATAAAAGTAGGGTTTGCCTCAAAATCCCCCTCTCTTATTTTTATGGCGACTTCGTTAATTTTTTCTTTTGCTTCATCTATATCTTCACCGGTTTTTATATCAGAACCAATTAAGCCTGGTTCTAAAAAATGAAGCTCAACTCGTTTCGGCAATTTGCCAAAAATATTTTTATAGGCTAAACTATAAATTACAAGCTGTAAAGATTCTCTGGCTTTTTTATCAGCATCTTTTTGCGTTTTTACTTCTGATGATTTAAAATCAACAATTACAGCATCATCACCTTCTAAGTCTAGCCTATCCCACCTACCAGAAATACGATTATTTCCTAAGGCAAACGAAAAAGGTTTTTCGATAAATGCAGGAAGTTTTTGTGATGTTTTTTCATCATTAAAAAAGCGCTCAATAGCCAACTTCCCCGTTTTAAGGCGTTCCTCATAATGCTCTTTTGAAATAAACCCTTCACTCTCAAATAAACTCTCAAAAGTATTTAATAATTCTTCTCGGGATAAATTTTCACCCATTAATTTATAAGAATAATATTTTTGTACTGCATCGTGCAAAGCCTTTCCATAAATAACTGCGTGGTGTTGCATAATTGGAATATGCAAAATATGTACATATTTATATTTTAATGGACAAGTTGAGTAATCATCAATTTTGTAATAACTTAAATCTAAAACCTTATCATCTTTAATCCTTGTCTTCTTTAGTATGATTTTTTGTGGTTCTTTAAAACGCTCAATCATATCAATAGAAGTAGATTTTTTTGCCTTTGGCTCATCCTTAATCTCAAGTGCTTCATAAATGAATGGGCTTATCTTCCTAACCGACTTTCCACCGCAATCAAAGCTCGAGGTAAAGTATAATTCTTTTTTTGCACGTGTCATTCCTACATAAAATAAACGCCTTTCCTCCTGTAAATGAAACTCACCTTTTGTTTGTACATCTTTAATTAATTCCTCCGGCAATTCAAGCGTATTTTTCCTCTTTATAACAGGAAATTTTCCCTGTACCAAATCTACTAAAAATACGGCATCAAACTCTAGCCCTTTTGCT
This sequence comes from Candidatus Omnitrophota bacterium, assembly GCA_040753015.1. GTDB lineage: Bacteria > Omnitrophota > Gorgyraeia > Gygaellales > JBFMHM01 > JBFMHM01. Next base: position 204,555 of record JBFMHM010000002.1, read on the forward strand.
TTATGTATTGTAAATATATTTACCGCCTGAATATCTAAATCTGCCTCGGCAGTCTCTGGATCACTACCTGCTTCAATTAATAAATCAAGATATTGCACAAAATAAAGTACTCTATCTTCTTTAGCAATATTCTCAAAATTTTGTACAAACTCAAAAAATTTTGCTAAGTTTTGAATTTTTACCTCATTCTCCAATGATTGAGTTTTTACTAGAGTTTTTAGGTATTTTGTTTCATCTAAAAAAGAATACAAAAGTCTACCTGTTGTAATCTCTATCGAGCGCTTTAAAAATTTATTAATATCACTTGTAAAATAACTTATTTTATCCCGCTTTTCATTTTCAATTACGCTATTTAATTCTTCAATAATTCCTAAATTTTCTAAAACATAAAACAGACTTCTATTTTGCCGTTTTGCATAATGCATACAACTGCTTAGAATTTTTATTGGTAATTGATAAATCGAACTAGTTGCTAAATAATATAGACTGAGTGAATCATCAATATCTGCCATAACCCTTAAGAAATTAATACAAAGGCGTATTTCTTCTTTTTGATATAGGCCGAAATTACCGCTAAACCGCCAAGGAATATCTTGCATGTTTAGTGCGCGAATATAATTATCCGCGCTAGCATTAGACCTGACTAAAATTGCACAATCATTGTATTCGTATTTTTTTTCTTTAACCCAGCCCTTAATTGTTTTTGCAACATAATCTGCTTCGGAAGAAATATTATCAAACTGCATATGAACTGGCGGATTGCCCTCTTTATCAACTAGCGAAACTAAACGTTTATCAATATTGCTCTTTACTTCAAAACGTTCAGGATTATTATTTTGAATAAGTTTATAAGCAGCATCTAAAATTTTTTGGCTAGACCGATAATTTTGAACAAGGGAAATTTTTTGCGCATCTTTGTATTCTTCAATAAAATTAAACATATTACTATATGCAGCGCCGCGCCATCTATAGATGCACTGATCATCGTCACTGACGGTTGTGATATTCTTACTTTTGCCAGCTAAGAGCTTTATTAATTCAAATTGGGAAAGGTTAGTATCTTGGAATTCATCGACTAAAATATACTTAAATTGTTCCTGGTACTTTTTTAAAACAAGTGGCCTTTTACGAAGAAGCTCTAAGGCTAAATAAAATTGATTTGCGAAATCTAATTTTGATTCTTTTAAAAGAAGTTCTTGATATTTTTTATAACAGGCGGCGATCTCTTCTTGCGAAGATATTTTTTCTAAAACTTCACGGTCTTGGCTTTGTGCTTGTTTTAATCTTTCCACAAAATAAACATAATCATCTATGCTAATGTTTTCATCTTTTGCACGGCTAAACAGATCAAGGAGTGCCTCAATAAAACGCGTAGGATCAGATAATGGACGGTAAAATTTAAGATTAAACTCAAAAAGATGTTCACGGAAAAAAACAACCGCTTCTGGCCGGGTTAAGACTTGAAAATCCGGGCTTAAACCTAATTCTGTAGAATATTCTCTCAATATTTTGTCGCCCAAGGCATGAAAAGTTGAAATCCAAATATCCGTATAACCGTAAGGCACAAGCATATCAACTCTTTCTTGCATTTGGCGTGCTGCCTTATCAGTGAATGTAAGCGCCAATATTTCATTCGGCAAGGCGAGTTTTTGTTCAATCAACCAAGCAATTCTACGAGTAATTACGGTAGTTTTACCAGTTCCAGCACCAGCAATAATTAACAATGGGCCATTTTTATGGGTTACGGCTTTTATTTGTTCTTGATTCAAATTTTCTAAAACATTATCCGGCATATTTTAATTATATCTTGACATTTTTACATTTTCAACTATACTTATAATTTATTAACCAAAGGAAAAACATGTCAAAAAGTTGCATATCTTGCGGAAAAACCTATCAAAAAGGTATGAATGTTAGCCGAAAAGGCCAATATAAAGCAAAAGGTGGTACTGGCAGTAAAATAAGCCGTAGGACAAAACGTTTCTTTTTACCAAATTTGCAACATATCAAAGCTGCAATAAACGGCGTAGTAAAGAAAGTTTATGTTTGCACCCGTTGCCTTAAAGCTAACAAAATAAAAAAAGCCTGAATTCAACCCCTAAGATCTTCTAGATTCATCTGAATCTGTGGCCGACCGCCCCAATTATCTATAGATGGATAATAGGCTATATCTATTTTTTTTGCCTCTGTTAACAAGCCTAATAAATCTTTTTTACCGAATCCCAAAACAGAGTAAGTGAACTTCCCATCAGTAACCCAGAATTTTAATGTATCCCTGGCTAAAACAACCGGTTTTGCCTTTAACCGCAAACCATATGTCACAAACAGCGGCCTTGGATTTCCTGCGCCATATGGCGAAAAACTATCCAGCTCTTTAATCATCTTTTGATTTATATCCCCTAGATCAACCTCAGCATCAATATCAATTTGCGGTATTAAATCTGTATCTAATAACATATCTTTCGCAATGCGATTTATTGAATCTCGAAAATCGGAAATCTTTTCTCTTCTTATATCTAAACCCGCCGCATGAGCATGTCCGCCAAACCCTTCTAAATGATGGCTGCAGCCGTGCAAGGCATTCAACATATGAAATTTTTTAATCGAACGTGCGGACCCGCGACCTCTTAAATCATCTAAGGAAATAATTATTGTCGGCCGATAAAATCTCTCTGCAATACGCGATGCGATAATTCCTAAAACTCCTCTATGCCAGCCGTCTTTTGCAACAACAATTATTCTACGATCACAAAAATTAACCTCCTGTTCAATAAGCATAAGTGCCTCTTCTAAAATTTTTGATTCAATTTTCTGGCGAGCCTGGTTATGCTTCTCTAATTCTTTAGCAATTTCTCTTGCTTGATCAGCATCATCGGAAATTAAAAGCCTGAATGAAACTTCTGGAGAATCAATCCTCCCTGATGCATTAAGCCGCGGACCTATAATATAACTAATATAACCAGTGTTCATCTTATTTATATCGATGCGTGTTTCTTCAAACAACGCCTTAAGCCCTTCTTTTTGAGTTTCCCTTAAAAATTTAAGGCCTTCCTGCACAATAACTCTATTTTCTTCAATCAAAGGCATAACATCGCTTACCGTGCCTAAACAAACTAAATCCAGATACTCTTTTAATAGTTTATTTGTAAGAGCTTGGGCAAATTTAAATGTGACACCAACACCGGCTAGATAATCTAAATGTTTTTCTTTCAATTTCGGATTTACAATTGCAGCCGCATCTGGCAAGATCTTTAAAGGTGAGTGATGATCAATAACAACAGTATCAATACCTGCATCCTTCAATGCTTTTATTTCATCAATATTACTTGTGCCGCAATCTAAGGTAATAACCAAATTAACATTTTTTTCTATCGCAAATTTTACAATCTTTTTATTTAAACCATAACCATCATTGACTCGATGAGGTAAATAATGAATAACATTAAACCCTTCTTTTATGAGTAAAGACTTGAGCAAGACAACCGAAGTTATACCATCTACATCATAATCTCCAAATAAAAGTATAAGCTCGTTGCATCCTTTTGCCATTAAAACTCTCTCTACTGCCTCTTTCATACCAGCAATATCAAAAGGAGAGCTTAAATGAGAGAAATCGGATTTTAAAAATCTATTTATTTTTTCCGAAGAATCAATACCTCGATTTATCAAAACTTGCGCGCTGATTAAAGATAAATTACATTGGAAAGCTAATTTCTTAGCTTTTTCTTGATTAGGATTTACAATATTCCATGTTTTTTGCATATGCTAAATAAAAACTACATCTCTTCGGGAGCTGAGATATTTATCAACTTAAGTCCTGTATTTAGGACAGTTTTTGTTGCTAAGATTAAGGCAAGGCGCGCCTTGGTAAGCCCGGTATCATCAGTTAATACCTTATGCTGGTCATAAAAACGATGAAAGCTCGTTGCAAGATTTAATAAATAACCAGTTACAGGGTAAGGATCTAGAATTTTTGTGCAAAAATCTAAAATATAAGGAAAATGAAATAAATTTTTTATGAGCAAAATTTCTTCTTCAGACTTTAATAAACTAAAATCAATTTGTTTTATAAATCTTTTATCAATTCTTAAATCTTGTGATTTTTTTAATATGCTTGCAATTCTTGCATGTGCATATTGTATATAATAAACAGGATTTTCGCTTGATTGTTTCTTAGCAAGCTCTAGGTCAAAATCTAGATGGCTTGAGACTCTTCTTGATATAAGAAAAAAATGTGAAACGTCTTTACCGACTTCATCTAATAGCTGCCGTAATGTTACATATTTGGCCTGGCGGGTTGACATTGAAACAATCTCGCCTTTATGTTTCAATGTAACAAGCTGAGCAATTAAAATAGATATGCTATCTTTAGATTTACCAAAAGCGCAAACGCTAGCAACAATCCTAGGAATATAACCATGATGATCAGGCCCCCAGATATTAATAAGCCAGTTAAAACCCCGTTTATATTTATCTTGGTGGTATGCGATATCAGGTGATAGATATGTTAAGCTACGATCACTTTTTACTAATACTCTATCTTTGTCATCACCAAAAGCACTAGATTTAAACCATACTGCACCGTCTGAATCATAAACAAAACCTTTTTTCCTTAATTCTTTAAATGCTTTTTCAATCTTACCCGATTCTTCTAATCTTTTTTGGCTATACCAATTATCAAATTTAATATCAAAATCTCTAAGGTCTTTTTTTATCATACCCATAATATAATCTAATCCAATTTGCATAAAATCTTCTGTCTTAGATACCTTGAGTTTATTTTCTATTATCATCCGCGCAATATCATATATATACTCACCTTGATAACCATTTTCTGGGAAAGTAACCGCCTCGCCTTTCAATTCTTTAAACCGTAGTTCAATCGATAAACCAAGAATTTTCATTTGATTACCGAAATCATTAAGATAATATTCTTTCTTAATATTATACCCCAGAAATTCAAAAATATTGCTAAGACTGCTGCCAATAGCGGCTTGCCTTGCATGAGCTATAGAGAGTGGGCCGGTTGGATTTGCACTAACAAATTCTAATAAAATTTTTTTTGATTTATTAATCTTGTTTGGACGGCCAAATTGATCTTTTGAAATAATAATTTCGCTTAAAATATCGCTTAAAAATCCTCTTGTCACGAAAAAATTTATAAAACCTGGCTGCGCTATTTCAATTTTTTCAATCTTCTTAGAAATAGCAGACAATTTTATCTTTTTCTCTAAATCATCTGCTATTTGACGCGCCAAAATCATAGGGGCTATTTTTCTTACATGGCAAAATTGCATAGCAACATTTGAAGACAAATCCCCAAACTTTGAGTCTTTTGGTATCTCAAGACTTAAAGAAGCCGAATTAACTTCAATTTCTAAACTATCTAATGTCTTTTTTAATAATAAAATTAATAATTCTTTGAAATTATGACAGCTTAACTGTTTTTGCATCAGACCAAAGCCTTTCTAAATCATAAAATTTTCTTGCCTCAGATGAAAAAATATGAACCATTATATCCATCGTATCAACGAGAAGCCAGCCGCTATCTTGCTTACCTTCTTGAGCCCTTACAGGAATATTATTTTTCTCCAATTCTTCAACTATTGAATCTGCTATTGCACGCAGCTGACGTCCAGACTCTCCTTCGACAATCACAAAATAGTCACAAAAATTAGAGATTTTTCTCATATCAAGAATTGCAGGATTCAAAGCTTTTTTATCCTTTGCTATACTTAATATAAACATCGCCTTATGCTTAGAATCGGTTAATTTTTTGATAGCTCGCTCCTTTTTAAAATTTTGATGTTTCTTCTATTTCACCAACAATCTCTTCAATTAAATCCTCTAAAGTGACCATACCACAGGTTTTATTATTTTTATCAACGACGGTTGCAATTTGAATTTTCATCCTTTGAAAATCACGAAGCAGCTCATTGACCCGTTTTTCTTGCGGAACAGAATATATTGTATTAATTAAATCTGTAACATGAAACAACTCTTTATCTTGCAAGACATAGATTAGATCGCGAGAATGGATTACTCCTACAATATTCTCTCTTACTTGAGTATAAACGGGAATACGCGAATAACCTTCTTCTGCGAATAATTTAATTAATTGACGGGAATCAGATTTTATATCGACGCAGATCATTTCTTCTAATGGCACCATAACTTGAGATACCTTTGTATCGCCAAATTCAAAAATCCGATGCAGCATTTTTCTTTCTTCATCAGTCAACACTCCCTCTTCCTTACCAACTTCAATCATTAAACGAAGCTCTTCTTCTGTAATTAGGCTAGAGCGATATGTTTGCGGCAGGCCAAAAAGCCTCAAAATAAAATTACTTATCCCTGTAAAAAATAAAATTAGCGGCCTCAGAATAAAAACAAATATTTCCATCACTGGCGAAACTGCCAAAGATACTTTTTCACTGTAACGAATAGCAAAGATCTTAGGCGTAATCTCACAAAGTATAAGGATTACAAAAGCAACAACAATGGTCGATGTTATCACACCCACTTTTTCGCCAAAAAGTTTTATAAAAATAAATGTTGAAATTGCCGAAATTGCAATGTTTACAAAATTATTTCCTACAAGTATTGCCGTCACTAATTTATCTGACTTCATAATTAATCTTTGGATGCTTTTTGAATGCTTAACTTGTTTATCAATTAAATGGCGCATACGAATCTTACTTAGAGAAATAAGCGCGGTTTCCGATGCCGAGAGAAATGCCGATACAAGCATAAGCAATAAAATCAATAATATTAAAGGCAATAAAATTGTTTCCATTATCGTAAAACTGGTATTATTAGTTGTGCTATTTTAAAATAAATAATCAAGCCAACAACGTCAACAACACTTGTAGTAATAGGCCCGGCTAGAACTGCTGGATCAAGGCCAATTTTCTTAGAAAATAATGGCAGCGCAATACCAGTTAAAATTGCTAAAAGCACTACTGCTGTCATTGTAAAACCAACAACTAAAGAAACTGATACATCTTGCTGCAACATTAAAGCGCGAATAAATGCAACTGAACCTACAATTACGCCCATAAATAATGCAGCCATAACTTCTAATCTCACAACTTTCCAGACATTTTTAAAATCTACGTCACCGGTTGCAAACCCGCGGATTATTGTAATTGCTGTTTGATTTCCGGCATTACCACCAGTATCCAAAAGCATTGGAATAAAAAACGTCAAAGCAACTACTGAACTTAACGCATGTTCAAATGTTTTTAATACGGTTCCGGTTAAAAAATCAAAAGCAAGTAAAACTATAAGCCATCCAGCCCTACGTTTAATTAATTCTCTAACTGTTGTTGTTGCGTAACGAATCTCTTTACCTCCGGCGGCCTCCATCTTACCAATTTCATAGATTTCTTTCGTTGACTCCGCCTGAATCAAATCAACAACATCATCAATTGTAATAATACCAATTAGTTGGCTTTGATCATTTACAACTGGCGCATCTAAAAGATCATATTTGCTAAATTGCCTAGCTACCTCTTTTTCTGGCATATTCATATTTATTTTAATTGATTCAACATCTTCGAATAGATCTTTAACTAACATATCAGGGGGCGCCATTATAAGTATCTGCAAACTCACACCTCCTAAAAGTTTATGCTCCTCGTCAGTAACAAATACAGAATAAATAGTTCTTTTAGCTGAATCTGCTTTTTGCTTTTCCTGAAGGACCAGGATTGCGCGGCGCGCAGTCATATCTTTTTTGAGTTCTACAAATTCTGTTGTCATAAGGCTTCCTGCTGTGCCCTTTTCGAAATTAAGCAAGATTCTCAAGTCATCAATTTCTTCTTTTTTCATTACAGAAAAAAGTTTTTTTGAAACCCTTTGAGGAAGCTCCTTAAAAAGGTTTGCCCGTTCATCAGAAGCCATATCGTTTAAGATTGGAGCAATCTCGGCATTTCCCAAATTATTTAGAAGAAACGATTGTTCTTTAAAATTGAGGTCCTCAAATACCTCAATCGCCTTACGAATAGTCAAAAGCCTAAATAACAAAATTTTCTCTTGTGCTTCCAATTTATTCCAGTTTTCTGCGATATCAATTGAATGGATTTTCTTAAGAATATCTTTTAACTGCAGAAAACTTTTATTTAAAAGCGCTTCTTTTATTTCCGGCAAAAATAAAGCAAAAGTATTTATCCGGCCATTCCTATAAGTTTTGGTTTTTTCTAAGACAGGCATAATATTGATTGTTTAATTTTGTCTTCCTCGCTAACTTTCCCGATAAAACTCAAAGATAGATTATCCTTTAAAAATACCGAATTTGCAAGCTCTCTTAAATTTTCGCGTTTAATCTTTGAAAGTTTAGCTATAATTTCTTTTAAAGTATATATTTTATTTAAAGAGACAGTTTGTTCCCCAATCCAAAACATATTATCAAGCGTATCCTCTAACGACAAACTAAGCTGGCCAATAAAAAAATCTTTTGCCCGCTTAAATTCATCGTCGGTTACTAAATCTTTTTTAATTCTATTTAGTTCTTCCAAAATTACCCTTACAGCATCGACTGTTTTGTTGTTATCAATTCCAGCGTGAACAATGAATGCCCCGCTATCTCTAAATTTTCTAACTTGAGTGCCAATTTCATAGGCAAGGCCGCGTTTTTCTCTTACCTCGTTAAATAAACGGCTAGACATATTTGCCCCTAAGATTATATGTAAAAGTGAAGCAATAAATTTCCTTTGGTCACAATTTGACACGGAATGAAAACCAATTGCTAAATGCCCTTGCGCAGTATCTTTGTTTAAAATGTTAAAAACCGGCGCTTTTTGTGAATTTTTAAATTCTAAAAAAGTATTCTTAGTAGATTTTTTAAAATTGCCAAAAATATCTTCAATTTTATTTACTAATTCTTTATGCTTAATTTTACCGCTTGCAGAAATTATTAAATTTGATGGAGTATAAAATGTATCTATGAAATTTTTAAGATCGCCTGAATTTATTTTGCTTACAGTTTCAAATGTACCAGCTAAATTAAACCCTAGAGGGTGCTTTGGCCAGATAAGCTCATCCAAAAGCTCATGAACATAGGCTTGGGGCAGGTCGCGGTACATCTTTATTTCTTCTAAAATCACAAATCTTTCTTTATCAACTTCCTCTTGCTTTAAGCTTGGGCAAGTTACCATCTCGCTTAAAACATTCAAAGCAATTTTTAAAAATTTGGAGGGAATTTTGATAAAATAGCAAGTATGCTCTTGGGCTGTCATTGCATTAAGCGCCCCTCCTACACCTTCAATTGACTCTTTAATTTTATTACAAGAATAACTTTTTGTGCCCTTAAATACTAGGTGTTCTAAAAAATGCGCAATGCCATTATTATCTTTATTTTCATAACGGCCGCCGGCTTTAATCCAAATCCCAAGCGATACAGAATCACGCTTTGGCAGGCTATGCGTAACAACAGTTAAACCATTTTTTAAAATTGTTTTTTGATAATCCATCAATTAATTAAACCTTTAACAAAATTACTAACTTTTTCAATTAAGTTTTTGTTGCCGATATTTTCTTTTATTTTTTTTACAATTGCGCTTCCGACAATTGTGCCATCGCAAAATCTAGAAACCTCTTTTACTTGTTCTTTAGTTGATACTCCAAAACCAACACATACCGGCTTTTTAGTTAACCGCTTAATCGCTTTAATATTATCTTGCAAATCTTTTGGTAATTCTTGCCTTGCACCAGTTACGCCTGTCAAAGATACATAATAAATAAAACCAGTTGATTTACTTGCAACCATCTTTGCCCGCATATTTAAAGTTGTTGGCGTAACAAAACCAATCACATCAATTCTAGCTTTATTTGCTAGGCTGACAAAACTTTTTCCTTCATCTAGCGGCAAATCTGGAATAATTAAACCATCGACTCCGGAATTTTTTGCTTCATTAATAAATTTTTCTATACCAAAACAAAAAATTGGATTGTAATAAGTCATAAGGCTTATTGACATAGCTACTTCTTTTCTAATACGCTTAACCAATTTTAAAATATCAACTAAGTGAGTACCTTTTTTAAGTGCTTCAAATGATGCTTCTTGAATTACTTGGCCATCTGCCATAGGGTCAGAAAACGGAACACCTAATTCAATAATATCTACGCCAATTTTATCAAACTCTCTAATTAGGCGTTCTGTAGTTTGTAAATTTGGGTAACCAGCAGTAATGAATGCAATGAATGCCTTTTTATTCTGCCTTTTTAATTCCCGAAACTTTTTCTCTATACGAGTCATAATAAAATCATATGGTCGAGAGAAGTTTGATATGAGCAGGACGCTTTGATGGCGAGCGGGCATGGTGTCCGCCGCAGGCGGACGAGCGAGCCCGAAACGCGAGCGAATCCGACACGCTGGGTCGGATGAGCGTTCCAGCGAATATAAACTTCGATAAAGCCCATAATCATACTTTTAGTTTTTGAGTTACGATTCCCATATCTTTGTCACCGCGGCCAGATAGACAAACAATTATAATTGAATTTTTATTTGCCTTGCGGCTTAGTTTTTTTAAATAAGCTATTGCGTGAGCTGACTCAAGCGCAGGAATTATCCCCTCTTGCTGCGATAATAATTTAAATCCCTCTAAAGCTTCCACATCATTTATAGGAACATATTGAGCGCGTCCAATTTTTTTGTAATATGTATGTTCTGGCCCAACCCCGGGATAATCCAATCCTGCAGAAATTGAATGCGTTGCTTTAACCTGCCCAAACTTATCTTCTAAAAGCCCGGACTTTGAGCCATGCAATACTCCAATATCACCGCCAACTAATGTTGCCGCACCCTTTGCCTCAACACCAATAAATTTTACATCTTTATCATTAAAAAATGAATGAAACAATCCCATCGCGTTGCTCCCCCCGCCCACGCAAGCAACTAAATAATCTGGAAGCCGTTTTTCTTTCTTTAAAATTTGCTGCCTTGCCTCTTTTCCAATTATCGACTGAAAATCCCGCACAATCATCGGATAGGGATGCGGCCCAGCAACACTACCAATAATATAATATGTTGTGCGTACATTCGTAACCCAGTCGCGAATTGCCTCTGTCATTGCATCTTTTAAAGTCTTTGAGCCAGAATTAACGCTAATTACGCGCGCTCCCAAAAGCTTCATTCGATAAACGTTAAGTTTTTGGCGTTCAATATCTTCTCGTCCCATAAAAATATCACACTCTAACCCAAATAAAGCGGCAACTGTTGCAGTTGCAACTCCGTGCTGACCAGCACCGGTTTCAGCAATCACGCGCTTTTTGCCCATTCGCTTTGCAAGTAAAACTTGGCCTAAGGTATTATTAATTTTATGCGCACCCGTATGAAGCAGATCTTCCCGCTTTAAATAAATTTTATTTATGCCAAGCGTATCACTTAAATTTTTTGCTAGATATAATGGCGTTGGCCTACCAGCATATTCATGTAGATAATAATTTAGCTCTTGTTTAAATTTTTTATCTTTACAAGAAGCCCTGTATTCTTTTGTCAAATCATCCAAAGCAGAAATCAAAGTTTCCGGCACAAATCTCCCCCCAAACTCCCCAAAATATCCTCTTTTATCTGGTAACATTTATAACCCTTTCGCTGCGTTGATAAATTTTTTAACTTTCTTTATATCTTTTTTGCCGGGAGAGACTTCAAGAGAGCTTGAAGCATCTACCCAATTAGGATGCGCAACTTTAATTGCTTGTTTTACATTCTTCTCGTTAAGTCCGCCGGATAAAAATACAGGCTGCCTAAGTTTGCCTATATGCTTAACTAATTCCCAGTTAAAATTTTTTCCAGTCCCGCCGATTTTTTTTGGCATATAGGTATCAAACATATATGCAAAGACATTATACTTTTTAATCTGCCTTGGGTCTATTTTATTCTTTATACGGAATGCCTTAATAATTTTGTAACCTTTAAATCGTTTACAAAAACTTGGCGTTTCTTTGCCATGGAATTGCAACACATCTAATTGGCATGCCTTTGCAATTTCTTTTATTTTTTTCTCTTTTTCATCAACAAAAATACCTATCTTAACAATCGACCCTGGGATATATCGTGTTATTCCCTGACAACCATCAGGATTAATATAACGCGGGCTTTTCTTATAAAACACAAATCCTAACGCATCACACCCAGCATCAATTGAAGCAAGCGCATCATTAACATTGGTTATTCCGCAAACCTTGACCTTTGTCATTGAATTATTTTTTTGATATTTTTTAAAAAACCAGCTCTTAAAAATGCCTCACCAACTAAAACTACATTTACGCCTAATTTCCGCAGATAATCCAAATCTTTCTTTGTAGAAATACCACTTTCACTTATAATAATTTTATCTCTAGGTATGAATTTAATTAATTTTTCTGTTGTGCATAAATCAACCTTAAATGTTTTCAAATCACGATTATTTATACCAATAATCTCTGCGCCTGACTTTAATGCTTTGTTTAAGTCTCGCTTAGTATGCACTTCAACTAATACATCAAGCCCGACATCTTTTGCAATCTTTATAAATTTTTTTAATTTATCTAAAGCTAAAATCTCGGTAATTAAAAGTACCGCATCTGCGCTAAATAATTTTGACTCATAAATTTGATATTCGTCAATAATAAAATCCTTGCGAAGCACAGGCAAACCAGAAATATCTTTTACATCCCTTAAGTACCCAACATTGCCTTTAAAAAAATCTTTTTCCGTTAGAACTGAAATTGCTGCAGCGCCTAATTTCTTATAAACTAATGCAATTTTTTTGTGATTAAAATCTTTTATGATTATGCCTTTTGAGGGCGATGCTTTTTTTACTTCGGCAATAATATTTAGGCCTTTTTTTGCGATTGCCTTTTTAAATAAAGGCTTTTCTTTGCCTAAATTTCTTTTTAATTCATCTAACGTAAAACGTTTTTTTAAAAGAGCAATTTCTTCTTTCTTTTTCTTTAAAATCTTATTCAAAAAATTCATTTTTGGATTATGATAACGTAATACTTGATGTAAATTCCCTAAGCATTTCTAGTTTTTCTGCCGCCTTTCCAGAATCAATAGATTCTTTTGCTTTCTTCATGCCTTCTTCTATCGTCAAAGCATAATCTGCGGCATAAATTGCACAACCAGCATTTAAAATAACAATGTCTCTTTTTGCTCCCTTCTTACCTGCTAACACGTCACGGACAATTTCAACATTACTTTCAACACTTCCATCACAAAGATCGCTTAAAGACGCTTTTTTAATGCCAAATTCACTAGGTGTAATCTCAAAAGTTTTTACTTTCTTATTTTTAACTTCTGCTACAAAAGTCTTTGTAGTTGTGGTTACTTCATCAATACCGTCCTTGCCATGTACAATAAGTGCATGCTTTGAGCCTAAATTTAACAAAACCTCTGCCAAAGGCTTAACCCATTTATCATCATATACACCAATTAACTGATGTGCTGCGCCTGCTGGGTTTGTTAAAGGCCCTAAGATATTAAAAATTGTCCTAATACCAATTTCCTGACGGACTGGTTGCGCGTACTTCATTGCCGGATGAAGAATTGGCGCAAATAAAAAAGCAATGCCATTTTTCTCTAAACAATCTTCGACCTTTTCAACTGAAATATTAATATTTATCCCAAGCCCCTCCAATACATCTGCGCTTCCGCAATGGCTTGAAATAGAGCGGTTACCGTGTTTTGCAACCCTTACACCTGCTCCAGCAGCAACAAATGCACTAACCGTAGAAATATTGAATGTGCCTGAATAATCCCCGCCTGTACCACAAGTATCAAGAATTGTTTTATCTTTAGCACAGATTTTTGTAACAAACCGCCTCATAACTTGCGCAGCAGCTGTAATTTCTTCTACTGTCTCGCCTTTTACGCGAAGAGCAGTTAGAAAACAAGCAATCTGGCTAGCTGTCGCCTTCCCAGTCAAAATCTCTTCAAATATCAATTCTACTTCTTTATGGCTTAGGTCTGAATGTTCAATCAACACCGCTATTGCTTTTTTTATAGCGCTATTATTGGTTAAATTATTCATATTTTTTATAAGTTAAAAAGTTTTTTAGGATTTTTAATCCTTGCTTTGTTAATATTGATTCGGGATGAAACTGAACTCCCCATAAATAATATTCTTTATGTTTTAGTCCCATTATTTCGCCGTCTTTTGTTTTTGCAATTATCTCTAAATTAGAAGGCAGAGATTTTTTTTCAACAATTAACGAATGATAACGAGTTGCTTCAAAAGGATTAGGTATTCCTTTAAATATCGTTTTCTTATTATGATAAATTAAAGATGTCTTACCGTGCATTAAATATTTTGCCCTAACAATTTTTCCTCCGAATGCCTCACCTATGCATTGATGGCCAAGGCATACACCTAAAATAGGAATAACCCCGGCAAATTTTTTTATCACATCAATTGAAATTCCTGCATCCTTGGGTTCACCCGGGCCCGGTGAAATAACTATTGCCGCAGGCCTTAATCCTTTAATATAATTCAAAGTTAATTTATCATTCCTACGTACAACTATTTTTTGGCCAAGCTGACCAAAATATTGCACTAAATTATAAGTAAATGAATCGTAATTATCTATTATTAAAATCATGTATAATTATTTAATTGATTATTATAATCTATCTCAATTACTCGCCCATCTTCGAACTGCAAAGATACTTTTCTTTTCAAAATATCCACATTAATCACTTTACCCTTACCTTCTTTCGTTGTAACAGTATTTCCAATCCGCGGAAGCCCTTTAGAAAGCTCCTTATAAGCACAATGCTCATAAGAAAGACAGCACAGAAGCCTGCCGCAAAGCCCTGATATTTTAGAAGGATTTAATGGAAGGTTTTGGTCTTTGGCCATTTTTATAGTAACGGGCTCGAAATTTTTTAAAAATTTTCTGCAGCATAATTCTCTGCCACAATAACTTACCCCTCCGAAATGCTTGGCCTCGTCTCTTACGCCAATCTGCTTTAATTCTATGCGAGCTTTAAAAACTTTAGCTAAATCTTTGACTAGATCTCTAAAATCAACTCTGTCATCCGAACTAAAATAAAATATTATTTTTGATCCGTCAAAAGAAACCTCTGCATCGATTAGCTTCATGTTGATTTTCTTTTCAGTAACTTTTTGTACAAATATATCCTGCGCTTCTTTTAACTTCTGTCTATTATTATTTATCTCCTCTAAATCCCTAGGGGTTGCAATCCTGACCATCTCATAAATAACATCTTCGATTTTATCTTTTAAAACTATATGCGGTTCACTTAATATCTGAGCATAATCAAAACCCCTGTCTTCCTTAAATATCACGATATCATCTATTTTAGGAAAAATATTATCGGAAAAACTGCAATTAATAGTCTGGCTAGAATCTCTTAATCTTGCCTGTACCACCCTCTTCATTTTAATATACTCCTAACTAATCTATTTTCGTTAATCCTTAAAAGTAAAACATCAAAAATTAATTTTAGATTTATATTCTGTTCAATATTCAATGATAATTTTGCCAACTCATCAGAAATATTCAAAAGGCCGGCAAAACTAAATTGATTTTTTATATTAAGCAGTAAATCTAAATGGTCAAGATTAATTAAATCATCCTTAGGCGCATCTAAATTTAAAAATAAAATATCTCTTATCACAGATAAAACAATCATTAACGCTGCTTTAAATTCTTGTTTTTGCTCTAGGCTACCAAATCCTTTGCTTAAGTTATTATCTACAAACACTAAATTAATAACCTTATTTTTAAAATCTTTATCTTTAGATAAATTTTTTAAAGTATTACTATCCGCTAAACCAAAATAAAATTTTTGGCAGCGAGAAATAATTGTAGGAAATATCTTTGAAAGCTTAGAGGTTGTTAAAATTATTACGGAATCCTCTAGTGGTTCTTCAAGTGTTTTTAACAGGCAATTAGCCGCATCATTAGTCAAATTATCAGCATTTCTGATAGCGAATATTTTTGTTTTTGCCTCATAAGGACGCATATTAATAGATTTCTGTAAACTATGAATATCCGAAATTTTTATATGATCACTATTTAAACCATAGGCATGAAAATCTGGATGCATTAAGTTTTCTATTTTTTTACAATTTGAACAATTATTACAAGCGTTATAACTGCCGATCAGGCAATTTAACGACTTAGCAAGTTCTTTAATTGTAGAAAATTTTAAAGCGCCATCTGGCCCGATAAAAAGCAAACTTTGAATCGGCCGATTATTTCTAAAACTACTCAATATTAAATTTAAAATATCTCCGGAAATCATCTTATTTTTAGTTTATTCTTTACAATCTCTCTTATTAATGTTTGCACTAAAAGAGGGTTTTTATCCGTTTTTATAATTTTAATCCGTTTCGGAAATTTTCTAGCTAACTTCAAATATCCAACCCTTACTTTTTCGTGAAACTTGCAGGGTTTTTGTTCAATCCTATCCTTAATATTGCCTGCGCGCTTAAGACCAATTTCGGTATCAATATCTAAAAGTATAGTTAGATCTGGCATAAATTTTCCTACTACATATTTAGATAAAATACCGATTAACCCAGCGTCTACACCACCAGCATAACCTTGATAAACCATTGTCGCATCGATAAACCTATCACAAATAACAACATAATTTTTATTTAAATAATATTTTAATTTCTCTTCAATCAATTGATTACGCGCTGCCATATAAAGTAATGTTTCGGTTAACGGCGTCATCTTTTTTAACTTTGGATCAAGCAATATATGCCTGATTTTTTCACTGATAATAACTCCTCCCGGCTCTCTCAAATGAATAACTTTTAAACCTTTTGATTTTAAAAATTTTACCAAAAGATTAACCTGAGTGCTTTTTCCTGCACCCTCTGGCCCTTCAAATGTAATAAATTTACCCTTCGTCATTATCTACCTCAACAAAAGTAAAAGTATAACCACTGGCTGTATCAATTAAACTACCTTTATATTTAGCATCAATAGCCCTTCTAATTTCATCAGCCCGTTTAAAATCTTTATTTTTTTTCGCCTCTTCTCTCAATTTTAATTTCTCATTAAATTCTTGTGGCATGGCTTTTTCTTGCTTAATTGTTAAACCAAAAATGTTAAAAAAAACTTCCAATTTGAGCTTGGCATATTTAAACAAATCTTCTTTATCCTGCGAAATAAATTTCGCTGATAAATCAATTAACTCAAAAATTATTGATAAAGCCTTTGGCGTATTAAAATCATCGCTTATTGCTTCAAAAAACTTATTGTCAAAATCATCGACCATTGACTTCTCTTTATCGCTAGAAGTTAGTTTTGGTTTACCCTCTTTAAGTTGCCAAAAATTTACTTTATCAAAAAACTCGTTAAATGTCTTTTTTTGTTTTTTTGCTTCTTCGATTTTTTCTTCCGTAAAATCAACTGGATGCGAATAATGCGTAGATAAAAACAACAATTTTAATAAATCTGGGTCTCTGTATTTTGTAATAAAATCATCGACGGTAATAAAATTTCCTAAAGACTTTGCCATTTTTTGGCCATTTATTGTTAAAAGCCCATGATGTATCCAATAATTGGCAAATCTTTTACCTAAAGCTTGTGATTGCGCAAACTCATTTTCATGGTGCGGAAAAATTAAATCTATTCCGCCGCCATGAATATCAAACTCATCACCTAATAAATCTTCGCTCATCGCCGAACACTCAATATGCCATCCTGGCCTGCCACGCCCCCAAGGGCTTTGCCAGCTAGGCTCATTTTCTTTTGCTTTTTTCCAAAGCGCAAAATCTAGAGGGTTTCTTTTATTTTCACCGACAACAAATCTTGCCCCGCTGATCATTTTATCCAAAGATTGGTTAGAAAGCTTCCCATAATTTTTTGCTTTGGTAATATCAAAATAAACATCACCGCTAGCCTCATAAGCACTATTTTTGTCAATAAGCATCTTAATAAAACTAATCATTTTATCAATATATTCGCTTGCCTTCGGCTCAATTATATCATTAGAATCAATGCCTAAACTCTTAAGTGCGCTATGGTACGAAGCAAGGTACTTTGTTGCAACTTTTTTAAATGAAATATTCAAATCTTCGCTAGGATATTCCTTTTTTGCTTTATCAATAATTTTATCATCAACATCTGTCACATTTCTAACAAACTTAACTTTATAACCCTTAAAACAAAGATACCGCCTTATTACATCAAAAATATAGGCACTCCTGGCATGGCCTATATGCGGTTCATCATAAACCGTTGGCCCACAAACATACATCCTTACTTCTCTATTATTTATAGGCTCAAAAGGCATTTTCTTGCGCTCTAAAGAGTTATAAATAAAAATTTTATTCTCTTGCTTGTTCATTTATTCTCTAATTTTTCAACCCGCTTCTCTAATTCTTCGATTGTTTGTATCAATGGATCAACTATGTGGATATGATCTAAATCAATATCAATTCTTTTTCCATCCTGACGCGTTAGCCTGCCCGGAACCCCCACAACGGTTGAATTTGCCGGAACATCTTTAATGACAACCGCGTTTGACCCAATATAAGAATTATCGCCGATTTTAATGTTGCCCAAAACTTTTGCCCCAGCACCTATAACAATATTATTGCCTATGGTTGGATGCCGCTTGCCCTTTTCTTTACCAGTGCCACCTAAGGTCACTCCTTGATATAAAATAACATTGTTGCCAATTATAGCCGTTTCTCCGATAACAACACCCATGCCATGGTCAATAAAAAAACCTTTGCCAATATTTGCCCCTGGATGAATCTCAATGCCGGTTAAGAACCTAGAAACCTGGGAAATTAAACGAGGCAGCAGGGGAAGTTTCACTCTAAATAACAAATGACTAATACGATAAAGAACTAAAGCAGCTAATCCAGGATATAATAATATTATCTCAAATGAACTTTTTGCCGCGGGGTCTTTCTCTTTTGCTGCTAAAACCTCTCTCCTAAAAAATATACCTACAAACAAAACCCAAACAAAAATTAATAGAAATAAATATAAAATTAGCGAAATAATCATACCCACCTCATTTCTTTATCAAAACAACTGCCTGAACAGCGATAGCCTTTTTCTGACCAACTGCATCAAGGCCTTCATTTGTCTTTGCTTTAATATTTACAACATTTAAATTAATATTTAATAAACTTGCTAATTTTTGGCGCATTTTTATTTTTAGGCCGCGAAGCTTTGGTTCTTCTAAAATTATATTTAAATCGATATTTCCGATTTTATACCTTTCTTTCCTTAAAATTTTTAATGTTTCTCTAAGTAATTCTATGCTAGAAATATTTTTAAATTTTTTCTCTGTATCAGGAAAATGCTCACCAATATCTCCTTTAGCAACCGCCCCGATGATTGCATCAATAAGTGCATGCAAAACCACATCAGCATCACTATGGCCAAGAAGCCCCCTACTGCTAGGTATTTTGACACCGGCTAAAATCAGGCCTCGGCCTTTAACCAAACGGTGAATATCGTAACCAATCCCAACTCTCACCATATGCTTATCGTTTCGCACTTTCTGTTTCCGATATCGCTTTTGCGATTATTAAATCTTCTGGTGTAGTAATTTTAATATTGCTATACAATCCTTTAACAACTCTAACTTTAATCCCCATCCTCTCAACTAATACCGAATCATCAGTAACAGATTTATCATAAGGCATACTATATGCCTTTAAAATTATATCCTTTTTAAAAATCTGCGGAGTTTGAATTTCCCAAATCTGCTCTCTGTCTAAAGTTTCTTCTATGATTTTTGATTTTCGATTTTTGATTTTTTTTATAGTTGCTTTAGCTGGAACACCAACAACTGCTGCGCCAAAATTAGCAGCTGTTCTAGCACAATTAGTTACAGTTTTTTTATCAATAAATGGCCGCGCGCCATCATGAATCATAACCAAATCACAATTTATGCATAAATGGCTTAAACCGGCCTTAACAGAATCAAATCTTTCTTTGCCTCCACAAACTATATTTTTTATTTTTTTAAAATTTGATTTTTTAATTAGGTTCCTTATAGCCGCTTGATCCTTATTTCTCGCAACTAAAATAATATGCCTAATTAAATCGAGAGATTCCAATGTTTCTAACAAATGAAATAATGCGGGCTTTTTATTTATAACAATTAATGCTTTGGAAGTCTTTATTTTTAAACGATTGCCTTTGCCCGCGGCAACAATTATTGCGCAAAGCTGCATACTATTCTTGTTTTATTTTACCAAAAACCATTCTTCCGGCTTGAGTCTGCAAAGAAGAAGTAACAATTACTTTTACATCATGCCCTAGTAATTTTCTGGCATCTTCAATAACAACCATCGTGCCATCATCTAAATAGCCAATAGCCTGATTATGCTCTTTGCCTTCTTTAACTAGTTTTAACTGTAGAACTTCTCCGGGAAATACTACTGCCTTTAAGGCATTGGTTAACTCGTTAATATTAAGAATTTTTACTCCTTGAAGGCTCGCAACTCTATTTAGATTAAAATCAACCGTTAAGAGCCTGCCCCCTAAAACTTTTGCTAATTTTACCAGCTTTGCATCAACTTCTAATACTTCAGGAAAATCTTCCTCATGAATCCCTATGCCAATATGAGGATCTTTTTGTAAAGTGTGCAATATATCTAGGCCACGCCTGCCGCGCTGCCTTTTTATCGGATCAGAAGAATCAGAAATCTGCTGTAATTCTTTCAAAACAAAACGCGGAACAATAAGCTTCCCTTGAATAAAATTCGTTTTAAATAAATCAATAATCCTTCCATCAATAATAACGCTTGTATCTAATAGTATTATATCCTGGCTTTGTTCTTCACGCCTAAATCTTACATAAGGAATAATCAGGTTAAACTCGTCTTTACCGCGAAGCCCGATACTTAAACCGAGGTAACAAAATATTACAGTAAAAATTACTCTGATTAAGGCTAAAGTCCCTTCATTAATTGGCGCAAGACTAAACGCGTCTCCAACTAATTTTGCAAAGATTAATCCTAGAAAAAGCCCAAAAACCGCACTAGATAACCCTCTTACCGAAACTCTACGCATACCAATTTCAGAAAGGATTATAATTGCACCTGCAATCGCGCCAACTAACGCACCAGCCCATTGTAAATTGCGCATTGCTCCTGTCTGAAAACCAACAATAATACTAGAAATTAAAAAAAGAATCCTTATAAAAACAATAGTCATTTATTCCCCCTATCTATAATATATAATCAATTGCCTCTTTTAATGCTTCAACCGCTAAAATATCTAAATTAAATTTCTTATCTATATCTTTATAATTACTTTTTGGCAAAACACATCTTTTAAAACCAATCCTTTCAATCTCCTTAATCCGCGATATTATCTGATTTATAGAGCGGATTTCCCCACTTAAACCAACCTCGCCTAAAATAACTGTATCGTTACTTATCTGCTTATCTTTAAAACTCGAAACTATTGCCATTATAATTGCCAAATCACAAGCCGGATCCTCAACTTGTATACCACCAGCAATATTTACAAATATATCTTGATTTACTAGATTTAAACCGAGCCTTTTTTCACATACCGCAACTAAAAGACTAAGCCTACTATAATCAAAACCCTGTGACTTACGTTGCGCATAACCAAAAGAGCTTGCACAAGTAAGCGACTGAGCTTCAACTAAAATGGGGCGAGTCCCTTCAATAACACAGGTTAATACAGAGCCAGAAGCTTTTTTCGAAGCTTGAGACAAAAAAACTTCGGATGGATTCGATACCTCCTTAAGCCCAAAAGAACCCATCTCAAAAATCCCAATTTCATTAGTAGAGCCAAATCTATTTTTTACTGCTCGTAAAATCCTGAAGTTTGTAAATCTATCTCCCTCAAAATATAATACCGTATCAACTAAATGTTCCAACACTCTTGGCCCGGCAAGCGTACCTTCTTTAGTTACATGACCAATCAAGAATAAAGCGATATTTTTTGTTTTAGCAATCCTCGTTAGCTCGCCGGCACAAAATCTTACTTGAGAAACACTACCTGCAGCTGATGGTACATCTTGGCTATTTATCACTTGAATTGAATCAACAATCACAATATCAAAAGATGAGTTTCTAATATAATCTAGAATTGAACCTAAGTCTGTCTGATTAACTATATAAAGCGTATTACAATTTTTTATACCAATCCTTTGAGCGCGCATTTTTGTCTGATTAACAGATTCCTCTGCGCTGACATATAAAATTTTAAAATCTCTTGTACCTAATTTTGATGCTATCTCAAGACAAATTGTAGATTTACCGATACCAGGATCACCGCCAATCAAAACTACCGATCCACGCACAATACCACCGCCTAAAACACGGTCTAACTCTTTATTATTAGTCGCTAAACGGTTATCATCGGCTCCATAAACTACATCCTTTAGTAGAACTGGTGTGATTTTTTCCAAAGATTCGCCTAAATTATTTTTTATAGATTGGGTAAATGCGTCTTCAACAAAAGAATTCCAATTATTGCAATCTGGACAACGTCCTAGCCAGCGCGGGCTTTGGTATCCGCAAGACTGGCAACTGAACACTGTTTTGGTCTTCATTTTTTATATTGTTTTTCCCAGCCTGGCGGCTTAAAGAGAAGTTTCCATGGATGGTCTTTTATATCTCGAGAAAACTCTTCGAAATTATTGTAAACACTATCGTCACTAATAAACTTACCAACGGTACCTTTGCCTTCATCAATCTTGGTCAAAATGCTATCCATTCTCTTACCAATTCTATCCATAAGATCAGACAGCTGGCACATCGGAGCTGTATCTTGGCCACGAAGCTGGCTATTTTGAACAACATATTCTTTAGATAAACCGGGAATTATTTCAATATATTTCTCGCCTAAAAACCCTAAGGTATTAACCCAAACATCTGAATCAACGGGTATCTTAGCATCACTCTTTACCCAAACTCCAACCTCAACAAACTGATTCTTATTTTCATCCATAATAAAATTGATCTTCCTTACCTCACCAACTAAGACACCTGCAAACCTAACAGGGGCAAATGTCTTAACACCATTTGCATAAGAAAAAATTAATTTTAGGTTATACCCACCGTCGGTTAATCTAAAATCACTTATAAAAAAAAGGAAACAGGATAAAATAATAATACCGACCACAACAAATATCCCCACTTCTAATTCTAAATTCTTCCTGTTTATCATCCGTCCTCCCTCTATTTATAAAAACAAATTAAAAACCATCTATTGTTTCGGTTATCGGCCCGTGCGACGAACCAGTAATAAATTGTTTTACTACGGGATGCGTAGTATTTTGAATTTCACGCGGCGTACCCTCTGCAATGATTTTACCTTTATAAAGCATTACTATTCTATCAGCAATTTTATACGCAGACACCATATCATGAGTAACAACAATTGAAGTTACCTTTAACTGATCATGCATCGATCGTATTAATTCATTAATCGAATCGGCTGTAATTGGATCAACTCCTGTTGTAGGTTCATCATAAAGAATAATTTCCGGTTTGAGGCATATTGCGCGCGCAAGTGCCGCACGTTTTCTCATGCCACCTGAAAGTTCTGATGGTAAAACATTTTGAATACCGCTTAAATCGACTAAATGAAGCGCTTCTTCAACTTTCTTATATAATTCATCCCTTGGAATGTTACTATATTCTAAATATTTGAATCCTACGTTTTCACCAACTGACAAAGAATCAAATAAAGCCCCGCCCTGAAACACTACACCAAATTTATTCCTTATTTCATTTAATTCTTTCCATGTAAGCTTTGTTATATTAACCCCATCGACAATCACCTTTGCATCTAGATTATCTGGAATAAGTAAACCAACAATATGTTTCAATAATACTGACTTTCCACAACCAGATCTTCCAATGATAACAAGCGTCTCTCCATCTTTAATTTCTAAATTTAACTTATCTAAAACTATATGATTACCAAATTTTTTAGATATATTTTCTATTTTTATCATATTATTTTAGGAAATAAAATATAGCTGTAAATATACAATCTGCAACAATAATTAAAATAAACGAATTAACTACAGATACTGTGGTTGCCCTACCTACACCTTCTGCTCCACCCTCAACTTTCATGCCATGATAACAAGATACAATTGCAATTATAATTGCAAAAACGAAAGACTTAAGAAGGCCTGTAAAAATATCTTTATATTCTATTGCTTCTGTTACCATTTTTATATAAAAATGAGAATTTACGCCGAGTTTTTGAACACACACAAGCCAACCTCCGGCAATGCCAATTAAATCCGCATAAATTACTAGAAGCGGTACCATAAAAAATAAGGCTAGAAATCTTGGCACTACTAAATATCTAATTGGATTTGTTGCCAAAGTCTCAAGGGCATCAATTTGTTCGGAAACCTTCATTGTACCTATCTCAGCAGTAATACTTGCGCCATTACGTCCCGCAACAACAAGACTCGTTAATACCGGCCCCAACTCCCTAACTAAAGAAAGAGCAACAATATTTGCGATATAAATTTCAGAACCCATTTTTGATAACATATAGGCTGTTTGAAACGCCAAAATCATTCCTAGAAAAAACGCGACTAGCGATACTATCGGAAGACTTTCTACACCAATAACCTTAGATTGAAATAATATACGGTCTAATTTAAACGGCCGAGAGAAAACCTGTAAGATGTTATTAAACAAAAGAACTAAAAGCCCTCCTAAATATTCTATACAAGAAAGTATTTTTGCTCCCAGATTTCCTATGCGACGTTTTATCATACTATTTTTTCGCCTTCTCTACGCTAGCTTTAGTTTCAGAAAAAAATAATTCTTCATTCTTTCGATCAACTATAATTTTTTGTCCTGACTTAAGACGGCCAGCAATTATTTCTTGGGCAAGAGGATCTTCTAAATAACGCTGAATAGTCCTTTTCAAAGGACGTGCTCCGAAAACTTGATCAAAACCCTTTTCAATCAAAAATTCTTTTGCCTGAGAAGTCAGCTCAAAATTAATATTCTGCTCTTTTAGCCTATTTAATACCTCGCCTAGTTCTATATCTAAAATCTTAAAAAGGTCTTCTTTCAGAAGCGAATGGAATACAATTATATCATCGATCCTATTCAAGAATTCCGGTTTGAATGCTCTTTTAACCTCATCAAAAAGCTTCTCTTTCATATCCTGATAACTTACCTCTTCCTTCTGCGCCTTAAAACCAATTGAACCTTGTTGCCTTAACATTTGCGCACCAACATTAGAGGTCATAATTAAAATCGTGTTTCTAAAATCAATTTTTCTGCCAAAACTATCGGTAAGACGGCCATCTTCTAATACTTGAAGAAGTAAATTAAACACATCCGGATGCGCCTTCTCAATTTCATCAAGAAGTATTACAGCATACGGCCTGCGCCTAATCCTTTCAGTCAGTTGGCCTCCTTCTTCATATCCTACATATCCCGGAGGAGCCCCTATTAGACGAGAAACATTAAACTTTTCCATATATTCAGACATATCAAGCTGAATTAAAGCATTATCATCACCAAACATAAATTCCGCGATTGCGCGGGCTAAAAGAGTTTTTCCGACACCTGTTGGGCCTAAAAATACAAAAGAACCTATAGGGCGCTTTGGATCTTTAATCCCGGCACGCGATCTTCTGATCGAACGCGCAATAGCGCTTATCGCTTCTTCTTGCCCAATAACGCGTTTATGCAATTCGTCTTCGATTTTTAACAATTTTTCGCTTTCTTTTTGCTCAAGCTTTAAGATTGGAATACCTGTCCATTGTGCAACTATCTTTGCGATATCATCATCATTTACGACCGGTATAGTTTGTTCTTTTTTCTTCATCCAATTCTTATTAATATCGTCAAGCTTAACGCGCAACTCACGTTCTTTATCTCTAAATTGAGCGGCTTTCTCAAAATCTTGCGATTTAATAAACGATTCTTTTTCTTTCTTAATATTCTCCATCTCTTTCTCTAGATCCTTTATATCTGGCGGAGTAACTAAAACATTCAAACGAGAACGCGATCCTGCTTCATCTATTAAATCGATCGCCTTATCAGGTAAAAATCTACCTGTAATATAACGATCAGATAGAACCGCTGCGGCTTCCAGCGCCGAGTCATCAAATTTAACTCTATGATGCGCCTCGTATTTATCACGGAGCCCTTTTAGAATATCAACTGTTTGGCTAACTGTTGGAGGCTCAACCATAATGGTTTGAAAACGCCTCTCAAGCGCAGCATCTTTTTCAATGTATTTGCGATATTCATCAAGAGTCGTTGCCCCTATACATTGAATCTCACCTCGTGAAAGCGATGGTTTTAAAATATTCGAAGCATCTATAGCGCCCTCTGCTGCACCTGCGCCAACCAAAGTATGCAACTCATCAATAAAAATAATTATATCTTTGGAACGTTTAAGCTCTTCCATAACAGCTTTTATACGTTCTTCAAATTGACCACGGTATTTTGTACCAGCCACCATTAAAGCTAAGTCTAAAATTACAATATGCCTATCCTTTAATACCTCAGGTACATTACCACTAACAATTGCTTGAGCTAAGCCTTCAACAATTGCTGTTTTACCAACACCAGCCTCACCTAAAAGCACAGGATTATTTTTCGTGCGGCGGGCTAAAATCTGAATAACGCGCTCAATTTCATTTTTCCTATTTATAACCGGATCCAACTTACCTTCACTTGCAAGCTGCGTAATATCACGGCCGAATGCCTCTAGCGCAGGGTTTTTAGTTTTTCCTTTTTTAACTGCACTAAAACCCGGGGTCGCCGACCCTAAAAGTTCCATTATTTCCTCTCTGACTTTATCTAAATCTAATCCAAGATTTAAAAGCACTTGAGAAGCTACACCTTCACCTTCTCTAATTAGGCCTAAAAGTATATGCTCAGTACCAATATAATTATGGCCCAAAGCTCGCGCTTCTTCAGCAGCAAGTTCTAAAACTTTTTTTGCACGGGGGGTAAATGGTATATCGCCCATAACTTGTGTTGCCGGGCCTGGCTGGACTAATTTTTCAATCTCCATACGAATACTTTCAAGATCAAGCCCAAGTTTTTGTAAAACCGTTGCTGCCACGCCTTCACCTTCTCTAATTAGGCCTAAAAGCATATGCTCGGTGCCAATATAATCATGATTAAAGCGGCGTGCCTCCTCTTTTGATAAAATTATTACTTTTCTTGCGCGCTCTGTAAACCTATTAAACATCGTAATTTCCTCCCCCTTACCGTCATATATGCAATCATTTTAAATCTACGTAATCACTTTAATTTTTCTCTTATTATACTTGCCCTTTTAACATCTCTCTGGCCATGATCTAAAATCCTTCCTTCGAGTTTTTGCAAATGTGCCGGCTGAATCAATATAAATAATTCATTAATTTTTACACGATCCAGATTACTAATTATACCAAGATCACAACCCAACCTTACCCAAGAAAGCAATTCAGTTGTTTCTTGGCTAGTAATTATATAAGCGCTCTTTAAAATACCTAGGCTTCTGCCTATCCTATCTTCTAAAAATGCTTTTTTCTGATTAATTAATAATTTACGCGCTTGCTCTTCTTGTTCAATAACTTGCCTAATAAGACCATTAAGTTTATCTATTATACCCTCTTCATTCTGGCCTAAAGATACCTGATTAGAAATTTGAAAAAAATTCCCTTGCGCCTGTGTTCCTTCGCCATAAAGGCCTCGAGTTGTAAAACCTAATTTTGATACCGCAGATAGAATTTTATTAATCTGCATTGTAATCACAAGTGCGGGAAGATGTAACATAACTGAACCTCGCATACCAGTTCCAGTGTTAGTAGGGCATGCGGTTAAATATCCCAACTCATCAGAATAGGCAAAATTTAACTTACTAGATAATAAATCATCTATTTGATTAATTATATTCCACGCTTCAAATAAATCAAAACCGGAACGTATTACTTGAGTTCTCAGATGGTCTTCTTCATTAATCATTATAGAAATAATTTCTTCTTGATCAACAACTATACCTTTAGAATCAACCTTCATAGCCTGCTCGCGAGAAATAAGATGCCTCTCGATTAAAAATTGTTTGTCTAAATTATTCAGATCAGCCATTTTTAGCATTAAGGTGTTTTTTAGAAAATCAACTCTTGAAGATGCTTTAAAAACTTCTTCTAATACGCCCTGGGCCTGCTTCTTATCTGCCCACTGCGGGAATGGAATATTTTCTAGATTTCTTGCAAGCCTAATACGGCTGGATATAACTATGTCAGAATTTGGCCCTGTGCCCTTAAGCCATTCACTTGTATGTTTGACTAAATTGTCCAAAATCATTT
Organism: Candidatus Omnitrophota bacterium; assembly: GCA_040753015.1. GTDB lineage: Bacteria > Omnitrophota > Gorgyraeia > Gygaellales > JBFMHM01 > JBFMHM01. The sequence goes on from JBFMHM010000002.1 coordinate 232,828, forward strand.
TTTACCCTCACCATTCTTTTTTTCCAGCTCACGAATTCTGTCACGAATTTTTGCTGCATCTTCAAAATTTTCTTTCTTGATTGCCTCTTGAAGCTGAGATTTCAATACACCTATTTCTGATTCCCGCCTAGGTTCTCGAATAATTTTAGAAGGTTTAACTACACCATAAAGCATCTTAGGCGCCTTGCCTAAATGTTGGCTTGAACCATGGATTTTTTTTAAAAGAGGTACTAGGTATTTTCGAAAAGTATCATAACAATGACTGCAGCCAAGCCTACCAACCTTTCTAAAATCATCGTAAGAAATATGGCAAACAGGGCATTTTAATCCTAACGTATCTTTATCTGCCTTCTGCCCACCAAGCTCGGTTAATCCTGCTAAAAGATCTGCCAACCCAAACTGCTGCTCCATCTCAATACTTTTCTTCTTTGCACAGCCCTCGCAAAGATGAAGTTCTGTCATTTGATCATCAACAATTTCAGTAAGATGGACGGTTGCTTTATCTTTCCCACAAATATCACAAAACATTAATACCTTACTCCTTCTGTTTTTGTTGCCTTTTTAAATTCTTTAATCAATTTTAATGTCATCTTACCTGGGACACCTTTGCCAATAATTCTGCCGTCAACTTTAACTACAGGAATAATCTCGGCAGCTGTACCAGTTAAAAAAACCTCATCACTAATAAAAACTTCATGCCTTGTAATAACGTGCTCATGATTAATAATCTCTAACCTATCGGCTATATTCAAAACAGTGTCGCGCGTAATACCACGAAGTGTTCCCATGCATTGAGGAGGCGTAAATAATTCGCCACGTTTTACAATAAAAATATTATCCCCGGTGCATTCTGCAACATAACCCATACTATCAAGCATTATCGCTTCTTCGCACCCGGCATTCACAGCTTCAATTTTTGCTAAAACATTATTAAGATAATTAAGAGATTTAATTTGAGGATTAAGCGCCTCTGGCAAGTTGCGCACGGTCGGCACAGTAATTATTGAAAGCCCTTTATCATACATTTCTTTCGGATATAAAACTATATTATCAGCAATAATTACAATTGTTGCCCTACCTCGGCATTTACGCGGATCAAGGCCTAAATCGCCTTCACCACGTGAAACGATTACTCTAATGTAAGCATTATCTAATTTATTTGCTTTTAAGGTATAGCAAACAGCTTCAATGAATTCTTCTTTAGAAATCCCAATATTAAGCATAATTGAATGCGCAGATTCATAAAGCCTATCCACATGTTCTTTCAATTTAAATACTAGACGGTTATAACTTCTAATTCCTTCAAAAACACCATCACCATAAAGATACCCATGATCAAAAACTGAAATCTTTGCCTCATTTTTTGAAACCAGCTTACCATTGACATAAACTAACATCCCGCCTCCTAACTAATTTAAGATAATACCGTCTTTAATATGGATAATCCTATCCGCAATAGATGCAACATTCGCATCATGGGTAACTATTGCTATAGTTGTGTTATTTTTCTCTTTTAATTTTAAAAGCAGCGAACAAATCTGTTTGCCGTTAACTGAATCAAGATTTCCCGTTGGTTCATCGCATAAAAGCAAATCTGGTTTGTTCATTAATGCTCGAGCTATACTAAGCCTCTGCTGCTGGCCGCCAGAAAGTTCATTCGGCCTATGATTTATACGATCAAAAAGCCCAACCAAATCTAAAAGCTCTAGTGCCCTATCTTCAATCTGTTTTTTGTTTTTTTCTCTATTTATTAATGCCGGCATAATAACATTTTCTAATGCACTAAATTCTGGCAGTAAATGATAAAACTGAAATACAAAACCAATCCTCCTATTCCTAATCGAAGAAAGCTCTACATCTGAAAGATTAGCTAAATCAGTATCTTCAAAGAATACCTGGCCTTTACTTGGTAAATCTAAACCTCCTAATAAATGCAATAAAGTTGACTTACCTGCACCTGAAGGCCCAATTATTGCAACAGCTTCATTCTTTTTTATCTCAAGATTCACATTTTTAAGAACACATAAATCTTTATTGCCAATCTTATAAATTTTATCTACGTTGTTAACTCTTAGCATAATTATTCATAACGTAAGGCCTCTACTGGGTCAAGCCTTGCTGCCTTTTTAGCCGGATAAACAGTAGCAATTAATACAATAAAAATTGTTGCAATAATAATTGCGAAAATATCCGGATAAAAATTAATCTCAACCGGTAAATGGTCCAAATAATAAATATCCTTCGGTAATTTTATAAATTCATATTTCTTAAGCAAGCCACATAGAACTAAACCGCTTGAAATTCCTACAACGATACCAAAAAAACCAACTAGAAAACCTTGCAAGGTAAAAATTCGAGCAATAGATTTCTTCGTTGCGCCTAATGACTTTAGAACCCCGATATCTTTAGTTTTATCAACTACAAGAACAATCAATGTACTTATAATATTAAAACATGCTACCAGAACTATCAAAGTAAGAATAATAAACATCGTAATTTTTTCTAGTTTTAAAGCCGCAAAATAATTACGGTTTACTTCCTGCCAGCTGCGTATAATAAATTCCGGCCCAAGCAAAGTTTCAATTTTATTTTTTATAATCTGGGCATCATAAATATTTTTAAGTCGAATAGATATTCCGCTGATTTTATTCCCGTAACCCAATAATGTTTGTGCTCTATAAAGATCAATAAAAACTAAACTTGCGTCATACTGATACATCCCTGAACGAAAAATACCTCTGACGCTATATACATCGCTTGTTTTATTTACAGGAGAATAAAGCATTATCTTATCTGTGATTTTAATACCTAAATCGCGCGCGAGCTCGCTCCCGACTAAAAGATCGTTTGCCGGTAAATTAAAATCCCCGGAAATCATATAATCCCTTATTTTACTAGTCTGAGCCTCTTGCTCAATACTAATACCCCTTAGAGCAATACCGATAATTCTATCCTTAGTGGAAAGAAAAAGCTGTCCGGAAACATAAGCTGACACTCCGCTTATACCTTTCAAAGAACTGATCTTACCTATCAAATCATTATAGTCCGTAATGCCAGATTCTTTTTCAATAACAATATGAGCTGTTGTACCTATAATTTTATCATGGAGCTCTTTATCGAAACCACTCATTACCCCAATCACAACAACCAAGGCCATTACGCCTATAATTATACCTAAAACCGAAATCCCACCAATCAAAGAAATAAATTTTTCTTTTCGTTTGCTAAATAAATATCTCAAACTAATACGCCATTCAAAAGACATAGTTATTTAGCAATTTATGCCTCTGGACGCAAAAGCGGAAACAATATAACCTCTCTTATCGACGGCTGATTAGTCAATATCATAACTAATCTGTCGATTCCAATCCCGAGCCCGCCTGCAGGCGGCATACCATATTCTAACGCCTCAATAAAATCTTCATCAACATTACGATCATTATGTTCGTTATCTTCCTTTAACTCTGCTAAAAATCTTTCTTTTTGTTCAATGGGATTATTAAGTTCTGAATAAGCATTAGCAATTTCAATTCCTCCCATAAATAATTCAAAACGTTCGCTTATATTAGGATTATCTTTTTTAGCCATAGCTAGAGGACACAAAAAAGTGAAATAATCTGTAAAAAATGTTGGAGAAAAAAAAGACTGGGTTTGCAAATGATCTTCGACAATTTTCATTATCTGTGTCCTCGTTAGGCCTTTTTCCGCTCTACACTTTCCTTTAGCTCGTAGTTTATCCAACATAACACTTTCGGAATCATTAGCAAAAATTCTAAATTCTTCTTCAACAATCTTAGCAAAAGAAACCCGCTTCCACGGCCTAGTTAAATCAACCTCATGCCCCTGATATTCAAAAATAAGTTTTCCAAACACTTCATATGCCGCATGAGTTATTAATTCTTCACATAACTCCATCATATCATCACAATTGTTATATGCGGCATAAACCTCGAGCATTGTAAATTCTGGGTTATGCCTTGTTGAAACCCCTTCATTTCTAAAACTTCTGTTTATCTCATAAATTTTTTCAAAACCACCAACCAAAAGTTTTTTAAGATAAAGCTCTGGTGCAATCCTTAAAAATAAATTAATATCGTATTCGTTATGGTGTGTCGAAAACGGCCTGCCAGCTGCGCCTCCTGCTATAGGATGAAGCATGGGAGTTTCAACCTCCATAAAATTTTCAGAATCTAAAAAAGAACGGATCTTAGAAACAATTTTTGTACGCCTTAAAAATACTTCTCTAACTTCGGGGCTTGAAATTAAATCAAGATGGCGCTTTCGAAAACGAGTTTCAACATCTTTAAGGCCATGCCATTTCTCGGGAAGCGGTTTTAGTGATTTTGAAAGCAGCTTCAGATCTTCTACTTTTATAGTAATCTCCTGGGTGTGCGTTTTAAAAAGCTCTCCACTTGCGGTTATAATATCACCAATGTCAAAAAGTGAAAAAATATTAAATTTATCTTCGCCAACAATATCTTTTTTTATATAAAGCTGTAGCTTTGCGCTAGAATCTCTTAAGTCGGCAAAAAATACTTTTCCATGACCTCTTATACTCATAAGCCTGCCGGCAACGGTTAACTTTTTACCTTCACTAAAATTATTTATAGCTTCGCCTATGTCTAAGCGCAACAATGGCTTATCACCATAAGCAATTACTCCAAGCGATTCTAATTTTTCTAGCTTTTCCCTGCGTTCTTTTAATAAATCATTTTCCATAATTTATAAATTATATAATATAAATAAATATAAGTCAAATAAAACAAAAGCTCTGGAAAATTAATCCCAGAGCTTTTTAAAAAAATACTTTAAAAAAATTTTACTTAGATCTCACCCCTGCGCCCTTCAAGCTGCCTTCGGATCTCTTCGGATTTTTGTCTTGTGAGCGGAACACGCAAAACAAAAATAATTGCAACAATAAGCCCTACGACTGGTAAAGATGCAAGTGTTGCGCGAATCCAAAATATAGTCTCTGGTAATTGTATCTGACGGCTCCAAGTAAAACCCGACCATGTTAATATAAGGCCGGAAATATAATAGCCAAACGAATTGCCTAATTTAAGAATATATGAAGCACAAGAGGTAAAAGATCCTTCTCTTCTTATTCCGGTATTAAGTTCGTCGTAATCAACTATATCGGCGCCGATAGAACTATGTAGCATCCATAAAGAAGCCGCAGCCATTCCCATCAAACCAGACGAAATTGTCTGCAGCCATTGAATTGCCGGAGTATATAAAAACCAAGAACCGCCATAACCGCATATACCTATGGCACAAGCTGTAACCGCTGCCTCGCGTTTACCAATACGATGCGACAAAGCCGCCAAAAACGGAACACCTAATACACCACCAATCATAAAAGCTAACCCCATCCAAAACTGCCAATTATCCCCCATAATCTTATTACCGCTGGATACATAAAAAACCGTTGTATAATAACCAAGCGAACCAACCATACTTGTCCCTAAGGTAAACGCACCTCCCATAACCATCATCTGACGAAATGGCTTACACCTAAGAGTTTCGCCTAAACCACTCCAGATAGAAATCTTTTTAGTAATTTTTACTACTATTTTTTCGTAATAACGCTCTTTGACTCTAAAGAAAATAATTATAGCAAAGATTGCCATTACTATACCTAATATTGCTGTATACACTTGCATTCCTAAAAGAGTATTTTTTTGCCCTGTCTGCGGAAGAAGAAACCAAGCAAGGTTTGTAAACCGTAAAGCATAGAAATTACCTAATTCTGAAATCTTTTGAGCTATGCTACGATAAGACATTATAGAAGTGCGTTCTTCATAGCAAGGCGACATCTCCGCGCTTAAACTATAATAGGGCACAGTAAAAGCGCTGATTATCGGTATATAAACCAAATTTGACAATAACATATACCAAAATACAACGGTTACGCCAAGAAATTTCATCTCTGACCATGACGGTGATACCAAAAATAAAATGGGCAATAATAAACCGCTTGCAATGCCAGCTATTAGAATAAAAGGCCGGCGGCGGCCATATTTAGAACGCAGATTATCAGATAACCAACCTACTAAAGGATCGACGATAGCATCATAAACTCTGATAATCGTAAGTGCTAACCCAACTAACCACGGTTGAACACCTAAATATAAATTAAAAACTGCAAATGCAACGGATGGATATAACCAAAGGCCCCACATATCAACTGCCGTACCGAGACTATAAGCTATTTTTGTAGGCCGCGGAAGGTGATCGCGAGGAGGACATATATTTTTCTTTTCATTCGTAGCGCTATCTTCTACCATTTTTTATTCTCCTCCCTCTTCTTTTGAATTATTTTTTACGAAGGCCATGATATCTCTTGCCAGTATAGCATGCCTCAATAAGCCGCTCTAATGTTGTAGTAACAACACATTGGACTGTATCGGCACCGCCGTAATAAAGCTTAACTTCGCCGTTATTTTCAACCACAGCCCCGCAAGTAAACACAACACTTGGAGTTTGGCCCACCAGTTCATATTGCTCTTCGGGAATCAAAATTGCTTCTTCAGCCATAGCCTTAACTTTCGCCGGGTCATTCAAATCTAGGAGACAAACACCTAATTGATAAACATAATGCGCGCTGCATTGAGTACGCACACCATGAAAAATAGTAAGCCATCCTTCGGGTGTTCTTATAGGAACTGCCCCGGGGCCAACTTTTGTCCAGGCCCAACGAATACCTTCCCAATTCCTAAATACGCATTCACTTTTTCCCCAGAACAATAAATCCGGAGAATAAGATATCCATACATCTCCATTACCTGCGCCTGTATTTGGCCTGTCTAAACGTGCATATAAACCATTGACTTTTTCCGGGAAAAGTACTCCGTTGCGATTATCTGGCTCCGATATAAAACCAAGCCATTCGAATTTCTTAAAATCATCTAATATTTTAACAAGGCTCAAACGGCAAGTATGGCCTGAATGTGCGGCATGAATCATATAGTAATCATTACCAATTTTTGTTACACGTGGATCATAAATCATAGATTCAGCGTATTTCCTGAATTTCGGATCTTCGTAAGGCATATCTACCGGTTTCGTCCATGGTTTAAAACTATAACCGTCTTTACTTTCAGCAATCCAAAAACGATTAAACAAAGCAGAGTTCTCAACCCGGCAAACCATTATATATTTATCGTTATGTTTAACAATGCCCGAATTAAAAACAGTTTTAATGTCATAATCGGTTGGAAAGTCTTTCCCGGTTAAAATAGGATTATTTTTATATCGTTCACATATAGGATATTTATTTGTTGTTACGCTCGTTTTTGCTTGTACTTCCACGCTTGATCTCCTCTCTTTAACTCTTTCTAAATTATTAGATAATTAATATTTTATTATTTTCAATAATACAAATAATAATCGTCAATATATCATAGTATTTTTCTTATTGCAATACATTTTTCCAATAAAATCAATAAAATCAAATAAAACTAAATGGCCATTACCGATTTTCTCAAAATTACCTTACTATCCCTTAACAATAGCTTGATTGATTTTTTATTTTTTTCTTTTATGATCTTTACGAGATTCTCAACCCCGCGCCTACCTATATCATAAAGCGGCTGCCTAACCGTACTCAATGATATATTATCACTTGAAGCTATGGGTATATCATCAAAGCCAATTATTGATAAATCCTCTGGAATTCTTAAACCTTGCCTTTTAACTTCTTCTATAACGCCTAAAGCCATTTCATCCCCGCTAACAAAAATTGCTGTCGGAATTTTATCATATTTCTTCAATTTCTTAAATGCTCTTACACCGCTTTCTTTTGTCCAGTCGCCCGCTATTATATATCTTTTATTAATCTTAAGTTTATTTTTTCTTAATCCCTCAAGATAACCGTCTAATCTATCTTTGCCTATCTTTGCCTCAAGCTTACCGGTAACTATAGCAATATCTTTATGACCCATATTTGCTAATTTATCAATAAGCTTGACTACAGCGCCTTTATTATCTATGCCAATACAATTATGCGGTGATTTTGAATCAAAATATTCTAAAATAATATAAGGAATTTTTAATCTTTTTGCCTTAGAAATTAAATTTTCGTTTTCGAACAAGTCTGCAAACAATACGCCATCCACTGCTTTATAATTAAATTCACTGCCTTTTTTTGAAATGTGAATCAGTAAATCCACACCTTTTTTAAAAGCCGCATCTTTGGCTCCCCTAATTTTTTCCATCGCAGAGAAGGTGCCAAACATATCTTTATAGTGATGTATTACTAAACCAATAGTATTTCTTCTCATTTTATCCTCCCAATAAAACTACCCAGCCCCGAACCAACGCCTAAGAAAATAACCTTACCGCTCTTAATCCTGTCATCAAAATAAACATTACTAAGGCCGGCAGCAACACCATCATTTATAACAACCGGTTCTAAATCTACTAAGTTATGCCTGCAAAGCACTTTTTTAAGCTCTGCCTTAAATTGAAAATTATCGCTTAATTTAAAAAATGGCAAGTAATGCGCCGATCCTATTATACCTCCGTCTTTATCAACCTCGCCAGGGATAGACAATCCGATAAATTTAGAATAAGCTAATTTTTGAGCAGTAATTATTTTTACATTTTCTACTATTAGTTCGACAATTTTTTCTAATATCTGGCTTCTAATTTTTAAGCCAAGCGCTGCCTCTCTTTTTGAATATTTTTTCTTCGAATCTACAAATATTTTTAAATTATGCCCGCCGGGAGTCTTATTAACGATAATTGAATGCCATAGCGTTTTTAATTTACCAAGAATTTTTCTTTTTTTTGTATCAATAACAATAAATCCTGCGCCTATTTTATCGCGCCCTAAATCAACGCCTATAACCGCTTGTATATTATTGGATTTTTCTTTAAAAACTCGCGGCAGTAAATTTACAACCGCCCCTAGGAAACCAGATTCTTTACCGGGAAATTTTGCCTGAAAAATCTTAATATTATTCAGGCCATTTTTATTCAGGTTTTTTTTAATCGCAGAAATTAAAATCTTACCTGTATAATCTTTCGATACGCCTCCGCCAATAACTACCTTATCAATATTGCTCCAGCAATTCTTATCCTTCCTATTCCAATTCTTATAACCAAGGCCTTTGTCTAAAACAAATATACCTTCCGCCCCATTTTTTCCTAGCATAGCCAAAACATGCTTTGCAAATTTTATTTTTAAAGGGTTGCTGCTTAATAACGCCTTAGTTACAGCCATACCTCTAATTCTATTATTCTCAGAATAATCAGAAAAAATACCCTTTTTATTCTTTTTTCTATATTCAAACTCAAAATCATTTATAATTTTTTCTAAAGCCCCACCGCTAAATAATGCTTCAAAAGTTAACTCTGGATTATCTTTATCTATACCTTTAACATCCCAAACCTGCTTATTGCTTAAAATTTCAATCCGTTTCATTATCTTTCATTATATTTTTAATATTTTTAAGGTTGCCAAAAATAATCAAAATATCACCACTTCTAATTGTATCTTCTGCATGCGGCACAGTTATAATCTGATAATCTCTTCTAATTGCAAGAACAATAAAACCTTTATGCTTAAAATCTGTTTCATTCAAATGTTTATCTCTGAATAATGAATTGCCATCGACTAAAATTTCACAAACACCGAACTCCTTATTTAAAGCAAAAACTTCTTCTAATCCTATCTTACGGATATTAGTACGCCTTAATTGATTCTCGACAATGCTATGTACGATATTCATAAATCTCCTGCTTCGCGTAAAAACCAACAGCAATAATACTATAATAATAACCGCTGTTAAATGAAAAATTATAACATGCTCCCTAACAGAAATCATAAGCATACTAATAAGTGTTAAAAAACCTACTGGCCCTAGTATCATAAGCACCATTATAATTTTTCTTCTTTTCGGATGGGATACAACTGACTCTGCTTCTTGTGATGTAAAACCAGTCCCTGTTAGAGCAGAAAGCGCTTGAAATCTTGCAATTTCAATATTTAATCCGGTTAATTTCAGTGCGATTGCCGCAATCTCAACAAACAAAGCAAATAGAATTATAGTCAGGACACTTATAACTAAACCAATCATTTTTCACTCCTTGCCTTATTTACTTCTACTAAAAAATTATCAAGCCGCTCTTGAGACACAATGCCTAAATCAACAATCACTTCACCTAAAAGCCTACCGGTTGCCCAATGCTTAACCAAAGCCGCATTGAGAGACGTCTCATCAATTAACTTCGCATCCAATAATCTTTGCCCTAATGGCTTAGTTCTTTTTAATAATAAGCCTTTAACAAAATCTGATTCTGCTTCTACCCGTTTAGCCAATATATCATTATTCTCATTCAAATGCTCTTCATGCCTCCTATTAATAAGCATATTGCTCCCTTTTAATGTTTTTAGATACTTCTTAATCTCGAAAGCAATCTCTGTAAGTTCTAAAAAATTTGCAATCTGTTTTCTCTTATTATTAACTATCGCAATTGAAATAGACATTAGCGGTATTTTTTTAACTTCTCCCGACCTATCTTTTACAATGATAAAACCTTCTCTGCGATCTTTTGGCGCATAATGAAAAGGTATCAATCTATCAAATTCTTCTATCACATATTTAGCAATCATCTTTTCATTATCCGGGTTAACTATAGCGACAAAATCATCTCCACCGATATGCCCAACAAAATCATTTTTCGACCCGAGTTTTTTTACAGCCATTGAAATTATGCGCGCTGTCTGCATAATCACGCTATCACCATACACATAGCCATATTTGTCATTAAAAGATTTAAAGTTATCAATATCTATATAAAAAAATGAGAAGAGCTGATTACTTTGAATTCTAATACTTACATTTTTTTCAACAGCCGGGCTTCCTGGCAACCGAGTTAAAGAATTTGCGAAAAATTGATAATCACCGCTTCTCTTGGCAAGCTCAATCCTTAATTCAAGATCTATAGGATCTGGCGGCTTGATTAGATAATCATCTACCCCTTGTTCAATCTCGAGCATTTTTTTTCGAGCCTGCTTCTTATCGATAAGCATAATTATCGGAATATGAGCAGTTAAAAAATCTTCTTTAAGGGTTTTACTTAGATTGAAACCATCCATATCTTCTAATGTGTCATCTACGATTATTGCGTAAGGATGGCAAATAGTTAGCTCATTAAACGCCTCTTTGCCATTCTTGACTAACACTATTTCATACCCCCAGCTTTTGATAGTTGCCTGGAGCGGCTGGATTAAATCCTTATCATTTAAGGCTAAAAGTATCCTCTTGTTATCTTTCATTAAATATTTCCTGCGTTTGGCTCTTTACAACCCTTGCGATAGCAATACTTGCTGTAAGCCCCGGAGATTCAATGCCTATTAAATTAATAAAACCATCTAACCCTCTATCCTTTTCATGCTTAATTATAAAATCACGAAAACCGTCATCCGGCCCCTGTAACTTTGGGCGAATACCACTGGTATCCTCTGTCAAATCACTATCTGAAATAAACGGCAGTAGATCATGGATTGACTCATAAAATAATTTCTTTTTTCTTAAGTTTAAAGAATAATCTAAAATATTCCCAGAAATATATTCTGCGTCCGGGCCAAGGCGCACTGAACCAGCTAAATCAGGTGTTGCATGTATACCAAGATCTCTTCCTTTTATATCAGGGACAGGATAGATAAGACGGTTAATCATCCTTGATTTTTGGCTAGATAACCTAAAGTATTGCCCTTTGCAAAACTTTAATTTATATGACTCTTCTCTAATCCCGGCCATCTCAGAAATTTTATCTGAATAAAGGCCGGAACTATTAATAACCATTCTTGTTGATATTTTAATTTTTTCTTTATCGCTGTCATTTATCTCTAATACAAAATTATTTTTTTCTCTATTAATAGAGGTTACTTGTGCATTATAGACAAACTGTACTGAATTATATTTTGCTTTTGTCTCAAGATGCTTCATCAATGAATGCGTATCAACAATTCCCGTTGAACCAGAATATATAGCAACATCGGCTTTCAGATTAGGTTCTAATTTAATAATTTCATTTTTATCAATAAGCTTAATATCCTCGACCCCGCAAGATAATGCATGCTTAAATAACTTCTCAAGCCTCTCAATTTCGTTGCCATCCTTTGCGGCAATCAACTTTCCAATGCGCTTATGTGCTATCCCTCCTTCCCTACATAATTCATAAATAAGCTTATTACCCTCTAAACATGTAACAGATTTTAAACTGCCCTTAGGATAGTATATACCTGCATGAATTACTTCGCTATTTCTTGAGCTGGTTTCCTGCCCAAAAGAATTGTTCTTTTCAACTACATAGATATCTTTATTATGAGAAGAGATTTCATAAGCTATAGCCAAGCCAATAACACCTGCGCCAACAATTACTATATCTACATTCTCCATTATAAAAATTATCTAATCCGGCTGCTTATTTCAAGTAAAGTTTTAACAAGAAAAGTTTTTATAAATATTATTAAAAGAAAAGCGATTATCGGTGAAATATCTATACCTATCCTAAAATTAAATGGAATCATTCTTCTGATAGGAGAAAGAATCGGCTCTGTGACTGCATTTAAAAACTGAACAATTGGGTTATAAGGATCAGGGCTGACCCAGCTAATTATAGCTCGTATTAAGATAAGCCAGTAGAGGATAGTCAAAACAATATCTAGAACATTGGCAAGAGCAATTAATAAATTAGATATTATAAACATATTTATATTATACAATTATTTTAAAACAGGTCAAAATATAAATCAATTTAACTGCTGAAACTTATATTTAGGAATTAATTTAAAAATTGGGTCGAAATTTTTAGGCTGCACAATAAAAAAAATTGGCTTCAGCAATAGATTAATAAAACTATTTAAGTGCCTGCCATAAATATACAACGGTTTTAACCTGCCGGCAAGTTGTATTTTACCGTCATAACCAGTCTGCCCTGACTGATAGATACTCAAAGAATTTTTATAGCACCATTCAATATTTAAAAAGAAGCGGTTAAAAAACAAATGGTATTTATACAGATATTCATAATCAAGGCCTAAGAATTTATCAAGGAATACTCCATATTTAACAAAACAAAGGTTAAATCCTACAATCTTACCGCCTATCTTGTAGATAAAGAATTTTACATCATCCTTCATATTTTCTTGTATTTTAATAAAAAAATCTTTGCTTAATTTTTCAAAATGGATAGATGAGCGTTTAAATGTCTCTAGATACAATTCATAAATTCTTTCTAATTCATTATTATCAAGTGAATTCTTTACTTCAAGCTTTAATTCTGGCAAGTCCTTGAGTTTTTTAATCTTTCTTTTTAGATCATGGCGCTTACTAGAATTTAAGCTCTTAAAGAAATCATCTATAGACGCGCCGGCAAGCCTTTGAATCACGCAAGGGTATGCGGCAACTCTGATAGCCCCATAATCCTTTAATATATCTAAATCTTTAAATTCTTCACCAAAATCTTTAAAACCAATTGATGAAGCATTTATCTTTCTGGTAAAATTAACCATTTCTTTATAAATTAATTCTATAAGTTCCTGTTTTCTATGCAAAAAATTTTTATCAAAACCAATATAAGCATAATCCAAAGCGGGCGAACCGCAAATCAAGGTCCTAAAACAAAAAAAATTATTAAAAACTAATCTTATTTTATTGATATAATTTTGGACATTTTCCGGAGCGAACAAATCAAGTTTAAAATTGAGTAAAAACAAAGGCGCGATAGATATGATTTTTTGATTTTGTATAATAAGTAAGTAATAATATTTAAACGGCCCAATATCTGACTCTTCTAATGTCTTATAAAAACCTCTTGCCTCAACTTGACTCTCAAAAAGTTTGTCAAAAATATCAGAAGGAATTTCAGAAACTGAATTCACTATTTTTGCTATACACATAATAAAATGTATTTTAGCATAAAAAGCTATTAAATTAATTTATATTTGTTATAATACCAAGTTATGCCGAATTTAAATATAAACATAACAGAAAATATTAATGATATCAACCCCCATATTTGGCAGAAATTGTTTGGATCTCACCCATTAAGGCAATATGGATACTACAAAAGCATTGAACAAACCCAATCTAAAAAATTTAAATTTTATTATATAAATTTTTTAAAAAATAATGAGCTTATTGCCATCGCTCCTTGTTTTATAATGAATTTTCCCATAGATTTCTCTTTAGATAAAAAATATAAAAGGATTACTAATTTTATTTCAAAAATATTCTATTATTTAATAAATATCCGCACGGTTTTTATCGGTATGCCAATGTCTTGCCAATGCGATATAGCATTTAACCCAGAATTTCAAGACAAAAATATAGTCCTTCAAGAAATTATCCCGGCTATGAAGGCTATTGCCAAAAAAGAAAATGCCTGGATGATCGCATTTAAAGATTTTCCTCGCCAATATCAATCATTTTTAAAAAACCAAAATTTTATGGAAATTGAAACTTATCCAAATGCACGGCTGGATATAAATTTTGATTCTTTTGAAGATTACCTAAAGACATTATCTTACGCAACAAGGTATGACTTGCGCAGAAAAATGAAAACCTATGCAGGCCTTAAACCATTAACCCTAGAGATAAAAAAAGACTGCTCTGAATGCATAGATAGAATTTACCAATTATATATAAATACGGTAAATAAAAATGAGCTACACTTTGATGTAGCTAAGAAAGATTATTTTTTAAATATTGCAAAGAATATGCCTGAAGAAATCATGTATTTTATCTGGAAGCTGGATGATAAAATTGTTGCTTTCAACCAGTGTTTCTATAAAAACGATATAATGGTTGGCGATTTTATTGGTTTTGATTATAATATAGTTTATAAGTATAATCTTTACTTTGTAATATTCAGAGATAAAATAGAATGGTGCATTAAAAATAAAATTAAAGTCCTCGATGAAGGCACATTTACGCTAGAACTAAAAAAGCGGCTAAAATTTAAATTTTATAATAATTATTTTTATATGAAACCTAACTTTAAATTATTTGAACCGATAGCAAGAATAATTACGCCATTTTTCGCACCATCTGATCAGGATAAACAATTAAAAATATTAAAAAGATTTAAAAAAATATGAATCGTGCTAAACATCTAACGCTAAAAATATTTTCTTTAATCGTATTGACTGATTTAATAGAAAGCTCGTCACAGTTTTTCCTAAAAAAGGGTACAATTAATTTTCCGAGTATGAGCCTAAGCAATCTATCTGAATATATACTTTTTATAAAATCGATGATCAATTCCCATTTTATTTGGCTAGGATTTTTAATGATAACTATAAACTTCTTTTTATGGATGGTAGTATTAAATAAGGTTGATTTAAGTGTGGCATTTCCTGCTGGAAGCGCATCATTTTTATTCGTGCCTATAGCTGCTATATTTTTCTTAGGAGAACATATTGGAATCCTACGTTGGCTGGGAATGATTTTAATTATTGGCGGTGTTATATTAATTTCAAAAAGCAGTTATGATAGTTAAAATTTATATATTCATATTCTTATCTGCAATTGTCAGTGCATTCGCACAAGTATGTTTCAAAAATGTGGCTGATAGATTTGAGAATGTCGGCATACATAATCAATTCCAATTCTATAAGCAGATATTGTTAAGAAAAACTACCTGGCTTGGATTTTTATTTGTATTTTTGGATATTTTTACCTGGACAGTAGTATTAAATTTTACCGAGCTTAGTTTCGCCTTCCCTTTCTGCAGTTTGAATTATATAATCGTTTTAGGGACATCCAAATTTGTCCTAAAAGAAAAAGTTTCCTTAAAAAGGTTATTAGGCACGCTTCTAATTATGGCGGGAATTATCCTCGTCGGCCTAACCCACAACAGCCACTAATTTTTTCGTTAGGCTAAACTCATATTTCAACTATATGAAATTGTATACCTTATATCTTCTCTAAAATCACATTAAATCGTTCAAAGACTTTATCCAAGTTGAAACTCTCACCTATCCTAATAACTGGTATCAATTCTGTTTCCGTCTGTTTGCGAAGTAAATATAAAGTTTCTTGATCTAAGCCAAAGTTTTTGTTGTAATTACCATTATAATTCTCATCTTCGAGTTTCTTCTTAAAAATACCAAGAAAATGCTTATCATTAAAATCAAACTTAGCCTCCGATATAAACCACAAATCATAGTAATCACGGATTGCCACATCTCTTCTTGTAATTGCAGCTTTAAGCTTCTCTGCAACAGCCTCATTCAACGAAAGCGACAATATCTTATTTTGGGGTATCAAATTCTCGCCTGTAAAAGGATCTTTGTAAAAATGCGTAACTATATTATGCACGGGCTTATCAATAGGGGTTTGCCTAAGCGATATCTCTAATTTAATATTTTCGTCCTTGCCGGTAATAAATGACGGATATGATATATAAAACACATATTGCGTAGAATTATTAAATCCCTTTCCCTGCGGTATTTCGCTTTTTAAATCTAATAGCTTCAACAATCCTGGCATCTTTTTCCTTATAGGCGTAATCGCACGGGACCGCTTAGAACGAATTTCAAGGCTATCTGGACTGTAGTATGTAAAATCGATATCCTCGCTTAACCTATGATAGTTAAGATGGATCTTATTTAAAAGCGTACCGCCTTTAAAAACTATTTTTTCGCTCAGATGAGATTCAATAGAATTCAAAATAAGCGTCAAATAATAATCCTTTTCAACCATCTCAAGCCGAAATTTATGTTTCTGCGCGATGACAGGAATTATTTGTTCTAGTCTTACTTTATCCATTAATAATTATTCTCCAGGTATTATTAATCTCGCCTTTATTTGACACACTATTATACAAAGGAGTATATCCTTTTTCTCCTACGTCAATCTTGCTCAATAACTTTTTATCAGCTCCTAGTTTTTCCAAGAAAAAACCCGCGCGCCTGCGAACCCTTAAGACGGGGTATTTAGTTAGATATTCAACGAATAACGATATATTAAGTTTAGTGAGCTGATCTTTCAAAATGATAAAAGCTTTTCTTATATCATAAAATTCAAAAACATCTATCATCGCGCGTTCTTTTGTCGGAAAAACAACCTCCTCACTCTTTATTTTGCGTGTTTCCAAGCCAAAAAACCGGTTGGGCAATACCTTAATCAATTTATATCTAACGCCCAGAAATGTCTTACGTATTGAATACCTGTCATTAACTACTTGAATCATCTGGGCAATTTGATCAGTAAAACCGTAGGAATTAAAAACAGTGGCGTAACCGATATAATAATTGGCTTTTCTTGCTAAAGCCTTCGCGATTAAATATTCATTCCCTGCCCAAAGGCCACTAGGAGCCTTCATTGGAATAAAAAGATAGATGTTCTTAATAATTTTCTTTAATCTGCCTTTTTCTAACAGCTTCTTTATTAAGTATGCCGCCAGCTTTTTATTCTTACAAAAAAAGATAATTTCCTGCTTGGTATAAATCTCTTTTCCATAGAACTCTAACCGCGTTATTAGTTCCACTTCCTTGGTAGAAAGTGTCTTTTGTATCGTTATTTTTCTTTTCACATTTAACCCCTTTGAGTGCTTTTTGATGAATAGAAGATAATATACTCTGTTGTTACATCCTTGTCAATAAAAATCTATATCCATAAATAGAAAATGCAGATTAATATAACTATGAAACGAGGGTAATTTGAATTAGTGATAAATCAATGCCGCCGTGAGCGGCTTCTGTAGGGGCAGGCTCCTGTGTCCGCCCAGAAGGCCTAGGATATTGCATAGCTAATTCTCCTATATCTTCTATGGTTATATTTGGCGAAAGATTTGCGCTTTGGGTCAATGCCAAAGCCCGGTTAGCCAGCCAATGAAAACCTCTTACTCTATGATTAGGCAATAGTTGCGCAAGGCCTAAGCGCAAATCATCATCTAGCCCAATGCAATATAAGTCTTGCCCGCGTATTTGCGCAAATTCATGCCCAAACTCTGTTAATCTTTCGGAATCAATAATATTCGATGAACCAGTAATACTTTTAGTTCTTTGGCTGTATCTTTGGTTTTCCGCATCATCATAAAATTCAAGATTTATTTGAGTTGTGTCTTGGCCTGCAAAACTAGCCCGCGCCTTATTCCATCGAGCCAAAACCCGAGGTATAATTACTTTGGCTAAACCCATTAAATTTAAACTAGTCTTATGCGGCAAAGTTACCTTTTCTGAAACAATACTGCCGTCAGGCAGGACAAATATTAATCTATTTAAACAGTAATGATAATTACTTCTACCAACACATCTATTTTTAAATTGCACTAATATTGAGTTTATAAAAGAGTGTATCCAAGGCTCAAAATTATCTTGGCTGCCTAAAGAACGAAAATCTAAAAGTAAGCTTATACCGTCTTCGTATTCTTCTTGATACTCTTTGACGGCTGGTGGTTTATCCGGGCTTTGCCTGGCTGTTTTTTTCCAGTCAATGTCTCTTGGTGAATCGCCGTATTGATAGTGTCTTGACTGATGATATTCGCTGCCTCGGCCAGATCTTCTGCCGCTTTTGCCGCTGAGCCGTAAATGTCCATTTGTCACCGGAGGAATAACCTTTGTTCCTCTCGATAAACCTTGTTCTATTTTTTGCGCAAGGCTTAAGCTATCACCTACGCTTACCAAAGAACCAGATTGAGCGCGTTGTTGACTTTGGCTGTCAAAACTTTTAATTATCGCTTCAAGCCGGCTATAAGCTTGTTTTGGTGCAGTAATATCTCCACTGCTAATTTCTTCAACAAGGCTGCGAATTTGTTTATTCATTTTTTGCCTTTGACGATGTTCTAACTTACTGCGCACAAGTAAAAGGCTAACTGCAGGAATTAAACTTAAAAGCCGTCTTGCTAATTTTGGGTTTGCTTCTTTGGGAGACTCTAAAGCAATTGCTCGTACGCAATCAAATATTACTCTTTCTCTGCCTTGTAACCGTTTACGCAAATTTTCAATACGGCCTTGCTCCTCGTTACTTAATTCTTTATTAGCCAACATTAATTCTGCAAGCAGCTTTCTTGCATTACCTAACTCACCGCCAAACCAAGGGTTATCCTGCCAAATTTTATTAATTACATCATTTGCGCTAGCACCCAAAATTAAATCTTTACGCCTTAGATAATCTGACATAAAACTTAAGGCAAAATGCAGCAAGCCAATAAGAAATAGTAAAAATAGGCCGTCTTGGTTTGCCTCTTTCCAAAATTCAACCCATAAAGAATCAATAGTTTTTTGGCCAGAAAATTCTGGCCCTAAAATTTCGTTTAGTTTATCATTAATTGCTTGCCATTCTCTTAGGCTAGCCTCTTTATTTGCCGCTTCTACTGGACTAAGCGAACGAATTTTGCAAGCCTCTGCGTTTGCTTGTAAAAGCTTTATTGCTTTAAATAATGTATCGGAGCGCGTATCAGCGCTTAACTCAACATCAAACGCAAAGCCGCTAGAACCCGTCCTTGTTTCTAAATATCTATGCAAACCCTGGAATATTCTCTCCAAATCACCTTGGCTTAAATTTGCATCAGGGCTGTCTAGGCCAACGACAAAAAGTTTTCTCTCTGCTTCTTTAAGCGCGTCTTCATATGGCCCAACATTCCCAGTTTGAGGAACAAGTGAATTTAATTGCTCAATTGCTTTTCTTGCCTCTTGGTTATAATAATAGGCAGGATAAACACTTGTGGTTATACCAAACTTTTCTCTTTGGCTTGCCTCATAAACATCAAACATCTCTCGAATTTTTTCCTGGCCTAAACGATGTAAAATTGTTTTTGATCTTTCGCTATTTATAGTAACTAGTTGAATTAAAATTTCAAGGCCTATCCTATGCTTACTAAAAAAATGTATCAAGTTTACTATTTCGTCATTTGTTAAAGCACCATTTACAGCATCTACAAAAAACTCAAGATTTCTATCAATTATCTCCACTGTGCGGTCAAAATCAAAATATTTTAAATTATCACTTTTAAGCATATCTTTTAAAATAAAAACGATATAAGCGCTGCTTGCCTCGTCTTCTCCTAATTTCTCTTTTAAAATTTTATCAAGATTTTCCCATCTTAAATCAAAACGATCTTTCCTAATATCAGTTTCAAAGTTATCCACAACGCCATACCTACCTGCAACTGCCTGGCGAAAATTATGCCAGTGGCCCTCTCCTGCTACCATGCTCGTAGATTCGCCATTACTATGATAGCTAATACGTTCAATCCATTCCCTCTTTGCCTGATAGCTTTTTGCATCCATGTTCCCATTAAAACTATTATCGGCCAAAGGCCCAAAAAATCGATAACTTTGATTTGCTTGGCCTTCATTTTCAACAGTAGCCGCAATCCATTTATCTTTATTGAAAAATTTAAAAAATACTAATTTATTGCTCGCAAAAATAACAGCAAGATTAGATACGCCTTCAAAAATAGATATGCCTAAATCATTAATACCGTTTTTATCAATTTTTAGAATTCTCATACTAGTATATGGTATTTGGACAACTTTATTAGAAATACGTATTTCTTCTCCAACTATAGCAACTAACTTGCCTTGTTCAGTAGAAATTTGCACACTTTTATAACTATCGGTTGGCTCTTTAACAGATGGCCCAAACAATTGATAGCCGCCACCAAGAATTGGCGATAAAACAGCAAGCCAAGTGCCGTCAGCGACAGCATATACCTCTAAGTACTCACTATATTCTGCATTAATGTATGAACCGGCAGCAGGGCCGATTAATTTATATTTACCATTACCAAGTTCAATAGCAGCAACCCATGTTTCATCAGGAAAAACAAATAATGAGGTGATCTCTTTATATCTTGCTTCTGTTAATTTAACTTTTTCTGCAATTAAGCCAACAAAGCTATATTCAGGATTAGGATCATTATCGCTTATTCGATGTTCAACTACAGCCAACCATCCACCGCTAGGTGTAATTCTAATATCTTTAATTCCGCTAAATCTCTGATCACTAAGTCCTGCTTTTTCTGCCAAAGGCCCGATAAAGCCCAGCCTATTGAATTGATATTCTTTGCCCTCATTATATCTAACTACAGCCAGCCAATTATCCGGCATTGCACTAGAATATAATGCTATATTTAAAAACCCTTGTCCGCGGTATTGCTCGGTACCTTCGCCAAATAAATAAACTTTATTATCGCTTTTTACGGCAACTCTACCTTGATTATAGGTATGTATCTTTGTTTGTTCTCCAATTTTAATCTTTCTTCCTGTAATCAAGTCAACCACATAACCATCTTCTATAACTAAATCATTTAATACAGCATTCCTTCCGGAATGAGGAATATCATAGGGCTCAAACAATTCCCAACATTCTTCTCCCGAATCATCTCCGGACAATAATTTCTCAGATGATGGAACAAAACTAGATGGGACAAAATCATCGGATAAAAATAATGTTTGCGTTGGTTTTTTTTCGTTTTTAAAATTATTAATAAATTTCATCACAACTTGTTTTGCTTCAGTTGTATCAATATCGGGAAATTGCCTTTCTACCTCAGCAATAACTCCAAACAAATAATTGCCAAATGCCATAAGCTGGTATTTATCTTTAATATTGGTTAGCGCTAAAGGAATGTTTGTTTCAATTAGGCGCAATGCCTGCTCTCTGGTCAATTTAGTAGTATGTAAAATTCTAAGCCTCTTTGAATAAAAAGCATTCAGCAGCTTATAATATTTTTCTTTTGGCATATTAACCCCATTAGCCCGATCTTTTTCAATTTCAAACTCAAGCTCAAGGCCTTCTAAGATAGCAGCTAAATTTATTTTAATTTGTTCAGCGCGTGCCTTGATAAAATCAAATTCCTTTTGCCAATCCTCATCAGTTACACCTTGCTTTCCGTATAGAGGCGATGCATTCTCGCTAAAGGCTACTGACTCACCAACTCCTTCTTCTGTCCAAATCCAAGAATGCCTTATACCATTCACATTACCAGATGGTTCTGATCTATAGCCTGAATGTACCTCAGCCTTAATATCCAACTCGCTTAATAAAATCGCATCGACAACTGCGAAACCATCGCATTGCATAGCATAATTTTCAAACATACTTTTTAATGCATTACCAGCTGGTTTTAGATTTGGGTTAGTCGAATAATAAAACAATTTCAATATTTTTTCTTTGACCTTTTTTCTTTGCTCAAGCGGTAATGATTTTGCTTTTTCTAAAATTCTCTTAATTTCCGGCGGTAAGCTATCACCAACATTATTTCCGACGATCTCAAAAGGTTTTATCTCTGGTAATTCGCCTGTTTGAGCCTTACGCACGCCAATTCTTACTGCGCCGGTATCAGCACTTGTATGTAAGTGCCATATTTTATTTGCGCGGTCAAAATAAACTCTTACATCATCAACTTTATTCTCGGTTTGTATATCAGCAATAACATAACCTGAAGGAACCAATAACCTATTTGGTTGAGGAGACATAACAACCCATTTTTCCGCTTTACCGCTCAATCGCCAGTGAATTACATCTGGGGAACTGGGAATTTTTACTCCTAAAATAGGGTCTATTTTAGAAAAACTTACCTGTAAAAGATATTCCATACCTCCGCCTTCAACTTGAGCAAAAACATCCCCTGAGATATCTTGATTAGCTGATCCCATGCCAATATTTTCTGGTGATAAATTCTTAGTTAATTCTTGAGGAACAACTTTTTTATCTTTTAGTTCTAGCTGAGTAACATCTGTTGTTTTTGAATCTAAAGGCTCAACTTTATGCCAGGTTTTTGGTTTAGGTACTTCTTGGGTTTGTGGAACTATTAGCTCATAAGGCTTTACTTGTGCCTGCAATTCTTGAAAACCCTTATCACGCTCTTGCCTTAATTGTTCTTCTTCTACGCGTAATTGCTTAAGCTTCTCCCTCTTTTCTTTAAGCTCTCTTTGTTTTTCTTCCTCTTCGACTTTGTCTAAATCTTTTGCTTGTGCCAAAATAAAATTAAAATTTGTTAATTCAGCGATTAATTTATCGCTATCTTGTTTAGAATCATCTTCTTCTTGGCTTATGGTGGTTTGTTGTAGAGACGCATTGCTATGCGTCTCTACTTGAGTAATTATATTTTTTTGCACATCATTAGAATCAGAAATTGCATTTACCACTCCAAACAAAGAGCCTGCACCTAAAAATGCGGCTAAGGTAAAAACCAACCCTCGACGAACAGAATACCGCCTTTGTATACGCCGAAAGTCTCTACCTACATTATGCTCTATTGCACCTTGAGCGCGGGGAGTTTGCCTTATTACACTGGTTACAGGTACGCCATATTGGCCTGGCTTAAGCATAGCACCTTCAGCTAATATATCAGCCTGTTGCCTGACTGCGGCATTTCTTAAGCTTTTGTCGCCGGTTGAACTTTCAAATCCAAACGCTATAGCTTGTTCCAATGCAGCTCGTTCTTCTGAATTTGGTTCTGCGCCGGTAAAAACTTCTGAATGCGTAACCCGCTCAAACAAATCTTTAAGATGCCATAAACTTTGCGTTCGGTTAACATTTAAACGTTCTTTAACAAACTTATTTAGCGCTTCTTTTTTACGCGCTTGACTAATTTCATCACTTGATAATTTAGCTATTTCTCCTTGGCGCTTTATAATTTCTTTCACATCATCACTTGCAGCTTGCTTCTGCGCTTGCCATTTTTGCATAACAGCCGCTGCTTGTAAATGCAAGACTTCGTATTCTTTTTTATTTTTTGGCTCAAAAATACCTTTAGCTTTGATATATACTCGTGGCCAAATTAAGTAAGCATAAACAATTAACCAGTCTGATATGCTTTGATGAACCTTTTCTAATTCTTCCAAATATTTTTCTAAAACACTATATGCCTTTGAGTTTGCTTCAACATGTTTCATTGCAGCCTTAACTTGACTTACAATTTCCTGGTATTGTTTCGTAGCTTTATCTAGGGCTAACCAAGGGTCCTCTTGACTACAAGCTGTTTTATACGCCTCTTCCATCTTGCTCATACGCCTAATTAATGCGCGAAATCGCCATCTTTCTATCGCCCTCTTTACCCTTAAATAAAGTTCTCTTGTATCCTGCCACATTAATTGTAAATTTGTGCTTCCGTCTGGTCTTAAGTAGGTTTTATAGTCTCGCTTACACAGATAAGCTAATAACAAAATCACCGGATTCACCCCTGAGCCAACAAAAGTAACCCCCTCATCCCCTACGCCTTGGTCGGCAATGGTGGGGGCAGGAGTATTGTCTTCATCGCTAACCTCCATTCCTGTTGCCATTAAAGCTGTAAAAACGTACAACGCCTTTACTATCTCGGTTAAAGGAAGCGCGCCGTTTACCGGGCCAAGGGCTGGTTGATTGTCTACTTGGTCGTTTGCATCAATACCCATCCAGCCAATAGCATCAGACCAACATTGTAAGTCAAAATCTCCAAAGGTTGCTATATCGTCTTCGAATAATCCTGTTGGGACTTTTCTATTTGGGTTGGCAGGATTAAAGTCACCTATATATGCCCCTGACATAAAATAGCTCATTTGTCTGGCAAGGCGAGTCCAGTCAATAGCTTTAGCCAATTCAGCTGCTTGTTCTGGTGATCTCATAGCAGCAAATGCCTGAGTAAATGCCTGTTGTATAATATCAGCAAGCTGCTGTGGATTATTAACATCTAATTGGTTTAGCTTATGCAATCTTGAGCCAGTGATTAAAACAATAGCTAATAAATAATCTCCTAAGAAGTTTGCAAGAAATATTCGCTTTAGGGCTTCTTGGTTATTATGGAACTTACCTCTGGCTTCAGTTAAATGAATACTCCCATGATGATTTGTATCTGATACTAATTCATCTAAGGTGGTTATATCTGCTAAGTCTGCTAAGCCTGATAATCTTAAGTTAGGATAGGCCACAGAGTTAAACCAATTCTTTAATCTGCCAGTGCCGCTATTTAAGCTCCTAATTATATTTACCATCCAAAGGTATTTACCTTGATCACCCATAGATCTATCACTATCCTTGGGAATAGTATGGAATATGTCTACTAATGCTGGATGAATCATTCCATGGCTTGCAAGAACAAATAAATCATTGATACTCTTTTCAGTTGCCCTATTGAACTGTTCTTCGTTTAATTCTTTATCATTAATATAGGTAAAATAATCACAATTGTCTACTTGGTATGCCATTACTGTGTAATGATTATAGCGATTGTCTATTTGAAGGACACCTCCTGTTTTATCGGTTTGAGACTGTAAAGCTGTAAGTGCGTGTTCTGAAAGAACAGCTACGCGTACTACTTGTTTACCGTTTATTGTTACAGGAGTTGGATAATCTGAGGTTAAGCCCATTGCCTTACCATGCTTCTTAAAATAAGCAAACATATTATGCTCATGAGTAAGTTCAGAGGCATTTTCATTAGCTTTTAATACTTTTAAAGCTAGATATTTACCTGTTGTTTTATGCTGATAGATTAATGTTCTTCCTTGAGCACGAATAAAATTATAGTTATCAAGTAAGCCGTCAAGATTATCTTGTTTAGGAATATCCTTTAAATCTACATCTTCTTTTACAGGTAAAGCTTCAGGTAAAGGTTTAAGAGCAACACTTTTTGTTGAACCTACAAGCAAACTTTCAGCAAAACTTGAGGCATCGTGAGAACTATTACCGCCGTCTGCAAAATGTATGCTACGCAGACGCAAAGCTTTAAGGGTGTGTGCTGGAATAGGCTTGTTTACTTTAGTATAGTAAGTTGCAATTGCGTTGGCGCAGGTTTGGTAGGCAAAAGAGCCTAGGCCGTCTCTAAGAAGGACTTTTTCTAAGGCGCTCATTGCTTTATCTGCAAGATCTGGCCTGTTCTGAGCAATGTCTCTGAGTACGTTGGCGCAGGCTTGGTAGGCAAAAGAGCCTAGGCCGTCTCTAAGAAGGACTTTTTCTAAGGCAGTAATGGTGCTTTCACGGATAAGCTCTGGCCTGTTCTGAGCAATGTCTCTGAGTACGTTGGCGCAGGTTTGGTAGGCAAAAGAGTCTAAGCCGTCTCTAAGAAGGACTTTTTCTAAGGCAGTAATGGTGCTTTCACGGATAAGCTCTGGCCTGTTCTGAGCAATGTCTCTGAGTACGTAGGCGCAGGCTTCGTAGACAGAAGAATCTAGGCCGTCTCTAAGAAGGACTTTTTCTAAAGCAGTAATGGTGCTTTCACGGATAAGCTCTGGCCTGTTCTGAGCAATGTCTCTGAGTACGTAGGCGCAG
>JBFMHM010000002.1:259137-260384 GCA_040753015.1 Candidatus Omnitrophota bacterium
TTCGTAGACAGAAGAATCTAGGCCGTCTCTAAGAAGGACTTTTTCTAAGGCGCTCATTGCTTTATCTGCAAGATCTGGCCTGTTCTGGGCAATGTCTCTGATTGCGTTGGCGCAGGCTTGGTAGGCACGATAGTCCAAGCCTTTCGTGTTAAGGACTTTTTCTGCTTCAATCAATCTTTTAAAATCAGGATCAACTAGTTTTTCTCTTACTTTATCCGTCGGCGCAATCGCTTGCACCTCTTCTTCACTCATCTCCGGATGTTCAATATGTGCTATCTCGTGAGTCCAGAATTGTGTTTGTGCTTCTTGTGCTTCTTGGGTTAAGCCTTGCACAAACTCAAATTGTTTAGGGGATAGATATATTTGTCGCAAAGTATGCCTATGAGTAACTCCCTCTACTACCCTTACTCCTCCTCTGCCTGCGTGAGCAACAAGAGAAAAGTCATCTTGGTTGTCAAATTGGCTTAATGATGGGCAAATAAATACACGTACGCCGTTCGCTAAAGTATAGCCAATTACTTCCTCGGTTACGTCTCTTGCTTTTTCATCCTCATTAGTAGTTGTAAAACTATCGCTTATTGCTTGATTAATAGCATCGTTTTGTTCAGCAGTCAGGATAACAGCTGCTCCTAAATTATCTGTTGCAAGTGCACCTGCCTTGCTTGTCGCAGTTGGGTCAACTGTTAAAGCTATAGCTGTAAACTCTGCACCCCCACTGACATAGCTCCTTCTTATATTAGCCTTTAGCTCTGGGTTGTAGTTGGTTTTAGATAGGTGGTATTCTCCTTGCTTTACTGAATCTAAGTATGCAGCAAAGATTTGTTCTTTGGTTACAGGTTCTTTAGAGATAAGGCCGTTTAGGTTGTTTGCGTTAATAATTGTATTGAAAGGATTATTGTTAGAATTAAGGATTAAGTTGTAAGGATTAAGTTTTTTAGGATCTTGGTTCTTACTTAATTCATAATCCTTATCACTTAATACTTTGTTTTTATACCATTTCGCTAATATGATTGCATTGTAAATTTGTCTTAAAGGCTCATATGATGGGTCATGGTTTACTTTATGTGTTAGGTTGGGTAGTATTAGTTCTTTTAGTTGCGATTCACAGTAGGATTGTAGTTCTTGGTTGTTATCAAACTCCCCCTTTATCCCCCTCTTTGGTAAAGAGGGGGTCTGGGGGAGTTGTAGATACTCACTTTCCAGTAACACTTTCAGTGTTGATTTGGTTATTACACAGCTACCTTTTC
>JBFMHM010000003.1:0-169526 GCA_040753015.1 Candidatus Omnitrophota bacterium
TTGATTTTTGGGTTTTCTTAAATCTTAATTCTTAACTCTGTTTTATTGGGGGAAGCCAGGTTGTGGCTAACTCTGGCGAAATTACAAGATAAAATATAACATATAAATATTAAAATGTCAAGTGTAACACGAATTTCTGTGACACGAATTTCGATTCATTTCTAATAAGTGTTATTTTAACATCTATCAGAAATTAATCATGCAAAGAAAATACATTATCACGATAATCAATCGTCAACACAAAATTACTTAAGAAGCTTCTTGTGCCAAGCAACGGAACATTTAAGTTAGGCATAAAATCTATTAAAACATTTTTCACTGTAAAATTATCGATTTTTATACTTATTGTATGCGAATAAACAAGCGTTTTACCATTTCCAGTATTTATTTCTTTGGGAAAACCAGCCTGTAGATTATGCCCTAATAAACCTGCATATTGCGCTGGTAAAGCGCATTCATCAGCACCAGTATCAATTAAACCGTACACTTCAATTTCTCTATTTGCATGAGGATTTATAATAATAACTGGTAGCCACGGCCTTGGAATATCATTTGGCCCAAACCTTCTGAAAGGTATATTTAATATCTGCATTAATAAATTTGCACCATGTCTTTAACAGGTACAAAAATTAATACTGGCCGAGCAAAGCCTTTCTCTATAGCTTTTTCGTAAGCCTCTTGGGGGGTAATTCCATTACTAATAACAGTAGAATCATTAAAGCTTTTTAAAGCTACATATTTCCCCTCATACCCACTATCTTTTATCAACGTCTGAATCATTATCATCACCCATAATTAAGCCTACATTGGAACTACACACTAAAATATACCATATAGCGTTAAAATGTCAAATTTTCTTCTTTTTTATCACTTAATCTTAATAGGCACCTCGGAAACTAACCCGGGATCGTTTACTGAAGCGCGAAATTTCTTATAACCAGCGATATCAAATTCTAATCTAAGCGGCAAATTAACCGAACCGACTATTTTTTTATCTTGTCTTTGCAAATTTGCCTCTAAATATGTATATGCTTCATTACCTTGCGGGCCAACATATACAATACTTATCTGAACTTGCTCTGGAGCAACGTTACTATCACAAATAATCTCAATAGGAAGCCTCTGGCCTAATCTATAAATGCCTTCTCTAGGATTGATTAAATTAAAAAGTGCGGGTATGGCAATATCAAAGCTAATTCGATCTTCTAAATCGCCTTGAATATTTTGCGCCCTAATAATTGCCGTATATAGTCCTGGCTCTAAATCGCCAGTATCTATTCTCCAAAAATATTGATTAGCAAATCCAGAAAGCGCGTTTTGGCCGCTTTTATTAATTACAGCATCGCCGTTTGAATTATGGATAATTAAATTAACTGTATTTTTATCAATATTATACGCCGCAAACTGTAGTTCAAAAGGCCTATTAATTCTTTCCTTATCACCTATTCCTATAAATTTTATTATTGGCCGCCTAAGAACAATCGGCACTTCGTTAGTTACTGTTTCTTTCTCGTTAATAAATTTTAACTCGGTTAATAATTTCATACCATGAATTAAATCGGAATCTTGGGAAATATGAACGAATTCGCGAGCTTGAGGCATTTGTATCTGACAAGTCAATGTATTAGTTAAAGCGACCTTCTGCCATATAGGTTCAAGTTTAATTTTCTTACCATAACCTTCTAGATAAATAAAAGAGCTGCCTGCTTCTAAAGAAGAAGGATAATTAAGTATTATACGCATACCAAAAGTAGTCCCTGTCGATATAATCTGATTATTTTGAGGCTGTTGAATCTGAACTCGTACTAGAGGTTTTTTAACCATAGATGATTTATCATCCTTTTTAACATCCAAAACAAAAGAATTTTTATTATCCTTAATATTGATATCTTTATCTTTAGCAAATATTGCCGTAGAAGCCATAAAATAAATAAGTAAAAAATAAATTAAAGAATAATAATATTTTTTCATATTACCTCCCATGTTAATCTTTATAAAAATTATATCACAAATATAATTAAATTATATTTCTTTTATGAACTCTATTTGCGTTGTCTTAGGTGCAAAGGTGTTTGATTCAACCTCAATTAGTTTTAAAATTGCTGCAGGCACACTGCAACTATTACGGCAAACGAACTTCGACGCCTTACGATAAACTTCTGTTTCAAGCAAACTCTGAGATAAGGCTTCTCCAACATTAATTTCACCCAAATAATTAGCCAAATTATTTATATAAGGACAGCTTGTTTGAAAATTAAGTTTAAATTTAATCTTAGAAATTTTATTTACAGTAATTAAAATTTCTTTTTCACAAGCACCTTCTTTTACGAAACAACTTGGCATAAATACCCTATCAATCCCCAATTATCCAATTTCCAATTAAAAACTTATTGAACTGTTGATTGGTCATTGGAATTTTATTTGACATTAGAATTTGGTTATTGGTCATTAATTATGTATTTCTCCGCCATATATGAACTTCTAACATACGGCGAGCTTGCAACATATTTAAAGCCTAAATCTAAAGCAATTTTTCTGTAATTATTAAACTCTTCTTGGCTAATATATTCTTTCACAGGAAAATGATTTTTGCTTGGTGCTAGATATTGGCCTAAACTTAAAAATTCACATCCTATCTTGCGTAAATCTTTTAAAACATTTATAACCTCTTCCCTTGCCTCCCCAAGCCCAAGCATAAGGCCAGATTTTGTGTGTATTATTTCGTCTAGTATCTTTATCATCCTTAATAACTCTAGCGACCTTTTATAATCTGCATTTTCCCTAACTTGATTATATAATCGCGGCACCGTCTCTAAATTGTGCCCGATAATTTCTGGTTTTGCATTAACAATTTTTTTGATTGCGATTTTATTTAAATTAAAGTCTGGCACCAATAATTCAATTTTTGCCGGGCTTATTTTTCTAATTTCACCTACTGTACTAACAAAAACTTCTGCACCACCATCGTCTAAATCATCACGCGTAACAGAAGTAATTACAACATGCTTTAAGCCAAGTTTTTCTATTGCCTTAGCAATATTCTCTGGTTCACTCGGATTAATTTCTCCCGGCAACCCTTTTTTAACGCCGCAAAATTTACAATTACGAGTACAGATATCACCCAGAATTAAAAATGTCGCGGTTTTTTTAGAAAAGCACTCTGAAATATTAGGACAAGCTGCTTCCTGGCAAACAGTATTCAATTTTAAATCCTTAAAAAGACTACTTAACTCTCTTAATTCATTGAGATTAATTTTTTTCTTTAGCCATGGCGGTTTGGGCATATTTTTCTTTCAATTCATCTAATAAATTAAATTCAAAATTTGTTAAATTTTCTTGGATTAATTCACAATTATGTATTTCTTCAAAACTTGCCTTAATAATTTTTTTAAGTTCGCCCAAGCTAATCGCCCGGAATAATACATCTTTTAATGCGCATGTATTTTTATTGAAATCTATTGGTATATTTTTTAAACAAGCCAAAGCATCCTTGAAATCTAACTCTAGTGGAATCACGCCATGTTGAAAAATTAAATCATGCGATCGTTTCTGGGCATTACCGCCAATTTTTTTACCATTAATCACAATGTCGTAAAACTCTCTTCCTGCAAAACAAAAAGAATTACTACCTGTTTCTTGGCAAGAAAAATTTACACTTAAACCTAATTTTCTATAACTATGAATTAAAAATGCGCAAATTTTTTTATAGCTTTCTTTGACTTTACTATCTGCGCCAATCTCTTCTTGCCTACAAGAGATACTATACGTAAGTTCTTTGTTATGATAAATTATTCCGCCGCCTGTAAGACGCCTAACAAAATCAATTTTCCTCTTACTACATTCATCTAAATTAAATTCTTTTTCTGGTATTTGTGAATATCCAAATGAGAATGCCGCTGGCTCCCATCCATAAAACCTTAAAGTCGGGCCAACTAAATTATTTTTTCTGGCAGTAAATATTGCCTCATCAATTGCCATATTTGTATAGCAATTAGATGAGCCTGAATCAATAAATCGCCAATAAGTCATCGGATTAGCAGTTATATTTTAATTTTAAATCTTTCACTGCTTTGGTTTCATCTAAACGACTAATAGGCGTTGTAAGCGGGGCATCTTTAATTGCTTGCGGATTAGTTTTTGCTAAATTTGCAATTTCAATCATTACTTCAATAAATTTATCCAAAGTTTCTTTCGATTCAGTTTCAGTTGGCTCGATCATTAATGATTCTTTTACAATTAAAGGAAAGTAAACTGTCGGCGGATGTATTCCTTTGTCAATTAAATATTTTGCGATATCAATTGCATGCACGCCATTTTCTAGCTGAAAACTTGCGGAAAACACGCACTCATGCATACAAATGCGCTCATAGGGAAGCTCGTAATAATCCTTTAGTTTAACACGGATATAATTTGCATTTAAAACCGACATTTTAGCAACATCGATTAATCCTTCTTTACCCAACATTAAAATATAGGCATAAGCCTTTAAAATCACGCCAAAATTTCCGTAGAACGGCGCAACAGAGCCAATTGACCTTTTTCCGCCAGGTAAAAAATCGACTAATTTTTCGCTAACTCCAACTGGCCCCGCACCCGGCCCGCCACCACCATGAGGCGTAGCAAATGTTTTGTGTAAATTTACATGCACAACATCAAAACCCAAATCTCCGGGACGAGCAATGCCTAAAATTGCATTTAAATTTGCTCCGTCATAATAAACTAATGCGCCATTTTTATGGGCAAGGTCGGTAACTTCTTTTATCTCTGTCTCAAATAAACCCAAAGTGTTTGGGCAAGTAAGCATAACTGCCGCAGTTTCGTTATTAATATGCTTTTTATATTCCTCTAAATCAACACAACCATTTTTATTACTTGGTATAACAACGGTTTGATACCCAGCAATTGTAGAGCTAGCGGGATTAGTACCATGGGAAGAATTGGGAACAATCACATATTTTTTTCTATTCCCTTGATGTTTGTGATATGCAGCAATCAACATTAACCCAGTTAACTCGCCGTGGGCGCCGGCCATTGGCTCTAAGGTAAATGCCTTCATCCCAAGAATTTCAGATAATAATTTCTCTGTTTCAGAAATTACCGAAAATGCACCACTAGTAAATTCGCTGCCTAAAACAAGCGGTATCATCGGATGTAAATTACAAAAACCCTCTAATACGGCAACTTTTTCGCTAAATTTTGGGTTATATTTCATCGTGCAGGAACCAAGCGGATAAAAATTTGTGTCCACAGAAAAATTCATACGCGATAAATTCGTAAAATGCCGCACGCAATCTAGCTCAGAAACTTCTGGAAGATTCGGCTCTTCTTGGCGTAAATATTTTTTAGGCAGTTTATTATATCCTTCTACACCAGAAGAACTAACCTTAAACCCACACTTACCCTTTACAGATTTCTCGAAGATTAATTGCATAATTTTCTATTTCTTCTTTTGTCCTTTTCTCAGTGATAGCTACAAGTAAATAATTTTCCATTCCTTTATAATATTTGCCCAAAGATACTCCTGCAACAAAACCTTTTTTCGCCATTTCTTTTACTACAAACTCTGCTGGCTTTGGCAAAAATACAGTGAATTCGTTAAATGTCGGAGAACTTCTCTTAACCTCAACGCCGGGAATTTTTGAAAGCTCGGTTTTTGCGAACTCCGCACGGTCAAGTAATATTTGGCATAATTTCTTTATGCCGCATTTTCCTAAAAGTGATAAATAAATTACTGCCCTAAGCGCACACAACGCTTCATTAGAACAAATATTAGAAGTTGCTTTTTCCCGTCGAATATGTTGCTCTCGGGCCTGAAGCGTTAAAACAAACCCTCGCCTACCTTGTTTATCAACAGTTTCGCCAACAATACGCCCGGGTAGCTGCCGAACATAATCTCTCTTTGTTGCTATAAATCCTAAGTATGGCCCGCCAAAAGACAAATAATTGCCTAATGACTGGCCTTCACCAGTTACAATATCTGCTTTCATTTCAGCAGGTGTTTTTAGTAAGCCTAAAGATATTGGATAAACCGACTCAATTGCAATTGCCCCAACACTATGAACTTTCTCAATTATATCTGAGTGATCATCAATCGCTCCAAAAAAATTCGGGTTCTGTAAAATTAATGCAGCGGTTTTATCGTCTAAATATTTCAAAATTTCTTCGCGCGAGCTTTGGCCATGCACAATAGGTGTTTCAATAAATTCAATTGATAAATTAGCGCAATATGTATACATCATTTTACGGTAAATTGGGTTTACGCCTGAAGACATAATAATTTTATTGCGCCCAGTTATGCGCAAAGACATCATTGCTGCCTCAAACAAAGCCGTACCTCCGTCGTAAAGCGAGGCATTAGTTACTTGCATGCCAGTTAGCTCACAAATACAAGTCTGGTATTCAAAAATTGCCTGTAGAGTGCCTTGAGAACATTCTGGCTGATAAGGAGTGTAAGCAGTGTAAAATTCTGCACGGCTAGTAAGGCTATCTACTACTGCTGGAATATAATGATCGTAAAAACCTGCGCCTAAAAAATTTACGAGATGAGTATTATTTTGGTCACTAAGTTTTTTTACGTACCCTACTACTTCTTGCTCGCTTTTACTATTTGGTAAATTAAAAGATTTTGCACGCAAGGCTGGCTTGATATCGCTAAATAAATCATCAATTGACTTTACACCAATTGCCTTTAGCATCTCAGCAATTTCTTCTTGCGTATGCGGGGTATAATTCATTTACAAAGTTTTTAAATATTCTCTATAGTTATCTGCGGGCATTAAGTTATTTTTTTCGGCTAAATCCGTTAATTCTATAACACAAAACCAACCATTCTCATATGGCGACTTATTAATTGTTTCTGGGGTGTTTTTCAAGGCATCATTTACCTTAACAATTTTTCCTGACATTGGCGCATAAACATCTGAAGCTGCTTTTACCGACTCAACAGTTGCAATAATATCGCCTTTTTTATATAAATTGCCTATTTTGGGCAATTCAATAAAAGTAACATCACCAAGGGCTTCTTGTGCATGATTAGTTATTCCCATTGTACCAACATTACCTTCAATCTTTATCCATTCGTGATCTTTTGTGTAAAATAGACTATCTAAAACACTCATTACTTCCTCCTAATTTTTGAGCGAGCCGTTTTTATAAAATGGCCTATCGACAATTCTTGCTGCGATCTCAACATTTGTATCTTTTAAAATAATTTTGGTTTCTGATTTTGTAAAGCTATTTTTTGCAAAACCTATACCAAGACCAACGCCTAAGCTAGGCGAAAAGCTTCCGCTTGTAACAATCCCTATCTGTTGATTATCTAAAGAATAAATTTTATAATTATGCCTCGGGGTACGGCGCGAATTACAGGTAAAAAATATCCGTCTTCGGCTAAAATCATCTTTAGCTTTTTCTAAAGCGCCCTCTCCGATAAAACCATTGTCAGATGTAATAAAATTTTCTAGTCCTGCCTCAATAGGGTTTATTGATTCATCCATATCTTGCCCATATAAAGGGTAACCCATCTCAATCCTAAGTGTATCTCTTGCTCCAAGGCCGGCTGGCTTAATATCTGAATCGGCTAAAAATATATTCCATAATTCTGTTACTTTGTCCATTGAAATATAAATTTCATATCCTAATTCGCCTGTATAACCCGTACGACTGATAATACATTTTTCTCCTAGCAATTCAAAATAATCAAAAGTATAGTATTTAAGCTTTTCTATTTGCGCCCCAACAATTTTTTTCATAACATCTTTTGACTTAGGGCCTTGGATATCCAGTTTCCCGGTTTCTCCCGAAATATTTACGAAATTCTTCTCTTTATAAAGATGCCTTTTAATATGTGTAAAATCTTTGTCGCCAGTTGCAGCATTAACCACAATCATAAATTTATCTTGCCTAATCTTATAAATAATTAAATCATCCATAATGCCGCCTCTTTCGTTAAGCATTAAGGTATAACGGCAGGAATTTAACGGCATTTTATCAAAGGAAAGAGGCAATACTTTATCTAAACCACAGCCTAAAGGATCATCCTCAAATATAAATTCGCCCATATGACAAATATCAAATACCGATGCTTGTGTACGCGTCCAATTATGCTCAGCAATTATACCTTCATATTGAATCGGCATCAGCCATCCGCCAAAACTAGCCATCTTTGCACCAAGCCTTTTATGTTCACTGGCAAGGGGCGTTTGTTTTAAATTATCTATTTTTTCCATCTAAACTCTCTAACAGTTTTAATAACCGCTTCCCTCGTTGGTAGCGGCCTATAATCCAAAAATTTTTCTATTCTTGAAATATCATAACTTCTGTCTTTACTATAAAATTTTATGCCATTTTTTATTAATGAAACCGGTAGATAAGAAAGAATGCCTGTAAAACAAGATGAAATATGCCAGGGATGCATTACCTTCAATGTATCTGCTAGCAAATTTAAAAATTCTTCTGCAGTAAAAATTTCTTTATCTGCAACAATATATGTTCCATTAAAAGCCTCATCCTTATCAATAGCACTTAACAATGCTTTAACAACATTTTCTACATATACCAGATGTAAAAGCTTCTCTCCACTGCCTATTATCGGCAAAAGCCGTAATTTAATTAATTTTAAAAGTAAACCAAGAACGTGCGGCTCATCTTCGCCATAAACCATGCATGGACGAAAAATTGCTACGGCTAAACCTTTATTACGATAATCTAAAGCGATTCTTTCTGCTTCAATTTTTGAAACGCCATAAAGATTGGTAGCCAGATATGGCAAATCATCTGTCAGGGGATTCTGATTATTACCGCTTATTACGGCGACCGAACTTAAGTATATTAATTTCTTTATACCAACATCAAGCGCAGCCCGGCAAACATTCTCCGTGCCGACAACATTAGCTGTAAATAATTTATCTCTTGGGCCGCCTGAAACCTCCGCGGCACAATGGAATACTATATCTACCCCCGAAAAACTATCTTTCAAAGAATCAAAATTAAGAATATCGGCATAAATAAATTCTACTGGTTTATCTTTAAAATAATCAATCCTGCTTGTCCTTCTAATCAAAAGCTTTGGCCTAATCCCACGCTTGATTAATCCATCAACTAAATGCCTACCGATAAAACCCGTTGCACCAGTAATTAAAATATTCACACTAATAATTATAGAATCTTCTAGTAATAGGTCAAGTAATTATTGACACTCTCTTTGTGTAGGATTATACTAAAACTCACGCGGAGGTGGCGGAACTGGCATACGCGCGGGTCTCAGAAGCCCGTGCCGCAAGGCTTGAGGGTTCAACTCCCTCCCTCCGCATTTATTGGCTCACCCGTCCTGGCATTGCTTCTAAATTTAAATAATCATCAAAATCAACGCCCTTACCCATCGCGTGTTTCACAGCTGCGATACGTTCACTGGTAAAAGGATGTGTTCTATCATAAGAAAATGGACGTGTAGGGCCTCTTTGATTAATTTTATGAAGCCGGTTTAAAAGTGCAATCATTTTATCTGGATTATAACCTGCTTTCAGCATATATTTTGCGCCTAATTTATCTGCTTGATACTCATCTTCTTTTGAATAACCTAACAAAATTTGATTAAAAGCAACGTCTATACCCTGGCCAACATTGCCTGTTTGGGGAGTCGAAGCAACTAAGACTCTTGCCAGCATATATCCCCACATTGCCTGAAGTTTTTTTATCGCATGACGAGCTGTAATATGAGCTACTTCGTGCGCCAAAATTCCAGCCAGTTCATCATCGTCATCGCCAATTTTATCTAACATTCCTTTAAAAACATAAACATACCCTCCGGGGAGCGCAAATGCATTTACTTCATCAACCTTTAAAACTTTAAAATGATATCTTAAATCCTTTCTATCACATACCTCGGCAATTCTTTGCCCAATTTGATTAACGCGCTCCTGTACGAAGCTATCGTCCAAAACCTTAAATTCTTTTTCTACCTCTTTGCTTAAATTATACCCCATCACCTGTTCTTTCTCTGTGGAATAAATATATAATTCTTGCTTTCTCGTCGCAAGATTATATTCAGAAGTAACACAACCCAACAAACCAGATAAAAGAAATAAGATAAAAGAAATAAGATAAAACCTATTAAACAATATTAACCCCAATTTTTTTTAACATTTTACCAAGTTTATAGACTGGCAAACCAACAACATTATAATAATCACCTTCTATACGTTTAATAAATAATGCACCCTTGCCCTGAATATCAAAACCTCCAGCTAGATTATATGGTTTTACGTGTAAGAAATAAGCATTAATTTCAGCATCACTTAATTTTTCTAAATAAATTTTTGTCTTTTCCCAAGAAACAATTGTCTTACCAGTTAAAATATCAATTACAGCAATCCCTGAATAAACTAAATGCGGCCTTTTCGAAAATCGTCTTAACATTTGACGAGCTTCTTTAATATTAACAGGTTTACCAAAAGTTTGCTTGCCATCTAAAACAACTGTGTCTGAAGCAACAATAACCCCATGGTTAAACTTTGTTGCCACATCTTTTGCTTTATCTAAAGCATTTGCCATAACCATAACAGCGCAACTGGTTTTAATTTCTCTTCTTTCTCTTATATGCGAAGGAAAAACCTTAACCTTAAACCCTAAATTTTCCAAGATTTCTTTTCGCGCCTTTGATTTTGATGCTAATATTAATTCTCTCATAATTTACCTACATAACTACCCGCTAAATAGCCTGTTGAAAATGCTGCTTGAATATTATACCCGCCGGATATCCCGTCAATATCAATTACCTCTCCGCAAAAATACAACCCTTTAATAATCTTTGACTGCATTGTTTTTGGGTCTATTTCTTTAGTAGCCACTCCACCTTTTGTTACCATTGCTTCTTCTAAAGGCAAAGTTTTTATTACAGTTACCGGCAATCTTTTTAATAACCCTATAATCTTTAACCGTTCTTCTCTTGTAATTTGACATAATTTTTTATTTTCATCAACCCTGCTTAAATTAATAAAAACTAGAATCAATTTTCTGGGCAACAATTCTTTTAAATAATTTTTATACAAAAGAGCTGTATTTTTAAAATCTTTTAGCAATCTTGCTTCGAGTTCTTGTTCGCTCAAAGCTGGCTTTAAATCAATAGTTAGCTCAACTTCACCATTAGTTAACCAATCAGAAATTTTACCGCTCAAATCTAATACAAGCGGCCCAGAAATCCCGAAATGCGTAAATAACAATTCACTAATAGTTGATTTTATTTTATGTTTGCCTTGTTTAAAAGTTAATTGAATATTGATTAAAGTCAGGCCTTGAAGTTCTTTTACAAATTGTTCTTTCGTAACTAATGGCACAAGCCCTGCTTTTAAATCGATTATTGTATGCCCTAAATGTTTTATTATATCAAAAAATTCTCCGCTTGATCCAGTATGAGAAAAGCTTTTTCCGCCGGTCGCAACTATTATGGCATCAGCTACATAAATCTTGCCATTATCTAAAACTACGCTTTTTACTTTTGCTCGTTCTACTAAAATATCTTTTACCAAAGAATTACAAATTATTTTTACATTATAATCCGTAAGATACTTTTTTAATACTTCTAACACGCTGGACGCCTTATCATCAGCAGGAAAAATCCTATCCTGCCTTTCAACCTTAAGTGCCAAACCTTTATCCTCAAAAAATTTAATTAGATCAGGATAAAAGAAATATTTAAACGCGTCACGTAAGAATTCACCATTATGAATATTTTTAATAAACTCCGAGATTCCTTTTGCGTTTGAAAGGTTACCTCTGGTTTTGCCACTTATTAAAAGTTTATTTGCTAAGGTTGGTTTTTTTTCAAAAAGAATAACGTTTTTTTTATGTTTTGCGGCTTGGATTGCTGCCATTATTCCGGCTGGACCTGCACCTATAACAATAACATCTGGCATTTACTTAAAGTCAGCACGGGTGAATAAAGAAATAAGCTGGCAATTTTTTTGGGCAAGCGCCTCTTTTGCTCCTTCTTGGCGGTCAATTACAACAATTGCTTTTTCAACTTCAATATTTTCCTTATCTAAAACACCTATCGCTTCGATTAATGACCCGCCAGAAGTTGCCACGTCATCAATTAGAATTACTTTTGAACCATTTGGAATACTCGGCCCTTCAATCTGCTTGGCCATGCCATGGGCTTTAGCGGTCTTTCTGACAATAAATGTATTTATTGGTTTATTATTTTCAAAACTTACAGTTGCAATTGCCCCAACAAGTGGATCTGCGCCAATAGTTGGCCCGCCAATTGCACTGATATTTTCATTTTTAATTAAATCAAAAATAATTTTCCCGCAAAGGTAAGCCCCTTCGGCAGAAAGCGTAACCACACGGCAATCAACATAAAAATTGCTGATTTTCCCGCTAGAAAGCTTTACTTCACCTTTTTTATAGGCAAATTTCACCAATAACTCAAGCAATCTTGCTTTATCATTCTGCATAATCATTAATTCTACGATATTTATATACCTCTGTCAATTGTAAACAAAAAACCCTAAGTTAGTTGTTCCTTTGAAAGTTTTAGTTTGACCGGGATTAAGTAGATCATGAGAATTTTGAATTTTTTATTTTTAATCTTAATTACATATACCAACAGGGATAAAAAAGCACGGTGCTTTTATTAATCTTTATCTTTTTTTGATAACCAACGGTTAAAATTAATGCTTTATCGGGCTGGTATGCTTCAATAAAATTCCTGAAACTTTTTGTAATTTCTGGGGAATTAAGATTAGAAAATTTTATCTCAACCGGCAATATTTTATTATTATTTAATTCAAGGATAAAATCAACCTCGGCCTTGCCCAGTGTCCGCCAATAACGAATTGATTCTACTTGAGGATAAATTTGATTAAAAATAGTATTTTCTACTAAAAGCCCTGCATCGCTTCTTATATCAAAAGTATTAAAATTATTTATGATATAATTTCGTAGACCGGTGTCAGAAAAATAAATTTTTGGATTCTTCTTAAGCTCGGTAGTTTTATTTTTAAAGTAGGGCCTAATTTGCCTAATTACAAAAGTTTCCTCTAAGATATTTAGCCATTTTTTCGTTCTTTTAAAATAGCTTTTTGAATCTGTGGTTAAACTATGATAATTAAGCAATCCGCCAATTTGATTTGATAACAATTTTAAAATCGTCCTAAAATCAGAAATATCTCCAATATGGAGAAGTTCAATGATATCTTTTGAAATATATGTATCATATATATTTTTAAGAATGATTTTTTTTGTTTCTGTATTAGAGGCCTTCACAACTTCCGGATAGCCCCCAAAGGTAGCATAATCTTCAAAATATTGCCTTAGTTCTTTTTCGTAAATACTTCCTCTTATTTCTAAATCAGCGCTATTTAAAATAAAATTTTTTAGTTTACTTGATTCTTCTAAATAGTTATTAAATATATTCTGCTCTTTTGTCTGCAAAAATTCCGCAAAACTAAATTGATAAAGATGAAAAGAAAATAAACGGCCAACGAGATATTTGGCGCAAGCGGCTGTCAGTTCTAAAGACGAAGAACCGGTTATAATAAATTTAATGTTTTCGTAAATATCATAGAGTAACTTAATTTTTTGGCCGCCGTCTTCTAAATATTGAAACTCATCAATCAAAAAATAAAATTTTTGATCTGCCTTGTCGGCTATAAAACTTTTCACGTAAGACTTTGGGTCTTTACTAAAATTCTCTAATATATCCCTATCTTCAAAATTCAAATAGATAATTGTTTTAGGGTCAACTTTCCTTTTTGTTTCTAAATACTCTTTAAGTATCTTAAGTAAGGTCGTCTTTCCGGATTGACGCGGGCCTTTGATTGCAATAATCTCTCTTCTATCAAGCCACTTTTCAACTTCCCCTTCAAGCCTTCTTTTTAAATACTCCATAAAAACTCCTTTTTCCTATATTTGCTAACTATCTGTTAATAAATATAGCATTAAAATTAACAATTGTCAAATATTTATTTACTTTCCCGCATTATTTTGTTATAATTTTTTTATGCTTTACGACCCATTCCAGAAAGAGGCGATTGATTATATCAATCAGGGATATTCTGTAATTGTTTCTGCACCAACCGGCGCAGGAAAAACTGCGATTGCCGAACACATTATTAACGAATCAATCATCCAAGAGCAAGGCGTAATTTATACTGCACCAATAAAAACGCTCTCTAATCAAAAATTCCGTGATTTCCAAGCACGATTCAACGAAAATGTTGGCATCCTAACTGGTGATGTTTCTTTAAATCCCCATGCCCATATACTAATTATGACTACTGAGATATTTCGTAACAAAATTTTAGATGAACCAGAATCACTATCTAAATACCACTGGGTAATTTTTGATGAAATCCATTATATCGATAATCCCGAACGCGGCACTGTCTGGGAAGAATCTCTTATATTTATGCCGCCGCACATCAAGATACTTGCGCTTTCTGCAACTATCCCAAATATAAAACAATTTGCATTGTGGATTGAAACAATACATAAAAAACCAATTAAGGTAGTTATTGAGGACAAACGGCCTGTACCGTTGCATTTTTTCTTTCAATCTAATAACGAAGTAGTTGATAATTTAAATAAGGTAAAAAAGTCATTCCACGGCCGCCCAAATAAGTTAAACACGTTAATAAATTATATTCGTAGAAAAGACGGCCTGCCCTGTATATATTTTGTCTTTGGCAGGCGCCGTGCAGAAGATTTAGCATATGAACTATATAGCCATAATTTTCTAAACACTGAAGAAAGAAACGCAATAATCGAACTCTATGATTCATTATGTAAGCGTTTTGATCTGATACATGAAAAAAGCTCAATAAGTATGCAGCCTCTAATCCAAAACGGCATCGCCTTTCATCATGCTGGAATGCTCCCTACTTTAAAAGAAGTAATCGAGCGGCTTTTTACAAGCCGCCTTTTAAAAGTAATATTTACTACGGAAACATTTGCCTTAGGTATTAATATGCCTAGCCGATCGGTTATCTTCGATGACCTAAGAAAATTTTATGGCCGTTATGTGAGAAACCTAAAAACCCGTGATTTTTATCAAATGGCTGGCCGCGCCGGCAGACGCGGAATTGATAAAGAAGGATTTATTTATTGCCGAATAAATCCTCATAAAATCAGCATTAATGAAGTAAAGCAAATAATCTATTCACGGCCAGAAGAAGTACGCTCTCAACTAAATAACTCATACGCCACAATATTAAATTTATATGAAATTTATAAAGATAATATTTTTAAAATTTATCCATACTCTCTACACTATTTCCAGGGCCGTAAAAACGACCAGAAAGAAGCCCTACGCTTAATTGAAGCAAAATTAAGACTATTGCATGACTTCGGTTATATAAAAAATAATGAAATAACAGATAAGGGTGAGTTCGCAAAAAACGTTTATGGCTATGAATTAATCCTATCCGAACTGTACATGCAGGGGTATTTAGAAAAATTTAGTAACACCGAACTTGGTATTATCTGTTCAGCGGTTGTTTTTGAGCCGAGAAAAAATCAACGCCTGCCAAGACTTTCGAATAACGTAAAACAAATAAAAACGATATGTGAGCAATTATATGCTGAAATACGATACGCTGAACAAAAATTAAAAATATACCCTTATTCTAAACTCCCCTATTTTAATCTAAGCCCGAGTATCGAAGCTTGGATAAGCGGGGAAAATTTTCAAAAAACTCTTCAATTAGGTGATACTGATGAAGGAGAAATCATCAGATATTTCCGTATGTCGGTTCAAATCTTAAGGGAAATAAATAAAGCTAAGATATCGTCTAACAGCCTAAAACAAAAAACTAGCCAAACAATTCAATCTTTAAACAGAGATATTATTGATGCAGAAAAACAATTACGCAGCTAACAAAAGTTATGTTAAAAAAATATCTGACTCTTTGGCTAATATAATTTTTCCTCATATCTGCCTTGTGTGTAAAAAAAGATTACTCGATAAAAAACAAGTTATCTGCGCAAGTTGTGAGAAAAAATTCGCGGTTAAGCGCCTGAGCGCGCCGGAAAATTTTAAAAAATTTCATCTAGATTCCTCTAATAGCGTCTTTATTTATCAAGAACCTGTATCCAGCTTAATCTGCCTTTTTAAATATAAAGCAAAATTATCACTGGGTAATTTTTTTGGCCAGAAAATGGTTGAATACATTAAAAACTTCCCTCTATTGAATAATATTGATATAATTGTTCCTATACCCCTGCATCAAAAAAGGCTTAGAGAAAGAGAGTTTAATCAGGCTGAAATTTTGGCAGGAATAATTTCTAGAGAGTATAATTTTAAATTGGAATCTAAGGCAATAGTTAGAATTCATATGAAAAACGTTCAAAGTTCACTTAAAAAAGATAAAAGGTTCGAGAATATTAAAGGGGCATTTAAAATAAAGCAAGATATTTTTAGAAACAAAAATATCTTGCTTGTTGACGACGTTTTTACAACAGGCGCAACCCTATCTGAAGCAGCGCTTACATTAAAAGAAGCTGGGGCAAGCCAAGTTCGTGCGTTTACCCTAGCAAGGACAATAAATGAGAATATTGCGTGATTATGTTTTAAATGAGTTTTGGGGGCCTTTTCTAGGTTGTTTAGGTGTTATGACTATAGTCATGGTTTTAGGCAACCT
The DNA here is from genome assembly GCA_040753015.1 of Candidatus Omnitrophota bacterium. Lineage (GTDB taxonomy): Bacteria > Omnitrophota > Gorgyraeia > Gygaellales > JBFMHM01 > JBFMHM01. The sequence goes on from JBFMHM010000003.1 coordinate 16,641, forward strand.
AATCAAGCTTGCTAATATGGTAATTAACCGCGGCGTAAATATAATTATCATAGGAAAACTATTTATGTATCTTCTACCATTTCTGTTGTCTTATACTATCCCCATCAGTATGCTTTTAGCTGCCTTGATTTGTTTAGGTAGGCTTTCTTCAGATAATGAAATTATAGCAATACAGGCAAGCGGCATTAACACTTTTAGAATTATCCTACCATTAATTATTATTTCTTTTATCTTAAGCTTATTTTTACTTATTTTAAATGACCGTATTATCCCAAAAGTGCATTATGCCTCAAGAAAAACCGTTGAAGAAATCGGCTTAAAAAGCCCGGCTGCCGCTCTTGAGCCAGGTACCTTTATAGACGCATTCCAGGGCAATATTATTTTTATTTATAGGATTGAAGGTAATAAGTTATATGATATACGTATATATCAGCCCGAAGAAGGAAAACCAACAAGAACTATAATTGCAAAACAAGGTGAATTTATTGCGTTGCCTGAAAGAAAAGCTATTAAGTTAAAACTAGTTGATGGATCAACAGATGAACCAGACCCAGAAAATCCAAAAAATTTCTATAAACTAACATTTAAACAATATTTTATGACTATGGATTTGGCTAAAGTATCGCAAAAATTAGAAAAGAAACTCAAAGACATGACTGTTAAAGAATTAAAAAAAGAGGTTGTCAAATATCAAGCTAAGAAAGTGGATGTTAACCCACTTTACACAGAAATACACAGAAAGCTTGCTCTCTCTTTTGCCCCTCTAGCATTCATTCTAATCGGAGCTCCTCTCGCAATGGTAACGAAGCGCCGCCAAGTTTCAATAAATTTCGGCCTTGGTTTTTTTATTATAATGATTTATTACCTTCTAGTTCTTGCGTTTCAAGCGCTTTCAGTAGAAGCAAAAATTACGCCTGTGCTAGGAATGTGGATAACAAATATTATATTTATTTCAACCGGAAGCTATTTAATATATAAACAATGCGTATCATAGATAAGTATATTTTAAAATCTCAAGTTAAATTATTTATTGGGGCTGTCGGCTCTTTTTTCTTCCTTTATTTAATCATCGATATATTGGGCCATCTCGATGATTATATAAAATTAAAGGTGCCGTTTAGCCTTCTTAAAACATATTATTTAAATTTTCTTCCCAGTATTTTCATACAAACTTCGCCTGTTGCCTGCCTGCTTGCAAGCCTATACACACTCGGAAAATTAAATAAGAATAACGAAATAATTGCTATGCGTTCTGCAGGTTTAAGTTTCTGGCAAATTGCAAAGCCAATATTCAGCTTTGCCTTAATTTTAAGCGTATCTATATTTTATGTAAATGAAAAAATTGTACCGTCATCTGAAAGGAAAAATGCTACGATAAAAATGGATCTTGCTGCAGAAAAGGTAAACGTCAGTGAAAATACTCTAAAAAATCTAACCCTCTACGGCATGGATAATCGGCTTTTCTTCATAAATACCTTCGATTTTAAAAAGAAAAGAATGGAAGATATAATTATTTTAGAAGAAGATAACCGTCAGAACGTAAAATCAAAAATTATTGCTAAAGAGGCTGTGTATCGTGATGGACTTTGGAATTTTTACCAATGTTTCATATATGATTTTAAAAAAACATCTAACCCTGAACCAGAATTCTATCAAGAACATATAATAAATATTGCTGAAAAACCAGAAGATTTTCTAAAAGAACGGGCACGGCCGGAATTAATGAATTTGATCGAACTCAACAGTTATATTTGGCGGCTTTCTCAAAGCAATGTTCCACAGGTAATCAGAAATTTAAAAGTCGACCTATATCACAAAATACTTTTCCCTTTTACAAGCCTCGTACTTATACTTATCGGCATACCATTTACCTTTATGACAAAGAAAAAAGTTGCTGTAATCGCGTCGTTCGGCATCTCTTTAATAATTGGTTTTCTTTATTTTGCAATTGATGCAATCAGTCTAGCTCTTGGAAAGGGCAAAATCCTGCCTCCGCTTATCGCGGCTTCGTTTAGTTATATTCTGTTTTCTTTTATCGGCTTTAAATTAATCCGCAAAATCCCTTAAATAATTTTTCGCTTTTAAAAGTAAGCTCAATTTTTTGCTTATAATTTTCAAACTTCTTTATATTGTTAAGATAAAAATTATGAAAAATTGTTGAATAATCCAAAGGGCTTGCTAGTTTTAAATCAAGCTCTAATTTATTTACAATTTTTTTAATCTTTCGCTGGCTACTTGATTCAATCTCTAAAAAATAACCTAAAAATGGTAGCTTATCTACAAGCAACAAACAACTATCCAATCTATAAGTTTCTCTAATTTTTTCTTTACGCATTGACTCTTTAAAACCTAACCGCTTTAATATATATAAGATACTTTTTGCACTATCTACAAATGATTCAATTTCATTACGCTGCTTAAAAAATTTTGTATCGCTGCCTCCATACTTTAATGTCAATAAGCCTTTTTTTCCGTAATCTCTTAAACGAAAAATTAATTCTTTATTATTTTTAGAAAAACTTGGAGATTTAAAATAAATATCAGCTTCTTTAGCTTTTCCTAAAAATTTTGCTTTTATTTTATTTAGCTTATTTTTTATCTCTTCTGTATTATTTAATTTAAATTTTAATTCTATCTCCATCAAGTATATCCTCTTGCCTATCCTTTATTATCACTTATCTATATATACATGGTTAAGCCGTCCAAAACCACAAACTATTTCATAAGCAATAGTAGATGCTTTATCCGCAAGTTCACTAGCGGTAATTTTATTGTTTTTTGATTCTCCTAATAAAATAACTTCATCTTCAAATTTTGCTCTTGAGCTACTGCCTAAATCAACTAAAATCTGGTCCATACAAACCCGCCCGGCAATTCTATACCGCTTATCATTAATTATAACATCGGCCTTATTTGATAGAACTCTGGGGTAACCATCACCATATCCTAAAGGTAATGTAGCAATATAACGGCTTGTTTTTGCAATATAGGTATGGCCGTAACTAATACCTTGGCCTCGGGATACTTTTTTTATAAAAATAATTTTTGTTTTAACACTCATCAAGGGCCTTAAATGTAATTTAAGGTTCTCCTTGGGAGACAAACCATAAATTACTATTCCAGGACGAATTAAGTTAAAATGGCTTAAGCTATATTTTAAAACACCCACACTATTTGCTGCATGAATTAATGGTATATCAATACTAGAACGGCTTAATTGAACTAATATATTATTAAATAAACTAATCTGATAATAAGTATATTCTTTATCGCTATCGGCTTTTGGAAAATGCGTAAACAATCCCTCTATTTTAATTGATTTTAACTTGTTCGTATCTCTAATAAAATTAAAAGCATCGCTATAATTTATACCTAATCTCCCCATACCCGTGTCAATTTTTATATGTATCGGGCTTATCAAACCCCTCCTGGCTGATTCTTTATCTAGAATCAATGCCTGTTCTCTGCTGCAAATTGTAGGAGTTAATTTAAACCTAGGCAATAAATGAATATCCTTATTAAATATGAGGCTTAAGATTAAAATTGGCAATTTTATATTTGCTTCTCTTAATTTAATTGCCTCATCAATATCCCTAACACCAAGAAAATCAACACCTAGATCAATGAGTTTTTTTGATATAGGTATTAAACCATGGCCGTAGGCATCAGATTTCACTGGCACAAGAATTTTTGTCTTAGGCCTAATAATACTTTTTATATGCTTAAAATTATACTCTAGATTTTTTAAATTTATCTCGGCCTGCGTTTGTCTAAAAAAATTATTTATCATTTTCTAACCTGACAATGTTTCGGATATATATATAAGGGTTTTAATTTATCTATGCTAATAAATTTTTTATCTCGATACATCTGTTTTGCAGCCAAGCATAAATTTTTTGCCCGAGGGTACCAAAACGCTTCATCTAAAATTATGCTATTCTTTAAAGAGTTTCTAATCTTATCTCTATAAATACCTAGACCATTACCTAAAAAATATGTCGGGGCACAGAATATTTTGTCCCTACAAATATTTAAAACAGAATCCACACTTAATAATTTAATAAACCACTGTCTAGTTATCAAACCATTCTTTTTTTTATAAAAACCAGAATATAATAAATTTCTTTTTGCATCAATAATCACACATATATTTCCGTCTTCTCTAACATTATAAGCAATCAAATCAAGCGAACAAATACCGATTATTTTTTTATTCATACAAAAACTAAGCGCTTTGATTGTTGCCGTAGCAATACGTAGTCCGGTGAATGAACCAGGACCAAGGCCAACAGAAAATGCATCAAAATCAACTAATTTTAATTTATATTTTTTTAATAATTTGTGAATTGTCGGAATTATAATATCGGAAGTCCTTAATTTTGCATGAATATCAACTGTCGATAAAACTTGCCCCCTAAAAAGTATACCAATAGATAAATATTCGGTTGACGTATCGATACACAAAATATTCATAGTAATTTAATAAGATTTATATATCTTGGTCCATGCGGTTTAAATTCTATTGTGCGAGATTTATTATTGTTTATCCTAAAGTTTATCAAAAGATATTCCTTTGGCAACAACTCTCTTGCTCTGTCAGCCCATTCAATAATACTAACCCCACAACCATCTAGGTATTCTTCAAAACCTATTAGATAGAGCTCTCTTAAATCTTTAACCCTATATAAATCAAAATGATATATTGAGAATTTTGTTTTATATTCCTGCATCAATACAAATGATGGACTAATTACCTTTTCTTTTTTTATACCAAGACCAAAGGCAAGCCCTTTAGCAAAAACAGTTTTTCCGGAACCAAGTTCACCTGTTAAAGCCAAAACATCTCTTTCTTTTAAATGATGCGAAATTTTTTTAGCAAAATTAATTGTCTCTTTAACTTGTTTTGTTATTATCTTCATTAAAAGTGCTTAAAACCCTTTGGTTTCAAGGTAATTTCTTTACAATTTTTGTTAATAAATTTTACACCAAGAATTTTATCTACAACTTCTCCGATCTCATAGAAATTTTTATCTTTTATAAGCTTTTTAGCATACTCTTTAGGCACTGTAAACAATAGTTTAAAATCTTCGCCCATAAACAAAGCCTCATGAATGTTTGATTGAGCATTTATTGGAATTAAGTTTTCATAAAGCACTATTCCAACATTACTTTGTTTTGCAATAATATTTGTACTAATCGCCAAACTATCTGATAAATCAATCATTGAATTAATTTTGAAATTACTAACCAAATATTGGGCTTGTTTTATTTGCGGCTCAAATAAATAATGCCTTTTTCTAATTGATCCGCCGAGCGGGCCGCTCACAAATAAAAGATCTCCCTTCCTTGCCCTATCTCGCAAAATTAATTTAGCTTTGCTGACTTCGCCAATTACTGTTACATCTATGACAATTTTTTGTGACCTAACTGTATCCCCGCCAACAATATTAATTTTGTATTTTTTTGCTAAAGAATTTATTCCATGATATAAATCATCAACAAATTTCATCTTTGTATTTTTAGGCAAACCAATGCTAACATTTGCATACTTTGGAATTCCTCCCATTGCTGCAATATCACTCAAAGAAACCGCTAAGGCCTTTCTACCGATATAAAACACAGGGATCATCTTCGTAAAATGCACTCCCTCGACTAGCATATCACTAGTTAACAATAAATACTTATCTTTTGTATATTTTAAAACTGCCGTATCATCGCCAATACCACAAACAACATCTTTAGAAACTATTATATTTTTCTTAATCCTTTCAATTAATCTAAATTCTCCGATCTGAATAATATTTTTCATTTTTCTAAAATTTTTGCTATATTTTCTTTAAATGGTGGATAAATAATACCTCTTTCCGTAACAATTGCTGTAATTAAGCCATTATCAGTTACATCAAAAGCTGGATTATATACTTTTATGCCTTTGGGTGCAATTGGCTGCTTAAAAAAATCATGCGTTAATTCTTTAGCTTTTCTTTCTTCGATAGGGATTTGACGGCCATCTTTAAGCTTTAAATCAAATGTTGAAAAAGGCGCAACAATATAAAAAGGAACCTTATGAAATTTTGCTAAAATAGCCAGGCCATAGGTGCCAATCTTATTGGCTGTATCTCCATTTCTCGCGATTCTGTCTGCACCTGCAATAATTAAATCAACTTTTTTTGTTTTTAGAACTGTAGCGGCCATATTATCTGATATTAAAGTTACATCGATGCCGGATTTTTTTAGCTCCCAGCTAGTTAAACGCGCACCTTGTAAAAAAGGCCGTGTCTCTAGGGCATAAACTTCTAGATTCTTACCTTTATTCTTAGCTTCATAAATTAAAGAAAGCGCTGTGCCAAAATCAACTGCCGCCAATGCTCCAGCATTACAGATTGTCATTATTGTAACATTATTTTTTATTAATTTTTGGCCGAGTTGACCTAATTTTCTACAAAGAATAACATCTTCTTTATAAATTGCAATTGCTTCATCAAAGGCTGCCTTTTTTATTGAAGCCACATTATTATAGCCCATATCTATAACTTTATTTTTAATTCTCTCTAATGCCCAAGATAAATTTTTTGCTGTCGGCCGGGATGTTTTTAGATAATAAATAATCTTATCAAACTCTTTATAGAATAAATTTACATTTTTTGTTTTTATTTGTTCTGTGCCAAAGGCCAAGCCAAAACCAGCCACTACCCCAATAGCCGGTGCGCCGCGCACTTGCATTGTATGAATTGCTTTCCACACATCAGATTTATTTCTGCATATGATATATTTTAATATTTTTGGCAATTTAGTTTGATCAATTAATTTTAATTTGCCACTCTTCCATCTAATTGTTTCTATCATAATTTAAAAAACTCCTTAGCATTAGCTGAAGTTATCATAGCTATTTTTTCCAATGGTTCATTTTTTATTTTGGCAATTTCTTCAGCAACAAATCTGACATATGTTGGTTCATTCTTGGCCTTACCGCGGTATATCTGCGGCGTTAGATATGGAGCATCCGTTTCAATAAATATTTTATCAAGCGGCACGATCTTCACAAGCCGGCGTAATTGAAAGGCATTTTTATATGTTATATTTGCTGTAAAAGAAATAAAAAAACCCAGGTTTAAATACTCTTTTAAATAATTTTCATCATCAGAAAAACAATGAATTACAGCCGGAATTGGCAAATATTTTTTTACAATATTTAGAATGTCATCGGCTGCCTGTTCGCCTCGCGGCGAAGCCGAGGACCGGCTATGCACGATAATCGGCAAATTCAATTCCTTTGCAATTAAAATACTATCACAAAATATTTTTTTTTGATTATCAGGCTTAGATAAATTCCGATAATAATCTAAACCGATCTCGCCGATTGCTTTAACTTTATTATTTTTTGCTAATTCTTTAAGTGTAGCTAAATCAAAACTACTTACGTTATCACTATCATGAGGATGGATACCGACTGAAGCATAAATAAAATCATAATTTTCTGAAAGCAGGCAAGAATTTTTGCTTGATTCTATAGTTGCGCCAACATTGATAATGTAATCAACACCTGCATCTTTAGCGCGTTTTATCACGCAATCGCGGTCAAAGTTAAAATCAGGAAAATCTAAGTGACAATGAGTGTCAATAAACATCTATATATTTATTTAATCTCAATTCGCGGGAATAAAGGATTTGTTTTTTTAATTATCTCTTTGCTTAGTACCTCTAAAATATTTTTTGATGTTTCTGGCATAAATGGTTCAAGGCAACTGCCTACATCTTTCAATAGTTTAACTAGAAAATTAACGAAAATTGCTAATTCCTTAGTCTTATTTTCTTTAAATAAAACCCAGGGCTTAGTATCTTCAATTAGCTTATTTGCAAAGTTTATATTTTTCCAAATTTCATCTAAAGCCAAATTAAAATTTAAACTTTTAATATTTTCAAAAACTTTTATTTGTAAATTATTTAAACCTTTTATCACTTCGGGTTGAAAATTTTCTAAGGCCTGCCTATCTGCCGCTGGCAGTTTACCATAAAAATATTTCTCAACCATCGTAACTGTTCTATGTAATAAATTACCTAAATCATTAGATAAATCACTATTAATACGTTTAATTAAAAGATCTTCACTGAAATTACCATCTAGACCAAAAGGAATCTCTCTTAAAAGAAAATAACGGTAGGCGTCTAAACCAAATTTATCGATCAAATACTGAGGACGCACAATATTGCCTACAGATTTAGACATTTTAGAATCTCCGATTAACCACCAACCATGAGCAAAAATCTGTTTTGGCGGTTCCAGACCAATTGCCCTTAACATAATTGGCCAATAAACTGCATGCTGCCTTAAGATATCTTTACCAATTAGATGCAAATCCGCTGGCCAATATTTTTTAAATTTCTCTTTTTCTTCGTCTTTGTCGCTTGAAAAACCTATGGCACTAATATAATTAATCAAAGCATCAAACCAAACGTAACAGACATGTTCTGGGCTAAAAGGAAAAACAATCCCCCAAGAAAGCCTTTTTTTTGGCCGCGATATACAAAGATCTTCTAATTTATTTTCATTTAAAAAAGTTAAAACTTCATTGTAACGCGAACTTGGCTTAATAAAATCCCGGTTTGATTTAATATGCTCGATTAACCAATCTTGATACTTTGATAAAGAAAAAAAGTAATTCTCTTCGCTGATTTCTTCTAGTTGCCTTTTGCAATCTGGGCAGAGATTATTGGTAATTTGTGTCTTTGGCCAAAAAGTCTCACAAGGCGTACAATAAAAACCAGTATATTTATCTTTATAAAGATCTCCCTTTTTATAAAGAATCTCTAAGACTTTTTTTACCGTCTCAACGTGGCGTTCTTCGGTTGTGCGAATAAAATCATTGTAAGAAATATCAAGTTTTTGCCAAATAATCTGAAAACTAGTTGCGCTACGAGCGGCAAATTCTTCCGGAGATAAGTTGCTCTCTTGCGCTACTCTTGCAACTTTTTGCCCATGCTCATCTGTACCAGTTGAGAAATATACATCATAGCCTGCCTTACGATAACTTCTAGAAAGACAATCTGCAGCAACATTTGTATAAGAATGCCCAATATGCGCAGGAGCATTAATGTAATAAATCGGCGTTGTAATATAAAATTTTTTATTATCCATATTCTATTCTTTTTCCCGTCTAATCTTTGCACCTAGGGCTTCAAACTTTTTCTCTAAGTCTTCATAACCTCTGTCTAAATGATAAATTCTTGAAATATGTGTTTGTCCTTTTGCAACAAGCCCTGCTAAAACTAAAGCCGCAGACGCACGTAAATCAGAAGCCATAACTGTTGTACCTGATAAACTCTTTACCCCCTGTATAATTGCATGCGGCCCTTCTTTCTGAATTTGCGCGCCCATACGATCTAATTCAGCAACATGCATAAACCTATCTGGATATATCTTCTCAGTAATAACACTAATGCCCTTTACTACTGAAAGCAAAGCCATGATTTGAGCTTGTAAATCTGTCGGAAAACCCGGATAAGGCAAAGTCGTAATATTGATTGGTTTTAAAGAATTATTTCCTTTTACTCTAATAGAATCCTTTTTGCAATGAATATGAGCACCCATTGTTTTCAATATATCTAATAAGCTGCCTAAATGATCGGGCCGGCAGTTTTTAATTATAATCTCGCCTTTAGTAATTAAACCCGCTAAGATAAACGTTCCTACCTCGATACGATCGGGTATAATCTTGTAATCCGTACCTTTCAATTCTTTTACACCAGTTACTTCTATAATTGGAGTTCCGTGCCCTTTTATCTTTGCTCCCATTTTTATTAAGAAATTTGCTAAATCCGTAACTTCTGGTTCACAGGCTGCAGCTTCAATTATAGTTTTACCTTTTGCTCTAACTGCCGCCATCATTACATTATCTGTAGCAAGAACGGAAGAACCAAAATCACCGCCTAAATATACATGCCTGCCCTTAAGACTGCTAGCGTCTGCTTCAATATAACCAGATACTACCCCCAGCTTAACACCAAGAGTACTTAACCCTTTAAGATGTAAATCCACAGGCCTAACCCCAATAACACACCCTCCAGGCAAAGACACTTTTGCCTTTTTAAGTTTAGAGATTAACGGACCTAATACACAAAATGAGGCGCGCATTTTAGAAACCAATTCATAATCAGCGATATGATTAGAAGTTATACCTATAATCTGAATTTCATCTCTTTCCATAACAGCTTCTTTACCTAATGAACGTAATATTTTAAGCATCGTAACGGTATCTTCTAAATCAGGCGCACCCTTTATTTTACACGGTTCATCAGTAAGTAATGTTGCAGCTAGAATAGGGAGAACAGAATTTTTAGATCCGCTAATCGTAACTTCACCTTTCAGGCTAAGTCCACCATCAATAACTAATTTATCCATTATTTACTATCACCACCCTATCTAATTTATTGTAATCTCTTGTGATTCCAACTAATTTTAAATTTGAATTCTCTTCTATCAACCTAATAATTTGATCTGTTTGGATAAAACCAATTTCGAATATAAAGAATCCTCTATTCTTAAGATAAATATGCACGTCTTTTAAAATACGCTGATAAAAATCTAAACCTAAGTTACCACCGTCCAAAGCAACCCTCGGCTCAAAACTAATTTCTTTATCCAATGTATCTATTGTATTACTTGGAATATATGGCGGATTAGAAATAATAATATCATACTGTTTATTTTTTAAATTTTTAAATAAATCGCTTCTAATAAATTTTATTTGCTCAGCAGTATTATTTAATACAGCATTCTCCTTAGCTAAATCCAAAGCACTATTAGAAATATCGCTTGCGGTTATCTGTGCATGTTTAAAAAATTTAGCAATTGAAATTGCAATACACCCCGAACCCGTACAAAGATCCAGTAAATTAAATTTTTTTAGGTTCAAAGATTTAATTATATTAATTGCCTTATCAACTAAAATCTCGGTTTCAAAACGCGGAATTAAAGCCCTTTTATCCACTTTAAAATCAAAACCAAAGAAATTTATTTTACCCAATAAATACTGTAAAGGCATGCCTTTCTTTCTTTCTTCAAGTATAGCCTCTAATTGTATTTTTACTCTTGGGCTGATCACTTGTTTAAAATAAAGACTGTCTCTAGAACAGCCTAAAATATCGGTTAGAATTAATTCTCTTTCTGTCATATGCGCTTATGTTTCTTTATTTCTTCTAACTCATTTTTTAAAAGACCATCTACAAATTCATCAATCTCGCCTTCCATAACTTTATCTAATTGATATATAGTTAAGCCGATTCTATGATCTGTAACTCTACGATCGGGAAAATTATAGGTACGTATTTTCTCACTTCGCTCTCCAGTTCCAATTTGAGATTTTCTAGCTTCAGAAATCTTGCGCGTTTCTTCACTCTGTTTTGCATCGAGCAGCTTCGCCCGCAATACTCTCATTGCTTTAGCTTTATTTTTTAGCTGTGAACGTTCGTCTTGGCAAGTTACAACCATGCCTATTGGCAAATAAGTAATCCTTACGGCTGAATCAGTAGTATTAACTCCCTGCCCGCCAGGGCCAGATGACCTAAACACGTCAATCTTTAGATCTTTTGGGTTAATTTCAAAATCAATTTCTTTTGGCTCAACTAAAACTGCTACCGTAACGGTTGAAGTATGAATTCTACCCGATGCCTCAGTAGCTGGTACACGCTGAACCCGATGTACGCCGCTTTCAAATTTTAATCTTCGAAAAGCATCATGGCCGCTTATGCTAAAGATAATTTCCTTGAACCCCCCCAGTTCTGTAGGATGGCTTGACATAATCTCTACCTTCCAATTATGTAATGCGGCATACTTAGTATACATTCTATAGAGATCTGCAGCGAAAAGACTTGCTTCGTTACCGCCTGTGCCTGCGCGAATCTCAATAATAACATCCTTATCTAAATCATCATTTGAACCATAAAGATAAATTTCCAGTTCATTCAATAATTCATTTTTTTTATTAACTAAACTCGTTAACTCTTCCTCGGCAAGCGCTAAAAAATCAACATCATGCTTCTCCTTCAATGTTTTCTCTAAACTAATAATCTCGGAATCAATCCTATTAAACTGATGGTATTTTTTCAGAATTGCACTAAGGACAGAGTGTTCTTTAGCTAGATTCTGATATTTAACCTTATCAGAAAGAGTGACTGGGTCTGATAACAGCTCCTCTAATTCATTAAAACGCTTCTCTAAAACTTCAAATTCTTTCTGCATCAATTATTTTTTATATTTTTTAATAAACTTATCAACTCTGCCTGCGGAATCAACAAATTTTTGCTTTCCTGTGAAAAACGGATGACAGTTAGAACAAATATCAACTCTAATGCTTGGTTTTGTTGAGCGAGTATGAATTGTTGCACCACACGCACACACGATTACTGAATCTTGGTATTTTGGATGAATATCTTTTTTCATATTAACCCCCTGTTATTTATTATTATTGTCCTTGGCTCATACTTGCCAAAAAATCTTTGTTAGTTTTTGTTTTACCTAATTTTTGAATTAAAAGCTCCATTGCCTCGGCAGGATTCAAATCATTCAAAACTTTCCTTAAAATCCAACAGCGCCTTAATTCATCTTCCTTAAGCAGTAATTCTTCATGCCGCGTATTAGAACGCTTAATATCAATTGCTGGATAAATTCTCCTCTGAAAAAGCATCCTGTCTAATGTTAATTCCATATTACCCGTGCCTTTAAACTCTTCAAAAATAACGTCATCCATGCGGCTGCCAGTATCAATAAGCGCTGTTGCAATAATACTAAGGCTCCCCCCTTCTTCAATCTTTCTTGCTGCACCAAAAAATCTTTTTGGTTTCTGAAGCGCATTTGAATCAACACCACCCGATAAAACCTTTCCGCTGTGCGGAACAACAGAGTTATAAGCACGCGCAAGCCGCGTAATACTATCCAGAAGAATTACAACATCACGTTTCTGCTCAACTAGGCGCTTTGCTTTTTCCAAGATAATTTCTGCAACTTGTATATGCCTCTCTGGAGGCTCATCAAAAGTAGAAGAAACAACCTCTCCCTTCACATGCCTTTGCATATCGGTAACTTCTTCTGGGCGTTCGTCGATTAAAAGAACCATTAAAATAACATCGGGAAAATTCAATGTTATAGCGTTTGCTATTTTCTGTAAAAGGACAGTTTTGCCACTATAAGGTGGCGCAACAATTAAAGCACGCTGGCCCTTGCCTAATGGAGTAAGTAAATCCATAATCCTTGTTGATATCTCCTCTTGAACTGTCTCTAAAGTCAGGCGCTCGTGAGGATAAAGCGGCGTTAAATTATCAAATAACACACGCTCTTTAATCTTCTCAGGATTTTCAAAATTTACTGCTTCTACTTTGAGTAACGCGAAATATTTTTCTCCCTCTTTAGGAGGCCGAATCTGGCCACTCACCGTATCTCCTGTCTTTAAGTCAAATTTTCTTATTTGGGAAGGTGAAATATAAATATCATCTGGTCCTGGTAAATAGTTATAGTTTGACGATCGTAAAAATCCAAAACCTTCTGGTAATATTTCAAGCACACCTTCCCCAAACATAAACCCTTCTTTCTCGGCTTGGGCTTGCAATATCTTAAAAATCAAATCCTGTTTTTTAAGGCCGCTTACACCATTTACAGACAAACTTTTTGCAATCTTATTCAGATCAACAATTTTCTTTTCTTTTAAATGTTCTATATCCATCTTTTTTAACGTCTCTTCCATCTTTATTTTTCTCCCTTGTTTTTGATTTCTCGCCAGATATACCTGGCCTGCTTTTTCATATCTGCTAAACTCCCCCGATTATCAATTACGAAATCCGCTTGTTTAATTTTTTTTCTTAGAGGCATCTGTCTTTTTATTAATTTAACCGCCTGTGCCCTGCTCAAGCCCAAATATTCTTTTGCTCGCTTTAGCTGTACAAATCTATCCGCCTTAACAACTATTAAAAAATCTGTTAATTTATCTAAACCTGCCTCAATCAATAAAGGCGCATCAATTATTAAATCAAAATTTTCTTCTCGTGATTTTTTTATACTTTGCTTTATTTGGTCAATTATAAAAGGATGGGTCAGGCGTTCCAATTTTTTAAATTCTGTTTCATTATTGAAAATTATTTTTCTTAAGTTTCGCCTAGTTCTATAATCCAATAATTTATGGGCTATCTTATCAGCATTTATAACCTTAAATCCAAACTTCGAAAAAAAACTACTTACTGTAGTTTTTCCGCAAGCCAAACCACCGGTCACACCTAAAATCATTTTATAGATTTATAAAGTTGAATATATTTCTTTATTTGTTTATCCCAAGAAAAATCATACCTAAAGGCATTTTGCACTAATTTTCGCCATTTCAACTTATTATTATAAATTAATAATGCTTTTTTAACAGTTTGAATAAATGATTGTTTATCGTAACTATCAAAAATAAACCCGTTGTCTTTATTGACTGTATCGCTTAGACCGCCTGTTTTAAATACCAATGGAAGTGTGCCATATTTAAGGCTAATCATCTGGCCCAAACCACAAGGTTCATAGTGCGATGGCATTAAGAAAATATCACATCCTGCATAAATTTTATGGGCTAATTCATTATCAAATTTTATAAAGCTTACTATTCTATCCGGGTATTCATTTGAAATTTTTCCAAGCAAACTATGATAGTAATCTTCACCTGTGCCCAAGAAAATAAATTGTAAATTTAGTTGGCATAACTCATTAATGCTCGAGGCAATCAAATCCATCCCCTTTTGGCCAGCAAGCCTGCCAACAAATCCTAATAAAGGAACTTTTATTTGTTTGAGACCACACTCATCTCTCAATTTTTGTTTATTAATATATTTCTTATTAATACTTTTTTGTCCATATTTATTATAAATTAAGTTATCACGACTAGGATTCCAAAGACTATAGTCAAGCCCATTTATAATACCGCTTAAGTCTTTGTCCCTCTTTAATAAAACTCCTTGGAGTCCGGCGCCTAATTCTTTTGTCTGGATTTCTTTGGAATAGGTAGGGCTTACAGTAGTGATTTTATCGCTAAATAAAATACCACCTTTCAAAAAACTTATCTTATCATAAAATTCCAAACCATCAATATTAAAAATTTTCCAATCAAGGCCTAATTTTGGAAATTCATCCTTTGAAAATAACCCTTGATAACCCAAGTTATGAATAGTAAGAACCGATTTTATACCCCTATAAAAATCATCGTGCGCATAGATATTCTTTAAATAAACAGGAATCAACGAAGTCTGCCAATCATGACAATGAACTATATCTGCTCTGAAATTTATTATTCTTAATAACTCAAGCGCTTTAATGGAAAAATATGAAAATCTTGCTAGATTATCCTGATAATCCCCCAGCGTTTCACCATAAAGCCCAAATCTATCATAATACCAATTATTTTCAATAAAATAGACCTCTACATTTCTACCAATTTTTGTCATAAGTATTTCATCATTAACCCTTTTTAACTTTGATTCTTTACTAAAAAAATAATTTTTAACATGTTTATAGAACGGCAATACCGCCTTTACTTCTACTTTTTGTTTTTCAAGATACAAAGGTATCGCTCCGCAAACATCTGCAAGGCCGCCTGTCTTTGCGAACGGCACCATTTCACTAGAAATCAATAGGACTCTCATTTTACTCTTTCATATTAAGCATCTAGCCAATTTTTGCCGATTTTGATATCAATCTTTATCGGTACATCTAATTTAAAAACATTTTCCATTCTATCTCTGGCAATTCTTTTAACTAAATCTAGTTCCTTATTATTAACTTCAAATAATAATTCATCGTGAATCTGTAGAATCATTTTTGATAATAGCTGCTCTTTATCAAACTCTTTATCGATATTAATCATTGCTATTTTTATGATATCAGCGCTTGACCCCTGTATAGGGCTGTTAATTGCCTGGCGCTGGCTAAACTCACGCAAGCTCTTATTTTGACTATTGATTTCGCGAATAAATCTTTTTCTTCCAAAAATAGTTGTAACAAACCCATTGTTTTTCGCAAACTCAATCTGTTTTTCTATAAATTCTTTAACACCATTATATTTTATAAAATAAGTATCAATAAAACTTTGCGCAGCATCTTGATTAATTTCTAAATCCTGGCTTAAACCATAAGCACTCATACCATAAACAATTGCAAAATTTATTCTTTTTGCAACATTTCTCATATCAGCAGTTATATTTTTTTTATCTACGCCATAAATAAGGCCGGCTGTATGTAAATGAACATCCTCACCATTTTTGAATGCCTGGGTTAATTCTTTATCCTTGGACATATGGGCCAAAATTCTTAATTCTATCTGCGAATAATCACAAGATACTATAAAATCTTCTTTATTTTTAGGAACAAATGCCTTCCTTAACTGACTTGAAATATCGGTCTTAATTGGAATATTTTGCAAATTAGGATTATTCATACTTAAACGCCCTGTTTCTGTGCCAACCTGGTTAAAATATGCATGTATCCTATTTGTATTTTTATCAACAAGTTCTGGCAAAGAATCAATGTAACCCGTTTTTAGCTTAATCAGATGCCGATATTCTAATATTAATTTTGCGATTTTATAGTCTTTACTTAACTGTTTCAATACAAACTCATTTGTAGAAGGCCCCGTTTTACCCCGCTTGATTACCGGAAGACCTAACTCCTGAAACAATATTACCGCAAGCTGTTTTGGTGAATTTAAATTAAATTTCTTGCTAGCATTAGTAAAAATTTCATTCTCTAACCCATTAATTTTATATTCGATATCTTTTGATAAACTATTTATTAATTTTAAATCTAAAGCTATACCATTTATTTCCATTTTTGCAAGAATTTTGACTAGCGGCATCTCAATATCATAAAATAAAGACTCCATATTGTTTTCTTCTATTTTTTTTCTTAAAACTTCATAGAGGCGGGCGATTAAAACTAGATTTTTCTCTGGACTGGCGTTTCTAACCGTTAACCCTAAATAATCATAAATTAAACCCCCGAGGCTAAAATCTGTCTTCGATGAATCAATCAAGTAAGCCGCAATCATTACATCGAAAATTTTACCATTAATATTAAATTTAAGCTTGTTGGAAACTTTGAATTCTTGCTTTAAATCAAATCCTATCTTGTTAATATCTACATTCTCAAATAATGATTTCAATCTTTCAGGGCTATCTGTTTTAAAAATATTATTTTCATCAATAAAAGTATAAAAATTATAATTACTATCGTTATCCGGTGTAGATATAAAAATAAGCTCTCTTAATTTATCATAACCTTTAGTTGATTCCTTATTTACCGCAATATTTAAATTACTTAATTCATCATCTTTTATAGGAAGATCTTTTAAAAAAGTTCTAAATTCAAGCTCTTTGTAAATATCGAAAAGTTCTTTATAATTGGGCGTTTTTAGTTCTAGGTCTCTTAAATTAAAATCTAAAGGCACACAATCTTCTAATTCTACCAATTCTCTGCTTAAATTTAAAATATTAGTATCTTTTTTAATCAGATCTGCAACTCTCTGGGGTTTTAAAGAATCAATATTTTCAAGCAAGTTTTCTATATTATCATATTGTTTAATTAACGAAATAGCTGTTTTTTCTCCAATACCTTTGACGCCTGGAATATTATCGGTTGCATCACCCATAAGCGCAATAACCTCTGGTATCAGTTTTGGCGAAACGCCAAATCTATTTAAAACTTCCTTTTCATCGTATAGGATATTTTTTTCTTTATGAGGAATTATTATACTGACTTTTGAAGAGATTAATTGTAATAAATCTTTATCTGCTGTCAGAATTTTAACATTAAGGCCTTCTTCAACGGATTTTTTACATAATGTAGCAATTAAATCATCTGCCTCGTAACCTTGGTATTCAAAAATTGAGATATTAAAAGCGGCCAAAATCTTTTTAATAATTGTTAATTGATTTACTAAATCATCGGGCATTTTTGGACGCTGAATTTTATAATCTGAAAACTTTCTCTGCCTAAATGTATCTCGTGAAACATCAAAACAAGCTGCAATATAACCATATTTTCCACCTTCCAAGAACTTATTCAACATATTAACAAAACCATATATTGCACCTGTTGGCATACCCTTAGTATTCGTCAATGCGGGCAAAGCAAAAAAAGCCCTATAACATAAGGCATTAGCATCAATAATAAATAGATCAGAATGTTTTTCTTTAGCTGTAAGCATTAATTAGTACAATTTTGGATTAAGGAAAAAATATTGAAGGGTAGTATAATTTTATTACATTAATAATTTTTTCTGTGTAGCTCTTAATAAATCTTGCGCCTCTTGATTGTATGGATCTACCTCCATAACTTTAACAAGTTCATTAAAGGCGGGCACATAATCTCCTTTATAATAAAGCGCCTTTGCATGCATAAGAGTATTTTTCTGGTGAGTTTTCTCTTGCACAGCTTCAACTTGTTTTTGTTTTATCAAATCTGCCGTTAATGCTAGCGATTCCTGCTCAACTAATTCTTGTTTAACTGAAGGACAGACCTCTGCGATTTTATAGAGTCTTTCTTGCGCTTTATATGTCCATGGATCAGCTGGATTGCCTAATTTTATTCTTAATTTTAAATAATATGCGGCTTGCTCATATTCACCTTTTCTTTCATAAATACTCGCCATATTAGAATAAGCGCTTAAACAAGCAGGATCAATTTCTATAGCCTTCATATATACGGATTCTGCGCGGTCGTACATCCCCTTGGCCTCATAAATAACGCCTAAATCATTGTAAGCTGTCGTAAAATAGGGATCTAGCTCTATTGCCTTTTGATAATAAGTCATTGCTAAATTAGCGTCGCCGCTTGATTGCGCCTGCAACCCTAAATCCCTATACGTTTTAGCATCTTGAGTTAAATCTAAGGCAAAACTTAAAGAAATATTTGTAGAAACAAATACAAAAATAAATAACATTAAACTTATATATTTCTTTAAAAATTTCATTTATTTTACCCCCTGTTACTTGTTAGGATAATATGAAAGTTCATTTTAGTCAAGAAAAAAATTTAATTCTTAAGCTAATTTTGATCAAAAATTGTATTTTTTATATTTGATATATCTTGTTTTTCTTTTAACAATTTTAATATATTATCTTTATTAATTAAATCGCCTATAAGAACCGCGCCAACGATTTTATTATCTTGTATTATAATTCTTTTATAAATAGAATTTTTATTATCAATCAATTTGCTTTCTTCTAATCCTGATTCTAAATTAAATTTACCCAAAGAGACGATTCCTAATCCTAATAGATTTAACATTTTTATATTTATAAATCCTTCATATTTTATCGGATTTTCCACAATATTCTCTCCGACAATTTCTCCTTGGCTCAAGGCGCCCTGCCAGTCATAATTTATATCGTATTTATTCAAAATAAAATTGTAGGCCTCACAGGCCTGCCCAGCTGCATAGATACCAGGAATATTTGTTTTAAAATTTTCATCGACAGTAATACCTTTATTTATTTTTATAGAAGTATCCTTTATAAAATTAAGGTTGGGAATACTCCCTTTAGCTATTAAAATTAAAGAGCTTGAGATAACTTTACCTGATTCAAGCTTTATTGCCCGAGCTTCTTGCTCTCCAATAATCTCGATAACATCCTGGTCAAAAATAAACCTTACTCCAAAATCATCCAAATGTCTTTTAATTATAGATGAGGCATATTCATCTAAATAACTAGATAAAGCAAATTTTGATTTTGTTACTACTGTTACATCGAGGTTTCTTTTTCTGAAACTAACCGCTGCACGAAGGCCAATACTTCCTGAACCAATTATACAAACATCTGATACAACGGGAATTATCTGTAAAATCTTATCTATATCTTCTAAAGACCTAATCTCAAATACACCATATTTATATGTACCTTTTATTTCTGGAATCTTATTTGTTGCACCGCTAGCTATAAGC
Organism: Candidatus Omnitrophota bacterium; assembly: GCA_040753015.1. GTDB lineage: Bacteria > Omnitrophota > Gorgyraeia > Gygaellales > JBFMHM01 > JBFMHM01. Next base: position 36,596 of record JBFMHM010000003.1, read on the forward strand.
AAAATATCATAATCTATATTCGACTTATCATCTAGAAAAACTATCTTTTTTTTCTCATTAATCCTTGTAACACTTTTCTCAGAAATAAATTCAATATTATTATCTAAATAAAAATTATTATTTAAGTAAAATAAGTCGTCTTTTTTTATTTCGCCTGCAAGATAATCTAATAAACGCGGCTTTAAATAAGGAAAATGCTTTTCCTGAGAAATAACTGTGATAGTAGAACTGGAATCTTTCTTTCGGATAGTTTGAGCAGCGCGAACACCGCTTGCAGAATTACCTATAATGACTATTTTTTTCATAATTCTGATTTAGCCAATATCTCTGGTATGAATCTCGACCAACCTAATGGCATTATATGAATACCTGCTACCATGGACCGGATTTGCTGTATCGTTTCTGAAGCAATCCTAACACATTCTGCATGTTTGTCTTTTGCCTGATTCATCCTTTTGATCAATTCTTCAGGCACAAAAATTCCGGGTATATTTTTATTCATATAATCGGCCATCTTAGATGACTTAATTAAAATTATCCCTCCTAGAATAATTGTTTTAATATGTGAAATTTTTTTCATAAAAACTTCGAATCTCCTTAGATCAAATATCCCCTGTGTTTGGAAAAATTGTGCGCCACAGGCAATTTTTTTTTCCATTTTTATAATTTCTGGTTCGATTGGATCGCAAAAAGGATTAACCACTGCTCCAATGCAAAACTTAGGAGCAGGACCTTCTAATTTATTTCCTTCCATATCAACACCCTTTTCAAGAGTCTTAACGATATTCAAGAGCTGCACTGAATCAACATCAAAAACTGGTTTTGCACTAGGATGATCCCCCAGCTTCGGATGATCTCCGGTTAAAACTAGAATATTCTCGATACCAAATAACGCGGCAGATAATATATCTGATTGAAGCGCAATTCTATTTCTGTCGCGGCAAATAAGCTGATAGATTGGCTCATACCCTTTTTGTTTTAATGCTATACTTACTGCCAAAGACCCGAGCCTCATCACTGAACTCTGTGATTCAGTTATATTTATAGCGTCAACTTTCTGGTTTAAAAAATTTAATTCGCTAAAAACACCTGTTAAATCAATGCCCTTTGGTGGGCCAATCTCTGAAGTAATAATAAATTTTTTATCTTGGATTTTTTCTTTTAATGTCATTTTTCTTGCACCCTATATGCGCTTACTACATTTTTCATTAATATTGCTGTTGTCAACGGGCCAACCCCGCCAGGAACAGGCGTTATGAATGAGGCCTTTTTAATAGCTTCGCTAAAGTCAATATCGCCTACAAGTCTATCACCTACCCTGCTAATACCAACATCTACTACAACCGCCGCCTTTTTTATCCAATCCGACTTGATTAAATTAGGTTTACCTACTGCAGAAATTAAAATATCGGCTTCTTTAGTATGAGAAATTAATTTTCCAGCTTCATATGTTGCGATATGGCATACTGTTACTGTCGCAAATTCTTTCAGCAAAAGTAAAACGAGTGGTTTGCCTACAATTTCGCTTGAACCGACAATAACAACCTCTTTACCATATAAACCAATGTTATAATTCTTTAATATTTCTATAATTGCCTGTGGCGCACAAGGAGAAAAACGTGGTTTGCCTAGGGTTAAAAAACCGAGATTCTCTGGATGCATACCCTCAACATCTTTCTCTGGATTAATCTTATAAATCAATTCCTGATAATTTATGTTTTTTGGGACTGGTGCAATAATAATTATTCCTGTAATCTTTTTATCTTTATTTAAATCATAAATTGTCGAAACAACCTCTGCTTCCTTTACGCTATCAGCCAATTTATAATGCAAATATTGTATGCCAATATTTTCGGCAAATTTTTTCTGAGCATTTATATAAACAGATGCGCCCTGATTATCCCCAACTTGAATTGCAGCCAAATTAGGCAAAAAATCTTTATCTTGTTTAATCCTAGCAATCTCTACGGTAAGCTCTTTTTTTATTTTATCGGCCAGAGGCCTTCCCTCTAAGAGCACTGACTGCATCATTATTCTCCTTCATAAAAAGATTTGCGCTTTTAAAAGCAGCCTCTAATAAATATACTCCCGCCTCTAAATCACTTATTAAATAAAAATTTGACACCTTAACTAATTGCCTGGCTAGAGCTATAGCATTGTAACAATTCTGACAAATTATATTACTAATATTTACACACTCTTCATAAGCTTTAATTTTTACCCCATTATCCAAATTCCTCGCTAAAACAACAAGATTATATGCCTCGGTATCTAAAAAAACTAAGAGTTTAAGATTATTTCGTATATTCTCTAGATCCTCTAAAATTTTTTTTGTTTTACTCCTGGTGTCTTTAAATTTTTTTCCTGTGCTAAAAAGACCCACCATACAAAGTAAACCTGTACCAAGACATCCAGCTAAAGCGCTAGCTGATCCACCGCCGGGCGTAGGCAAAGACGATGCTAAGTCATCCAAATATTTATTAAGCAATAAGTTTTTTTTCATGACAATCCCTGTATCGTGCCATTATCATCTATATCAATTTTTTCAGCTTGAGGATTCTTTGGAAGCCCTGGCATCGTAAGAATATCCCCTAGTATCGCAGTAATAAACCTTGCCCCTGAATTTATATGCAAATCTTTTATTGGAATAATAAAATCCTTTGGCCTGCCTTTTAAGATCGGATTATGTGATAAAGAAAATTGGGTTTTCGCCATACAAATAGGTAATTTATCAAAACCTTCTCTTTTATACAACAATATTTTTTTAAAAGCCTCATCTGAAATTTCTATATCTTTTGCGCCATAAATTTTAGTTGCAATCTTTCGCATCTTATCTTCGATAGAACTATCTAAAGAGTAAAGAAATTTAAATTCGTTTTTCTGATTCACTGCTTTTATGACTGCTTTTGCTAGATTGACTCCGCCTAAAGAACCATGATTATACATTGTTGATACAATACAATCAAATGCACCGAAATCTTTAGCCTTATTTTTAATTAAAGCTATTTCCTTATCGCTATCTTGATCGAACTTATTAATTACAACGATAGCCGGCAAGCCAAAAATTTTAATATTTTCAATCTGTTTTTCTAAGTTTACACAGCCCTCTTCAAGCGCTATTAAATCCTCCTTTAATAACCTATCATCATTATAATCTCTAAATCTGTTAGAATGTAATTTTAAAGCCCTGACTGTGCAAACAAGGACAACTGCATTTGGAATCAATCCACTATAGCGGCATTTTATATTAAAAAATTTCTCTGCGCCACAGTCAGCGCCAAAACCAGCTTCGGTAACAACATAATTAGATAATTTAAGAGCAATTTTATCAGCGATAATTGAGCTATTACCATGCGCAATATTTGCAAATGGTCCAGTATGTGCAAAACAAGGAGTATTTTCCTTAGTTTGTATTAAATTTGGTAAAATTGTATACTTTAAAAGCGCTGCCATTGCGCCTGTCACTTTTAGCTCCTTACTCTTTATAAATTTTCCATTCTTATTTTGAGCAACAATGATATCATCTAAAGAATCGTGAAGCTCTTTTCTTGAATTTACTAAAGCCATGATTGCCATTAGCTCTGAACTAGGTGTTAGCTCAAAACCACTTTGATAAGAATAATTCTTTGTCTCTATTTTTATATTGCGAAGAGATCTGTCAATTAGATCAGATACACGCCGTAAGAATATTTTTTGACAATCAATATTTAATGGATTGTTTCGATATAACGAGTTATCTATAAAAGATGCACATAAATTATGAGCTAACTCAATAGCAGTAAAATCTCCTAAGAAATTAAAACAAAAATCGTCTAAAGGAATAATCTGACACTTGCCACCACCAGATGCTCCTTTTATACCAAATAACGGCCCCAAAGAAGGCTGCCTTATGCAAGCGAATGATTTTTTGCCTAGTCTATTTAAAGACATAGATAAGCCAAGGGTAGTTACGGTTTTTCCTTCACCTAAAGGAGTAGGAGTAATGCCAGTTACTAAAATATATTTTGAATTTTTATTTCTGGATGGATTATCAAGACGTTTTAGGATAGAAATATCTACCTTGGCAATATAATTGCCAAATAGTTTAAGCTCGTGTTTTTTTATGCCAAATTTCGCGGCAATTTTTTCGATCGGCAGGATTCTTCCCATTATTATTCTATAAACGTTTTTCTATGAATTGGGCATGGGCCGAATTTTTTCAAATACTTAAAATGCTCTTTAGTACCATAGCCCTTATTTTTATTAAAATTATAGTTAGGATAAATCTTATGATAAATATTCATAATCCTATCACGGTATACCTTAGCAATAATTGAAGCGCAGGCAATAGATAAACTTTTTGTGTCACCTTTTATAATTTTTTTTAGTGGATGCTCTAGGTTCAAATCAATATTACCATCAATTAATAAATAATCTGGCTTTGTTTTTAAATTCAAAACAGCTAATTCAAACGCTTTTTTTGTCGCTTTCAAAATATTAATTGCATCAATGATAGTTTCATTAACAATACCAAAAGCAAAACTAGTTTTCTCAACTATCTCAAAGAACGCTTCTTCCCTTTGATGAGCACTAAGGCATTTAGAATCATAAATCCTATGCTTAAATTTCTTTTCTTTTAATATAACTGCAGCTGTTACTACCGGGCCAGATAAAGCACCTCTGCCTACTTCGTCAAGGCCGCAAATAACATTATAGCCATTTTTGATAGCCTTTGACTCATAGTAAAACACTAAATGCCTTCTATTTTACTCGCCTTCTGACTCACTGTTTTGCGTAAATAATATAACTTAGACCTCTTAACTCTACCCTTTTTCACAATCTCAATTGAGTCGACATTTGGAGAATTAACTGGAAAAACACGCTCAACACCCTCTCCATAAGATACCTTGCGAACAGTTATAGAAGTTTTAATCCCCATGCCATTTTTTGCAATAATTAAACCTTCGAAAGGCTGCAACCTATATTTATCTTCGGCTTCTTTCAACCTAACTAAAACTCTTACTTGATCTCCAACTTTAAAATCTGGCAATTCTTTTTTTATCAAATCTTTCTCAATTTCTCTAATTTTTTGCATTTTTTACCTCCGTTCAATAAATCCGGCCTTATTTGTTTTGTCTTTTTTAAAGATTGAATCTTCCGCCATTGCTCAATTTGTTTATGGTCTCCTGATAAAAGGATCTTTGGAACCTTCAAACCACGAAAATTAGCTGGGCGGGTATATTGAGGATACTCGAGTAGATTAGCGCAAAATGATTCAAATGTCAATGATTCATTTCTACCAACTACACCCTTAATTAACCTTGCCACAGCATCAACAATAACCAACGATGGTATCTCTCCCCCAGTCAATACATAATCACCAATTGATATTTCTTCATCAATAATCGCTTTAACGCGCTCATCCACTCCTTCGTAATGCCCGCAAATTAAAATCAAGTGCCTGTATTTTGATAGGCGCATAGCCTCTTTCTGGTTAAAAAGCCTGCCAGAAGCTGACAGCAGTATTACTCTGGTATTTTTTTTACGCAGAGTACTAACTGCGCGAAAGATTGGCTCTGCACAAAATACCATTCCCGGCCCTCCGCCAAACGGCCTATCATCAACTTTTTTATGCTTATCAAGAGTATAATCCCTTAAATTATGAACCTTAATAGAAACTATACCTTTCTTTTGCGCACGTCCAAGTATCGACTCGCTAATAATTGGCTCTAAGCTTTTTGGAAAAATAGTTATGATATCAAATTTCATATCTTTCTAGCATACAACAACTTAAATTAACCCGCTAAGAAATTTACTTGCATCAATAACGCGAATATTATCTTTTAAAATATCAATTCCTTCTTCCTTTATAATTTGATAACTAAAAGGAATTTTAAGTTTTTCGTTAAAATACTTGAGATGGCTAGAAATTTCTTTCGATGAGTTTTTGACTTCAGCAGAAAACCATGGTTTACCATCTACTGTAACTAAGAAATCAACTTCTCTTTGTTCTTTATCACGTAAATAGTATAGTTCTAATCTATAACCTTCGGCATCAAATATAAAATTACAAAATTTCAAAAGATGGCTAGCAACTATATTTTCAAGCTTTATGTCATCATCTTTAATTTCAGACCAATCCCAAAGATAAAGCTTTGGTTCTTTTCTAAGTGATTTTATTAAATTACTATTAAAAGGGTATATTCGAAAGTGATAGTAGAATTTTTCTAAGATATCTACCCAATGTGATAATGTTTTATGCGTAGTATTTAGATCTTCACGTAAAGAATTTAGGGAAAACAACGAGCCAACTTTTGATGGTAAAAGTTCAACCAATACTTCTAAGGCGGATAGATCTCTTAAATTTTCAATATCACGGATATCTTCTTTAATTAGCCTATCTACTCTTTCGTTATGCCACCGCCTTAATTCTTTTTCATTTTTGCTTAGAAAAACTTCCGGAAATCCACCAAACTTAAAAAGATTATTAAAAATTTCGCTTTGTTTATTTGTGTTGTTCGTAAAATTCAATTCATGAAATGGCACGAAAGAAGAATTATAATCCATTACTTCTGCCAAAGAAAACGGATGCAAACGGTATAAATGATACCTGCCTAATAAAGAATCTCCGCCTTTTCTAAAAATATCTAGCCTAGCACTTCCGGTTACAATAATATTGCATTTTTCTTTATACTTATCATATTGGCCTTTTAAATAATTCTTCCAAACTTTATATTTGTGTATTTCATCGAATATTAATAATCTTTTGTCGGCCTCGAAAGCTAAATCCAATATTTTCCTTCTGTCTTGACGCGCATCCCAATTTAAATATTCATATTTTTTATCAAAATAATTATTACCGAGAAGCTTCGCAAGGGTAGTCTTGCCTACCTGCCTTGGCCCGCTAATAAAAACCATTTTCGCCTTTAGATCTTCAAAGATTTTATTCTCTAGGTATCTTTTAATCATCATTGCACCTCTCCTACAAATTATACCGAAGTATAATTTTTTGTCAAGATTTTTCTACTTTGGTAAAAATAATTAGAGGAGATATCGTAATCGTTAGCTTACTATTTTATATTTGTTTAAAAATTCTTTTTTAAACTCAACAAATTTATTCTTTTTTATGGCAAGGCGGATGTTTTTCATTAGGTTAAGATAAAAATATAGATTATGATAAGAAACTAAAATTAAGCCGAGTATTTCATTTGTATTGAAAAGGTGCCTTATGTATGCGCGGCTAAAATTTCTGCAGGTAGAACAACTACATTCTTTGTCTAATGGCATAAAATCGTTTATGTAAGGAGAATTTCTAATCACAAGCTTTCCTTCACTTGTGAATGCTGTGCCGTTTCTTCCGTAACGAGTTGGTATAACACAATCAAACATATCAACGCCATGTTCAACAGCATTCAATATATCTTCGGGAAGCCCAAGCCCCATTAGATAGCGCGGTTTGTCAACTGGAAGATGTGAAATTGTTTTATTTACAATATCATTGCGAAGTGCCTCTGGTTCGCCAACACTTAAACCGCCTAAACAATATCCATCTAGGCCTAAATCTATACTTTTTAATGCTGACTCTTTTCTTAAATTTAAAAAAGTTGCCCCTTGAACAATGCCAAACAATAAACGTTTTTTCAAATCATATTTTTTAAATTGCGTTTTAGAACGCTCAAGCCATAGAAGTGTGCGATCAAGCGCCGACTTTGCATAATCTTCCTGCACAGGGTAATGTACGCATTCATCTAAAGGCATTAAAATATCCGAACCCAAAGTTATTTGTATGTCAATTACGTCTTCTGGTTTAAGATAATGCTTTGTCCCATCAATATGCGACTGAAATTCTATATGGCTATCATAAATTTTTCTAAAACCAGCTAAGCTAAAAACTTGATAACCTCCGCTATCAGTCAAAATTGCCTTATCCCAATTCATAAATTTATGCAAAGAACCGGCATTTTTAATTACCTCGAGCCCCGGGCGAAGATATAAATGATAAGCATTAGAAAGAATAATTTGAGAATGCATCTGGTTAAGCTGTTCTATTGTGATAGCCTTTACTGTGCCTCCTGTTGCAACCGGCATAAAAAACGGCGTATCTAAGATGCCATGCTCAGTTCTTATTTTTCCAAGCCGTGCATTACTATTTTTATCTTTTGTAATTATTTTAAACATAGTTATATTATTAGCATACAATCGCCGTAACTATAAAACCTGTACTTATTTTCAATTGCCTCTTGATATGCCCGCATTATAAAATCTCGTCCAGCAAAGGCACAAACTAACAAAAAAAGTGTTGATTTTGGCAAATGAAAATTAGTAATTATACTATCAACCACGTTAAACTTAAAACCCGGATATATAAAAAGGTTTGTTTTACTAGATAGTTGTTTATTTTGGTAAGCAGCCTCAAGAGCTCTAGTCACAGTTGTGCCGCAGGCAAAAACCCTATTTGCCCGCATAATTAATTTTAAAGTATTTTTAGGAATACTGTAAGTTTCAAAGTCCATTTTATGGTCCGATATATTTTCGCTTATTATCGGCTTAAAAGTACCAAGGCCAACATGCAAAGTTATAAAAGAAATACCTGTGCCATTTACTTTAATTGCATTTAAAATTTTTTTATCAAAATGTAAACCCGCGGTTGGCGCAGCAATTGCCCCATCTTTCTTTGCAAAAACTGTTTGGTACCTTTTTTTATCAGTTGCATTAGGGCTATGCTTTATATACGGCGGAAGCGGAACTTGTCCTGCCTTATATATTTTTTTAAAAATATGCGTATTAAACTTAACCTTATCTTTAGTAATTATCTCTGCCTTTAGACCATTATCAAAATAAATTTCTTCGCCAATTTTTAATTTTTTAAGCGGCCGCATTAGGACGTTGAAATAGTTATCTTCTGGATAATCCGCCACTAACCCGTTGGCGGATCTTCGCGCATTCTGCGCTACGATAAAAACTTCAACTTTTCCGCCAGATGCCCGCTTGCCAATCAAACGTGCCGGAATCACTCTAGTATCATTTAAAACTAAACAATCTCCTTCTTGAAAAAATTGGGTAATATCAGAAAAGTTTTTATGAGAAATGGTTTTATTCTCTCTATCTAATACCATAAGCCGAGAACTACACCTATCTTTCAATGGATATTGCGCGATTAATTCTTTTGGTAAATTATAATCAAAGTCTTGTAACTGCATTTATCTTCCGCTCTTTTATAGAATAACTACAGCCACAATATTTTTGCAAATAGAGATTATTTTCGCGAGCTTCTATACGCGAATTTACAAACCCTCTGCGAAAATCATAATAAAAAAACTTAACACCTGTTTTTGATGCAATATCCTCACCCAATTGTCTTAAATTACCATGATTCTGGTAAGGGCTAACTAAAAGCGTAGTTGTGAAATATTCAAAATTTAATTCTTTAGCTATTTTAGCTGTCTTTTTAAGACGTAACTCATAACAAAGACTACATCTCTTATTTCTTTCTTCGTTATCAGATATATAATCAAAAAATTCATTTGAATTATATCTCTCTTCTATCATATTAATATTAGCTTTTTTTAAATAAAGTTGCGCAGACCCTAACCTTAAATTATATTCGCTTTCCGGATGAATATTGGGATTATAAAAAAATCCCGTAATATTAAAGTTATTTTCTTTTAGGATTTTATAAGGATAAATTAGGCATGGGCCGCAACAAATATGAACTAATAATTCCATATATATCTAGAACAATTCTTTTTGGAGTTTTTTGCTAGTTAAATTTAGATGTTTGAAAGAAAGCTCTGTAGCCTCCCTGCCGCGAGGAGTACGTTTAATAAACCCTGCTTTCAATAAAAACGGTTCGATAGTATCAATAAGGGTATCGTTTTCTTCATTTAGAGTTGCCGCTAAAGACTCCACGCCAACCGGACCGCCATTATAATTATCAATTAAAACTTTTAGAAATTTTCTATCAAATTCATCAAGCCCCGCACTATCTATGCCTAATCTTTTCAAGGCATCTATGGCGCATTCGGAGTCAACTGTCTCAATTTTTTTAACCTGCGCATAATCTCTTATCCTACGCACTAACCTATTTGCAATTCGCGGCGTGCCGCGAGATCTTTTAGCTATTTCGCCTGCCGCATCATTATCTATTTTTAAATTAAGGAGCGAACTTGAATTTTTAATTATTTTTTTGAGATCGTCGTCGCTATAAAAATCAACATGGTGAAAAAGCCCAAACCTGGTCCTCAAAGGGCTGGATAAAAGGCCGGTTCTTGTAGTTGCACCTACTAATGTAAAAGGTTTTAAATTAAATTTGATTGTCTTTGCATACGGCCCCTTATCAATAACAAAATCGATCTGAAATTCTTCCATCGCTGGATATAAAAATTCCTCAACTACTTTAGAAAGCCTATGAATTTCGTCGATGAATAATATATCGCCTTTTTCTAGATTAGTAAGTATACCTATTAGATCGCCTGCCTTCGCAATTGCTGGGCCTGAAGTTGCAGTAATCTTTGTATTCATCTCATGCGCAACTATGTGAGCAAGCGTAGTTTTACCAAGCCCTGGCGGGCCTGATAAAAGTAAATGCTCAAGCTGCTCGTTTCTTTGACGAGCTGCAGTTATAGAAATATTCAAATTATCAATAATTGCTTTTTGCCCGACAAAATCAGTTAAATTTTTCGGCCGAAGCGACAAATTTAATACAACATCTTCCTCAGACTCAATATTTTTGAATACTGGATTTATTATATCTAAATCTTTTTCTTTCATTATTTTTCTAAAGGGATTATATTACGGTCGTTTTTAACAATTTCGATATCGCCAAAAACTGTATTTTGCATTACACCTATTTCTCTTAAACGTATTAATTCTAAAATCGCTAAGAATGTAGCTACAATTTCTAATTTGTTTTTTGTTTTGTTAAACAGCTCGTTTATTTTTAGTTTTGGTTCAATTAAAAGCAAATGTAAAATACTATGCATTTTTTCGCTAACCGTAAACTCATCCTTAATGACTTCGATAAATATATCTTTTGGTATTTCAGAAAGGGCTTTAGAAAAAGCATTTATTAATTCAAAAAGGCTGGCCTCAAAGTAAACTTCGCTATCTTTATCTTCAGGTAAGCCTATAGTTTTTCTTGTAAATACTTCTTGGCGTTTTTCTTCATGGTTACGTAAAAGCTTGGCTACTTCTTTGTAACGTTGGTATTCAATAAGCTTCTCAATAAGCTCTTCTCTGGGGTCTATCTCTTCAGGCAATTCGGCTGTTTCTTGTTTAGGCAAAAGCATCTGTGATTTAATCTTCATTAATGTTGCTGCCATGACTAGAAATTCACCAGCTATCTCTAGATCAAGAAGTCTAAATAATTCTATGTATTCAAGATATTGTTCGGTAACTCTTGCGATAGGAATATCATAAATATTCAAATGGTCTTTTTTTACTAAATATAAAAGTAAATCTAAAGGCCCTTCAAACATTTCTAATTTTATCTTATACCTACTCATATACTAGACTGACTGCCTTCATCGCATCCGAAAGTGTTTGGCCGGCAGTTTCAGAAGCCCGCTTTTTTCCTTCTTCTAAAATATCTTTTAAAGTTTTTTTATCTTTTAAAATACTCTGGCGTTTGACAAAAATCGGCTCAAGTTTATTATATAAAAGTTCACTAAGTTTTTTTTTGCATTCTGTGCAGCCAATCTTTGCATTCTCGCAGAGCGGCTGAAGCTCTTTTGTTCTTTCAGGCAGAAAAACCGAAATATAACTAAACACATTACATTCTTTTGGATGGCCAGAATCTGCGAGTTTTATCCTTTTTGGATCAGTAAACATCTTTTGCATCTTAGCCATAAATTCGTCTTTTGAATCAGAAAAATTAATTGTATTGCCATAGCTCTTGCTCATCTTACGGCCATCTAAGCCTAAAAGTTTTGGTACTTTCGACAAGAACGCTTCTGGCTCTGGAAAGGTTTCTTTATACAAATTATTAAACCGTCTAGCAATTTCTCTAGTTAATTCTAGATGTGGAATTTGATCTTGACCTACCGGAACAAAATTGGCTCTATACAAAAGGATGTCTGCAGCCTGTAAAACTGGATAACCTAAAAACGCATAGGTCTGAATATCTCTATCTTTAATTTCTCGAAGTTGTTCTTTATAAGTTGGACAACGTTCAAGCCAGCCAAGCGGCGTAAGACAAGATAGAAACATATTTAGATAAAGATGCTCTTTGACCCCTGACTGCACAAAAATTACCGATTTATCTGGATCAATACCACAAGCAATCCAAGTTGCTACATTATCAAAGATGTAATTTTTTATATTAGACGGATTTTCATATTCACTCATTAAAGCATGCCAATCGGCAACCATAAAAAAACAACTATATTCTTCTTGCAGTTTAACCCAATTATTTATTGCCCCAACTAAATGCCCTAAATGAAGGCATCCTGTCGGGCGCATTCCGCTTAAGACTATTTTTTTCGATTGATTCATATTTTACGTGCTATCTTTTGAATCTCAAAGGCATCAATACAATCATTTTCTTGATAATCTTCAAATTTTTCTAGACTAATACCACATTCAAAACCAGTCTCGACACTACGCACATCATCTTTAAATCTTTTTAAAGCAGAAATTTTTCCTTCATAGATAACTGCACCATTTCTAACTAAAGAAACCGCTGCGTTCCTATTAATTACACCACGCTCTACAAAACATCCGGCAACATTTCCTGCCTTAGAAGTTTTAAATACTTTACGGATAATTGCCCTGCCAATAAATACTTTTTTAATTTTTGGCTCTAATAAACCCTCAAGCGCAGCCTTAATATCCTTTATTAATTCATAAATTATATTATAAGTTCGAACATCAATATCTTCCTTTTTAATTTCCTCTTCTGCACGGTCTTCGATATTAACGTTAAAACCAATAATGATTGCGCTAGATGCGCTTGCTAATACAACATCCGAAGTATTAATTGAACCTACTCCTTTATGAATAATATGTATTTTTATTTCGGGATGTTGGATATTTTTCAAGGATTCATCGATTGCCTCAAGCGACCCTTGCGTATCTGCCTTTAGAATAACAGCAAGATCTTTAATCTTATGCTCTTTGATCTGCTGATATAAATCATCTAAACTGATCTTTTTAACTTTTTGCTGTTCTTTGAGCTTGAAAGAATCTTTTCGTTTTTCTAAAAATTCTTTCGCCTGTCTCTCGTCAGTTACAACAAAAAATTGTTCTCCGGCTAAAGGGGTACCGTCAAAACCTAAAATCTCAACAGGAGTTGCGGGTGGCGCTATTTTTACCGCATGCCCCCTATCATCATACATTGCTCTAACTTTTGCAAAATAATGCCCAGCAATAAGCATATCGCCAATATTAAGCGTGCCATCCTGAACAAGAACAGTAGCAACCGGGCCTCTACCTTTTGTTATTTTAGATTCCAGAACTACACCTTGCGCTCTTTTCTCATAATTTGCTTTTAATTCAAGCATCTCTGCCTCAAGTAAAAGCATCTCTAAAAGGTTATCAATTCCTTCTTTTGTCTTCGCGGAAACACCAACCATAATTGTCTTACCGCCCCAATCTTCGGCTAAAAGTCCATATTCTGAAAGTTGCTTTTTTATACGATCAACATCGGCCTGTGGTTTATCGATTTTATTAATTGCAACAACGATTGGCACTTCTGCAGCCTTAGCATGATCAATAGCTTCAATTGTTTGAGGCATAACACCATCATCGGCTGCTACAACTAAAATAACAATGTCAGTAGCTTTCGCTCCACGAGCACGCATTGCAGTAAATGCTTCATGACCAGGAGTATCTAAAAATGTTATTTTGCCTCTTTTTGTGCTCACCTCATAAGCGCCTATAGCCTGGGTTATACCACCATGTTCGGCATCGGCAACCTTACTTATTCTTATTGCATCTAAAAGCGAAGTTTTCCCATGGTCTACATGGCCCATTAAAGTAACAACCGGCCAGCGCGGCTTTAGGTTATCCTTACTTTCGTCCGTGTGCGTCTGCAAAAGACGCTCTTCAATAGTAGCGGCCTTTTTTACTGTAAAGCCATAATCTGCAATAACCTTTGTAATAATTTCTTCATCTAGCATCTGATTTAAAGTCGCCATGATCCGCATGTCCATCAACTTTTTAATTAAAATGCTCGGTTTAACTGCAAGCTTAACCGAAAGATCCTTGAGTGCGATTGGTATATCTAGCTCAAGATACTTTAATCCGCTCGATACTACAGTTTCTTTGATACAGACATCCTCTTTTGGTTTATCCTGAACTTTCGGTGGTTCTATTTTTGGTTTAGTCAATCTATCAATTGCTTCATCTGGAACACTAGACATATGCCCTTTGACTGAAAAACCTAATGTATTCAATTTATCGATTAAATCTTTACTTGTAATATTTAATTTTTTTGATAACTCGTGGACTCTCATATTTAATTAAATCCCATTTATCTGTTTAATAATTTTATCGGCTTTCTTCTCGCCGATACCTTTTATTTTTAATAAATCTTCTTTTTTAATATTTTTTAATGCTTCTGGGCTCGTAAAACCGGCCGCTCCTAAGGCCTCTAATATTTTTTTAGTTAAACCGGGTATATTAATTATTTTAGGCCTGGATTCTTTCGCTTGTTCCTTGGGTAGTTTTTGCTTGGCCTCTTCAAGTTGCCTAAGTGTTCTAATATCTAATTCCCATCCAACTAAAGAAGAAGCGAGCCGTACATTTTGCCCATGTTTTCCGATTGCCAAAGATAATTGGTCTTCAGCGACAATCACAAGAGCAGATTTCTTCTCTTTATTAATACGTATCTCTAAAATCTTAGCTGGCTGCAAAGCACCAGATATATATTCATGGATGCTTTCTGAATATCTAACAATATCAATCTTTTCGCCCTGTAGCTCATTTACAATATTTTTAACGCGCGAACCTCTCATACCAACACAAGCGCCAACAGAATCAACTTTTGTATCCTTCGAGCAAACAGCTATTTTAGTACGCTCACCCGGATCACGGGCAATTGATTTTATCTCTACTATGCCTTCATATATCTCAGGCACTTCTAATTCAAAAAGTTTTTTAACAAAGTTGAGATTTATACGAGACAGTATAATTTGAGGGCCCTTAGATTCTTTTTTCACATCTAAAATATAGGCGCGTACTGTCTGGCCTTGCCTAAAATCCTCACGCGCTATTTGTTCCTTGCGAGGCAAAAGGCCTTCTGCTTTACCAAGTAAATCAATGATAATATCTCCATGGACAAAACGATACACATTACCACTGATAATTTGGCCTACCTTTGAAAAAAAATCATTATATACTACATCTTTTTCTGCCTCTCGGATCTTTTGAATAATTACCTGCTTTGCAGTTTGCGCAGCAATCCTTCCAAAATCTCCTTGAAGCTTTTTGCCATTAACAATGACATCGATTTTGCCGCTTTCTGAATCAAGCGTAACTTTTATTTCCTCATCTTCCTTCACATCTATTACCTTTTTAACAGCACTTGTTAATGCTGATTCAACCGCCTGGATTAAAACTTCTTTTTTAATCCCTTTTTCCCGCTGCAGATATTCTAAAATCGATAATATTTCGCCGTTCATTTAATTCACCGCCCTATATTAATTATTTGTTTTGCTTTAGCAATAGCTGTAAGCTTAATTTCATATTCTTTTGTATTCATAACTATAATAGAATCATCAGTAACGTTAATTAATTCACCCCTAACTTCTGTTTTACCTTCAAGAGGTAATGATAAAAAACAAACTATATTTTTATTTATAACACGCAAGAAATCATCGTGCGTCTTCAAGGCGCGATCCAGCCCCGGAGAAGCTACCTCTAGAGTAAAACCATCCTCCAATATTTTTGACTCATCGATTAAGCGCACGAGCTGCTTATTTAAACTAGAACATTCATCTATCAATATTCCGCCTTCAGGCTTATCCACTAAAAATCTTAAAACTAGATTATTTGCCTCTCTAAAAATTTTAAAATCAAAAATTTTTATATTATTCTGGCTGAATAAATTTTGTGCAATATCTCTAATTTCACACTCTAGGTCTTTATCTAAATACATTTTAATTCTCTTAATTTATCGAGTAGGGAAGTGGTATTTTGTGCCCCTACATTAAAATCGAATTTTTTGCCGTTACTTCTTATCTTTATCTCTATAGTATTATTCTCTATTGTCTTCTTACCTATAACTATTATTATAGGTACGCCGATTAATTCTGCATCATTAAATTTTACGCCCGCAGGCAAACTACGGTCATCAATTAAAACATTCATACCGGAATCTTTTAGTTGACTATATACCTTTTGGGAAATATTTCTAATTACATCATCCTGAAAATTAACAGCCGTAATTAATATATCATAAGGTGCAACCTCACGAGGCCAGATAATACCCTTATCGTCATAGTTTTGTTCAATAATAGCCGCGATTAAACGAGAAACACCAATCCCATAACAACCCATAATAATTGGATTCAGCTTGCCGTCTTTATCTAAGAAGTTTGCGCCGAGAGCTTGGCTATATTTTATGCCAAGCTGAAAAATATGGGCAATTTCAATCGCTGGTTTTCCCTCAACGGTATCTTCTCCGCTTTCTGCAGGAACTAAAAATTCATGTGAAACACTACCACCCATTACACCCGGATCTGCCTGAATAATTTTCACATCTAGCCCACATCTTTTAAAAATATTTACATACGCTTCATACATAAACTTATAATTTTTCTCAAGGCCAATTTTGTCTTTATCAAAACTATAAGCATCTTTCATAATAAACTCGCACGACCTTATTAGGCCAAAACGTGGCCTGGTCTCATCGCGAAATTTTGTTTGAATCTGATACAAAGTAATTGGTAATTGCTTATAAGAATTAACATAGCTTTTAACTAATTCTGTAATCACCTCTTCATGTGTCGGCCCAAGACAAAGTTCTCTATTTTTTCTATCAGTAAATTTAATCATTACATCCTGCATTTGAGCATCTCTGCCCGACTTAAGCCAGATATCACGAGGCTGAAGACAACTTAAATAAACCTCATTAGCGCCTACTCTATCCATTTCATCGCGTATAATGTTTTCGATATTATTTAAAACTTTTAACCCGAGAGGAAGATAAAGATAAACTCCCGCAGTAAGCATTTTAACTAAACCAGCCCTTAACATTAGTTTATGGCTAATTGCCTCTGCATCTTTTGGCGTTTCTTTTAGTGTCGGTATAAATGCATTTGACCAATACATAATCAAATTATCCTTTTAATTTCCTGAAATAAATTTTCTGCAGCAGTTATAGCATCAACTTTTTTAATAATTTTTCCCTTTTTAAAAAGTATAGCGCTTTTTCGCCCAAAGGCAAGGCCTAAATCTGCCTCTCTAGCCTCACCAGGCCCGTTAACGATACAACCCATTATAGCTACTTTTAATGGCATAGCTGATGGTTGATAATCAATGGCTAATAATTTTTGTTCTAGATCCCCAACAACCTTAGCTAAATCAACTTCACACCTGCCACAAGTAGGACAAGATATTACTTCTAGCCTGTCAAATCTTCTTAAATTAAGCGCATTTAGTATCTGCTTTGCAGTGATAACTTCATTTACAGATGGCCCTGTAAGAGAAACTCTAATTGTATCGCCTATCCCTTCACTTAAAAGCGCGCCTATGCCAATTGCTGATTTAATCTGCGCTTGGCCGCTTGCGCCTGCAGCAGTTATTCCTAAATGCAAAGGATAATCACAGATTGAAGCAAATTTCCTATATGCAGCTATTGTTTGAATAACGTCCGAAGCTTTTAAAGAAACCACAATATCATAAAACCCCAT
The DNA here is from genome assembly GCA_040753015.1 of Candidatus Omnitrophota bacterium. Taxonomy (GTDB): domain Bacteria; phylum Omnitrophota; class Gorgyraeia; order Gygaellales; family JBFMHM01; genus JBFMHM01. The sequence continues at coordinate 54,427 of JBFMHM010000003.1, forward strand.
TTTCTCAATCAATCTTAAATAATCTAAAGCACTTCTAACCATTTTAATAACCGGCGATTGTATATTCGAAACTTTTTTACTAATTGAACCGGAGTTAACACCTACTCTAATTGGAATATGAGCTTTTTTTGCTTCTAAAACAATCTGTTTAATCTCATCCTTCTTATAGATATTGCCCGGGTTAATGCGAATTTTATCAACGCCATTATTAATCGCTGCTACGGCTAAACGCCAGTCAAAATGAATATCGGCAATTAAAGGCACCTTAACTAATTCTTTAATATGCTTGAGAGAATCAACATCTCTTTTATCTTTTACAGCTAACCTTATAGCCTCTGCCCCATTCTTTTCTAAATCATGCATCTCCCTAACTATTGATTTAATATCCTGGGTTTTTGCTTTTGCCATTGCTTGAATACTCACGGGAAATTTATAACCAATACCAATATTACCAATCCTTACCAATCTAGTTTTACGACGTTTAATCATTTGAACAATTTGATATTTTTAAAAACTCCGAATTTAGCTAAATCATTATAGAAAACAAACACAGCTAAAATAATTATCATGGCCAAACCAATATTATTAAGTATATTTTCTGCTTTTTCTGAAAGAGGCCTTCTTCTAATTTTCTCTAAACCTAGTAAAACAATATGCCCTCCATCAAAAATTGGAAGCGGCAGGAGATTAAATATAGCAAGGCTCAAATTTAATACAGCCATTAAATGTAAAAGTGCCGATATTCCAAAACTCGCAGCTTTTTTTGTAATATAAAATATGCCCAGCGGGCCGGTAACGCTTTCTTTAAAAGACAACCTGCCAATTACCATGCGCCAAATTGATTTATATGTAAGAACGGTAAAATCAATAAGTGTTGATCCTGCGACAAAAAATGATTTTACAGGATTATATTTTAAAATAATCCACTCATCTTCCGGCATAATTCCGATCATTGAAATATTCTTTTTTGATCCAAGCAAATCTTTTGTTTCCTTAATTTCAGGTGTAATCAAAAAATTAATTATTTTATCATTCCTCTTTACTTTTATATCTATTTCACCTGTTGACGGCTGAATAGCTTTTTGCATTTGTTCCCAATTTTCAACTTTTTTACTGCCTACTTCAATTATTTGATCACCCTTCTTAATACCAGCATTAGAAGCAGGATAATCTTTTATTACATCGCCTATCTTTGTAGTTAAACTAGGAAATCCAATCGTAAAAACAAGCCAAAAACAAAGAAAAGCTAAACAGTAATTCAAAAATGGCCCGGCAAAGATAATCTTTGCACGGCTGCCGCATGATTTTGAAAAATATTCGAACGGCTCTCCTTTAATTTCAGAGCGGTTATCTCCAGCTAATTTAACATAACCGCCAAGAGGAAATAAAGATATTAGATACTCAGTATCATTTTTTTTAATAGAGAATATTTTTGGGCCAAATCCTAAAGAAAATTTCTCTATCCTTACGCCCTGCTTCTTTGCAGCAGTAAAATGGCCTAACTCATGAATTAAAATAATAATACTTAAAACGATAATAAAAATTAAAAGTGAAAACATATTTAACTCCTGCCCATAATGGCATACCCGCGCAATTGCTTATAAGCGCAGAGTATTTTGTTTATTAATATAACGCACTGCTTCATCTCTTGCCCAAGTATCCATACTTAAGATCTCTATAATATTGGGTTTAGTAATCTGCCTATGCCTAGATAAGACTTTTTCTAGAAGCTTTGGAATATCCATAAATTTTATTTTTCTGGCTAAAAATGCTTTTACCAACTCTTCATTAGCGGCATTCAAAACAGTGCAAACAGTACCCCTAGAAAAAGCAGCCTTATAAGCTAATTTTAAACATGGAAATTTATTAAAATCTGGTTTTAAAAAATTTAAATTTTTAATTTTTATAAAATCGACTTTTTTAAATCTGTTTTTTGTGCGACTAGGAAAATTTAAAGCATAAAAGATAGGAAATTTCATATGTGGCTGTGATAATTGAGCCATAACTATCCCGTCAACAAATTCAACCATCGAGTGGATTATGACTTCAGGATGTATAAGAATATTGATATTTTTTGGATGCATCTTGAATAAATACATCGCCTCAATTACTTCTAAGCCCTTATTCATCATCGTTGCAGAATCTATAGTTATTTTCTTACCCATATTCCAGCAAGGATGCCTTAAGGCTTGATCTGGCGTAATATTTTCTAATTTGTCCTTACTATAATTATAAAATGGGCCGCCGGATGCTGTTAAATAAATTTTATTCAAATCGTTATTATCTTCATTTCTAATACACTGAAATATTGCGCTCTGCTCGCTGTCAATTGGAATCAAATTAACGCCCGACTTAGTTAACTCGTCGTTAATTATATCCCCTGCCATAACTATGGTTTCCTTATTTGCTAAAGCTATGTCTTTTTTTGACCTAATACTGGAGATCAAAGGAAAAAGAGTGTTAGCGCCAGAAGTTGCTATAACAACTAAATCCGCATCTTGAGATTTCACTAATTCATTAATACCGGAGAGCCCTCTAAAAATACGTGTATGCGAAGGCGCACTAAATAATTTTTTTTCATCAAAAATAGCAACTGCCTTAGGCCTAAATTCTTCAATTTGGCGTTTCAATAATTCTGTATTTGACCCAGCAGTTAAACCGATAATACGAAAACGTTTGCGATCTTGCCTGACCACATTTAAAGTAGTTTGGCCAATAGACCCAGTTGACCCTAAAATTATAATCTTTTTAGATTTCATATAATTGGGTTGTTATAAATAATTGAAATATAGAAATAATAAGCTGGAATTGTAAATAAAAGACTGTCTATGATATCTAAGATTCCCCCAAGCCCAGGAAAAATACTTCCGGAATCCTTCACATTACAATCACGTTTAATCAAAGATTCAAATAAGTCTCCTAGTTGACCTAAAAGCCCTAAAAATAATCCTATAAATAATAGATGCAAAAAAGAGAATGGCAGGCTTAGCTTAAAAATAAGTGCGGCGATAACACTAAATAATAAACCACCCACCATACCCTCAACTGTTTTTTTAGGGCTTATTTTTGGAATCAAAGGTTTTTTTCCAAATCGTGAACCAATTAAATATGCGCCAATATCGCTCGATTTTGTAATAAAGATTACAGCTAAAGCATGGAATGTACCAAATGGCAAAAATTTTATTTTAATAAAAAAGCTTAAAAACCAAGCAATATAAAAAATACCGAATATCGTCGAAGAAATACCAATTATTGCCTGATTATGATCTTCTCTTTTTAACTGCAAGATAATTAAAGTAAGAATACTAATTCCAAAAAATAAAAGTTCCCAAGTTTTTGTAATCTCAAATCTAAAATATACAGATAGCGGAATCAAAGCGCCGATTGTAATACCTAGATATTTATAAATATAAACTCCCTTTCTTTCGATCATCGAAAAGAATTCATAGAGGCCGCGTATTACAATAATTGCAATAAATATTGCTGCAAACCAATTAAAACAAATAGTAAAAAATACTAATATACCAAGAATAAACGAACTAATTAGTCTTTTATTCATCATATCCTACCAAAACGCCTCTGCCTTTGGCTATATTCTTCTATTGCTTTTTTAAGTTCTGTTTTTGAAAAATCCGGCCAAAATACCGGAGTAAAATATAATTCAGCATAAGATAACTGCCATAACAAAAAATTGCTGATACGTATTTCTCCAGAAGTTCTAATTAAAAAATCGGGATCGGGTAAATTTTTTGTGTAAAGATACCTAGAAAATTTCATCTCATTAATATCTTCAATTTTTAATTTATCATTTTTAACATCTTGACAAATTTTTTTTACCGCTTCGATTATCTCATCCCTTGAGCCATAATTAAAAGCAAGGTTTAGAATTATCCCTGAATTTTTTTCTGTCAACACCTCTGTTTTTCTTATTTTGTCTAATAATTTTTCAGGAACCGGGTAATCTTTTCCGGAAACCATAAAACGAATATTATCTTTATTTAGATCGTCGACATGTTTATTTAAAAAATCATATAAGGAATTCATAAGCATATCAACTTCATCTTTAGGCCTTGACCAGTTCTCCGTTGAAAACGCAAACAAAGTCAAAATTCCAATACCTAGGTCTTTTGCGGCCTTTATAATTTCTTTTATATTATCGATGCCCTGCTTATGCCCTGCAAAGCGGGGAAGATTACGTTTTTTAGCCCAACGCCCATTGCCATCCATTATTATAGCTACATGTTTAGGTATACTATCCATCTCTTATAAATAAAAAAAGGGGTTAAATCTTATCCCCTTTTAAAAGTAAATAAATTCTTGTTACCTTTTCTTTGAAACCTTGCCAGAATTTGTTAGATTATCTTCTAATGCCTCTTTTACATCTTTAGTTTTTTGCAGCTGCTCTTTCAAATTATCGTTTAATAATTGTTGATCGGCTAAAAGCTTTTTTGTTGCGTCAAAATCCTGATTAGTTTTATTCAATATTTCTTTTAATTTAGAAACCTCTACATCTAAACTCATTATCCTCTCTTCAAGATTCATACGTAGAGCTTGTTCTTGATCTAAATTCTTTGCTCTCGATTTTACAGCATTACAAGAATTAATATTAAAAATTAATAATGTAACACTAAAAATTAGTAATATTAAAATAATCCTATTTTTTGTTGTTTCCATAATTCTTATTTTAGATGGGGATCTTGTTTAATTACATCTTCATCAGAAACTGTATCTTTCTCTTTGGTTATCTTGTTAATTCTTGGCAAAATAACTATTTCAACGCGCCTGTTTAATTGCCGGCCTTCCTTGGTATCGTTCGAGGCAACAGGATGAAACTCGCCGTATCCAATAGCCCGAAGCCTATCAGGCCGTACGCCTTGTGCGTCGATTAAGTAATGCACTACACTTAAAGCACGTGCGCTAGATAATTCCCAATTCGACTTCCAACCAGAGTGGAGTATTGGCTGATTATCGGTATAACCTTCAACACCCACATTTAAATCCGGAACATTCTCTTTTAAAACTTGTGCTACCTTATTTAAAGCCTCATAGCTTTCCGGACGAAGTTTTGCCTTGCCAGAATCAAATAATACATCAGAAACAAAAGTAACCACAAGCCCTTTTTCAGCCATTTCAAGACGCACTTCTTTATCAGCTATTTCTTTTTGTAGGCGTTCTTCTAAAATTATTTTGGCATTAGCTAGCTCGTCTACTTGCTTTGAAAGCGACTGAATTTTTTCTAAATCTGACGTCCTGCCTTTCTGAAAAACAACAGTACAACCAGAAACCATAAAAATTACCATTAAACAACTTAGAAACCTAATATTTTTCATAATATTTTTTGACAATAATGTTTGTTTTAGAATAACATAAATATTATAATCCGTCAAGCGTTAGAATTATTTTAATAACGTATTAGCCACAATAAATCCGGCAAAAACAATTGAAACCATTGACATAAGTTTTATAAGGATATTTAGTGAAGGCCCAGACGTATCTTTAAATGGGTCTCCTACTGTATCTCCTACGACTGCTGCTTTATGTGCGGGAGAACCTTTACCACCATGATGCCCTTCTTCAACATATTTTTTAGCGTTATCCCAAGCACCTCCGGAGTTTGCCATCATAATTGCTAACGCAAAACCAGATATTGTTGCTCCAATCAAAAGGCCAACTACAGACTCAACGCCAGCAAGTAAGCCAATAATAATTGGGCTAAGAATTGCGAGCATGGATGGTAAAATCATTTCTTTTTGCGCACTTTTTGTTGCAATTGTAACGCAACTTGCATAATCAGCCTTTGCTGTGCCTTGCATTAAACCAACTATCTCCTTGAATTGTCGCCTAACCTCGATAACAATCCCGGATGCGGCACGTCCGACTGCACTCATTGTTAAAGCACAAAATACAAATGGCAGCATACCACCAACAATCAAACCAACAAGAACTTTAGGATTCATCATATTCAAATCAAGTTCTTTTCCAATAATATCTACTTGATCGCGGTATGCCGCAATTAATGCAAGCGCAGTTAAAGCCGCTGAACCAATCGCAAACCCTTTACCGGTTGCTGCTGTTGTATTACCTAATGCATCTAATGCATCTGTTCTTTTTCTCACCTCTGGATCAAGCCCTGCCATCTGCGCATTGCCGCCTGCATTATCTGCAACTGGACCATAAGCATCGGTTGCTAAAGTTATACCTAGAGTCGAAAGCATACCTACTGCAGCTATACCTACACCATAAAGACCGGCGTTAAAATTACTTGCACCGCCCGATAGATAAAATGTGGCTAAAATGGCAATACCGACTACAATAACAGGAATAGCTGTCGAAAGCATACCTACAGATAAACCACTAATTATTATGGTCGCTGGGCCAGTCAAAGATGTATCAGAGAGTTTCTTTGTAGGAGAGTATTGCGAAGAAGTAAAATATTCTGTAGATAACCCAATCAAAATGCCTGAAATTAACCCTATTAATACCGACCAGTAAATACCAATATGCTGCATACCAAGCGTAATCTTAATTAGAAAAAAAGAAAATACAGCAATCAATACTGCACTAGTGAAAACTCCTCTCCGTAATGCCGAAAGCAAAACACTCTGAGATGCATCTTCTTTGCTCTGAACAAAAAAAGTACCTATAATAGAGGCAATAACGCCTACTGCCGCCATAACCATAGGAACTGTAACACCAGCCACACCTAACCCCGCTGCAACACCTAGCGCTGAAGTTGCAACGATTGAACCAACATAAGATTCGTAAAGATCAGCGCCCATGCCAGCAACATCACCTACATTATCACCAACGTTATCAGCAATAACTGCGGGATTTCTTGGATCATCCTCGGGAATCCCTGCCTCAACCTTCCCAACCAAATCTGCGCCAACATCCGCTGCTTTAGTAAAAATACCGCCGCCGACTCTAGCAAATAGCGCTTGCGAACTTGCACCCATACCAAAACAAAGCATCGCAGAAGTAATTGCGCCAATTTTATCCATGCCGCTAGGTACCGGATGTGTGCCATAATACCAATCAAGTAAAAAATACCAAATACTTAAATCGAGTAATCCTAGACCAACAACTACAAGCCCCATAACCGCACCAGCAGAAAATGCAACGCGTAATCCCGAATTTAGGCTTGTCCTTGCTGCAGCGGCAGTTCTATTTGATGCCCTAACTGCAATGGATAGCCCAATAAAACCAGAAAGACCAGAAAAGAAACCACCGGTTAAAAAAGCAAAAGGAACAAATATAGTTAAATAATTTTTTAATGCTAGATATAATAAAACAAAAAACATAATAAAGAAAAATACACCAACAACGGAATACTGTCTTTTTATATATGCATAGGCACCTTCACGGACATATTGGGCGATCTCTTTCATTTTTGGAGTGCCTTCGTCTTTTTTTAAAATTGATAATGCCAAATATAGGGCAAAAACTAAAGCTAAAATTGATCCCAAAGGTGCAAGCAAAAGCAAATTCATCGTTTCACCATCTCCTTCCGTTTTGAGCCCACAGACACAAGACTAATTCTTACGCCTGCAAGGCCTTCGATAATCTTTAAATAATTTTTAGCGTTCTTAGGCAGCTTACTAAATTTAGTTATTTTATGCGTATCGGCCTGCCAACCGCAAAAATCTTTATACACTGGCTGACAATTGCTCAAGACTTCAAAATCCTGCGGAAAGGTTTTAAATACTTTTCCTTTATATTCATAACCAACACAAACTTTGATCTTTTCCAAAGAATCTAAAACATCAAGTTTTGTAATAACAAGATCGTTTATACCATTAATATCTACGGCGGTTTTTACAAGTACTGCATCGAACCAACCGCATCTACGCGGCCGGCCGGTAGTTGCGCCGAACTCTTTGCCAATACCTCTGATTTTCTGTGCAAAATCTTTATCAAATTCTGTAGGAAACGGCCCTTCTCCCACGCGCGTTGTATAAGCCTTAGCCACCCCGATTATTTTATCAATTTTAGTAAGCGCAAGGCCTGAACCAATCGGCGCACCGCCCGAAGTTGCATTGGAAGAAGTAACAAATGGATATGTACCAAAATCAATATCTAAAAATGTGCCCTGTGCGCCTTCAAAAAGTATTGGCATTCTATTCTTATTAGCGTCATATAGAAGGCTAACTACATCACAAGCATATTCCCTAAATTTCTCTCCGTAACTTAGATATGTTGAGTAGATATCATCGAAAGAAAATCCTTTATGATTATAAACTTTTTTAAAAATCTCATTTTTTTCTTTTAAATTATCTAGGAGTTTTTCTTTTAAAATATCTTTATTTAAAAGGTCAACTACTCTTATCCCGCAACGATTAATTTTATCGCTATAGCAAGGCCCTATGCCGCGCCCTGTTGTGCCAATTTTATTTGTACGTTTTGTCTCACGCAATACATCTAAAATCCTATGGTATGGAAAAATTACATGGGCCATTAAAGAAACCTTAAGCCTATTTTTAAATTCAATCCCCTTATTTTTTAGAGCAGTAAGTTCTTCGAAAAAAACTTCTGGATCAATCACTACACCATTTCCGATACAACACATTTTTCCCGGATAAAGAATTCCCGACGGTATTAAATGGAAAACAAATTCTTGATTCTCAACAATTACAGTGTGTCCGGCATTATTACCGCCTTGATAACGCACAATATAATCGAAATTTTTTGCCAAGATATCGATTATCTTACCCTTACCTTCATCTCCCCACTGTGTACCAACAAGTACCGTATTCATATCTTTTAATTTTACCTTTTTATTTTGTGTTTTGCGTTTTTACTTTTGCGCTTCTACGGTGTCATTGTAAAAATTTGCTTTGCAATTTTTGGGTATTTTGCAACAAATAAAAGCTCATCCTCTGTTAGAGGTTTTTGATTATGCACATTAGCATAACGTACAAGCTCTAAAACTTCTGTTGCTTCTTTTTCGTCTTTAAACTCAAGCTCTAATTTTTCAAAAACATTTCTAAAGCCTTTTATCCCAGAATATTCGCCAACAGTAATTTTTCTTCCTGTGTCCACTAGTTCTGGCTCGCCGCGTCCTAGTTCCTCATAATCATAAAGCTCATAATTACGCCTGTCTTTTAATGCGCCGTCGGCATGAATACCCGACTCGTGAGCAAAGGCATTTGAACCAACACCCGGTTGATTTAAAGGTATTGGTATACCAAAGGCATAACTAGCATATTTACAAATTTTCCAAGCATGTTTTAAATCAATATTACTATCAAGCTCATACTTTTCTTCAAAATCTTGGGCATATTTTATCGCTAATATGCAAGAAACTAAGTCGGCATTGCCTGCACGCTCGCCCATTCCATTAACACAAGTATTAATATAAGCATCACACCCTGCATCAATTGCTCCTTTTGCCCCCGCAATAGAGTTAGCCACAACTAAACCTAAATCATTGTGACAATGTACTTCAATAGGCAATTGAACCGTAGACGCTAGAGTTTTTATCCGTTCATAAATACTAAATGGCGAATCTTTGCCTAATGTATCGCAATAACGAATCCTATCTACACCGGCTTCTTTTGCAGCAAGCGAAAATTCAATTAAATAATCCATATTCGTGCGTGAGGCATCTTCTGCATTTACACAAATACTCTTTGCACCAAACTCTCTTCCGCAACCCACAGCTTCAACCATCTCCTCAATAATCTTTTTATGATCGAGTTTTCCCTGGAATTTATGCTTTATCATTTGATCTGATGTTGAAATGGAAAGATTAATAAATTTTAGTTTCGGCACTAATTTATAAGAGAGTTTTACATCGCTACTTACCGCGCGCATCCAACCACTTAAATTTAACCTTTTTATCGCACCTTCTTCAACAAGCTTTAAATTCGCGTTCAGATAATTTGTTTCATGGTGTGTAAATGGAAAACCGAATTCGCTCTGAGCTATTCCCATTTTATCAAGGTACAAATTAATCATTGTCTTTTCTAGCTTAGAAAGACAAATGCGTGATGTCTGTACTCCATCACGGTTTGTAACATCAATAATATAAATTTTATTTTTTTTCATTTTTTCCTCACTGATTAACCTTTAATAACTATTAAAGTGATTCCTAATAATAAGAACATAATCCCCATTGCAAGTTTAACGCCTGATAGGTGCCTTTTGGCAACATCAGCAAAATCAGCGCTTGTCATTCCAACAATACCAAGCCGAAATATTATAAGTAACGGCAATATAAACATCAAATTATATAATAATAAAAATCCTAACGCTTTTAATTTAAAAGTGGTTGTCTTAAAAATATAGGCAATTGTCGGCAGATAAAGTTGTCCCGTACAAACTGACTCAAATAAAGAAACAAGTACTCCGCAAATAAAAGCAGAGAGTATAAGACGAAATACATGTTTCTCATCTTTATTTTTTTTGCGCACGTCAATAGTCGAACGAATTGTTTCATGAATTTTTTGTTTTACTACTCCTGGAAGCTGCAGCAAAATTTTATTTACATCTTTAGTTTTACGGTAAATCCAAAAATCATATATACTTAAAATCCCCAGCCCCAAACTTAAACATGCAATAACTAGATTAACTATCTTGGCAATTGGCTCAAAAATAGAAAGCCTTCTTACAAATTCAAATATACCAAAACCAATTAATATATAAGTCAAAAATATAGCAAAAATAAAACTTAGCCCAATAATTATAGCTTGTTTTTTTTCATAGCCAACTAAACTTAAGAAAGAAATAAAAAATACAAGCACGGTAAATGCACAAGGATTAATCCCGTCGCTGAGCCCTGAAAGCATCACCACTCCTGGGCGAAACATCAAAAAACGTTGCAATACATTTTTAGGCGTTAAAATAACAAACGCCCTAACAGGCAAATTTATTGTTTTTAAAATAGGGTCGTTAGTCTCAATATAAATTGATTTCTTAATTTCTCCGCTATAACCAGTTGGATCAAATTTAAATTTGACAATTGCCTGCTCTCCAGGATTAACGATTATTTCTTTCTTTGCCTCTGGCGAAATAATTTTTACACAACCACATCCTACATCCACCCTAAACTTTAATAACTCATCGCCAATATTATCAATCGTAAAAGTTCTCTCATAAATCTTATTATCACTAATCCTGCCTAAATCATAAAGTGTATGAGAAACAAGCGCCTTTGGTTTTGCCAATACAAAACTCGCGCTTAACAAAAAAAATGCCAGAAATAGACTTAATATTTTAAATACTCTTCTCAATGTTCAACCAGTCTATAATTTAATTAATTTCACTGAAACTATATTCTTTGTACTTCTTATTTCTTCCAGGACTTCCGGTTTTGGCGAACTGTCCATACTTAAAACATTTAAAACATGACCTTTTTCACGGCCAAAAGTCATACTTGCAATATTAATTTTATGTTTACCCAAAATAGTGCCTAAATTCCCCACAACACCGGGTTTATCTAAATTATAAGTAATTAACATATCACCCTGAGGTATAGCTTCTACATAAAAATCGTTAATTTTTACTATCCTTATAAGATTTTTTGCAAAGACTGTTCCAGAAACAGTTAAAGCGGCTTTATCAGTATTAAGCGTAACCGTAATTAAATTTGAAAATTCTCCGGCTTCACTTAAACGCGACTCTTGGATTTTTATGCCGCGTTCTTTAGCCAAATTTAAAGCATTAATATAATTTACTGCTTCTTTGACGACAGGAAAAAGTAACCCCTTCATTAACGCCATAGTCATAGGTGTCACATCATACTGGGTGATTTGGCCTGAAAAACTAATATCCACGTTGGAAATTCTTCCGGAAGCTAATTGAGCAGAGAACAAACCCAATTTTTCACTCAAATTTATATATGGCTCTAAAATTTTGTAAACTGCTGGATCAACAGAAGGATAATTAGCTGCGTTTCTAATTGATCTACCTAATAAAGCATCCCTAACGCTTTCAGCAACCTCTAATGCAACATTAAGTTGAGCTTCCTCGGTAGACGCTCCGATGTGCGGAGTTAAAATCACATTTTCAAATTTACGCAAAGGCGAATCTGCGCTTAACGGCTCTTGCTCAAAAACATCTAAAGCCGCACCGCTGACCTTTCCACTAGCTAAATTTTCCGCTAATGCTTTTTCATTTACTATACCGCCTCTTGCACAATTAATTATACGTACACCCTTTTTCATCATCTTAAATTGTTGATCAGAAATTAAATTTTTTGTTTCATCAGTTAAAGGCGTATGCACTGTAATATAATCTGATAATTTGAATATCTTATCTAAACCAACTACTTCGATACCAAGTTCTTTAGCCTTGTCAACTGTGATAAAGGGATCGTAAGCAATTATTTTCATTCCAAAACTAGCTGCCCGCTTGCTAACCTCTTTACCTATACGGCCTAATCCAATTATACCTAATGTCTTAGAATATAATTCAGCCCCTAAAAATTTAGAGCGCTTCCATTCACCTTTTATCAATGACATATGCGCTTGAGGAATATTACGCGTTAGACTTAAAATCATGCTCATTGTGAGTTCAGCCGTAGATACTGTGTTCCCTGCAGGCGTATTCATCACAATTATACCTCGCTCAGTAGCCGCAGCTAAATCAACATTGTCTAACCCTACACCAGCTCTACCTATAACTTTCAGATTTTTTGCCTCTTCAATTAAATCGCGTTTTACTTTAGTTGCGCTTCTAACTAAAAGTGCGTCATAATTTTTAATAATTTTTTTAAGGGCTTCGTGTTCAAGGCCGATTTTTTCATCAACCTCAAAACCAGCATCTTTTAAAAGTTTTAAGCCGTCTGCGGATAAAGGATCGCTAACTAAAATTTTCATCACTGCTCCTTGTTGAAAATATTTAGAAATGTTTTAACTGCCTGGCCTAATTCAAATGTATACCCTAACCTATGCAATACAGTCTCAAGGCAAGAAATACCTAATACTAGATCGTATTCATTAATATAACCCATATGAGCAATCCTGAAAATTTTTCCCTTCATTTCATCCTGCCCACCAGCAATTGTAACGCCATATTCATCGCGCATAATCTTAACTAATTTTTCTCCGTCGATATTTTGTGGAACTTTAACCGCGGTTATTGCATCTGACTGGCAATGCGCCGAAGCGAACAATTCAAGCCCTATTGCCTGCATCGACATCCTTAACGAATGGGCTAATTTCGAATTTTTCTTAAAAATGTTCTCTAGGCCATCCTGTTTAATTAATTTCAATGCTTCGTTCAAAGCAATAACAAGCGATATCGCTGGAGTAAATGGCGTATCAGTTTTTTCCAGGGATTTTTTCGATTTCTTGAGATCAAAATAATATTTTGGGAGTCTCGAACTTTCTACTAATTTCCAAGCTTTACTACTTAAAGATATAAATCCCAGCCCTGGAGCAAGCATAAGGCCTTTTTGCGAACCGCTTACAACAACGTCCACCCCCCAATCATCTGTCTTTAAATCAATCGCGCCTAAGCCGCTAATTGCATCAACAACAAGTACTACATTTTTATGTTTTGTAACTTGGGCGATTGCCTTTATATCAGTAGTAATACCTGTTGAAGTTTCGCACAGGGTAGTAAAAACTACTTTTATATCACTATTTTGGCTTAGTAATTCTTCTATTTTTTGAGACTCAACCGCTTTACCCCATTCAACGTCTATAACCGTAGTGTTTACGCCATATGCCTTACAAATTTCTGTCCATCTTTCCCCGAATTTACCGCTTTGCACTGTAATCACCTGATCACCGCTTGATAATAAATTCGCAACTGCCGCCTCCATCGCTCCTGTCCCGCTTGAAGCAAGTAGATATACATCGTTTTTTGTCTGAAATACATATTTTAAATTTTCTTCGACCTCTTTTAAATAAACCTGAAATTGCGGTGTTCTATGATGGATAATCGGCCTTGCTTCGGCTTCAAGAACGCTTGCAGGGATTGGCGTAGGCCCTGGTGTTAAAAGATAATTTTTTTTCATTTTATTTTCCCTTCTATAACTTCATCAACTATTCCATATTCTTTTGATTCAACAGCTGACATAAAAAAATCTCTGTCTGAATCTTTTTGGATCTTCTCTATTTTTTGTCCGGTATGTTTTACTAATATTTCATTTAATCTATCACGCAGCCTTAAAATTTCTTTTGCTTGTATCGAAATATCAACTGCCTGGCCCTGTACCCCTCCCCAAGGCTGATGAATCATAATTCTTGAGTGCGGCAGCGCGTAACGTTTCCCTTTACTACCACCAGCTAACAATACCGCGCCCATACTTGTTGCCTGGCCTACACAATATGTAGAAACATCGCATTTTACAAACTGCATTGTGTCATAAATAGCAAGCCCGCTTGTTACTGATCCACCAGGAGTATTAATATAAAGGCTAATATCTTTTTTCGCATCTTCCATCTGCAGAAATAATAGCTGAGCAATAATGATATTTGCGACATTATCATCAATAGGCGTACCAATAAAAATTATTCTATCTTTTAACAACCTTGAATAAATGTCGTAAGCACGCTCAAACCCCCTAGATGTTTGCTCAACTACCATTGGAACTAGTATTTGATTTTTTTCTGGCATCTTACCCTCCTCGTCTATTCCCAAACCGCTTCTTTATATAAAAATTCTAAAACCTTTAATCCAATATTTTTATCATGCGCTATATTTTCTTTATGAGCAATCTCTTCAAGAATTAGGTATATCTTAACATCCATTTCGGCTTGATCTTTTAGGCGCTTTTTAAATTCTTCTTCTTGTTTAGCTACATCTGCCTCTTTAAACCCCTGTACAGCAAGGCGTACCTTTGCCTGATTGACAAGTTCATTCAAACGCTTATCGATAAGTGTTTTTGGAACTGTGAATTTTATATTACCGGAAATCTCATTAATAATCGTTTCTTCAATTTTTGCTTTTCTTTGATTATCCTTTTCGAGCCAAAGTTGAGCTTTAAGCGCATCTTTTAAATCTGCTAACGTTGCATAACCAACAATATGAGCAAGTTTATCATCAATTGCTTCTAATTTTTTTTCTTCTTTTAAATTTATTATAACTTTGTCCACTTCATCATCTGATACTTCGATTTTTTCTTTTTTTATCTTAATCCCTTTATATTTATCTACTATAACCTCTGGCCTTACTTCAAAGCTCGCTTTAAAAGATAAAGTATCGTTAAGCCAATTTATATCGCTGATTTGAGGCGTATCTATAACTTCGAGTTTATCATCCTCAATAATTTTATTTACAACTTCGGGAATTATCTCCTCTATTGCCTGCTGACGAAGAGCTTGGCCAAAATGCTTTTCGATAATATCACGTGGGGCATTGCCAGGCCTAAACCCCTGGACTTTAAGCTTAGGCGATACTTTTTTATAAACATCCTCGAATTTTTCTTTAAATGTTTTACTGAAAACTTCAACGAACATTTCTCTTTTTGTAGCATCAATTTTTTTAATTTCTCTTTTCATAATTTGAACCTTTCTCCTAAGTAGATTTGCCTGGCAAGAGGATCGTTAATTAAAACCTCTGACTCTCCTTCTATCATAACCTTTCCCTCAACAATCAAATATGATCTGTCAGTTATAGAAAGTGTTTCCCTCACATTATGATCGGTAAGCAGTACACCAAGACCTTTCTTTTTCAAATCCTTAATTATACCTTGAGCCTCCTGAACCACGATAGGATCTATGCCTGAAAATGGCTCATCCAGCAAGATAAATGAAGGATTTGTTACAAGTGCACGGGTAATCTCAAGACGCCTACGTTCCCCTCCTGATAATGTATACGCCTTCGCGCGGGCTAAATGCGCAATCTTTAATTCATGTAAAAGTTCTTCAAGCCGCTTCTTTCTCTGTGTTTCAGTTAAAGGAAGTGTTTCTAAAATTGCCATAATATTTTCTTCAACAGTTAATTTTCTAAAAACAGATGAATCTTGGCTTAAATAGGCAATGCCAAGCCTCGAACGCTCATGGATTGTAAGCTTCGTTATATCTTCGTTGTCAAAAGTAATCTTACCTTTATCAGGGTTAATTACACCAACGATCATATAAAATGTAGTGGTCTTTCCGGCGCCATTAGGACCAAGAAGGCCGACAATCTCCCCCCGTTTAATCTCAAGATCGATTCCCTTGACTACATTTCTTCCGCCGTAAGATTTAACTAAATTCTTAGTTTCTAGGAGTCTCATTTATTATTAATTTTGGTTCGCCCGAAAGGACTAGTTTATCAGATGCAATATCAAAATCAGCTCTATCACAATATGAAATATTCTCATCGCGTAATATTTTGACATTATCTAAAGCAACAACATGGCTAATTTTATTGCCGTCTCCAGAAAAATAAATTTCCAACTTATCTGAAAACATTGTACTATCAGGCCTTACTACACAAACATTATCAATAAATACTGCTATCTTATTTTTGTAATCAATCTCTAGCGGCCCCTGGCTTGTGATAGTGACCTGATTTGGTAACACAACGTTATCCTGGTTATTATGTACTTCGGCCTTAACATTTTCTTCTAACTTTAAAAAATTTTTTGTTTTGTCAAAATCACCTTTATCAGCCTTGATAACTAAATTATCGTCGGTTCCCTGCATCTTAGCTGTTACATCTTGAAGTTTTATATTTTGTTGAAAAATATCAGCAGATTTTCCGCTTAATTCCATTGATTTTGCACCTTTTTTATCAAAGCCGGTAATTGCAAAATCAATTAATTTCTGATCTGGCTCTGCAAAAATAAAATTAACAAATCCAAATATAAAAAACCAGGATATTAAAAGTATCCTAAAATTAAATTTTCCCATTTATTTTGTGCCTTTATTATGAGTTCTGCCACTTCTCTTACTGCGCCTCTTCCTCCATAATTTTGAGTCACATAGTGGCTTATATTTTTTACATCTTCAGCAGCATTTCTTACAGCTACAGCTAAACCAACTTGCCTCATAATTGCTAAATCTACTAAATCGTCGCCTACAAAACAAACTTCCTCATTGTTTAGTTTGTATTTATGCAAAATCTTTTTATAAATATTAACTTTTGGCGAAGCGTTCTCGAAAATTGCCTCAACCGGCATATCTTTTGCCCTGTGTTTAATTGTCTTTGAAGACTTTGCTGAAATCAAAATCGTAGGGATTCCTATCTTTTTTAATAAATTAATACCAAGGCCATCACAAACATCAAAGAACTTTAAATCCGCTCCTCGGCTATCATAAATAATCCGGCCGTCAGTTAAAACACCATCAACATCTAATAATAATAATTTGATTTTTTTGGCACGTTCAACTATTATATCTTGGTTTTCCATCGATATTTGATTTTTAATTTATACCAGACCGGATTTTAATAAATCCTGCACATCAAGCATGCCAACAGGATGGTTGTTTTTATCAACTACGGGTATCTCATCAATTTTCTTATCGCGTAAAATACTAAGCGCCTCTGCAGCAAGTTTTTCTTTATTTATTGTGATGGGATTTTTCGTCATAACCTTTTTAATTTTCTTGCAGGAAATATCTACATTGGAATCGAAATGGCGTCTTAAATCACCGTCGGTAAAAATTCCTAAGAGCTCTCTTTTCTTATTTATAATCGTAGCGGCTCCAGCACGCGCTTTAGTTATCGCAATTAATGCATCCTTAACTAAAGAATTTTCATCAATAATAGGATTAGCTTCGTCCTTACGCATAATATCTTCCACTTTCAAAAGTAATTTTTTACCCAGCATCCCTCCAGGATGTAAAAAAGCAAAATCCTCTTTTTTAAAACCCCTTTTTTCAATCAGACACACTGCTAATGCGTCGCTCATTGCAAGCATTGCCGTAGTCGAAGAAGTTGGAACGATATCCCATGGACAGGCTTCTTTATTTACTTTTACATTCAAAACTATATCAGAATATTTAGCTAAATTAGACTTTATATTACCGGTAAAAGAAACTATTTTTGAACCAATTTTTTTCACCAGCGGTACAAGTTTTGTTATTTCTTCGGTAGAACCACTATAAGAGAAAAAAATGACTATATCTTCTTTTTTAATCCTCCCTAAATCACCGTGAATTGCCTCAGCAGAATGCAACCAAAGACTAGCAGTTCCCGTTGAAGAAAGTGTCGCAGAAAATTTTTGTCCAATAATCCCACCTTTACCCACGCCTGTAACCACTACACGGCCTTGACAGTTATAAATTAAATCTAGTGCTTTAATAAAACTATTATTAACATGCGAGATTAGATCTTTAATTGCCTGGCATTCTATTTTTAAAACCTCTTTTGCCTTATTTGTCATTTGTAATTTGTCATTTGACATTAGGCTAGCGCCCTTTCTATTTTTTTAACTTGTATTAATAATCCTTCTAGTTGCGTCAAGTTGATCATATTAGGCCCATCACAAAGCGCTTTCTTAGGATTATCGTGTACTTCTAAAAATAAACCGTCACAGCCAAAAGCAACTGCTGCGCGGGATAAAGGAATAACATATTCACCATTGCCGCCTGAGCATCTGCCCTGCCCGCCGGGCAACTGGATGCTATGCGTTGCATCATATATTACCGGATATCCTAATGAACGGATTACAGAGAGGCTTCTTAAGTCCGAAACAAGATTATTATATCCAAAACTTACGCCTCTTTCAGTAATTAAAATCTGTTTGTTTGCATTTGCTTCGACTTTATTAATAATCTCTTTCATATCCCAAGGTGCCAAAAATTGGCCTTTTTTTATATTTACAACTTTTTTTGTTTTTGCTGCAGCAATTAATAAGTCTGTTTGACGACAAAGAAACGCCGGAATCTGAATTATATCTAAAATTTCCCCTAGATGTTTTAACTCTTCTTTACAATGAACATCGCTTAAGATCGGAATTTCGAATGCTTCTTTTATTTTTTTTAAAATTTTTAATCCTTTTCTAATTCCCGGCCCTCGATAGCTTTCTAACGATGTACGATTTGCTTTATCAAAACTTGCTTTAAATATAAATGGTATACCTACTTCGGCAGCAATCTTTTTTAGGCTTTTAGCCATAAACATGCTATGCGCTTGGCTCTCAATTACGCAAGGCCCAGCAATCAAAACAAGTGGATTGCCTTGGCCAATATTTATATCTTTTATTCGTATATTATGAATCATTTCAAATGCTCTTCGGCTCTCTTTAAATCTTCTAGCCTATCAACACTAACGGTATCAAATTTTGTCTCTACCACCTTAATTTTATAACCATTCTCTATAATCCTAAGTTGCTCTAACTTCTCTATCGTCTCTAACTTTGAAACGGTTAGTTTCTTAAAAGTAAATAAAAAATCCTTTGTGTAGGCATATAAACCAATATGTTTATAGTAATCAACTATTTTCACTTCAGAATTTGCTGCTAAATGAGGAATAGCTGCTCTTGAAAAATATAGAGCAAAATTATTCTTATCTACAACTACTTTTACAATATTAGGATTAAAAAGATCCTCTTCATCTGTAATTTTTTTAACTAAAGTTGAAACGCAAATATCTGGATTATCTTTAAAAGCTTCGACTAATCCATTTATCATCGAAGGATGTATAAGGGGCTCGTCCGCTTGGATATTTACAACTACATCAACATCTAAAGGATTAATGATCTCTGTAATCCTATCTGTTCCAGAATTATGATGCTTAGATGTCATTAAAGCCTCTGCGCCAAAATCAAGCGAGGCCTTTAAAATTCTCTCGTCATCACAGGCAATAATTACCTTTTCAAGTGATGCAGCTTGCCGAGCACGCTCCCAAACATGCCAGATCATAGGTTTTGTTTTCATTTCAGCTAAAACTTTTCCGGGAAAACGGCTTGAATCATAACGCGCCGGGATAATGCCTATTGCTTTTATTTGTCTCATTTTATTTTTAACCTTTCTATTATCTCTTCTTTTGTTACAACCGCAACGCCTACTTTACCTACTACGATGCCGGCAGAGATATTAGCAATGCCCGCAGCTTCTATTGTACTTGCTCCAGAACAAAGCGCTAAAGTGAATACTGCAATTACTGTATCCCCCGCACCCGATACATCAAACACCTCTTGCGCAGCAGTATTAATATGAGTAATTTGGCCATTTTTCTCAAAAAGCCGCATACCTTCCTCGCCTAAGGTGATTAAAACTGATTCTAATTCTAAATCTTTTAACAGCTTCTTACCTATCCTATCAATATCGCCTGAACTATGAATTTTTATACCTGCCCCTAAAGCTGCTTCTTTAGTATTAGGAGTAATACTTGTCACCTGCCGGTAAAATGAAAAATGGTTTTCTTTAGGGTCAACCGTTATAATTTTATTATGCTTCCTTGCTAAAGGAATAATCTCTGATAACAACCTGGGAGTAATCAAACCCTTTCCATAGTCTTCAATAATTAATCCGTCTATATCATTTATTTTTTGCCGAACAAAAGACAAAATCTGTTCAATTAAATTATCATCAATATTATCGATTTTTTCACGATCTACCCTTACAACTTGTTGATGATGAGCGATAATTCTTGTTTTTAACGAAGTAGGCCTATTATTATCAATAACTAATCCACTGGTGTCTACATTACGGCGCTTTAATTCATCGGTTAAAAGTTTTCCATGATGATCATCCCCAATTACTCCTAATATAGTAGCCTTACCCCCAAGGCTTGAAATATTATTTGCAACATTCGAAGCCCCTCCTGGCATGAAAGATTCACTTTTTACCCAAACAACCGGAACCGGTGCCTCGGGCGATATACGATCAACATTACCCCAGATAAACTCATCCAAAATCAAATCACCAATAACTAAAACTTTTGATTTCTGGAAGTTTTTTAGGGTTTTACCGACTTTGATTTTGTTTAATTTCATAAATTTAATTATCCGCCTTAGACGGGTATCTAGTATCTAGAAAGTGTTAATTATAGCAGAATTTAAAACTTACGTCAAATTATTATAAGACAGTATATTCTTTCATTGCTAATGTATAACTAAGCCCATCTGTTTTCTTTATTTTTATAGGAATTCTACATTCATCTGCGCTTATCCAAATCTCAAAATTTGCTGGCTGACTCTCAAAACGATAGGCCAAAAACTTACCAGCAGGAACCACAACCTCTTCTTTGCCTGCCAGCATTACCTTGAATCTTTGAGTAGGAAATTCAACATCTAAATTCCCGTTCTCATTAAATATAGGCAGATGTCTTACGTAAAAAGGCAGCAAAACTGTATTATTAATAACATTTTCTTTTTGTATAATTTTAGTTTCTTCACTTTTACCTTTAATTTTTTTTATTGTTAAGGTAAAATTTTTTTGATCATAATCTTCAATTATCTTCTCTTTATTTGGCCAACTTAAAATTACACGCTCAACCCTAAGAGGTAAATTACTGTCTGGATCGCTATAAATTACCTCGGAATCAGTAAAGTTCATCAAACTTGTTTGGAATGTCATTAAATTCGCCTCTTTACCGCTAAGATTAACTTTTGACAAAGACCTAAAAACTGACGTCCCCAAATAAAAACTGCCAAGACTTACATCATAAGTTATCTTTTCAAGAATCAAAGGATTATTTTCATTAATCTTAACAGCTTCAACAACTGGAGAATCTTTTTTATTGAAATTATTTATGTAATCGAATGTAAAAAAATAAGCGGTGATTAATAAAATAATTAGTAATATTATTCTTCTCATGTAATTATCTTGAATTTAATATTGACTTAGCCATATCTATAACATCATTAACGGTTATTGTTTTCAAACAAATAAAATTTTTAACACAATTATGGGCGTGACACTCTATACAGCCAGCATCTTTATGTAAAAATTTATCCTGCGCGCCAAAAGGCCTCCAACGTTTAGGGCTAAGGCCTGCCTGCTTTCTGCCAAATATGGATATAACAGGCGTATCAAGAGCTGATGCAATATGCACAGGGCCTGAATCATTCGAGATAAAAAGACTTGCTCTTCTAAGTAAACTTGCAAGCTGAGAAATTGACACAATACCTGCTAAATTGATCGCCTTCTCTTTCATATTAACCAACGTTAGATCTGCTAAATTTTTTTGATCTTTGCTTGCAACAATGATAATTTTAACTAAGAAATCTCTCGCTAGTATATCCGCAAGCTCAGAAAACCGTTCGAATGGCCATCTTTTTGAAACACAACTTGCTCCCGGGTGCAAAACAACAATTTTATCTTTTTCTGTTATACCATTTTTTCTAAGAATATCTTCAATGTATTTTTCTGAATCATCCTTCAGCGGAATAAATGGTTTTGGGCTACTAAATTCAATACCCAGCTTTTTTATTATATCTAAATTATATTCGACTTCATGTTTCTTGCCTAAATATTTTGTATCTTTTAATTTATCTGTCAATAAGAAACTTAGACGCCTATCGTAACCGATTCTTTTTTTAATACCTGCAAAAAACGTTATCAAATTAATGCGATTTGTCGTATGCAATATCACAGCTAAATCAAAATGCCTATTTTTTATTTCTCTAGTAATTCTAAACGTACCAAAAAAACCTTTATGTGTTCTATTTTTATCAAAAACTATTACTTCATCTAGATAAGGATTTCCCTCAACAATCTCACGCGCCTCAGGCGCAACCATTATCGCAATAAAACTCTCTGGATAGTTACTCCTTAATGCCGTAATCACAGGCGTAGACAATACCACATCGCCAATTTTATCGGTCCTTATGATTAATATGCGATTATAATTCGTCATATAATTTTTTGTAATAATCCGCTGTTGTAGAGACGCATTGCAATGCGTCTCTACTTTTATTTGCATTATTTTCAATATCCAAATCCCACTGTGTAGGATTATTTTGAATATATTCACGAATACGGTTTAATGATGCATCATTGCGGATGACGTGGTCGTAGAATCGTGGCTGCCAAGCAAACGCATTAAATCCTGCCATACGAATATCTTTTGTTGTTTTACTTTTAAATCCACGAATAATAGACGCTAAATTATTCGATTGTGGCCCAAATTTATTTATTCGTTTCTGCTGTAGAGACGCACTGCAGTGCGTCTCTACAATATTAATAATTCCGTGTAAATGATTTGGCATTACAACCCACTCATCAACTTCCACATCCAGCCTAATTGCTTCTGTATTTTGCCATTCCCTTGCTACAACCTCACCAATTTTTGATAATTCCATCTCACCATTAATAATTTCTCCAAAATAATGTTCTTTCTCCTTTGTGCAAATGGTAACAAAATAATATCCATTTGATGAATAGTCCCATCGTGGTAAACGACTTGATGATATACGGTATATTTTGTGAAATCTATCGGGCATATAAAGAATTATTTTTTGTGTCGCGCGAAAACCTTCTTTTATATGCATCATAAAGAACAAGATTAAAATATCGAATTTTTTTATCCAAATTTTCTGGTAAAAAATTACCCGCTCTCGGACATGGCTCGCATATTCCATCTAACATCAAAACAAATAGCGCCTCCGCAAACTTTAACCAACGCTTACTCTCGGCCCAACTAACATGATACTTACCTCCCCTGTATGGATAATTATGTGCTCTTTGTATATTCCTCAATGGATTAATTTTTTCTTCTATCACCTTTATTCTTTTTATATACCTATTAAAATTTTTTAGAAATAATTTTCGTTGTTTCTTAACAGTATTTAATATGATATTTCCAACACCTTCATATCTCAATGCTAATACATCTGTATCAAAATTCTTGATATCATAGGCTAATTTTAGGAGACCCTCTTCCTTCGTCGAAATAGAAAATAATTTTGCAAGAGCTAAAATATATTTTGTATCTAGTGCCTCTTCGAAATAAAAAAAGATTGTAGCAAAATCATTATAAAAAATTTTGTACTTCCGAATTATATTCAGGCAATCGAAATATAGTTTATAGCAAGCATTTGCATCACTTATGTCTTTATCGATACAGTCTTTTGTTTTTTTTATTTTATTTAAATCAATCATTATTTATATCGTAGAGACGCACTGCAGTGCGTCTCTACGAAAAATAGATTATTTACAAATCCAACAATTTCTTTGCTGCCTCAACTATTTTTTGCGGCTCTAGATTTTTCATACACTCATGATCATGCTTGCAAAGCGCAACTTCGCAAGGCACGCATTTTAAATTACTTCTTGCAACAACTGAATTATCTGACCAAGGCCCATACTTTACTTCATTTGTCGGGCCAAAAATTGCAATAACAGGTTTATTAAGATAACTTGCTAAATGCATAATTGCGCTATCGCAGGAAATAAGTAATACGGATTTTTCTATCAGATAAGCTAGTTGCAAAAGACTTATCTTTGCACAAAAATTAAAAATATTGGTTTTTACCTCTTTGTTAATTTCGTTTGCAACTTTAGAATCATCTTCATCGCCAACTAAAATTATCTTTATCGTTGCATCTTTTATTAAGGATTGGCATATATTTACAAATCCTTCTTTAGTGTAACGTTTGATATGACTTCTTGCCCCTGGGCCAATTAAAACTATTTTGTCTTTATCTGTCATATTATTGCCTTCTAACAATTTCTTAACATAATCTTTATCTTCTTGGCTAACATATAATGATTTTTGATTTTGACTTTGAGTTATATTTTTGATTTTTGATATTTGATATTTGATTTTATATAAATGCCTTGCTCTCATATGAAAAAAACTAGGAGCTTTTTTTGTAAAAGGCATTCTATACTTAGAACCAATTAAAAATGGAAACATAGAATTGCGTAAATCTATTATCAGATCAAAGTTTTCTTTTCTTAAAGAATTAACTAGAGCCCTTTTATTTTGCCAGGTAATTCTTTTATCATAAATAATAACTTTATCGACATAGGGGTTATTTTTAAAAAGCATCTCTGGCCGCGGCCCTGTCATAATTGAAATTTTTGCATCTGGAAAATTATTTCTTAATAAATCAAAACACGGCAGGGTTAAAATTACATCTCCAATATTAGACAGTGTGATAAAAAGAATTTTATTAATTGATTGCATCTTTTATATTTTTTAATACCTCGCTTACACTAATTGCATCCATACACCGAATATTAGAGCAACCTCCTACATAACAAGGTGTTTTACAACCAACATTCTGCTGTAAAATTATGTGTTTACCTAACGGATAAGGCCCGGTAATCAAAGGAGAGGTTGGGCCAAATAAAGCAATAACTTTTACGCCAATAGATGCCGCCAAATGCATAGGCCCAGAATCACTAGATACAACAATTTTTGCCATTTTCATCAAGCTAGCAAGCTCTGAAATATTAGTTTTTCCGCAGATTGATATAATTTTATTTTTTGTTAGATTTTGAATATTGCTGACCAATTGCTTATCTTTTAACGCACCACTAATTACAACTTTTAATTTCAATTCATCAATTATTCTATCCGATAGTTCAGCAAATTTTTTATAATCCCAGCGCTTATTTTCCCAATTACCCCCGGCATTTATTAGTATAAAATCTTCATTGTTATTTATGCCATTTTCTAATAATATTCGCTTCATAGTATCATCGTCTTTTGAATTAGTCTGGAATTGATAGATTCGATCTTTTATGCATAAACCTAATTCTTCTAAAATTTTCAAGTTTTGATCTATGCGGTGGGCATTAGTTAAAATTGGTTTTATTTTTTTTGTTAACAATAAATTATTTTTATTATTTGAAAAACCAATTCTCTCTTTTATTTTTGCAAACCAACAAATAAACGTTCTTGTGAGTGATGGCTTTAAAATAAAAGCCGCGTCAAAACTTTTTTTCTTTAAATGATTAATTATTCTTAATTTGCCAAGAAAGGATTTATCTTTACCCCTCTCATCATAAACAATAATTTCATCTACATAGGGATTATTCTGATAAATTTCCCTAACGCGCGGCACAATCATGATTGCTAGATAACTTTTTGGATAATTTTCTTTTAACGTTTTAATAAATGGTAAAAGAAATAAAGAGTCTCCCAACCAGTTAACACCTACAATCAATATTTTATTTAGTTTTAATGGCCTGTTCATATACTGAAATCACATCGTCTGCCATACGTAGCAAAGAAAAATCTTTGCTAGCTATGCTTCTTGCCTCTTTTTTCATCTGATCTAATGAATTTTTATTCTCGATTAAATAATTAATCTTCAATGTTAATCCTTTTGAATCTCCTGGTTTGCATAAAAAACCATTCCTGCCATCTTCAACAAGATACCTTAATTCGCCAATATCGCTTGCAATAACCGGCACGCCAGAAGCTAATGCTTCAAGCACAGAAAATCCAAACGACTCCCGCAACGAAGGAAAACAAAAAATATCCATTACCGGATAAATATTCTCTAGGTCACGCCTCTCGCCAAAAAAATAAACTTTATTTTCTATGCCTAAGTTTTTAACCTGCGCAAGAAAATCTTGTTCCAATCGGCCTTTACCAACTATAATCAATTCAGTATCGGGATGCTTCTTTACAACTTCGCTAAAAGCAGAAATTAGAAATTTATGGCCCTTTTCCCAGCTAAGACGGCCAATATTACCTAAAACAAACGACCCGGGTTTTAAATTCAACTGCTCTCTTAATCGTATTTTCTCAACCTGGCTTAAATTTTTAGAATACTTTTCAATATCAATGCCGTGGGGTATTAATTTTATTCTACCTTCTTTAATATAAAGTTTATTTTTGAGTTCTTCTTTAACCTGACGGCTAACAGCAATAACAAATTTTCCAAAACAAGGAAAAATTTTTCGGTTTAGGCGAAATTTATAAAATCCGTGACAAGTAGAAATATAACTAATACCGCTTATACCACTAAACAAAGCCGCTAAAACTTGGGTTACTCTTGTCTGAGCATGAATGATATCAAATTTTTCTTGCCTTGCTAATTTGCTCAAACTAATTGCACATTTAATAATCTTTGGGCTCAACTCACTACTAGTATCAATATCAATAAAAAAATGTCTCGCACCTAGATCCTCTAAATTTTTTATAACATCTCCACCGCTTGAGGCAATAACGACATCGATGCCTTTTTGTTTTAATCCTTTAGTAAGATTAATTATATAAGATGATATTCCACCAACATTTAAATGGCTGGTGATAATTAGTATTTTCATTTTAAAAGTTTATCAACTGCATCTACTACTTCTTCGACTTCAATCTTATGCATACACTCATGGCTCATACATTTTGGCCTATAACAAGGAGAACACTTAATATCTTTTTTAATTAAAATAAATTTTTCTGCGCAAGGCATATGTCTTTTCGGGTCAGTTGGGCCAAATAATGCTATAAATGGCGTGCTCATAGCTGCTGCAACATGCATAGGCGCAGAATCAGCTGTTATAAATACATTACATCTTTTAATTAACGCTGCTAATTCATTAATCGTAGTTTTACCTACGGCAATAATCGGCTTTAAAGCATCGAGAGATTTAGCAATTTTATTTGCTAACGCCTCTTCTTTTTGAGAACCTGTAAAAACTATACGATAATCCTTTTTTGCTAGCATATTGCAAAGCAAAATTATCTGCTCAAAAGGCCATTGTTTTGTCTGCCATTTTATACTTGCCGATAAATTTATACCAATCAATATCTGGCCATGAATGAGCCAATGCGCTTTCAAAAAACGCTCTATAAAATCGTAATCTCTTTGATCCGGCCAAAGCTCTAAATGAGCATCTTCTAATTTTATATCAAGCATGCCGAGTGTTTTAAACTGATGCTCAATAGGCGCCATTGCTATCTTTTTATCTTTAACTCTGTGTGTTAATAATAAACTTCCGAATTTTCTTTCATAACCATAACGTTCGACTGTAAGGCTTAAAAAACTTAACCATTGACTTGCTTTATTATTTTGCAAATCGATAACTTTATCAAAATTTTTTCTTTTTAATAAAGAAGCAATTTTAAAAAATCCGCCAATCCCCTTATGTTTATCTTCCCAATCATAAGCAATAACTTCATCAATATAAGGGCATCGTACCAAGGCTTGGCTAAAAGCCCTACCCACTAAGACAGATATTTTGGCATTAGGAAATTTTTTTCTTAAAGCGCGAAGCGAAGGAATAATTAATATAATATCACCCAACGAGCTCAGCTTTATCACTAAAATCTTTAATGTCTGTATCGCTCTATTGTATGTATCTATAGTAAGGCTTGCAAATTTATCTACATTATAATTTGTTTCAACTTTTTTACGTGCATTAATAATAAGTTTGTATTGTAAATCTTTATCTTGATAAAGTGAAAAAATCTTTTTTGCAAGCTCCTCATAATCTCCGGGAGTAAACATAATACCTGTTTTATTATCATCTATAATATCGACGATCCCACCAATGCGCGAAGCAATTACAGGCACGCCAACCGCCTGCGCCTCTATTATTACCCTGCCAAAAGATTCTTGAGCAATTGATGGCATCACCAATAGATCTAAATCATTTAAAACAGAAGCAATATTATCTGTTCTGCCAGTAAATTCTATGTATGGCGATAAAGCTAACTTTTTTATTAAGAGATTGATATTATTAAAATAATCTTCGTGGCCTTCTTGGACTGAGCCAACGATATATGCTTTTAGATTAGGAATATCAGAAATCAACTTTGAAATTGCTTCTATAAAACAAATATGGCCTTTTATTGGCGTAATCCTGCCAATAATAGCAATGTTAAATTTATCTGAATTTATGTTTCTTGGATAATTAAATTTAAATTTCTCTAAATCTACACTGCGATCGATCTTAACAATACGCTCTTGAGGGACCTTAAAATCTTCAATCATATGCCTTGCAATTACCCGGCTCGGCACAATAATAAGCTTTCCCCAACCCATAACACGGCTAAAAATATGCCGGGAATAATAACCATGGCAAGTAGTAATAAAAGTGATTTTTGTTTGCCTTGCAGCAAAAAAACTAATCCATGCCGGTACACGCGAACGGGCATGAATTATATCAACCCGCTCCCTTTTGATAATTTCAACTAAATAAGGAATCATCCTTATCACGCTAAATAAAGATTTAGTCTTAACATCTAAAATATAATGTCTGGCGCCATCTCTTTCTAACTCCCTAACGAGGCTACCGCCCTTTGAAACAACTATACTCCTATGGCCATGCTTGACTAAATATTTAGATAAATCAAGCACGCCTGTTTCAACACCTCCTATATTTAACTCTGGTACAACTTGTAATATATTCATAATTTTGATTAAAATAATCTAGATATTGCTTCTTTTAAAACAGGCCCATTATCTAATACATTAATCTTTGACCTTTGGTAAAATATCGATTTAATTGTCTTTCCTATATCTTGCGGATTAACAAAATTAACATAATTTTCTTTAACTAGGGATTCTAAAAATAACTCGTGCTTTGTCCTTTTAGTCATGTTTAGCCTTCGGCAATCAAAAACAATTACATATTTTCCCGAAGATGCTGCCTCAGAAATCATAGATATCGAATCACTAGATACAACTATTATATCGCATAATCCAAGCATACCACCCAAGGCTTCAGGAATATTATTTTCACAAGCAATAATCAATAATTTACAATTATCTTCATTCTCAAATTCATTTTTAATTATCGTATCTATATTCTTGGGCGTCCTTCTTGAAGTAGTAATAAAAATTTGCGCGCTTAACTCCTTGCTGACAGCTTTAATCTGGCTAACTAAATCTCTTATAATACACTCTTCTAATATTAAATCTTTCGTGTTGCCGCCCAACAAAATACCAATTTTAAATAACCCTCTGTCTTTATATCCAATCCTGCTGGCTAACATATCTTTCTGATTTTTTAAATAATCTTTATCAATTAAATTTAATGCTCCTTGGGTAATAAAAATATTCTTATCTTGCTTTGGCCTGTCATGGCCGGGGATAATTGCGACATTAAACCTTTTATTAAAAATACCTGCACTCATCACTACTACTGAACGCGCATAATTTTCTTTAGTAATTATTAAATTAACTGCATGAGTACTCGCGCCGCAAGAAACAACGATATCACAAAAATTATTTGTTAATTCTAGGAAACAATTATTTTCTAATGTAAATTCGGTTAGTTTCATACAAGTAAAAATTTTACCAAAAATAAAAGTATATACGTTAAGTAAAAATTTTCTAAAATTGCTTCTAAATTTAACTGTAACAACTTTAATATTTAAATTAAACCCCTTACTTCTTTCATTAAATATGTTTTTAAATTCTTTCAAAAATGACTCTAATTGATGTAAATGCCCAGCTTTTCCATCGGTTAAAACTAAGATATTTTTATCTTGTGAGTATTTCCAACGTTTATGAAACCAGAAATATTCAGCCGGATGCTTTTTTACATATCCTTCCAAAATTTCATTTAATTTTTCAAGATTATAAAATACTGTTTCCTCCTGGGTATCTTTTTTCTCTAAGAAATAAGGCTTTAACATAGTTAGCTTTTGATAAGGCCCATTTTTACGAGCAATATATCCAGCAACTATTGGTGCATTAAATTTTAAAGCGAAACGTACCACGCCTGTCGGTGTTGGCGTAAGACGGCCAAAAAATTTAATAAACTTATCTTCTGTCCGGCCGCCCTGATCAATAACTAAACCAAACGCCTTATTCGATTTTAAAATTGACACTGCCTCACGCGAACCCATGCCTTTATAAACAACAAAACATTTTTTTTCACGACGAAGACTATCTAAATAATCACTAGCCATTTTAAATTTCTGTGGACGGGCTAAAATATAAAAATCAAAATTGCCTTTTTGAGGAATACCAATATGTAAGACTTCCCAGCTGCCAAAATGTGAACCCATTAATACAACGCCTTTATCCTGATTTAAAAAATCCCTCACATAATCTAAACCCTCATCTTCTATATATTTATCAAGATAATTTTTGTCTATACGAGGCAGCATCAAGGCTTCGATAAAATTCATCCCCCAATTCAAATAAGTTTGCTTAAGTATCGTTTTAAGTTCCCTAGGGCTATATTCACAAGATAAGGCAAGTCGAATATTGCGATAGGCAGTTTTTTTTCTGTCTGTATTAAAAATAAATCCAAGCATCGCAACAGCCCTACCAATACCAAGAGATATTTTTAAAGGTAGAGAGCTAAAGAACCCACTTAATGCTCTAACCCAAATATACAGTAAATATTCTGCTAAATAATTTTGCTTCATCTTCAATTTTTATCCTTAAAGGTAAAATATAAATTTTAATTTGCGCATTATCAAATATTGATTTAAATTGTTCTAACCTAACCCAATCTTTTTCTGTAGTAAATATTATTTTATTATTCCTCATATTGCAAGATGCAACTATTTTATCTATATCGGCTTTCCTAAAAGAATAATGATCATAAAAATTAAATTCTAATATAATATCAAACCCGGAATTTAATAATATATTTTTAAAACTAAGGGGCGAGGCTATACTCGTAATAGTGCAAATCTTATTTTCTCTTATGATAGGCAAAATCAATTCATATGCAGCCTCAAAAATTAGCGCTTTTTTATTAAACTTATAAATAATTTTTTTTATATTATCAATATTTTCTTTTTTTATTAAATTTGATTTAGAAATAATTATAATATCTGCTCTAGCTATAGAGCTTAACGGCTCTCTTAATATACCTCTAGGTATAACCATAAAATTTCCAAAAGGATTAAGTGCATCAATAGCCAATATATTTAAATCTTTTCTAATTGAAAATTGCTGAAACCCATCATCTAATATAATTGTATCTACATTAAATTTATTCTTAGCGATTTCAGCACCTTTTTTTCTATCGCTATTAACTATAACCGGAATATCAAGTTTTTGTTTTAATAAATATGGCTCATCCCCCATTATTTTATAATCTATTTTTGATTCTTGATTTTTTCCGCCTAAGGCGGATCTGCCTTTGGCAGAGATTTTTGATTTTCTTTTATATCCCCTTGTTAAAATAGCAGGCCTGCGGCCCTGATTAATCAGATAGCGTGCAATAAACTCGACGATCGGAGTTTTGCCTGTACCGCCCCAAGTAATATTACCCACACTTATAACTTTAAAAGGCAAAGTATATGTTTTAAAAATCTTCAATCTAAAACATAAAAGAACGATTCTTAACAATTCCGAATAAACCAAAGAAAGGCAAAAAAGATAAAATTTTATTAAACTTACAAAAATGCCTTTTTTATTATCAGTAATTATGGAATATAAATAATCTTTCATCATTACTACTGTTTAATGAATCCTTTAATTAACTCCAAATTAGCCTGGCTTGCGCCTCGATTATTTTTTAATAACTCTTTTGCCCTAATCCCTAGTTTTAATCTTTCATCAGTATCTTTGATTAATCTTCTTACTGCAAAATATAGCTCACTATAATCTCCCACAACAATTAAAGCATTGTTAGCTTTAAACAATTCTACGATATCACGAAAATTGAAATAATGCCGGCCGATAATTATTGATTTCCCAAAAAATGCTGGTTCTAAAATATTTTGCCCCCCTCTTTTAACAAGACTCGCACCAATATATACAATATCAGAAATTGAGTAAATAAGCGGCAAAATACCCAATACGTTAACTAAAAATACGCCGTTCCCAGAAATATCGTCTAAGGTTTTTACCTCTTTAACATAAAGTTTGAATTTAATAGAAATTAATCTCTTCAATTGGGCATTCCTTTCAATATGCCTAGGCGCAATTAATAAACGAAGATTCGGAAATTCTTCTGCTAATTTCATAAAACAAGATAGTATACCAGATTCCTCCCCAAGATGGGTACTGCCACAAGTAAGCAGAATTTCATTATCAGCAAGCCTTCTCCTAATATTAGGATCTTTTTGCTGTATATCAAATTTCATATTCCCTATAACCTTAACTTTAGATATTTCTACTCCTAAAGAAATAAGCCTTGCCGCATCAGCTTGGGTTTGCATGGAAAACAAATGGATTCTATCCAGAATATTTTTAAATAAAAATTTACAAAAATGATACTTGTTATATGACCTATCTGAAATTCTGCCGTTTATTATAACTATCGGAACTTTTCTTTTGTCTAATTGAATGATAAAATTTGGCCAAAATTCTGTCTCGACAATAATAACAAGCTTCGGATTTATCAATCTAATAAATCTAGACACAATAAAACTTAAATCAAATGGTAAATAAAATATATAATCAATACCTGGCAACCTTTCTGCTAACCTATTGCCTGTCGGAGTAACCGTCGAGATTACTAAAGAAAAATTGGGAAACTCATTTTTTAATCTCGGTATAAATTCTCTTAAACAATTCACCTCGCCAACGCTTACTGCATGCAACCATATTGTTTTTTGGTTTTGTTTTCTTAACCCCAGGCCTAGCCGCTTTAAAAAATGCCTGCCGATTTTTTTCTTTAAAAAAGATAAAGACAAATAAAACACAAAACCAATTATAAAAATTAAATCATAAATTATAAGCATATTATGCTCTCGGGTGAGCTTTTTCGTAAATCTTCTTCAATCTATCAGTGGTCAGGTGAGTATAAATTTGAGTTGTCGACAAATTGCTGTGCCCCAGTAATTCCTGGACTGAACGTAAATCTGCCCCTCTATTCAATAAATGTGTTGCAAAAGAATGCCTTATGCTATGAGGAGAAAGCCCATTCTTTAAAGAAACCTTGTGAATATATTTTACAACAATACCTCTTATCCCGCGCAAGCTAATCCGCCGGCCATTTTTATTTAAAAATACTGCCTGATTAGTATTATTTCTTCTATCTAAATATTTTTTAATTGCAAAGGTTGCCTTATCGCCAATTGGGACAAGCCTTTCTTTTTTGCCTTTACCCCTGACTTTTATCACAGACCCGATAAAATCAATATCTCTGTTATCCAAACCTGCAACTTCAGATATACGCATTCCTGTAGAATAAAATGTTTCAAGTATTGCCCTATCACGCATAACTAAGATATCATTACCTTCGGGTGCTTGGACTAATCTTGTTGCTTCATCCTCGGTTAAAAACTGCGGTAGGTGTTTTTCTGATTTAGGGCTTAAGATACTCATTGCCGGATTATTTTTTAATATTCCGTCCTTAGTTAAAAATTTAAAGAAACTTCTAAGACATGACAACTTTCTTGAAATCGTGCGCTGTAATAAATTTTTGCTTTTAAGCAAGGCGAGGAACCTACGTATTGCTAAATAATCTATTTTCTGTATATCAATTTCCCCAAGAAAATTTTTAAATTCTTCAAGATCAATCTTATAATTTAAAAGCGTGTGTGCTGATGCACCCTTTTCTATTTCTAAATAGCGAATAAATTTTTCTATATACCTATCCATTATCTTTCAGTTGTTCTGGTAGGTTATTAGCTATATAATTACATTTAGGAAAATTACTGCAACCATAGAATACACCTCTGCGCGACCTACGCTCAACAAGCTCACCACCACATCCTTCATTAGGACATTTAACGCCCGTAGTAATACTTTTTGAGAACTTACATTTTGGAAAATCTGGGCAGCTTAAGAACCTGCCGCGCCTGCCCCATTTAACAATTAAATTTTTTCCACAATCAGGGCAAATTTCATTTGTCTGGACTACTTCTTTTTCAATCCCTTTATAGGCAGCATCAAGCGTATCCTTAAAAGGCGCGTAGAAATCACGAATCAATTTTACCCAATCAAGCTTACCTTCTTCAACCTCATCAAGATCATCCTCCATATGCGCCGTAAATTTTACATCCATAATTTTTGGAAAATTCTCTACCAATAAATCAGATACCTTTATGCCGAGGTCTGTTGGTTGTAAATATCCTTTTAAACGGTTAACATATTGCCTAAAAGTTAAAGTTTGAATAATTGGGGCATAAGTGCTAGGACGGCCAATACCATCTTCTTCTAATTTTTTGACTAGCGAGCCTTCGGAGAATCTAGCTGGTGGCTTTGTAAAATGCTGACTTGGTGTTAATTGCACTAAATTCAATTTTTCTTTTTTCGTTAATTCTGGTAATTTGTTCTTTGTTTCATCTTCTTCAATATCATAAGCAGCGGTAAAACCTTTAAACTTTATTTGCGATGCGCTTGCCTTAAACAAATATTTACCGGCAATAATTTCAATTGAATATAGTGAATATACTGCGGGCTTCATTTGTGAAGCAATAAATCTCTTATAAATAAGTTCATATAGCTTAAATTGATCTTTATCTAAAATTTTCTCTAATTCTTCTAACGATAAATCAAGCGCTGTTGGACGAATTGCCTCGTGCGCTTCTTGCGCTGACTTCTTTGCCCGATATATATTTGGTGATTCGGGCAAATATTCTTTGCCATATGTTTGGGAGATAAAATTTCTCACTGATGCAAGCGCTTGATCATTTACACGAGGAGAATCTGTTCTCATATAAGTAATCAAACCAAAAGCTCCCCTGCCTTCAATTTCAATGCCCTCATAAAGCTCTTGAGCCATCTTCATCGTTTTTGCCGCACTAAACCTTAGTTTATTGAAGGCATCTTGTTGCATAGTGCTTGTGATAAACGGCGCATAAGGGTTACGCTTCTTTTCACTTGCCACAACATCACTAACAACAAATTCTTGTTTTTTGATATCTTCAACTACTTCATCTGTAATTTGTTTACTATCAATCTCTACTTTTTTATTTTCGATCTTTTCCAATCTTGCTATAAAAGTTTTGCCTTTTTCATTTTTACCTTTACGCGTTTCTAATTCTGCTTCGATTTGCCAATATTCTTGTGACTTAAACGCTAATATCTCTTTTTCTCTTTCAACGATTAATCTTAAAGCAACTGATTGCACTCGCCCTGCACTTAAACCTCTGACTACTTTTTTCCATAAAAGCGGGCTTAAGAAATAACCCACAATTCTATCTAAGACACGGCGAGCTGTTTGTGCATTAACCATATCTGGATTTAATTTAAGCGGGTGTGCAATTGCTTCTTTAAAGGCATCTTTTGTAACCTCGTGAAAAATAAGCCTGAAGAATCTTTTTGACTTTCCGTCAAGATTTTGCATTATATGCCAACTAATTGCCTCACCTTCCCTATCAGGATCAGTTGCCAGATAAATAATATCATTATTTTTTACCTGTTTCTTAATCTCGGAAAAAATTTTTTTCTTTAAAGTGATTATCTTATATTCTGGCTTAAAATTATCTTCTAGATCAACACCCAAACTTGATTTTGGTAAATCGAATACATGGCCGCCTGAAGCAATAATCTTATAATCCTTACCTAAAAATTTACCGATTGTTTTTGCCTTTGTTGGAGACTCAACTATAATCAATAATTTTTCGCTCATTTTCCCTCACAAATCAGTGTTTTATTTTTTATAAAAGGCGCAATCTCTTCTAATATGTCATTAACCGACGTGGTTAATTTTGCACCATCTTTTATCAACTCATTTGTACCAAAAGAATTATCTGAATCTAATTTTCCCGGCAGACTAAACACTTCTCTACCCTGTTCAAGAGCACATCGCGCACTAATTAAAGCACCGCTATTTTTTGCTGCTTCCACAACAACTACTCCCAACGAAAGCCCAGTGACAATACGATTTCGTTTAGGGAAATTCTCCCGGCGCGGCCCCATATCTAAAGGATACTCTGAAATTACTGCACCGTTTTGAGAAATTTTTTCTACTAAGCCTTTATTTTCTGGCGGATAAACACTTAAAAGCCCGCTGCCTAAAACGGCAATCGTCCTGCCATTGGCTTTTAAAGCGCCTAAATGTGCTTTTGTATCTATTCCACGCGCAAGACCAGACACAACTGTTATTCCAAGATTTGCTAAATCAAACCCAAATTTTTCTGCCTGTATTAGACCATAACTTGATGCAAGGCGCGAACCAACAATTGCAATTGATAAATTATCTTCTTCTCTTAACTCGCCCTTAACGTAAAGAGCTTTTGGTGGATCAAAAATTTTTTTTAAAATTTCCGGATAACCTGCATCTGAAATTGAAATAATCTTTATTTTGTGTTTTGCCGCTAATTCCAGTTCTTTTTTATCAATCATTAAACTTTAAATAATTGAAGTATCTTGCCAGTTATATCTTCGACGGATAAACCTGTTGTATCAACAGCGTGATCGGCTAATTCGTAATATGGCTTGCGGATATGCAGCAATTCTTTAATCTTTTCGAGAGGATTTGGCACTTTCAAAAGCGGACGGCTTTTGTCATCTTTAATTCTCTCGTAAATTTCTTCTGCTGGCGCATTTAGGCAAATTACAATACCACTTTTTTTTAAGGTTTGGACATTTTCTTTATCTAAAAGTACCCCGCCGCCGCAAGAAACGACTAAATTATTTTTTTCTGATATCTCTAAAACTAGCTGTTTTTCAATTTTTCTAAAAAAAGTTTCTCCGCCTTTTTCAAATATTTCATTGATCGAACAGCCTTCTTTTTTAACAATTTCTTCATCTAAATCTAAATATGGCCTGCTTAATTTGTGGCTCAGCATTTTAGCAACAGCCGTCTTACCCGTCCCCATAAAACCAACTAAATAGATATTCTTCACGACTTCAATCGCTTATCTCTATATTTTATTTACAATTATTGAACAAGACTGACTATAAGCATCAGCATACTTAAGCGTAATCTCATAATTTCCAATAACCTTTTTATCTGGCTGGCCACTAACACTTTTCATGTGTATTTCTTTTTGATCACCATTATAATTTATAACAAAATGCGCATCGCTAAAATCACCGGTATCGGAATGCGCCGTTAATGCCTTAAGAAATCGAATAGACATATTCGTTCCGGCAATTGACACTTTTTCTCCATAATTCATTTCAATAGGAATACCGAGGGCTCTTTTGACGTTAATAAGTTTAAATGACCTCATAAATCTTAAGGTCGCGTGCTTATCATCTCCCTCATCTTTAGGCACAACCGCTAAGACTCGATACAATCTGTCTTCGTGCAGTAATAATCTGATTCGCATAATATATTCGCCATGGGAAAATTTTGCTTCTCTGGCACTACAATCATTAATCACGATATCCTTATTATACAGCAATTTATCTTCGCCGGAAGCCTCAAAAGATTTTATAATCGCATCATAAGTTTTAATTATACCAGCGCCCTCCGAAACAATATTATAACTGACAACGTAATAATTCTTATCGTTATTCAAACTAACCGAATTCTTATAAATAGTAAGGCTTCCCCATTCTAAAAACGGTTGGTTAACCACTTCTTTCTTGGGTTCCGCTGGAAAATCTATGCTATAATTAAACTCTTCAAAATCATATTTTTTCCAAATGAATTTTTCTTCAGCCAACGCAGATGCGCAGAGAAAAAACTTTAGAATCCCGAATATAACCAAAACAAAGCCCAAAAATTTTAATAATTTTCTCCATTTATTATGCCATACTCTCCTTTTATCTTCATTTCTTTTAAAATAAGCAATTTTATTGAATCCGAGTAAAATCGCAAAAACACCTATACCTATAGCGATACTTGAAACAGATAAACAACCAATAAAATCACGCATCATCGAATTAACGAGTGAATTAATCGCTATCCCTAAACTATCTGCGAATCTCATTTTCTTAACCTCCTGCGATTTACGGCCTTCGCCTATCTCGATTATTTACCGCCTAATCAAATATCAATTAATTGCAGCTCAATAAAATCTTTATTAGCGCCATATCCGCTTCGATAACTTATCAGCCCTTTATCCTTCTCCCATGTAAACGATTCATAATATCCCGTAGAAACTTGATTATTGTATGAGCGATATTCTCGTTTGTGCCCATTTATTTCTAGACAAGAATGAAATCCGGGTTCATTTTTGCTTAAAGTATCTTTTATCTCCTTATCTTGACAAACAATTAAACTATAATTTGGCGCTTCTCCACCTGCTTTCAACCTATCGAGATTTTTTTCAGTCGGCTCTATTTTATATATTTTATCTGGTTGCACGTAAAAATAGCCCAACCTCAAACGTTCCTCTGGGATGCCTTCAATACGGTCAAGTTTCAATTCATATAATTTACCATATTTAAGTTTAGCCGCTTCATTAATGTTTAATTTTACATCTTTTTCAACAATACAATCAAATAAAAATTTCCCCTTATAATTCAAATTTGAAATATTGTTTTTTAAAAAAAATGGATTCCCTGTAATTTCTGCATTAGCAATATTTGTTGAAGCGCAATGGATTAACAGTATAAAATAAAAAATAAAGCAAACAATTTTTTTCATTAATTACGTCCCCGTGGTCATAACTCCAAACATATGTTTTTCGCCATAACTTAAGCAATTCTAACATAATAGGCATAAGGAATCAAACAAAAAGCCGCCAGTAATACAGTGTTCCAATGCTAGCGGCTTTTTTGCTAATAATATATAAATAATTATTTTTTATTACCCTTCTTCTTTAGATTATTATTTTGAAACAATTTTTTTGGCGGAAGAGGCGCAACAACACTAACCTGTTTCACGCTTTCCCATACTCCCTCACAATCTGTCTTAGGAATAGGATGGCCCATTTCATCATAAATTTCATGTATAATCCCCCGTACGGCATACGAAGCACCAAGTTGTTCAAATTGATAAGGTGTTCTAAGCTGTAATTCTCCTGTCTGCCCTGGCCTTATATTATTAATCATGCCGCGCTCAAGAGAAATTCCTCCAACAGAGATCTCTGCTAAAACACTCACATTGATATCGCTTTCGTTAACAACCTTAAAATCTATCGCATATGATTGGCCAAAAACAGGCCTATCCGTTGATGCCGACTGATAATTCTTTCTGATATTCACATCCCCGGCTCTAATTTGGCAACGTTCAAAGCTCCTAACAATGACGAATTGTCGCATTCTATTATTTGACTTATTATCTTCGTTTAGATGATTATTTGGATCTAAAACTATTTCTACTTCGTGTTTGCCTATCTCTCCAAAACCCCGAGATAAATTAAAACGCAGTTCTTTTTTTTCGTTCGAAGGTATACCACCCCTCAACATCTTAGACTCTACAAGTCTTCCATTATCATATAATGTAATAGGCGGCTCTGCCCACTGAGCATCAGCACCATTATTTTTAACTTCTATAACAACATCTACCGGAACCCCAATTTTACAATATTTCAAACTCTCTCCAGCCCCATTTTCAACCACTACCTTTACCGACATAACACTCAAGTCATTATTAACCGCACTTACATCGCAACACCAAAACAAAGAAACAACTAACAAGACCAAAAAAAATGTAGCTCTACGCATATCCATCACTCCTCCTTTTCTATAATAGGTTTTAATAAATTTTTTTATCTTTACTATCTAACATCGATAATAATCTTTAGAAGAATAGATCTAAATAACATTTTTTATAATCCAAATAATTATTTTTTATCTTTTTTAAAGAATCACGGCCGAATTTATCTAATACCGCTTTTGATAATTCAAATGCGAGCATTGCCTCGGCAATCACGCCAGCAGCATATACTGCACAAGTATCAGTACGTTGAATAGTAGCAAGTTTTGCTTTTTTCGTTTTGATATCAACTGAAGCAAGAGGTTTTCCTAATGTTGTAATTGGTTTCATGCAACAACGAATAATTAAATTTTCGCCATTCGTCATCCCGCCTTCGAAACCACCTGCATTGTTAGTATTCCGATAGTAGCCTCTTTGTTTAGAATGAAAAATTGCATCGTGAGATCTTGAACCCGTCTCTTTTGCATAGCCAAACCCAAGCCCAAACTCAACTCCCTTAATCCCAGGTATTGACATAAAACTTGCGGCGATACAAGCGTCGAGCTTACGGTCATATTGCACATATGAACCTAAACCACAAGGAACATTTCTTGCTTCTACTTCGAAAATTCCGCCTAAGGTATCTTTAAGCTTAATAGCGGCCTCTATCTTTTTTTTCATAACTTCTTCAACGGTTGCCCCGCCGATCTCAATAACTTTACTCGTAATTGAGATTTTAAACTCGCCTAGAAATGTTTTGCATATTGCACCAACTCCAACTCTAGCCGCGGTCTCTCTTGCTGAAGCACGTTCAAGCACAGCACGAATATCAGAAAATCCATATTTTAAAATACCCGCTAAATCTGCATGCCCTGGCCGAGGATTTGTAATAGTAGGCAAACTATCAATACTAAAATCCTTATTTTTTATTAAAAGTGCGATCGGGCTAGCGATTGTAATGCCATGGTATAATCCTGATAAAATTTCAATTTTGTCATTTTCAATCCCCATACGTGGCCCACGGCCAAAACCAGTTTGCCGGCGCGTAAGCTCTTTATCAATAAAATCCTTATTAATTTTTAATCCAGCGGGTATACCCTCTAAAATTGCAATTAATGATTTACCGTGGGATTCACCAGCAGTCAAAAACCTAAGCATACCTACCTCTTTTCTTCTTCTTTGTTCTAGCAAACACTTTTGGCTTAGAAACTTTATTATAAAATTCCCTGATAATAGTTAAAACTTCCTTAGGATCATCTACAATATTAAAAAGGTTCAAATCATGCCTATCAATACAACATTCTTTGACCATTATATCTTCTAACCAATTCTTTAAACCATTCCAATAATTACTACCAACTAAAATAACAGGAAATTTATTAATTCTTTCTGTCTGAATTAAGGTTAACGCTTCAAATAGTTCATCTAGAGTCCCAAAACCGCCTGGTAAGATTATAAATGCCTTTGCATATTTAACAAACATTACTTTACGACAGAAAAAATAACGAAAATCTAGTAATGTTTTAACAAAGGAGTTCGCTTTCTGTTCATGAGGAATTTGAATATTTAAACCTATGGACTTGCCATTCGCGCGAACAGCGCCTTTATTCGCCGCTTCCATAATTCCTGGGCCACCGCCGGTAATAACCGCATAACCCTCTTTTGATAAAAGATAGGATATACTTTCTGCCATCTGATAATATTTATTCCCTGGGCGGGTTCTCGCAGAACCAAATATTGATACAGCTTCGCCAACTCTTGACAATGTTTCAAAACCATCAACAAACTCTGACATTATCCTAAATACGCGCCAAGGATCTTCTGTAGTAAAATCTTCATTTTTCATCGCATTTTCCATTTCACACCTATAACCTTTTTAAATATTTCATCTACATTTCTTAAATAATAATCTAAATTAAAGCAATTTTCTATTTCCTGTTTAGAGATATATTTCATTATTTGCCTATCTTTCAAAAGTTCATTTTTAAAATCTAATGATTCATGCCAACTTTTTAATGCAATCCTTTGGACTAAATCATAAGCTTTAGGCCGGATCATGCCATTATTCATAAGCGTAACCAAAACTTTTTGCGAAAAAATCAGGCCATGCGTTTTATTAAGATTAACCAACATATTATTTGGGTAAACAATTAAACCATTTATCACATAGATAAATTTATTAAGCATGTAATCTAAAAGAATAGTTGCATCAGGAAAACTTACCCTTTCAACTGACGAATGGCTAATATCGCGCTCGTGCCAAAGGTTAATATTTTCTAAAGATGCCTGGGCATAACCTCGCATAAGACGACTCATCCCGCATATTCTTTCGCAAATTACAGGATTGCGTTTATGCGGCATTGCCGATGATCCTTTTTGGCCACGGCTAAACGGTTCTTCAACTTCCAAAACCTCAGTTCTCTGCAGATGACGAATCTCAAACGCACATCTTTCTAAGCTTGAGGCAATCAATGCAAGCGTATTCAAAAAATTTGCGTGAACATCGCGAAGAATTATTTGAGTAGAAATTTTTGCCGGGCGTAATCCTAACTTTTTACAGACATAATCTTCAACTAAAGGCGAAATATTAGAAAATGTACCCACTGCACCGGATATTTTACCTACGGAAACTTCATCTCTTATTTTTTTTAGTCTTCCTAAACTGCGAAGTAATTCATCATACATCAAAAGCAGCTTCAACCCAAATGTAGTTGGTTCAGCATGTATGCCATGAGTACGGCCAATACAAACCATATCTTTATATAAACAAGCTTTTTTCTTTATGATTACAAGAAGTTTCTCTAAATCATTAATTAAAATACCGCTGGATTTTTTTAATTGAATACTTAATGCTGTATCAAGAATATCTGAAGAGGTAACTCCTTTATGAATATATTTGGCAAGCGGGCCTAAGCTTTCTGAAATATTTAATACAAAAGCAACAACATCATGATTAGTTTTGTCTTCAATTTTTCTAATTTTCTCTACATTAATCTTAGCAAGCTTACGAATTTTTTCTGCTGCGCTTTTAGAAACTTCGCCAAGCTTGCTTTGAGCCTCAACAATACAAAGCTCAACTTCAAGCATAATCTTAAATCTGGACTCATCTGTCCAAATTTTGGACATTTCTGGTAAACTATAACGCTCAATCATATTTTAATCATAGCAAAAATAGCCAGCCCGGTCAACAAAAAACCCCGATTTTTTAGTCGG
This sequence comes from Candidatus Omnitrophota bacterium, assembly GCA_040753015.1. GTDB lineage: Bacteria > Omnitrophota > Gorgyraeia > Gygaellales > JBFMHM01 > JBFMHM01. The sequence goes on from JBFMHM010000003.1 coordinate 97,764, forward strand.
GGTTTATATGGTTGCGGGGGACAGATTTGAACTGTCGGCCTCAAGGTTATGAGCCTTGCGAGCTACCAGACTGCTCCACCCCGCGATTAATCTAAAATAACGATTTAATTATTATAGCCTAAAAAACTACTTTTGCAACTATTGTTTATCTTGAGGAACAATTTTATACACTACCTCGCCTTTTTTAACCACACCCATTTTCTCCCGGGCAACTTTCTCTAAATAAAAAGGGTCATTCTTTAATTTCTCAATATTCGTTTTTAAGGAAACGTTTTCTCTTTTTAGTTCAACGATCCTATGATTTAATTCTTTATTTTTCTGATTTAATTGTTCGAGCTTGGAATATCCGGGAAAAAAAACTATTATTGCAATAATTGCAATGAATAGTACCCACCAAATCCTTTGCAGAAAATAAAGGATCACCTCTTTCCCCAGTTAATTCCGGCATAAACTGCTTTTGTGCCTAATTCTTCCTCAATTCTCAATAACTCATTATATTTTGCGATTCTGTCAGTCCTGGACAATGAACCGGTTTTAATCTGGCCACAGCCAACAGCAACCGCTAAATGTGCAATCGTAACATCCTCTGTCTCGCCTGAACGATGCGACATAATTGAAGCATAATTATTTTCTTTTGCTAAAGTAATTGTCTTTAAAGTCTCCGATAATGAGCCAATTTGGTTTACCTTGATTAAAATTGCATTGGCCACGCCTGCTTTAATGCCTTTCTTTAGCCTTTTTACATTTGTTACAAACAAATCATCTCCTACAAGCTGTACTTTTTTACCTAGACGGTTAGTTAATTCTTTCCACCCTTTCCAATCATCCTCATAAAGCCCATCTTCGATAGAAACAATCGGGTATTTATTGACATAATTTTCATAAATTGAAACTAAATCTCTTGCCTCTAATTGTTTGCCTTCAAAATTATATTTACCATTTTCATAAAATGAGCTAGAGGCACAATCTAAGGCTAGGACTACATCTTTTCCTGGTTCGTAGCCGGCTTTTTTAATTGCCTCTAATATTAATTGAAGCGCCTCTTCATTAGACCCTAAATTTGGCGCAAAACCACCTTCATCGCCCACAGATGTATTTAAATTTTTTGAATGTAAAATTTTCTTTAAATTATGAAACACCTCGCAAGCCATCTGCATTGCTGAAGAAAAAGTCTTTGCGCCTACTGGCATAATCATAAATTCTTGAATATCTAAATTATTATCAGCATGCACGCCACCATTTAGAATATTCATTAAAGGAATTGGCAAAATTTTTGCCTCATCACCGCCTAAGAATTTATAAAGTGGAATTTTCTTTGAAACAGCCTGCGCTTTTGCGCAAGCTAAAGATACTCCCAATATTGCATTTGCACCTAAATTTGCCTTATTTTCTGTTGCATCAAGGGCAATCATCAATTTATCAAGCGCCTTAAAATTTGCCGGCCTGCCAATAATTTTAGGGGCAATTTTCTTATTTACATTTTCTACTGCCTTTAAAACACCTTTGCCTAAAAACCTTTTTGCATCGCCATCGCGAAGTTCAAGCGCTTCATGCTCACCAGTAGACGCCCCTGAAGGAACTGCTGCGCGGCCTAAAAATTTATCATTTAGAATAACATCTACCTCGACGGTCGGATTCCCTCTTGAATCTATAATTTCTCTCGCCTTTACCTGTGTTATTTTTGCCATCTTAACCTCCAATATTTATAAAATGAATTTGTTACAATAAAAAATTATTATACACGCAATAACATTTAAGTCAAATATATTTGACGCGGGCTTATTTTTATGTTATTCTTCTCTATTATGACATGGAAGAAGTTCAAATTTCATTTTAAGCAAAACTGGGCAAAAGTAGCGCTAACAATTGGCTTAACTATATTGCTAATAAGCCTTATTATTCTTATTGCAAAAGGTATGCGTTCTTGGAACGAAACCGAACCTTATGTGCGCGAAGCCCAGCTTGCCATGATACCCATACAGCTCTACCTACAATTAGTTATGGCCCTTATCTTTGGCATCGTATACACTTATATGTGGTATTGGCTGATGTTTAAACGCGGAGCTCAAAGCTTTACGCAAGCTGCAAAAAAATCTATTGCCGGAGCAAGTATCGGAATTAAATGGACTGATGTTATTGGTATGGATGAAGCAAAACAAGAAGCCCTAGAAGTTGTAAAATTAATTACTGACCGCGCACAACTACAAAGAATTGGAGGCAAAATTTTAAAGGGCATTCTAATGATGGGGCCTCCCGGATGCGGAAAAACTTATCTTGCAAAAGCAATTGCAACCGAAGCAAAAATGCCATTTATTTCAATGTCCGGATCTGAATTTGTTGAAATGTTTGTAGGTGTAGGCGCAGGCCGCATCAGAAGTTTATTCAAGAAAGCCCGCCAACTTGCTGAACTTGAAGGCGGTTGTATTATTTTTATCGATGAAATTGATGCCGTAGGAGCCCAACGCGCGGCTGATAGAGGTTTTGGCGGGCAAAGTGAAACTAATACCACGTTGAATCAGTTGTTAGTGGAAATGGACGGCCTAAAAGAAAAAGATTTAAATATTGTCATCATCGGAGCAACAAACATGCCCGAGTATTTCCTTGATGCAGCGCTTCTTCGCCCAGGAAGGTTTGACAGAAAAATTTATGTTGATAAACCCAGCCTCGAGGATAGAGAAAAATTATTCGCTTATTATCTTAAGAATGTAAAATATGACGAAACAGATGTTAAAATTGACCGCCTAGCAAAAATATCTGTAGGAAACAGCCCTGCTGATATCGCAAACATCATCAGAGAAGCTGCGCTAATTGCTGTACGCAACAGTAAACCAGCAATAACAATGAAAGACATAGATGATGCGCGTGAACGAATTGCCCTTGGCATAAAACGCCGAATAAAAATAAGCGATAAACAAAAATTACAGACCGCCTATCATGAGGCAGGCCATGCTATAGTAACATATCTTTTAGTACCGACAAAAGATGTGTTTAAAATTACAATTACGCCGCGTGGGCACACCGGAGGCGTTACTTGGGTGCCTGAAAAAGAAGAAATTTTAATCGAGGATCAAACGCAACTTCTAAACGATATTAGAATATCTCTTGGCTCGTATGCAGCAGAAAAAATTAAGCTCGGGTTTACCACATCCGGTGTGGGAAGCGATTTTGCAAATGCCCTTTATACCGCGCATAATATGGTTTGGCGTATGGGTATGGGCAAATCTGGAATAATCGGTGATTTCCATGCCCTTGATTTTTATCGGCGTGTTGGCGGACAACCGCTAATGTCTGAGGAAATCAAAGCACAACTTGACAAAGACACGCAAGATATCATGCAAACATGCCTTAAAGAAGTATCTAGCCTCCTCAAACAAGAAGAACCTCTTCTAGACAGGCTTGCTAAAGAATTAATTACAAAAGAAGAACTCAATTATGATGAAATTGAAACTATCTTTAAGGAGTTTGGCAAAACTAGGCCTGCTGCTTAATCTTTTTTTTATCCCCATATTTTTTCTCGGTTGCACAAACAATAAAAATATACCGCAATCAAAGACAGGCATTGACAAAATTATCGTAGATACCTGCAAACAAAAATATAATATCGATGTTACAACGAGAATTTCTGGGCAAACGCTTTGGATTTATTTACCACTGGAAGATATCATAGAAAAGGCGCAAAAAGAGGAAAAATTTACCGAACGATATTCCGCGGAAAAAATTGACACTGATTTTGCCGAAGAAACAATAAAAATAGATTATTTGATTAGAGATGTCCCGGAGACAGAAAAAACCCACCAGGTAAGCTACACAAAAGATGCTAAAGATAAAATTAATAGAGTTTGGAAAGTAATTCATAGCGCAATTTTCGATATCAAACACAGCTTTAATGAAGGAATGCAATTTTTTTGTTTTGTAATTGCCGATATAAAAAATGGCTTTGAGGTAAAACAAGTTGCTTATGTGCCGGACTTAAAAAAAATATCTTACGGAATTATCTTAGGTAATGAATTTCAGCATCGTACCGTAACAGAGGACCTTAATATATCATTTGATATTACGGGCGATAAAACCGGAAAACACTTAGAATACCATGATATAACCTTAAATGAATTCTTAAGCGGCCAAATTAAACAACGGATAAAACAAAAATTCCAACGCCCAGAAGTTGATAGAAATATTGATATTGACCAAGAGATAATAAAAACAACAATTTACGTTTTAAAAGTTTATGACTTCAAAGATTTTTCAGAGGTTGAATTCAATAATTTACTCACCAATAAAAACTCTACCCTTGGCAAGACACTTATTTGGAAGGATTTAGTTAGATAAAATCTATTGAAAAAATAATCAAAATTTGGGTTTAATGCTATATTTCTCTATAAGCAGCGGAATTGTTTGTTTGGCATTTACGATCAAATCTGCTTCGGTTTCTTCGAATAAAAATGGCCTAAGCGTTTCAGCTTGTTTTTTTAATTCATCATTAGAAAAATCCTCTATTCTTTTTATAATGCTATCTAAGGGGTTGGATTTAATCCCTAATGCCCTCAAAACATCAATATTAATTGGATACTTATTGGAAAGCATAAACATAATATCATAAATATGCCTTGCGCGATTTTTCTTATTTAAAGCATCTATTTTATCCGCAAATAACGCTCCTTTTTCCGTGCATATACAAGGATATAGCTCACCAAAGGCGGATATAAGTTGGGTGTCTGGCTTTATTTCCCATTTAGGATTATTGGTTTCTACTTTAATAATAATACCTGATTTTTGTGAATATTTAGATATAACATTATATGATTTTTCAATATCAGGAAAAATTAATTTTGAAACATAAATATTATCCCAATGGCCAAATTCCAGCGCTAATTTTATTCCAACGCGTTCTAATTCTATTTTTATTTTTTTTAAAATACCCTCGAATAAAACTCTATCCATATTGCTTGCATTAAAATCCAAATCCTCAGAAAATCTCTTTAGATTATGCACCAGTCTTAAATAAGTTCCGCCGGTGAAAAAAAGCGATTTGGTTTGTTTGTATAATTCCTTTAATACTAGAACCTGTAAATACTCCCTCAAAATTCCTCTAACTTTACTAGTAGGCATTTGTCTTACCTTGGCTTGCTCTATTAAAGAATCATAGGTTAGCATAAATCAACTCCTTTAGGTTAAGCTTATAAATTTGCGCGTATTTATCCAATTTTTTCTTCTTGAGATTGGAAATAATATCTCTATCAAGCCTCTCTTCTTCAAAATTAAATTTTTTATTGCGATAAGTTTTAAAATATAAATAATCCACTAATGCTTTTTCCGGTTCAGCAATAAAAATATCAAAGTTTCCCTGTTTTTCTACATAATAACCGCAAAATGCCTCTGGCTTAACTGTACGATAGGTAAAAAGGCCGTGTTTATTTTTAAATTTACGCGTAGATTTTGTAGTAACAGAAGTTACACTCATAGCAACTTCGGAAATAATACTATAATTAGATAGAGCTGTCTCTAGAGACACATAAGATGGCGCATACAATCTATTTGCAATATAAAAATCCGGAATATTGAAATCTCTGGGGTAGCTTAATTCGTAACACTCTTTCTTTAAAGCAGTTAACCAGCCCTTCTCTTTCCATCTAGAAATCATTTTCTTAAGATTGATTTTATTTTCTTTGGGAAAAAATGCTAAAGTATCTTTAAAAGAAAAAAGGTAATATTTATTTTGCTCCAATTTTCCGTATAAATCATGGAATTTCATTAAGTATACCTTTCTGTCTACCTACGGAAATAAGTATATAATACAAATTTCCTTCTGTCAAGTTTATTTTCAAAAAAGTTTTACCCAACAATTGTAATCTGTATTTGCGACAAGTCAATACCGCCGGTTGTAACAGGCGCGGTTTTTGCGCCTTGTCCTTTAGACGATACAGATTGTGCTTTGGCTAATACTTCCATTTCTTCTAAAGTTGTATTTGGATCGCTCGCCTTAGCCGCAGCAAGGTCATCGATAAGCGGCTTAAACACTAGCTCTAATATTTCTTTATAATCACCGGCAATATGCAGGCCTTCTAAGTTAACGCGTATTCCAGCTTTAATTTCATTTAAAGCGGCAATAAGTAAATCAAATGATTGCTCATCATAATATTTATCGCTAGTTAATATTCTAATTACTTGCTTTGCCCGCTCAGTAATAGGGGCATCTAATAAATCCGAGCCATTTAATTTAGCGATAAGTTCTTGTTTTAAAGCGGGCGATAAAACCGCTGCGCTAAATTGGTGCTCGGTTAATTTAGGAGCTTTAGCGTTAGCGCGAATACGATCAATTGTTCTTTGTAATTCTAAAAGTGCAGCTGGGTCTATTTTAACAATAGCCGTCCTTATAACTGATTCCATATCATATGAATCACCAAGAGCTTTAAAATATGGTAACTGTTTAATCAAGAATTCAACTGTAGCTGGATCAGCGATCCGACCAAGCGCATTAATAATGGCTTTCCACTCTTGAATTTTATCATCATACGAGGTCTCTGCCGCATGTTTTCCCATAACATCTTGATATGCCTTGATAAGCGCTTCTACTATTACCGGATTTCTTTCTCGTCCAAACAGACGAATTATAGCCATCCTTTTATTTACATCATTGCTTACTTGAAGGTCCCTAATAACGCGCGAAACGCGTATTGGCACGCCTAACGCTTCAAGAAAAGGAAATAAAATTTTATCACAATAAGCTTGGTCGGTCTTAGGCAATCGATTGATTAAATCTTTGCGCCAGTTTGCCCATTGCTCAATTTCCGGATTAAAACAACATCTTACATATTCTAAAAAAGCTTTGGTAAAAACACTCTGCGTATCTTCATATAAGGGGCGGGTAAGATCACCGGATTTTAATCTTACATATATTGCTTGTTCAAAATCTTTAATTATTAGATCTATCACAACCTTATTGCCAGCCTGCGATAAAGCAACAATAATAGCTTCTAAATCTTTGTCTTTCTGTAAAAGCCGTTTTAATTTCGTATATTGCTTTTCAGTAAAGCTTTCCTGATGAGTATTTGCTATTTGTATAAGGCTTGCTAATACTTCGGGTTTATTTTCATCTTGCGGTAATTGTTGCCTACGAGTTGGGGCTTGCGCATATTCTACGCGCCCAAGTAATACACTGACCGCCTCTTCTGTACCAATCTTACCCAACTCTGTAATAGCATCTTTGCGTGTTTGGTCTGGGTCGGTTCTCATTGCAATAAGCACACGAAAGTCTGCTTTTAGTTTAGGCCAATTATAATCAGTAGTTTCAATGATTTGAGCACATCTTTTAACTGCTTGCTCTCTTTGGCCTTTAGTCAAATCTTCAGCAAGTAATACACCGGTTAGCTGGAATTCAAGCTCTGTATTATAACGGCTATCTCTTTTGCAAAGTTCAGTGTGTATTGCAACCATTGTATCTATTGCTTCAATTGCCGGGCCAAGAAGAATACGCTCTGCTAATCTGCGTGAGCCTTGATGACATAGCTGTTGATTATTAACCATAGCATCAAGTGTCTCTACTGCTTTATCTTGATCAATTTTAGTTAAAAGTAATGACAAGAATTCAATACATTGAACCTCATCGGATAACTTATAACTAACTATAGCTAATCTAGGCTGGTTTTGGCCTAGCGTATTTATAAAAATAGCTATTACCTGAGGTTCTTGTACGGCTATAAGCTCTACCATAAGATCAAAGGCAACAACGCCTTTAGCTTTAGCAAAGCCTGATAATGCTTTAACAACATCTGCTGGCAAGCGGCCAAGTATACATATATCCGAGACTCTTCTTAGTTCTCTTGCGTATACTTGCTGCGGTGAGTCACTATCTGTTGTTCTTGCTGTAGCTGCAACACTGGCTTGTTGTTTTAATTTTTGCAACTTATCATAACTTCTACTAAGTTCAGTTTGTATTGCTTCTATGTCATCGATACTCTTTTGAAAGCTTATAGTTTCTGTTTGGCCTTTAGTTACAGTTCCTTGCTGCCTTATTGCATCTACTAAAGCAATAAGACTATTTACAGTAGTAAGCCCGGCAATTTTATCTTCGGTTTCAAGATGAGTTCTGATAGCAGCAATATATGGTTTATATATTCTTGTTTCCATCATATGGGCAAGCACATAACAAGATAATGGTAAATTAATAAGGACTTCTTCAGTAAGTGTTCCTTTATATTGAGCAAAGCAAAGCCTAGCTCTTGCAGAGTCTAAAAAGCTTAGCCAAGTTATTAGGCTTACCACATCATCAGAAGTCCTGGCAAAACTACCCATAAATACTAAAGTTGCTGTTTCTGTATCTAAGTAAGTGAGTAATTCTAATACAGCTGGTTGTATATCTGGCTGCCTTGTAAGATTAACTAACATTCTAACGGCTTGTTCTTTATTACAATTAGTGCTTATAAGCAGTGCTATTTGACTAAACGCTTCTTGTCTTTGGGAGTTAGTAAGACAAGTTGCTTCTTGAAGCAATGTTCTTAGCCTTTGAGCAAGCGGTAGGCTTGTAACAGGCCAGGCCTTGTTTCTTGGAGAGAACATATCCATAACTCGCTTAGCTATACCTAATTCTTGCGGCTTTTCTTCATCTTCTGATACTTGAGCTTCTGGAATAGCTAAAGCAGTTATTGTTGTTCTTGCTTCAACAACATAATCTTCAAATAAAATACCAGCTGCTTGTAATTGTAATTCTGACCGTCTTTCATCTGTTATTGCCTCTGTAACAACAGCTAATCCTGGCGTAGATAGTTCAACATTAGTTACAAATATTGGCCTGTTGGCAATATACCTTAAGTTCCATCCTAACCTATTTATGAAGTAGCCTGCTCTTTGAGCTTTAGTGCCGTTATCTGCAGTTTGCGTATCACTAACCTGCTCTAACGTTAGATTATCCCTTAAAGATACGAAGAAATCATCTTGAATATTGCCATTAGTAATAGTCTCATTAACAACATCAACCAAGTATTCAAATACTAATCTTAGTTCTTGTAAAGAAGAGCTTGTTAGATTATTAATAACGCCTCTTGATAACAAGGCTGTTTCGCTATCTATGTAAGCTAAGGCAGTTTCAAGTATTAGCCTTTGCTCTTGACTGCCAGCTTGAGCATGCCTAATCATGCGCCTAAAATCAAGTAAGGTATATGCTAAATGCCTGCGCCTCTGCTCTGAATAAGCTAGGCCTTTAGATAAGTCTAAGTCTTGAAGCATGGGGCTTATACCGCTAGTTGCAGCTGCAGCTAAGACTGGGAGGGTTTGTGGAGAAGCAGCAGGGATTTCTGCTGTTCTTACCACACCAGACTTTTGGCTTTGAGTGGTTTGTTTTAGAGTTAACAAGCCTTTTCTGGTTTTTTCGTATTCTACGGTTACTTCTATACCTAGGATATCTTTTAAGGCTTGGGCTAAGTCTGTTGAGTCAGAGGTTTGAAGTAGTGTTAGAAAGTTTATTTCTTTACCTGTTTTTTCTCTTAATTGTTTATCTATTTCGTTGATGACTTTTTGAAGGGCTTCATTAGGCGCTGCACCTCCTCTTCCAAATTCAATGCCTAGTAAGTCGCAAAGGTCTTCTTCTAATTGCTTGAGTTTAGCTTTTTTGGTTTTCTTTTCTGAATAAAGCTGGTTTAAGTTAATTCCTGCGTCCTTTACTATTTGCTCAAGGCTAATGCCTTTTTCTTCTAAGTAATCTATTACCACATGGCCTGTCTCATGGCCTTGAATGAAGTTAAGTACTTGCTCTAATGTAGGTATATTGTTATTAAAGTATTGCCTGAAATCTTTTAAATGCTTTTTTAATAGGTTACGGTTTACAATGTATATTGTACGAATATACTTAGTTATTCCTTCTACTACCTTCATTACCCTTGTAAATAGGCCGTGTATACGGTTACGTAACATTAATGTTCTGTAAAGAAGGCGAAAACCAATTTCATATTGCTCAACAATGTCTTCTATTTTTTCTTCGCCACAGCATCTTAATGTTACGCCGTTTACTGTAATTTCGCTAGCTAATCCAGTTCTTTTGCGAGCACTATGAAGCCTTGCCGCAATAGCAGGTATTTCTGAATTTAAACTAGCATCTTCGATATGAATATTACCATAGGTTATAGTAGTTTTTAATCTCCAAATTATTATACCTCTAGAGCCACTGGCATCACGTTGAAAGCCAACCTGCTCTATCATCATTTCTAATGTATCCAAAATATAAACAAGATTTTCGCGGCTGATACCAGGACATAAATTCTCAACTTTTTCCTTAAGTATTTCATATATTCTGGATATACCACCACGAACACCAATCATAACGTTATCTCCAAAAACAAGAGATAATACTTTTTTTGCAAATTGCACTGATTCAGACAAAGAACCAGAAACTATTGAAGAATCTCTTTTAGCCCATATAGAATGCCCTTTAGTAACAGAACTATCACCTATATATTCTAATCGGCTCTCCACAATAGCAATTATTCTATCAACCATATTCGTATCCATATTAGGATAATATTGCAATATGGTATTCCTAATACTTTGAAATAAATCAATTTTATCTCCAGGCCATTCTATCATCATAGTTCGATGCGATCGCCCTTGAGTCGGATCTGTTAGCTGTGAATTAGTAAAAAGGCTGGCCAGTATTTGTTCTGCTAAAAGGCGGCATTTTTCTTCCATCTCCATAGCTGACAATACAGCTGTTTTTGAAATTCCACCTTCTTTTAAAACGGCTTCATTAATTATTCGAAGTTCACTGGGCATTTTTGTAGTATCTACCTTTACATCAGCAAGCCCTATAGCTGTTAATCGTTCTTCTAATGTAGAGGCATCTGTGGTAAGAAATGTGGTTAGGCTTTGTTTCAATTGTCCTTTTAGAATGCTATCGAGCTTTTCAAGCTCATCTTCTAAGTCTTTTGGTATGGCTATTTGCCCTAAGGCAAAGGCTAAACCAAATATATCTGCAAGCCGTTCTTCTTCAGTTTCAGATATTTCAGTTAAAAGATTACCTTGTAATTTTAGATTATCAATAAGTGCATGAAAGGTTTCGTGGCCATCTAAAAACCTAAGTGCTTGTTCTAATGTAGGAACAAAACCAAATATTGGCTCAAAATCAGATAAGTGTTCTTGCACGCTCTGTTTATTTACATAAATAACTTTGCCATCTAATGTACGAACATATAAACCATGAATTAATGCTCTTTGTTCTTCAAATTGTTTTGTTTCTGGATTCCAAGTTAAAACACCTTTACAATTCGTTTTTTGTATTTTAAAGGCTTTTACCACATCACCAGGAGCAACAATTTCTGAAAGAGGCATTGTAACATTAACTCCCCCACTAACATAGCTTCTTCTAATATTAGCCTTTAGCTCTTCATTGTAGTTAGTTTTAGAGAGGTGGTATTCTCCTTGTTTTACTGAGTCTAGGTATGCAGCAAAGATTTGTTGTGGGGTTACAGGTTCTTTTGAGATAAGACCGTTTAGGTTGTTGGTGTTAATGATTGATGAAAAGGCGTTCTTCAGTTCGTCCGTTCGCTGGTTCGTCAGTTCTTCTAACTTTTCGCTTTGACTTTTCCCGCCTGAGGCGGGTCCGCCTTTGGCGGATACGTTTTCTTTGTACCACTTAGCTAGTATTATTGCATTGTAAATTTGTCTTAGTGACTCATAGCTAGGGTCATGGTTTACTTTATAGGTTAGGTTAGGTAGTATTAGTTCTTTTAGTTGAGCTTCACAGTAGGATTGTAACTCTTGGTTGTTATCAAACTCCCCCTTTATCCCCCTCTTTGGTAAAGAGGGGGTCTGGGGGAGTTGTAGATACTCACTTTCCAGTAACACTTTCAGTGTTGATTTGGTTATTACACAGCTACCTTTTCCGTCTTCGTATACTTCTGCTTTGTCTGGGACTATCCAGACACGGAAGGTTGTGGGAATACTAAGGGTTCGTCTGTTCTTCAGTTCGCCAGTTCGTCGGTTAGATAATTGTTTTGCCTTGGCAAATACACGTTCCCAATAGGTAGTTGCTCCTGTAGATAATCCGGGAAATAGGCTAAAGGCTGTGTCTTTCTTAAGCTTTAGGTCTAGGAGTAGTAGATGCTTACCCATGTCTGTGTAGGATAGATTAGTTCCTGTGAGCCTGTTAGGTTGGTTTGGGTTAAGGTTAACCCAGAATTCAGAGTCGTCTATTGTTAGAGCTGTTAGAAAGTAGTTTATGTTGGTCTGTAGGTTGTTACGTTGGTCTAGGGAAAGAATGGTGCCTTTGGGGATGTTTAGGTTGAATTGGATACCTGTAGAGACGCACTGCAGTGCGTCTCTACCATTTAAATCAATGCCCAATAATGTTGGGTTTAATTGCCCTGATGATATTTGGGTTATGTTTTGAAAACCATAACATAAGTGGTTAAAACAAAAAATCCCTGCTAATAATAAGATAAATATACGTTTCATAGTTAAATTCATGATTAAATCAAAAATCAAAATGCAAAAATCAAAATTACAAATTAAAATTCAAAATTAGATTCAAATACCCTAAAATCTTTAATTTTTGATATGTCATTTTGATATTTGATTTTTAATATTTGATATATTCTTATAGTATAAGTATGCACTATAGATAGGCTAATTTCAAGGGTTTTGGGGCGAAAAATGTAAGCGGTTACAAATCAGGTATACCTCTTGGTGATTATACCTGATTTGATCCCGAGTCATACGAGGGAACTATCATATAACCACTTTAAAATACTAGACTTAAGAATTACGCAGTATATTTATTTATTGCGTTTAGGTAGGCTTTAATTGAGGCTTCAATTACATCTGTTGAACTGCCGCGGCCAATTTTAAGTTTATTTCACAATATTTAATTTTTTCGCCCAGTCTTTCGATGAGGGCAAATATTTTTTTAGCGTCTTTGGCAACGACTTATTTAAAGAATATGTCGAAACACCTATCGGTTTTTTAACATCCTTAAGGGCATATTCAACAACTGTACGGCTCTTACTTTTACAAATAATAATTCCAATGGCCGGATTTTCTTCTTCAAGTTTATCCCGATCATTAAGCGCAGAAAGATAAAACTGCATCTTCCCAGCATACTCAGGTTTAAAATCGCCGATCTTAAGCTCAATTGCAACTAAACATCTCAATTTTCTATGATACAAAAGAATATCCACGAAATATTCGCGGCCGTCAATCTCTATCCTATGTTGATTGGTGATAAAACAAAAGTTTCCGCCTAATTCCAGCAGAAACCGCCTAACATTTACCATGAGTGCCCGCTCCAACTCATTCTCCAAATGCTCATCACCCAATTCCAAAAAATCAAATGTGTACTCATCCTTAACAGCGAGTTTTGCTTGATTTCGAATATTAACGGGCACTGTTTTGTCAAAGCTAGTCTGATTAAGAAGCGTTTTATCGTAAGACTGATTCTCGATTTGATGAATAAGAACATCTTTCGTCCACCCGAACTTCTTAGTCATGTTGATATAGAAAACGCGCGCTTCTTCTTTCTTGCACTGGCTCATAATAACCAGATGTTTCGCCCAACTAATTTCTCCAACCAATGGTTGGAGAATTAAGCTCCCTTGATATTCTCCATAAAACTGCCTCATATACCAAAGATTCTGCGACGAAAAACCCTTGATTCCCGGAAATTCCTTTTGTAAATCTTGAGCTAATGTTTCAACAATCGCCTTACCCCACCCAAACTCTTTTTGCTTCTCAATAATCCTTCTCCCAATATCCCAATAAAGCGCAATAAGTTCTTTATTAACAACTTTTAATGCTTCATATTGCGAAGAGCGAACTCGTTCTTTAATATCCTCAAGAAAAAACTTATAATCACTATTCAATTTTAGCTTCGTAATGTCCTCGCTTTTATGTTAAACGACTAATTTATTTATTGCGTTTAGGTAGGCTTTAATTGAGGCTTCAATTACATCTGTTGACGAGCCACGGCCAAAGATTTCTTTATTTTTTATAGTTAGTTTTAGCGTTACTTCCCCTTGAGCGTCTTTACCGTGAGTTACCGCAGAAATTTTATAGTCAGAAAGTTTTGGTGTTAATTTAGTAATTTTATCAATTGTTCTAAAACAGGCATCAACCGGACCATCCCCCGAAGACTCTGCACAAACATTCTTTCCTTCAAATTTTAAAATAATTGCGCTTTTTGGTTTGATCTTATTACCTGAAGTTATTTCAAAACTTTGCAATTTATAGATTTCTTTAACTTTTTTTATTTCTTCATCTAAAATAATCAATAAATCATCATCAAAAATTTCTTTTTTCTTATCGGCAAGATCTTTAAATTTTATAAAAGCCTCATCAATTTGTTTTTGGCTTAATTTAAATCCTAATTTTTCAAGGCGGCTAGTAAAGGCATGACGGCCAGAGTGTTTTCCAAGCACAATTCCTTCAATAATAAAACCGACATCTTCAGGGTTAATTATTTCATATGTTGATGCCTCTTTTAATACACCGTCCTGGTGAATTCCTGACTCATGACGAAAAGCATTTCCACCAACAATTGCTTTATTCCGCGGAACCTCAAAACCCGTAAGTTTACTAACCAAGCGAGAAGTCTTGCAAATTTCTTTTGTATTGATCGTTGTATATAAATTTTTGAATATGTTTTTCTTTACCCACATCGCCATAACTATTTCTTCTAAGCTTGCGTTTCCTGCGCGCTCACCAATACCATTAATAGTACATTCCACTTGGCGCGCCCCATTTAAAACTGCACTCAAACTATTTGCACTAGCAAGTCCTAAGTCATTATGACAATGCACAGAAATAACTACCCTATCAATATTAGGCACATTATTTTTTATATCACGAATAAGTTCGCCAAAACCCTGCGGCTCAGTAAAACCAACGGTATCGGGAATATTTATCGTTTTTGCACCAACATCAATTACAGCTTCTACGACTTTATACAAAAATTCTTTTTCTGTCCTTGCCGCATCTTCTGGAGAAAATTCAATATCGTTAATATATTTTTTCGCATATTTTACACTCTCAACTGCCAGGCGCAAAATTTCATCTTTAGCCTTATTAAGCTTGAATTTTCTATGAATTGGGGATGTTGCTAAAAATACATGTATACGAGGACGCTTTGCTTTTTTAACAGCCTGATATGCCGCGTCTATATCTTTACGGGTTGCACGCGCTAAGCCGCACACGCCGCATTTTTTTATTTTCAAAGCAACAGTCTCAACCGCCTTAAAATCTCCTGGGCTTGCAATAGGAAAACCTGCTTCAATAATATTAACCCCTAAGCGCTCTAACTGTAAAGCAACTTCAAGCTTTTCTTGAGGGTTTAATGCTGCGCCCGGCGCCTGTTCTCCATCACGCAGAGTCGTATCAAAAATAACTACTTTTTCATCCATGGCATCATATCACGCAGCTTACGGCCAGTCTCTTCTATCTTATGGCTATCGCCTTCAGTAATCAAACGGTTAAAGTTTGGACGGCCCGCTTCATTTTCTTTAATCCATTCCTTAGCAAATTTGCCTTTTTGAATTTCTTTTAATATTTTCTTCATTTCTTTGCGCGTTTTATCTGTGATAATACGTGGACCGCGGGTCAAATCCCCATAACAAGCAGTATTTGAAACACGCCTGCGCATTCCAGAGATACCATATTCTTGAATTAAATCCGTTATAAGTTTTAATTCATGTAAAACTTCAAAATAAGCAATCTCTGGTTGATAACCTGCTTCAATAAGTGTATCAAAACCAGCCTTGATTAATTCTGAAACACCACCGCAAAGAACTGCTTGCTCACCAAATAAATCTGTTTCGGTTTCTTCCTTAAAATTAGTTTCAATTACGCCAGCCTTTGTTGCACCAAGTGCTTTTGCATAGCTAAGAGCAATCTTTAAAGCATTGCCAGTTGCATCCTGATAAATGGCAACTAATGATGGCACACCCTTTCCTTCTTCGTACATACGGCGCACTAAAGCTCCTGGGCCTTTGGGTGCAACCATAAACACATCTACATTTTTTGGCGGGCGAATTTGTTTAAAATGAATATTAAATCCATGAGAAAAACAAAGTGCTTTACCTTTTTTTAGATTTGGTTTAATTGCATCATTGTAAACTTTTGCCTGCACATGGTCTTGAGTTAAGATTTGAATGATATCAGCTTGTTTTGCCGCCTCTTCTGCTGAGACCGGCGCAAAACCATCGCGTATTGCGCTTTCAAAATTTGGGGTTCCTTTTATTTCAGAAACAATAACATTAATTCCAGAATCTCTTAAACACAAACTTTGGCCTCTACCTTGAATACCGTAGCCAATAATTGCAACTTTTTTATTTTTTAAAATATTTAGATCTGCGTCTTTATCATAATAAATCTTCATTATGCCTCCTCGTTATTTTTTTATTAACTACCTAATCTTTCTAGAATCATCTTATGAATGGAATCCGATTATTCTTCTTTCTTTATCTGACGACGGTTCCAATAATTGTTTAATAGCCTGAAAAACTATTACAAACTGCTTATCGTACTTTCTCTCCATTTCTTCAATCTTACGTTTAAGACTCACATTAGTTAAAAGCATGCGTCTTAATTGCGCAAAGGCACGCATAATTTGAATATTAACCATAATTGCGCGCTCGCTATTCAGTACACTTGAAAGCATCGCTACGCCTTCCTGTGTAAAAACATAGGGAAAATATCTTCTTCCTCCTCGCTTTGAGGTCGCATTTTGCGACCTCAAAAAATCCGCTTCTTCTTCTGTAAGTTGGAACATAAAATCTTCTGGAAATCTCTTTTTATTCCTTGCTACCTGCTCATTAAGCCGTTTTGTCCTTACTTCATAAAGTACAGCTAAATCACTATCTAACATTACCCTTTTACCGCGAATAATTAAAATCTTTGTGGCTATCGCTTCCGTCGGAACTAAATTAGACATACCTATTTCCCCATCGATTTTTATTGTTCGTGGCCTGGTCCACTCATGACACATTCTTTACAATTAATGGCTTCTTGAAGGACATTTGTTACTTCCTTACTGTTAATCATATATTTTCTTTTTCCTCCGGAATCCATTTTCAAATTAGTTGTTTGACCATTTTCTGATTTAATAGGCATAGTATCTCTATATTCTTGAACCATGGCTTTTACAAATTCTGGCGATAATTTGCATTCCATCTTACCACCACCTGGTAATTCTTGAATATAATGGCACCTATCTCCTTCCTTGCCAATTATCTCTCTTGTAAGCGTCTGCCCGCTGAAAGGATCCATAGTTTTACATTTAAAAGGCTCACCTTTTTCTAATTTATCTGGAAATTCTTTACAATATTCTCCCGAAAGAAGCTTCATTTGTTCTTCACTTATAGATATTCCTTCTTGAGCTTCTGCAAAATAGAAACAAACAAGAAAAAGCAATATCACTATATTTAAACAAATTATTTTTTTAAACATCTTCATTCTCTTCCCCTTCCATTAAGATTCCATCGCAATTTTGCCAGTTTTAACCAGCTCTATAACCTTAAAGTCGCCTATATCATTCATAAAATTTTTTATCTGATTTTCATCACCCATAATCTCAATTACAAAATAATCTTTTTTTGCCTCAATAATTTTTGCCGGGTATTTTATAACAATATCTTTAATTTTATCTTTCGCTTCAATTTTAATTAATATTAGCTCGCGGGCAATATAATCTTTTCTTGTAAAATCCGTCACACTAATAACATCAATTAATTTATTAAGCTGTTTTTTGATCTGTTCTAAAACTTTTTCATCTTCAGCATTAACCACAATTGTCATATAAGAAACTGCTTCGTCTTGAGTTTCGGAAACCGCTAACGATGAAATATTATAGCCGCGAGCGCTAAAAAGCCCAGCCACTCTAGCCAAAACGCCAAATTTATTTTCAACTAATACAGATATTGTGTGTTTCATTTTACGCTAATCCGCTAATCATTTTATTTATCGGCTCTCCTGCAGGTACCATTGGATAAACGTTTTCTTCTCTTTCAACACGGAAATCAATCATTACCGGTTTATCCTTAATAGATAATGCTTTCTTGATTGCTTGTTTTACATCGGATTTTCTTGTAATTTTCATGCCGATTGCGCCAAAACTTTGTGCAAGCTTAACAAAATCCGGATTACACAATGGTGTCTGAGAATACCTTTTTTTATAAAAAAGCTCCTGCCATTGCCTAACCATACCTAAATAACAATTATTTAAAATTGCAATCTTTATTGGTAATTTATTAACAACTGCTGTCATCATCTCTTGAATATTCATCTGTATTGAGCCATCTCCGGCGATATTAAAGACGGTTTTTTTAGGACATCCTAATTGGGCACCAATTGCTGCAGGCATTCCATAACCCATCGTGCCCAAACCACCACTAGAAATAAATGTACGTGGTTTTGTATATTTATACCACTGAGCTGCCCACATTTGATGCTGGCCAACTTCAGTACAAATTATAGCATCACCATGAGTTTGGCGGTTAATTTCTTCGATGATAAATTGTGGTTTTATCCCATCAGTTTTTCTATATTTTAAGGGATGACGAGCCTTCCATTCACTAATAGTTTTTAGCCACTCTCTTGTATCGGGTTTTTTTGTTATGAATTCTACTAATTCTCTTAAAACATTTTTTGCATCGCCAACTACAGGTATATCAACACGAATATTCTTGCTAATTGATGTAGGGTCAATATCAATATGAATTATTTTTGCATAAGGCGCAAATGTATCAGTGCGGCCTGTAACACGATCGTCGAAACGTGCACCAATCGCAATAATACAATCTGCCTCCATTATCGCATGATTTGCATAAGCTGTACCATGCATACCTAACATCTTTAGAGAAAGCGGGTGTGTTTCATCAAAACCACCAAGCCCCATAAGCGTAGTCGTAACTGGGCTTTGAATTTTCTCTGCAAGTATTTTTAACTCTTTCTCCGCTTGCGATATAATAATCCCGCCGCCTGCATAAATTATAGGCTTTTTGGCTTTTTCAATTAATTTAGCCGCTTTTTTAATCTGCCCGGGATGGCCAAAATAATTCGGATTATAGCTTCTAATCGTTATTTTCTCTGGCCAGATAAATTCAGCTTCTTTAATTTGCACATCCGAGGGAATATCGACAAGCACAGGCCCAGGGCGCCCTGTCGAAGCAATATAAAATGCCTCACGAATAACTTGGGCTAGATCTTCGGTTCTTTTAACTAAAAAATTATGTTTAGTAATTGGCCGGGTAATACCTGTTAAATCTGCTTCTTGAAAAGCGTCATTACCAATTAAATTAGTTTTAACTTGGCCAGTAAATGCCACCATAGGTATTGAATCCATATAGGCAGTTGCAATACCAGTAATAAGGTTAGTTGCGCCGGGCCCGCTAGTTGCAAGGCACACGCCAACTTTTCCAGTTGCCCGAGCATAACCATCAGCTGCGTGCGCTGCGCCTTGCTCATGACGCGTTAAAATAAATTTTAATTTGGCATCATAAAGTTTATCAAAAATAGGCAAAACCTGACCGCCAGGGTAGCCAAAAATTATTTCAACTCCCTCACGCTTTAAACACTCAATAAATATCTGTGCACCCGATAATTTCATATCTTATATTTTCCCAATAACTACTTTTTATTTTTCTTTAAATAAATGAAAAAAATTATTTGATTTTTAATAATTTATTATTCTGCGAATGCGCAAGATAATTCTGTTTACTAATTACGCTCTTGCCAGTTTTATGCTCGAGTTCAATACGCGCATTTTTAGCGATCTTTCCGCCTTTTACAGCAGGAACTTTATTTTCTTCTAATCCATCAGCACCAATCGTTTCTGCAATTTGCCGAGTTGAAAGTTCAGCAAGAGCAGTAAAGATAAGCTCTGCTTCAGTCATATGATCGCGTAAATTTTCAGTTTTCAATTTTTTTAATTGTTTATGCTGTTTTATGGATAAATCACTCCATTCTTGATGAATAATATTAGTTAATATGGCATATTCATCCTGTTCTTTTACATCGTGATTTTTCCAATAATCAGTTAATTTATTTCTTGTTTCCTGGCCCATCATCCTTTGCTGAATCCACTTTTCGCTTCGCCCTAATTTTTGCCAATATTCCCGCGCACGATTTAATGATTTTTCTGGATCGGAAATTTCTTGTATTCGTTCATGCCCAACTTTGGCAAGCCATAACTTAATAGGTTCGGCTTTTGGACTAGGCACAGACTGAATTACGCGAAACAGGGTTTGAATATCTGCCAAATCCGTAAAACGCATTTTTCCATCTTCGGCCTTTAATTTCAAACGGTGACATTTTGTCACCGCTTCACTGCCCTCTTTACGAAGCCGCTGCGAAAGCTTATTCCAATATTTTCTCGCAGTTTGATAATCAAGTTGACCTGTTAAAACTTGAACAATATCAACCACGGAAAAATACCATTTTTCTTGTTTCTCATCCCAAATTCTTCTAATTTTTCTGCCTTGAAAAATAGCAACTTTATTATCTTTTTTCATATTAAGCTAACACTGCGCCTTTATCTGCAGAGCTTACTAATTTGGAATACCTAGTTAAATAACCTTTCTTAATCTTTGGCTCAATTGGTTTCCAATTTTCAAATCTTTTTTTGATTTCTAAATCGCTTAGCTTAACTTCTATTTTTCGTTTTGGAATATTAATACTTATTATATCGCCATCTCTTAAAATTGCAATTGGCCCACCCGCGCTTGCCTCGGGAGAAACATGCCCGATACAAGGGCCTTTTGTACCACCGGAAAATCTACCGTCGGTAATAAGAGCAACAGAATCGGCTAAACCCATGCCAACAATTGCCGCGGTTGGCGCAAGCATCTCACGCATACCTGGCCCGCCGCTTGGGCCTTCATAGCGGATTACAACTATATCACCGCTTTTAATCTTACCGCCTAATATTGCTTTCATTGCTTCTTCTTCTTGATTAAATACAGCCGCACGGCCGGTAAACTTCATCATTTTTGAGTTTACCGCAGCCTGTTTTACCACTGCTCCATTTGGCGCAAGATTACCAAACAACACCGCAAGGCCGCCTTGTTTATGATATGCTTGCCCGAGAGACCTGATTACATCTTCGTCAAAAATTTTTGCCTCATCAGCAATTTCAAAAACTCTTTTACCAGATAAAGTTAATGTATTATTTAACATTGTCTTTAAGCGCTTTAATACCGCAGGAATTCCTCCGGAATATTCTAGATCTTCCATAAAATGCGGGCCTGCTGGTTCTAAATTAGTAATATGTGGAGTATTTTTGCTAATATCATCAAAAGTTTTTAACTTTAAATTAACACCTGCCTCATTGGCAATTGCCATCAAATGCAAAACGGTGTTGCTAGAACCACCAAGCGCCATATCAACTACAATTGCATTATTTAAAGACTGCTCGTTGATTATATCTAATGGTTTAATATTTCTTTTGACTAATTCAACAATGCGTTCACCGCTGCCTAAAGCAATGCGCCGTTTTTTTGCAGAAATTGCAAGCGCTGTTGCGCAACCCGGTAAAGACATACCTAAAGTTTCTGTAAGGCAAGCCATCGTATTTGCTGTGTATAAACCCTGACAAGAACCAGCACCTGGGCAGGCCTCTAACTCAATACAAGATAATTCTTGTTCGCTGATTTCGCCTTTTTTTGCTCTGCCTAATGCCTCATAAGTATCGTGAACAAAAGCAAGTTTCTTTTTATCATAGCGGCCAGACAACATCGGCCCAGCAGTTAGAATTATTGCTGGGATATTTAACCGCGTAACACCCATAAGCATACCTGGAGTAATTTTATCACAATTAGTTAAACAAATAATACCGTCTAACTGATGAGCGTTACAGACTGTTTCAATAGTATCGGCAACAATTTCGCGCAGTGCTAAGGGATAGCACATGCCTAAATGCCCCATAGCAATTCCATCGCAAATTCCCGGAACACCAAAGAAAAACGGTACTCCTCCACCATAACAAATTCCCCGCTCAATAAAACGCTCTAAATCACGCATGCCAATATGGCCGGGAATAAGGTCGGTAAAAGATGTAGCCACACCAATAAACGGCCTATCTAAATCTCTCTTGGATAATCCTGTTGCATGTAAAAGTGCACGGTGTGGAACACGCTCCAAACCCTTTTTAATTATATCTGAACGCATTAATTATCACCTTTCGTTATACCAACTCAAACTGTGATTGAGATATCTCTTGTTTATTTTCTTTTCTATAAAAAAGACTCGATTCTTTTTCTTCGTCAATTTCCTTTAACCTTCTATCTGCTATCTTCACATATTCACTATTTGCATCTATCCCAATATATTTCTTCCCTAATATTTTAGCCGCAACAGCCGTAGTCCCACTCCCAACAAAAGGATCTAAAATTATAGCATCCCTAGAGAAACTAGAAATCTTTATTAAATATTCGCAAATGGCTAATGGTTTTACAGTCTTATGCGTATTATAACCCCCTTTTTCTTTTTTCGTCGGTTTTGGCAAAAGAAAAGTTTTATCTATAAGTTCATTGATGCCCTGTACCGTAAAAACATTTGCTGGATACATATTGTTACCAATTTTAACCCTAGTATTTAATAACCCTACTTGGTGCTCCAGGATATTATTCAAATATGTCTTATCTACGGGTTTTTGAGCCAATGCTATAGGTTCGAAGCAAGATTTAATCTGTGGAGTCTTCCAACCACTCAATCTTTCTTTAATTTTATTTCTTGTCTTAATATCTGTATCCATTTTTTCTATTAAATGATCAAGGCCCATTGCTTTTGCTTGATTCTGCGTATAAAGCCACATAAAAGCATCTCTTATTTCAAACCCAGCGTCATCGATAGCCGATGCCATCCTATGATAAAGCCGCGGGCTAGAAAAAGAAAAGAAGAAACCCCCTGGCTTTAAAATTCTAAAAATCTCTTTTGAAATTTCAAGATACCAAATATAGAATCTCTTGCCTTGCTCTCTATCAAATTTCATTCCCGCAGGTAAAGATTTTATAGTATATTGATTGCTGTCATCGGAAACCTGCTCATAACTCCAGTTATTATCCAACTTATCTAAAAAATATGGGGGATCGGTCAAAACAACATCAATAGAATCTGTTTCTAGTTTTAGTAATATTTCTATTGCATCGGCGCAAATGATCCTATTAATAAAATCTCTATTCTTCATTCTAAGTTATTTCGCTTGGATTCTGCCCTTTAAATTCATTATACAGTATTCTATAAACTTTTTTACGAATATCTAAATCACAAGTTTTTATAACTTGTGGATTTGCTAACCTTATAACACGACCTTTGTTATCGTAAACCCATCTATTCCTATCACCCCTATTGCATTTTTGACACTGCGGAATAATATTGCCAATAACTAAAGGCTTATTAGGTTCATATGCGCCTTTTGTAGAATAGTTTTCGTTGCCGGCCAATGAAAATGCGGCTTACTTTCTTGCGAACCACAAGTTGCACACCTAAGATTATATTTTTCTTTTATCTTCTTCCAATTCCCTGTATCATTTATCCTATGGCCTCTTTTAAAAGAAGGATATGGTTCCTCCAAAGTATATAATTGATACGCGCCACGCTCTATGTTTAAAACAATGTTATCTCTTCCGCCAGAAACTATCCACCACCCACTTTGTGCACCTAAATGCCTTGCTTGTTGAACATCGTTCGTATTCGGATAATAACTTCTCACAAACTTAGTTAATTCTTCTTTACTTACTTTCCTTGTATTTGGATAATCATACGCCAAATAAACCAAGACAAGAGCATCTTTAGTGAAATTATTATTCTTATCATAGAGTTTAGGTAATTTTACTCCAAATTTCCTTAAATATTTTTCATGAAACTCTTGTAGAGTTTTATAAATGCTCGCGATTGACTTTTTATTTAAAATTAGACTATCCAGCATATGATTATAGATATTCTATCCCTAATCTGCTCCCTCAGCATCTCTTTCCACTACTTCAGCCGGCCCCTTTCTCAATCTTGATATAACCCGCTTTACCTTAATATATTTACTAACCAAATCTTTAGTATTAATCACATTTAATTTTTTAAAAAGAAAATCAAATTTTTCTTCAACTTCCCCAGCAATCTTATCACGTATCGCGCTATCTAAATTCATGATTTCTTTTTTAAACTGGCCAAAAGCTTTTTTACGTGTAGAATAATAAAATTGCTCGTCAGTTTGATCAGGTTTTCTTTCGCTACTGCACGCCTCTTTTAGCCAAGCATAAATTTTATTCTTTAAATCAACTGGGAAATTAGGGCTGTCGAAAACCATATTCTGAAACTGGGTTGCCAAATGCACCTCTAGTGTTCCAACTTCAGGAAATTTGCCAAATGCATCATCAGGCAAAGTTGAGGCGCCATGCTGCACAGCGCCACCTAAACCAAATTCTTCTCTTGAAATTTTAGAAAGTGTTTTTAAGGTATCGAAATCAAGTTTAACTTGAGCGATTGTCCCATCTGGTAACACTACGCCGCCATGAGATGTACCAGTTTGTACGCTAATTTTTGAAATTCCAATACGCCCTTTTCTTAATCTTTCTTTATACCCATTCATAAATGCGCGCAGCTCTTCTGGTGTTGAGTTTGCCTTACCAACTTCACCAATCTCACCACCCACAGATACAGTTATACCTTTTGGTTCAATCTGACGGATAAATTGAGTAAGTTTTGCGCAAACTT
Organism: Candidatus Omnitrophota bacterium; assembly: GCA_040753015.1. GTDB lineage: Bacteria > Omnitrophota > Gorgyraeia > Gygaellales > JBFMHM01 > JBFMHM01. The sequence goes on from JBFMHM010000003.1 coordinate 122,445, forward strand.
CAAAATTTAACTCTTGCTCTTTTTCAATAGAACCCTTAGTTAAATCGACGAGTGTTGACGAATCAATATCAATATTATAGAATCCTGCATCAATAGCTTCTTGAATTAATTTTTTTAACCCCTCGAGCTCATTCTCTGAATTTTCTTTATATTTTTTTGGATTAACCTGAGTATGGTCTGCCTGAATAAATACCGGGCCAGAATATTCTTCTCGCACAGCTGCACCTAAAATTACTGATACATACTCTAAAGGGCTCTGATCAGTATAACCCATCTCCGATTTTGCAATTTCAAAAATGAACGTACCGGAGTTATTGCGTTTAGCAACACGAAATATTGCCCTTGCTAAATCATAAGTTAGGCCTCTAAGGTTAATTGCTGGTACCGTAAATCCGCTAAATTCACCTCGGCCTGCGGCCATATATAAATCATTTATGGATGATGAATATACCCCCTGCTTATAGGCGATATCTTTAATTTTTTTACCAAGCCTTTCCTTTAACACAATATCACTAGATGTAACTAAACTTATAACTAATTTATCCATATCTAACTTTGGCCTGCCTCTTACCATCTCTTTCATCTCCTTATCTTAATGTATCTAATAAACTATGATACCTTGCTAATTTTATTTTTTTCTTTTTTATTGCGGTTTTAAAATCAACAAATATAATTTTTCCATCTTTTGTGCCAACTACTTTATTAAATTCACCTTGGCATAAGCAATTTATTGCTGCATGGCTTAAAATTAAAGCTATCGTCCTGCTTAACGCCGTAGGCCTACCGCCGCGTTGAATGTGACCTAAAACAATCGCACGAGTCTCAAGGCCTGTAATATCATTAATTTTTTTCGCTATATCTTGTGCCTTTGCCGCACCCTCTGCTGTAATTATAATCCAGCTTATCTTTCCTCTAATATTGCCTTCAACGATATTATCACAAATTTTATCAATATCAACTTTATGTTCTGGAATTATAGCATCTTCGCAGCCACCGGCTAAAGCGACTTCAAGCGCAATAAAACCACAATCCCTACCCATAACCTCGACAACAAAAACCCTTTCCATAGAAGTTGCTGTATCCCGTATATTATCAATTGCCATAAGAGCAGTATTAACAGCCGTGTCTGAACCAATCGTAATATCAATACCATTAACATCATTATCAATAGATGCAGGAATGCCAATAGAAGGAACTTTAAAATTTTTATAGAAAGAATGTGCGGCTGTAAAACTACCATTTCCCCCAATAACCACTAAAGCATCAATAGAATGTTTTTTTATAACTTCGTACGCTCTTTTTTGACCATCTTTTGTGTGAAACTCTTTAGAACGAGCGGTCTTTAATATCGTGCCACCTTGATTAATAATCCCTGAAACAGAACGATGATTAAAGAATTTTAGATCCTCATTCATCAACCCTGCCCAACCACGAAATACCCCCATTACTTCTATCTTACTAGATAAAGCACATCTAACAACTCCACGGATAGCCGCATTCATTCCTGGAGCATCCCCGCCAGTAGTTAGTACTGCAATACGTTTTATTTTTGATTTTTGCATTTTGATTATTGATTTTCTATGTTCCCATTTCCCAGCTAGCCAAATATTTTTTTTGTTCGGCTGTTAAAACATCAATAGAAATACCTAGTGCTTTTAATTTAAGGCTTGCGATTTCTTCATCGATATCTTTTGGCACAGCATAAACCTTCTTTTCCAGTTTTTTATGATTTTTGGCAATAAATTCCGCTGACTTTGCCTGATTGGCAAATGACATATCCATAACACTAGCAGGATGCCCCTCGGCTGAAGCCAAATTTATTAACCTTCCTTCGCCAAGCAAATAAATTTTTCTTCCATCGGCTAGAATATATTCATCAACAAAATCACGTATTTGCCTTTTAGCTTTAGCTATTTTTTCAAGTGCTGGTATATCAATCTCAACATTAAAATGGCCTGAATTAGCTAATATTGCGCCATTTTTCATTACTTTAAAATGCTCTTCTCTAATTACATTAATATCACCGGTTACCGTAACAAAAATATCACCAACTTTTGCTGCTTGTTTAAATGGCATTACTTCATAGCCATCCATATTTGCTTCAAGTGCTTTTAACGGGTCTATTTCGCAAACAATAACCTTGGCACCCATCCCTTTTGCGCGCATCGCAAGGCCTCTGCCACACCAACCATATCCAACTACAACAAAAGTTGACCCACTCATTAAAATATTGGTTGCACGAAGTATACCATCAATTGTCGACTGTCCCGTGCCATAACGATTATCGAAAAAATGTTTTGTCTGGGCATCATTTACAGCGATAATTGGATAAGCTAGTTGTTTTTTTACCTCGAGCGCACGCAACCTTATCACGCCTGTAGTTGTTTCTTCTGTTCCACCAACAAGATGATTTAGTAAATTTTTTCTCTCTTTATGCACAGTAGATACCAAATCTGCCCCATCATCCATAGTAATACAAGGTTTTATATCTAAGGCTGCATTTATATGATCATAATAAGTTTTATTATCTTCACCTTTAATTGCAAATACACTCATATCATAATCTTTCACTAAGGATGCGGCTACATCGTCTTGAGTTGACAACGGGTTTGATGCACAAATGGTTAAATCTGCACCGCCTGCCTTTAAAGTTAAAGCAAGCACAGCGGTTTCTGTGGTAACATGCAAACAGCAAGCAACTTTATAACCATCTAGCGGCTTGCTCTTTTGAAACTGCTTACGAATCAAATTTAAAACCGGCATATTATTTGATGCCCATTCAATTCGCAATTTTCCCTTATTTGCTAACGATAGGTCTTTTATGTCGTAATTCATATTATATCTTCCCTGCTTCTTTCTTTAAGGCAGCTGCCTTATCAGTTTTTTCCCAGCTAAATTCTTTTTCTTCCCTGCCAAAATGCCCACCACAAGCAGTTTTTTGATAAATTGGCCTAAGCAAGTCTAATTCCTTGATTATGCCTTTCGGCGTTAAATCAAAATGTTTCCTGATTAATTTCTCAATTCTATCTTCAGGTAGCTTTGCTGTGCCAAATGTATCAACCATTACTGCCAAAGGATCAGCCCTGCCAATAACATATGCAAGCTGAATTAAGCATTTATCAGCGAGCTTTGCTGCAACAATATTTTTTGCAACATAGCGGGCAACATATGCACCAGAACGGTCAACCTTTGTTGGGTCTTTACCAGAAAAAGCTCCACCGCCATGAGGCACAACACCGCCATAAGTATCAACAACAATTTTTCTTCCGGTCATACCGGTATCTGACTGCGGCCCACCTACAACAAATTTTCCAGTTTCATTTACATAAAATTTTGTTTTTTTATCAATCCAATCGCCTAAAACCGGGCGGGCAATTACATCAACCAGCTCTTCACGCGCTTCTTTTGTAATTTTAAAACCTGTGTTATCAAGAATTTTCTCTGTGTGTTGACAAGCTAAAACAACAGAATCAACTCTTGTTGGCTTGCCATCAACATACTCTACAGAAACCTGTGATTTTCCGTCTGGACCAAGATACCTTAAAATCCCTTCTTTTCTAACTTTTGCCATTTTAATTATTAACTGATGCGCAAGGGTTATTGGAAGCGGCATTAAATTATTTGTTTCATTGCAAGCAAACCCAAGCATTAACCCTTGATCACCTGCACCGCCAGTATCTACCCCTTGAGAAATATCTGAAGATTGTGTATGAATTGCATTTATAATTGCAGCGGTCTCATAATTAAATCCATACACAGCATCAGTATAGCCAATATCTTTAATTACTTTTCGGCATAATTTATGCACATCAACAAAACCTTTTGTTGTAATTTCACCACCAACAATCAATAAGCCCATCGTAACATATGTTTCGCAGGCAACACGGCCAAGTGGATCTTGTTTTAATATTTCATCTAAAACTGCATCTGAGACCTGATCGCACAATTTATCCGGATGCCCCTCTGCTACTGACTCTGATGTAATTAAACGCCTTTCTTTCATTTATTCCTCCCTATTAAAAAATTGTTGATTTCCTTATATGAATCAATATGTCCGATATCAAACCACTTTTTCTTAAAGATAAAACAGAAAACCTGATCTTCTTTATAAAGCCACTTAATAAAATTTCCTGATGCATCCCTAGAATGACCGCTTTCTGCAAATTCATTCAATAGACTCAACTTTTGTTTTGGAAAAAAATACAAACAGGTTGCTGCAAGAGTTGACTTAGGATTTTTTGGTTTCTCTTCAAAGTCAATAATTTTGTCTTTACTATCAACCTGCGCTATACCAAATCTATCTGCCATAACCTTATTTTTTATATCAAATGCACCAATAACCGGCTGCATTTTTTTTCTCTGGCAGAAATCTATAAACTTATTTAGAGGCTCTTCAAAGAAATTATCGCCACCCAAAACTAGAATATCTTCATTAATTCGTGCTTTATCAATAACAAATAAAATATCCCCAACTGCACCAAGCCTATCTTCTGGCGAAGTTGTCCCATCATTAATTATATCAATTTTTTTACAAGCGCGATAAGATGCCTTCCAAGAACTAAAATCTTTAAAAAATTTATCATTAGTAATAATGATTATTTTATCAAGTTTTTTTGTTTTTTCGACTTTTTTAATTAAATAATTAATTAAAGGCTGACCGCCTACAGAAAGCAACGGCTTTGCAGTATCTTTTGTTAATGGATAAAGCCTTGTGCCATAACCAGCTGCCAAAATTATCGCAATCATTCTTTAGCTAATTCGTTTTTTAAAAAATCAATACGCTTGACAGGGGTTGGATCAATCTTGTTTAAAATTGCAAGATACAATGATATAAAATCGCCAATATATATTAAGGAACAAATTCTTGAAAGAAGCGACTCACCTTCTGAATTTATTTCAATTACTTTATGCGCCTCATAAGACAAAATTCTTTTTGTGATTTCTATTCTTTTTAATACTCTTTCGTGCATAGATGAATCCCTTAGAATCAAAACTACAAAATTTTTTATAATTTTCTTAGGATTTTCCCAGCCAACAATTTCATTATGATTCATCTCTGGTATTAGCGCACTAGAAGAAAGACTTTTAGCATTCTCGGCAAGCTGACCACGAAAACGTGTAACCACTGCATCAAAATGTTCGTTCGCTGAATAAATCACAGTAAAACGGCCAACCATATCTAAGGCAATTCTTTTTGCCAAGTTATCCCTATTTTTTACTTCAGGTGATAATTCCTTTTTTAAATTTTCCAGAACAGTTATTGTTTGATCCAAATCTAATTTTTTATCGCTAGTTAACCCTAAAGCAACAAACACCCCTAAAAGCGTAAAAAAAGTTAAAGGGAATGCTCCCCTTGGCGGATAACCAGGCTTAACCGAAATAAATGAAAAACCATCATTAAGCGCATATTCTTTCAATTTACCACCCGAAGCAATAACAATAATATTTTTAGTTTTCTGTTTAGCTATATTATAAGTACTAATTGTCTCTTCAGTATTCCCTGAATAACTAATAATAAAAACTAATGTTTCGCTATCCACAAATTTTGGAATCGTATAATCACGATCTACAACCATTGGCAGGCTAATTTTATCTAGTAAAAAAGACCTAATCAAATCTGCTCCCTGCGCTGAACCCCCAAGCCCGCAAAAAATTATATTTTTTATACTATGAATTGAAATATCATTCTTAAATTTCAACCCATTTTCATACCCTTCTTTACAGAGCCCTGGAAAATCAAGAATAATCCCAAGCATATTACTTTTATCTAATTTTTTTATTGTGGATAAATTTAATTTAATCATTTTTTAATAATTCATTTAATTTACGCCTGCAAAATTCTTCGACTTCTTTGCCGCTTGAAAATTCCATTGCTTGTTCTACAATACTTTTAGCTTCATCAATAGTTATACTTCTAATTATTTCTTTTATTTCAGGAATCAAAGCTGAAGGGATACTAAATTCATCGAGCCCAAGGCCTAAAAGCAAAAAACTATATGCCGGTTCCGCTGCCATCTCGCCACACATCCCAACTTTGATATTAGCGGTATGCCCTGCTTGAATTATATTTTTTATCATCCTCAACATTGCTGGATGCGCGGGTTCATAAAGATAGGCGACTTTTTCATTAGTACGATCAACGGCTAAAGAATATTGTATAAGATCATTTGTCCCGATACTAAAAAAATCCGCCTCTTTAGCTAAAATATCAGCTGTTAATGCTGCTGAAGGAACCTCGATCATTACTCCCACTTCTATATCCTTATTAAAAGAAATATTTTTAGACTTAAGTTCTTTTTTAACTTCATCTAATAAAATGTTAGCCTGCCTAAGTTCTTCGATCCCTGAAATCATAGGATACATAAGCTTCAAATTACCAAAACTAGAAGCGCGTAAAATAGCGCGGAGTTGTGTTTTAAAAATATCCGGGCGGGCTAAACAAAAACGGATTGCTCTCCAACCTAAAAATGGAGACATATCAACAGGTACTTTCAATTGGGAAATGAATTTATCCCCGCCTAAATCTAGCGTTCTGATAATTACAGGATATGGCCTCATGCTTTGCGCAACGTATTTATACGCTTCAAAATGCTCTTCTTCAGTCGGCAAACCATCCCTATTCATATAGAAAAATTCTGTTCTATATAAACCAATTCCTTCTGCACCGTGATCACGAATTGTAGGAATCTCATCCGGTAATTCAATATTTGCAACAATATTGACTTTCTTAGAATCTTTCGTTACCGCAGGAAGCTTTCTTAAACTTAAATATTTTTTGCTTAAAAAATCTAATTTTTTTTCTTCTTTTTTATAGCTGGAAATTGTTTTTTCATCAGGATTTATAACAACAACGCCGGTTACCCCATCTACAATTAGAATATCACCATTTTTTATTTCTGAAGTTGCCTTCTCTAGCCCAACAACAGCAGGTATTTCTAAAGATTTAGCCATAATTGCAGTATGGGATGTCTTTGTTCCAATATCCGTCACAAATGCACTAACATTTCTTTTGTGCATTGCAGCTGTATCTGACGGAGAAAGATCATGCGCAACTAAAATGACTTCTTCTTTTATCTCATCTAAGTTAAGTTTTTTCTCGCCTAATAAATTACGCAATACTCTTTTTCCAATATCCTTAATATCACTCACTCGCTCCTTAAGATATTCATCTTCAATCTTAGAAAATACCTGAACATATTTCTGTAAAACTAAAGAAAAAATATAGGCAATATGGCGTTGCTCTTTTTTAAGGCGGGTAATCACTTCTTCGATAAGAGTCCTATCCTCCAAAACAAGCAAATGTGCATCAAAAATACGTGCGCTATCTGTACCCATATCTTTTGCAATTTTATTTTGCAGGTCTATAATTTCTTGGCGCGTTTTAATTAGCGCTTCTTCGAAAAGTTGAATTTGACTTGGTATATCTTGTTTCCTAATCTTATCCTGCGGTAGGAGTAATTCTTCTTTGCCTAAAAGAAATGCCTTACCAATATGTATACCGCTGGCAGCTGCAATACCTTTTATTTTCTTCACAATGCTTCCTCTTTAGTCACAAGTTCTTCCAACTCATTAATAGCACCCTCTGCATCACTACCCTGGGCAATAATAAGTATCTCGTGGCCTGATTCAACAGCAAGCATAAGAATACCCATAATTGACTTACCGTTAACCTTTTGATCGCCTTTTTCAACAATAATATTCGAATCATATTTATTTGCAATCTGGACGAATAACGCCGCAGGCCGCGCATGAAGCCCAAGTTTATTTTTTACAGTAACCTTTTTCTTTATAACTGGTGACATTTAAGCCTTCTCTTCGATCAGACTAATTATAATTCTTGCTAATTTTTTTGTATCATGACGAATAAAATCTTTGGTCGAAATAATATCATCGCTAATAAATTTATAACCTAAAGATTTAATTTTATTTATATCGGCCTCTACAGGAAAAGAATTATCCTTACTATATTTATCTAATAATTCTTTTGATATTAATTTTGTATTTAGAATACAATATCCAATTATTTTTGGATGACTATGCTCAATAATAGCTCTAATATGGTCTGATGCCTTATAATTTGCAGTCTCTCCAGCCTGAGTCATTGCATTACAAACATAAATTTTTAATGCTTTCGATTCAATAATTGCTTGGCTAATATTCTTAACTAATAAATTAGGAATTATGCTTGTATATAGGCTTCCCGGCCCAAGTACAATTGCTTCTGCTTCCATTATCGCACGTAATGTTTCAGGAGGCGCGACAGGATTACTAGGCTTTAAACTTACTCTCTTAATAGGAGAATCCTTAAAACGAAAGTTACTTTCCCCTTCTAGAAAAGAACCATCATAATACTCGGCAACTAAAGTAATTTTTTCTAAAGTTGACGGAATAACCTGACCCCTAATCGCTAGTACCTGACTAGATTCCTTAATCGCCTTTTCAAAATCCCCAGTAACCTTTGTCATTGCTGTTAAAAATAAATTCCCAAAGCTGTGCCCCGAAAGCGCAGAGTCAGATTCAAAACGAAATTGAAATAAATCCTGCATCAATGATTCTCTATCAGCCAAAGCAACTAAGCAATTACGGATATCACCCGGAGGAAGAACATCGAATTCTTTTCTTAAACGCCCAGAAGAACCGCCGTCATCAGCCACAGTAACAATTGCAGTTATGTTTGAAGTATATTGTTTTAAACCATGCAGCATAGTTGAAAGGCCCGTTCCTCCACCAATTACAACAATCCTCGGACCGCGTTCTAAATGCCTTTTTTGATAAACAATATCTACTAAGTTATCTTTATGCGGCACAAACACTGTGACAATTGACACAAAGGCTTTGCGCCCAGAAATAATTATCAAAAAACAGCCGAAAAGCAATGTAGCTATATTAATAAAAGAATTATTAAAATACTTGTATTCGGTAATTTGATTTACGATTGCGCCAACTACAATCAAAATACCTAAACCGGCTAACCCAATCCAACGTTTAACCCCCATACCAGGGTATAACCATTTCAGTATACGCATATACTAAATCTTTTTTTCGTCTTCGGCGGATATAATCTTTAAAGCGGTTTTTACATCTTTTATTTGACGAAGGCTTTCGCGAAAATATTTATCTTTTAAAAGCCTTGAAATCCTTGCGAGCGCTTTTAAATGTGGGCCAGCGCTTTCCTGAGGAGCAAGCAATAGAAAAAATATATAGGCAGGTTCTCCATCTAAAGAATCAAAATCTACGCCTTTTTGAGAAACGCCAAAAGCACCAATAAGTTTTTCAACACAATCCGCTTTAGCATGCGGTATAGCAACGCCTTGGCCGATTGCAGTAGAACCAAGCTTCTCTCTATTCATTAGAAGCTCGGTAATCTTTACACGATATTTTTTATCAATTTCTCCGCTATTGATTAAAAGATCTACCAGTTCTTTAATTACTTCTTCTTTTTTTATACCTTTTATATCAACGCTTATTGCTTTTTTAGACAGAAAATCCATTATTTGCATACAAACTCCTCCTAAATATAAGAGCGGGAGACGGGATTTGAACCCGCGACATCGACCTTGGCAAGGTCGCGCTCTACCAACTGAGCCACTCCCGCATTAAAACAGATTAAAGAATTAAAATCTAAGAACTAAGAAAAAAACAATAGGTCTTATTTCTTAAATCTTAGCTCTTAGTTCTGGTTTACTGGGCGGAAGAGGATTTGAACCTCCAAGGGTTACCCCAGTAGCTCCTAAGGCTACCGCGTATGCCAATTCCGCCATCCGCCCCAATAAGGCAGATTAAAGATCAAAGAATTAAGAATTAAGAAAAACTAAAAAATCACACTCAAAAATAAATTTTTGGTTTTGTTCTTTCTTAATTCTTACCTCTTACCTCTTAATTCTGATTTAATGAGCCGCCCGCGATTCGAACGCGGCACACCCACATTAAAAGTGTGGTGCTCTACCAAATGAGCTAGCGGCCCAAAATAACTAAATTTACATATTCTCACCTAAGCTAACTACTACACTAGACTAACCAAATGTCCGCCAAAGGCGGATCAGCCTCTGGCTGAAGCTAGCGGCCCGAAATATTTTAAAATAGCTATTGAATTAATTCTTTCTCTTTTTCTTTTAGAATTAAATCAATTTTTTCTATATATCTATCGGTAATTTTCTGAATTTGCTCTTGTGATTTGAAACGATCATCTTCAGAAATAACTTTATCATTTTCTAATTTTTTAATCGCCTCATTAGCATCGCGACGAATTGTACGTAATGAAATCCTTCCTTCTTCTGCCATCTCCTTAACCATTTTTGCTAATTCTTGGCGCCTTTCTTTAGAAAGTTGAGGAAAACTTAAACGAATAATCTTGCCATCATTATTAGGAGTAACTCCTAAATTAGATTCAAGCATAACTTTCTCAATCTCCCCAATTGCTGAAGCATCCCAAGGTTGAATTACAAGTAGTGCTGCATCAGGCATAGAAATAGCAGCAAGCTGTTTCAAAAGTGTTGGGGTGCCGTAATAATTTATCCGCATGCCTTCAACTAGAGCAGGGTTTGCCCGGCCGGTTCTCACTTCTAAAAACTCTCTTTTAACTGATTCGATAACCTTATCCATCTTTACTTGAGTCTCGGTAACAATATCTTTTACTGTCATTTCATCACCTCTAATTAACAACTGTCCCTAGCTTTTGGCCCATTATTACTTTTTTAATATTTCCTTCGACCTTTAAATTAAAAACGATTATTGGAAGCTTATTATCCATACAAAGGCTAACAGCTGTTGCATCCATAACCTTAAGGCCCTTCTTTAATACATCTATATATTTTAGCGACTTCAATAACTTTGCATCTTTATTACAAACTGGATCACTAGAATAAACACCATCTACTTTAGTCGCTTTCAATATCACATCAGCATTTATTTCCATCGCACGAAGCGCTGCCGTTGTATCAGTTGTAAAATAAGGGTTACCGGTACCTGCAACAAATATAACAATGCGCCCTTTCTCGAGATGCCTTATTGCCCTCCTTCTAATATAGGGTTCGGCAATCCTATTCATATCGATTGCGGTTAAAACGCGTGTAGGCATATTCATTTTCTCAAAGACATTCTGCAAAGCAAGCCCATTTATCACAGTTGCAAGCATACCCATATAGTCTGCAACTGCCCTGTCCATGCCAAATTTTAAAGATTTATCCTGGCCCCTGAATATATTACCACCGCCTAATACTACAGCAATTTCAACCCCTAATTCTTTTACTTCTCTAACCTGACGAGCGATTGTTTCTAAAATATCTGGATCAATACCATGGCGCTCTTTACCTTGCAGAGCCTCACCGCTTACCTTTAAGACAACCCGCTTATATTTTGGTTTTTTTATCATTATTCGCCAAGTTTAAACCTAGTAAATCTCTTGATAATGATGTTCTCTCCGAATTTAGCTATTAACGAATTACGGTAATCTTCTATTGTTAAAGATGGGTCCTTAATAAAAGGCTGGCGAAGTAAACAATTTTCTTTAATAAATAGCTCTTTGTCCTGTCCGGATAATTCTGATAGCTTATCTCCCGGAATATCTATATCAGATATGTACTTAGGATTAGTTGCCGCAATTTGCATTGCAACATCTCTAGAAAATTTGCAAAACTCTTCATTCCGCGCAACAAAATCCGTCTGAGAATTAACTTCAACTAAAACTCCAATCTTATTTCCTAAATGAATATAAGCCTCAATTCTGCCATCCGAAGCTTCCTTATTACTCTTTTTTGCTACAACCTCAAGGCCTTTCTTCCGTAAAAATTCTTTTGCTTTCTTTATATCTCCCTGACAGGATTCCAGCGCCTTCTTACAATCAGAAAACCCTGCAGAGGTATCTTCCCTTAATTGTTTTATTAAATCAGCTAATTCCATTCTTACCACCTTTATTATTTTTTAGACTCTTTAGCGGTTGTTTTTGCTTTTAATTTAACCTTTGTTCTTTTTTGCGGCTCTTCTTTTGAAGTTTTCTCCAAGACCTCTTCTACAACCTCATTAACAATCTTTTCTTCATCTTTTGCCTTTAAAATAACGCCTTCAGACTCTTTTTTAGACTCAGCAAGATAAGAAAGAAAATCTTTTCTACCTTCAAGAATACTATCGCTAATTAATGATGTGATTAATTTAATCGATTTTATAGCATCGTCATTGCCAGGAATAGGATAATTAACATCCTCGGGGTTACAATTTGTATCAATTAAAGCAACTATTGGTATATCTAAACGCTTCGCTTCTTTAATAGCTGTTTGTTCTTTTTTAGGATCAACGACAAAGATACATCCCGGTAAATTAGTCATTTCCCTTATACCCCAAAGACTTTTTTTAAGACGAGAAAGCTCTTTTTCGATGCCTGCTTCTTCTTTCTTAGTAAATTTTTCAATTTCACCGCTTTCTTGCATCTCTTGTATTTCTTTTAATCTTTTAGTTCTTTTCTTTATAGTTTGAAAATTAGTCAGTAAACCACCTAGCCATCTCTCATTAACATAATACATGCCACAACGCTCAGCTTCTTCTTTAATTATACTCTGGGCCTGTTTTTTAGTACCCACAAACATTATCATTTCACCTTTTTTTGCCATTTCTTTTAAGAAATCACGCGCTTTGTTCAAGCAATCAACAGTTTTTTCCAAATCAATGATATAAACACCCATACGTTCACCAAAAATAAACTGTTTCATCTTTGGATTCCAACGTTTGGATTGATGGCCAAAATGTACACCTGCTTCTAAAAGTTGTTTAATAAGCTCGTTAACCAATTTTTATTCCCTCCTTATAACCACAAAGATGCTAAATCAGTTAAACCGCTAAAAATTTAAACTAATAAATGGATTTTTCGCTTCTTGTGGTTTTTTTGCGCTTTAGCGGTTGCAATCCCATCACAGAATATTTTTAGAGTATATCATAAATTAATTTTCTTGCAAATATTTTTTCTATAGGCTCTGCATTTCGTATAGCCTGCTATAAAGACCTTGTTTCTGGATTAATTGTTGATGATTACCGCGCTCAATAATTATCCCTCGCTCAAGCACAATAATCTGATCAGCGCTTACAACTGTAGAGAGCCTATGCGCAATGACAAATACGGTGCGCCCTTTCATTAAGATTGAGAGTGCCTCTTGAACAAGCCTTTCAGACTCACTGTCAAGCTGAGATGTTGCCTCGTCAAGAATTAAAATCGGCGGGTCCTTTAAAATTGCCCTTGCAATGGCAATACGCTGCCTCTCTCCTCCGGAAAGCTTAACCCCCCTATCACCAATAACTGTATCCAAACCCTGTGGTAAATTTTGAATAAAATCATAGGCATTCGCCTTTTTTGCTGCCTCAATTATTTTTATTTCATCAATCTCAGGGTGGCCGTAAGAAATATTACCTTTAACTGAATCGTTGAAAAGTATAGTTTCTTGAGTAACTATACCAATCTGCCTTCGCAAGGACTCTATCTTTACATCCTTTATGTCAATGTTATCAATAATAATCCTGCCTTTATAAGGATCATAAAACCTTGGTATTAGATCAACAAGGGTGGATTTGCCAGCGCCTGACGGACCGACAATCGCAAGCACCTTCCCTACCCCAATATTAAAATTAATCTCCTTCAGGATATTTTCATCTTCATATTTAAACCAAACATTTTCAAACCTAATCTCATTATTTGGAATAGGTAAATTAACAGCACTGCCTGTATCCTTTATCTTTACATCTGCTTCCAGAACTTCAAAAATCCTAGTTCCAGCAGCAATCGCTCTTTGATTTATTGAATGCACATTAGCTAATTTCCTAAATGGCTTAATTAACTGAAAAACAGAGGTCAGAAAAAAAGCAAATACACCAAAAGATAACTTATCCTGAATCACATCGCGCCCGGCAAAATAAAAAATGATTATGGCAAAGAATACGCCAATAATTTCAGTAAGAGGCCCCAAGGCAAGCGTACGTTTAATTAATTTCATCATAATTTTGTAAAATTCTTTATTTTGCGTTTTAAACTTGGCGACTTCATATTTTTCCATACAAAATGCTTTAACAATACGTGCTCCCGACACAGTCTCAAATAGAAGCGAATTGATATCAGCCATTTTTTCTTGCAACTGACGTGATACTTTCTTCAACAATCTGCCTATTTTAAACATTGGCCAAGCCATTAAACCCATCATTATTATTAAAAAAATCGCAAGCTTAAAATACATAAAAAAAATAAGAAAAGTAAAAAGAATAATCTGGCAGATTTGATATATCAAATCTTTTACTCCATAGCTTACAGCATTTTCAACCTGCATTACATCATTAGTAATCCTTGAAACAATCTCACCGGTCCTTCTTGAAGTATAATATTCTAAAGATAGGTCTTGCAACTTAAAATATATATCGTTACGAATATCCTTTACTACACGTTGGCCGATATTAGACATAAAATAATCTTGAAAAAAATTAAAAAACCCTTTTAAGATAAAAAGCGCAGGAATCAAAAAAACTAGAATTCTTAAAAAATTATCTGGCTGTATTGAATTAATGTAACTAATCAAATTTTGGATAAATGGCGGTAGTTTTTCTGCAAAAATAATGCTTTTTTTAGTCATTATTTTGTCAGTAACCGGCACAATCATGCTTAATGTTATACCATCAAAGATTGTTGAAAATACTGTACAAATAAAAGCAAGGCCAAGTATGCCCGAATGTGGTTTTAAAAATTTCAGTAAACGAAAATAATCTTTCATAATTCTAACATTATATCAGAGCCGTTGACTTTGGGCAAGGGATTTGCTAGTATAAATAATGTGAAAATTAAAGTCGCAGTTATAGGCATAGGTTATTTAGGTACGCGCCACGCCCAGATTTATTCTAAAATCCCTGGTGCAGAATTATCTTTTATATGCGATATTAATATAGAAAAAGCTGCAAATCTTGCAAAAGAACTAAATACGAAAGCAACATCTGATTTTAAGGAAATCATTAAGAATAAGGTAGATGCAGTAAGCGTGGTTGTTCCAACAAACCTACACTATAAAATTACGCAAGAACTGCTTCAAAATAAAATACACTGCCTAGTAGAAAAACCAATTACTCCCTGCCTAAAAGAAGCTCAAAAACTAATAAATCTTGCTAAAAAAAATAATCTTATTTTAAGTGTTGGGCATGTTGAACGCTATAATAGCGCATTTGTTGCTGTTAAAAAAATTATAAAAGACCCGTGTTTCATAGAATGCCATCGGCTAGCTCCTTTCTCTGGCAGATCCCTAGATATAAGCGTAATTCTTGATTTGATGATACATGATATTGATATAGCTTTGGGATTAATAAAAAGCAGCGTTAAGAGTATTGATGCTATAGGAGTAAAAGTCTTAACAAACCATGAAGACATTGCAAATGCCAGAATTAAATTCAATAATGGATGTATCTGTAATTTAACTGCAAGCCGCATTTCAGACGAAGTAATGCGTAAAATACGTATTTTTGAAAACGATACATATATATCTCTGGATTATGTAAAACAAGAAGCGTCTTATTACCATAAAGAAAACGGCCAGATTAAAAAAGAAAATCTACCTATAGAAAAAGAACCGCCGCTGGAAAGAGAATTAAAAGATTTCTTAAGCTGCATAACTGAGCAAAGAAACCCTCTCGTCTCTGGCGTCGAGGCGCGGCTTGCCCTTAAAACTGCTTTTGAAATAGAAAATAAAATTCGTAATGCAAAATAAAAAAGTTTTTATTGTTGCTGGGGAGTTGTCTTCAGATACCTATGCTGCAAATCTTGTTAAAAGCATTAAATTAATAAATCCTGCTATTGATTTTTATGGCCTCGGCGGCAAAAAAATGTCTGACGTAGGCGTAAAAATATATCATAATCTTGTTGACTTAGCTGTCGTTGGTTTTTTTGAAGTACTAAAAAATTATCCAAAATTTAAAGCAATATTTAATGACACACTATCTATAATTGATATCTTAAAACCCGACTGTATTATTTTAATCGATTACCCTGGTTTTAACCTAAGACTTGCGAAAGAGATTAAAAAACGGAAGATAAAGATAATTTACTATATTTCTCCACAGGTTTGGGCATGGGGCAAGGGCCGCATAAAACTTATCAAAAAATACGTAGATAAAATACTAGTCATTTTTAAATTTGAAGAAGATTTTTATAAGAAATACGGTATCGATGCAACTTTCGTAGGCCATCCTCTGCTTGAATTTTTACCTAAATACATAAAACAGTCTTCTGAAAATAAAATTGCCGTTTTGCCTGGGTCGCGTATAAAAGAAATTAATTTTAATTTGCCAATCATGCTTAAAAGTATAAGATTGATCAAAGAACAACTCCCTCTCTACAAGTTTGTCTTAATTAAAACACCAACAGTAGCGCAAACTGAATTTGATAAATTTTTAAATAGGTTGGATACTAATATTGAAATTGTAGAAAAAAATCATTACGAAGAATTCTCAAAGTGCAGTTTTGCCATCGTTGCGTCAGGCACAGCAACTGTAGAAACTGCAATCTTAGAAATACCGTTTGTTATTGTATATAGAATTAGTAATCTAACAGCATTTTTTTTAAAACACATGATTAAAATACCCTATATTGGCATGGTGAATATTTTAGCTGGCAAAAAAATTATTGAAGAATTCCTACAAGAAAAAGCAATCCCAGAAAAAATTGCCGACTATACAATTAATATATTAAATAATCCTGTAGAAATTATAAAAATAAAATATGCCCTTAAGAATATTAAGGGCATATTACAATATTCACCTAATACATCCGCATCAGAAACTGCGGCAAAAATTATCCTTCAACAAATAAGCTAAATTATTTTATCTCAATATTACTTTTTGCAGAAAATTTGTTATTATCTTTATCTGATTCTGCCAATAAATTATCTCTATCTAAAAACACAGAGAGATCACATCCGCCTTTATTCTTAAATTTATAACTAAATTCATAGGTCTTAGAACCGCCATTTGGCAAAATATCCTTTAAAGAAAAAGGGATTTTATCTCCGCAAATAGATACCTCTCCATCAAGCTTTTTTACAGCCATATTGCCTTGGTTTTTGACTTTTATACTTAATGTCGCGGTTATGCCATTTGTAATCTCTACAGTATCTTTATATTTTGACAACTCAATTGTTTTTTCAGGTAGTATAAGTTTTACGCTATCCAAACTTACATCTGTAAAATAAACTATAATTTCTTTTGTAATAAAGCCATCATCTTTTCTTGTCTCTTTTAGCTCATTATCTGGGTCAACTATTGCTTCAATCACATGGCGCCCGCCTTGGTTAACTTCGAATCTATGATTGACTTTAAAAACCTCTTTTTTATTTACATCTAAACTCTTAACTACTATATCTGAACCAATAGCCTTTCCATCAATTAATATTCTGTACTTAAATTCGCTGCTTGCGTCTTTGCCGTTATTGATTAATGTCAAATTAAATTCTCCGTCAACCGGCACGGTTAACTCTTTCTTATTATCTTTGGATATAAAATCAAATTTAACAGGACGGATATTAACATTCCTGTTAACAATTAATTTTTTTTCGTTCGCGATAATTTCTTTCTTAAAAATGTCCGAATCTAATTTAACACGGCTAACATATTCCCCCGGTTTATCAAATAAATAGTTAAAATCAAAAGCTCGCTGCCTGCCAGCACTTATGCCAACAACACCTTCAGAAACTTTTTTCCAATCTAGGCCATTTTTTTCTTTTATTTCAATAATAAATTTTAAATTATTGATTGGATCTTTAGTATTATTTTTTATAGTTAATTTACCACTGGATTTTATATAAGTAAAAATATCCTTGAACCCATATGCAGGGATAAATTCCAAAGATTCTATTGTTATTGCATCTGATTTGTTATCTTGAGCCTGTGTAAAACCAATAAAACTGACGATAAATATAAAAATTAAAACAAATATAAACTTTCCTGTGCGCATCATTTAATCTCCCTTCGTTAGATTTTTTGTTAACGAATCCCGCCAAGCATTATTAATTACCTCTTTTGATAAATTAATAACTATTTTTGAATTAATTGAAACCTTAAAACTATTATTGCTCACTTTACCAATAATCTCAAGAGGTATTTCTGTTTTTCTTGCAATTTTTCTAATTTTTTCTATATTCTTCACATCACACGAAATAACTATCCTTGACTGCGACTCACCAAATAAAAGTGCATCAGGCCTTATTCTAGAATAAAGTGAAATCTCGGCACCCAATAAACATTCTTTATTAGAAATACAGCTTTCAACAATTGCAATTGCAAGCCCGCCCTCAGAGCAATCATGAGCCGAATTAACCAGGCCTTTTTCGATTAATTCTAGAACGGTTTTTTGCACACGTTTTTCCAAATCTAGATTAAGCCTTGGTACTCCTCCGGCGGTTTTTTTATGAATAACCTTTAAGTATTCTGATGCGCCAAGCTCATCTAAAGTTTTTCCTAAAAGAATAACTGCATTATCTTTATTTTTAAAACCTTGAGTACAATGTTTATTTATATCCTTAATTATGCCTATCATTCCAATGCCTGGCGTAGGATATATTGCACCCTTGGGTGATTCATTATAGAAAGATACATTGCCACTAACAACTGGGATATTAAATGATTTACAAGCCTTAATAATTCCTTCAATGCAATTTTTAAAATGCCAATACCGATCGGGTTTTTCTGGATTACCAAAATTAAGGCAATCCGTAATCGCTGCTGGGTCTGCGCCAGAACAAACTAAATTACGAGCTGCTTCGGCAATTGCAATCTGCGCCCCTAATTTTGGGTTTAAAAAGCAATAGCGGCTATTACAATCTGTAGTCGCAGAAATTGCTTTTTTGGTTCCTTTAATTCTTAATACTGCGGCATCACTCCCAGGCATAACAACTGTATTAGCTTGAACCATATGATCATATTGTTCATAAACATACGCTTTATTGCAAATTGTAGGAGAAGATAATAACTCCAATAAAATTTGATTATAATCTTTAGGTATTTTTATTGCTTTATAATTTAGTTTCTCTAATTTTTCTAAATACTTTGGCTTTTTATACGGCATATTATAAAGCGGAGCGTCTGCCAAATCCTTTGAAGGAACTTCACAAACAATCTTGCCTTTATCGCGAATACGCACAATACCGTTATCGGTTACCTTTCCAATAACCGCGGCATTTAAATCCCACTTTGTAAAAATTTTCTCAATTTCTTTCTCTTTGCCAGCTTTAATACAAACGAGCATCCTTTCTTGAGACTCTGACATCATTACTTCCCAGGGCTCCATATTAGGCTCCCGCCGCGGAACTTTTTCTAATTCAACATCTATACCAACACCTCCGGCAAACGCCATTTCGCTGGTTGAACAAGTCAGGCCTGCCGCGCCCATATCTTTAATCCCAATAATATATCCTGTTTCAAGCGCTTCAAGGGTTGCCTCAATCAAGCATTTCTCCATAAAAGGATCTCCAATCTGTACTGTCGGGCGCTTCTCCTCTCCTTCCTTAAATTCAGCTGATGCTAAAACACTGCATCCGCCAATACCATCCCTGCCTGTAGTTGAACCAACATACATAATTGAGTTCCCTATTCCTTGCGCACGGGCACGTGCAATTTTATCTTTTGAGCACACACCAATACACATTGCATTTACTAAACAATTTCCGGCATAGTTTTCATCAAAATAAACCTCACCACCCACGGTTGGCACACCAACACAGTTACCGTAGTGCTGGATACCATCTATTACACCTTTTATAATGTAACGGTTTTGTGGATTGTCAGGCATACCAAAGCGAAGCGAATCAAGGCATGCAATTGGCCTGGCACCACTTGTAAAAATGTCACGGATTATTCCACCTACGCCAGTTGCAGCGCCTTGTTTTGGTTCAACTTGTGATGGATGATTATGCGATTCCATCTTAAAAATAATTGCCAAATCATCAACAATAATCCCGCCGGCATCCTCACCAATTAAAGTCTTATACTTACCTTTTTTTGGAAGAAGCTTAAGATAGCCACGTGAGCGCGGATAACCACAATGCTCAGACCATTCTACAGAAAACATTGCAAGCTCTGTAGGCGAAGGTTTCCTTCCAAGTAATTCTAAAATATGCTTATATTCGCTATCACTTAAACCTAAACTTCGGTAAACTTCTTTTTTCATCTTTTATTAAACGTTTCTAATATTGATTTAAAAATTAATAATCCATCTGTTGAGCCTAGCTCGCTTTCAGAACTTCTCTCTGGATGAGGCATCATACCTAATACATTGCCGGCCCTATTAATAATCCCTGCGATATTATCTAATGCGCCATTTGGATTCGCGTATTTATTTATCAATCCATCTCTATCGCAATATTGAAAAATAATTTGATTATTATTATGTAATTCGCTTAAACCACTCTCATCAATATAATAGTTGCCTTCATTATGAGCAATAGGAATATTTAAAATTTGATTTTTATAACACTGATTAGTAAAAGAAGTTTTATCATTTCGTACTTTAAGGTAAACATGTTTGCAAATAAAGTGCAGCCCAACATTTCTTAACATTGCCCCAGGAAGAAGCCCTGCTTCAAGCAGAATTTGAAAACCATTACAAATCCCAATTACAAACCTACCACGATTTGCAAAATTAATTACTTCTTTCATAATTGGCGCAAAACGAGCGATTGCGCCAGTCCTTAAATAATCTCCATAGCTAAAACCACCTGGAATAATTAAGCAATCAAAATTATTAAGGTGTGTTTCTTTATGCCACACATATTCAACGGGTTGCTGTAAAACATCCTTTACGACATAAAAACAATCTTGATCACAATTTGAACCGGGAAAAACAATAACACCGAATTTCATTTAGATTTCCTTAATTTGGAAAGAATATTCCTCTATGATAGGATTGACTAATAATTTTTTGCACATTTCATTGACTTTATTTTCTGCATATTTTTTATCTTTTAGATTAAGCTGTAATCTAACAAGTTTACCCATACGCAAATCATTAATACCCTGATAACCTAAGCTTTCAATAGCATGCTTCACGGTTAACCCTTGGGGATCCGCTACTGTTTTCTTTAAACTAATATAAATTTCAACTTCGAACATTGCTACTCCTTCTCTAAAACATCTTTAGAAATTCTCTTGCACGGTTTAACTGGATAACATCCATCAAAACAAGCAGTACAAAAATTTTCTTTGGGCAAAGGCATTGCCTTAAGCATTCCTTCTTTGGACAAATATTTTAAGCTATCCACGCCGATAAAATCACGAATCCATTCCACACTATGGCTTGATGCAATTAATTCTTTCTTCGTTGGAAAATCTATACCAAAGAAACAAGGGAATTTTAAAGGTGGGCAAGTTACGCCCATATGAATTTCTTTTGCCCCTGCCTCTCTTAAAGCGCGCACCCTGCCTTTTGAAGTTGTCCCGCGAACAATAGAATCTTCAACAATGACGATTTTTTTATCTTTGATTACGTCTTTAATAGGGTTAAGCTTTACCTTTACCCTAAAATTTCTAATTGCTTGGCTAGGTTGAATAAATGTCCTGCCCACATAATGATTTCTGATCATACCCATCTCAAATGGCATTGAAGACT
This sequence comes from Candidatus Omnitrophota bacterium, assembly GCA_040753015.1. Lineage (GTDB taxonomy): Bacteria > Omnitrophota > Gorgyraeia > Gygaellales > JBFMHM01 > JBFMHM01. The sequence continues at coordinate 144,052 of JBFMHM010000003.1, forward strand.
TTTGCGCAAAACCAACTGAAGCATAAACACCAGAATCAGGTATCGGAGTAATAAGATCGGCATTAACCTTCGGGAATTCTTGGGCCAATTGTTCGCCAAGAGATTTTCTTGCCAGGTACACATTATGATTTCCAAAAATATTACTGTCTGGGCGAGCAAAATAAATGAATTCAAAAATACAAAATGAATTTTTCTTTGCCGCAAACGGCTTAAGAGAAATCAACCCTTCTTTGTTAATAAAAACAATTTCGCCCGGATCAATATCCCTTAGATAAGTAGCCCCGATTAAATCTAACGCACAAGTTTCGCTTGCTAACACATAGGCCCCATCAACCTGGCCCAAACAAAGCGGCTTAAAACCTCCAGGATCTCTTGCGCCAATTAAACAATTATCAATCATTAATACTAGAGAATACGAGCCTGATAATTGTTTTAAGGCACCAACCACGCGGTCTTTTATTTCTTTATCTTTTGCCTTTGCAATCAAATGCACGACGATTTCCGAATCCATTGTTGTTTGAAAAATAGAACCTTCTTTTTCTAATATTTTATGAAGTTGCACTGTGTTAACAAGATTGCCGTTATGAGCAACAGCAATAGGGGCGTTTTTGAAATTTACTAAAAATGGCTGGATATTTTTTACGGTGCTTGAGCCGGTTGTAGAATAACGATTGTGGCCAATAGCTAAATGGCCTTTTAGGCTTTTAATGTTGGCTTCACTAAATACCTCGCGGACTAAGCCTTGTGCTTTACAAGAAAAGATTTTCTTACCATCATAGCTTACAATGCCAGCGCTTTCTTCGCCACGATGTTGAAGGGCGTATAGGCCAAGGTATGCAAGGCGTGATGCATCCTTATGGCCATAAATACCAAAGACGCCGCAGGCCTCACGAGGAAATCTATGCTCAATCTCCATCAAAATATATTCCTCTCGCCAAACTCTAGCGAGTGTTATACATAAGTTTATTTAAAATTTGGTTCTCTGCTGGTAAGCACTAACAAATTAATTATACTATGAAATTATGTTTTGTAAATCAATAATCATCGCGGTAGCGAAAATATTCTTTCATCATTTCAAATAGTTTTTCATTTCGGGAAGTAGGGACAGGCCCCTGTGCCTGTCCGTTATTATTCGGATGGACACGGGGGTCCGCCCCTACATTTAAATATGCACTTTCAGTTGTAACAAATTTATTTAAGATGTCTCCTTCATCCAGAAAACGCGAAACTTGTGTGAATACCGAACCAGCGCCATCAAAATAACTGCGCGGGCTTCGGTCAATTTGCGGCTTAATTAAAAATAAATTTTCTTTGGCGCGCGTTGCAGCAACATACAAAAGCCTGCGCTCCTCTTCTATAGCATCACTATCCTCCAAAGATAAATAGCTAGGAAGATGCCCTTCAGCAACATAAATTAAAAAAACTGTATGCCATTCAAGGCCTTTTGCAGAATGAATTGTTGAAAGCGTAAGCCGCCCATCGCCTTTATCTTTTACGGCAGATTCAACAATATTTCTCTCTGGCGGCTCAAGCGCCATATCGGTCAAAAATTCCTCTAAGTTGTCGTAGCGAATAGAAATTCTCTCTAAAGAATCAAGGTCATTCAAACGCTTATTAAAATCATCGTATTTTTCTTTTAAAAGCGGTGAATAATAATCTAAAAATAATTTGATAAGATCAGAAGGTATTTGTTTATTTACCTCGATTTTTTTTAATATACTGATAAGCTTTATTAAATCCTGAAATTTTGCAGTTAACTTAGGGTCTATATTTAGGCCTTTTTTAAAGCCAATTATTTCATTAATAATATTTTGTGCAGTCTTTGTGCCAATGCCTCGCATAAGTAAAAGCACCCTGTGCCAACTTACTGCATCAAAAATATTATGAGTAATCCTTAAATAAGAGATTATGTCTTTTATGTGGCTAGCCTCAACGAACTTTTGCCCGCCATATTTTGTAAAAGGGATATTTCTTGAGGCAAGCTCTACTTCTAAATCATTAGAATGCCAGCCTGAGCGAAAAAGCACAGCAATATTAGAAAGCTCAACACCTTCTTCTCTTAATTCTAGAATTTTGTCAGCGACAAATTTTGACTGCGCATTTTCATCTTCGGCGTCAATATAAACCGGGACATTGCCTTCTTTTTTCTTCGTATAAAGATTTTTCTCAAATTTTTCCTGTGAAAAATTAATTATCTGGTTAGTTAAATTAAGAATGGGCTGGGTAGAACGGTAATTTTCTTCTAATGTTATAATCTTTGCGCCTTTAAAAATTTTTGGAAAATCCATTATATTTTTGAAGTCTGCACCGCGAAATGAATAAATACTCTGTGAATCATCGCCTACAACCATTACATTTTGATGCTCACTCGCCAAAAGGCAGACAATATGCGCCTGCAATTTATTTGTATCTTGGTACTCATCAACCATAATGTATTTATATTTATTAGATAATCTAACTCGAATATCATTATGGTCATTCAATAAATCTTTTAAACAAACTAGAAGATCATCATAATCTAAAAGCGATTTTAATTGTTTATACTGCCTGTATTCATCGCGGATTTTTTTTATTTCCTCAGTCCATTCAATAAATTGTGGATATTCATCATACAAAATAACTCCAATATCGCAGTTTTTATTTACGCTTTTTGAAATAACATCATGTATTGTGTTTTTTCGTGGAAAGCGTTTTTCTTTTTTATTAAAACCTAACTCGGTTCTAATTAAATTAATCGCATCTTCGCTATCCGATTGATCAAGAATTGTAAAATTATTATTCAGCTTTAAAACAGCGGCATATTTTCGCAAAATCATATTGGCAAAAGAATGGAAGGTGCCACCGGATACCTTATTACAACGTTCATCTAAAAGAATAGCTGCGCGCCGAAGCATTTCATGGGCGGCTTTTCTTGTAAAGGTAAGCAGAAGGACTTCTTCTGGTTTAATCCCTTTTTCAACAAGGTGTGCAACTCGATAAACTAAAACGCGCGTCTTGCCGCTTCCAGCACCGGCAATTACTAAATGCGGCCCTTCAATTGATTCAACCGCCGCAAGCTGCGCAGCATTAAGCTCTTTTTTATAATCAATTCTCTGCATGAATTAAAATTTCACCTCTGGCGCTGCTTTTGCTGCGCTTTCCGCCTTAAAGTATTCGGTTGCGCGCTTATAACCAAACATATTAGCTACAACATTACCCGGGAAGCGCCTTACCATTAAATTATAACCCATAACCGCATCGTTATAGCGCATACGCTCAACGGCAATTCTATTTTCTGTCCCCGCTAATTCATCCATAAGCTTTAAAAATGTATTATCGGCTTTTAAGTTTGGATAATTCTCGGCAACTAAAAGCAATCGAGATAGCGCCGCATCAATTTGGCCTGCTGCCTTTACCTTTTCATCGACTGTACCGGCCTTTGCCCAAGCTGAACGGGCATTAGTTACTTCTTCAAAAACTGTTTTTTCATGTGCCGCATAATCTTTAACCGTATTTACCAAATTCGGGATTAGGTCGTTTCTTCTTTGCAATTGATTTTCTACCTGCGCCCATTTTGCCGTGATATTTTCATGGCTTGAAACAATTCCATTATAGACTGAAATAAAAGATATAACTATTAACACTACAACTACCCCTAACCCAATCAAAAATCCTTTCATTCCTCACCTCCGTTAAAATTAAAATCCACCACCGCCTCCGCCGCCACCCCCACCACCGCCTCCGCCGCCGAAACCTCCCCCTCCGAAACCTCCGCCGCCACTACCATCATACCATCCCCCAAAAAAACCGCCCTTCTTAGGAAGTATCTTACATTTTCTTCTTATATCCTCGGGTAATATTTTAATAAAACTGCAAACTATCCAACGTATAAATAAGATAATAACAAATAAAATTATTGCAAAAGATAAAGAAAAATGAATAATGTCTTTTAAAAAAATAACTACAAATAAATAAAGAATAATAAAAGCCATAAAATTTTCTAAAAGCATGGCTTTTAAGATTGCTAAAAATAAAATGCCACCGCTCATTAATAAAATAATAAGTATTGATTTTACTATGAGAGGCAAATTACTAAAATCTACATTCCTTCTTTTAGTTTTACCAACCGCTCCTTTAATATTAACGTTGGAATCTTTGGCAATAATACCAGTGATAGCGACTACTCCGGAATAAAGCCCTTGGGAATATTTACCGTCCTTTAAATAATGCACCATATAATTTCGGCCGATATCGCCGCAAAGGCCGTCGGGCAAAATTCCCTCTACTCCGTAGCCGGTTTCAATGCGCCAGCGCCTCTCTTTAATCGCTAAAAGCACCAAAACTCCGTTATCTTTACCCTTTTTACCCGGCTTCCAGCTATCAAAAAGCATACGCGCATATTGTTTTTCATCATAAGGCGCAATTGAATTGACCGTAACGACAAAAATTTCTGCGGATGTTTTTTGTTCTAATTCTTGGATTAGATTGGTTAATTTATTTTTGTAATCTTCGGAAATGACATTAGCAAAATCATTCACCCACGATAATGGCTTCGGAATATCTTGGGTAAAACCTAATGCAGAAAAATAAAAAAAACCTATAAAAAATAATATAACAATTTTTTTAAACATATAAATTAAGATCTATCTATAATATCGCTTATTTTTTCAAGCTCACCAACAAAACTAATAAATAATTTATTAACCTTGTCATAATTTAACCTTAAATTTTGATTTTTTGCTTCGAGTATTTTAACAAAAGGCTCTACCGTGATTTCAAATTCTTCTTGCAGCTGCTTTAACAAATCTTTTTTTGAGTAAGGCGGGTTTTTGCCTTTCAATCTAAGGAGGTTTCTTAAAACATACAAACTTGAAGTAAAATAAGCAAAAAGTAAATTTTTTAATTCATATTTATTTGCTCTTAAATAAGCTCTTCTTATATTTACTAATTTTGATTTTAACTCTTGTTCGCATTGGAACCTTAAATTTTTAATATCAATTTCTAAATCTTTTAAGATATCCTTGCCATATAAAATAAAATTATTTTCTTTCATATCCAAAAATTCAATAGGAAATACATCGGCAGAGTGATGGATATAACTTTCGCTAAAAAATACGGAGTTAAGTGCGTGAAATTTAGCTTTATTTATCATTTTGGAAATTTTTGACAGATTTTCTAATCCCGTATCATTCAAAACAATAAGCAAATTCACATTTGAATACTTAGTAAATTCTTTAGTAGCGGCGCTGCCATATAAAACCACAGATACCAAGTCATCCTTATAAATATCTTCTAAATTTTTAACAAAATCTTCTATAGTTTTCTTAACTTTTTGCGGTAAATTAAACATCTCTATAATCATCTCCTAATTTTAGGTTTATTATTATCTATAATTACAAAAAGTAAGCGCGAGCGGAAAGTCAATACTTCTTAAGTGGCCAATTACTGCCTGAAGATCATCTTTTTTCTGAGATGAAACTTTTATTTTCTCTCCCTCGATCTGTGTTTGAACCTTTAAGCCAAGATCCTTAATAATTTTATTCAAGTCTTTTGCTTTCTCTTTTGGAATACCGCTTGTAATTTCAATAATTTGCCGTAAAGTTCCTTCAAAAGCTTTTTCAGCTTCTTTATAATTTAGCGATTTTAATGAAACACTGCGTTTTGCCATTTTTGTATTCAGCATATCCGTAAGCGCGCGCAATTTAAAATCATCATCAGCAATTAAAGTTATCTTTTTTTCTGTCTTATCAAATTCTATCGAAGATTTACTGCCTTTGAAATCATATCTTTGTGACAATTCTTTTTTTGCCTGATTAACAGCATTATCAACTTCCTGCATATCAACTTCACTAACTATATCAAAAGAAAAATTTGCCATATACCACCTCTTTTAATCAGTTAAATATGCTTTTATAATTTTTTGCTCTTCAGTTGGCTTATCCATTGCACCAACTTTGGTATTCTCGATTTTTTCTACTACATCCATGCCGGATACAACCTCACCGAATATTGTATGTTTCATATTAAGCCATGGTGTTGGTATAGTAGTAATAAAAAATTGACTGCCATTTGTATTTGGACCGGCATTTGCCATCGCAAGCAAACCTGCTCTGTCAAATTTAAGTTCACTAGTCACTTCATCTTCAAATGGCTTGCCCCAAATAGACTCGCCTCCACGGCCAGTTCCGGTAGGATCTCCACCCTGAATCATAAACCCTTTTATTACTCGATGAAAGATTAAACCATCGTAATAACCTTTTTCTACAAGCTTTGTAAAATTCTCACAAGCAAGCGGTGCAACACTCCAAAATAGCTTAATCTCAATTTTTCCTTGATTAGTATCAAGAACAACTAATTTATTTTTATCCTGCCCGTAACAAATACTGCTTAAACAAAAAAATAGAACACTCAATGCTAGCATCTTCATAATTATAGCCTCCTTTTAAATTTAGAATTTTGCCTTATCTCCAATTTTAATATTGCTTCTATCAACTACGCCAGAATTTAACTCCAAAACATATTTTGCCTTTTTTCCCGGTATTAAGCTTTCACAATTATTTTTACAAGGAAGGGCATTTTTATGAATATCTACAATTTTTTTATCCTTTGCTATCCAAATTATATCTAGAGGAAAATTCATATTTTTCATCCAAAATTTATGCTGATCTTCTTTATCAAAAACAAAAAGCATACCCTTATCTATATCAAGAAATTTCCTAAACATAAGCCCATAATACCTTTTATAATCAGTATTGGCTAACTCAAATTCAAAACAATCATTATCAAAGCAAACTTTTCTGCCTGGTTTATTGCCTAAAGCAAAAACAGATAAACATAAAATTAAAATAATCAGTAAAATTATCCTCATAGATGTAATTTCTTAAATTCATTAATCGTGCTCAACATATCAACATTTGTTTTTGCCAAACACGCTCTGTTTCTTAGGCGCCGCACATTTCTAACCCCTTGTGTATACCAGATAAAAAACTTGCGGAATATTACAACACCTGTCCTCTCGCCGTTAAATTTGGTACATAAATTTAATTGTTCAATCATAGCATCAGCTATATCACTAATATTCACTAGGCCCAACTGTCTGCCTATTGTACCATGTTTTAAAAAATCATCTAGCTGTTTAAATATCCATGGGTTCCCAAATGCACCTCTTGCCACTAATATTCCATCACAACCTGTTTCATCAAACATTTTTTTTGCAAGCCCTGCCGAAAAAATATCACCGCTTGCGATTACTGGTATCCCTAATGCATCTTTAACTTTCTTTATTGTTTTATAATCTACATCTCCAGAATAACCCTGTAGTTTTGTCCTACCGTGAATAAATAAAGCTTTAATGCCTGAATCCTGGGCATAGAAAGCAATATCTTCTGCTTTTCTTGAATTATCCCAACCTGTACGAATCTTTACTGTTACTGGAACTTTTGAATTTCTAACTACCAATCTAAGCAACCTATTCATTTTTTTCGGCTCTTTTAAAAGACTTGCCCCCTCGCCACGGCGGGTTACTTTTTTCTCTGGACAAGCAGCATTAAAATCTAATATATCGAAATTTCCGCCTGAGGCGGATCCGCCTTTGGCGGAAAAACTATTCAAAATATCTAACCCTCTCTTAATAAATTCTTCCTCGCATCCTAATATCTGAACTCCAAAAGGGCTGTCTTCAGGTGTTGTTTGTAGCATGCTCTCTGTTTTTCTGCTTTTATATCCAAGACTCCTTACGTTAATCATTTCACTAAAAGCAAGTTCACAACCATATTGCCTATTAAAAATTCTAAATGCTAGATCAGAAATACCAGCCATCGGCGCTAAAATAAACTGCTTTTTTAAGTTGAGCGATCCAATTTTAAGCATATTAAAAGGATGGTTATACTAAATGCAAGAAATCTTTGCCTTTTGAAAAGGGGTTTAAAGCAAATTCTATTTTATATTTGTCTTTTGTTTGAGCCAAATCAATAATCTCTTTATTTTGTAGAGGGAAAACTATCTCGACTTTCGGAGAAAAGATATCAGTCTCATTCTCTTCTCTAACAATAGCTATCCTTGAATCGGATAAAGATACAATTGTGCCAACCGGCCATACGCCAAAAATTTCAAAAAATCTATCTGTAAGGCGCGGATCAAAAAGCCTGCCTTTCTCTTTAATCAAAATATGGTATATTTCATTTGGCGGATAATCTCTTTTATAACTACGCCTCTGACAAATCGCATCATAAACATCGCATATTGAAACAATCAAAGAAGCAATGTGTGGTTTTATAGGAAAATTTAATTTGGGATATCCGCTAAAATCATACCTTATATGATGTTCAAAAGCAACCACTACAGGTAAAATACCGAGCGCATCTTTCGCCTTTAGCAAAATTTCTGCTCCTATCGCACTATGACTTTCTATTTCTTTAAATTCTTCCTCGGTAAGCTTATCTTTTTTTTGGATTATCTTGCGTGAAATGTAGAGTTTACCGACATCATGAAAAAGCCCAGCCACACCTATATCAACAACATCTTCTTTATTAAACCCTATCTTGGAAGAAAAATACATTGAAAGTATACAGACATTCAAAAGATGCACAAAGGTTGTAATATCATAACGTTTAATTGTGGCTAATTTTAAGAATTCTTTATTTTGAAATGCCATGCTCGTCATTAAATTAGATATGCTACTCTTTAAATCCCGATAATCAACACTTTTACCTTCGAGAATATTATCTATAGATTTAGCTGATTTATCTAAGGAATCTTTATATAAATTTATGTAATTAAGAGATCTTTTCAATTCATCATCTATAGATGCGGTTGGCTTAATTTTTCCGACAACAATATTATAAATACCAAGATTAGATAAATCCTGTTCTGGTTCCTTTGATATTTCTTCTTTAGGAACAATCAAAAAACTAATGAATTTAATAAATTCTTGCCTAGAAACGTTACTCTTAAAAATAATTTTCTCTATGCCCCTTAATTTTAAATCAGTAATTAGTAGATGCAAATTTTTACTCAAGTCAAAAAATATCTCTTTCTCGAATGCAAGCTCTTCTCCAACAATACCAATAGTAAACTCGGCTCTGTCTAAGAATACTGCCTGTAAGCTTCTAAAACAAGCCTCTGCGGTTTTAATAAATTCCGGATGAGACAATCCATACAGTCTTGCCATCTGGAAAGAATTGATTAAATCCCTTATAAAACTTTCAATATTATTTAGCATTCCATTTCGATAAGATTTCGCTTGCCTTCCGTCTCAAATTAATATTCCAGAAAAATGGCCTCCTAGCTAACTGCATTAAAGAGCTCTTGCATTCAATTAACCCTAGCTCATCAACCAGCATCATATTCTCTATTATTGAATTATTTTTTCTTCCGAATTTACTATCAATATTAAAAAGAATGTCAAATAAAACATTACCGGTTTTTTCATGCTTCTTTAAAACTAATAATGCTTCTCTCTTAAGAAGATAATCTTCCTTAGCTAAGACTGACAGCAAAAAATTTTCGTCAATATATTTTAATCCTTGCATTGTCTTCAATATTTCAATTTTCACAAAATTATTCGAAAAAGAAAAAATATTTTTTAATGTTTCCAGGCCAAGCTGCGTTTCTATTTTTTTAACAGCATCAATGATTTTGATGGATAATTCAATGTCTGGACCTCTCTTATGCAGCTCGTCACAGAATAGGTTAAAATCCTCTGGGTAAAACTTAAAAAATAAACTCAACAAAAATGGATTAACTATATTTTCTTTAAAGATTTTATCAAGATAAACAAAAGAATCAAAAGTAAGCGTCTCTATATTATTAAGAAAGTAAGAAAAATCAAAAATTGTATCGTTTGAGAATGCCTTGGTCTCAATTGTTTCTGAAATACGCCTGACTAATTCAGAAAATACAACTTTATTATCCTCCGATTCATTGCGCCTTTTTAAAGACACTTCTAATAAATATTTAAAATATTCAAAGTCGTCATCTTGAATAATATCACTCCATTCAGATATGATTCTTTCTCTTATAATATTTAACTCGGCTTTATTAGTTTGGGAATAAATAAGATTTAAAAGCACAAAACGATAATTTCTGGATAAATTTTTCCTGTTAAAAACGTGGCCATTATCTTCAAATACAATATCCTTAAGTAAAAAATCAAATGCATGACGATACGCCTCTTCATACACTGCATCTTTAGGTACTGAGAATAAGTCTCTGACTTTTTTCTTTATCTGGGGTGTAACCTTCAATAAACCTTTATTCTGTTCATCTATTATTAGGGATTTGACATGGTCGTGTTTTCTTTTATCGATTAATTTAAAAAATAAATTAAAGCTTAACAAATCAAAGTCGGCATCACCGGATATTTCGTCCCACAAAGAATCAACTAAATCAGCATCATCTAAATCCTTCAAAAATATATTAAATTCCTTAAGGTCCTCTGCGCTTGAAATATTTTTATCCTTCATAATCGCTTTTAATATTTCTTTGGAACAAGCCTTAAATTTTTTCTCTTCGTTAAATTTTAAGAAATTTAAGAAATTTTGTATACTCTGTTTTAATTCCTGGTCTTTTATAAAATCTTGCGGCCTTATTTTTTTAATTATTTCTTTGAAATTATCGGCAAACTCCCCAATCTTTTGTAAATTGTTTTCCTCCAGCGCCTCTTCAAAAAGATACGACCAGATTTCCTTATCCTGGACATTTTGATTTTCTGGCTTCAATAACTGCGAATAGTCAAGCTCATCTACGCTAATATGAGGGCAATTTGCCTGGGATAAGATATTTTTAATACCACCTTTTATAATTAATTCTCTTGCGGGCAAGGCTATATTTAATACAAAAGTTGCCAATTCTTCTTTTGTAGTATTTTTATCTATTGTTAGATTTTTAATTTTACGGCGATGGAAAATAGCGGCTAATTCTTGATAAACTCTAGATTTTTCGAAAGGATTCTCCGCGATTAATAAATAATCTACGGCAATACCAATTTTAAGCGGGCTCAGAAAATTGAAAATAATAAGTAGTTTATCGTATAAATCCTGTAGACTTTTATTAAATAGAGGATGCTCTTTAAAATAGACAGATGCATTTGTTAAACAAATCCGCAATGTCTTTAAAAAATCCTCAATAGCCTCGTTTTTATCCACGATGTTATTTTACTACTAATGGATTACTACGGCAATTGGAAAATTCAAAAATTGTAAAGCTATTTATGGTATTCTTGGATGGATTTTACATCTAACTGTTTTTTGATAAGCGCTTCGATGCCGTTCACAGTTGCCTCAGCACCAGAAACAGTCGTAATAAGCGGAACATTATGAATAATTGCTGTTGAACGAATTTTATCCTCATCAATTTTCGTTGCTTTCCCTGAAGGCGTATTAATAATTAAACTTACTTGGCCGTTTTTAATCCTATCGATAACATGCATTCTACCTTCATGTAATTTGGGAATGTTTTCTACCTCTAAATCATTCTGGCTAAGCGCATGCGCTGTGCCAGATGTTGCCATTAACTTAAAGCCTAAGTCGGAAAGTTTTTTTGCAATAAAAATTATTTTTCGCTTATCTTCATTCTTAACACTAATAAAAACATTACCTTTCGTAGGAAGTTTTTGCCCAGCAGCAAGCTGTGATTTAGCATAGGCAATACCAAAACCTTTATCTATGCCCATAACCTCACCTGTCGAGCGCATCTCTGGACCTAAGATTGGATCAACCCCCATAAACCTTGAAAAAGGAAATACTGACTCTTTAACACAAACATATTTTGGTGTAATCTCTTTTGTAAAATCTAATTCTTCTAAAGTAAGGCCCAACATAATTTTTGTTGCTAAATTAGCCAGTGGCACGCCAATTGCTTTACTGACAAAAGGAATAGTTCGCGAGGCACGTGGATTTACTTCTAAGATATACAAAGTGTTATGGCGAATTGCAAATTGGATATTTAAAAGCCCTTTTACATTTAAAGCAAGGGCAATTTTTTTTGTCGCTTGTTTTATCTGCTCAATTAAATCACTAGTTAAAGTATGCGGCGGTAAAACCATGGCAGAATCTCCGGAATGAATTCCTGCTTCTTCAATGTGCTCTAAAATGCCGCCAATTACACAAATTTTGCCATCACAAATAGCATCAACATCAACCTCTATTGCATCTTCCAAAAATTTATCAATTAGAATTGGATGTTCTGGGCTAACCTCTTTTGCCCGGGTAATGTATGATTCTAAATCTTTTTGGTCATAAACAACTTCCATTGCTCTGCCGCCTAAGACATAACTTGGCCTAACTACAACCGGATAACCAATACGTGAGGCAATTTCTTTTGCTTCATCAAAAGATCGCGCCATGCCATTTTCTGGCTGCATTATATTAAGCTCTTTAATTAATTTACTAAATCTCTCTCTATCCTCGGCAATATCAATTGAATTGGCTGATGTACCTAAAATTTTTACACCGGCTTTCTCTAAAGCAATTGAAATATTCAAAGGGGTTTGCCCGCCAAATTGCACAATTACCCCAAGCGGTTTTTCAAAATTAATAATACTTAAAACATCCTCGACTGTTAACGGCTCAAAATACAATTTATCTGAAGTATCATAATCTGTTGATACTGTTTCTGGATTACAGTTAACCATAATACTTTCAACACCTTCTTCTCTTAAAGCAAATGATGCATGCGAACAACAATAATCAAACTCAATACCTTGCCCAATCCTGTTTGGACCGCCACCTAAAATCATAACCTTTCCGCCACTCCGTGGCGAGACCTCGCCCATCATCAAAGATGATGCGGCGGGCTTTATAAAATTTTTTATTTCATTTTCTCCATTATAAGTTGAATAATAATAAGGCGTGTATGCTTTAAATTCGGCAGCGCAAGTATCGACTAATTTAAACGCGCAAGACAAATTATATTTTTTTCTTAAATTACGCACATCGTCTTCTTTTAGATCTAGCAACCTTGCTAATTGTTTATCGGAAAAACCAAACTCTTTTGCTTGTTTTAGAATTTGACTAGTCAATTCTTTTTGGCTTGTAATTTTTTTCTCAAATTCAACAATTTCTCGAAGATTCTCTAAGAACCATTTATCAATTTTGGTTAATTCATAAAGTTTAGCAATCAACATACTATTTTTTAATGCATGCTTTACATAGAAAATTCTCTCTGGCGAGGGTGTTTTTAATTTTTCTTCTAATCCGCTGCCATTGCTGCAAACTATTCTATCTTCAAACCCGAATAAACCAATTTCTAAAGAACGCAGGGCTTTTTGAAATGCCTCTTTGAAGGTACGGCCAATTGCCATTACTTCACCTACCGACTTCATTGAAATTCCCAGTGTCGTGTCTGCCCCACGGAATTTTTCAAAATTAAACCGAGGAATTTTTACCACACAATAATCAATTGTAGGCTCAAAACAAGCAAAAGTTTCTTTTGTAATATCGTTAGGAATTTCATCAAGGGTGTAACCTACGGCAAGTTTTGCGGCAATTTTTGCAATTGGAAAACCTGTGGCCTTTGAAGCAAGTGCCGAAGACCTAGAGACACGCGGGTTCATTTCAATTATAACCTGCCGTCCAGTTTTTGGGTGTACTGCAAATTGGATATTTGACCCGCCAGTTTCAACACCAATTTCTCGGATACATTTAATTGCAGCATCGCGCATTTTTTGATATTCAATATCGGTTAAAGTTTGACTAGGCGCAACGGTGATCGAGTCTCCGGTATGCACTCCCATAGGATCAAAATTTTCAATTGTACAAATAATTACAACATTATCTTTTATGTCACGCATTACCTCAAGCTCATATTCTTTCCAACCAATCAGAGACTCTTCGATTAAAATTTCGGAAATCATACTACTCTCGAGGCCACGTTTTGCAATTTCCTTAAATTCTTCGATATTATAAGCAATACCGCCACCTGTACCCCCCAAGGTAAAGCTTGGACGGATAATTAGCGGAAATCCTATTCTTTCAGCAATCGAAAGTGCCTCATCCATATTATAAGCTTTATCACTTATTGGTAAGTCCAAGCCAATTTTTAACATTGCTTCTTTAAATAATTCTCTGTCCTCTGCTTTCTTAATTGCCTTAATATTTGCGCCAATTAACTTAACATTATATTTTTTAAACGCACCCATTTTATCAAGCTCAACAGCAACATTTAGAGCGGTCTGCCCACCTAAAGTTGGCAACACTGCATCAGGGCGCTCTTTTTTAATTATTTTTTCAATAATTTGTGCAGTAATTGGTTCAATATAAATTTTATCTGCCATCATCGGGTCAGTCATAATTGTTGCAGGGTTAGAATTAACTAAAATTACCTTAAACCCTTCCTGCCTTAAAACTTTGCAGGCTTGGGTTCCAGAATAATCAAACTCACAAGCTTGGCTAATAATAATCGGGCCAGAGCCAATGATTAAAATTGATTTAATATCTTTTCTTTTTGGCATGTTTTTCTACCGAATTAATAAATTCTTTAAACAAATAGTTTGCATCGTGCGGGCCGGCACTTGCCTCAGGATGAAACTGCACAGAGAATACAGGTAATTTTTTATGGCGAATACCCTCTAAAGTTTGATCGTTAAGATTAACGTGAGTTATTTCAATATCTTTATCTTTAAAAGAATTTATATCGACGCAAAATCCATGATTTTGCACGGTAATTGCAATCCTGCCTGTTTTTAAATCTTTCACCGGTTGATTTGCGCCATGATGGCCAAATTTTAATTTATAAGTTTTACCGCCAAAGGCAAGGCCTAAAATTTGCTGGCCAAAACAAATTCCAAACATCGGCAATTTATAATTGAGCAACTCTTGAGTTGTTTTAACAACATAATCAAGCGCTGCAGGGTCTCCTGGGCCATTTGAAATTAAAATACCATCTGGCTTTAATTTTAAAATTTCTTCTACGCTATAATCAATGGGTACAACTGTTACTTTTGAAGAAAGATTAGCAAGTTCTCTTAAAATATTAAATTTTACGCCTAAATCTAAAACAACAATTTTATGCTTCCCCTTTTTTGACCACTCAAAAGGCGCTTTTGTAGAAACTGGCTTTGCGATATCGCGGCCAACTAACCCAAGAGATGCTTTCGCTTTTTTATGAAGCAATTTTTCATCAAAACATTCCGTTGAAATAACGGCTTTCATTGCGCCAGCTTCTCTAATGTGTAGAGTTAAAGCGCGCGTATCGATTCCTTCGATACCCAAAACATTGTATTTTTTTAAAAATTCATCTAAAGAACTCGTCGCACGCCAATTGCTGTAGATTTTGGAATTTTCTTTTACAATAAAACCGCTTAAATATGCTTTTTGAGATTCGAAATCATCATTGTTAATCCCATAATTGCCAATTAAAGGATAAGTCATTGTAATAATTTGGCCATAATAGGAAGGGTCAGTTAAAATTTCTTGGTAGCCAGTCATTGAGGTATTAAAAACAACTTCTGCCGTACATTCTCCAGTCGCACCAAAAGATTTTCCTGAAAATACCGTGCCATCTTCTAAAACTAGAATTGCTTGCTTCATAAATAATTATTCAACGAATAAATTTTGAGATGAGAATTTTCCATCTGTGGTTAAATTTACTCCTAAGCGCTTTAAGCCCACTTCATCCCCAGGAGTAGGAATATGTGTCATATGTACTTCACAATTTTTTAATTCAACTATCTTTTTCATTGCCAGTTCTGCGGTATGATTTGTAGTTGCGCTAATTGATAATGCAACTAATGTTTCTTCTAAATCTAAACTTTCAGAATCTTGGCCTAAAATCCCATGTTTTAATTTTGAAATTTGGCCAATCACCTGAGGGGATAACAAAAGTATTGTATCTGGAATATTAGCCAATACCTTTAAAGCATTAATGATAAGGCTTGATGCCGCATGCATGAGCTTTGAATTTTTTCCTGTAACAACCCTGCCATCACTTAATTCAATTGCCGCGCCGCAAAATACGCCAGCATGCCCCTTACCCATCAACTCAGATTCTTCAGCAGTTTTTTGGGCGATAGCAACTATTTTCCTATCGGTTGTTTTTAAACCAAGCTCATCCATTAGAATCATTACCCTATCTATGGTTTCTTTTTTCTCAATCCCCAACACATACTCTGAATTATACCTAAAATATCGACGGATTACTTCTTGTTTAGCAGCCTCTTGAACAACCACATCATCAGTAATTCCAAAACCTGCCCTATTGACTCCCATATCTGTAGGAGAACTGTACATCGGAAAATCAGTTCCTCCATTGAATATTTTACCTAACATTAGTTTTAGAATTGGAAAACTTTCCACATCGCGATTGTAATTTATTGTAACAGCATTATATTTTTCAAGATGGAATGGGTCGATTTGATTAAAGTCTAAAATATCTGCAGTTGCTGCTTCGTAAGCAACATTAACAGGGTGCTTCAATGGTAAATTCCAAATTGGAAATGTCTCAAATTTAGCATAACCAGCAATTATACCGCGCTTATGTTCATTGTAAAGCTGGGAAAGGCAAGTAGATAATTTTCCACTATTTGGCCCTGGGCCAGTTACAACAACAATTGGTTTTTCTGTTTCTATGTAATCATTTTTTCCAAAACCATCATCGCTAACAACTAAATCTAAATTTGATGGGTAATTATTTATAGGGTAATGCAAATAAACTTTTACGCCACGGCGCTCTAATTTATTTTTAAAAGTAAGCGCGGTGGGTTGGCCGGAAAACCTTGTTATTACAACTGCGGATATATCCAACTGCCACTTTCTTAAATCATCAATTAATTTAAAAGTTGCTGCATCATAAGTTATACCAAAATCGCCCCTAACGCGGCCTTTTTCAATATCTCCAGCATAAATAGAAAGCACGATATCAATCTTATCTTTTAAAATTTGTAACAAGCGGATTTTTACGTTTGGGTCGTACCCAGGAAGGACTCTTGCAGCATGATAATCAAAGCAAAGTTTTCCGCCGAATTCAAGGTAAAGCTTATCATCAAACTGCTTAACCCTATTAAGTATGGCGTCGGTTTGTTCTTTTAAATACTTATCATTATCAAAGCCAATTTTCTTCATAAAGTTTAGGTTAAATTAATTCGTTTCATTATAGTATACCAACGAAATCTTGTAAATAAAATTCTCTAAGGCTTAAAAAATACTTGACAAATATATACAAAGTATATATTATTAATATAAATGTTAATTATGTATACCTAGAATAATATGAACTATACTAAACTTTTGAAACTAAAAGAAAAATTATATTTTAATGTAAATGACGTTTCAGAAAATCTTTCCATTAATAGCGCATCAGCAAAGGTCTTGTGTTGCCGCTATGTAAAAAATGGCATATTTTTACGGCTAAAAAATAATTTTTATGTATTTAAAGATGGCTGGGAAAATTATACGACAAATAAGTTATTACAAGTTTCTAACATCCTACAAGTTCCTTCTTACGTTTCTTTTATGACAGCTTTATCTATTCATAATGTAACAACTCAAGTGCAGAGAGAGTTCTTTGAAAATGCTTCATTAAAACGCACAACAAATTTTGATATTCAAGGAGTTGTTTTTAATTTTTATAAATTAAAAAAAGGGCTCTATTTTGCTTTTGAAAAGAAAAATGATATTTTTATGGCCACTAAAGAGAAGGCTTTCCTAGATGCTATTTACCTCTATTCGCTTGGTAAATATAAGATTGACCTTAGTTCAATTGATATAGGAAAATTAAATATAAAAGAAGTTAAAAATATAATGCGGGTATTTCCTAATAGAACGAAAAACATAATAAAGAAATTATGCAAGATTTAATAAAACAAGAACAATTTGAATTAGAAGTATTAGATAAATTAAATAGTAAAAAGTTATTAAATAACCTTATTTTTGGTGGCGGGACAATGCTTCGCTTGTGCTTTGGCCTAAACAGATTTTCTGTTGATCTAGATTTTTGGATAATTAAAGATATTGATATGGCTAAGTTATATAAAGAAATGTGGGCATGCTTAGAAAAATCTTATAAAATAACCGATACAGCAAATAAATTCTATACTATATTATTTGAGCTAAAATCAGTAGATTATCCACGTAGTTTAAAAATTGAAATAAGAAAAGAAGTTAAGCAAATACAATATGAAGAGGCGATTGCTTATAGCAAACATTCTAATATTCAAGTTTTTCTAAAAATTATAAAATTGCAGGATATGATGAAAGCAAAATTAAAGGCTTTTCTTGATAGAAAAGAAATAAGGGATATTTTTGATATTGAGTTTTTACTTAAAAAAGGCGTTAGTTTAACCGCCTCTAAAGAGGATACAAAAAAAGCCTTAGAAATAATAGATTCTTTTACTAAAAAAGATTACCAAGTAAAACTAGGTTCCTTATTAGAAGAAAAACAACGAAAATATTATATAGCTAGTAATTTTAAGATTATTAAAATGACACTAAATGGCAATTCTGATTGATACTTGATTATTTTATCCAATAATCACAATTTTAATCAGCGAAAGATCAATGCCTGTGGAAAAATTGCCATGGTTTAATGATCAAGCAAGAATCTTTAGATTTTCGTAGAGAAATTCTGGTGCTAAATCAGCGCCGTTTTCCCACACAATCGTTTCAAGAATTGGGTCAACTCTAAAAGACCTAAATTTATTTTTATCTTTAAGTGGGGCAAAAACTTCGCCTTTAAGTTCACCGGCTAAATCAACCTCACCTTCTGTGCCATCATTAAAACGAACCCAAATAATATAATCGTGAAGATATTTTGCTTTTGTAACGTGTAAAAACATAAATTTTACTCTTCTCCTCACGCCAAAACATAAAAATCGTAATTCCAAAAAATCTACTTATAATTGGCATAAATTAATTATAGCACAAAAATTATTTTCAACAATCCAAAGTTTTACCCAATTATTGTAATCTGAATCAGCGAGAGATCGATGCCGCCTGCCCCGATGGCTAAAGCCTTTTCGAGAGCGTAGATTTGTGGCGTGGAAATTAGCAAAACATCAACACACAACAGTCTTACAAAATATCCTTGACAAATTAAAATACAATGATAAGCTATAATTTATCAATTTACTTTTTATATAAAAATATGAAAAAACTAAATTCGTTACAAGTTGAACAAATCTTGCGTAAAAAACAGATATCGTTTTTTACGCCGCGAGATTTTATGCGGCTATTTGGCGCGCCGCTTATTTCTGTGAATAGCTTTCTAAACAGACACACTAAGAACGGCATATTTATAAAAGTAAGAAACGGGCTATACTTATTTAAAGAGAATTCACCGCCAAAATTCTTAATTGCAAACAAACTATACGAACCATCATATATCTCTTTTGAAACAGCCCTCTCTTATTATCATATTATACCTGAAACAATTTATACAATATTTTCTGCTACAACTAAAGCATCTAGGGAATACGGGGCTTTAGATACACGCTTTATTTACCATCGTATAAAGAAAAGCTATTTTCACGGCTATGAGCCTAAAATAATAAATAATTTAACAGTCTATATGGCAGAACCGGAAAAAGCATTAATTGATTATTTATATTTTGTAGACCTAAAAAAAAAGAACATGAATATCCGAATTAATACGGCTCCTTTGTCTTATAAGAAATTATTAGCAATGGCAAAATCATTTAACCGAAAAAACCTATTAACTTTAATTAACCAATTGTATGTTAAGTAAAAAATATATTACTGAGCTTGCGCAAAAATACCAAACAACCGAAACAAATATCGCGCGTGAATATTGCCAGCATCTATTTCTTTCCTACTTTTATCAGAAAAAAAATTCTAACCAAATATTGTTTAAAGGCGGAACTGCCCTAAGAATTATATATAATAGCCCGAGATTCTCCGAAGATTTAGATTTTTCTGCATTTAATATAAAACTTAAAATGCTAGAGGATATTTTCTTAAACTCTATAGTTGATATTGAAAATACCGGTATAAAAGCTGAAATTAAAGAAGCTAAACCTACATCCGGCGGTTATTTAGGCATAGCATATTTTAATTTTCTTGACTTTAGAGAAGCTATACAAGTTGAAGTGTCGTTACGAAGTAAAAAAATCATAAAACCTGAAATAAATTTAATTAATGCAAGCTATGCCCCGCCATTTAACATCGCAAGCTTGCCACAGAAATTATTAATTGAAGAAAAAATCGAAGCATTGTTATCTAGAGCAAAGCCAAGGGATTTTTTTGATTTATATTTTATATTAAGATCTGATTTTAAACTAACCAAAAACACATTTAAATTCTCTGAAATATTAAAAAAGCTGGATAAAACAACAATTGATTTTAAAATAGAATTAAAAATGCTCCTTCCTAAAAGCCATCATATTATTCTAAAAGATTTTAGAAATATTTTTAGGCGAGAAATCGAAAAATTTATATAATTGTAATCTGAATTCGCGAGAGATCGATGCCTGCGTAGGTTTGTGGCGCAGGAGGAGATACTGCTACAGTTGGCAATGCGGGTCGCGTTGAGGCTAATTTTTCCATATCTTCAATTGTTGCATCTCCATTCATATTTTGCGCCATTTGTCTTAGCCTTGCTTCGTATTCTTTTGCTTCATCAACATTTATGCCGGCATCTCTTATAACATTATGCTGCCACTCACGGTCAGCTTCGGTTTCTTCTATAATAGCTTGGCGTTCTTCCGCAGTCATATTTATAAGCTGCCACATATCGTAAGCAGTTAAACCATCTTGCTTAATAAATCTTTTATCATCTTGCCTGGTTTCCGCTGAAGCAATGACGTGTGCTTCATGTTGGCTCTTGTCTTGACTCATCAAGTAAATTTCCCTTGCTTCATGATATTTAGCTTCTTCTTGAACTTCTTTGCTTGTTTGAGAATTAACTACGATGATAATATCTTGTTGATCCGCCACTGACCCGTCGGCGGATAATCGTGTGCCTTCGGCGCTACGATTAAAGTGATCACCGCCTGCCTTACCTAAGTCAACTTTCACTACTTTTGCCTGAACAATTTTCTCTTGTGCTTGTTCTACAACTGTTACATCTATAGTTTCGAACTGTCCTTGCTCAATTTCTGCCTTAGCCAAGGCCTCAATTTTATTTTTCTCCTCCTCACTAATCTCTGGAGTATTAGGATCGCGCCTGCTAAGCGGCTTCATTTGGCCCACTCCCGATACTCCAATTATGACTCCATCAAAATTACGATCACGGCTAAAAGGCTTTATACTAACAACATCAAAAGATGTAGATTGCACAGAAAAATTATCCATCAGATACCTAGGGATCATTGACTTCTTTGCATGCATTCCTCCACATAAAACAGCTATTTTGGCTTGTGGATTTTTTACAATAATTGAATAAATATTTGTAGCGAGTTGAGAATTATATCGGTCGGATAAACGCACATCTAAACTATCTGAACGAACAGTTGTTGAAACATCAAATAATTGTATAAAAATACCATTTTCCTTGGCTGCCTTAATTAATCTTAAAAAAGAATATGCCATATCCTTAGCAACCCTATCTTCTAAATTAAATATCTTAAGAATACCTTCTTCATCACCCGTATTATAATATTCATCGATATTATGTTGAAAATCTAAAGGAAGTTCTATTGCAATATGCGTAACGCCTGCATCACGAAACTGCTCTATATGGCTTATAATAAAATCTCTTGTTATTGAGAAATTATGTGTTTCTCCGAAAAAAACAACTGGACTTCTCTGAAAAGCTGCTTTAAATAACTGGCCGTCAACCAAAGTATTATTTCCAATGAATATATCTCCTGCAAGCTCATTAGAGACATCATCCAGAATAAATCGCTTCGGAATTACTTTGTTAATTTGTTCTTCAGCGATTTGTTGTTTATTAGCTAAAAAGTGTAAAATATCTTCTGCTATCCAACCATATTTTATATAACCATCCCCCCTCTCCTTGGCCGGATTCCTCCATCAAACGTTGAAGATTACTTAATCGAAAATCACAAAGCTTAGCTCGAGTAAATTCTCTTACTGGATCTTCGAGCGGCTCATCTTCCATAAGAATTCTTTTATCATTTAACTCTACTGCAAGAATAAGCCTATATATTCTATCTAATCGTCCATCAGGTATTCCTCCATACATCGTTAATAATCCTATTTTCTGATTTAACCATTCCTCCATTAGCCGAGCTATGTCTTGGCTTATTATTTCTACCGCCTTTGCTTCAACTGCCTCGCCTTCTTCTTTTTTTACATCAAACTCATCCTTAATATCAGCGAGTTGTTCGGATGTCTTGTCGCTTACAACATTTACGTCAGCTAAGCCGCACGCGGCAAGTCGTTCTTCTAAGGTAGAGGCATCTGTGGTTAGGAATGCGGTTAGGCTTTGTTTTAGTTGTCCTTTTAGAATGTTATCGAGCTTTTCAAGCTCATCTTCTAAGTCTTTAGGTATTTCGGTATACCTTAAGGCAAAAGCTAAACCAAAAATATTTGCAAGCCGTTCTTCAATCAGAAGATCGCTCTGCGGATTATCTTTTGATTGATCCTGAGCAGTGTCGAAGGATCTCTCATCAGAAAAAATCTTAGATAAATCTATACCCTGTAATCTTAAATTATCTATCAAAGCATGAAGTGTTTCGTGGCCATCAATAAATTTAATTGCTTGTTCTAATGTTAAGTTTATGGGCCTACCCATCTCTTGGCTAAGGCTGGCATTTAAAGAAGGCAATATTTCTGCTAATTTTTCTCGGTCAAGCCTTAATATTTGACGCTTATGTGTACCGTCTTGGACAGTCTCTCTTGTGTAAAGCCCGGCAATCAAATCACCAATTTTACAGGGTTTTGCCGCTGTCTCTACCACTTGTGCCTGCCGAACTTGCTCTCTTATTCGATCTACAACATCTTGCAATTTAGGCATAAAATCAGCTCTAAAAAATAAACGTGCTCTAATCTCTTGGCCTGTGAATAACTCGAAAATCAGGTGTTGCTCTTCATGATCAAAAACCCTTCTTCCTCCTCCAATCTTTGAAAATTGAGCATCACCTCTCTTGAAACCATCGGATATTCCTTCCTGATATGTGCGTTTGCCAACCCCTAAATTCAACAATTCAAGTCCATTTGCTTCTATTTCTCTTTGCATTACGCTCAATATATCTCTTAATCGTCCAACCCGCGATATTGGCACTAGTTGAAGCAAACCCAAAACATAGCGGCTAGCTTCTCTATAAGCTTGATTTTTAAGCTTCTGTTTATCTGCTTCTAGGCTATCTCCTTGAATATCATTAAAAATTAACGTTGCTTTAGCGTCAACTAATTCATCAATAAGTTCTTTGGCTGCTATTAAACGAGCTTTAATCTGCCGCCACTTAGAACTTTGCCACATCTCTTTAATCAATCCCCTAACCTCTTCTTCTATGTTCAGTTTACCAAAATCTAATCCCGGTAATGTTTTTAACAGGCCTAACAGATCTTCTTCATAACCCTTACGATAACCTTCTATTAAATTTTCAATATCACAACTACGTAATTCCGCGTTAGTTAAATAGGCTATCATTTCATCTTGAAAATTCCCTAATAAATACTCTGGAAAACTCATAATTACATCGCGCAACATATTTAAATCAAAACCTGCTTCTTTTTGCTTCCTCAGAATTTCGCGTCTGAAAAAATCGTCTATTATATCATCAGGCTGCTCCATAGATTCATCTTTTGCTGGCCTTCTCATCTTCTGCATCTTCTGCAAAGATTTGAAATCTGCTTCTACTTGTAAGGATAATAAGCCTAATCTGACACTCCCTACTTCAGGAACCACTGATGTTTTGAGCACCTCTTGGAAATATGGCTTTAATTGCTCTCTTAAACCAAACAAAACTTCTCTTGTTCTGTGAATATTTCCCTGAGCCGCGGCAATAGCCATTTGATCTCCTTGCCCTTTAGCTTCTTCTAACTGGCGATACAATCTCATCAACTCTAAAGAAGCTTGATTAAATTCTTCAATAGGATATTCTTTTTTCGCTGTTTCAAAATGCCTTATTTGTAATAATCTATGGTTAAAAAGTTTGATTAACGCATACTTTATTCTTACCTTCTGTAATTTCGTTAACCTTGCAAAACGTTCGCCTGCTTTACCTTCCACAAGTAGTTGAGCAACGCATTCTACATAAGATACATCAGGATTATTATTTAATAAATTGTAGGCTTCTTGGAAAATATCATTTATTGCTAATATCTGATTGATATAAATTGCTCTTGCATTTTTTCTTAAACCCATTCCTTCAAATTCTGTAGTTTGTTCTACTATTTCTAAAACAGTTGGAATAATGTTGTCATTAACCGTAGCTTTGTTTGTTAAATTATGTTCTGCCCTATCTAAAATTGCTTGAGCTAACGGTCTCTTAGCTTCATTTTTGACTTTGTCTGAACGTAAGTAAATTGCAACTACACGAGAAATCTCTCCTTCTGCATCACCAGCGCCACATAGCATGATTACTGCAAGATCAGGATTAGAATATCCTGTTTGTGTCATCCCATCGAATACTTCAGCGGGATATTTATCAGCAAGTCCGTATAAAGCTTCCCAGATATGGACTTTATTCTCTTCTGAAATTGCATCATCTTTAAGTAAATAGTATAGTGATGATATTGTTGTAATGTCACCGGATCTTAAACTCCTTACTAGTGGCGACATTATTTGTTCCCAAGAAGAAGGAAAATGCATCAAGCCAAATGATCGCGGCGTAGATGGCTTATTTATCCCATATAGACCTTTAAGCATATTTAGGAATAAAAGGAGTTTTTGTTGTTGATTTAAATTGTCTAGGATACGAGAAAAAATATAATTATTTAGATAACTCCAATCTTTTATCAATCTTTCTGCTTCTGTAAATATAGCCTCTCGTACTTCTATAAATAATGTGCTATGGTCAATTCCCTCGATGTGTTTTTTTAGGACCGCGACTAAATAATCATAACTATGCCCGGCAGCTTCTAAAATACCTACTGCTGTAGCTATGTTGGCTAAATATTCTGGCTCATCGTTTCTTGCTGCTTCTAGCAATGCATTAACAATACACTCTGCAGCTTCTCGTAAAGTGATTGTTTCTTCTTGTAATCTCGTATATGCATTATTAATAGCCGTATTTACTGGCTCTTCTTCTCCAGTTGAACCAACTCGTGGGCGTGGAATTTGAGGTGGAGGCGTTAACTGCACACCAACATTATTTTGTTGTGCACTCATGCCTACTGCCGTTGATCCAGGAGCAAATGGAACAGCAGCCACAAATGTAGCTCCCCCACTCACATAACTTCTCCTAATATTAGCCTTTAGCTCTTCATTGTAGTTAGTCTTAGATAGGTGGTATTCTCCTTGCTTTACTGAGTCTAAGTATGCAGCAAAGATTTGTTCTTTGGTTACAGGTTCTTTGGAGATTAGGCCGTTTAGGTTATTGGTGTTGATTATTGAAGAAAAGGCGTTCTTCAGTTCGTCCGTTCGCTGGTTCGTCAGTTCTTCTAACTTTTCGCTTTGACTTTTCCCGCCTGAGGCGG
>JBFMHM010000004.1:0-97464 GCA_040753015.1 Candidatus Omnitrophota bacterium
CTTGGGTCATCGCGATAATGTCCTTTCCTGCCATAATGCCCTCCTTCTAAGAAACACATTATAGCAATCTTAGAATACGA
Organism: Candidatus Omnitrophota bacterium; assembly: GCA_040753015.1. Classification (GTDB taxonomy): domain Bacteria; phylum Omnitrophota; class Gorgyraeia; order Gygaellales; family JBFMHM01; genus JBFMHM01. The sequence continues at coordinate 81 of JBFMHM010000004.1, forward strand.
CATTTCTAATTTGGCAGAATACGACATTATCATATTGGGATCACAGAGAAAATTTAACTCCTAGGCCTAAATTATTTTTGGTTAAAATTTATTTAATAAGCTCAATTTCCCGCTTCCCAATAAAATTAATGTTAAACAACCACTAGCAATCACAAACGTATATTCAAAACCACCGGGAAGAAAAAAGCCTTTACTCAAATGAACCTTAATTAACGCAACCAACGTAAATATTAACAAAGCAAAGCTGGAAAAACGCACACAGATTCCAAGCAATAGAAATATGCCGCCGATCAAAGTTGTATATGCGGCAATATACGACCAAGCTAATGCCGGTACAAAACCCAAGGTTGATAGAAATTTTGCAAAATTACTTATACCCGAACCGCCGAATTTTCCAAAAGCAAGCTGTAGGCCATGCATAAAAAACATTACACCAATACCAAATCTCAATATTAAAATTGCTAAATCAACCATTACCAGCCTCCCTTCATTAAACAGCTAATTAATCCAAATTTATTCCTTAACCCAAACGATCTATACCAACACATTATAAAGTGTATTAGTGTTGCAAATCTCCCTCTTACATTTACCCCTAAGATAATTCCGCATGACTTATTATTGGCCATCGGAATAATATACCCTAAATCCAAAGGCCGGTACGGCTTCAGCCTTCTCTTATCAATACTCCTTAATATATTATCTGCGGCAGACGAAGCCTGATAAATCGTAAATTGTACAGCCATTCTTAAAAAACTATTTCCTTGTTTAACACATGCAGCATCCCCCGCAACAAAACAATTATCCCTTAATCTCAAATAGTCATCCACAATCAATCTTCCCTGATGATTCTTTTGAACATTTATATTCTGGATAAAATCAGAAGTCTTTACGCCTGCCGTCCAAATTAACATAGTTTTATCTAATCTGGCGCCGTTTGATAGAAGAACATTATCATCATCAATTCTTTTAATTGTTGTATTTGTCAAAATCTCAATACTTAGATTCTTTAAATTATTTCCGCAATATTTTGCCATCCAAGATGGTAAAGATCCTAATATAAAAGGACCTCTCTCAACCAAAATAATTCTTTTATCAATATTTCTCGATTTTAAAAATCTACGTAAGTTTGAAGCAAGCTCAATACCAGTATAGCCTCCACCGGAAATAATAACATTATTAAAGTTTTTATTTCTTATTGTCTGGAGCAATACGACTGTATCATTTGTATCATCAAGCTTATAAGCATATTTTTTTATAAAATCATTATTATAAAAATTAGTTTCTGAACCGCTTGCAATAAGCAGATAATCATAATTAAAACTTCCAGACGCAAGAAAAATCTCATTTTTATCTAAATCGAGCGCCTTAACTTCATCATTTATGAATTTAAATTTATATTTTTTACTTAAATTATCTGTTGAGTAACGTAAATAGCAAGGATTTATATCCCGCCCAATTACATCGGGAAGAAGCGGCAGGAAATCAGAGGTTTTTTTCTTATCTATAACGGTAAGTTCAATTTTTTTTCTGTAAAAAGCAAGTTTTTTGGCTGCGAAGAATCCAGCAAAACCACAACCAATAATTATAACTTTTCTCGTCATAAAATAAGCTAATTTTAAATTGTTCAATTACTATTTATATGATATCATAAAACAATGATAAACAAAATAAAAAGAAAACTTACAAATGAATTAAGAAAAACGTTAAAAAATATAAATTCTCATTATTTTTTAAAAAGTAATTCTCCGATTTTAATAAATTCTCTAAATAATTTTTTAAGTAAACCGGGCAAACTAATTAGACCGATTCTTTTTGTGCTAGGATATCTTGGTTTTGCGAAAAAAGAAAAATCTGGATTATATAAAAGCGCTATTAGCATGGAATTTCTACATGACTTTATGTTAATTCATGATGACATAATAGATAAGTCTGATACAAGACGCGGCGCACCATCAATGCATAAAACCTTCAGTAATCATATTTCAAAATATAGAAATATTAAATTTAACGGCCAAGATCTATCCATACTTGCCGGTGACATAATTTATTCAATAGCAATAGATATTTTCTTGTCTATAAAGGAGAACCCTTATCGTAAAGAACAAGCCCTTAAAAAACTTATGCAGACTGCTGTTTATACAGGAATAGGAGAATTTATTGAGCTTATGTCGGGAACAAAAAACATAGATCAGGTCAAAAAAAATGATATATATAAAATTTATGACTTTAAAACTGCATATTACAGCTTCTCCTGCCCTCTATCTTGTGGCGCAATATTAGCAGGAGCAAAACAAAAACAGATCGAATTAATCTGGAAATATGGCACATATCTAGGAAGAGCATTCCAGATAAAGGATGATATTCAAGGATTATTCTTTGAAGAAAAAATAACTGGCAAATCTTCTCTCGTCGATCTTAAAGAATCAAAGAAAACTCTTATTATCTGGCTAACCTCCAAGTTATCCGGGCCTAGAGAAAAAAATATAATAAAAAATATATTAAAAAAGCATAACGTAAGTCAATCTGATTTATATTCAGTAAAAGAAATAATTAATAACTCCGGGGCAAAAGCTATCGCAGAAAAAGAAATTCTGATGCTCTATAAAAAAGCAACAAGCCTGATTAAATTATTAAAGATTAATACACTATATAAACAATATCTTTGTAATTACGCAAAAGAAATAATACTCCAATAAACTAATAATTAACTATTTTCTTCAACGAATTTTTTAATCTCTTCGTAATTTTCAATTATCAATTTTGCCTTAGATAGGCCAAAAGAAAAAGGATATTTATCTTCTTCATTCCGCCTTAAAATTATAACCGGTTTGCCTTTAAACTCTGTTTTTTCAACCATATGATTCCCCCCTTTTTTTAATATTTTATACTAATTGGTACGTCCCAAATATCTTTCGCATATTCGGTTACAGTTCTATCACTAGAAAATTTACCGGATTTTGCCACATTAATAATTGATTTTTTAACCCAATTTTCTTTGTCAGAATAAAGTTTAGAAACATTTGCTTGTATCGATAAATATTCTTCAAAATCAGCACAAACAAAATAACGGTCATCATAGACTAATCTATCTAATATTGGCTTAAATAAATCATATTCTACCTGCGAGAAAAAATTAATCTGAATAAGATGAATAATTTCCTTAAGCATGTCTGATTTATTTATAAAATCATTTGGGTTGTAACCATTGCCTCTTAATTGATTAATTTCACCAACCCTCAAGCCAAAAATAAAAATATTATCCAAACCAACTTCTTCTGCTATTTCAATATTTGAACCATCATAAGTACTAATAGTCAATGCTCCATTCATCATAAATTTCATACAGCTTGTACCTGAAGCTTCTGTGCCTGCTGTTGATATCTGTTCAGATAAATCACTTGCAGGAAATATCTTTTCTGCCAAAGATACACGATAATCTTCTAAAAAAACAACCTTTATTTTATCATTCACAAACTTATCATTATTTACAAGATTTGCAACGTTATTAATAAATTTAATAATAAGTTTTGCCATAAAATAACTCGGTGCGGCTTTACCGCCAACAATAAAAGTCCTTGGGATAAAATTCCCCTTAAGGTTATTCTTTATCTGCAAGTATTGAGAGATAATATATAATGCAAATAGTAACTGACGCTTATATTCATGTATACGCTTTACCTGAACATCAAACATGGATTCAGGATCAACTATGATTCCCGTATTTTTACGTACATAATCACCAAGTAATTTCTTATTTTCTAATTTTACCTGCCGCCATTTCAAAGCAAAGTTTTTATTATCCTTAAAGCGGGCTAATTTTTCAATTTCATAAAGATTGGTTATCCATTTATCGCCGATTGCTTCTGTAATTAAACCTGCTAATTTTGAATTCGATTTAAGTAACCATCGTCTTTGGGTAACGCCGTTTGTTTTATTATTAAATTTTTCAGGAAATACTTCAAAAAAATCTCTAAAAAGCTCTGTCTTTAAAAGATTGGTATGCAGTTCTGAAACGCCATTTACAGAGTGGCTTCCAATTATAGATAAATATGCCATCCGTAATTTTTTAGTATCACCCTCTTCTATTAACGACATTCTCCTTAGCCTATCAACGTCACCTGGAAACTTTAAAGCAATATCTTTTAAAAAACGAGTATTTATCTCATAAATAAGCTGGGTATGGCGCGGAAGATGTTTTTCAAAAAGATTAATATTCCAGGTTTCAAGCGCCTCTGGCATAACTGTATGGTTAGTATAAGCAAAAGTATTCACGACAATATCCCATGCAGCATCCCAGTCTAAGTTCTCTTCATCAATTAAAATCCTAAGTAATTCTATAATTGCAAGCGATGGATGTGTATCATTTAGCTGTATTGCGGCTTTTTTAGGAAAAAGCATTATATCGGAATTATCTTCTTTAAAACGCCTCATAATATCCGAAATGGAAGCAACGGTAAAAAAATATTCTTGTTTAAGGCGAAGCTCTTTGCCTTTAATGATATTATCCCCGGGATAAAGCACCTTAGAAATATTTTCAGAGAGGACTTTATTATATACAGCACGCTCATAATCACCATCATTAAAATATTTTAAATCGAACTCGGCGCTAGAACGTGCAGACCAAAGCCTTAAGGTATTTACTTTATCGCTTTTATATCCTGCGATTGGAATATCATAGGGCATTGCTATAACATCTTCGGTATCAATCCATTTAACCCTAAGCTTCCCCTTAGAATCATTAAACATATAAGTATGCCCATTGAATCTCACTCTGACTGCATATTCTGGACGGGCAAATTCCCAGGGATTAGCTTTACTAAGCCATTCATCGGGATATTCTACCTGATAACCATTAATAATTTTCTGATTAAATATTCCGTAATCATATCTTATTCCGTAGCCATGAGCAGGAATGCCTAAAGTTGCCATCGTATCCAAGAAACATGCTGCAAGCCTGCCTAGGCCGCCATTCCCAAGCCCTGCATCAGATTCACAATTACGGATATCTTCAAAGTCTAATCCTAGTTCTTCCGAAGCCTTTAATACCTCATTCGTCAAGCCTAGATTTTGTATATTAGTCCCAAGCAACCGGCCGATTAAAAACTCAAGCGATAAATAGTAAACTCTCTTTAGGTTTTTTTTGTGGTATGTTTGTTGGGTTGTAATCCAGCGTTCAATAAGCCTGTCCCTAATAGCAATTGATAAAGCAATAAAATTATCATGCAACGTTGCAGAATATTCATCTTTAGCAAGAACGTATTCTCGGTTAGCTTGAAAGCTCCGTTCAATACCTTCTTTAGTCATATATTTATGAACGCTTTGCCAAATCTTTGTGTCAATTTTAGCTTGAGGCATTTTTATCCTTTCTAACTCCTAAATTTTAACATAAACAATGCTTAATACAAGAAAAATACATTTAATTTATACTATGCTCTCTCATCACAAGAGTATAACCAAAACCTCCCATACCTTTTATCTTAATAGGCAATCTTGGATTATCAACGCTAATCCAAATTTCAAATTTATTAGGTACGCTTGTAAAATGGTATGCTCTGAAATTTCCGCCTGGCACAGATATCTCTTCAATCGAAATCAACCTGATTTTAAACTTATCAGGAAAACGAGCATCAATAGTCCAACCAACTTCAAGATTCAAAAGCTTACGAAGATAAAATGGTAAAAGGATAGCGTTGTGTATCGGCCCATCTGATTTACGTATTTCTATTTTTGGGGTTCCCTTGCCTTTAGCTTTAAAGTTTTTAAAAATAACTGTATATTTTTCTAAATCATATTCCTCAATAATATATTCTCTCATACCCCATAATAAAATATCACGTTCAACTTTAACAGGTAAAAGAGTGTCGGGATCGCTATATAGTTTTTCTAAATCATAAAATCCTAAAACGTTAGTTTGAAATGTTGATAAATTTAATTTTTTACCGTCTAAATTAATCAAACCTAAATCATTATACTCTGCTCTGCCAACCGGAAGAACATCATAAATGATTTTTTCTCCTTGATAATCTGAAGCAAAAACTGGCACGCAAGAACAAAAAATAATAAATAATAATATTTTTTTAAGCATATTCAGAAAAAAACGGGAAGAACAAATTTGCCCTTCCCGTTTTATAATAGGGGACAGTTGAAACTATTCCCTATATTTTAATTCTAATTCCAGCCTTCAAAAACATATTCTGGTTCAACAATTATCTTATCGTACGGAGGAATTACAAAAGTAACAGTTTCAAAAATACCATCAGCTAAACGATAAAAACCAACCCCAATGCCTTTTACAAAACCATAGGTAAGACCTACAAACAAATTATCCTGCTTAGAAGTTAAATATATTTGCTTGGGCAGTTCAAGCCAAAATCCTACTAAGTTAACAAATCCTCTTGCTAACTTTGTTCCTGCGTTTTGATCTTTAGTTGTAGCTGCCGGAGCATCAGCAGCAAATGCTACTAAAGAAAAGGCTAGGAATAATACCACAACCAACGCACATATTCTTCTAAACATATCGGCCCCCTTTCTTATTATAAAAAATATTTTACAACAGAGCGGATAAACTGTCAACGGGAGATTTTAATCGACTTCTATTGCTCTGCTATTTTGCCAAAGGCCATGAATATTACAATAACTAGCTGCATAAATTATGCCGGGCTTATCAGTCTTAAAACTCAATGTCGCTTCATGGTGAGTATAAATAGAGCTTGTATCTGGCCCCTGCACCGAAGACCCATGAGCTAAAAATTCAGCTCGGCCAATTTGATAAGGAAATTTTTCTCCTGTAGGATGGAAATATAATTCAATCCAACCGATATGATGTTCGGTCTTATTAGGATGAGCAATTTCTTTGCCTATTGTTACTATAATTTTAAAAAAAACACCCTTTTTTACCTTATCCGGAGACTCAATTACAGGCACATGTTTCTCTAATTTCCAATCTGCGCTTTGAAACAGATCTTTCAATTCTGGCATTTAAAACCTCCTTTTACAGCATTCTATTGAATATTAGGCGTAGAATCAAGAGCAACAGTAGCAATATTATTAACGACTTCAAGAATCCCCTTAGAATTCGAATTGAATATTAACAAAGAATTAGATTTATCTTTAATAGTTATCTTTCCTGGGGCGAGATTTGCAACTAAAGGAGCATGATTCTTAAGTATGCCTAAAAATCCGAGTTCAGACGGAACAATCAAAGAAATAATGCTATCCTGGTAAATTGTTTTTAAAGGTGTAATTATTGATAATTCAAATTGATTATCGGCCATTTCCTTCTTTATTTATCTTATCTGCTTTTTCAATTGCTTCTTCTATATCGCCAACCATGAAAAATGCCTGTTCGGGCAGATCATCAAGTGAACCATCTATAAGCATTTTAAAACCTTTGATTGTATCGCTAAGTTTTACATATTTGCCTTTAATACCCGTAAATGTCTCTCCCACAAAAAGCGGCTGGGAAAAAAACTTCTGAATTTTTCTTGCGCGGTTTACAACAAGCTTATCTTCTTCTGAAAGCTCATCAATACCTAAGATTGAAATAATATCCCGCAGATCTTTATATCTTTGTAGAATCTTTTGTACGTTAAACGCTGTATTATAATGCTCATCGCCCAATATTCTTGCATCCATGATGCGCGATGCGGAATCAAGAGGATCAACTGCGGGATAGAGACCAAGAGACGCAATATGGCGAGACAAAACAATTTTCGCATCTAGATGCGAAAACGTAGTTGCAACCGCAGGATCTGTTAAATCGTCTGCCGGGACATAAACTGCCTGAACCGATGTGATTGATCCAGAATGAGTCGATGCAATCCTCTCCTGTAGTTGAGCCATTTCTGTAGCAAGGTTCGGCTGATAACCAACAGCGGAAGGCATACGGCCAAGTAAAGTTGAAACTTCGGAACCAGCTTGAACGAAACGATAAATATTATCAATGAATAAAAGCACATCTTTTCTTTCTTCATCTCGAAAATATTCTGCAATCGTAAGAGCAGATAAACCTACGCGTAAACGCGCACCCGGTGGCTCATTCATCTGACCAAAAACTAACGCAGTTTTATTAATAACGCCTGTTTCATTTAACTCAAGCCAAAGCTCATTCCCCTCCCTTGTTCTCTCCCCTACACCACCAAAAACAGAAACTCCTCCTTGCTCTTGAGCAATATTACGTATGAGCTCCATGACTAAAACTGTTTTACCGACACCCGCACCGCCAAATAATCCAATTTTCCCACCTTTAGGATATGGGGCAATTAAATCAACAACTTTAAGACCTGTCTCAAGCATTGTTGTTATCGGTAACTGATCAGTGAAAGGCGGTGAATCACGATGAATCTGACTACGTTTATTAGGATCCTTAAGAGCGCCTTTGGAATCTAATGGCTCGCCCAAAATATTAAAGATTCTCCCCAAAGTTTGTTCGCCAACTGGAACAGTAATTGGAGAACCTAAATCTTTCGCCTTCATCCCACGCACTAAACCATCTGTTGGCGCAAGAGCAATGCAACGTACAGTATTATTACCTATATCTTGGGCAACCTCTAAAGTAAGATTAATATTCTTGTCAGGATATTCAACCCTAATCGCATTTAAAAGTTTAGGCGCTTGGTGCTCGCCAAACCTTATATCAACACTTGGGCCAATAATACTAATTATTTCACCTTCTGTCATATTTTATCCTTATCTATTCTTCAGCGCCTCTGCGCTTGAGGCCACTTCTAATACTTCTTTTGTTATTGCAGCTTGACGGGCCTTATTTCTCAAAATAATTAAATTTTCTACTAACTCTACTGCATTATCGGTTGCAATTTTCATCGCAATCATCCTTGTTGAATGTTCGCTTGTAAAAGAATCTAAAATAACCATACGAATCTTCGCTAAAAGATAACGCGATATAAGCTCATCAATGAATCTCTCAATACCTGGCTCGACAATATAATTAACATCTTCACCAACCCCTTTTTCTAAATTAAGAAACTTTTCGATAACCGGCATATTTCTTGCCTTTGATTCATAATGAGCATAAATTATATAAACTTCATCTGCCTCGCCAGTTAAAAAAATATTAGTTAAAATACTTGTAATTTTTTTAGGAATTTCTTCATTAAAACGGCCGTATAGCCCAATTATACTGTGTATGATATTAAATTCTTTTGCTCGAAAATAAACAAATGATTTTTTACCAACACATACTAATTTAATTTTATCTCTCGCAAAATTTTTTAAAAAATTTTCAGTGGCTTTAATAATGCGATTATTAAAATTTCCTGCTAAACCTGTATCTGAAGTAATAACACAAACTGCGATATTGCCTGTTGTATTCTGTTTTTTAAGAAACGGATGGCTGATTTTAAAATTAGATACAAGCGTATTCTTTAATATAGAGCTTAGCTTCAAAAAATAGCCTCTCGCACCATATGATAAATTATCAATTCTATTTAATTTTGCCGAAGAAACCATTTCCATAGCCCTTGTAATTTTACGTGTATTATCAACACTCCTAATCCTTGTCTTAATAGTTCTTAAAGATTGGATCATGGTTTAAAAATATTCTTGAATTCAATAATTACGGTATCTAATTTTCTCACGAAATCTTCTGATAAATCTTTATTTTCTTCCAGTTCTTTTTCGATATCAGGATAATTTTTATCTATAAATTTATAAAATTCATTTTCAAATTTACGTATATTATCAACTGCTATATCATCTAAAAATCCTCTTGTCCCAATATATATCATCATAACTTGTTTTGCAATGGTAAGCGGCTCATATTGTGCTTGTTTTAAAATTTCAACCATCCGCTTTCCTCTTATTAATTGTGCTTGCGTTGTTTTATCTAATTCTGATCCAAATTGTGTAAAAGTAACGAGTTCTTGATACTGCGCTAAATCAATCCTCAGGCGGCCTGCAACTTGTTTCATCGCCTTACTCTGGGCTTTTCCGCCAACACGAGAAACAGAAAGACCAATATTTATTGCCGGACGCACGCCTGCGTAAAATAGATCACTTTCTAAATATATCTGGCCATCAGTAATTGAAATAACATTTGTTGGAATATAGCTTGTGATATCGCCGGCCTGCGTTTCAATCACAGGCAGGGCTGTTAAAGATCCGCCGCCTAAATTATCGCTTAGTTTTGCTGCACGCTCTAATAGCCTTGAATGCAAATAAAATATATCGCCTGGGTACGCCTCACGGCCTGGCGGCCTTCTTAAAAGCAACGAAAGCTGCCTATAAGCTTGGGCATGCTTAGACAAATCATCATATATTACTAAAGCGTGTTTCCCAGAATACATAAATTCTTCGCCGATTGCGCAACCGGAATAAGGAGCAAGATACTGTAAAGATGCTGCTGCACGCGAAGAAGCACTAACAATTATTGTATAATCCATAGCCCCATATTTTCTTAATATATCTGAAACAGCAACAATATTAGAAATTTTTTGGCCTATCGCTACATAAATACAATAAACACCTTTACCTTTTTGATTAATAATCGTATCGATTGCTATTGCGGTTTTACCAATCTGCCTATCGGCAATAATTAGCTCTCTTTGGCCCCGGCCTATAGGCGTCATTGAATCGATAGCCTTAATCCCCGTCTCAAGCGACTGACAAACGGGCTGACGCTCAATGACATTAGGTGCGCGATATTCTAATGGCCTGAATTTTTCTGCCAAAACCGGCCCCTTACCATCAATAGGTTTTCCTAAAACGTTAATTACCCTACCCAAAAGTGCATCGCCTACAGGGACCTGCGCGATTTTTCCTGTACGTTTAACCACATCCCCTTCTTTTATGTCTTTATCTGAGCCTAAAATAACAACACCAACGCTGTCTTCTTCAAGATTTAAAGCAATACCCATAATATTATTAGAAAAAACAACTAATTCTCCAACCATTACATCATCAAGACCATAGACAAGAGCAATTCCATCGCCAACTCTAATTACATTACCTACAGACTCCATTCTCAGCCTGATCTTATATTTTTCAAGCTCTTCTTTTATTATCGAACTAACTTCTTCTGGCCTTAGCGACATTTAATTAACCCTCACTGTCATTAATTTTTCTTTTAATTCTTGAATTCTGCGTTTTAATGAACCATCAATAACTGTATTGCCAATAACAAGCTGCACTCCACCGATTAATTCAGGATCAATACCGATAAATAATGCTACAGGTTTACCAAAGCGCTTTTCTAACTTTTGTTTTAATATTTCAAGCACATCTACATCTAAAGGAATAACTGTTTTTACCAACACGTTAAGTCTCTTAGCGCTATAATAAATAAATCTTACTTGATCGGCTATGTCAATAATACTATCAAATCGTTTTTTTTCTAATAATAATTTCAAAAAATGCAATGTCTCGCGAGAAAAACCTACAGCAAAAATTCTATCAATAATATTCTCTTTCTGGTGACGTATTATTTCCGGATTTTCTAAAAACTCGAGTAAATCAGAGCTTGTAGTCAAAACCTGCCTTACTCTAAACATCTCCTCTAAACCTCTGTCGTAACCTATTGTATCTTTAATTAAGCCTAAAAAACCCTGGGCATATATTTTACTTACAACTAAATCTTTCATCGCGTTTTTTATTTGGCTTGATCTAATCTTTCTATAAAATCGGCAACTAACTTCTTGTCATGCTCATCATCCATTCTTTCTTTTATCACTTTTTCTGTTGCCTCAACCGCTAAATCAATTATTTTAATTTTTAATGTTTCCTTTGCCTTTTCTAACTCTGAAGAAAGTTGCAGTCTAGCATTTTCAATTATTTTCTCTCCTTCAATATGCGCCTGTTTTTTTATTGAATCGGCAACAATAGTACCCTCTTTAATAGCCTCTTTAATAATAGACCTCGCCTGATCGTCAATATGAAATATTTTTGCTTCATAATCAGATTTTATCTTGTTAATATCAAGTTTTGCTCTTTCTATATCTTTAAACTCATTTGCAATATATTCTCGCCTCTGGTCTAATAACTGAAGAATTTTTTTCCAAGCAAAAATACGTAAGATAAAAAATAAAATAAGGAAACTAATAATTTGAGCGACAATCTCGCTTGCGCTTAATAGCTTTAAAAATTCCATAAGTTGTTTTTAAATCTTGCCCGCAAGAACAAATGCAAAAACAAGCGCATAAATTGTAAGCGCTTCAATAAATGCACAGCCAGCTGCCATAGTAATTAAAATTTTATTTGCTGCTTCTGGCTGGCGGCCTGTTGCCTCCATTGCCGAACTAACCACCTTACCTAAACTTAGCGCACAACCAAAAGCTGCCAAAGCCACGCTTAAAGGTAATGCCACCGCTAATACCGAATGGTAATCCATTTTTTACTCCTCCTTTTCCTCGTGTTTTAACACGAATGCAAAATAAATTGTACTTAACAATGAAAAAACTATTGCTTGAACTACTGCGCCAAAAATTATAATAAGACTAGTAAACACAATTAATGGTATTCCTTTTATTCCAAAACTAGCCAATACAGAAAGAAGCATATCATCGCCCCAAATATTACTTCTAAGACGAAGAGAAAGTGTGATAGGTTTAATTAATTCTGACACCGTATGTAAGATAAACATTAAAACTGGAAATATAATAGATGCGCCTAAAAATCCTTTTGGATCGCCAGCCATATGCTTAAAATACCCAACAAACCCTGCTTCTTTAAAAGCGGTGTATTGGACATAAACAAAAACACATAATGCTAAACTAAGAGTAACAGATAAATTAGAAGTTGCCGATTTCATAAAAGGAATTAATCCAAATAAATTCATGAAAAGAATATATATAAAAATAGTGCCGATAAAGGGTGTAAATTTTCTGCCTCTTGGTCCGAGTATACTACAAATAAAATCGTCTATACCTCCGATAACTACTTCAAAAATATTTTGCATGCGGCTTCGAGGAGTTAACGCCATCTTTCTTGTAGCGATTAATGATAATAGAATAAGGATTAAAGCAACAATCAAAGAAAAGATTATATTTTCCCAATGATACAAAAAACTGGCAAAAACTGTGCCTTTAAATCTATTAGCAAGAAATGATACTATATTTATAATTTCTATTTGGCCTGTATTTTCTTGAATCATAACACTATTTTACTCCATTATAGATAAACAATATCTTCATTGTGATATAAGGCAAGAAAAAGAAGAATATAATCCCTTAGGTGCCTTGTTATTAAAAAATTATTTTTAATATTCTCTCTACCATTCTCACCTAATTTTTTAGCATAAGCAGGAGAATTTAATAATTGTTTTAAAGCAAAAGCAGCCCCCTGAATCGAATAACACAAAAGTCCCGAATATTTATGTTTTATCTGCAGAGGAATACCCCCTACATTAGAGGCAACTACTGGTTTTGCTTTCCAAAGGGCTTCAGCTACAGTTAAACCAAAACCCTCGCGTAATGACTTTTGAATAATTACTGTTGATGCACGTTGAAGAGCATTAACTTCAATATCATTATGCGCAATCAGCAAGATATGAATATCTTTATTACTCTGCGCCTTATCTAAAACTTCCTGATATACAACCTGGCTCTCAGGATCATCGCTTGCCGTACCTCCTGCCAAAACTAAACGGCAGTCTATATATTTCTTAACTTCTTTAAATGCTTCAATGACACCAAGCGGGTCCTTTAAACGGTCAAAGCGAGAAATCTGAGTAATAATTGGCTTATCTTTTGGTATGCTATATTTTCTTAGTACAGAATCTATGATATCCTGTGGCAACTCTTTGTTTTTGTCGCTTAGAGGATCAATCGATGGCGAAATCAAAAACTGCCTTATAGCCAATCTTCTTGAGAACAACGGAGCAGAAAATACAGCCGCATCATATTTTATAATATAATCTACAAGAAAATCCCAGATTTTTTGGTTTGGGTTAGATGCATCAATATGGCACCGCCAAACCCATTTGTTATCTTTCTTTTTTTCAACTAACGCTATCGGCTGAGGATCATGAATAAAAACAATATCTCCATATATATTTACATCTCTTATATTCTCTTTACTCGTTTCTAAAAAAATATCGAGATCTTGCTGTGTTATAATTTCTTTTCTCCCATGCAGTGCATTATGAATTTTTTTTGTTACTTCAAAAAAATTCTCGCCGCCTTTTATTAAATCCCACCTGGCATCAACGCCTAAACTTTTAATTAAAGAAGCCATCCTGGTTAAAATTTCAGCTACCCCGCCTCCAACCGCTGTTGAATTAATGTGCTGAACAACCTTACCTTTTAATCTATCGGCGATAAGCCTCAAATCATCTATTACAGATTCTCCAACAATTGGGATATAATTTTCTATTTTTATCATTTCAACTTACAACTTCACTCTCGATTATATTTATAAGATTATTTCTTAGATCTTCTAGTGTTTGAGTATAAGGATCGATATTTGATATTCGGCCAGCAAGTTTTTTATTATTCAAAGATGTCTCTATCCAATATGAAAAATCATTAGTTTGTTTTTCAAGCCTAAGCCGCGATTCAAAAATATGAAAATATATAGAATCAATTGTGACTTTCTTCAATATTGCAATGAATTCATCTAAGCTAGATACTGTATAATTAGTTGGGATTACAAAACTAATTGTTTTAATAAAATAAAATTCCTGGTCTTGCTTTGCAAATTTTAATTTTGAAAGCGGGTTTTCTTTTATGTAATCTTCTATCGTTAAAGCAACCTGATCTCTTAAACTACGTATATTTGAAAACATAATGGTATCAATACTAGCAAGCCTTTCACCTAACTCTTTCTCTTGTAAAATCTCATTCACCCAATAAGCAAAATCGTTAGGAGGTTCGGGGCTAAGATAAATATGTTGCTGCAGGAAGCGATGGGTATGATGGTAAATAGAAGCGCCTGGCACTTCTTTAATAAGCTCTAAGAGCTGTGGTAAATTAGATGCCTTCAAACCCGTTAATTCTGAAAGATGAAGCCTAGTATAAAATCTAAATGGCTCTTTTGAAATCATAAAATTATACCTCTATTAAGCTACGAAGCAGCTCAATAACCTCTGCAGGATTTCTTAAATAGTACTTTGCTGAAGATTGTTTAGGACTGCCTACAAAGATTGTAAATTCTTTATCTTTCAATGCTTCAAAAGCGTATTCATCAGTGATATCATCACCTATATAAAATGGCTCTATCTGTTTATCATCTATTATAAAACGAAACCTAGCAAGCAGCCATAAAACAATTTTACCTTTATCCCATATGCTCTTAGGTCTTATATCAATAACCTCTTTGCCATAAAGAACCTCAATTTTATCATGCAACAAATACTCGTGGCTAATTTTATCAAATTCACTTTTTATATAATCTATGTCTTTTCTATCACACATGCGGTAATGCACTGCAAAGGATAAATTTTTATCCTCGATTAATATACCTCTGACATTGGAAAACTTATCTGTAATTTTATCTCTCATATCTTCAATAACTCTTTTTATTTCAATAGCAATCCTGCTTTCAAACTTAATTTTCGGACCTTCCATCTCAAGACCATGATTGCCTACATATATAATATCTTTAATACCTATTTTTTCTTTTAAATCATTAATAGCCCTGCCGCTTATTATACATAATTTATGATTTGGTTTATTTACGATTTTATGAAGAATTGATTTTACCTCTAAAGAAAGCTTAGCCATATCAGGCCTATCAGCTATCGGTGTAAGCGTTCCATCAAAATCTAAAAATAAAACAATAAATCTATTTTTTAGCTCCTCTTTTAGCTTATCCCAACTATTTAATAAATATTGCATCTATATCTTTTTTAAAGCCGCCAACTCTGTTATTATATTTGCCGCCCAACGAAAAATATTGTTTTCCGAAATTATTTTATACATATTCTCCATACGCTTTATTTTTTCATCTTGCGGCATATCAACCGCGTATTTTATACTATCAGCAAAATCTTCGATCGAATAAGGATTGATTAATATGGCATCTGTTAATTCTTTTGCTGCACCGGTAAAACGGCTCAAAATTAAACTTGCCGAAGAACCATGTTTCGACGCAATGAACTCCTTCGCTACTAAATTCATGCCATCGTGCAAAGAACTAACGATACAAATATCTGAAATTTTGTAAAATGGCTCTATCTCGTCTTGAGAAAAATGCTTTTTAAGATATATAATTGGCTTCCAATTGCTATCAGCATACTTCCAATTTTTTTTCTCAATTAGTTCATCGATTTCACCTATTAAATCATGATATCGTTTTATATGAGTACGGCTAGGCGCAGCAAGCTGAATAAAAACAAATTTATTTTTGTATTCAGGGTATTTTTCTAAGAATCTATCAATAGCCAGGATTCTTTCAATGATACCCTTTGTATAATCAATTCTATCAACGCCTAAAGCAACAATTTTATCCTTTAAATCAAATTCACTTACCAATCTCTTTATATCTTTTGATTCGACGTTAGCCTTTGGACTGGCATAGCTGTTTACGCTTATAGGAAATGCCCTAATAAACGTTTCTCTGCCTGATCGAACAATACTAAATTTTTCTGTATCAACCCTAGATTCAAGAAGCCTGTTTGCTGTATCAAGAAAATTATTACAATGATATTGAATATGGAAACCAATCAAATCACAACCAAGCATTCCGTCTAAAATTTCTGCCTGGTAAGGACAAATTGAAAAATCTTCGGGGTTTGGCCAAGGGATATGCCAAAATAAAGCAACAATCGCATCTGGGCGTTTCTCTTTAATTAATCGCGGAAGAATAGTAAAATGATAATCTTGAATAAAAACAAAAGGATTCTTTGCGGGGAGTTCTTCTAATATGCTTTCAGCAAATTTTTTATTTACATTTTTATATGCGGTCCAATCCGATTCCCTAAATATAGGCCTCGTATGCGTTATATGGCAAAGCGGCCAAAGCCCCTCGTTAGAGAAACCATAATAATAACCTTCCTCTTCTTCTTTAGAAAGCCAGATTCTTTTTAGAATGTATCTATTATCACCGGGAGGAACACCTAACTTATCTTTAGAATTAACAAATTTCTTGTCAGCATTACCGCTACCATGCGCTATCCAGGTCCCCCCGCAGGCACAGAGAATAGGATGAATTGCTGTAACCACACCGCTTGCGGGCCTAACACATCTTACCTCCCCAGTAATATCATTTGTAACATGCATATAGGGCTCTCTATTAGACACTACGAATAAAGTATTCTCTCCCAACTTAGCCCTTACCAGATCTTTTAATTTATTTTCTGTCCATATATCTTCTTTTATAATACGTTTTTGAGCTTCTTCTGAAACGCTCTTACGCGCTACTCTTAGACTCAAGGCCAATTGCTCTACTTCACTGGCAAGCTTACCTAATTCTCCTTTTTCTTTAATTGGATGGCTCTCGTCTATCTCGCCTCTCTGAAAATGCTTAAACCACTCCGTAAGGCGCTGAACAGGTAAAGTAAAAATTTGTTTATGTAAAAAAATTGCTATAATACAAATTGATACAACAAGTGTTATTAATGTAAAATTGATCCTTTTCCAAAGCTGCGTTAACCTTGTAAAAACATAAGAAGTATCATAAATCACCTCAACAAAACCTAAAAGGTTATTCCCATCATCAAAGATTGGCAAGATGTAACTATAAACACTTGATTGCCTGAATTTCTCTATTTCGCCTCTTGCCTGTTTATTTAACAATAGCTCTTTAAAATATGGTTTTTCTTTTTCCTTCCAATCATTAAATCTTTTCGTAATAACAAGAATGTTTCCTTCTTTATCATAAATAACACAGCCCTGTAGCCTTTCTCTAGTCTCAAATTTTTCTACAAGATAGTTAGCGCTCCTTACATCATTTGTAAGTAATACATTTTTTACTGACAGCTCCATACTTTCGGCAATATGGCGTGTTTTACGCTTTAAGTCATCAATAAGCTTTTCTTCTTCAAAGCGTACTTGAAACATACCAAAAATAGTAAACGCAAGCGTTACAATTATTAAAATTGGTAAAATAAATAAAAAAATTCTTTTCATATCTTTATTATATAATTTAATGATGAAATTACAATCATTTTTGATATAATAAATTAATGTTTATTCTTTAAAATTTAATAATAAATATTTATAATATTATGAAATCACTATTAAATAATGAACAAAAAAATAAACTGCTTAAAATTGCCCGGGATACTATTACAGAATATGTCAAAAACAAAAAAATCCTTGAAATAAAAGAAACCGACCCCCTACTTAATCAAAAACTGGGCGCCTTTGTAAGTTTACATATAAATAAAGAACTTCGTGGCTGCATAGGAAATATCGTCGGCCAAAAACCATTATGCTTAACAATAAGAGATATGGCGATTGCATCTGCAACCGAAGACCCGCGGTTTAGGCCCTTAACTAAAGAAGAACTCCCTTTAATTCATATAGAAATATCTGTGCTTTCAGCTCTTAAAAAAATAATAGATCCTAATGAAATAACATTGGGTAAACACGGAGTTATTGTAAAAAAAGGTATAAAAAGCGGAGTTTTTTTACCGCAAGTTGCAACTGAAACTTGTTGGACAAAAGAAGAATTTATGAATAATCTCTGCATTCATAAAGCAGGGCTTTCAAAAAATGCATGGAGAAATGGTGAATGTGAAATTTATATCTTCAGCGCCGATGTATTTGAAGAATAGCCAACTTATTATTCAGTTATATCTATAATCTGCCACATATACCAGTCTTGCGGAATTCTTGTTAAGTAGGATTGGCTGGTTGTTAAAATCTTATCAGGATAGCCTAAGACCTTTAGCGGGATCTTAACTACAATTTGAAAAAGGTGTCTTTCTACAATAATATTTTTCGAAGAAATTTTATGGTGTTGGTCATATACACCATACTTTGCCGGGCCAATTCTTACTTGCAATTTAGGCATTGCCTCAAACGGCCGGCTAAAACTATAACCAAATGTACGTAAACAAATTTCTGCGCCTCTGGCAAGCGGCCGAGAAAATTTAAAAGTAAATTCAATATTATCATCTTTTAGGCGAATATATTTTTCTTGAATGCCTACAAAACCCGCCCTTTGTTTACTCGCTAAAATTGAACGCTTATTGATGAAATCACGATTTTCTGACTCTTTATAAATCAATATGCCGTCATTTGGTTTCAAAACAATCTCGGCAAAATCCCCAAATAATTCATTAACCCTAGCGAATGCATTTAGAAATTTTGCATCTAATTTCATTTGTGACTTATTAGCTTTAAGTGCGCGGTATTTTTTTGAAATTTTTGCATCATCTAGACGATAAATTCTCCAGCTAATTAAATCTTTAAAAAAATAAGGCGGTGATAAAGTTTTCTTCGGATGATACCCTAAAGGTTTAGGCCAATCTTTAAAATGCACTAAATAAGGATAGACTTTTGGGTTAATTTCTTTTTTTAAATTCCAAAGAGCAACTCGTGTGAATAAATAAAGCGCTCGATGGTCAACATTATGATCTGCTGAATGCGAAACAAAAATTTTCGTCGGCTTAAAATCGCGAATAATTGCCTCAAGATCCTTTAAAATCTCTTCTCCTTTATAAGGCGCTCCATACCTAAATGCATTTTTATAAGGAACGGCTTTTGAATTTGTAAGCATACCTCTCGCTGGCGGCCTAGAAGCCCAGTGTGAATTCCAAATATTTAAAGTTTTAAAATCAGGATAACCTAAAAAAATTAAATTTTCTTTCTCTAACCCTAAAACACTATCAGCATTAACTGCTTCATCATAACGCACTAATGCCATATTCCTTACGGCTTGAGGGATTATCACAGGATGCATTTTATAAGCCATAAAAGACCACTCGTTATTATCTCCATAAGTAAAAAACACGACTTTTAAAGGCAGATTATTTAAAGCTGCATTTTGAATTACCCCTGCGCAACCTAAAACTTCGTCGTCAGGATGCGGCGCAAGTATCAATATGCGATCTTCTTTTTCAAATTCAACATTGGGTAATTCTAGTGGATTTATAATAGGGGTTGTTGCGCAAGCGCTTAAAAATAAACATAATAAAGAAAATAGTATTATTTTTTTCATAATATTTGTTTTCCGTAAGTAATTGTATAGTATAAACCATTTTTATTCGATAATACTAATGAATGTTTAGCCAATATTCTAAACCCTAAATGCTCAAAAAAATTACATCCGAAGGTATTATCTTCTCTAACAGAAGCATAAACACCTTTTATACCTTTAGCCCTCAATTGATCTATAAATTTATCGACTAACCCTCTTCCAATATTCTGGCCACGATAACCATTTTTTAAATTAATATGTAGATGCGCCGGATAATCTTTTTGTGAAAATAAATAATTATCCTCACTCATAGTAAAAACTCTTTTTGAAAAAGTCATAATAATTGCTTTTAATAATTTCCAAGTTTTAATATCTAGGAACACGCCCCTAAAAAACGCAATAAAAATTACATACGGCAATATATTTGTAATCATAATCCAGGTATAATGCTTATCATTTATGCAGCCGGTCAAATAACCAATTACTTCGCCATTATATTCTGCCACCCATAAAAATTCCTTATTATAATCTGTATAATATTTTGTAATTAAATCTGCGGCAATATATCTATCGCTAAAAAAATTTTCTAAGGGTTCTCCTTTATCTGCTGTATCACAAGCAATTTGCCTTACAGATAAACGATCCCGCCTCTCATATTTTCTGATTATAATCGGAAACTCCATAATATTGCTTAATTTTTTTCCTGATCATAATTTATCGCGCGAATCGGATAAAGGCAGCAATGTCTCTAAATTTTTCTGCATCTATTCCTCCTGTAGAAATATTAACTTAAGCTCTTGCGGAATTTAAGAGCGCTGAAACTAATAACTAATAACCCCATAATTAATAATGGCAACAGTTGTTCCCAAAGAATCTCAATACCCACTCCCTTCAAAAATATACTCCTGATAATTACCATAAAATAACGCAAAGGATTAAAAAATGTTGCATATTGAATAACCTGTGGCATATTAGCTATAGGATAAGCAAATCCGGATAAAAGAACCGTTGGCATATAAAAAAGGAAGACTGACATTAATGCTTCTTGCTGAGTCGCAGATATTGTAGAAATAAATAAGCCGATACCCAGAGTAGTAATTAAATATACACAACTAGAAAATAATAATAAAATAACATTGCCTCTTAGAGGTATATGAAACCAAGCAACACCAAGCGCTGTAATAAGCGTAATTTGAATAAGAGCGATTATAGCAAAAGGAAACAGTTTACCAATAATAAGCTCAATAGGCTTTATAGGGCTTACAATTAATTGCTCCATGGTGCCGATTTCTTTTTCTTTCACTATTGCCATAGAGCTAAGCATTAGCGACATTACTGTTACAATTGTTGCAACAACCCCCGGTAAATAATAGTCTCTCGAAACAAGATTTCCATTAAACCAAGCACGATCTCTTAAGTCTACCCTTGGTACGCTTAGCTTATCCTGCTGGGCATCTATTTGATTCTGCATATATTGATTATTGTAATTGCCCACAATTGTATTTGCATAACCCATAACAATCATTGCTGTATTTGAATCTGTGCCATCATAAACAAGTTGCAAAGCGGCATCCTTGCGTGCTTTAATATTACGGCCAAAACCTCTGTCAATATGGATAACTATACTAGCCAGGCCTTTATCGAGAATCCAATTTTGATCACGATCGCTATCAATATAATGTTCTGGTACAAAATATTTAGAATAAGTAAAACGGCGCAACAACTCACGGCTCTCAACTGTATTGTCGCGATCGAAAATTGCAGTAGGAACAATATTAATATCTTTATTTGCAGCATAGCCAAAAAGAATTATTTGGATTAATGGAGAAATGAAAATAACTGTCTTCATCCGCGGATCACGAAAAACTTGTTTAAATTCTTTTGTAAGTATCGCTATTATTCTCTCAAACATATCAAATTACCTTTTTTTTGAACTTCTTGATTGCAATACCAAACATAATAAGTGCAAACAATAATAAAAATAGGCCCTCATCCCACATAACCAATATACCGCTGCCTTTTAAAAATAGATTCCTTAGTATAACAATATAATACCTAGCAGGTATAAAGTAAGTAACCAATTGCAGTATTTTCGGCATATTAAAAATTGGATAAATGAATCCAGATAAAAGTACGGCAGGCAAAAGAGTGCTCAAACTTGCAAGCTGCGATGCCATTAATTGTGTTCTTGCTACTACAGAAATTAATATGCCTTGCGACAGCGCACCGGTCAAGAAAAGAGCACTTAAAGATATTAACACCAAATAATTCCCCCGAAAAGGAACATGAAATATGAACTGCCCCATTAAAACTCCAATCGCAAGATCGAAAAAACCGATTACAAAATAAGGTATAAATTTTCCAATAATAAGTTCGGGTGCCTTAACAGGGGTAGAGATAAGCTGTTCCATCGTGCCTCTTTCCCATTCACGAGCGATACAAATTGATGTAAGTAGTGCCGCGATAATCATAATAATAATCCCAATAACTCCGGGAACAATAAACCATGTACTTGTAAGCCCCGAATTATACCAAATTCTCGGACGAGAATCTACTGATACAGGCGGAATCAAACCCTTATTTTGAAAAGCAGTAGTTAAAAGATTTGCATTATAATTAGCAACAACTGTCTGCACATAACCCCTTGCAATTGTTGCTGTGTTGGCATCACTTCCGTCTATTATTAATTGTACTTGGGCTTGTCTTCCAGACCTTATATAATGAGAAAAATCCTTAGGTATAACTAAAGCCATTAATACTTTTCCATTATTGATCATATGTTCAATATCCCTATAATTATCAGTGTAATGAATTATTTTAAAATATTTAGAGTTTTTAAAATTAAGCAAGAAATCACGGCTAAACTGCGAACCATCCTGGTTCCAAACAACGGTGCGGACATGATCAATATCTAAAGAAAGGCCGTAACCAAATATAAATAATAGAAAAATCGGAATTGCTAATCCTAGGCCTAAAGAACGCGGGTCACGTTTAATCTGAATAAATTCTTTTTTACTTACAGCCATAACTCTTTTAAAATTCATCATTTAACCGGGTGCTCCCTATCATAGGTCTCTATAGCGGAAACAAAAACATCTTCAAGAGAAGGCACAATCTTATTTATAGAATATTTAGATATCCCTGCTTGTATAAAAACATCTTTTACCGCTTGAATAACAAGTGTCGTTTCATACGCCACAACATGCAAATTTATCCCAAAAAGAGCGGCTTCTTTTACCTGAGGGATTTTTTTAATTTTGTCCAACCAGTCTTCGGGATTATCCACTATAATTTCAAGCACATCTTGTTTCATCTGTTCTGTTTTCATTTGTAAAGGCGTGCCCATAGCAATAATATTACCTTTATAAATTAATACCATACGATCACAATTTTCTGCTTCGTCCATGTAATGAGTAGTAACAAAAACGGTTACTCCCTTGCCTGACAACTCTTTAATAATACTCCAGAAATTCGAACGAGTTATCGGGTCAACGCCTGATGTTGGCTCATCAAGAAATATAATCTTTGGTTGATGTAAAAGCGCGCATCCTAAAGCTAAACGCTGTTTCCATCCGCCTGAAATAGTGCGAGTAAGACGATTACGAAAACTACTAATGTCGGCAACACGAATCACTTCCTCTGTGCGCTCTCTACGTAATTCTCGAGGTATCTTGTATATACCGCTATAAAAGGAAATGTTTTCTTCTACAGTAAGATCATCATAAAGAGAAAATTTTTGCGACATATAACCAATATGCTCTTTTATACTATGTTGTTCTTTTACAATATCGTATCCGCCTACACACCCAGATCCAGACGTAGGCCGGATAATTCCACATAACATTCTTATTGTAGTAGACTTACCTGCACCATTAGGCCCAAGAAACCCATAAATTTCACCTTGCTTAACTTCAAAATTAATTTTATTTACTGCGGTAAAATCGCCGAATTTTTTTTCTAAATTTTGCACGCTAACAGCAATATTGTCCATATTTTATGTTTCGGGAAACAGGTATACCTGTCCCCTACAATTATAATTTTGATTCGTATTCTTTAATTATTGTAACAAAAGCCTCTTCGAGGCTTTTTGCGTTACATTCTTTTTTTATCTTATCAGGAGAATCGCAGCGTAAAAGTTTACCTCTATGTATCAAACCAACTCTACGGCAACGTTCAGCTTCATCCAAATAACATGTAGAATAAAGTATTGTTACCTTTTCCTTTAATAAATCATATAGTATATTCCAAAAATCTCTGCGAGATACTGGATCGACACCATTAGTTGGTTCATCTAAAAAAAGCACGCGGGGCGTATGCACTAAAGCACAAGCAAGGCCGAGTTTTTGCTTCATCCCTCCTGAAAGCTTACCTGCAAATCTTTGCTTGAATGGCAGTAACCCGGAAAAACCAAGTAAGCGATCAATTGTTGCCTCTCTGCCTTTTTTTGGCACACCAAATAAATCAGCATAAAAATCCAGATTCTCTAGAACAGTCAGCTCTTCATATAAACCAAAACGTTGTGACATATAGGCAATATTATCCTTAAGTATTTCTGATTCTTTAATAATATGCCTGTTGTATACCCAGCCCTCTCCGCTGGTTGGGTTAAGAATACCGGTCAAAAGACGCATAGTCGTAGTTTTACCAGCGCCATCAGGACCAACTAAACCAAAAATTTCGCCTTCATTAATTTCAAGGTTAAGATTATCAACGGCTGCATGATCGTTAAATTTCTTTGTGAGGTTAACTGCCTTGATTGTTATCATCTTTGCAAATTATATATGCATCTGCGGGCATTCCCGGCTTTAATTCAAGAGTTGAATTATCAACCCTAACCTTTATCCTGTATACATATTTTACCCTCTCTTCGGTTGTCTGAATATACTTAGGGGTGAATTCTGTTTGATCCGATATAAAAGAAACCCATCCTTCGTATTTTTTCCCGGGGTAAGTATCTGTTTCTACATACGCTTTCTGGCCTAGTTTAACTTTTGCTAAATCAATCTCATTTATGTAAGCCGTAACCCAAATATTATTTAAATCAATAGCTGTAAAAACTGGTGCGCCAATTTGCACAACTTCACCAGGTAGAGCGCTTTTTACTAAGATAAAACCATTTAACGGCGAAGCAAGTTCTGCAAAACCCAATCTTGTTTCTGCAAGCTCTAAAGAAGCCCTGTTTTTTTCAACATCTGCCTTTAGGGCATCGAATTTAGTTTTAGCAGAATCTCTTTGCTGCGTAGAAATTGCTCCGGCAATAAGCAGATTTTCTGCTCGTTCGTAATCAATTTTGGCAAGTTCATATTGGTAAATAGATGCATTGAGTTCAGACTTAGCGTTATCCCTTATTTTTGTTAATTCGTCTGTATTTAACCTTGCAACCGTATCTCCTAATTTTATTACCTCGCCCTCATCAGTCAAAAGTTCTATAATCTGGCCCTGCACACGAAAAGACATACGTACATCATCTCCCTCAATATTCCCGGATACTTTTATTTTTTTATTATTTTTAACCATTTCTTTATGAATAAACGCAAATATGAAATAAGACAATAAAGTCGCAAACCCTATTATTAATATTAATTTAATTCTTTTTTTCATCATGACTTTTCTCCCTGTCTGCCGTCAGGCAGGCTTTTAATGTTTCTTTGCCCCTTGTTTTATCAAGAAATGCTTTTGCCATAAGATAATCATAAATTCCTTCAACATAATTTTTATCAACTACGCTCAATGATACCTGCGCATCCAAAACATCTAAATTTGTACCTACTCCGCAATCATAACTAACGTTTGCTATCTTTAAAGCTTCCCTGGCTTCATCAATACTATCTCTTTCATATTCGATTATTGTATTAGCCTCGTTTAGATCTAAACAAGCACGTCTAATATCAACAACTAATTGATCAATTAAATTCTCTTTTTCTATTATCGTTTGCGCATATCTGGCTTTTGCCTCTTCAACTTTTGCCTTTGTTGAAAAAGCATCAAATATAGGAATAGTTACAGCTACCCCCCCGCTCCAATTACTATGCCGCGAATTAAACATATTATTCCAATTGTTCGACCTATAATTATAATTTAAACTCGCATCTATCTGAGGAAGGCCACTAGCTCTGGCTATTTTTATATCTAATTTACTTATATCTATCCCTAGTATCTTTAAAATCATTTGAGGATTATTAATATATGCTTCACTCAAAAATACTTTTTCTTTAATTTCAATAACATCCTGCTCCAGCTTATCTTTCAAAATTATTTTAGAAAACATATTAATACCTATTAATTTTTTTAATTCTTCTGTGATTAAATCTACGGAATTTACTGCCTTAACAAGCTCTGGCATCACTTTAGATACCTGAACTTTTGATTGAAGAACATCAAATTTAGAAGACGTGCCTTGCTCAAACCTACGCTTGACATCCTCGTAATGCATCTTTGCCTGATCAACTAAATTTCTTGATATGCGCTCTGTTTCATAAGCCAGAAGTAAACCATAATAAAGACGCTTCACTTCAAATTCTATTAAAAGCTTTTTAAAACGCAGGGTTTCTTCTTGAGCAGTTAACTCAACTTTTGAACGCTTTAAATTTGCAATGTTTGCTCCGCCTGTATATACTTCATCGGTCAATGAAAGCCCTAATTGATTATCATTTCTATAGCCGGTGAAAATCCCTGGATCTTTCTTACCTGTTGTTGTTGATGATCCGAGCACGGCATTATTATGCGTGAAGGAAGCGCCAAGATTGAGTTTGGGTAAAAGCCTGCTTCTTGCCTTAATTATACTAGCTTTAGCAAACTCAATTTGCTGCTCCTGAATTCGTATATCATCATTATTCTTATAGGCAAACTCGATAGCATCATCAAGCGAAATATAAAAAACATTCTCCTTGCCTATTTCCTGAGAAAAACAATAAGAACTTATGAATGAAATTAGAATTATTAAGACTAATATCTTATATTTTTTCTTATCTGGCAACCATCGCTCCTTTTTATGCAATTTTACACAGGCTAAAAGTTTTAAAAACCATTGCTTTCAACTCATTATATACAGGGTATTTCATATTTGCCTTAAAAAATCTGGCATTTGCCTTATATTCACTCAAAAGAATACCCTGTTTTTCTAAATTATATAATGTGCGTTGGAAAACACCCGGCTTTTTTTTCAAAATCCTGCCAATCTCATGCATATAATAAGCATGATTTGGATTATCAAAAAAAAGCTTTAGAAGCCGAATCTTATTCTTTGCCAAATCTCTCATAATATTTATATATATTCATTGTGCATACAATTATATGCATCTAACATATTAGAGTCAAGATATATTTAATATATGCATTATGCATACATTAATATGTCTATTGCATATATAGAACTGTATTTATATATGTATTTAGCATATATTTATATGTATTTAGCATACAAAATTTAAAAAAAATATATTATCTCTTATAAATATCTAGAATATCTCCCGTGTCTTTATCAATAAAAACCCATATATCGCGATGCGGCGGCTTAAACTGGAAAAAAACTATCTTATAATTTTCTAAAAATCCCTTTTTTATAATTCCAAAAATGGCAATATTGTCTAAAACGATTATTTTATTAATTTTACTTTCCCAAAGCTTATTCTCTTCATCGTAAGTTACCTCCACCCCTTCAAGAGACAAACCATCCAAGAGAAGCCTATCACTTGCGATTTTTATTGCTTCGTCTTTTGTTATTTCTTTGGCATAAGATTGTAAAGCCAAAGAGGGAATTATAACCATAGCGATAATAAATAATATTTTTTTATACATATTGTTCCTTTAATAAATTATTATAAGAAAAATAAGTAAAATTACAAGATAAATTGATCAATATTTATGCACGAATTTTGCGCTTAATATGGAAAGTATAAAACATATACTAGCAACTAAAACAATTGTAGCACCAGATGCAGCAAGCCAATAATATGATAGAATCAAACCTGTAACACCTGAAAAAATACTTATAATTACCGCCCATAATGTATACATATGAATATTCTTGGCAAAATTACGGCTTGATGCAGCAGGTAAAACTAATAATGAATTAACTATTAAAATGCCA
Source organism: Candidatus Omnitrophota bacterium (assembly GCA_040753015.1). Lineage (GTDB taxonomy): Bacteria > Omnitrophota > Gorgyraeia > Gygaellales > JBFMHM01 > JBFMHM01. The sequence continues at coordinate 28,207 of JBFMHM010000004.1, forward strand.
ACCAAACGTATCGACATCATAACAACAACTGCAAGGACTATAGAAAAACTTAATTCTACGAAAGATGTATTAATCAATCGGCTGCGCGCTAAAGATGTATTAATGCTTGTAAGTATTAACGCATTTGAAACTATATACCAATAAATTACTACAAAAATAAATATGCCGGCAAGCCAGATTAAATCATTCTGGCTCACCGCTAAAACATCACCAATTAGATAATTCGTGTATTTAACAAATCCTCCCTGCCTGCTCAAGATAACAATCCCTAGCGATACAATAAATGCAAAAAATACGCCTAAAACTGTATCCATCGAACTTTTTATTATATTTTTGACCATATTAATCGCGGCCGCTAAAATTATCGCAAGAACAACCATTGGTAAAGTAGGTTCATAAAAACCTAGAATTACGCCGATAGCAATACCAGTCAAAGCTGAATGTCCTAGAACTTCAGTAAAAAAAACCATACGGTTGCTTACTACCATAGTACCCAATAACGCAAATAAAGGAGTTATCAATAAAACCGCTAGAAGCGAATTATTCATAAATGTATATTTTGTCCAGCTGAACGGAATCATATGCATCAGGCTATGCCAAGCATCAATGACTGCCATTATCTTCGCCCTCTTTTTGTATTAATACGGTTTCATTAATCACAGAATGATTAAGAAGAATAATTCTGTCAGCACAAGAAGAAATACCTGCCAAATCGTGCGTAACCAAAATCACAGCAATATCATATTTTTTTTTCAATTCATTTACTATACTATAAAAAGCAGATAAACCTTCCGCATCAACCGCACTAACTGCTTCATCTAACAGTAATATATCAGGCTTAGGAGTCATTGCAATCGCAAGCAAAACCCGCTGCAATTCCCCTCCAGAAAGCTCTCCAATTTTTCTATTTAACAAATGTTCGGTTGAAAATAATGATAATACATCTTTTATTTTTACCAATAGTTCTTTAGTAATGCCTGTCCAAACGGGATACCTGCTAGTTGCTGATGCAGTAAAATCAGCTACGCTAATAGGCGAATTAAAATCAAATTGTAATTTTTGTGGTACGTATCCTATTCTTGGCTTTTTAGATTCTTTACTGTTTATACGAAACGATATAGTACCTTTGTACGGTATTTCTCCCAAAATGGTGCGTAATAACGTGGTTTTTCCAGCGCCATTCGGGCCAACAACTGCAACAACCTCTCTACAATTAACATGTAAATTAACATTATCAAGGATAATATTATTATTAAATTTAACGGTTAAATTCTTAATCTGCGTACAGCAATGCTCGCAAGTATTCATTCTTCTAGCGCCTTTTTAAGAACACTCAAATTATTTTCCATTATATTTATATAGGCGTCATAATCATCCGGGCCGGTCACTGCAGGATCAAGCACATATACCTTAATATGCGTTTCTCTAGAAATCACATTAACTGCAGAAGATGGATATTGAGGCTCACTAAACAAAACATTAACGCCGCTTTTTTTAATAAGTTCGATTGTGTCTTTAAGTTCTCTTGCACTAGGGGTACTTCCTGGTTCTCTCTCTACTACAGCTACAATATTAAAACCAAATTCTTTAGCAAAATAGGGGAACGCTTCGTGAAAAGTAACAATCGGCCTGCCTTTATAAGGAGCCAGCTCTTGGATCATTTTTTTACGTAATATTTCTAATTTTTCTATATATTCAAAAGTATTTTTTTGATATAACTTGGCATGATCTGGATCGAATTCTTCAAGGGCCATGCCTAAATTTTTAACTTCAATAATTGCATCAGATATACTTACCCATACATGGGGATTATCATTAATTAACTCGATACCCTTAGATAATTGTACGATTTTTAAATGCGGATATTGTATTAAAATTTTATCTAAAAATGCTTCCATACCTGCACCATTTGCTATAAAAATATCTGCTTGGGAAAGCACCTTCATATCCCTTACTGTTAATCCGTAATCATGCAGACATCCTATATAAGCAGAGGTAAGATTTTCTAGAGAAATTCCGGGAATATCTCTAGTAACATTTTTAGCCATAATATACATAGGATAAAATGATGTTACTATCTTAATTTCTTTTGCTTGGCTTGGCTGCGTAAAAAACAATATACTTAATAAAACTAGAACGATCTTCTTTTTAATCATAATTTAACTCGTCTAATCTCCTATTGAAAGTGTATCAAACATTATCTTATCTTCTTTGGTAAAATCATCTGCAAAAAGTGATACCGATACTGTATCCATATCATCAGCAATATCTAAAAACACACACTCTGCTACAATATTCTGCCCCTCATTCATATCTTTTACTTCATCAATATTCTTAAAATATAATAAAAGTGTATAAGTATTACTTTGGCTTGTCTTTTGCGGTTTAGTGATTAATTTATAATACATTTGCCCTTTATCGGTTCTCTCATCAAATTTCTTCCATTCCACAACATTCTCTACCTGGCCTTTTGCATCCATAGTTTCGTATCTGTATTGTTCTTTTAATGTTTTTTGCTGAATATCGGTAGATGCCTTAAATCTATCAACTAGATCGGGTATTTCTATCTTCTGGCAATAAGCTATTGAAATTGTCGTAAGTAAAAATAACACAGCAACAACTTTAACTTTAAATTTCACAACTCCCCCCTTTTTCATTTATCTTCTTCATCATCCCGATTATCATAAAAACATTCAACAAGCTCGCTACAAGGCCTAAAAAAACAAAAATAATTATAATAGACCAATGATTCATTTGTTTCAGAAACAATCTAGCAATAGTCAGAAAATTTATTTTATTTATCTAAAGCATTTTATCGTGCTCTATGCTAAATTGCCAATCATCAGGATTATTGAAGTGATTATGAAAATTTGGATTATTCTCATTAAGCCATTTATTAAAATCTGCTAGATCGCTGAATTTCTTATCTATTTTTCCATCATGATTCGTATCAACTTCCGCTGAATCGAACTTACCTTCTTTTAAATACATCGTTATGTCAGTCTTTTCATCGAAATTTGTATCTGCTTCAGCTTTAGAGACATATTTATTATCATGGCTGTAATAAATTATATCTGGCTTATTATCTTTATTTATATCTACTGTCTTAACCGCTACGGCCTGATTAACCGATGCGCATTGTGTATGACCATATTTGATGCCTATAATAAATATGGATAATAAAATAATACCCATAACACTAAATTTTCTCATTCTCTCCTCCTCTGTTTTTAATCATTCTACTCTAAAACAAAATCATCTGCAACTATTTCATTATTTTATAACAACCTTGAACTCAAACTTACCCGAAATGAGCGCATCTTTAAATTTCACCTAGATCACCTCATGAAATAATTGTTTTAATTTCATTTTTATTGAGAACTTTCCCGGATGAGACCACCTTACCGTCAATAGCCAGCGCGGGCGTCATTATTACGCCACACTCGGTTATCTTATTGATATCCGTGACCTTACCAATCTCAGCTTGAATATTTAATTCTTTCACAGCCTCCTCAACATTCGCCATAAGCTGTTTGCATTTAGGACAACCTACTCCCAAAATTTCTATTTTCATTTTCTGCCTCCTATTTTACAATTAAACCAAAAATCATTCCGCTTATGGTAGCCATAACAACTACCAAAGCCACATAGACAACTGTCTTCTTAGTGCCGATAATTCCCCGAATAACCAGCATACTTGGCAAACTCAACGCTGGCCCGGCCAAAAGAAGCGCCAGCGCTGGCCCTTTACCCATACCGGATCCGATCAAACCCTGTAAAATAGGCACTTCCGTAAGCGTAGCAAAATACATGAACGCCGCAACAATTGAAGAAAAGAAATTTGCCCTTAAAGAATTGCCGCCGACTAACGCCTCAATAAACCGGGAAGGAATGATCCCCTCATGCCCTACCCTGCCTAAAAGAAATCCAGAAATCAACACCCCGCCCAAAAGAAGCGGCAAGATCTGTAAAACAAATCCCCATGTCGCCGAAGTCCATTCTTTAAGTTCGTCCTTTTTGAACCATTTAAAAAGCATTACCACCAAACTAACTAGCGAAAATCCGGCAATCCACCATTTGTACTGATATATAAATACCCATGAGCTATGATCACCTTCCAGCGGCTTGCCCCAGTTAGCAAAAATAAGAAATACAACCATAGATACAAAATAAAGAACATTCTGACCTAAAGAACGGGTTTCTTTTACCTTTCCGAAATTAAAATCGCCGTTGGCGTGCCGCTCTCGCTCCTCTTTTAAAAAGATAAAATGCATCAATAAACCAATAACAACACTAAAGACAACCGCTCCTATAGCTCGTGCAAACCCTAACTGCCAGCCGAGGATTCGAGCGGTAAAAATAATTGCTAAAACATTAATTGCGGGTCCTGAATATAGAAAAGCGATCGCAGGCCCCAAGCCAGCTCCTCTCTTATATATGCCAGAAAATAAAGGCAACACCGTACATGAACATACCGCTAAGATCGCCCCAGACACAGATGCCACGCTATACGATAAAAATTTATTCGCCTTAGCCCCGAAATACTTCATCACGGACACCTGACTAACAAACACAGATATCGCTCCGGCTATAAAGAACGCCGGAACAAGGCATAAAAGTATATGTTCCCGCGCATACCATTTAACAAGAGCTAACGCCTCGAAAATAGCATTGGTAAAGCGCAGGTTCTCAATAGGCAAATAGAAACAGCCTAAAAAAATTGCTACAATGTATAGAAATTTCTTCCAGTCTCTCATCTAGTGCTTTCTTAAGATTAATGATTTATTCGAGATGCGTAGGCAAAAGGTAAAAAATAACTTCGCCAAGAGTGTTCAGAGGACATAAACTGGTTTACCCCAAAAAAATAATCAACAATTGCTTCTCTCATACGAGCAATTTCCTTCAAATGAGCATAATTCTTATCACTATCTAATGTCAAATCGATTAATTCTAGGGCGCGTTCAAATGCCCTTTGAGCATAATCATTATTTTTCTTTATCTGCCAATTAAGTGCGCGCTCAACCTCGCTACCAATATTTGCCATTTGTTCTAAAAATGGCATCTGGTTCCAACGACCTAAAGCTAAATCTTTATGCTGATAACTCATTATTTAATCTTTTTTACAACTATCTCGATAATTTTTTTACGCATTTCTTCATTTTCTATACCACGACTTCTATTGCCGCAAGAAGGACGCATATTAATCATAGAATCAAATTCAATAAAATCAGTGCCTTGAATTTCTGGATATAAATTAATACCCCAAAGATTTTTTTGTTTTGACCCATCCTTCAAAAGCAATGCTTCCAAATCGGAATGAAGCTCAGCATCAATTGCAACTAACTCTCTTTCAACATCAACAACAGCTTTTACTAAATTACCAAAAGTAGCTTGGGCCATCGCCTTTATTTCATTAAGCGCTATACTTTCTATTATGATTTTCATGGACTGATTATACCTTAAACAAAAACCCCCTGCAAGCACTTTGCCTAATTACAAGCAAACTTACAGAGGGTTAAACTCGAACTTTACGTGACTTATAAAGTTCGAGCCCTATTTGGCTCCCCCTCTAGGACTCGAACCTAGGACCTGGAGATTAACAGTCTCTCGCTCTACCAACTGAGCTAAGGGGGAATACAGAAATTAAAAACTAAAACGAAAAACGTAAAACTAAAAATCGAAAAAAATCAAATCTCACGACGGCCTTCTAAAGCAAGAGCAAGGGTTGAGGCATCCGTATATTCTAAATTAGTGCCTAAAGGAACACCTGAAGCAATACGCGAAACCCTAACACCCAAAGGTTTGAGCAAATTTGAAAGATATATTGCTGTTGCCTCACCTTCTATATCAGTACCAGTTGCAATAATTATTTCTTTTATACTATTTTGCTGTATTCTTGTCAATAATTCTTTTATTTTAAGACTTTCCGGCCCTTTGCCATCGAGAGGAGATATCCTTCCGCCCAAAACATGGTACACCCCTTTAAATTTAGCAGACTTCTCTATAGCTAAAACATCATTTGCTTCCTCTACAGTACAAACTAAAGATTGATTCCGGCTATTATCTTGACAGATATTGCAAATTTCGGCGTCAGTTAAATTGTTACAAATTTTACAATATCTTATCCGATCTTTCAAATCTAGCAAAGCGCGGGAAAAACTATTAATCTCTTCTTTAGATGCATTAATTATATAATAAACAATACGCTCAGCACTCCTTCTGCCAATCCCAGGAAATTTCATCAAGTACTGCAATAATCTTTCAATTATATCAGGATAAAGTTTCACCCAATTACATCTCCTCTTTTATGATACAATTCTTCCGCCGAAAGTATCTAATGCATTCTTTAAATCAGCTTCGATTTCTTCAAATTCTTGTTTTTTTTGTTGAATATTTTCACTAAGTAAAAATTTTATTCGAAGCTTAGCATTGGTAACGCTAAAAATAACATCTTCAAGCACTTTATTGTTATCTTTTGCCTCAAGAAATTCTTTGCTAAAAGCCATATCTTTAGGTAAACCAATATTTAAAATATTATTTTTTACTTCCATTGGCTGAGCATGCTCTAAATAACTTGCTACCGACATCTTGACTTTTGTCAAATCATTGATTATCTTTGGCCAATTATCCTTAATTTCTTGAATATCTATAGAAGAACTTTCATCTCTCGTATCTTCAACAATAACTTTTGTTTTTTGTGTTTTAGTAGCAACACTAATTTTTAATTCATCTTTTTTTTTAGCCAAACTTATCTCTGAATTAACAGGATTAATTAATTTAATAACGGAAATCTCAAGGGGGATCCTTACTGAATCAAAGCGCTTTTGCATTTCTTGAGTTTGGATAAAAATATTAAATGCCCTAAAAATTTCTTCTAGTTCGAAACTGTTGCTTTGTTCAAAAAGCATTTTTCTTATCTCATCAGGTAAATCTAAAAGTTTTGTTTTTGATCCTTTGGTTACTTTAACTACCATTAGATTTCTAAAATGCTCAATCAAGCTATTTATAAAAATACCAGCGTCTTTTCCTTGATTAATTACCTCATCGCAAAGCCCTAAAATACCTGATAGATCTTTTTTAATTAATCTCGCAGTAAAATCAAATAATATATCATTGTCTATAATTCCAAGCACTGAAATAGCATCCTTAGAGTTAATTTTGTCTTTAGTAAAATGCGACAGTTGGTCGAGTATTGACTCTGCGTCTCTAAGTGAACCGTCTGATGCCTTAGCAACTGTAAATAGAACATCCTTTTCGATCGAAATATTCTCTGCCCTCGAAATTTTCGAAAGATGATCAATCATTTCTAATATTGAAATTTTTCTAAAATCAAATCTCTGACAGCGGGAACTGATTGTAGCCAAAACCTTGTGTGCCTGTGTAGTTGCGAAAATAAATTTTACAAAACTAGGCGGTTCCTCAAGTGTTTTTAAAAGAGCATTAAATGCTTCGGTAGTAAGCATATGTACTTCATCAATAATATAAATCTTAAATTTTGACGATGCAGGCGCAAATTTGACATTTTCCCGTAAATTTCTTATCTCATCAATTCCTCTATTTGAAGCACCATCAATCTCGATAACATCCATTGAACGGTTTTCAGATATCTCTAAACAAGAAGAGCATTTCTGACAAGGGTTAACCGTAGAGCCTTCTTTGCAATTTAGTGATTTTGCTAATATACGCGCCGTAGATGTTTTCCCAACTCCGCGCGGCCCACTAAACAAAAAAGCATGATGCAGGCGGCCGGATACAATTGCGTTCTTAAGAATTTTAGTAATATGCTCCTGACCGACAACTTCGTCTAATTTTTGGGGACGGTATTTTCGTGCTAATGCTATGTAAGTCATATAGAATATTACGGAGAGGCTGGGATTCGAACCCAGGGTCCGCCTTTCGGCAGACAACTTCTTAGCAGGAAGTTGCTATCGACCACTCAGCCACCTCTCCAGATAAATTTAATTACGGCCTATTTTTGCTTATCGATTTTCGGGTTTATTATTTTCGTTTTCTCTTAAAGAATTCTTTTAATAAAAGACTACATTCATTTTCTAGTATACCGCGCTTTACATCTACCCTATGATTAAGTTTATTGCTCGTTATAATGTCAAATACTGAACCACAAGCACCGGTTTTTGGGTCATCAGCTCCATATACCAGATGCTTAATACGACTAAGAACAAGCGCTCCTGCACACATTGAACAAGGCTCAATTGTAACATAAAGCGCGGAATCTAACAACCACTTATTATTTAGATAATTACTTGCGCAGGTTAAGGCGACCATTTCTGCGTGGGCTGTTGGATCTTTTAATCTTTCAACCTGATTATGCGCCTTTGCAATAATCTGATTTTTATAAACAATTACCGCCCCAACTGGTACTTCATCCTCTTCAAAGGCAATTTTTGCTTCTTTTAAAGCCTCGCGCATAAAGAATTGCTCTATTTCTGATTTTTGCATTTTGGTTTTTGATTTTTTAATCGCGCCCGGCAGGGGTCGAACCTGCAACAACCAGCTCCGTAGGCTGGTGCTCTATCCAATTGAGCTACGGGCGCACAAAATCAAACTTTTATTTTTAACTGTGAAATAACTTTATCTGGCTCTGTACAATATCTGCGGCAAAACCCAGAAACCTGCCTTAATTCAAAAATATTATTATCTTTTAATGCTTTTAAAACTAATGCGCGACGGGCTAGCTCTCGCATAATTTCTTTTAAAGAAAACCCTGATGTCTTGCTTAACCGCTCGCAGTAAATACTCGAAGGTGCAACATTGATAAAATTTCTCTGTTCGTAATTATAAGCATAAACTGGTGAAAGCAAAATCATATTTTGTTCCATACCTGCAGTTTCAGTAATTTCAGAAGCAACACGAAAAACAGAATCTTTATTCTGAAACTTTTTCATCACAATAAAAGCGTCAATTAAATTTATTAATATATGGGGCACTCTCATGGGCTCATTATTAAGCCTTATAATTGCCTCCCTGGCGCTTCCTGCATGCAAAGAACCAAGGCAATATTTTCCAGTATTAATTGCTGTCATTAGATCGCGCGCTTCTTCACCGCGAACTTCGCCAATCACAATCCTATCTGGACGCATACGTAGACTGTCTTTTACTAATTCCAGTAAGCTTATATCATCATCGCTTTCGAGCCTAGAATAATTATCTTCCATTTGCGTATTTAATTCAAGAGTATCTTCAATTACAACCACGCGCTCTTTTTCCGAAATAAAACTAAATAAAGCGTTTAACAATGTTGTTTTTCCTACGCCCGGGCCTCCAGCAATAATAATATTTGCCGGCTTAACTGATAAACCCTCAACATAAAGCCAAATTAATGCTGCCATTTCTACGCTTACCGAATTATTCGCAATTAAACTTACAATGCTTAGAGGATGTGTTTTTGTGCGTGTAATTGTTATCTGCGGCCCAAAAGGCGAATAAGTAATATTTACGCGGCCTTCAATTTGTGGCAGCTCAAGATTATTTATTTTTTTTAAACTATCCCTGCCGGAAAACACAAGTAATTTTTTGATAAACAAATCTAATTCTTTTTGCGAACTAAATCTTCTATCGGTTTTAACTAATCCATTTTTAGAATGGTGAACCTGAATAAAGTTTAACGAATTGATAATTATATCTTCTGTGCCATCGTCGCGAAATAACTCATCAATTATTCCATAGGAAAAAAATTGTTCTAAAAATTGCCCTCTTTCCTCTTTCGACTTAAGTGTTTGGACTTTTTCAAGCAACAAATCTTTTTCAAGCCTGCCACAAAGCTTATCTAGCCCTTCATGGGCAATCTTTTCTCTCTCTTCTTTTTCCTGAAGAAGGTTAATCTTGCCCATTAATTCATCAAGTAATTTTATTTCTAACTCTAATAATTGTTCGTCCATAGGTTTTATCGTAACGGCACGTAAAGACTGCGTCCACATGCCTGCCACGTGATGATTCACATTTTGTGAATCATTTTACGTGGCGGAGAGGCTGGGATTCGAACCCAGGATACCTTTCGGTATACGAGTACTCCAGACTCGCGCGCTCGGCCACTACGCGACCTCTCCAAATGTAATTTAAAAATAACATAAAAAAGTTGATAAATCTATGATAATTTTTCTTTTACTAATCGGCTAACTAGGCTTGAGTCTGCCTTGCCAGCTAGTTGAGATAAAGCCTCTTTCATAATTTTACCCATATCTTTTATAGAACTAGCACCGCTTGATTTAATTATATCTTCGACTACTTTTTTGACTGCTTCTTCAGAAAGTTCTTCTGGTAAATAAGATTTTAAAACTACAAGCTCCTTTTCTTCTTTTTCAACTAAATCAATACGGTTACCTTGTTTAAATTGCTCAATAGAATCCTGCCGGCGCTTAATTTGTTTCTTTATAATTGGAATTATATCATTATCGTCCAATTTATCTTTTTTCTTATCAATCGCGATATTTTTTAGCTCAGCTCTCAAAAAACTTAAAGTGGACGTCTTAACTGTATCTTTTTCTTTCATCGCTTTTATATAATCCTGCATTATCTTTTCTTCTAACATAAAAACCTCCTGTTATTTTTGTAATTGCTGAAACTGCTGAATAATATTACCTATCTCCTGAATAACTGCCATTGTTATTGCCTGCTTAACTTGAGGGCCTAACTGCGCTTTTGGATTAGATAACGGCCCGCTAACTACAAAATCAAACAATACATCTCCACTGCTTGATGTTAAGTAAGGGAGCAGTTTAGTAACCGATGTTTCTAGAAACTGAGCATTTTGTTTATCTGGATTAACTGTAATCTTTAGTTTATGAAACAGCATCTCAGTAGTAGAATTAATAATATCACCATCTAAATTAAAATTAGTAATTGAACTAAATAGCCCTCTTTGGAATAAGAAAGGAGTAACTCTCTGAAAATAAGGAAGGAATTGCATTAAATCAACTTGGCCTGTCCTTAGGATTCCTTTAATATCTGAATGATCCTTAAAAGCAACTATATCTGCTTCTAAGCTAACTTGGCTATCATTATAATAACCATTCACAATATAAAAATTAAATTCGCATTTTAAAGGAATATAATTATTTTGCTGTTTATCAGCGATAAGATTAAAATTTAGCTTCCTAAAATTTATTTTATAAGGCGGACTCGATATATAGCTATCTCTAAAATTAACTAAAGAATTTTTTATTGTTATTTTACCTAACTGGGTTGCAAGTTTATAGAAATTTATACCTTTAAATTCATCAGCATACGCCAATGATATATCCACAGATATATCATTTAAAAAATTATTATATGCTATATTAAATTTGCCGTTTTTATTTCTCTCAATATTAAAAATACCCTTATCTATAATAAGTTCTTTAATTATAAATCTTCTTTTTTGGCTAAAAATATCTCTATTAAAAATAATCGTGCAACTTTCTGCATCTAATAAGTCAGAACTAAACGGCTTTTTATTTAAAACATGAAATCCTTGGAAATTTACCTTTCCTTTATCTAAGTTAAAATCTATTTTTTCAATTTTTATCGGAAAACCTAATGTTTTACTTAATGATTTCTCAATTATCCCCTTGCCCTGAAATTTAAATAATAAAAAAATTATAAGCGAAATTAAAATTATAATTAAAACAACTATTCCTGCAAATTTAAATAAGGTATTAAATAGTCTCATAAATTAATTAACGGAGAGGGTGGGATTCGAACCCACGTAAGGCTTACGCCCCAACCGCTTTTCGAGAGCGGCCCGTTATGACCACTTCGGTACCTCTCCAATATTTAAAAGCGAAGAATCGTTTTGATCGCACCATCCAACGAATCACCGCAGCGCTGCGCCAAGAGCAGCAAGCTTTTCGGGTGTAAACGGGTTATGGATACGGTGAGCACTTTCGGTAATGTTAAAAATCCGTGAAATATCCATCTCAGAAAAATCCCGCTCTGCCACGCCTCCACATAAATTTTTTCAGAATGTACGAGAGGCTGCTTCTCTATTCTCTTCTTGTGTTTTTGTAACTTCAGAGATAATCTCTTCATTCTTTTTCTTTTTTTGGTCTGACTTTTCAAACGAAGATTCAGCCTCTTGGCGTTTATTACGCAATTCTTCCTTTAAGTTTTTATCTTCATCATCTTCCATTTCCTTAGGAGATGTTTTTTTGGCCTTCTTTTTTATATTTTTTTTTGTTATTTTTTTCTTTTTAGCCTTTGGATATTGGTTTTGCTGAGTTTCCTGTTTTACTTCAGTAGTCTTCATATATGCGGAGCTTTTATCTTCGCAATAGGCATTCATTACCCAAAGAACCACGAAAAAAAATCCAAGAAGGACAATTATTTTTATTTGTTCAAGCAATTTTATAACCATTTTTGATTTTATTTGAAAGTAACTATCCGCCATAAATCACAGCAATGATCATCCCCTGCAATGGAGCCTTAACTAATTCAAGAATTGTCCAATAAATAACAACAGTGGTAGAAACAGTCATAAATGCGTATGTAGCAAGCATGCCTGGCAATATTCCTACAACCCAAACACATAATCCAAAAACAAGCCCCTTTATAAATTTGTTCTTTCCAGGAATACCTTTACTTATTAATGCATACACAAAAGAAAGCAAAATACTTAATATTAAGCTCCCAATCATAAACATTACACCTGGTGGGCCATCCATAGGCTTCCATATATTAGTCGGCTCTATTTTATACACCCAATTAAAAATACCTCCGCAAGTCAACATGCCAACGATTGCATTAAAAATTGTTATCACTACTCCTGCTGTCAATATTTTCCCTATTCTCATTAAAGCATCTCCTCTTTTATTTTTAATCCATTTCTGCGCCAAAAGCAAAAAAAACGGGTAGAAGGGGACGGAATGCGATATCCCGAGTTTAACGGACATATTAATTATTATACAGCATTTAGCTCCATCTGCTCTGGAGTAAGATAATTTAATGTTTGATACAACCTTTGCTTATTGTAAAAAATTTCTATAAATTTAAATATTTCTGATTTTGCCTGATCTCGCGACATAAATTTTTCTCCAATAATTAATTCATTTTTCAATGTACTAAAGAAACTTTCAGCTACGGCATTGTCGTAACAATCTCCCTTTCGGCTCATGCTTGGCACTAGGCCAAAGGTGGTTAGCTTATTCCTGTAGTCATCTGAACCATAGATACTGCCGCGATCGGTATGATGCAATACTTCTGATTGCGGTTTGCGCTTTTTATGGCCATATCTAAGGCATTAGCGACTAGTTCTTTATTGTTTCTTTCAGACATTGACCAGCCGATTACTTTGCGTGAATATAAATCCAATAATATTGCCAAATATAGCCATCCATTTCGTGTTGCGACAAAAGTTACATCGCCCACCCATACCTTATTTGGTTTTGTAATTTTAAAACAACGATTTAACAGATTAGGCGCTATCCATTCAGTATTTTTTGATAGTGTTGTAACCTTGAATCTTCTGCGCCGCTTAGTCTCAATACCGTTTACTCTTCTAAGCCTAGCTATGCGATGCTTACCGCAACAAATCCCTTTAACCTTAAGTGCCTTCCAAGTTTTTATTGTACCATAATTTTTTCTTGATGTAATATGGATTTGCCGGATTTCTTCAATCAATAACTTATCAAGGAGCTTTCTTTTACTGAGCGGCCTTGTTTTCCAATCATAGTAGCCGCTTCTGCTAACCTTTAAAACTTTACACATTTTTTGGACCCCATATTGACAGTTATTTTCGCTAATAAAAGCGTACTTTACTTGAGGTCCCTGGCAAAGTACGCTGCTGCTTTTTTTAATATATCCCGTTCTTCGGTTACTTCTTTTAGTTCCTTTTTAAGCCGGGCTACTTCGCTCATTTGGTCGAGCTTTGGCCGACCCGAACCAGAGAAAGCCGCTTCTCCTTTTCCCCTAATCTGATCTCTCCAGCGATAGAGTAGGGTACGTTTTACCCCTAGCTCCATAGCTAGTTCACTGGCAGGTTTTTCACCAGCATTCAACAGCCTAACTGCTTCAAGTTTAAACTCTTTTGGATACCTTCCCCGAACATCCATTGGACACCTCCTTTGGGCATTATACCCATTTTTTTGTGTCCGTCAAATCGGGGTTAGCGCAGAAAGCGAACCCTACAACCCCTTAAAATACCGCTACTTATAAGAATCCATCGAAAGCGTAGCATGGGTTGGCTTATCGCCCTAGACGTACCCGTCTTCAGTAAACCGATAAAACCCAAAGAGCCACCAACTTCAGAACCCTATTACGATTACGTAATTTAACGCCTACTTATTTATTAGCTCTTTTCCCAGAAAAGCTCTCCGGAAGCGCTCACGATAAAAAGACGCACATATTGCTTCTTCCAAGATTCATTTTCTGATAAAAATTCCCCAATTTCCTTCTGTTCTTTACCTCGCGGAAACTTTAGGTAATCGTCAAAATACACCAATAAAGCGGTCATATTTGGTCTTTGAACGACTTCCGTTTTATTATCTATCGCTATCTTAATCTGATCTATCTTTTCTAAGATCGATTTGTGCCCCTCTCCCGTTTCATCTTCCACTAAAATTCGCAAACCAGTTATTTTGGTACCTTCTTTGGTAACTTTTCCAGTTGTGCTAACATGGCCTTGTTCTAAAAAATATAACATCCGAAGATGCTCTTCTTCATTTCTATCTGCTTGGGTAATCTCTATATACTCGGGGATGGATTCCTTGACGCCCTTAAGTTTAACATCAAAATTCTGATCACCGAGACAATATTCAATCTCTACATCATGCCACTCCTCCTTCTTGCGTTGAATCAAGCGGTAGAGCGGAAACAATTCTTCATAAAATTTCTTTGCGATACCTTTATGTAAAATATTTTGTTTTTTTAGTTCTTCTCTATGGTCTCTTGTAATCGCTAGTTTTTGTTCAAACCATTCAATAAACTCTGCTGGAGTTCTTGCTTGAGAAAGCTCGGTTTCAGTTAGATAGTCTTCGAGTATTAGGTTCATTCATCCCCTTTTTAAACCATTACTTCGGGCTTCCACTCTATAATTGGCTTGAAAGCATTCCACCTTGCTTCCCCCGTTATTTCAGGCCGATAATCTTTATTGGTTTCAATTTCAAACGCCCCTCCGGGACAAACCATAACCCACAATTTCGGCATAAAAGGTGAAAAAATCTTGGCCCAACTCTTATAATGATTATTTGACCAAAAAATTAACACTTCTTGACCTTGCTCAACCTTCTCAAAAGCCATGCATAAATGCTTGTAGTCCTGTTTATGGAAAATGAGGCCTGTGACAGGCTCAGTGAATTTTGAACATATCACTGATAAAACCGCATAAGGATAATATTTACGGCCATTAATTTCGAATTCTTGGGTTTTATCAAAACGAAGGAATTTGGTTATTTTACAAAGAACCCCGTCAATTTCAGCCCATTGCTTATTGTTAATAAATGCTTTTGGGGGCAATTCGTACTCCTCTAGGGTTCGCGTCCACAATTAGTGTGAACATTTTTCCCTTCCCTACTCGTCGGAGGGTTCATCAAAAAAACTGGCGGAGAGGCTGGGATTCGAACCCAGGGTGGGCATAAACCCACAACAGTTTTCAAGACTGCCGCTTTCAACCGCTCAGCCACCTCTCCAAATTTTTTTCAAAAATTTAGAGAAATCTCGCCACTTCACCAAAGGTAAACGGCGGACTCTCCCATTATTTTATATTAAGTTTATAATCTTTTATTAAATCCTTCAATCTTCTTCGGCCAGTTGTTGTCTTAAAAAAACTTTCCCTCTGTCGCGCCTCAATTAAACTGTTAAATCTTTCTTTATATATTATACTGAATGGTTTATATGCTTTTGTTGACCTAACCCTACCACCATTATGCTCTCTTAATCTCTTCTCAACATCTAAAGTACAACCAACATATGTTCGATATTTTAGCTTACTAAAAAGAATGTAAACATAATACATTCATACCGCCGCTTTTCCGCCTCGACAAAATTATTTTATAATTTTGTCGGGCGAGATCTCACCATTTTGCCTCGTTGTATTACAACGGGCGAATGGTGGACAACCGCTCAGCCACCTCTCCAAAACTTATCCGAACAACTGACCAAAAACTGCAGAATAAAAAGTTTTAATAATACTAAATGTATCTTTTGCTACATCTAAAAAAGCAAATTCTTTCATTACTAAACTTAATAATAAAGCAATTAAAAAGAAATTTAATAAATATATTAAAGAAAAACTAAATAGATAATTAATTATCGCGTTCTTGCCATCTTCTACATTACGCATTTCCTCTGCAGTTAAAACTAAATGTAAAGTTGCGCTAAAACTAAATAATAGTAAGAAATAATTTAATAAATTTGGGTTATTATAAAATAAAGATGTTAAAAAATAAATTACAAATACAATAATGCTAAAAATTGGAAAAATATGTGGCGCAACTTCAAAAAACGAAGAAAAGGCCTTTGAACCTTCTTGAGAAATCTCTTTTCCTTTATCATAAACTTTAGTTGGTTTAAAAATAAATAGGTGCAATATTAAATAACAAATCACTCCACCATAGAAATAACTTAAATTCGTATTAGACAGACCGCTTAATTCAGCTACCAAAGCATGAGTTATAGCGTATACTACAGGAATTAAAAATAAACCGAACATACATTTCACTATATTTAATAAAGGATCTAATTTAGCCAATTTTTTTCGCTCCTCTCATATACGGCCGCAATACTTTTGGTATAAGTATTGAACCGCCCTTCTGCTGATAATTTTCTAAAATTGCAATTACTGTACGCGCAAGTGCAACCCCTGAACCATTTAACGTATGAACATAATCTATCTTTTTATCAACTGCTCTAAACTTAATGTTTGCCCGGCGAGCCTGAAAACTTTCAAAATTCGAACAACTCGATACTTCAAGCCATTTATCAATGCCCGGCGCATATACTTCGATATCATAACACATGCTTGCTGCAAAGCTTAAATCACCACTTGCAAGCAAAACTATCCTATAAGGTAAATCTAAAAGTTGCAAGACTTTTTCTGCACATTTTACAAGCGACTCAAGCTCATTATAAGATTTATCTGGATGGACAAATTTCACCATTTCTACCTTATCAAACTGATGCACGCGAATTAATCCGCGCGTATCTTTGCCATAAGAACCTGCCTCTTTACGAAAACAAGCAGAATAAGCAGTTAAATAGACTGGCAAATCTTTTTCTTCCAACACTTCATCGCGATAAATATTCGTTACCGGAACTTCTGCAGTTGGGATTAGAAATAAATCTTCATCAGATATCCGATACATATCATCTTCTAACTTTGGTAATTGTCCTGTGCCAAACATTGAAGCGCGATTAACTAAAAAAGGAGTGAACACTTCACTAAAACCGTGTTTCGTTGTATGTAAATCAAGCATGAAATTAATTAATGCCCTCTCAAGCTGCGCCCCTTGTTTTTTATAGAGAATATAATTTGATCCTGTAATTTTTGCTCCACGTTCAAAATCGATAATATCTAACTTTTGAGCTAGCTCGATATGAGTTTGCGCGGAAAATTTTAATTTTTTCGGCTCATTCCAGGTGCGTACAATTCTATTTTTTGAAGCATCACCCACCGGAACAAATTTAGAAGGAACATTAGGAATCCTAATTAATAAATCGCTAAGTTCTGGCTCAACTTCTTTTAAAATATTCTTTAACTCAGTAATTTTATTAGAAATTTCTTTCATTGAGCCAGTTACCTCTTTAATATCTTTTTTCTCTTTTAAAAGGCGCGTGATTTCATCATTTGCCTGATTTTTCTTTTGCAATAAAGCTTCTAGCTCTGCCTGCGAGCTTCTTCTCTTATTATCCAACGCAATTATTCTATCTATATCAATTTCAATATTTTTTCCGCCAAAGGCGGATCCGCCTCGGGCGGAATTTTTTAAAGCTGTTTTGACTAAATCAATATTTTCCCTAATAAATTTTATATCAAGCATTGTAACTCCTCAGCCTTTTATTACGCCTATTGGACGCATTCTACAGACTTTTTTCGATATACCTGCCTTATGCACTACATCAACCACATCGTTTACATCTTTATAAGCACCCGGCTGCTCTTCATCCAAACCAAATCTGCCTGAAGCCAGAGCAAATATACCTTTTTCTTCTAATTCGCGCCTGATTGAACGGCCCCTTGCATTTTTTATTGCCGCAGCGCGCGACATAAGACGGCCTGCGCCATGGCAGGTTGAACCAAAAGTCTCCTCTTCTGCCTTTTTTGTGCCAACTAACAAATAAGAATTTCTTCCCATATCACCGGGAATTATTACGGGTTGGCCTGTCTCTCTATATTTTTCCGGCAATGCTTTATTTTGCGGGCCAAAAGCACGCGTTGCCCCTTTTCTATGCACACAAAGTAATCTTTCCTTGCCATTTATTTTATATTTTTCAAGCTTTGCGATGTTATGAGCTACATCGTAAATCAGATCCATTCCCATTGAAGGCCAAGATTTATTAAAAAATTTTTCAAATACATCGCGCGCTAAATACATTAAACATTGCCGGTTTGCCCAAGCGTAATTTGCAGCGCATCGCATTGCGCCCAAATATGCCCTTGCTTCTTGGGAATTCACCGGTGCACAAGCAAGTTGACGGTCTGGCACATTTATGTTATATTTTTGCAAACACTGAATCATGCTTTTCGTGTAATCATCGCAAACTTGATAACCAAAACCACGCGATCCAGAATGAATCATAATTGTAATTTGATTTTCTTCTAAACCAAAGGCATCGGTAATACCACGGTTAAATATTTGATCGATAACCTGTAATTCTAAAAAATGATTACCTGATCCAAGCGTGCCTGACTGCGCCTTGCCTCGTTCATAAGCTCGCTCAGAAACACCAGATAGATCTGCACCAGCAATTGCACCGTTTTCTTCAGTTGCATCTAAGTCTTCCTTTACACCAAAACCTTTTTCAACCGCCCACCTTGCGCCTTTAATTAAAATTTGTTTTTCTTCTTGAACGCTTACTTTAATCTGGCCTTTTGAGCCAACTCCAGCGGGTATTTCATTAAATAATTTACAAACTAAATCTTTTAGTTTGTCTTTAACGTCGTCGTATTTAAAATTTGTCCGGACTAATCTAATCCCACAATTGATATCGAAACCAACTCCTCCAGGAGAAACTACGCCACCTGCCTCAACATCAGTTGCGCACACACCTCCAATAGGAAAACCATACCCCCAATGAATATCAGGCATTGCCATTGAAACACCAACTATGCCTGGTAAAAAAGCAACATTAGCTACCTGTTCTGGAGCTTTATCATGGCGGATATCTTTTAAGAGCTTTTCATTTGCGTAAATTATACCGTCAACCCGCATTCCCGGCTTATAGCTCTTCGGAATACACCATCTGTAATCGTCAATTTTTTCAAGCGGCCCAGCCCAAATACCTACCATCGCAATCTCCTCTAAAACTATTTTCTATATCCAAAACCGACTATAATTAACGCTGGTTAATTGTCTAATACCCTCTTCATTAAGCTGACCAGATAATTCCGTAATACTGCGTAAGTCAAATTCGTTGTCATCAATATCGTATAGCCACAATCTAAAAACTCTTAGTTTTTTATCTTCAACTAAAATAGTAACCCATAATCCGCCGAAGCTATTATCTTGAAGACCGATAACCAAAAATTTATTATCATAAATATCCTTAAATTTTTCACCATCAACAATAGCTAATTTGGCATCAGGATATGCTTTTTGCGTATAAATGTATGAGTCAAAATTCCTCCTAATTTCACAAGGAATTGGTGTATTATATATCTTATGCAAACCCTTAATTCCATCCGCAAAAACTATACTAGTAAAAACTAAAAATGAAATTATAAATATAGCAATAACGTAATATGCCTGTTTCATATCATCACCTAATCGCATATAAACACGGGATGATCATCTATTGTAACCCAATGTCCTTCTGTACAGCGTATACGCGGCTTTTTACCTTCTTTTTGTTTTGAATTCTTATCTGCCGAGGATTTTTGTGCAAATTCAGCTTCATAAAAGAGAACTTTCTCGATATATCCTCTTATCTCTTCTGCTTTATTTTTTGTAGCCCCCGCTGCCTCTAGAAATTCCTTCACATCATTCCATAATTGAGGATTTTTGCCTTTTTCTTGTGCAAGATACTGAGCATCAGCGACGCGCCTTTGTCCACCATTATAAGCTCCAAGAACAAAATTTTTCCGTTCTAACGAATTTAGGACCGGAATAGTTTTTGAATCTTTTGTTAATATAGTTTCCTTAGCAAACATAGTATTAAGATCCTTTAGATATCTTGCCGCGGCGGACGAAGCATAATCAATATCAAAACGTTGATCATTTTCTTTCGAAACAGTTAAATTGTATTCTTTAGCGGTAGCGGATTCAAAATGGAAATGACCTGCCGCAGCAGTAATGCCGCGTTTTCTTTGCTCCTTTCCAAAGCTACTTTCCTGGCCATATATAGCCTCGAGTGTATTTACTGTTAAAACATCATCATCATCAAAATGGCGTGATGCATTTTCAAGCGCTTTACGACTATGTTCTGTCTCTAGTTTAAGCCATACATCCACATTAGAATTTTGTCTGTTTGCCATAGCTAGTATCTCCTTTTTGCATAAAATATAATGTCACTTTTATATATCAAATATAACTTGCGCTTGATAACCAGAATTTATTTTTTTTACAGAAAGCTCATGATAAGTTACAGCTTTAATCTCTTTATTTAATCGATGTTTTCCTAAATCAAGCTCTTCGCCAAAGGCCTCTGCTTCTAATTTTGTATCTGATATCTTTTTAATCTTAAAATCTTTAAGTATAATCTCTTTAGCGCTAAATTGGTAAAGCAATTCCCTTAACCAGCTAATAAATAATTCTTCCAGATTAGACGCTTTTAGCTCGATGATAATCCTTTTGGTTGACTTTACGCGACGTAATTCGGCAATATTATCAAATAACCCAACGGCGGCATTTATAAATAAATCTGTTAAATTCTTACCATAAACCCTTAACCCAAAATCCGCCGTATGTTCAATAAACTCGTATTTTTTCATTATAATATGGGCCATGCTGGAATCGAACCAGCAACCTTGACATTAAGAGTGTCCTGCTCTGCCAATTGAGCTAATGGCCCAAAAATATAAACTGCTTTTCTTAGCATTATAGCACAAAATTAATAATTTTCCGCCACTACCTCATAATAACTTTGCGGATGTTTACAGGCAGGGCATTCTCTAGGGGCATCTGTGCCTTCAAAAATATAACCGCAATTAATACAATGCCATTTCATAGTAGTTTTCTTTTTAAAAACTTCATTACTAGCTATATTATTAATTAATTTACGATATCTGGATTCATGGAAATTTTCAACTTTTGCAATTTGCTCCAATCCTTCTTTTTTAGCTACTGATGCAAAATAAGCATACCTGTTTCTTGCCTGTGATTCACCGGCAAATGCAGCTAAAAGATTTTTTTCTGTCTTTGCACCTTTGATTGTTTTACTCATACGACTCTCCTGGTATAGCTTTAGTTATCGCGCCCGGTAGGTAGGAAACCAACCTCAAGTTTTATGCGCCCAGGTGGAGTCGAACCACCAATAGCCAGTTCCGAAGACTGGTGCCTTATCCATTAGGCAATGGGCGCATTAAATAATTTCGCAATTTTTACCTAAGATTTTTTTAATTTTTTTCAACCGGCTTAAAGACACCAACTTTGCAATTGAATCTTTTGGCTTTCTAATTGGCGAATTCAATTGAATTCTATCTGGCTGTATTTCTTCAATAACTTTTTTTAACTGTCTTGCATAATCTAAACTATCATTTAAATCTTTTAAAATCATTACCTCAAGCCAGATTTCTCCTTTAAATTCTTGACGAAATTT
The DNA here is from genome assembly GCA_040753015.1 of Candidatus Omnitrophota bacterium. Classification (GTDB taxonomy): domain Bacteria; phylum Omnitrophota; class Gorgyraeia; order Gygaellales; family JBFMHM01; genus JBFMHM01. Next base: position 50,113 of record JBFMHM010000004.1, read on the forward strand.
AATTAGCCCGTTAATAATATCCTTTATTTTTATCCCAAAAACTGGTTTATCAATCTCTTTAAATATTTTTTCATCAATTGCATCTAAGGATGGCACAACTAAATTTGCACCTAACAATGCCTTCCTAATAATTCTATCGCCAAATAATGATGAATTAGTTATAACACATATTGGAATATCTGTAATTTTTTTAATTTCTTGAATAAGTCGTCCAAATTTTAAATTTAAAGTTGGCTCACCATAACCAGAAAAAGAAATATAGTTGGGAATTTTTTTTGCAGTCTTTAGATATTGTTTTAGCTCGGCAAGAATATCTTTAATCTTAACATATTCTTTTTGCTTTGTTGTGAGTTTTGTAGTTTTTCCCAGCTGGCAATAAATACAATCAAAGCTGCATATCTTATAAGGAGTTAAAGTTATGCCAAGAGATAGACCAAGACGACGAGAATGAAGCGGGCCATAAAGATATTTCATATTGCAACTATCGAAATATTAAATTTATCTGCGAGGTTAATACAAGCTTGTTTATCTAAAACAAGCGTCTTATCTGCTTCTATCGCAAGGCATGATACCTTCGCCTTGATTAAATTCTTTATTGTGCCTAGACCTACTACCGGAATATCAAAACGCATATCTTGATTGGGCTTTGCTGTTTTTACAACGGTAAAACTGCCTCTTGAAATAAAACCTGCCCGTCTGATTGTAGCATCAGTCCCCTCAATTGCCTCAACTGCAATTACTGTTTTATTTTTTACGCACACAGTCTGCCCTATATCAACTTCGCCAATTATTTTTGCGGCGTTTTTGCCAAATTCAATATCTTCTTGTTCTTCTAATATTGGAGATTTTTTTGTAAGAATGCCTTTTTGTGGAATATGATCTTGCAAATATAGCCGAGAATCTAAAAGTTCAATTCCTGCATTTTTTAACATATCACATACACTAGAAAATATTGCATCAGCCTGACGCTTTTTTACAGATGCCAATAATGTTTTTATAAATTCGCTTTCTAATATTTTTTTATTAAATAAATGCCGTGGGTTAACTTGTCCGGACATAACTGCTTTTTGAATATTCTCTTTTTTAAATATTTCAATAATCTTTGGAAATTCGCATACGCTTATCCAGTAAAATTTACTAGATCTATTTTTAACTTGCTTATCTGTATCGCCTTTTATGCCAATAGTTACAACTTCAACATTTCGCTTAGATGCTTCTTCCAAAAAAAGCAAAGGAAATCTTCTATTGCCGGCAATTAAACCAATTCTTTCCATATGATTAATTATTTACAGATACCACGCTTTGAATTACGGACAAATTCAATTAAATTTTTAATCTCGGTGTGGAATGGCAACTCGCTTTGGACTTGCTCAATAGCATGTGATAGGTTCAACCCTTCGAAAAATAATATCTTAAATGCCTTTTTTAAATCAGCGATAATCTCATTTTTGATACCAGCACGCCGTAAGCCAACTAAATTCACATTAAAAACTTTTGTCGGATGCCCATCGCAAACAGAATAAGGAGGAACGTCCTGAACAACCTTAGAACAACCTCCAATAATTGACATTGTGCCAACTCTCGTAAATTGATGTATTGCAACAAGCCCGCCAATAACCGCACGGTCTTCGATTTCAACATGTCCGGCTAAAGTACCCACATTTGCAATTATGCAATGGCTTCCTATAACGCAATCGTGAGCAACATGAGAATATGCCATAAATAAATTACTGTTTCCAATGCTAGTAGTACCTTTATCTATTGTACCTAAATTGACTGTAACGAATTCACGAAATATATTGTTGTCACCAATAACGAGTTTTGTATCCTCTCCGTTATACTTTAAATCTTGCGGAATACTACCAATTGAAGCACAAGAGAAAATTTTACAATTAGCACCAATAGTTGTATTTCCAGAAATTGTACAGGAATTAGCAATTTGTGTATTTGGGCCAATTTTAACATTCTCGCCAATTACTGTATAAGGCCCAACGCTTACGCCAAAGGCAAGATAAGCTTTTTTATGTATTATGGCTGTCTTATCTATCATATTATTGATCAACTAACGCAAACATCAAATCTGCTTCTGCAACAACCTTACCGTCTACCGTAGCCTTTGTAAATACCTGGCCTGTTCTTGAACGTATTTTACCAACATTGACTTCCATAACCAACGTATCCCCCGGTAAGACTGTTTTTCTAAATTTTATATTATTAGCCGCTAAGAAAAAAGCAAGTTTTCCTCGATTTTCCTCCGGGGCAAGCATTAAAACTCCGCCAACTTGCGCCATAGCCTCGACCAATAATACACCAGGCATAATTGGATTACCTGGAAAATGCCCGGTAAAAAAATTTTCATTCATTGTAACATTTTTTATCCCGATGGCACGCTTGCCCTTTTCCAAATGGATAATCTTATCTACCAATAGAAATGGGTAACGATGAGGAAGGATCTTCATTATTTGACTAGCATTCAAAGGGTTATTTCTATCAATATTTTCTTTTATATTATAATTTGCCTTTATGGCTGCCGAATCAAACCTATCTTTCTGTGCTTTTAACTTCATTAAAAACTTAATGTTTAACGCATGGCCGCTTTTTAAAGCAAAGATATTAGCTTTTAAAGGTAACTCAAAAATTCTTAAATCCCCGATTAGATCCATAACTTTATGCCTTACACATTCATCATTAAATCTTAGCTCATTATCAATTACACCATTCTTTCCAAGAACAAGTGTATTTTTATAATTTGCGCCCTTACCAAAACCACTTTTTAAAAGGCCCTCTGCTTCTGACTCAAGACAAAAAGTGCGAGCACTTGCGATATCTTTTCTAAATGAATCTGTATTCAATCTATATTCTAAATATTGTGAAGTTAATAACGGATGATTATAACTTAAAGTATAACAAATATGTAAAGAGTCCGACGGAAAAGCAACAATAAAAGAATTTCCTTCTTCTACCCAAACCGGCTCTTTAAGAGTAAAATATTGTTTTCCTTCGCTCTGATCAACAATACCGCATTTCTCTAAAATATCAAAAAAATCTTTAGAACTTCCGTCCATTCCAGGAATTTCATTATTATCAATTTCGATAAATATATTATCAATCTCTAGCGCAGCAATAGCGGAAAGTAAGTGCTCAATTGTAAATATTTCTACAGAATCTTTGGTAATCGATGAACGTCTTAGGCTGCCGCTTGAATTAGGACCTGATAAATTATCGACGCAAACTTTAATTATTATTTTTTCAGAATGATCTACTCTAATAAAATTAATCCCAGAATTAACTGGGGCAGGCTTAAATTTGATGTTTGTAATATTTCCGGTATGTAACCCAATACCCGATAACGCAGCTTCTTTTTTTATTGTCTTTTGTAAAATCATATTATTTTCCCAAAGGCGGATTATCTTCTAAAGCCTTTAATCTTTTCTCTAAATCTTCAATTTTTTTGTAGGCTTCTGGGAGCTTCTGAACGCAGGCATCAACACGCAAGGCAATATTATGCGGTCTGGCTGGATAACCAGAAACTTTTGTATTACTTGGGACTGATTTCGTGATTCCTGCTTGAGCGGCGAGTATTGCATTATCGCCCACTTCAATATGGCCGACTAACCCAGCCTGGCCAGCAATAATTACATTATTCCCAATCTTCGTTGAACCAGAAATCCCCGCCTGCGCAATTATAATTGAATTTTCGCCAATAATTACATTGTGAGCAATCTGAACTAGGTTATCTATTTTTGTACCGCGCCCAATAATTGTTTTATCAAAACGCGCACGGTCAATTGTGACGTTTGCCCCGATATCAACATCATCTTCGATAACAACAGTTCCTACCTGAGGAATACGATGATGAACACCTCCTACATTAACATATCCAAAACCATCTGCTCCAATTACTGTACCACTATGAATAATAACATTATTACCTATTAAAATATCTTCCCTAATCGTGACATTTGAATAAATAATACTATTTTTACCAATTTTTGTATTATGGCCAATATAACAACCTGGGTAGATTACAGAATTGTTGCCAATTTCCACACCATTTTCAATTACAGAGTATGCACCAATACCAATATCTTTACCTAATACAACATTTTTTCCTAATAAAACACTATTGTGTATATTTTTTGGATGAGCTAAAGAAGAAGGATAAATCAAAGAAACTAATTTTGCAAATGCAAGTGATGGATTATTGGTCTGAATAATTGGTTTTGTAGCCTCTTTAACATCAAAAGAAGTAATAACTGCTGCGGCTCTTGTTGTATTAATCAAAGAAGCATATCTAGGATTAGCTAAAAAAGAAATCTCGCTCTCATTAGCTTCCTCAATCCCGCGTACGCCGGTAATAATTATATCTGGGCTACCTATAAGATTGCCTTCTAAGATTTCCGCAATCTCTCTTAATGTCTTGTTAAATTTCATCGACAAAAAGATTATTTTTTACTACCCTTGGAAGACCCGCTATTTTTAACATTCAATTTTTTCAAAATAGCATCAGTAACTTCTAATTTTTTATCAGCGTAAAGAAGTGCCCGGTCGTGGAAAATAATTGTATATCCCTCACTAACCGCATAATCATTAATAACTTTTGTGATGTCTTCAACGATTTCTTTCCTCTTTTCAAAATCTTCTTTACGTAAATCGAGTTGCTTCTGTTGATCAAACGTATCTAAAGCTTTTGCTTTATTTTCAATCTCATTTTTCTTGGCTTCTTTTTCTTTATCACTAAGCAAACTTAATTTATTTTGTATTTCTTTTATCTCATCTACCTTTTTATTGCGTTCGGTTTCATAATCTTTTAACTTTACTTCCATAAGGGAAATATGCTGCTTTGTTTTATCGTATTCATTAATCAGCTTCTCTGAATCTACATAACCAAATTTCATCTCTGCAAAAGCCGATGTTGAAATTATACCCAAAAATAATATCACAATAACAATACTAAATATTTTTTTCATTCTTATATCCTCCTTTTTTAGAAACTCGAACCCATACTAAAATGAAATTTACCAGATCTTTTCTCTTCACCCGGTTCAAGATTTAATGGATAACCATAATCAATTCTAACCGGCCCCATCGGCGTCTTTACACGAAGACCAACGCCTATACCTGATCTAAAATGCCCAGAGCCAAAATTTTCAACCTTTTCCCAAACATTACCTATATCATAAAATGCAGCTCCCTTTACGAATTGAAATATAGGAAAAATATATTCGATATTACCTACCATAATTGCTTCACCACCGATAGGTTCATCGGTTTGAGGATCAATAGGGCCGACTTTTCTCTCATGGTAACCTCTTATTGTATCTGAACCTCCGGCAAAATAACGCTCGTAAATTGGTACCTCGTCAGAATCACCAAAAGAATTTGCTATTCCAGCCATCAACCTCAATTCTAAAACAGTGACCTTGATAATTGGAAAATATTGTTTAAATGTAGCGCGTGTTTTAACAAAATTCTTAGTTCCTCCCCAAGGCCCACCAGCTGTCTCAACGTTACCACCTAAATAAGTCCCTTTCATAGGATTTAAAATATTATCGCGATTATCAAAAGCAGCGCCTAAAGTCATGCTACTTATTCTATTATTTCCCTCTTCTTTCTTTAGCTCATTACCCGCGTTAGTATCAACATCTTTTATCTTTATATTTTCTAATTTATAAGTTAACCCTGCACTTATATATTCTGTTATATCCTTACTAAACCGCACATCGCCACCGACCCTATTTTCATTATAGGCATATCCTGTACTAGAATCCTTGCTATGAGTCCATTTATAAACATCAAAACCAAAAGACAAAGGATAATCAAAAATCCAGGGTTCTGTAAAACTTAAATTAAAATTATTAGTAACCGAACCTGCCTCTGCGCGTAATTTTAAATTCTGCCCATCACCTGTGAAGTAAGGAAAATTTTTCCAATCAAAATTCTTTTGCTCAACTTCTATAAAACCAACTAATTTATCAACCGTACTATACCCGCCTCCAACACTAAACTGCCCGGTCTTTGATTCTTTAACCTCTACAACTAAATTTTTCTTATCCTCAACATTGCTATTCTCTGTATCGAAATTAACCTCTTCAAAAAATCCTAAGTTTTGTAGGCGTTCACGGCTCCTGCGTATTTTTGACCCATCAAAACGATCTCCAGGATAAAGCCTTAATTCCCGTCTTATAACGACGTCTTTTGTCTTAGTATTACCTTTAACCTTAACTAAATTAACATATGCTATATCATTTTCGATAATAACATATTTTATATCGACGAGGCCTGTCTTTGGGCTAACGTTGACTGTATCAGTTATTTTTACAGAAATATAACCCTTGTCATAATACATCTGTTGAATTATAAACACATCCTCCCGCATTGCATCTTGACTATAAACCTTACCTGGTATACAATTTTCCAGTTTTTTACGAATCTGATCTGTAGTAAAAACTTTATTCCCTTCGATAATAATATCCCCAGTCAAATATTTTTTGCCTTCATTAATCACTATTGTAATATCGATAAATGTCCGCCCATTTATCAAAGTAGGCTCGACTTTAGAATCTACTTCAACATCGCTAAAACCTTCTCTTTGATAGAACATTTTGACTCTCTCAAGATCCTCGTCCAACTCAATTTCTTTCAATATACCCATACGTAGCAAAAATATATTTGCTGGCTTTGTTTTCATAAGCTCAAGCAATTTATTAGATTTTATTGAATTATTACCTTCAAATTTAACTGAACGTATTTTTGCCTTTAATCCTTCTTCAATAGTAATAATAACTTTCGCTTTATTCGAAGTTTTATCTACTTCGGCATTTGGAATAACCGAAACATCCGGATACCCTCTTTTAACATATAAATCCTTAATTGTATCTACATCCAAATTAAGTTGTGAATAATCGAGGTATGCGCCCTTTCTCAGCATAATAGAATCTTCAATCTTTTTCCTTGGCAATATCCTAGAGCCAACAATTTTAAATTCATCGATCAATGGTTTTTCTACAACTGTAAAAATTATCTTAATTTTATCAGATGCAATATTTTCTGTGTCTACATTTACTTCGCTAAAATAACCTGAAGAATAAAGACGTTTAATATCATCGCTAATGACTAGTTCAACATACGGCTGATTCACTCTTGTTTTGATTTTCGAAAGTATATTTTCTTCAGAAATTGAAGTATTACCTTGAATTTTAATCTCAGAAACGATTGGCCCATCTTGAGCAACGGCTTCTGATGCCTGCGCCTGGGTAACTAATAATGAATCACTGGATTCTTCTTGTCCATATACACAAGAAGAGAATAAAACTAAGGCTAGAATTAGGAAAAAGAATATATTTTTTTTCATTAATTAAATAATTTAAGATTATATTATATTAAATAAAAATAATAAAGTCAATTAAGCTTTTGTAGTCAGATTCTCAAACCGAGTGTATTCTTTAATAAATACTAAATTCATAGATCCAACCGGGCCATTTCTTTGCTTTGCGAGTATTACTTCAGCAAGCCCCTGATTTTCTTCTGTAGGATTGTAATATTCTTCTCTCAATAATAAAACAACTACATCGGCGTCCTGTTCGATTGCGCCCGATTCCCTTAAATCAGAAAGCTGCGGCCTATGATCTGTGCGAGATTCAACTGCGCGCGATAATTGGCTTATCGCGATAACAGGTACATTTAGCTCGCGAGCAAGCGCTTTTAATGATCGAGAGATTTCCGAAATTTCCTGCTGACGATTATCTATCCCTTGAGTACCACGCATAAGCTGCATATAATCTAAAATTATTAATTTGATATCATATTGCGATTTCAAGCGCCTTGCCTTTGCGCGCAACTCCATAACTGAAATTGCTGGCGTATCATCAATAAAAATGGGGGCCTCCGATAACTTACTCGCGGCTTGGGTAAGTTTTGGCCAGTCGGATGTTGATAAAAAACCAGTTCTAACCTTATGCGCATCAATCTTGGCATAAGAACATAAAAGTCTTTGCACAAGCTGCTCCTTTGACATCTCAAGACTAAAAAAAGCAACCGGGATCTTTTCAGTTAAAGCAGCATTTTCTGCAATATTAATTACAAAAGCAGACTTCCCCATTGAAGGACGTGCAGCGATAACAATTAAATCAGAATCTTGCAACCCGGCAGTCTTTATATCAAAATCGATGAAACCCGTAGGAATACCTGTAACATGCGCCTTTTTCTGATAAAGCCTATCGATTGTTTCAATACTATTTTTTATAATTTCTTTTATTAACAGAATTGAGCTATCTTTTTTTTGTGAAGCAATTTCAAAGATTAAGCTCTCTGCCCTGTCTAATAAGTCTAAAACATTATTTTCTTTATCATAAGCCTCGGTGATTATCTGATTAGAATTATTAATTAAAGAACGTAATATGGATTTTTCTTTTACGATTTGGGTGTAATATTCAATATTCGCTGCAGACGGAACAAAATTAACAAGCTCTGTAATATAACTTGCTCCGCCTATGACATCAAGCTCACCTTTAGTTTTTAATTCGTCGACAAGGGTAATTAAATCAATGGCTTTATTTTTGTTATATAAACTTATAATCGATGAGAATATTTTTTTATGCGCATCTTTATAAAAAAATGCTGCATCAAGTTTCTCGCAGGCAATACTAACCGCGTCTTCTTCAAGAAGCATCGAACCAAGAACGGCCATTTCTGCTTCAATATTTTGAGGAGGGGTCTTAAGAGGCGTATCTATTGTTAGCATAATTTATTATTTTTTAACTATCCAGAGTTTTATTTTTGCAATAACTTCTGGATGGAGCTTTAATTCTACTTCATAAATACCTAATGACTTTAACGGCTCATCTAGCAAAATTTGTCTTTCCTCAATAATAAAACCTTCTGATTTCAAACTATCTAGTATATCCCGCTTTGTTACGCTTCCATAAAGCTTCTCTTCAGCAGTTGTCTCAACTCCGATAGTACAAGAGACGCCAGAAATTTCTTTAGCTAATTTTATAGCCGCTTCTTTCTCCTTCTCTAAAACTACCTGCCTTTTTTTCTTTAAATTCTCGGCCTGCTTAACTGCCTCCGGTGTTGATGCAATAGCTAAGTTTTTTGGGAATAAAAAATTTCTTGCATACCCATCCTTCACATTAACTATATCGCCTTGCCTACCTAAACCATTAATATCCTGACTAAGTATTACTTTCATAAACCTAACCTCTCGTTTAATATTTTGCACAAGGTTATATATAATATCTTATTTACTAGGAAACAAAGCTAAGAATCGAGCACGCTTTATTGCTTCTGCCAGCCGCCTTTGATGCTTACTACAATTTCCTGAAATTCTTTTAGATAGAATTTTCCCACGCTCACTTAAAAATTGTGAAAGCCGATTAATATCCTTATAATCAATTGTGTCTTGCTTAGCTAAACAAAACTTACACTTTCTTTTTCTTGTGAATGAAGGATGCTGACTCTCCTGTCTTGGTTTTCTATATTCTCTTTTTTGAAATACCATGGTTAAAACCTCCTAATATTACTCAATAGAACTTATACTTTCCTCTTCACCAATAGATTCTGCAGATTGCGAATCTTCGTTATCCTGATTTCTCAAAGTACTAGCTACGCCCGATGGCTGGGTATTAGTATTTGGGCTTAAAAATTGAATGCGTTCGGCCCTTACTTCAACTACATTTCGCTTCTGGCCGCTTGCATCCTCCCATGAACGCGACTGCAGACGACCTTCTACAAAGATTGACTTACCTTTCTGTAAATATTGATTGCAGACTTCTGCCTGCTTATCCCAGGCAACGACTGTTATAAAACAAGTTTCATCCTTCATCTCACCGTTTCTATCTTTAAATTTTCTATTCACCGCCATTCTTAAATTAACAACTGCAACACCTTGGGGTGTATAGCGAAGTTCCGGATCTTTGGTTAAATTACCAATTAATAGTATTTTATTCAAATTTGCCATCTTATCCCCCCTATCCTTCTTTTATAATTTGTAGCCGCAAAATATCTTCGTTCAAACGGTAGTTTTCTTTTACAGAAATAATCTTCAGAGGGTTTAATTCAAAATTGACTAAAAAATAATCAGCCTCATGAAACTTTTTTATAGGGAAATTTAATTTCTTTTTTTCTGCCCATACCGAAGAGCTCAAAATCTTGCCTTCATTTTTTGTTATCACATCTTGTATAACATCGAAAAGCGCTTTCTTTTTTGATTCACTTATATCCGATTTTGTAATAAACATCGCTTCATACTTATTCATATTTCTCCTCAATTTTTTTTGTTTTAATTATATTTATCCATTGCTTTTTTAATACCGAAATTATGCCAAAACATAGCTGCTTGGCTTGCATCTTCAATTAACTTTTCCAAACACCCTAATTCTTCTTTTCTAAACCTTGAAAGCACAAAATCGCTCGTGTCCATTCTACTATTTCTACCTATACCAAAACGCAAACGGCAAAATTCTTTACTCTTTAGGGAATTGATTACTGACTCGACTCCTTTGTGTCCGCCGCTTGAAGAGCCAAAACTAAATTTTATTCTGCCAAAATCTAAATCAACATCATCATAAATAATAAGTAACTTATTTAAATTAATATTATAATTTTTTATTAATTTAGATACTGCCCCTCCAGATAAATTCATAAAGGTTTCTGGTTTTGCAAGGACGATTTCATTTTTTATATCTTTTCCCAAAGAACTATGTGAAATTTTATCTTTTCTAAATTTTATGCCTGAATCCTTAGCAAGTTTATCGAGAATAATGAAACCAATATTATGACGCGTATATTTATATTCTAAACCGGGATTACCCAGCCCTATTATCAATTCCATTATAAAAAGACTTACTTTTTCTCTTCCTTTTCTTTTGGTGCTTGGGCTTGAGCCTCTTCTTCAGTCTTTGGTTTCTTTTCTTTAATTACCTCTGGCTCCTGAGGCGCAGCACCACCCGCCAATTCTTCAGTAGACGCTGCTGTTTCTTTAGCAGGCGGCAAAACAGTTAAAACTGGTGCATTCAAATCAGATAATATCTTAATATCGGAGGCGACTTTTAGATCTTTCACAAGTATAGCATCCCCAATTTTAAGATTAGTCACATCTGCTTCTATATTTTCAGGAATACTTGTTGGCAAACACTCAAGTTCGACTTCCCACATAACATGATCAAGCGTACCACCATCCTGCTTAACCCCAATAGCTTCACCACGGGCACTAACAGGCACTTTTACCTTAATTACCTTCGTTAAGGAAATCTGGCAAAAATCAATATGTATTATTTTATCGCTAACTGGATGATATTGTATTTCTTTTATCATTACCGGAACCGGCTTAGACTCTTTACCATCTTTCTTTACTATATCCAGCTTTAAAACCGCATTCTCAATATGATGCCCGTGCATGAGCTTATTAAGATCAGCATAATTTACTTGCAAAGACCGGCTTTTACCTTTATCTGGATAAACAACAGCTGGTATGATCCCTGCCTTACGCAATCTGTTTAGGCTACCTTTACTTGAACCATCTCGTTCTTCTACCTTTAATATTAATTCTTCCATTTTATTGCCTTCACCTTGTTTTATAAGTTGTTAAACGAATAATGAGCTAATTGATTCTTCGCTATGAATCCTTTTTATTGCCTCGGCAAGTAGGCCTGCTATCGACAACTGCCTAATCCTAGAGTGCTTTTTATGATCATCCAAAGGAATGCTATCTGTAATAATAAGCTCCTTAAGGTTAACGCATGCGTCAACCTTGCTTATTGCCGGGCCTGATAAAACACCATGGCTAATTGCAGCATATATTGATTTTGCGCCTTCTTTTTTTAAAACATCAACTGCCTCAATTAACGAACTACCGGTTGCAATAATATCATCAACAATAACCAAATTTTTATCTTTCACATCTCCAAGTATATGCATCGCCTCTGTTGACTCTGGGCTAACCCGCCTCTTATCAACTATAGCAAGGCCGGCGGAAAGCCTCTTTGCATAAGCCCTTGCCATCTTTATACTTCCAACATCCGGAGAAACAACAACTAAATCCTTTAAGTTCATCTTTTTGAAATAATCTTCGAAAACATTTACAGCATATAGGTTATCAAGAGGAATGTCAAAAAAACCCTGAATCTGATCAGCATGTAAATCAAGCGTAAGCACTCTATCTGCGCCTGAAACAGTTAGAAGATTGGCAACAAGTTTTGCAGTTATAGGAACACGCGGCTGATCTTTTCTATCTTGCCTAGCATAACCATAATAAGGAATTACGGCTGTAATCCTCTGCGCAGAAGCGCGTTTTAAAGCGTCAATAATAATAAGCATCTCCATCAAATTTTCATTAACCGGCGGACAGGTTGGCTGAACCAAAAAAACATCTTTACCTCTAACATTATCGTTAATTTTTACACGAATCTCCCCTTCAGAGAACCGGCTCACAAACGCATTAGCTATTGTAACATTAAGATTTTCACAAATACTTAATGCAAGCTCCCTATGGGCATTACCAGTAACTATTGTTAACTTATTCACTTTATCCTCCTGGCCGGCACACCAATAACTACCTGTTTGTCTTTTACGTCTTTAGTAACCACACAACCTGCTCCAGTAACAGCTTTTTTACCAACTTTCACTGGAGCAACTAAAATAGAATCAGAACCGATGAATGCACCATCGCCAATCAAGGTTTTATTTTTATTAACACCATCATAGTTTGCCGTAACTGTACCGGCGCCAATATTTACATTTCTACCAATATTAGTATCGCCTAAATAACTAAAATGCTTAACTAAAGTATTAATGTCAATTGAGGAGCGGTTTATTTCAGTGAAATTACCAATACAAACTCCTGGTTTAAGGCGAGTACCCGGCCGAAGATGGCAAAAAGGTCCAAGCTTACAATTTCGACCAATTCTAACATCTTTTTCTATAACTGTAAAGGGATAAATTATCGTACCTTTACCTATCAAAACATCTTCATCGATAAAAGTAGTCTGGGGGCTTTTTATGTCTAATCCGTTATCAATAAATCTATAGATAATTTCTAAACGCCTGGCCTCTTGGGCACAGCTCAAATCCCGTCGCGAATTAATTCCAAATACTTCATTATCATCCTCCAAAACAAACCCACCTAATTTTAAATTACTTCGGTACAAAAGATCTATAATATCAGTTAAATAGAATTCTTTTTTCTTCTGGTTAAGCTTAATCTCATCAATGAATTTAAAAAGAACATCATTCTTAAAACACATAATACCAGTATTAATCTCATCTAGATTTTTTTGTTCGGCACTTAAATCTTTATCTTCTACAATCGAGAGAATCTCACCTGATGCATTACGGATAATCCTACCAAAACCTTTAGGGTTCTGTACTTTGGCAGTTAAAACTGTACAATCATTTAAATTTTTTCTATGATAATCTATTAATGCCTTAAGGGTTTCTTTTTTTATTAAAGGCATATCTACATAAATTATTAATGTATCGCCAGAAAAATTTTTCAATATATCCTTTGTAGATCTAATAGCGTCTGCCGTACCGAGTAATTTTTTCTGTTCAACCGTAATTATACCCTTATATTTTTTCAAAGAGCCTATAACTTTCTCTTTCTGAAAACCAACGATAATAGCAATCTTATTCGGAAATAACCTTACCGCTTTTTTAAGACTAATCTCTAAAAGCGTTTCACCACAAACTGTATGAAGGGCTTTTGCCAAATTTGACTTAAGCCGAGTGCCCTTTCCCGCCGCCAAAATTATGGCTGCTAATTTTTTTTTCATATCATTTGTACTATTATAAACCAGAATCAGTAATGCCCGGTTCTGTTTCTGAAATCAATATCATGATTTTATAAGGAAATCCTGGAGGAGGCGTAAAATCATATTTAATCCAAAACTCTTTTGAATTCTCTTTTTCGCCAACAATCCACTTCTCTACTATAATTGTATTGCCCTCTTTTTGTCTAATTCGCTCAACGAAAATTGGCGTAATATATTTATATCCCAGAATAATTGACTGTTTTTCTATGGCCGCTATAGTGTCTTTAATTAATGCCTCGTCGCCAATAGGATAACCTTTAATTGTAATTATTATTTTCTTATCGGAATCAACGCTCGATTTATACTCTAATTCTAGTTTTAATTCTTGCTCTTTTATAATGTTCAGATGTTCTCCTACAAAATCACCTTTTAAAGCATTATAAGTATCCTTCGTATACCCTAATTCCTTTGCGCGCTCATAGTATAATTTAGCCTCAGCTATCTCTCCATCATTAATAAGCATACCCGCCAAATAGTATAAAGCTCTTTTGTGTTCAGGGAAAATATGGATAGCTTTTTTAAAATTATCAATAGCTTCTTGATTGTTGCCCTTCTTGCCATATAATACCCCGATATCAAAAAAAGCCTCGCTATATGTTTGTACATAATAATCGCTAGGGAGATTAGCTGGATCTGAGTTAACTACTTTATAAAACTCATTGATTGCTTCATCCTCCATGCCTTGTTGGGAGTATTGCATACCTTTTTGAAAATAATTTTCGACTTCCTCCATCGTAGAAGCAAAAACAAGGCTAGGTGCTAAAATTAATAATACCAGCAATTTTATCATATTTAAATTAAAAATTAATGAGACCTGATAACATTTTACAAATTTCATCTAAACTTTCCTTATAAATTTCAGCCTTTTTACCTTCGATTAAACTCTTTCGTTTACAAACTTCAATAATTGGTACGCACTCAAAAGCTGAACCTCGGGCTATTCTGAAAAAATTTATCCTATCAGCTTTATGATACCTGCCATTGCCCTCAGCTATATTTGTTGCAATGGATAACGAAGCACGATTTAATTGATCAACAAGATAATAATTACCTTTTGGAAATGTCTCTGTTAAATTAGTAATCTCATCTGCTAGCGCAATCGATTTTTTATAAACTTCAAGATTCTCAAACAAAAACGGCATATTTTTTGAACAATAGAACAATTGATAATAGAACGCAATTGAGCTTTTTGTCTATTGTTCTATTTTCTATTGCTCAATTGCTCTACTAAAAATTTTACAGCATTAAAATTTTTAGTTGCCCGGTGAGGATTCGAACCTCAACAACGAGATCCAAATTCTCGAGTGCTACCATTACACTACCGGGCAATTAGTTTATAAATCGCCTAATTCCTCGCGAGATTCACCCATATGAGCTGAAGATGGCACTGAACTTTCTTTCTCAAATGCATCAATAACTTTTTTCTGTAAATATTCACGAAATGTTTGCGTAATCGGATGGCAAATATCTTTATGTTCACTTTCTGTATCGCTTACGCTTACTGGCCTTTGCATTTGAGGCAATTGGGCACCGCATTGATTACAAAATTTACTTCTAGATTCATTACGGAAACCACATTTTGAACATGGCTGCTTTACTTTTCTTGAAGGCATAGCAATAAATAAACCGCTAGTCCCCTGGATTACTTTAATATTTCTAACAACAAATGCGCTATCAAATGTAACTGTTGCATATGCCCTTAATTTTTTGTCCTGACTCTCTCTAGGAAAAATCCTAACTTCGGTGATTTCCATATAATGCCTCCTTAAAAGATGAATAATTAGTATGTTTTTACAATATATACCTGCCCAACTTTGCCTTTCTTCAGCTGTTTATATATATTATCTGCCTCCTTTCTCGAGTTCACTATACCAAAGACCGCGCTCCCACTTCCACTCATAAGTCTATATTTTACATTAAGTTGCGAAAATTTATCTTTTATCCTCATAATCCGTGGATCTACAATAGATTCAAAAGAATTAAACAAATTATTTTTTAAAAAATTTTTATTTATCTGCCGAATTTTAAGGCATTTAATTTTAACACTCTGAGCTTCTTTTGTCAATCGCAAATAATCATCAAATTTATGATACATTTTACTAGTAAGATTTTTGAAATATGGTGCAACCAAAACATGCCAAAATTTAATATTCTTATGTTTTAATATAGGCGTCAATCTATCTCCACGCCCCAGGCCTAAAGCAAACCTAGAATTTAAAACAAAAAATGACACATCTGAGCCAATTATTCGCGCTAAATTAAGCAATTCGCCAAGGCTCAACTTTAGTCTAAAAATTTTATTTAAAGCTAGAATCACCGTTGCAGCATTACTAGAAGCTCCTCCTAAACCTGCGCCGATAGGTATTATTTTTTTTATTTTTATATTAATACCTGCTTCTATATGAAATTTATTTTTAATTAAAAGGGCTGCTTGGTAAGCGAGGTTTGATTTTAAAGGGCAAATTGGCCTATCGGAATAAATTTTAATTACACCTGAATTATTTATGCTAATACGGATTTCGTCGCATAAATTGATTCTTTCAAAAATTGTTTCTAAATTATGAAAGCCATCTTTTCTTCTATTTTTTATTTTTAGAAATAGGTTTAATTTTGCTGGCGAGTGAAACTTAAAAATCATTTAAGTAGGGTATACGCTGCCTTTACAATATCGTCACTTGTTAAATTGTATTCTTTAAATAGTTCTTTTGGAGTCCCAGACTGGCCAAATCTATTCTTAACAGCTACCCGCAAAACTTTGGCAGGATTATTTTCTGAAACAATTTCATCTACCGCAGACGCAAGACCACCTGAAATCTGATGCTCTTCGCAAACAATAATACCTTTAGTTTGACGCGCCGCATCTAAAACTGCATCTTTATCTAAAGGTTTAATTGTATGCATATTAATTACTCGTGCATTAATATTTTCTTTCTTTAAGCTTTCGGCAGCTGAAATTGCTGCTTCAACCATAATACCACAGGCAATAATGGCTAGATCGTTACCCTCATACAACTTATAAGATTTACCCAATTCAAATTTTTGTCTTCCTTCAATGCTGTTTACTTTTGCCCTGCCTAATCTTATATAAAACGGGCCGGGAGTATTAAAAGCTGTAACTATTGCTTCTTTGGTTTCAGGGCCATCACAAGGAACTATTATTTTCATATTAGGTATTACGCGCATAAGAGCTATATCCTCTAAAGCTTGATGACTTGCCCCATCCTCTCCAACACTAACGCCTGCATGTGTCGCAACGATTTTAACATTCAAATCATTATAACAAATCGTATTCCTTACCTGATCCCATGCCCGCCCGGTTGCAAAGATTGCAAATGTAGATGCAAAGACGATTTTACCGGAACTCGCCAGGCCTGCTGCTGTGGCCATCATATTTTGTTCAGCAACGCCAAAATTAAAAAATCTACTAGGATAGGCCTTATTAAAAAGCGCTGTCCTTGTTGAATTGGATAAATCTGAATCAACAACAACTATATTATGGCTAGATTTACCTAATTCTACCAAGGTTTGACCATAGACATCTCTTTGATATAATGCTTCTGCCATTATTCGAGATCCTTTAATGCGATACACAACTCTTCTTTTGTCGGTGCCCTACCATGAAAATCAACCACATTCTCCATAAAAGATACGCCTTTACCCTTAATTGTATGAGCAATTATAATAGATGGCTTACCCTTAATAGTTTTTGCCTCTTCATATGCTTCTAAAATTTTTCCTATATCGTGACCGTCAATTTCAATTGTATGCCAGCCAAAAGCCTGCCATTTACCTGCCAAAGGCTCAAGATTCATTATATCTTCTATCCTGCCATCTATTTGAAAACCATTATAATCCAAAATTGCGCATAAATTATCACATTTAAAATGAGATGCTGCCATCGCTGCCTCCCAAATATTACCCTCTTGTATCTCTCCGTCTCCCATAAGGCAATATACACGATAATCGATATTATCTAATCTTGAAGCTAATGCCATTCCGATACTAACAGACAATCCCTGACCAAGAGATCCGCTAGCAACTTCAACACCAGGCGCCCTTTTATCAGGATGGCCCTGTAGAATACAGCCAAATTTTCTTAAAGACATAAGGTTTTCTTTTGCAAAATAACCGCTTTGGGCTAGAACCGCATAAAGTAAAGGACAACAATGCCCCTTAGACATATGAAATCTATCACGATTAGGCATCTTTGGATTTTTAGGGTCATGGCGGAGAATATCAAAATAAAGACAGCTAATAAGATCGGTTGATGATAAGCTTCCTCCAGGATGGCCAGAACCCGCATTACAAAGCATCTGAATAATTAAACGCCGTATTTCTTTTGCTTTTTGTTTTAATTTTTCTATTCTGTTAGGATCAATCGTCATTTTTCTAAAGTATTAATTTTTTCCTTTACTTCTATTTGATTAGGATTTAATTCTAGCGCCCTTAACCATGCCTCTCTCGCCTTATCAACTTGGCCATCCTTAAAATAGGCATCACCTAAATGATCAAAAATCAAAGGATCGGCTAAAAAAATCTTTGCTTCTTCTAAAATATTTATTGCTTCTTTATATTGTGCTTTTTTATAGTTAAGCCATCCCAAGCTATCAAGATATGCACCATTTTTTGGCTCAAAGCTAAGCGCTTTTTTAATTAGTACCTCTGCTTCGTTAAAATTTTTGCCTTCTTCAATGTAAACAAACCCCAGAGAATTTAAAGCTTGATGAAAATCTGGATCTATTCTTATCGCTTCCTTAAATTCATTTGCTGCATCAGGCAGTAAATTTTTTTCTAGGTAAATCGAGCCGAGTAAAAAATGAGTAATTTTATCTTCTGGGGCCTTAGTAGCTATACCTTTATATACGTCTAACGCTTCATCTAATTTACCCTGCCTAAAATAAACCTCACCTAAAGCTTTTTTAATTTCAATATTTTCTGGTTCAACCTGTGAAGCTTTATTTAAAACAATCTCGTATTCTTTAGCTGCTTTTAAAAAATCGCCTTTTGCTCCATATAAAAGAGCTAGAAGTAGATGCGGTTCCATGCGCTCAGGAGATAAATTAGAAGCAACTACAAATTCATCTATTGCTTCATCTATCCTATCGCGCTTAACATATACAAGGCCTAACCTTATATGAATATCAACACTACTATAATCGTACTTTAAAGCTTCTTTATATTCT
The DNA here is from genome assembly GCA_040753015.1 of Candidatus Omnitrophota bacterium. Classification (GTDB taxonomy): domain Bacteria; phylum Omnitrophota; class Gorgyraeia; order Gygaellales; family JBFMHM01; genus JBFMHM01. The sequence continues at coordinate 69,107 of JBFMHM010000004.1, forward strand.
TCAATCGCCTCATCTAACTTATTAAACTTTTCATAAATAGAGGCTCTTGTGAAATGAGCATAAGCAGAAGATGTATTATCATTAACAGTAGAAGCGAATAATAAATTTAGGCTAAGAAATATAATAAAAAGACAAAAAAATATTACCTTCATAAAAGCATTTTGCATTTTGCGCTTTTTCCACCCAAGGCGGATCAGCCTATGGCTGAAATTTTCTCTCTTTTTTATCCCCAGGATCTTTTCTTTAAATGCCGACGACGACGTAACGCTTTCTTTCTTTTATGCGTCGCGATCTTTCGTCTTTTCCTTTTTCTACCGCAAGGCACAGCATCCTCCTTTAATATATTACCTTATTTAACGGATATTCTATGATCCCCTCTGCACCAGCCTCTCTCAAGCGAGGGATAAGGCGCCTTACATCAAATTCATTAATAATTGTTTCTATGGCGCACCAATTTTCTTGGGTCAAACTTGAGACTGTCGGTTCTCTTAGTGCTGGGAGCAAAGAAATTATTTTTTTTAGACTACCTTTAGGTACATTCATCTTAAGTCCAACCTTACTCTCGGATAGAATTGCGCCTTTTAAAAGCATAATAATTTCCTGCATTTTTCTCTTTTTAAAATTATTTCTATAAGAAGTTTTATTCGCAATAAATTGTGTTGTTGACGTACAAACAGTTGCAATTTCTATTAAACGATTTGCCCGAAGGCTAGAGCCTGTTTCAGTCAATTCAACAATTGCATCAACCATACCAGCCCTGACTTTAACTTCTGTAGCACCCCAGCTAAATTCAACCTTCGCCTTAACTTTATTTTTCTTTAGAAAAGCCTTTGTTACATTAACTAATTCAGTAGCGATCAGTTTACCTTCTAAATCTTTTATTTTCCTTATTCCGCAACTTTCTGGAACTGCAACTACCCAACGCACAGGAAGTAAACTTTGTTTTGCATATTCTAAATCACAAAGACGCTCTACATCAGAATTATTCTCACAAATCCAATCATTGCCAGTTATACCACAATCGAGAGCGCCATCAGCCACATAACGTGACATCTCCTGAGCTCGTAATAACACGCATTCGATCTCTGCATCATCAATGCTAGGAAAATAAGAACGCTCCTTTATTTTCACATTGAATCCTGCCTTATTAAACATCTTAACTGTAGATGCCTCAAGGCTCCCTTTTGGCAAACCTAATTTTATTTTTTCTTCCATATTCAATCTCTTCTTAAAAAATATTTTTCAAACGCACTAATTATACATTTACTTGACATTATTGTAAAGCAAAATATAATATAAAAATAAATACACCTAAAGGAGAATATAAATGAAAACAATTAAAAATCCGGCTTTTGGTTTCCAACTTTTATTAGATTTATACGGTTGCAAAGAAGGTGTTTGTGATGACCTTACTCTTTGTTATCAATATTTAGACGATATCGTTTCTTTCTTAGGCATGGAAAAACAATCACCCCCTAGCATTTTTAGGACTGACGGAGTAAAATTCCCTGATAAGGCGGGCCTCTCCGGATGGGCTCCTCTTGTAGAAAGTTCGATAGTAATCCATACGTTAAGCCCGAAAAATTTCATCTCTATTGATGTTTATTGTTGCAAAGAGTTTGACCGCCAAAAAGCTAAAGAATTTACCCATAAATTCTTTGAGCCACAAAGGATGGATGATTTTTATTTAGAGCGCGGGCTTGATTATTACAAAGAGGAAAGGAACAGGACAAGAATCACAACTACGAACGTAAAAGAAAAAGCTATCCACTAATCATCTCTTGTAAATTTTATGTTAAAATTTCTAAGAAAGAAAAATATTGCTAAAAAAATTTTCTTATTATTGGCTATAATCGTCATTCCTGCTTTTGTATTTTGGGGTGTTGGCCCTGGTACAAAAGAAAAAAATAATTCTAAATGCATAGGTGAAATTTTTGGGAAAAAAGTCGATATAGATGAATTTAAAAAAGCTTATAGGACAGTATTTATCCAGGCTTCCTTAAGATTTGGTGATGAATTCAGAAAAATAGAACCCTTCCTTAATTTAAGCGAACAAGCCTGGGATAGGCTAATTCTGCTTAAAGAAGCTAAAAATAAACGTATAAAAATAAAAGATGATGAAATAATAAAATTTATTCAGGATCTCGCTATATTCCAGAAAGATGAAAAATTTGATCAAAAAATATATTCAAATATTCTCCAATATTTAAGAGTAGACCCCAGAGAATTTGAAGAACAAATCCGTGATACAATAAAAATTGAAAAATTATATAAGTTTGTAACTGATAATATAAAATTAGATGATAACCAAGCCTTAGACATTTATAAACATAAGAATGATAAGGTTAAAATTGATTATGTTGATTTTATAATTAAAGATTTCAAACAAAAAGTTAAATTCTCCGATAACCAAATAAAAGAATTCTATGATAAAAATATAACATTATTCCCTTTAGAATTTAATAAAGTTAAGGATGAAGTAAAAGAAATGTTTGTAGATATGGAAGCTAAGAAATTAGCGGAAGCTTCTGCTTTAAACGCTATAAGTACTTTTAAAAAATATGGCGTAAAAGATGAAGCAGGATTTATCAAATCTGCTAAATCACTGAAATTGACAATAAATACGCCAAAAGAGTTTACTCGAGAAGATTACATTGATAATATAGGAATGAACAAAAATTTCGTTGAAACAGCATTTAATCTTATTCCAAATACATTAAGTGATATTATCGAAACTCCCAGCGGATTTTATATAATATTCAAAAGAGATTATATCTTTGCGGATGAAAAACAATTTAATGCTGAAAAAGAAAAACTAAAAGAGCAATATCTCGGCGAGAAAAAACAAAAGGCCTTTGACGATTTTTTCAAAGGTCTAAAAAAACGCACCCAACTCTATACCCTGCCAAGATAACAATACAAAACAAAAAGGCGAAAAGTATTTCTACTTTTCGCCTTTTTTACAATCGTTTACTTTAAGCTACTTTTATTGCATTTACTGGACAGCTGTCAGCAACTTCTTTTAAATTATGCGTTGGGCAAGCATTAGCTAGCACATGTGCAATACCATCACCCTCAACTTTAAAAACTTCAGGACAAGAATTTTCACACAACCCACAACCTACACAAGTAGACGCATCTACAGTAACTTTTGCCATCTTATTTTCCTCCTTCTTGCTGAACCTGTTCTAATTTTAATCCATAAACTAAAATATTGTTATCTGCAATATCCTGAATTAACTTTAATTGCTCTGGGCTTGTAAGCAAATGTTTGAAACGCCCTTGTAATTTTAAATACTCTTCGACCTTAACATCACCTTTAATCTTTCTAACATTGGTTAACTTACCATTTTCATATTCAATTATAGGATACAAACCTGTTTCAACCGCAAGCTTTGCAATTTCAAAGGTCAAATTTGACTCATGTCTCCAACCAAGCGGACAAGGCACATGAATTTGCAAATATTTTGGCCCTTTAATTGAAAGCGCCTTCTTAACTTTCTTTTGTATATCAAGAGGGTAAGCAACTGACGCTGTAGCAACATAAGGCAGGCCGTGAGCGCGGGCAATCTCTGGCATTGGTTTTTTAGGCCGAGGATTACCAAAAGATTCCTTACCTATTGGCGTAGTAGTAGTATTTGCTTTAAATGGTGTAAGGCCGCTGCGCTGAACACCTGTATTTTCGTATGCCTCGTTATCATAACAAATACTTAAAATATCATGGCCTCTTTCCCACATTCCCGACAGTGCCTGTAAACCAATATCTGCCGTACCGCCATCGCCTGCTTGGGCAATTACATTTATTGTGTCTTTTTTCCCAAGATATCTTAAGGCCACTTCAACGCCAGATGAAACCGCACCGGCATTTTCAAATAATGAATGAATCCAAGGAACACCCCAGGCAGTTTCGGGGTATTTGGTGCTAAATACTTCAAGGCATCCAGTATTATTTACAACTATTGTGTTTGGACCAGCTGCATCAATCACAAGGCGTGCTGCCATAGACTGCCCGCATCCTGCACAAGCAGTATGCCCGGATAAAAATAAATGTTCTTCTTTTTCTTGTGCTGTGTTTATCATAGAGCTCCTCCTGTCAACAACTCTGGCTTCAAATCAATAAACTCACCGTCAAGCTCCTTTACTGAAAGTTTTCTAAAAATTTCTTTAATTGAATCTTTACTAATATCGCGGCCGCCAAGACCAAGAATAAAACTCGAAATTGTTTTAGGTGATTTTTTTCTATTTGCAAACAATGCCTTTATCTCAGAATACAAAGGCGCTAAACTCCCTAAAGATACAGCCTTGTCAACGACAGCAACCCTTGGAATATCTCTTAAGGCCTTAAAAATTAATTCCTTAGGAAACGGCCTATAAGACATAATCTTAAGCACTCCCCATTTTTGCCCTTTCTTACGAGCCTCATCAACAACATCTTTTATTGTCCCGCAAACAGAACCAAGGGCAACAATAACTTTATCCGCATCTTTAGTCTTGTACTCTTCAATTAAATTCCCATATGAACGGCCAAAAATATCCTCGAATTCTTTTGTAATTTTTGGCATCTCATCCAGTATTTCATCAAACGTCTTCTGAATTGCAAAACGTGTTTCCATATAATAATCTGGATCGGCAAGACACCCTAAACTTAGAGGTTTATTTATATCTAATTTATAAGGCGCATCATAAACTGGTAAAAATTTATTTACATCAGTTTCGCTAGGTATATCAACGGTTTCAACGCCATGAGTCAAGATAAAACCATCCATACAAACCATAACTGGGAGCATAAATTTTTTATCCTCGGCTATTTTATATGCTAACAGATGAAAATCAACCGCTTCCTGCAAATTTTCAGCAAATAATTGCAGCCAACCAGAGTCTCTTAAAGATATCGAATCCTGCTGGTCATTCCAAATATTTATTGGCCCCGAAATCGCCCTATTTGCGCAAGTCATTACAACCGGAAGGCGCATCCCAGCAATATTAAAAACAACTTCAGCCATAAGAAAAAGCCCTTGAGAACTTGTAGCTGTATAAACCCTAACCCCGGTTGCTGAACTACCTAAAACAACAGATGCTGCTGAATGCTCGCTCTCTACGTTCACAAACTGCGCGCTAAGCTCTCCGTTACTAACCATTGTGGCGAGATTTTCAACAATATGAGTCTGTGGTGTAATTGGATAAGCTGAAATAACAGCCGGTTTACATAATTTTATAATCTCGGCTATTGCCTCTGAACCTTCTAAAAACTTCCTCATATTTTCTCTCCTTCATCTACCATATCAATATCTTTCTTAGGACAAATTGATGCACAAATCCCACAACCCTTACAATAGGCATAATTACAATCAAAAGTATTCTTTTCTTTACCAGAGATACATCCTTCAGGACAAAATAAGACACACATACGGCAAGCAATACAATTCTTCTTCAGAAATTTAGGCTTTTTACCCGTCCTCCACGAACCTGTTTTATTTTTTTTACTTGAACCGGGCCTACCTATTAATGGACCAAACATTATTTACCTCCTAAAATATAATCATATCCTGCTTGGGCAGCTTTAATATTTAAATCAGCAATTTTGGAATTAAACTTCTTATTAATTGCTTCAAATAAAGATTCTAATTTAATCTCTTTTGTAGCTGCGGCAAATGCTCCTAAAAGTGCGGTATTGCCTAACGGCCTACCTATTGTCTTTAGGGCAATTTCATTCGCTGGAACTCCAAAAACTTTCTGTGTTTTTTTTGAAACCGGTAACACAGTATCATTTTCTAAATTTACTACTGCGGCACCATCATCTTTTAAACCAGCAAAACAATTAAATCCTCGCATTAATGTTGGGTCCACAATAACTAGATAATCTGGTTCATAAATCTGGCTGCGTAGCCTAATTGGCTTATCATCGATTCTTACAAACGCATTCATTGGTGCGCCCATACGTGCTGCACCAAAATGAGGAAAGGCAAAAGCGAATTTTCCTTCAATAAAAAATGCCTCTCCTAAAATGACGGCTGTTGTTATAGCGCCTTGCCCTGCACGTGCATGAATTCTTATCTCTCTCATCATAAAAACTCCTTTTAAAAATATTTTTTCTTAAGTCGAAATGAAAGCCCTTCTAAAATATTAGAAATTTTTATAGTTACATCTTCATTTAAAGTTCCCATACCACAGCTTGGAGTAAGCAATGTTTGCTCTAAAACTAAAGACTGGTCTATGCCTTTTGCCGAAAATTTCAAAAGGCCTTCCTCAATTTTTTTTAGTAATAAGTCTAATTCGATTTTTAAACAATCGAATTCTTGTGTTGGTACAATACCAAGCGCTAAAATCCCTCCGCTTAAAAGAAACGCCTTTAATTCTTTCGTATAAAGCATCACTCTCTCCAAATAGTTAAACGCGTCAAAACTAATAATATCAAAACCACTTTCAATAAAAATTGGCCAATCCGTATTTCCACAACAATGCGCTCCAATTAAGCACGAGCCTTCTTCTTTGAGTGGATTAACCAACTCCCGCAACGTAGCAACGACATTATTTCTATCTAAAGGCGTAAGACTGGAACCAAAACAAGCTAAATACGGCTCATCGAAAAACAAGATTATTTCTTTACCAAAAGACTTAATCTTTTTAATTTGCCAAAGGGCTTTTAAATAAAGAGCAGAAGTAATTATTTGTAAAAATTCCTGTGAAGCAATTATTTTTTTATTCTTACTTTGTTTTATAGAAGCGCTGAATGTAAACGGACCGGTCACATGGCATTTCAATATTGAAGATTTTATTAATCCTTTTTCTAGATATTCAATTATTTTATGAAAACCAACTGCATAATCTCGGGAAATCGAAAAATATTCAAAATCTTTATTAATTACTTTGGTGTAAAATTCTTCCAGCACCTTTTCACTAATATCTTCTTTCAAAACTAAATTTTTATCTTCTAATTCTATAATAGGTATATTTTCAGAGAACTGTATAGACATTCCTTCTAAGTATGACTTAGTAGGAAGCTGTGGCCAAAAAGGCACATTGGAAAAATATTTTATCACAAAATCTATAGCTTTGTCTACATCTTTAAATGGTAAACTGCCTAAAGCAGTAGTTAAACATTTTGGCTTAAATTGCATTTTTCTGATTTTTATTATTTTGGAATAAATCTTTAAGATCGGAAGGTAAATAATTCCTTCTATAGATAATTTCTCCTTCTTTATTTACTGCTACAAATGTAGGGATACCTACGATATCAAAACTAATAGCAACCTGGCTATTATTATCAAGCAAAACAGGATAATTAATGGGGTTTTTTTTAGCAAAATCGATATTTCTTTGTTTAGACTCATAGATGTTGATACTTAAAAAGGTGATTTTATCGGCTTGCCACTTGGGATATAACTCATTAAGCTTATCAAGATAATTACGGCAGCTTGGACAATAAATTGCCCAAAAATATAACAAAACATTTTTTCCGCGATAATCAGAAAGTTTTACGATATTGCCATATAAATCCTGTAATTCAAAATCAGGCGCCAGCGTCTGAGATAACGCATCACTTGTTAAAACAAAACAAAAAATAATAAACAAAAATAAAACATTTTTTTTAATCATAAAAGCTTTACTCCTTTAGTTAGAAAATAAAATCCTATAGAAATTAAAACTATCCCGCAGATTTTTTTGATTTTTTCCAGCCAAACTCCTGATTTAGGCAAATTAGTCAAGATTGCGCTAAATGTACCAATAACAATTAAAGGTAACCCCATACCTAAAGCAAATGTTAATAATAAGGTTGCTCCAAAGAAAACATTTTGTTTTGAACCAACATAAACTAAAATTGCCCCCAGCCCTGGGCTAACACAAGGGCTAATCACCAAAGCAGATACCATACCGATAAAAAATATACTTAAAAAATTTTTAGGTTTAATATGTTGTTTTATCGAAAAAAAACCAAAGCTGAATACATCTAAAAAAGATAAACCGAGTAATATAAAAATACTGCCAGTGATAAAATAAGTAATTGGGTTTGTTTGTATCTGACCAAAAATTTTACCGCTTAAAGCACTAATTATGCCTAACATTGAATAGCTAACAGCTATACCCAGGACATAAAATAGGCTAAGTAGAAATTTTTGTTTTTTTAAAGGTGCATTGATTGCCCCAATAAAACTCACTATTACTGGAATTAAAGGATAAACACAAGGGGTAAGGCTAAGTAATACACCTCCAACAAATGCTGCGATATAATCAAATAAGCTACCTACAAGATTCATCTAACCACCTTAAGTATTTTTCTTCACCAACAATTATCGGCAAGCCAATAATCTCTGGGATATCGTAACTATGCATAGCTTTAACTTCTTTCTTTAATTCATTAAAAAGATTTGCCTTTGTTTTTATTACAAGCAAACTCTCATTTGCACTATCAAGCTTTCCCTGCCAAGTAAAAAATGACGCTAGACCATCAATTATATTTACACAAGCAGCTAATTTTTTATTAAGTAACCCGAATGCAATCTTCTGCCCTTCTTCTCTTGAAGAACAAGTCACAAAAACAACAATGTATTCTGGCATAAGTTTAGCCTATAATATTTCAATTGTTTTATTTTGCGAAGTTAAACCACGCACAATATTTACTGCCCCCTGCTTAATATCAAAATAATTTGCTAAAAACTTTATTAGCGCCTTATTTGCTTTATTGTCTTGGGGAGTTGCTGTCAAATAAACCTTAAAACTATCTCTCGCTAACTCAACTAGCTGATTCTTCTTTGCACGAGGAATAACCCGAACATTAATAAACATTACTTTCTATTTTATTACTCTCTACTTGATTGATGTTTAAAGATTCACTTAATTTATCATCAAAACGTGCTAATTTTTTATCTGTCTCTTGGTATTTTTTAAGACAATTATTTAAATGCACGCCTACAACTGTAAAATCTTCTTTAAATTTATCAAGATCTCCTTCGAGCCGCGTTACATATTCTAAAATTTTTTGGCTATTTTCTTCAACCTTAAGCCCTTTTAGGCCTAGGCAAATTATCTGTAAATAAGCATAGAAAGAATTTGGTGAAACTGGTACAACTTTTTTAGATAAAGCAAAGCTTAATAAATCTTCTTTAATAATTGTTTCATAATAAACATTTTCTGCGGGAATATACATAAAGGCAAAATCAAAAGTTGCCTCATCGGGCAAAATATATTTTGATGCAATTTCTTCAACGCGCAATTTTACATCTTGCAAGAAACGCTTGCGAAAATCCTTTTTTAAATCTTCTGTATCCGCCTCAACAAGCCTTTTAAAATTTTCCAAAGGAAACTTTGCGTCAATTGGCAAGATATTCCTGCCTAATCTAATCACTGCATCAACAGTATCGCCATTTTTAAAGGGGTATTGCAGTATAAAATAATCTTGCGGCAAAACTTGGCCAAGCAAATTAGCTAAGAGTATCTCGCCAATTTGCCCGCGAAATTTTGGCGCACGCAAAAGCTGTTCAAAATTATTAATACTTTTCCCGATATCAGCAATTTGCTGGTTCGTTGCAAGCACTTCTCCTAAATTCTTTTGCACGTTATTGATAATTAGACAAGTTGAATCAAGGCGATCAGCTATCGTTTTATTGCTATTAGACAAATTTTGAGCAGTATCCCTTAAATGTAAATCTAAAACACTTTTAAAAGAATTAATTTTTAAAAAAAGAAGCCCTAGCACAAAAAGGATAACCCCAAATAGTATTAGGGCTAATATTATCATTTTTATTCGTCAATTTTTACTTCAATTAAAGTGTCCGTATTAGAAACACCGGCAATATCGCGAATACGGCTTACAATTAAAGACGCCAAACTTCTTAGCTCCTCAGCTTCTACATGCGCAACGCAATCCCAAGAACCAAATGTAGCAGTTACATCTTTCACCCCAGAAACCCTTTTGATTTGCGAAATAGCGTTTTTCTCTTTACCCGATGACAACCTAATCAAAACAAGCCCTTTTACCATGCCACGCCTCCTTTGAAAAATAGTTATTTTATTTATTTTTTCGGCAATAAACTTTTTATAAATAAGCCTATTTTTTGTTTTAAAGAAATATTTCTGTTCTCTATCCTATCTATTTCTGTACTATCTAGCCAGACACCTCGACAATTCTCGCACCAATCCATTGTTATATCCTTAGCTATAGGCGCTGCTTTCTTTGTCATCTTCGTATTGCATCGTGGACAATTACTTATTTTCTCATCTTGCTTAATGATTAAATCCACAGCTATAGCTGGAGAATCTAAAATGGTCAATTTTTTTTCCAAATACTTTTCTAGCTCGCCTATATCAAACCAAATGCCATTACACACAAAACATTGATCAACCTCTAAAGTCGAAACTTGAACTCCTTTTTGCGTCGGCATATCAGCGATTTCATGAAATTTTATTTCTACCTTGTTTAGCTTACCTAAACACTTTGGGCAATCCATAAACACCTCCTAGGTTAAAAAATATTATACCATCAATTAATCAAATATTTTTCCTTTTTTAATAACCTTACATTTTTAATACTCTTATTGACCAACTTAATTCTGTGTTCGAGTTTTTTAATATCTTCCTCTGGAGGCAACTTCTCAGGTTTTATACCACTTTTACCGAGTAAATCTCGCACATCTTTATTATTCTTAACATGTTCATTTGTTATTATTGTCTCCCCACGCAAATTATTTTTCTTAGTATTAAAACTAGTAATTTCAGTAGCTAAATCTTTAGCTTTTATGGTAATAGTAGGCAAGAAATCAGCTAAGGCGCGTTTCTCAGGAATTCGCAACTTCTTCTTCATTTCTAGTGTATTGTAACCACCAAACAAGGCTTGATCTCCCTTGCTGCGTAAGCGAGCAAATCCTTTGCCATCAACCCCGCGCTCATAGGCTATCCCTGAAAGTTCTTGTTCTGTATCTCCAAGCTTTTCGCGAGCATGTATGCGCTCAATTAAAGTAATGCGCTCTTCTAGTAATTCTTGTTTACGAGTTTGTATTGCAAAATAACTTTGAGCAAAAGCAATTTGTTCTTTTTTAGGATCACCATTTTGAGCTATTAAATAACAGGCATAGCGAGTAAGCATGATATCATCAACCTGTCTTTCGCTACCAGAACCAAGCTTAACCATTTTGTTAACGTTAACGAAATGGTCGTCAATGCTTTGCTTCGACTTAAAACATGCTGTTTTTGCTTTTCCAATAACTTGTGAAAAATTACGCCAATCTGTATAATCTAATAATTTTTGTAAATCCCGCGCCATCCAGTATTCAACGCTATTTTGTGTATATACAGATTCTTCAAATGTTTTATTTAACTTAACAATTAATTCTTTTTCCATCTTGGTAATAATAATTTTTTTAATTCACTAACGTGTTTAATTATTTTATTCGGTTTTAAGGCGGATAGTTCTTTTTTTGTACTTGATCCGGTTAAAACTGCTACAGAATCTATCTTTGCTGCTTTTGCAGTTTCTATATCTACAGTCATATCTCCAACAAATAAAGTACTATCTTTATCGGCTTTTAATTTATGCATTATTTTTTGCAATATTTCTGGATGCGGCTTCATTTTCCTTAATTTATCTCCGCATAAAACCATATCGAAATATTTATCTAAATTAAGATACTTTAAAAGAATCTTTGTGAATTTAGTTGGCCGGTTAGTTGCAATTGCAAGTTTTATTTTCTTATTCTTCAAATATTGCAATAATGACTTTGCGCCAGAAAAAACTTTGCTGTATTTAAGAAGTGACTTTTGATGATGACGCCTATATATCAAAAGCGCTTTATTTAAATCATTCTTATCAATAAATGGGGCAAGCAAGTTTTTATCACCCCAACCAACAGCACGCTTGATAACATCAAAAGATTCTTTAGAGTATCCTAAAGAACTAAGTGCAAAATTAAAACTTTTCTCTATTGCTGTATAGGCATCTACTAAAGTGCCATCTAAATCAAAAATAATCAGCTTATACTTCAATTTTGCGCCCTTTATAGTTTTTCGCGCTTTTTTGCGGTTGCAATCTTTTTTGCCGCAGATAGCGCCTCAGATTTAGTTTTAATTTTTCCTAACGCTTGTAGCTCAAATACTTTCTTTAAAACTTTTCCAACCAATGGCCCTTCTTTTAATTTTAGTTTGCTTATTAAGTCATGACCGTTAATTAAGGGAATAATTGGTTTTTGTTTTTTAGTATCAAAATATTTCTTAATTAGTTTAATGCATGTTTTTTCATGGTGAACCCTGTTAGCGCCAGCTGTAAGCGGCCCGCGCGTTGAACGTTGGTCTGCGATAGAAAGTAAAAGTATACTTGGTGCGTCATCTGAAGCATCCCTAAAAAATCTAAATAAGGCTTTTTTAGTTAAAACTTCCATGTCTGCTAAATATCCCGGGCGTAAATGCCACATAATTATTGTTTCTAACATTTGTGACTCTCTCGAAGATAATTTTAAAGAATAACATATCTTTCTGATTTTTTTAACACCTTTTAACTCATGCCCATGGAATATAATTTTTCCACTTCGTAATATTTTCGCTTCGGGCTTACCAATATCGTGCAAAAATGCAGCTAGTTTTAATAAAACAAATCTTTTATGATCACCAGATATATATTCATGCATATAATTATAAAGATCAGAATCTGCTTTGACATTGTTTAATAAAATTTCGAGTTGTTTTAAAGTTTCAAAACTATGGCTTAGAACATCTAAATGATGATACGGCCCCTGTGCTACCTTATCCATTTGCCTTAGATCAGGAATAATAATATCTAAAATACCTAAATTAAACATCTCTTTTAAAACAGAATAACTCTCTTCTGTAAAAAGAATCTTCACAAGCTCATCTCTTATTCGTTCATAAGAAACACCTGTAAGGTATTTTCTTAAACTTTTTATAAAATTAAGGGTATGCATTTCAATTCTGAAGCCAAGCTGCGCCTTTAGACTAAAAGCTCTTAATATCCTAAGAGGATCATCTAAAAAACTCTCTTTCGAAAAAGTTCTTATGATTTTATTCCTTAAATCAACCAAACCGTTAAAAGGATCTCTGATATTTTTTTCTAAATCTTTATTTAAAAAATTATCTATCTCAACTGCAAAAGCATTAATTGTAAAATCTCTTTTTTTCAAATCTTCTTCTAAACTAGGAGCGCGAAAATTATTAAAATCCAAAGAATACTTTTTTCCTGCTTTACCGTAAACTACTCGATAAATCCCTCTTTCTCTATCAAGGACTATAAAAGCCCCCTTTATTTTACGCGCTAGATCTTTCGCTAAATTCATTGCGCCTTTCTGCAGGCAAAAATCAAAATCTTTTCGCTCCTTTTCTCTTTTTAATAAATGATCACGCAATATACCCCCTACAATATAAACTGTATATTTTTTTGATTTGGAAATTTTGGATACTGTATCCAAAAGATATTTCTCAGTAATAGATAAAGAATTCATTTTTTGGATTTTTTCTTTTCTTTAGATAGAATCGAAGATAGTTCTCTCATAAATTGATTTATATCTTTAAACTGACGATATACCGAAGCAAAGCGCACATAGGCGACATCATCTAATTTTGCAAGGCGCTCCATAACTAATTCTCCAATCTGGCGAGAATTTACTTCTCGTTCGTATTTTTTTAGTATCTGCTGTTCAATAGAAACAACAATCTCTTCTATTTTCTCTATGCTTACCGGACGCTTCTCACATGCCCTAACTAAACCGTTCAAAATTTTTGCGCGGCTAAATGGTTCACGGCGGTTATCTTTTTTAATCACCATTAAAGGCAATTCTTCGATTGATTCATAGGTAGTAAAACGTCTGCCGCATTTTAAACATTCGCGGCGCCTGCGAATATTTACCTCATCTTGGGTTGCGCGTGAATCAATAACTCTATCCTGAACACTAGAACAAAAAGGACATTTCACTTCTTTATAATCTTTAGCTTAATTTTTGCTGCTTTTAGAAAATCGCGGGACATTTTATCGGGGTAACCTGACTGGATAACTATTTCTTTAATTCCTGCATTAATAATCATTTTTGTGCAAATTATGCATGGCAAATTAGTTATATAAAGAATGGCATCTTTTACGCTTATACCATATAAAGCTGCTTGCAAAAGCGCATTTTGCTCGGCATGTAACCCACGACATAGCTCATGACGTTCTCCAGATGGAATTTTTAACTTATCTCTGATACAACCGACTTCATCACAATGCCTGAGGCCGCTAGGAGCACCATTATAGCCGGTTGCAAGAATTCTTTTATTTTTAACTATTACTGCTCCGACATTACGACGTAGGCAGGTTGAACGTCGGCAAACTAAATGAGCAACATCTAGAAAATACTCGTCCCATGTCGGACGTTTTTTAAACTTTTTCAAAATTTTCTCCGTAAATTTTTATATAAAGGAAATTTTTTAGTTAGAGTAGAAACTTCTTTTCTAACCTCATCAACAACTGTTTCATTTCCTTTAGACGATATTACTTTGTCGATCAAATCAGCAATCTTTTTCATTTGCACTTCTTTCATTCCGCGCGATGTAACAGCAGGCGTACCGATACGAATACCGCTTGCCTGGAAAGGAGATTTTGTATCATATGGAATAAGATTCTTATTCACTGTAATTTTTGCCTTGTCAAGTAACGTTGCTGCTTCTTTTCCACTTATGCCATGAGATGTTAAATCGACCATAAATAAATGATTATCTGTACCGCCAGCAACAATTCGATATCCCTTTTTATGCATAGCCTCGCAAAGAGTTTTTGCATTTTTAATAATTTGTTTCTGATATTCTTTAAAAGAAGGTTTTAATGCCTCTTTTAAAGCGACTGCCTTCGCAGCAATTACATGCATAAGCGGCCCACCCTGAATCCCAGGGAAAATTTCTGTATCAATTTTTTTTGCAAATTCTTTTTTACATAAAACCATTCCACCGCGAGGCCCACGTAAAGTTTTATGCGTTGTAGTGGTAACAAAATGCGCACAATCAACGGGTGTTGGATGAAGCCCTGCAGCAACAAGGCCAGCAATATGCGCCATATCAACAAAGAGATATGCTCCAACTAAATCAGCAATCTGTCGAAATCGCTTAAAATCAATTATCCTAGAATAAGCTGATGCACCCGCAATAATTAATTTTGGTTTGTGCTCAAGGGCAAGCCTTTGAATTTCATCATAATCAAGAGTTTCAGTTTTTTTATCTACACCATAGGGAACAATTTTATAAAAAAGCCCGGAAAAATTTAATGGATGGCCGTGTGACAAATGCCCGCCGCAAGCAAGCGACATAGCTAAAACTGTGTCCCCCGGAGAAACTGCTGCAAGATATACTGCTGTATTTGCCTGCGTACCAGAATGCGCCTGGACATTAACATGTTCTGCGCCAAACAATTCCTTAGCACGGTTAATAGCAAGCTCTTCTGCTTGATCCACGAATTCGCAACCATTATACCAACGACTACCTGGGTAACCTTCGGCATATTTATTCGTAAGGCACGAACCTTGCGCTTCCAAAACTGCCTCTGAGGTAAAATTTTCTGAAGCAATTAACTCTATATTTCCATTCTGCCGATTAAGTTCATTTTTTATTGCTTGATAAATTTCTGGGTCTGATTTTTTTAACATATACCTTTCCCTTCTATTTTTTTTATTTGATTCACGCGCCTTAAATGCCTACCACCCTCAAAATCTGTCTTTAACCAAGTTAAAGCTATTTTTTTAGCTAATTCTTTCTTGGTAAACCGTGCACCTAACACTAAAATATTTGCATCATTATGTTGGCGTGAAAGTTTTGCAGACAATAGGTTATAACAAAGTGCAGCACGAATCCCTTTTACTTTATTTGCAACGATAGAATTGCCTATGCCGCTTTTACAGATTAAAATACCTTTTGAATTTTTATCTTTTGACACTTTTTTTGCAACATTAAAAGCAACTATAGGATAATCACAAGAATCTTCTGAATGTGTACCTAAGTCTTCAACAATAATTTTTTTTTGCTTTAAAAAATTAACTAACTCATTTTTTAATTTAAAACCACCATGATCAGAACCAATGAGAACCTTCATAAGCTCCTTTATATTAATTTAGCGATAATTTTAATTGCTCTTTTTATATCTTCAAATGTCTGTTTATAAACATCCTTGCCCCTGCTAATTGGGTCCTCGACATCTAAAGAGCCTTCTGCTATTTTAGCAAATTCTTTCAATAAATAAAGGCGATTTTTAACAAAACCAAAGGAAGTAAGAATTTCTTCTTTTTGATGCTGCGTCATTGTTAAAATCAAGTCTGCTTCTTTAAGCATCTCTTTTGTTATACTTCTTGAGCGATTACTTGTTAAATCAACGCCCTCTTGCTTTAATAGTTCTAAAACTTCAAAAGTAGGCGGTTGGCCATCAAATGCATTAGTACCGCAAGAAGACACTTCAACATCAGTTCTATCCCCAATTTCTTTTTTTAAAAGCCCTTTTGCCATAACTGAGCGGCAAGTATTACCTGTACAAACAAAAAGTATAGTTTTTAATTTGAAGACATTTTCTAAAACTTCTTTTTTTATTGCACCATCTCTAATTATCTTTGGAAAATCATTAGTTAAATCGACAATAGTTGAAGGCTTGCCTATCTCGACTTTACCAGAATCAATTATCAAATCAACTTTGCCATCTAACTCTTTTAAAACATCTTCTCCCAGCTGTGCTGGCTCTTGGCCTGTAATATTTGCCGAAGGGAAACAAACCGGAAAACCTAACTTTTCAATAATTTTTAAAGCGATATTATTTTTAGGCATCCGTAAACCAATTGTTTTATCGTCATTACCTTTGACAACTAATGTTAATGGCCCGGGCCAAAATCTATACATTAATTTATAGGCAAACACTGATAAAGGTCTAGACAATTGTTCAACTTGTTCAATGCTAGCAATTGCCAAAGTAAAAGGCTTGTCTTTCGGCCGGTTCTTTATTTGGTAGAGTTTTTCAACTGCCTCTTTATTTGTTGCGCAAACAGCAAGCCCATAAACAGTTTCTGTGGGAATTGCCACAATCTTGCCTTGCTTTAAATAATCAACCGCTAACTCTATTTCTTCTTTATTTGAGTCTTTGGCATCAACTCTAAAGATGATTGTAGGCATGCTTTTCTTAAATTTTGTTTATAGCTTATTAATTTATTTTTTAATTTTTTATCTTGTGTTGCTAAAATTTCAATTGCGAAAATCGCCGCATTCTTTGCACCTCCAATTGCCATTGAACCAACCGGAACACCTGGAGGCATTTGCACAATTGATAATAATGCATCCATTCCTTTTAATGACCCTGCTTCAATAGGAATACCAATAACCGGTAAAATAGTGTGCGCGGCAATCACTCCCGGAAGTGCTGCTGACATCCCTGCTGCAGCAATTACAACTTTCGTCTGACTAGTTAAATTATTTATATATTTTTCCAAATCTTTTGGTGCTCTATGCGCAGAAAATATCTTTAAATCAAAACTTACACCAAACTCTTTTAAAGTCTTAATTGTATCTTGGATTTTTTCTAAATCTGATTTACTCCCTAAAACAATTGCAACCTGCATATATCCCCCATATAGTTTTTAATTTTCGGTTTTGGTCTTCCGCAAAACCGCTTATTATTCCCCTGCGAGGAATAATTTCGCTCGGTGCTCGTCGCCGCTCTCCGCTCTTCGAGCGGATCCATGCCCGCTTTCCTCCTCGCAACGTTTTGCTTAAAGACCTAAAACCTCAATTCTCTAATTATAAATTTTACCTAAAGCGCGCCAACCAATATCTGTCCTATAATGCATATCTTCAAACTTAATTTTTTTAATTGACGTGTACGCCTTTTCTTGAGCAATTTTTAAAGTTTCGCCCAGGCTACAAACTGAAAGCACTCTGCCGCCATCAGTTACTATTTTACCAGATAGATCTAATTTTGTCCCAGCATGAAATACAGCTGCATCAATTTCTTTTATTCGATCTAAACCTGTGATTTCTTTGCCTTTTTCAAATTTGCCAGGATACCCACCTGAGACTGCAACAACACAAAGACAGTGCCGTGCATCCCAACTAAACTCTTTACCAAATTTTTGCAAATTTCCATCACTTGAAGCCTGCATCACTTCTAAAAGATCTGTATTTAATCGTGGCAAAATTGCTTGGGTTTCCGGATCACCAAATCTCACGTTATATTCTAAAACTTTCGGCCCTTCTTTTGTTAACATTACACCTACATAAAGTATGCCAGAAAATTTACGATTTTCTTTTTGCATACCATCAATTGTTGGCCTAACGATTTTTTCTAAAATTTGCTTAAACAGTTCATCCGTAACAACTGGTGCCGGAGAATAAGCGCCCATTCCTCCTGTATTTGGCCCTTCATCTTTATCAAAAATTCTTTTATGGTCTTGTGATGAAGCAAGAGGAATAAAATTTTTACCATCACTAATTACTAAAATCGACGCTTCTTCGCCCTCTAAACAATCTTCAATAATAACCTGGCTGCCCGATTCACCAAAGATCTTATTATTAAAAATTAAATTTAAAAAATCTTCCGCTTCTTTTAAACTGCTTGCAACTACAACACCTTTACCAGCAGCCAAACCATCAACTTTAATTACTTGGGGAAAATTTTTACTTTTTAGATAATCAACTGCCTGAATATAATTATCGAAGGCTTTAAAATTAGCGGTGGGAATATTGTGGCGTTTTAAGAATTCTTTAGTAAAAACTTTTGAGCCTTCTAATATTGCCGCTTCTTTTGTCGGGCCAAAAATTTTTAAATTGTCTTTTTGAAATTCATTAACAATACCTCTTACCAAAGGTACTTCTGGACCAACAATTGTAAAATCAATTTTCTCTCTAATTACAAACTGCTTTAATGCAAAAATATCGTCTGCTTTTATATCTACACAGGTTGCCTGCCTACCGGCAAGGCAGGCTATCTTAGAGATTCCAGCATTTCCCGGGGCACAATATACCTTTTCAACATTTTTTGATTGTAAAATTTTCCAAACAATCGCATGCTCCCTGCCACCGGCACCAATAATTAAAACTTTCATATTTTAATTTCTCCGATGTTGGAAAACAAAGCTTTCTCTTTTTAATTCTTTGATAAGTTCTTCTTCGCTAGGTAAATATAATTTATATCTTGAAGCAAATATTTGTTCATTATCCTTTGAAAGGGTATAGCGGACAACAGCATCTTTTTTCCCTTCGCATAAAATAAGCCCAACGGTTGGACTATCATCAGCTTGCTTTATCTCGCGGTCATAGAAATTAACATACATTTGCATCTGGCCAATATCTTGATGAGCGAGTTTTCCAACTTTTAGATCAATAATGACATAACATTTTAGGATTGTATTATAGAATACGAGATCGATATAAAAATGGTCTTCATCCAAAGAAATTCGTTTTTGGCGTGCTACAAAGGTGAATCCTTTTCCTAACTCTAACAAAAATTTTGAAAGATTATCAATCAACGCTTGTTCTAAATTACTTTCATACAATTTTGATTGAGGCGATAAACCAGTAAATTCTAAAACATATGGATCCTTAATCATATCCTCATATGTTTCTAACTCTTGGCCTTTTTGCGCTAACTTCATTAAACCTTTTTTATCTTTACTTAAAGCAAGCCGCTCAAAAAGAAGTGAACATTTTTGACGTTCCAATTCACGTGCTGACCAATTATTTTTAATACATTCAACCTCATAAAAAGAACGTGCTTGAGGATTATCCACGCGCATCAAAATACGATAATGCGTCCAACTCAATTCGTGACGCAGCGCGTCACATTTCGGGTATGTAATATAGAAAAACCGTATATTGCGTAAATTTGATTCGTCAAACCCTTTACCAAAATCCATAGATAGACGATCAGCGATAATTCCAAGAAGTTTTTGTCCATACTCTGCGCGATTTTTCCCTTTCTGCTCTTCCTCGACAATTTCTCGCCCAATATGCCAATATGCAGCAACCATTTCCGTATTAACTGTGCGCACAATATTACCTCGCGCATTTTCAATAATTTTGCGTATTCGCTCATATGCCCCAAAAGCTTGTAAATCACGCTTAATAACAGCAGAGTTCTTCTTCGCTTTAATTTTCATATCTCATTACATTAATTGCAGTATTTATTTTTTCTCTTCTCTCTTCAACGGTAAAACACCAGCCAATTCACCAATAACATTAACCAACTCTGTGTTTGCCGGGACAACAATCTTTGCGTTATTTGAAATTGATTTTTCAACTGCCTCAAGCTTTCTTAAAACCTGCGCATTACCAATAAAATATTTTTCTGCTGCTTCATTTACTAGCTTAATTGCCTCTGCTTCACCCTCTGCCTCAAGTATTCTTGCTTGTTTTACGCCTTCAGCTTTTTTTATCTCGGCTCTTTTTTGCCCATCAGCTACGGTTTCCGTTGCAGTTGCAAAATCTACTGCGGCAATTTTTTCATTTTCTGCTTTTACAACTTTATTCATTGTTTCTTGAACATCTTTTGGCGGGTCAATTTCTTTAAGCTCAGTACGCACAATTTCAATACCCCAATGAATCGTTTCTTCACAAAGAGTTTTGTGAAGTTCTTGATTAATTTTCCCTCTTTCGCTATTTGCTGACTTTAAAGTTAAAGTACCGATAATATTTCTTAACGTAGTCCGCGCTAAATTTACAATCTGCCATTGATAATTATTTACATTATACTGAGAATTTTTAACACTTGCTTCATCTGCCTTTACCTTAAAATAAACCTGCGCATCAACACGCGCATTAAGATTATCATTTGTAATAATTTCTTGCGGTTCAGCATCTACCATTTGTTCTGTTACATTAACCATATATAAATGTTCGATTACTGGGATAACCCAATTAAATCCCGGATTCCCAAAACGATTATACTTACCCAATCTTTCAATTAAACCCCTGTGCGTAGGACGCACAATTCTAATTCCTGCTAAAAACACAAAAATCGCCGCAAAAATAATAAAACTTACTATTCCCATTTTAGACCTCCAACTAAATTATTACTGTTTGTTTATTGCCCTTTATAACTTTACCAATTACCCAAGATTTTAGTTCAAAAACTTTCAACTCGTTAATAATTTTTTGCGCGCTGTTTTTTTCAACAACTAAAATTAACCCAATACCCATATTTAGCGTGCGATATAGCTCTTTATCTGGCGCGCCAGACTTATCCTTAATTAATTTAAAAATTTCTGGCACAGGCCAAGAATTTTTACAAATTTCAAAATTTAAGTTTTTCGGTAAAATCTTATTTACCTTATCATAAAACGCTCCACCTGTTACATGGGCAATGCCCTTAATTTGATTATTACGTAAAATAGATAGGATTGGCTTAACATAAATTTTCGTAGGCTTAATTATAATATCACCGTATTTCTTAATTTCTTGTTTTGATAAAACCTTTCGCACTAACGAATAACCGTTAGAATGTAACCCGCTTGATTCAATGCCAATGACTAAGTCGCCTTCTCTAATAATTATGCCATTTATAATTTTGTTTTTTTCAACTACGCCCACACAAAACCCAGCTAAATCATAGTCATCTTTTTTATACATACCTGGCATTTCAGCAGTTTCGCCGCCAATTAATGCGCACCCTGCTTGCCTACAACCATCAGCTATACCCTTTACTACATCGCTTAATACTTTAACATCGACTTTGCCACAGGCAACATAGTCTAAGAAAAATAATGGTTTTGCGCCCATACATAAAACATCATTTACGTTCATTGCAACTAAATCGATGCCTACGGTATCGTGCTTATTTAATTCTTTAGCAACCAAAAGTTTTGTGCCAACTCCGTCAGTAGATGAAACAAATACGGGATTTTTATATTTTTCTTTTAATTCAAAAAGGCTACCAAACCCGCCAACATTAGCCAAAACTCCGCTGGTTAAAGTTTTCTTAATATCTTTTTGAATATTTCTTACAAAAAGATTTGCCCTTTCTATATCTACACCGGATTTTTTGTATGTAATCATATTAAAACCAAAATAGTAATCTTAACAGTTTGTCTCCCCAAAACAAAGCTATTATAGCACCAATTGACAAAAATGGGCCATAGGGAATATAGTGATCTTTATATTTTATCAAAACAACTATCCCAATAATTGCGCCAAAAACTGGTGCGATAAAAAAACTAAGCAAAGCTTTTTTCCAGCCTAAAAATGCTCCAATTGCCGCAAGAAGCTTTACATCCCCTCCGCCCATTGACTCTTTCTTGAATAAAAAATCTCCAAGCATTCCAGTTAAATAAATTACCCCGCCACCAATAATTATTCCAAGAAAACTATCTAAAATTATAAACGGCGTCTTTTTAATAAATGCTAAAATTAAAGCAATTAAAAATCCAACAACTACGCCACCAATTGATATTTCATCAGGAATAATCCTATGCTCTATATCGATAAATGTTGAAATAATTAAACCACTAAGCAAAATTAAATAAATAAAAAAGTTTAAAGTTATGCCAAAATAAAAATAGGTAAGTAAAAATAAGCCTCCGGCAATTAATTCAACAATAAAATACTGGATAGAAATCTTCGCTTTACAAGAGCGGCATTTACCTAAAAGCACGATATAACTAAACAATGGAATATTGTCATACCAAGCGATTTGTTTTTTACAATGCGGGCAAAAAGACCTTCCTTTAGCTGGTGATATTTCACGCGGCATACGATAAATGCAAACATTTAAAAAACTTCCAACTATTAAACCAAAAATGAAAACAAATAAACCTATCATAATGCCCTTTCTAGGGCCTCTTTCATAACATCAACAGGCGCTTTTTTACCGCTAAATAACTCAAAACTCAGTACTCCCTGATACAAAAGCATGCCTAACCCATTTGAAGTTTTTGCCCCTGCTTGTTTTGCTGTTTTTAAAAACTTGGTTTCTTTTGGGTTATAGATTAAATCATAAACCAACGATCTTGGATTAATTAATTCTTCTTCAATTAAGCACGGGTCAGCTTCTTTTAATCCAATTGGCGTTGCATTAATTAAAAGATCGCGACTTTTTGAATTTAATTCGACAATGCTATTAACTGCCTTAACGTCTAATTTCGGAAAATTATTATTTAGACGTTTTACTAATTCAAGAGACTTTTTGCTATCAATATCATAAATTAAAATACTTTTAGCGCCTTCTAATGCTAACTGAGTTACAACAGCGCTTGCTCCGCCCCCTGAGCCAATTAAAGAAGCTAATTTATCCTTTGGGTTAAAATTTAATTCTTCTTTTAAATGTTTTATAAAACCCAGGCCATCAACGTTGTAACCTTTTAAAATACTATCTTCTCTTATAGCTACATTCACTGCGCCAATTAACTGGGCTTCATGTGATAGACCAATGGGAAAATTTAAATTCAATACTTTTTGCTTATGTGGGACAGTAACATTAACGCCATAGATATTATTTTCTTTTAATGCAGAAAAAAAATGCCTTAGCTCAACATCATCTTTTAAGGGAAATAATTTATACTCGGCGTCAATACCAAGTGTCCTAAATGCAGCGTTATGCATTACAGGTGACAAACTATGCCCCAAAGGATAGCCAACTAAACCAAATATTTTTTTCATATTATTTTATTATCTTCCAAAATTCTGCCCAATGTTGATCAGTAAAATAGCTAAACGGCATTGGATAATCATTAATTAAACGTAATTCTATCTGCTCACGAGTAAGCTGCCTTCTTTTTGCAAGCTTGCCCGGCTCTGCAGATTCGGGATAAATTCCGTAAATAATCCGCCAAAATCCTTGCCAATCACTATAATCAAAACCATTAAACGGCTCGCCGATAAAAGCCGTAAGGCGGCTTTCTTTTTCTAATGTAGATATTGGCTTAGAGCGTTCTTGCCCACCCATCTCATAGCTAAAGTTATCAATATTAATTTTGATATTACCTACAACATTTAGCCAATGATTGTGAAGAATATTTCTAGCAAAATATACAGAAAGCACAACAATTAGAATAACTAAAAGGGCAAGGCGAAATTTTAACTTTGGCATTTTATTATAATTCAACTAGCGCATAAGATTATAAAAATTCCATAATTCGCGACGATTTTGTCACAGTAGCTTGTCACAGTATGTCACAGTAGCTTGTCACAGTAAAACATAATGTTTTGTTGGATCAGTAGCGCTTTTAGCTACAGCTTTTATAATACCTTTGGTAATTAATTCTTCTAAGTCTCGCTGTGCGGTCCTACGAATACATAAAGCTACTTTCTCATATTCATTAACGGTTATCGAACCATTTTTAATAAGATATTTTATAGCTTTTTCCTGCCGCATATTAATACCGTTTTTTTTAATCTTCTGAAGATGAACATCTTGCTTAATTAATTGCGCACCCTTACTATGTATTTCGGCCATCTGTGACTTTAAACCATCAACAAAATACTCCAACCAAAATGTCATATCCATGCTATTATTACGCACAGATTGAATAGCTTGATAATAGGCCGGACGGTCTTTATCATAATATTCGGATATACTAAATAACCGTTTAAAATCATAGCCGGTTTTATATAAAATAAGTGTAGAAAGAAGCCGTGCTGTTCTGCCATTGCCATCGACAAATGGATGAATATGAACAAATTGAAATTGTGAAATACCGGCTAAAAGGAGAGGAGATATATCTTGAATACTATTAAGCCACTCCACAAATTCCCTCATAAGATGCGGAACTTCAAATGGAGATGGCGGAGTATAAATAACTTCCCTGGTGCGCGAATTAACAACGTAATTCTGTATCCTGCGATAATTACCCGGATCTACTTGACCGCCACGAACATTCTTAACTGTGATTTTATGTAGCTCTCGAATTACACCTTCGGTAACAGGGTCATCCTTGTCAAGATATTTTGAGATAAAATCCATCGCCTTCTTATAATTCAAAAGCTCTTTCTCATCATCACGATTAATACCTTTAATTTTTTTACCTTCTAATATATCTTTTGCCTGTTCAAAACTTAAAGCCGTACCCTCGATATGAGTAGAATGATGCGACTCAAGAATCAGGGCTTTTTTCTGCATATCACTAAACCAATCATCTTTAAGCCTAATCGCATCTAAAAAACCGCGCACTCGCTCAATCTCTACAAGAGATTTATTGATTTTTGCAGTTATAGTATATTTCGGACTAAATGGCATATGTTTATTTTGTTAGATATATAAGATTATATAAGATTATGGCGGCTTAGCAAGGAAATTTGGAAAGATTTTATCCAACAATCACCGCGTAGATGATATTATCGGTTAGCCAATAATTGTAATTTGGATTTTTGAAAGGTCAATACCTGCGCAGGTTTTTTCTTTAGAGACAGCTTCTTCTGGCCATCTGACTGGCACGGATTGCTGCATGGCTAAGGCTCTCATTTTTGGTAAAGTCGTATGAGGATCGCTTGCACCAGAAGCAACAAGGTCTCCTTCTACGTCACTGCTACCTACACCTGAATCGCTACCGCCTGGCGTTGGACTTGGATCAACATCAAGCCTTGCCCGTACTTCTCTAATAATATCATCCCAGTTTCTTTCTTCACGCACAAATCTACGTATTAAATCTTTCTGCCGCCAGGCAAAAAGGCCAACTAGTTCTTCTGCGCTTTCATGGCTTGCTTTGCCTACATCATGAAAATGTGCCGCCTCATGAGTTACATCATCAAGAACTTTTCTAAAAAATTTATATAAATCATTAGAATTATTCATTCTACCTGCAAGAATATCTTGTAATTCGTTAACATAGCGTCTTGTATGATAAAGATTCCAGTGAATACTGTTTCTACCAAAATGTGCTAGGCGAGACTCTTCTTTTTCATAAAAACTAACTTTGATGTGTTGCATGCCTATATATCTTAAAATAAGTTCTGTAAATCTCTTAAAATTTCTTAATCCTTCGTCAGCTTCAATTTCCTCTGGAGTATATTGTTTTTCTGGCCTGTCTGCCTCGGATATTTGCATACCAAGATCATTAACTAATGTATTTATATAAGACATAAAACCTTCAGAAGCGCCTGAATCAAAAACCTCCTCAACAGCCCTTCTGTCTTGTCTAGTAATTAAAGCATAAAGGAAGCTATCTTTCTTAGCCCTTAATGAAAATTTATTACCCAAGCTATCTTTTACTTCAATTAAAGTAATTAAGTATTTTAAAGAACGATGTTTCTTTTCTTTGATTTCATCGCTATCAGTTTCGTCAATTAAATATCTTCTAAGATCAACTTTTTCTAAATTACCGCAATTTATATTGTCTGCGTCCTGCTTTACATTATCAAAAACTCCATTTTCATCGCGATGATCGCGGTCAGCAAAATAATCTTCAGATAAGCCGGGAGGAAAAACTCCTTGCTCGTAATATAATTTAACTATTGCCTGCAAGCAGGCTGCTGCCACTGCCTTTTGTACTATTGGCAGGTATTTTTCCTTATAAGCAATTGTCATACGAGTGCGAACTAAGGGAATACCTGAAGGCAGATTAATAGTCAGGCCTCTTTGGCTAAGAACTTCTAGAAAATGCTTTGGCACAAAGGCAAAATATTCATGTTCCTTAGGATATTCAACATAAAGCAGGCTTCTGGTAACACGCCTATATTTTGAGTTAGATTCATAAAGCCCAACTTGGCCATATGCTGTGTCGACTTCGCCTAAAGGATTAAGTTTTTCATTTATAGCCTTAGCATTATAGGTAATTTTGACATCCTGAATAGCTGCAACATAACGATAAACGCTATAGTCAACAAATACTGCATCCAAATCAGGGATTTGATCATCAAAATATTTAATACGTTCAACACGTGTACCTTCATAATCTCCTTCTAACTGTTTTAAGCTTGAGATAATCAATGTTCCGCTAGCTTGTTTCTCAATGGTTAATTCAAAGAACCTGCCATCGCCTATACCAGTAGTTACCCTAACCATATCACAATCTGCAAAATTAGTATAAAAACCTAAACCAAAAATACCTTCTGATATAGCAGTGCCAACATTAGTTGATTCATCCAAAACTAATAATGGCCCAATTATTGTTGATAAGTCCATTCCAACAGGGTCTTCTACGCTGAATATCCATTGCTTTGTACCCTGGGCAATATAACTGCGCACTTTAATCTCGGCATTATCAAAATCATTAATAAAATCTTCGATAATACCATCTCTAGTTAAAGAACTTGGTGTAGCTAATACTCTTGCTAGATACCTATCTAAAACAAGAACTCTCTGCGCTAGATGTTTTCTTGCATTTTGTTTAACACTATTAGGTATGTTAGTTTCAAGCCAGTCAATATCTACGGCCGTGCTTTCAGGCCTAGCACTATAATAGTCTTTAAGCAGCCTGACTGCCTGGCGCTCAACAATAATTGCGTTGCGCGCATTCTGGACATTTTCGCGCACAAATAAGTTTTCTGATTTGTCCTGGCCATAGATAGATTTTTTGATTTCATCATCTAAACTGCTTTGGCCTTGGATTTCTGTTTTACTTAAAAGTGTTCTATAGCCAGATAGGCCATCTACCCTTCTAGCTTCTTCTGGAGAGTAATTAAAAGCAACATTTACTGTAGATAAGGTGATATTTTTTAGCTCATCTTGTGTTTGGCATGTAATAGCAATATGCTCTTCAATATCAAGTATCTGCTTAATATCTCCTCTTAAATATAAAAAGCTTAGCTTTACAAAAGCCTCTTGTACTGCCTCTAAATCAAAACTTGCCTTTAAGAAATCTCTGTTACTGACAAGCAAGCCATAGAAAATATTTCTTGCTTCTTGCATACTAGGATTATTTAATCTGTTGAACAATCTAAGCCATCTTTCGAATAACTCATTAAAACCATTACTGTCTAACATGCTGGTATCTATCTGGCTAAAAAATTCAAAAAATATTTTGAGATCGCTTAGGCTCATTTTTGCTAACTGCCCCTGATAACGCCTAACCATATCAGGAGTAAAAAGCATAAGCAAATCATAGCTTAAAAAAACCATAAAAATATTGAGCTCTTGTTGATTAACATCTATTAAGGCCTCGGGCATATAGAAAACATTTAAAAGAAGGTTTTCGCTAAACTCTGGATTATCCCTAAAAAACAAACTATTGTTATCAATAAATGTTTGGACAACTTTAAAGCGCAACTCTCTAGAATGCTCTTCTTCCTCTATAACCTTCGGTTGCTGTCTAACTTTTGTTTCAACCAAATCCTCAAATTCAATGATTGAGATAGAGTTGTCATTATGATTACAAACTGCAAGGTTTCCATTGGCTAAGAGAGTAATGCCAAGAGGCCTATTTAATTCTAAATTTGCATCGTTAAGCTTTTTTACTAAACTGCCTCTAGCAGGGTTAATGATTGAGATGGAGTCG
>JBFMHM010000004.1:97564-101499 GCA_040753015.1 Candidatus Omnitrophota bacterium
ATTTAATCCTAAATTTTCATCATTAAGCTTATTTACTAAACTGCCTCTATCAGGGTCAATGATTGAGATAGAGTTGTCATTATAATTACAAACTGCAAGGTTTCCATTGGCTAAGAGAGTAATGCCAAGAGGCCTATTTAATTCTAAATTTGCATCGTTAAGCTTTTTTACTAAACTGCCTCTAGCAGGGTTAATGATTGAGATGGAGTCGTCATCAGCATTACAAACTGCAAGGTTTCCATTGGCCAAGAGAGTAATGCCACGAGGCCCATTTAATCCTAAATTTGCATCTTTAAGCTTTTTTACTAAACTGCCTCTATCAGGGTCAATGATTGAGATAGAGTTGTCATTATAATTACAAACTGCAAGGTTTCCGTCAGGTAGTAATGTTGAAAAAGTAGGACTGTTTAATTCTAAGCCTTGTCTGTAGTTGGTTGATTTTTTAAGCTTGGTGTAATCTTTAAGAAGAGTAACTTTTTCTATATCTCCACTATCTAGTTCAAAAGTATGGATTATCCTAGATGTAGCATTCCGTACATTTTTAACTGCGCTAGAAAATGTCTTAAAACGCCCTAACCAAGTTATAATTTTACTTGTGACAGCTTCTGTCTTCTTTGATCTTTTAAATAAAGAAGTAACTTTTCTTGATACTTGAGTAAATAAATCCAAAGGTAATGAGTCTCTTAATTCTTCTATTATACCTTTAATTGAATCCGGTAAGGCTTCTTTCTTGGCATCAGTTCTTGCTTCTGGCATCTTTTTTTTAGCAGTTGTTTCTTGTATTGGCAGAAGCCTTCCTAAGGGAGGCTTTTCATAGCCACCTGGCTCATAACTTGTATCTATGGGGTTTAATTCAAGGTCTAAAGCAGCAGGATTATCTTTGTGTAACTTGTAATGCCCTTGGCTTAATAAAATATAATTTTCAAATCTAAATGATACCTTTCTAGATTCTTTTTTGAAAGGCACTGTCCAAAGAGAATATTTATCTGATTGCCATACAGGCGCATCCATTTCAGAAGAACCAGGGATTTGTTCTGGGTCAAACGGTAAGACTGCATTATTAATATATATAACTTCTTTGCCTTGGGGAATATCAATATCAAGAAACTCTTCTTGATTAGGTAAAAAGACAGTTTGAGGAAAAGAAGCAAGCCTGCCAGATGCCCAACTTTTAACTGAATTAGCCATATACTGTAATATCTCTTGTGCTGCTTCATCGCGCTCTTTAATTTTTTCTAACATATAGCTAATGCCATTAATAAGCTCTATCTGGTCCTTTGTGGCGGATTGAATTATCTTATCTACAGCCAACTTAATAGCTTTAACTGTCTGCGCATTAAGCTGAATATGCTGCCTGTCTTCTGTTAAATGAGTTGATGCGGGGAGTTCTATGACTAAATCCTGAGGCAATACAAAACCCTCTGTTTCAAAAGATTCAATAATTACCCCCGCAACTTGCAAGTGGATAGAACTTTTGGCTTTTTTTCTTAAAACACTATCCCCATTTTGCCTTCTGTAAAATATTTTAATCTGGCTTTTTAGGCTTGCTTCGTCTATGCCTTGAGCGGGTAAATCTTTCCCTTTGTGCGGGATAAGCAATTTCCTATGCAAATCATCAGCATCCATGCCAATTCCAGAGTCTGTTATACTATAACCATCACTACCAATTGAAATATTTACTGACGTGCTCGAGAGATAATTAAGCTTATCACCGTTAATAAATAAAACATCTTCTAATGGATTAATTAACTCGCCATTAAGATATATTGGCAAGCGGTTATTTAAATAAAATTTAGACCTAATAAATTCATTTAAATCACTTTGCGATTTTTTTGAATAATTCTTCTTATATACTTTTACTTGAACCCCTTTTCTAACACCTTGAGTTATTATTTGGCTTTGGTAATAATAGGTGTCATTTTCTCTTGTGATTATTACGCGATACGCTGTTCTTCCGTCTTTAGAACTTGTCCAGGAAACATAATCATCTTTATCCTCAAGTTCTGCCAAACACTGAAATGCCCCAATGCCAAAACGCCCAATTAAAGCAATCCCCATCTCAGCCATAACCGCATCAATAGCATTAGAAACTAATTCCACTGCTGCCTGCCTGTGATATGCGCCTTGTTGGTGAACCAAGGTGTCTAATCTTTGGGGGTTACCAGTAAAATCATTAACCATTTTTGCTAATTTTTCAGGATGCTTCATTAAATCTTGATAATCATTATTTTGAGCATAAGTACTTTTTAATAAACCAATTAGATTAGCTAAATCAATTTTTGGTGACTGTAAAGACCGCCCCAACCCACCCTTTATTTCTATTTCTTGCTTTAGTTTTGCCAGCTCTTCTTGCGTCTTTGACATATCTATAGTTATTGTTTGGCCAGTAATCCGTTCTAGTATTTCTTTTATTTGTTCTGGATAACTTGGGTCTAAGTTTTCATTTCTAAGTAGGTTAATTAAATTTATTGTTTGTTCTATACCTGTCTTACCTAGCCTTTGTTCTAGCATATGTAATTCATGCTCTAAGTCTTCTGGAACAATAGCTTTTCCATGGCTTAGAGCTTGTATAAACAATTCAACTATTTTTTCTTCTTCATCTTCAGTTATGCCTAAGCCTGCTAGGGATTGGTTCTTTTCTCGCTTTGCAACAATATGTAAAAATAAGTGTATTGCTTCGTGCATAACTGTTTGTTTTTTGTCTTTTGCCTCTTTAGCTATATGGATAGCTAAGTCATCGGTAGGGCTAGCTGTAAAAAGGCCGTCTAATACTACTTGAGCTTGACAATTAGCATCTATAATTACACGGCTTTGGCCTCTGGCAGTAGCATTATCTACACTAGCAATAGGGTTATCTACAAAAGTAGCTCCTCCACTAACATAGCTCCTCCTAATATTAGCTTTCAGTTCTTGGTTGTAGTGAGTCTTAGAGAGATGGTACTCGCCTTGTTTTACTGAGTCTAAGTATGCGGCAAAGATTTGTTCTTTTGTTACAGGTTCTTTAGAAATAAGGCCGTTTAGATTGTTAGTGTTAATTATAGAAGAAAATGCGTTCTTCAGTTCGTCCGTTCGCTGGTTCGTCAGTTCTTCTAACTTTTCGCTTTGACTTTTCCCGCCTGAGGCGGGTCCGCCTTTGGCGGATACGTTTTCTTTGTACCACTTCGCAAGAATAATTGCATTGTAGATTTGTCTTAGTGGCTCATAGCTTGGATCATGGTTTACTTTATAGGTTAGGTTAGGAAGTATTAGTTCTTTTAGTTGGGATTCACAGTAGGATTGTAACTCTTGGTTGTTATCAAACTCCCCCTTTATCCCCCTCTTTGGTAAAGAGGGGGTCTGGGGGAGTTGTAGATACTCACTTTCCAGTAACACTTTCAGTGTTGATTTAGTAATTACACAGCTACCTTTACCATCTTCATATACCTCTGCCTTGTCTGGGACTATCCAGACACGGAAGGTTGTGGGGATAGAGACAGTTCGACTGTTCTTCAGTTCGTCAGTTCGTTGGTTATTGGGATTTAATTTGTCATTGGTAATTGGTGATTGGTTATTCTTTTGCAGTCTCTTAGCATATTCAAAGACTCTTTGCCAGTACTCCGTGGCACCCACTGAAAGACCAGGAAATAACGCAAAAGCAGTGTCTTTCTTAAGCTTTAGGTCTAGGAGTAATAGATGCTTACCCATGTCTGTGTAAGCTAGATTAGTTCCTGTAAGCCTGTTAGGCTGGCTTGGGTTAAGGTTAACCCAGAATTCAGAGTCGTCTATTGTTAGAGCTGTTAGAAAGTAGTTTATGTTGGTTTTAAGGTTATTACGTTGGTCTAGGGAAAGAATGGTGCCTTTGGGGATGTTTAGGTTGAATTGGATACCTGTAGAGACGCACTGCAGTGCGTCTCTACCATTTAAATCAATGCCCAATAATGTTGGGTTTAATTGCC
>JBFMHM010000005.1:0-91334 GCA_040753015.1 Candidatus Omnitrophota bacterium
TAAGCTTGTTTGATTAATTCCTTTGCCAATTACCCTATTAGGCTCGTTTGGGTTTAGGTTTACCCAGAAGTCCTCTAGTTTATTGTTTAGGCAGGTTAGAAAGTAGTCTAGCTGTAGAGACGCATTGTCATGCGTCTCTACATTTCTGGGTATATCTAAACCAAAATTAAAATATGAATCTAGACTGTTTTGGTTTATCCGCAGAGAAATAAAGCTAGGTGTTAGAGCTGGGCTAGGTAAAGGCATAGAGCCATCTAGAGCGCCAAAGGCAATAGAGTTGGAGAAAAAAACAATTACCAATATCAGTGAAATGATACGTTTTAGTAGGGACAGGCCCCTGTGCCTGTCCGATATTATTGGGCGGACACGGGGGTCCGCCCCTACAAAAATAATGTTTTTATTTTTATTCATTGTTTTCTTTTTAAAAGTATCTATTATTACTATAAATAAAAAAGCTGCCGAGACGCACCAGCAGCCTAAGTAAAGAAAAATAAATAATTATATTCTACCTTCCGTGGCTATATTCGCGTCTTTACTATATAAGTATAATATTAATAGAAGGTGATTTCAAGGGGTTAGGGGGTTTTAATGTAAGCGCTTACAAATTTTTTATTAACCTATTGGAAATAGAAGAGTTACAATAACTGAGGTTTAAAGTTTTTCGGCAATTTTCGCAAGAAATTCAATCTCTGCGCGGACTAAATGGATATCATGCTCAAGAATGATTTTAATATTTGGTTTTGCTTCATACTTTTTCTTAATTTCTTCTAAATTATGTTCAATTTTTTTAATAAACATAATTCGCGCGCGAAGCCGTTTTTTTGCGCGGACGCTATCAGCAAATTTCAAGAAATACAATGGGATATCAATATCTATGAACGGCTTCTGTATTTCTAGAAAACTTTTCTCTAGAAGTTCATCAAACCTCGCTTGGCCTTTCTCAGTTAACTCGTAAACATATTTTTCAGGCCGTCTGCCAACTTTTGCAGTTTTTTTTGCAATAAGATTGTTTTGTTCTAATTTTCGTAAAGGATAATAAATAGATTTTACTCTAAGGCCGGCAAATGTTTGCATGATTTCTTTTATCTGCCGTTTGATCTGATAACCGTGCTTAGGATTTTCGCGCAGCAGCCCCAATAGGAGCAACTCATTTTCCATTAGTTCCAAATACTCCTATATTACGGAACTTTTGGTAACGTTGTTCTAATAGTTCATCTTTAGGGATTTTTAAAAGCTCTTCAAGATTTTTTAATATTGACTTTTTAAGATTGGAGCTGGCTGACTCTGGATCTCTATGAGCCCCTCCTTGCGGTTCTGGGACAATTTCATCAACTATAGAAAATTTCAATAAATCTTCGCCTGTCAGTTTTAAAACTTCTGATGCATCTGGCGCTCTGGTAGAACTTTTCCAAAGTATCGCCGCGCATCCTTCTGGCGAAATCACAGAGTAATATGCATTCTCTAAAATTAAAATCCTATCCCCCTCGCCAATACCAAGCGCACCGCCAGACCCGCCTTCGCCAATCACTGTAACAATGATCGGTACTCTAATTTTAATCATCTCTCTTAAATTGTAAGCAATAATATGCGCCTGGCCTCGTTCTTCTGCCCCAATACCCGGATATGCTCCAGGTGTATCAATAAAAATAATTATGGGTAAATTAAATTTCTCGGCGAGCTGCATGTTTTTAAGTGCTTTTCTGTATCCTTCTGGGTGAGCACAGCCAAAATTACGCATTAAATTCTCTTTAGTATCCCTTCCTTTTTGGTGTCCGCAAACCATAACTTTGTATTTATCTAACTTTGCGAATCCAGTAACTATAGCTTTATCATCAGCAAACGCCCTATCACCATGCAATTCTAAAAAATCTGTCATCATTAAATTTATGTAATCTAAAGTATACGGCCTTTTAGGATGACGGGCAATTTGAACTCTTTGCCAAGGAGAGAGATTCTTATAAATATCGTTTTTTAAAGCGGCTAATTTATCTTCTAGTTTCTTTACTTCGCCATTTAAGTTAATCTTTTGACCCGAAGAAAATTTTTTCAATTCTTCGATTTTACGCTCAAGTTCTAGAATCGGTTTTTCAAAATCAAGGCCGTGTAGCTTCATATAATATTAATCAACTATGGTTACTTCACTACCTTGCGGCAAAAATATATAAAGCTCTTCAACATCTTCATTTTTCATCCTCACGCAGCCCTGCGTAACTTGTTTACCTAAAGACCCAGGGTCGGTTGTACCATGTATCCCATAGCTATCTATATCAAAGCCCATCCAACGCGTACCTAATATATTTTCGGGGCTAGAAGGCGGTATTGCTTTGTTGTTCTTATACCAAGTAGGGTTCTCTATTTTCGTAACAATCTTAAATGTACCAATAGGGGTCGAATTATCTTTACCCGTTGAAACAACATAACTTTTTATTACTTCATCTTTTGATTTTAAAAGCAAAATGTTTTGCGATTTATCAACGAAACAAGAAAATTTCCTAGTCCATATTTTTAGTTTCCTGCCGCGGGATATCTGATCTGAAGTCAAATAGTTGGATTTCTTTATTAAATCAACAGTTGTATTAAATTGCCGGGCAATCTTACTTAAGCTATCCCCACTTTGAATTTCATATATTGTAAAGCCATCGCACATAACCCCGTTTAGAATTATTTTTATATTAATATCGTCTACTGTCTTCTGCCAAATCGAAATTTTTTCTGAATTAGGATAATTATTGACCAGCTCTTGGTATTTAAGTTTAGCTAATGCATAGTCGCCTTTCTTCAGAGAATTCTCTGCCTCTTTCATAACTTTCGACATAGAATCTGGCCGCGGTAAAACTTTACTATTTTTTTCAGCTATTCTGTATTCTAAATATTTAGCTTGTTTCCTCTTATTCCCCGGGCCAATGATAACAAAAATTAATACAGCTATAATCACACCGATGGCCAACGTTAAAATTATTTTTAATCTCATTATCACCTCTTAAAGCACAATAATAATCGCTACTAATATTCCAATAAAAGCTCCCAAAAATACCTCAAAAGGGGTATGCCCTAATAATTCGCGCAGGCGTTCTTCGTGAATTTTTCTTTTGAAATGGACGTCTTCCATTATTTTATTTAAAATCTGCGCCTGCTTACCAGCTGCATGCCTTACTCCTTGTGCATCAAACATCACAACTAAAGCTAATATAGAAGCAATAGCAAAATACCCAGAATCAAAACCAAGAATTAACCCTGAAGATGTTGCAAGCGCCGCTACGCCAGATGCATGCGTCGAAGGAACCCCGCCAGGGCTTAGTATCCAACGAAAATCAAATTTTTTCTCTCTAAATATACCAAGAATTATTTTTATACCCTGGCTGACAGCCCAGGCGATGATCGTCGTAATTAGAATCTCATTTTTCCAAACTAAACCGATAGTTGTATTCATTGAATATTCTGTCTAATAACGCCAATATTACCTTTTTCTAATTTCATCTTATCATATTCTTTTTGATACTCAATTCTCTTATCATAAAGGCCCATCTTAATTTTAGTTACAGCTTGTTTTATTTCTTCTTTAACGATTTTCTTTTCGACTTCGCTTATTTGAGTTTCGTAATTAAGCATATCTTGCCGTAAATTTTCGAATAATTTTCTTAACTCTTTATTTTGCAATGATAATTCGTTGTTTGCTCTTACTAAAATATTTAAACGCTGATCTAAAACTTCAACTTGATTCATGAAATACTGAAATCTTTTTACAGTATAAAAAACAATAATTGTTAAAATAAAAATAAGAATAACTAAAGTACGGTATATTTTTCTTATCATAGACTAAGCTTCATTGCCGGCTGACAGCGTCTCTAATACCTTGCTGATAACCTTCGGTATAGCCTTGTTTATAACCATTATTAAACCCTCCTCTATACCCTTGGGCATATGCATGCTGTGAATCCATGGTTTGAATATTTTGAACAGAATCAACCTGTTCTCCGGTAATAGAATCAAGTAATACCCCGCCAACAACATTTACTCCTGCTCCAGCTAGAGCCCCTTTCCAAAGCCCTTTACCACCTGTAATTGCGCCTCCAGCAACACCAGCACCTGCGCCTAAAAGCCCTTCTTTTAATACATCTTTTGAATCTTTTTGGGCAAGGCATAAAAGTGTACTACCAACTATTATCGCCGATAAAATTATACCTACATAAAATTTCTTCATACGCCACCCCCCCCTTAGATACGGCCAATAATCCTAAATTCGGCATAACCTCCATTATCAACACTGCGTTTACCTCCGCCGTCACGATAATAAAAATAGCGGTTGAATACTCCGCCGCCGGAAATATTTGCTTCTATATATTTATTGAATTTATATTTTATGCCGCCGCCCAGATTAACTTCTTTATAACGTAGCACAACCCCTTCCTGTCCCCCTCGGCTTACTTCAAACTCACTGTTAGTTATATTTAACTCGCCAAATAAATTTATTTTATCTGTAAGCGCATAACTAATATTAGGCCGTGGTGGAATAATGTTAAAAGCAAGTTTATCATTGAATTTATAAATAACGCCAAAAATAGGAGAAATTGTAGATTGATAATCAGGGTAAATTGCTATACCCCCGATAATAGTAAGTTTGTCGTCGGGCCGATAAATAGCATAATAACGCGATGGAATGCGGAATGCAGATGATTGAAAGCCCCAATTATCTGTATACCAAGAAGGGCTTATGCCTATACCGGCATACCAATTCTCAAAAATAAAAAGAGGTAATTTAGTATCAATATCAAACGCAAATCCGGTTAAACGGTTTGGCAGCTGAAAAGCGGATAATTGATTTTTAATACCAACATATTGTGTATCTAGGGATATATCGATAGGAAGCTTGCCAAATGCTTTTAATTTAAGCGTATATTCAATTTCTGATTCTGTCATCTCGATATCACCGTCTGTATGCTTGGCATTGCTTTTTGGCAGATATCTAAAATATGAATCTACTTCAAAAATATTTTCTCCATCTTCTACAATTCCCTCTTTTGCTTTTTGGCTGCTCGGCGGGATAACAATATCTCTGACATCTTGCCCTGTGCGTAAATCTTCTTCTTGATCAAGCACACGAGCCACTAGCTTTTGATCAACGCTATGCTCATCGGCAAACGACATATTTAATAAAAAAACACCTGCTATAAAAAGAAGAACTAGGGCAAACTTAGATAATTTCAATTTTCCCTCCTAATTTTTTTATAAATATATATTATCTTAACTTTAAATATTTAATTTGCAAGAATTAAATACTTGATTTTATTCATTATGATCTTTTATAAATTTATATCCGCTCCATACCCAAACTTCATAAGTTGGGCCATTATCACCATCTTCACTTTTAGGAATACCTGCTTTTATCCTTGGTATACAGGATTTAAAATTTACATCCAATCCAACAGGGCTTGATATAGTAAAAATTTCATTTAATTTTTTATTTTTTAAACTATAAATATATAAATTATAATAATTTTCCTTATCTTTAGTATAAATTACTATTTGCTTAAATCCATTCCTATCAAGATCAATGAATTCTATTTCACTAAAATCTTTTATATTTATTCTATCTAACTCTTTTCGATCCTTTGTATTAGTCATTATCGTAACAATTGTACTGCCTTGAGTAACTATGACATCTTCTACTTGGATTATCTCTTTTGTCCCATCATTATCTAAATCTAATTTATATATTTTTGGTTTCTCGTCTAGTTTCTTATCTTTTCTTATGCCGGATGAAGCTGCGCATCCAAACAGTAAAAAAACTGCTATCAAAAATAAATTTATAATACGCATCGGGTTATGCCTCCTATTCTTTTGATAATTTTTCAATTGATTTTATTGCTAACTCTATGCAAGCATCTAAATCATCTATACAAAAAACTCCACTTGGCGCATGTATATAGCGGCTAGGGATAGATATAACGCCTGTTGGCACGCCAGTTTTATTCATGTAAACAGTTGCACCATCAGTCATACCGCCATCGATAATATCCATTTGATATTTAATATTATTTTTTTTAGCTGTTTCTACTAAGATATCCCTGATTTTTTCACTAACAATTAAACCGCGTCCTAGAGCCTCGATTATTGTAATACCACAACCTGACCCAAGCTTAAGGGCACAATCTTTCTCCTGTGTCTGTGGAGTATCGCCGCTTACAGTCGTATCTAAAATAATCGCATAATCGGGGTCGATTTTAAAAGAAGCTGTCTTCGCGCCTTTTAGGCCTACTTCTTCCTGCACAGTAACAACAGCGAAAATCTCCGCGTTAACCTTAATCCTTTCAAAAATTTTTAAAAGCGCAAAACAGCCAACCCTATTATCAACTGCCTTGCCATAATAAAAATTATCGTTTAGAACACCGCTATTAGGCTCGAACACAATCTGGGAACCAATATCAATTTTTCTTAATACTTCCTCTCTTGATTTACAGCCGACATCAATAAACATATCTTCATATTTAATAGGATTTTTCTTTTCTTCGTCTTTTTGTAGGTGAGGAGGTTTTGCCCCTATTATCCCAAAGACATCACCTTGTTTTGATTTTATAATTACTTTTTGCCCTACTAAAATTCTGTCATCAATACCGCCTACTTTAATAAAATAAATAAAACCTTCTTTTGTAACATGCTTGACTAATAAACCAACTTCGTCCATATGAGCTGCAATCATAATTTTTTTATTGCCTGATCCTTTTTTCGCAATCACATTGCCAAAATTATCTATATAAACATCATTAGAAATTTTCTTTAATTCATCATGCATAATCTGTGCAACTTCTTTCTCATATCCTGAAATACCAGATGCATCCAAAATTTTTTTTAGTAAATTATCCATCTTTCTCCTTTTTTAATTATAATCTATTAGATAAGTTTATAAGTTCTTTTATTTTTTTAGATATTGGACTATCTATGAGTTCTTCTAAAGAAAGTGGTAAAGTAATTGACCAATTATTCTGGTTCACTGTCCCAGGTGTATTTATACGGTATCCATAACAATCTTCTTTAAATATATTTTCTAAATATAACCAATCTATCAAAAGCTGAATAGAAAATATTGAATTAGACTTTAAGATAAAATTCATCATTCTCTCAATTAGTTCTCTTGTTGCTTCCTCTTGCATCTTTCCTTGAATTTCTAAATGCCTCCAAAGATTTTCTTTTTCACGGTAACTATTTTGATAGAGTTCGATAAAATCTTCTACTTCTGATTTTGGCTTACCTAAATTCCATAATAAAATATCTATTGAATTTATTTCATCAAGCCATCTTAAGCGTCCGTGATGGGAACGTTTAAAATCAAATAACTTATATTTTACCGATTCGAAATTTATGCCACGGTCAATACATTTTCTTATAAACAATCCTTCATCAACTGTCCCGGCTTCGTATTTCCACCAGGCGCAAAAATTAGTTGTATCATGAGTAGACAGCATCGATACTGAAAGAAAACGATATTCATCCGGATTTAGAAAATCGTGTTTATATACCCAATCTTTAGCCCAGCGGCTAACATCATTACCGCAAACTCCCAGTTCTTTCAATGCCTCTGGGCAGGCCTTTGGTATCACGCCTAAATCTTCTGCGCAAACCAACATAGAAGTATTATTAATAATTGTGGATAAAATATCCTTGCCATGCTCATACCAGCTACTTTCATCTTTGGGATCAAAAAAACCATTTAAGCCTTTATTTTCGAGAGGATCGTTAGAAGGAATACTCCAAATACGGAATAATCCAACAACATGGTCAATTCTTAAAATATCATAAAAATTTTCTGCATATTTTAACTTATTTATTAAATATAAATAATTATCATTTTTAATATTTTGCCAATTATGCGTAGGCATACCCCAACGTTGCCCTTTAGCTGCATACATATCTGGAGGGGCGCCAGAAGCGAATTCAAGTTTAAAAAAATTACGATGAGCCCATACATCAGCACTATCTTTTGAAACCAATATAGGTAAATCGCCCTTTAAAAAAACTTTATTTTTTAGCGCATACGCCTTAACAGCCTTAAACTGTTTAAACAAAATATATTGTAGCCATATTTCAAAATCAATTTCTTGTTTATGATTTATTATAAATTTTTCTAAGGCTTTTTTATCTCTTTCCTTGAATTCATCTGGCCAGTCAAACCAGGCCTTATAACCATGGTATCTCTTCAGTACTTTATAAAGCGTAAAATCATCAAGCCAATAATTATTCTCCTCAATAAATTTATCTAGATCTTTTTCTTTAACAGTTCCATCGTCAAAAAAAATCTCCCATAGTAAATCAAGTTTTGCTTGTTTAATCTGATAATTAACCTGCCCGGAGCTTAGAGGATATTTTTTCTTTAAATTATTAACTCTCATCGAAACAATTTTTTTATTTTTTCCGCCCGAAGCGAGATCTCGCCGATGTAATGCATCGGCGGAAAAATTTATATTGTTTAGGCTTAAATACATCGGCTCCAAGGCAAATGAACTAATGGAATCATAAGGACAGTAAGTGCCGCCTACTTCATTCATAGGAAGAAGCTGTAATATTGAATTTCCTGTTTTTTTAGAAAAATCGATTAAAAGCTTAAGATCGGAAAAGTCACCAATCCCAACGCTATTTTTGGAATAGATGGAAAAAAGAGGCGTTAAAATACCTGCGCGCCTTTTCACCCCAAGAGAACGCCACTTATCTTTTGATGCTGTAAGAAAAAGGAATTGTTCTTGCTGTTTTATATCCATATAACTACTTGATAATTTTTGCAGTTAAAAATATAATAACTTTTTTTATTTCTTGTGAATCTTCCTTTCTGATTGACAGGCCCAAAAACGGTACTTTATTTGATCTGGTTGTTTGGGTTAATAAATCAGCTCCGCCTAAAATAATTGAATCTCCGTCTTGAATATTGACTTGAGTAAATAAAGTTCTTTCTTGAATGCCGCCATCAATGTTGCTTACAGAAGGGCTCACTAAAAGATCTATTGTATTATCATTATTCACAACAGGCAAAACTTCCAATATACTGCCTACCGGTTTTCTTTGTGGAGAGGTAATTACTGCCTGACTAGTAATAAAAATTTCTTGCCCGATTACTGCATCTTCGGTCACTTGCAGACGCGCCGGATGATTACTTAAGGTGCGAATTTTTGATTTAGATTTTAAGTTCGCATTTTGGCTTGTTTTGGCAAGATTTAGAATTGCACGAAATTCTTGGCTCGGAACTATCACTTGCCCATTACATAAACCTAAATCTCTTAAAAAAATATCCTTTGCCTCAATCACCGTAACTTCAATTTCTACTTGCTTATCCGGAACGTCTAATTGTTCAATAACTTTCGTTATCTTCTCTAAATTTTCACTAGTATCTGTTATAATTAGACTATTCGTACGCGTATCAAAGCTAACCTTGCCATCCTTGCTTTTTAAATCATTTACAATTGAAACCAAAGATGCAGCTTGGCTAGACTTTAATTTAAATATTTTTAATTCCTGATTTACCTGTGCAAATAAGAAACGGGATAAAATAAAACAGAACAAAACAACTAGAGATATTTTTTTCATAATCTCAAATAAAAATTATTTCCTTAGCTTCTCAATTGTACGCGTAACTTCTTTTTTATTCAAAGCCTCGGGGTTTAGCTCTAAATATTTTTGATAATGAAAGATTGCGCTGTCGCGGTCTTTTTTACCTTTTTCATAAGCAATGGCGAGCCCTAAATGTGATTCTATGTCATTTGGGTCTGATTCTAAAGCTTTATCAAACGCACTAATTGCCTTACCATAATCCTTTGTTTTATTATAAAGCAACCCGAGCTCTTTATTATAATGTAAATTCAACTCTCGCATCTTTCCTTCAAGCGAACTAACTGTATTAGTTGTTACTTGCGGCTCTATAGCATTCTCTTTAGAAATAGCAATCTTTTCTATTTCATAAATTTTTTTCTCAAGCTCTTCTTTCTCAAGTTTAGTTTTTGCCGCAGCTGCCTTTGCAAACTCGAGCGCTTCTTGTAATTTTTCATTTTCTTGCACCAATCTTCCAACCTCATTTTCTACTTCATGCAAACTCTGGCTTAAATTATTCATTTCAGAAATTTGCATTCTATTTTTTATAAACAAAAGTAGTGAAGCTAAACTGAGTATTGCTATTAAAATTAATACAAAAACTAATTTAAAATTTCTCATCCTAATCCTCCTGTATAATTAATGTTTGCCTATCAATGAAAGTGTCTCTGACCGTGTTTTCTGATTTGTTTTAAAAACTCCGCGAACTGCTGATGTTGTAGTAATAATCCCTGGTTTCTTAACCCCCCTTAAAGACATGCATAAATGTTCTGCTTCAATTACAACAAGCACGCCTAAAGGTTTTAGTTTTTTCATAATAGTATCTGCTATCTGCGTGGTCAAACGTTCTTGTACTTGTGGGCGTTTTGAATAAATTTCTATGACTCTTATCAATTTACTCAAACCTGTAACACGCCCTGCTTTTGGAATATAAGCAAGGTGGGCCTTGCCGATAAAAGGCAAAAGATGGTGCTCGCAAATAGAAAATAACGGAACACCTTTTAGTAAAACTATTTCTTCGTGCTTCTGATCAAGAGTAACCTCGAGCGCCCTTTGAGGATCCTCATTTATTCCGGAAAATACTTCTTCATACATTTCGCTAACTCTGCGCGGCGTATCTAATAGGTCTTTTCTTTTTGGATCTTCTCCAATTGCCTCAATAATCATCCTAATTGCTTTTTCAATCTTCTGTTTATCCATAATTTCTTATTTCCCAATACAAAACTTGCTAAAAATATTATTCAAAATTTCACTATTTGAATCTTTGCCTGTAATACTATCAATTTTATTTAAAGCATCTTTTAAATCTTGGGCAATAAATTCGAGAGATAAATTCTCCTTGGCAGACTTAA
The DNA here is from genome assembly GCA_040753015.1 of Candidatus Omnitrophota bacterium. GTDB lineage: Bacteria > Omnitrophota > Gorgyraeia > Gygaellales > JBFMHM01 > JBFMHM01. Next base: position 10,923 of record JBFMHM010000005.1, read on the forward strand.
AAGCATTTTCTAAATAAACAAGCCCATCTCTTAAGGCTTGTGCCTGCCGAATATTAGTAACAATTACCTCCTCATTACAAACTATTTTATCACTGAACACCAAATCTTTAACTATTTTTTTCAATCTACCTAGGTTTTTTTTCTTAAGGGCAGATATACTAACTTGATAATCTAGCTTTAAAACTGATAAATCTACTTTTTTCGGCAAATCATTTTTATTAATTACCAAAATAAATTGCTTATCTTTTAATAATTCAATAAAAAATAGGTCTTCTTTTGAGATTTGCCTTGACCCATCAACAACCAAAAATACAATATCAGCTTCTTTTATTGCTTCTTTAGATCTTTTAAGCGCTTCTTCTTCAATCTTATCTTTTGGCTTAATTAATCCTGCAGTATCTGTAATTTTTAAAAGCACGCCATCAAAATTAACAGTTTCTTCTATTGTGTCGCGGGTTGTACCGGGAATTTCACTTACAATAGAACGGTTCTTTTCTAAAAGCGCATTTAAAAGAGAAGATTTACCAACATTTGCCTTGCCGCAAATAACTGTCTTAACACCTTCTTTTATAATCCTGCCACAATCAAAGGTATTAACTAATTTTAACACGTCCTTAAAAATAGCGTCTATCTTTTTGAAAGTATTATTTTGTTTTCTACCTTTAACATCATTTTCTTCAGGAAAATTTATCTCTGCCTCAAGGTTTGTCAAAAGTTCGAACAAGTTTTTTGAAATTGTATTTATTTTTTTTGAAAGGCTGCCTCTTAAATTATTTAGGCTTAAATCCAAAGCATCTTTTGTCTTTGCTTCAATAATATCTAAAATTGCTTCAGCCTGTACGAGGTCAATTCTCCCATTCAAAAATGCGCGCATTGTAAATTCACCGGGTTCTGCAAGCCTTGCCCCGCATTTTGTAAGTAAATTTAGGATTTCCTTAGTGACAATAATCCCGCCGTGGCAGTTTATTTCAACTATATCTTCTTTTGTATATGTTTTGGGGGCGCGCATCAATGTTACAAGCGCCTCATCAATAATTTTATCATCATCAATAATCTTTCCAAAACAAACCTTATGGCTTGCAAGCTGCGCTAGTTTTTTGCCATTTTTTGAAACAAAAATTTTATCAGCAAGTTTTATAGCATCTTGTCCGGAAAGCCTAACAATGCCAATGCCGCCTATTCCTATTGGCGTTGAGATTGCTGCAATTGTATCGTCGTAATTTAATCTATTAAGCATCTATGTTTTATTAATAATTCTCTTGCTTCTGCGGCTAAAAATAATGAGCCACTAATTACAATAATCGTTTTTTTATCTGCAATTCTTTTTGCAACTTCCAATGCCTGACTAACATTTTTTGAAAGGTACGTATCTTTTTTAATATATTTTCTCATCTGGGTAACTGGCATTGCTCTTAGATTTTGGCTTTGGCTTAAAATAATCTCATTATAAATTTTTAATTTTTGGCTAATAATTTTTATATCTTTATCATTAGAAATACCTAATATAAGTATTTTTTTGTAATTTTTAAAATATTGCCTGGCAGTATTATTTAATGCCTCAAATGATGCCCCATTTTGAGCTCCGTCGATAATTACATATGGCCTTTTATTTATTAACTCAAAACGCCCCGGCCAAAAAGCCTTTTTTAAACCATTATAAATTGCCTTATTTTTTATACCTAAATTCTCGCAAGCCAAAACTGAAAGACCAGCATTTATCAATTGATGCCTGCCTAACAATCTAATTTCTAAATTTTTATAATTATTTTTTTTAGTTTTTAAATCAAATGTTTGGCGCTTAAAATTAAAAGTTTTTTGTCTTATCTGATTTTGGTTTAGGTTGATTAGATTTAATTGCAGCTGTTTTGTTTTTTCTCTAAACAATCGCGCAACTTGTTTTTCTTGAGGTGCTGTAATTAAAGTTGTGCGGCATTTTCTAACAATACCAAATTTTTCGCCGGCAATTTTAATTAATGTGTTTCCTAAAACTTTTGTATGTTCCAGGCTTATTGGCGTAATGCAGGCAATTTTTTCTTTTATAACATTAGTTGCGTCTAACCTGCCGCCTAAACCGGTTTCTAAAACAACATAATCAACGGCTTGTTCTTTAAAATAAGAAAAGGCGATTGCTGTATAAATCTCAAAAAAAGTAAGCCGCCCCAGGTTAGTTCTTTGATTGAAATCTTCAATACAAGGTTTTAATCTTGATGCAAATTTGGCTACATTTTTTTTTGAAATTACCCCTTCAAAAATGCTCTTTTTAACTATTGGAGATAATATACGTATTCTTTCTCGAAAACTATTTAAATGCGGAGATGTATATAATCCAGTTCTAAACCCAGCACTTTTCAAAATATAGCTTATAAAAACACAAACTGACCCTTTACCTTTTGTTCCGGAGACATGAATTACTTTTAGATTTTTGTGGGGGGATCCAATTGTTTCTAAAAAAATTTCAAAACGTTTCAGTTTAAAATTTCTTTTTTTAAAGTTGCCACTTTTTTCGTAATTAATAAACGAATCTAAATATGAAAGAGCTTCTTTATAGTCCATTAATGCTTAAAATGCCTAATCCCTGTAAAAACCATTGCGATATTAAATTTATCACAAAGTTTGATTATTGCTTCATCTTGAATTGAGCCGCCTGGCTGAATTATTGCTTTAACACCATTTTTTATAGCTAATCTAACGCCGTCTTCTTTGGGAAAAAATGCATCTGATGCAAGTACAGAATTTTTCAGATCTTTTTTTAGAGCTTTTTTTAAAGCTAGCCAAACACTATCTACGCGGCTGGTTAACCCTGCGCCAATACCTAAAGTTCTTGTTCCTTTTGCAATAACAATCGCGTTTGAACGCACATGCTTAGCTACCTTCGCAGCGAAAACTAGCGCCTTTAATTCTAATTTTGTTGGTTTTCTCTTTGTAACAGTTTTTATTGTGGTCGGGTCAAATACCGAAATATCTTTATCTTGTAAAAGTATTCCGCCTTCTACTTTTTTAAAATCAAACTCATTATTAATTTTAAAATCAACCCCTAGCTCAATTAATCTCAAATTTTTCTTCTGTGTTAAAAAACTTAAAGCTTTGTGCCCAAATTTCGGTGCGATTACACATTCTAGAAACCCTGCTTTTACAATTGCTTTAGCAGTGTACGCATCAACTTCTTTATTTAACCCGATAATCCCACCGAATGCCGAAAGACTATCACAATTCCATGCACTAACAAAAGCGTTTTTTAAATTATTATTGCAAGATACCCCGCAGGGATTCATATGTTTTACAATCGCAGCTGCCGGCTCATTAAATTCTACAACAATTTTATAAGCTGCCTCTAAATCCAAAATATTATTAAAGGATAATTCTTTACCGTGTAATTGCCGGTATTTCGCAAAACCAAAATTTATATTACTAGCATAAAAAGCGGCTTTTTGATGTGGATTTTCCCCGTAACGCAAATCCTGCACTTTCTGATAACTAAGGTTTAATGTATCGGTAAGCTCTTTACCTACAAAAGGTTTTTTTTCTAAATAATTATATATTGCTTGATCATAGCTTGAAGTCAATCTAAAAACTTTTTTGCCAAGAATTTCTAGCGTTTTACTTGAAATACTACCATTAGTTTCTTTTAACTCCTGAATAATTTTTGAATAATCTTTTGTATCGCTTATTACGGCAACACCTTTATAATTTTTTGCTGCTGAGCGAAGCATTGATGGCCCGCCAATATCAATATTTTCAATCGCCTCTTCTAGACTAACATTTGATTTTTTAACAGTTTGTTCAAAAGGGTATAAATTTATGACCACCATATCAATAAAACCAATGTTCTGCCTCTTTAGTTGCTCAAGATGATTCTCATTATCTCGCAAGGCAAGAAGACCTGCATGAATTTTAGGATGCAAAGTTTTAACGCGCCCGTCGAGCATTTCAGGAAAACCCGTGTAATCAGAAATTTCAACCGCTGGTATATTATTCTCTTTTAAAATCTTAGCTGTGCCGCCTGTTGAAATTATCTCTATGCCTTGTGCATTAAGTTCTTTGGCAAATTCCACTATGCCATTTTTATCTGACACACTGATTAAGGCTCTTTTTATTTTAACCATATTATTTATTAAATCTAAATATTAAGGAATCTCCGTCGCAAACAATATATTCTTTACCTTCAAGGCGCATAACCGGTTTTAAGTCATGCACAGTAGTTGCTTTTTCAATATCCGGCCAATTTACTACTTCTGCTTTAATAAACCCTCTTTCAATATCTGAATGAATTATGCCTGCAGCAAGAGGCGCAGTTACGCCTTTTTTTATAAGCCAAGCGCGGGCTTCTTTTTCTCCGGCAGTAAAATAAGAAATATAGCCGCAGGATGCAATAATCTCACCAATCTCTTTAGAAAAATTTTCCTGTTCTTTTAATAAATACACCGGCTTAAGGCTAAGAAGGTTCATATTAGCTAAAAATTGCCTATCTTCTTCGGATAAATCAAGTTCTGAGATAAATTTTTCTTTTTCTAGGCCTTCTTTAAGCTTAATAAAAAGCTCCCTTTTTTCTGGCTGGCTTTCAATATACTTCTCTGTCAATTCTAGGTCTTTAAAAATAAGTTCTAATTTTTCACTTTCTAGACAGACAATTCCATCAGCCTCTATTAAATTATCTTTAATTAAACTAATCGTAATATAGGTCTTTTTTTTGGCTTTATAAAATTCTTCTAACTTATCTAAACGGCTATCCTTAAAAGTTATTTTATCTTTCTCTGGGCTAAACCCAATAATTCCAATTTTCATATTTGTCCTTTATTATTATATTTAGAAAAATATTAAAGAGAGATTATTATTATAGGTAAATTAGGATTTATAGTCAAGCCCAGTTTTATAGTTCTTTACTCTAGGTAGGTATAAATTTTACCCTTATAATTGCGTAGGACATATTTACCCTTGGCTTGAGACAATAGATAATTTGGAGAAACTGGAATTTTACCGCCGCCGCCTGGGCCGTCAATAACATATGTTGGTACAGCATACCCTGAAGTAAAACCACGGAGTCTTTCGATAATATTTATCCCTACAGAAACCGGGGTTCTAAAATGGCTAGTCCCTCTGACCGGATCACATTGATAAATATAATAAGGCCTGACGCGGATTTGTAAAAGTTCATGCATTAATTTTCGCATTATATAAGTCCGATCATTGATACCCTTTAAAAGTACTGTTTGGCTACCTAAAACAAAACCATTATCTGCGAGTAAATTACATGCCTCTTTAGTGCGGCGAGTAACTTCTCTATAATGGTTAAAATGAATGCTTATCCAAAGCGGTGAGTATTTCTTTAATATTTTAATCAACCCTTCATTAATACGTTGCGGTAAAGATACAGGTGTGCGCGTGCCAATTCTTACAAATTCAACATGAGGAACACTACGTACTTTCTTTAATATCTCTTCAATAATATTATCCTCCAGCATAAATGGATCGCCGCCGGAAATAAGCACATCTCGTATCTTTTTATTTGAACGTATATAATCAATAGCTAGATCTAAAGTTTCTAGGCTTAAAACATCTTCTTTTTTATCTCCAACGAGACGCCTTCGCGTACAATGACGGCAATACATCGCACAATGCTCGGTAGCCAAAAGCAATACTCTGTCTGGGTAACGATGCACGAGCCCGGGTACAGGGGAATCCCTGTCTTCTGCACAAGGATCTGCCATCTCACTATGTGTAGTAAAAAATTCTAAACTTGTCGGGACAGCCTGCCTCCTAAATGAACAGTTTGGATCATCCGGGTCCATATAACTTGCCCAATAAGGCGTGATAGCCATCGACAAGCGCCCCTTTGCATTCTTTAATCCATCTTCTTCTTGAGGAGTGAGATTAATTACCTGCCTTAACTCTTCTACTTTTCTAATACTATGTTTAACCTGCCAACGCCAATCTTCCCAATCAAGGGGATTAATATCTTTAAATAACAATATATCTTGATAATCCCCTGGGCGTCTCTTTTGAATTTGCGGAGCTTCTTGAGAAACTATTTTTTCAACTGTTTCCTGTTTTTGCAACTAACTGCTCCTTTTTTAATCCATATCGTTCTTTCGCCGCTTCTATAATTTTTGCGATTGTATCGCTAAAAGTTAAACCCATATATTCTGATACGAGTACAAACACATCCTCACAAGATAAGCTCGGCAAAGGATTAATTTCTAAGACAAAAGGATTATTATTTTCATCAATCCTAAAATCAACCCTGCCGAAATCCCGGCATTCAACTGCATTATAGGTTAAAAGAGCATACCTCTGCATTGTTTCATTAAGAACTTTTGAAAAATCATTATCAAACACATATTCAACATTGTCTTTTTTATACTTTAGATAATCATGTGTATAAAATTTATCTTTTAAATTAGACTGACCATCAATTTTTATCTGTGATACCGGCAAAGCTTGTGCTTTATGTTTATTGCCAATAATCCCAACTGTCGCCTCTTTACCTGAAATAAATTCTTCAACTATCGCGGCCTGCTTATAGTTTATATTTACGTGCCTAATTCTTTTCTTAAGCTCATCAATGCTTGTTACCCTTGCGCTATCAGTTAGGCCTTTAGAAGAACCTTCGAAACGCGGCTTAACAATCATCGGAAAATTCATCCCTTTGATCTGATTATCAACGCTAGTTAAATCTTCTGCTTGAAAGAATTTTGGCGTCGGGATACCTTCGGCAACAAGAATTTTTTTTGTTAAGTATTTGTCTAGGGTCAGCCCTAAGGTTAAAGCATCTGCGCCAACAAATGGTATATCTTTTAGCTCAAGCAACATGGGAACCTGAGATTCCCTATTCCTTCCTTTTGTCCCTTCACAGATATTAAAAACAAGATCAACGCCGAGGTTATTCAAACTAGAAATAACTCTATTAATATTGCCAATTTTTTTAACTTTATAACCCAAAGACTCAATTGTCTTTGCCAAATTATCAATGGTCCCTTCGCTATCAAATTCGGCATTTATATCTTCGGGATCGCCGATATTTGGCTTATAATCTGCTTTTAAATCAAAAGTTATTCCAATTGTATCTACCATAATATAAGATTTATAGAAAAAGCTCATCCCTCTAAAGATGAGCTTTTAAAAATATCTAAAAAATTTTAATTTAATTTTCTCCTTTTATTTTTTTTATCACAACACAAAATTAAAGTCAAGAAAAAAATATAATATTAATTAACAAACGGGCTCCTTACATCAATTCCTAAAATATTAATCCTATCAAATATATCCTTTGTATTTTTAAATTGGACTGCGTATAAACCGAGTTTGCCTGCAGCTTCGATTAAATCTTTCCGATCATCAATATATATTGTCTCGTCTGGCTTAGTCCCCAAAAATGCAAGTGCCCGCTTATAAATCGATGGATGTGGCTTAACCATATTCATCTCAAAAGAAAGGATCTTATATGTAAAATCGAAAATAAAATAATATTTTTCCTTTAAATAATCATAATGTAGTTTATTTATATTCGAAAGCACAAGTATAGGAAATTTTTTATTAAGTTCCTGTGCTAAGGATAAAATTAGAGCGTTCTCTTCACTGAAATAAAAAATTTCGTTCCAAATTTTTACAAATTCATCGTAGGAAATTTCACAATTTAATCTTTTTTTAACTTCCATATAAAATTCGAAAGGCATAATTTTACCTTCTTCAAAAGACCTAGTAAGATCAGAATCAAAAAAAAGATTATAAATATATTCTGAGTCCATATTTTTTATTAGGGGGGCTATCCGGCTTACTGCGATATTATGATCAAAATTAATCAAAACATTGCCTAAATCAAAAATAAATCCTTTAACCATTAATTTCCTCTTGGTTTTTGTTTCTTAAATAAATCTAAAAATCTGTCTTCATATTCTTTATAAATACCCCATTTATCTAATTCTTGTTTTAAGATAGTCGCGTTTTTTAAATCTTTTTTTGCTTCTTCAAATAATTGCTCAATTCTTAATTTAACAGATTGCGGTAAATTTGTATATTGGCCCAGAGTATATTTTAAATGCTCAATTTCTTCGTCGCCTATCGGTGGAGGTGCAGAACCGCCTCCTTTTAAAAAATCAATTAATTGTTCTATCTGGCCCTGGATTTCCTGTGCCTGCATTTCCAAGTCTTTTAAGCTAATATTTATTGAAAGCATGCTCATTAAAATTTCTAATATCGCAATAGCGGCCCTTGGATTCTCGAGTTGTACAGCATACAGAGGTATTTCGCCTAGTAGGCAAACTCCTTTTATCCCTCTTTTTTTAGCCATGCCCAAAAATAAACCATTCATCCCGCTTACATGCCCCTCTTTCATAAATTTTACATTATACTTTCCAAATATATCAATTAATTCTTTATCTGTAACTGCTGCCCAAACATTCGGCTTTGTTAAATGATCTATAGGCAAAGGCATAGCAGCAAAACTAAATATTATTTTTATTTTTAATTGTATTATAAAATCAAGCAGTGCATCACAATAATTATTTGCAAAGACTAAATCTGGCTGAGCATTACTAATAAATACTACTAAATCATTTGAACCGGCTTTATTTTTATAGACAAAAAATTTACTGTAAGGCAATTCTGTTAAATCTAATAGATCATTTTTTATTGTTACGCCTGTCGGATAAAAGAAACTTTCTGGGTTTAACACAAAAAATTCTTCCATCTTTAGCTTTTCAATTAAATTTAAAGCAACTTTATAAGCCACATCCCCCATTCCTGGCCAAGCAACTATAAGTATCGGATTTTTAAGTTTTAATCGGGGAAATTTATTTTTGTTTTTATCCATATGTTCTCCAAGATTAATAAAGGCATATCTTGCATTTATACCAAATTTTTTAGCGGATGCAAGTAATTTTCTTTATAATTTTATATCCTAAATATATAAATAATAACTGCACGAGTATTGCAATCCTATATTTTAATATACCTAAGCTGCCAAATGCCCACACAACAACACCCCAAACAAGGGGCCCGATAATCGCCGAAGATTTACCGGTAAGCCCTAACAAACCAAATATTTCTCCAACTTTTTCTTTTGGGCATAGATGTATCGCTAGCGCACGCGTAGAAACCCAAGTCGTACCAAGCGATATCCCGATTAGAGGCCCAATAAACCAAAAACATAATTTATTAAACGACACTGCGGCAAGGCCTAAACTAAGCATCCAAATTTTTAACATAAATTTTGTTGCTTTCAAAGAACCAAGCTTGTCTGTAACTACTCCAAATATAATTGAGCCAGCAGCGGCAAATATAGTAGACATAATAAAAAATGTGTGTATTTCAGAATCACTAAAACCCATTACCTTTTTTGTATATATTGCCATGAAAATAATAACTGTAGAGACAGCGTTAAGGAAAATAAACGAAGCGATTATAAAAGTACGCAACCCGGGGAAACTTTTAGTATCAATAAATGTCTGTTTAATCCTTAAAAAAGCACTCTTAAAGATACTTAAGTTTAAAAAATCACTTAGATTTATTTTATTTTGTTCTCTCTCTTTAACAAATAAAAAGCATGGTAAAGCAAATAAAAAGAAATATATTGCTGTTGGGATAAATGCCGCGCGATAACCATACGATAAAACGAAAGGTTTAACTAAAATCATTCCTGTGATCGCCCCAATATATCCTAAACTTACACCTACACCAGAAATTCTGCCCACATCAAAAGACTTAGAGACATCAAATAATAATGCATTATAAAATATTGCGCCTACTTGGTAGGCAAGATTTGCGACTGAAAAAAATATTAATCCCCAAAGCAGGCTATCTGAAATTCTAATCATACCGGTAAATATACAACAAAGAATTGTAAAAAAAACTAAATATGGCATCTTTGACTTTTGTTTATCAGATACCGCTCCTAAAATTGGCTCTAATATTGCAGCAATAATCATCGAGGTTGAAAGTGCTAAACTATAATAAATGTCCTGTCCGCCTTTTTCTATAACTATCCAAAGAGCAAAATACAAGGTTACTATGTTCATCGAAAACATAGTATTAGCAAAATCATATAACCCCCAAGAAGCAATTGTCAGAATATTACGTAGGTGAATACCCAAATTATTTTTTATATTATTATTCATGCGTATATTATACTATTTTTTTATTGTAAGTCACGCTATTGTGGTATAATTTAAACCGCTATGGATAAAAAAATGTTAATTCATAAAAGATTTCAGGATACAACAAACAAATTTCCCGATAAAACTTGCCTACAATATAAAGAAGCTAATCAATACAAAATTATTACATACCGCCAAGTAGAAACCCAAAGTTTAAAGATAGCAAATTTCCTAATTATAAATAATATTAATCCTGGTGATACTGCCGTATTAATCTCAGAAAACTGTTATGCCTGGCCAATAATATATTTAGGTATAATGTTCAGCGGGGCTACTTGTATACCTGTTGATCCACAGGTAAAAAAAAGAGAAATTGAAAATATATTATTGGACTCCCAAGCAAAGATTATTTTTATTTCAGAAACTATTTATCAAATTTTTGTCAATTTTCCCGAGCTTGAGAAAAATCTGATTAAAATTATCGTTATAAAAAAGGATGTGAGTAGAGAAAAATATGTTGGCTTTGAAAAAATTATTCAAGATTATGAAACACAACAAATCCTACCAGAAATAGAACCCTCAAACCTTGCATCTATATTATACACCTCTGGGACAACCTCAAATCCAAAAGGCGTATGTATTAGCCATTATAATTTCTGCTCTGACGTTGACTGCATTTTAAAAACAAAATTACAAAAACCAAATGATAATTATATTTCAATACTTCCTCTTTATCACACATATGCATTCACCGCAACATTCTTAGTGCCATTTTTTACCGGCGGTTGCATTACATATATCAATACCCTGAATACCAAAGAAATAACACAAACAATAAAAGAAACGAATATTACAGTGATGGTTAGCGTACCACAGATGTTTAACCTGATTCATAAAAATATCTTTGATAAAATTTACAATCAGGGTTTTTTAAACAGAAATTTAATTTTATTTTTAATAAATATTTGCGGATTTATTAAATTTAATTTCGGTATAAATTTAGGAAAAATTGTTTTTGCAAAAATTCATAATATGTTAGGCAAAAATTTGCGAATCTTAAATAGCGGCGGAGCAAAACTAGACCAAAAAGTCTATTTAGACTTAAATAAACTTGGTTTTAATCTTACGAATGGCTACGGCTTAACCGAAACATCCCCTGTTGTTACTTTGCTCAAAACCTCTGAAATTAAACCTGGATCTGTTGGTAAGCCGCTACCAGGGATAGAAATCAAAATTAATAATCCGGATAAAAGGGGAGTAGGTGAAATTCTAATTAAAGGCCCAAATGTTATGCAAGGGTATTTTAAACGTAAAGACTTAACTGATGAGGTGATAAAAGACAATTGGTTCTATTCTGGCGACCTTGGTTTTATTGATAAGAATGGTTACCTTTATATTACTGCACGTATTAAAGAAGTTATAGTTTTATCTTCGGGAAAGAATATTTATCCCGATGAAATTGAAGAAGTTTTACTACAAAGCCCCTATATAAAAGAGGCCTGCGTATTTTCCTTAGCAGATGGGGCAAAAGAAGCTTTGCATGCGGCAATTCTTCCTGATATTGAATATTTTAAAGCTCAAAAAGAAATCAATATTAATCAAAAAATACGTTGGGAACTAGAAAATCTTTCAAAAAATCTTGCAAATTATAAGCATATTATGAGTTTTTCTATCGAAAAAGACCCTCTACCCCGCACGCATCTGGGGAAAATAAGAAGATATATAGTTAAAGAAAATTATATTAAAAGAAAAGTTATCTCTGGACAAGAAAAACAAACTACGCCCCAGCAACTATCAGAAAGCTCAAAAAAAATAATCTACTTTTTAAGCCATGAATTAAAAAAACCAGTCGATGTTAACGATCATCTTGAACTCGATTTAGGAATAGATTCTCTAACAAGAGTAGAACTAGTTTTAAAACTTGAAAGGTATCTTGGCGCAAGCCTGGATGAAAATTTCATTGCAGACATCTTTACTGTAAATGATTTAATTTCAAAGATAGAGCAATTCAAGAATAAGGAACCAATAGTTAACAAAGATAAGCAAAAGTTGTCTTGGCAAGATATACTAAATCAAAAACTTGATAAGAATATCCTCGAAAAAATTAAATTAAACCAATCTAATATCGAGAAAATATTATTTTTTACTTCAACAAGTCTACTATATTTAATTTTTAAAATTTTCTGGAAGATAGAGATAAAAAATAAAGAGCAACTTCCAACAAATGGCCCATATATTATTTGCCCAAACCATGCTAGTTTTCTCGACGGATTTGCTATTGGTATTTCTTTACCATATATTATTAGGCAAAAAGCCTTTTTCTTCGGACTTACTGCCTATTTTGAAAATAAAATTATTTCATGGTCAGATAAATTTTTAAAAGTAATACCTATAGACCCTCTAACAAATTTAACTGGTGCAATGCAGGCGGCAAGTTTTGTTTTAAAAAATAATAGAATAATGTGTATTTTCCCTGAAGGTGAACGTTCTAGCGACGGAAATGTAAAGAATTTTAAAAAAGGTGTTGGGATATTAGCAAAAGAGTTAAATGTTGTTTTAGTTCCGGTTTATATCGCGGGAAGTTTTTCTGCTTGGGGACGCGGTAGAAAATTTCCTAGAAGCCATCCTATTACTGTAATTTTTGGAAAACCAAAGACTTGGCAAGAATTTAAACAAAATAATACAACCCCAGATATTGATGAATATCAAGTAATTGCAAATGGTATACGAGATGAAGTAATAAAACTTAAAACGCCTGATTAATGCCTACCCAGGCATGAATTCCTTTTTCAGTCTTATCATCGATTGCTTTTGCAACATCTACTCTTAAAGCGACGCGTTCTATAAAACCGCAAATATCAAAATATAACCTAATGCCAAGACCTGCATCTTTTTTAAAACGCATATCATTAAAACTCGAATACCATGATTTACCTATATCAAAAAAAGTTACAATTTGCAGATTATCAAAATGAACTAAATTGTCTGCTATATATAACCCTAAGTCTTTTATTAAATTAAACCTGTGTTCGAAACTCATAATTAACATTCGAGATCCTTTTAACTCTTTATAACCATATCCGCGTAAGCCAAATTCGGAACCTGCTTCAAACAAATCCTTATCGTCGGGAATACCAAAACCATTCTTTAAACGAAAAGCTATTTTCTGGCGGCTGGATAGTCTAAAATATTTATCGAACTCAATTAAGTTTCGATAAAAATAATCTCTGCCTCCCCAATAATGCCCTGCGGCCTCGAATAAATCTTTTATTTTAAATCCTATTTCAGGATCTAAATAAGGAGCGCTAGTTGAAAAATTTAAATCAAATCCGGCGAGCGCCTCATGTTTTTGCCTGTAATGAAGGTTACTGACATTATCTAATTTTCTATCACGAAGCATATATAAATTTATATAATTCTGCTGCTCAAATATCCCGTAACTCGGAGGAAAAAATTTCTTTTTTAAATACACAATGCCGCCCCTAACATCATTATCTTTATTCGGCGGTAAGTCAGTTGTATTATTATATTCAACACCAAAATCAATATCTTGATTAAATACATGCTCTTTTTTAAATCCAACTCTTGATTTCATACCCTTTTCATGAAAATCATATCCACTTGATAAATAAATACTATAATCATAGGGTTTCTGTATTGATGTTTTTATACCGATTCCTGAACCAATAACATCTGGCCCGGTTATCCAATTATAACAATCACGCTCTTGGAATATAGGATAATCATAAAGCGGGAAATAAAAAGGAACGAACTTTGTTTCTATACACCTAGGGGTTTTATTATTAACTAAATCTAGGTCCATTAAATATTTATCAGGATTAATTTGTGCGCGCTCTATTTTATTAATACTGTCAGCATTAAATCTTGTAATTTTATCTATGCCGTCTGTCTTAAAAATTTTACTTGTTGAATCTTTATATTTAACTTCAATTTCTAAAGGTTCTATTGCATCCCTTTTATTTCGAACAATCACATTGTCTTTTCCTATATACACTGCATAATCGCATTTTTTTTCACTCCTAAGCCACTGGTCAAAATACCAATTATAATCACCATCTGTAACTTTATTTACAATATTAACAAAATCATCGACATTTGCATTTTTAAATTTATACTTTTCAAAATAATTTTTTATTATTTGGTAAAACTGCTCGCTGCCGATTAAATCGTGGAATTGTCTTAATACTGCCTCGCCCTTGCTATACGCAAGAGAGAAAATCATACTCGGCTCTCTAAAACTAGAAAGCTCTCCTAACACAGTACGGCTTTGGTCTCTTTTCGCAAGATATAAATATCTAAAGTCAGATGTATCTATAAAGGTAAAATTCGGGATTAACCAAACAAGACTTTTTGGTAAAACCATAACATTAGCATATTTACCATATTTTTCTTCTAGATAGATTAATGTGAAATAAGAATTGAGCGCTTCATCAAGCCAAGTCTCTTTATATTCATCAGAACCAACCATATTAAACCACCACTGGTGGCCGGTTTCATGGGCAATTAAAAAATCAAAATAGCGGTTCAAGAATTTTGGCAGCTTATAGACCCGCGTATCTATCAAAATCATGCAAGATGTTTCATGGCCACCGCTGCCTAGATAAACCGGTGCAATACTAAATTCTGGATAGGGATAACCCCCAATTTTTTTGGAATAATTGTCAATAAGATCAGCAGCGCAAGAAGCAGCGAGCCTTGCGTGATAAAAATCATTTTCTAAATAATAGGATTTAATCTTGATATTGTTTATCTCCTTTTCATATAATTTAAAACGATCACTTACAACCAAGGTAAAATCTCTTACAGGGCTTGGAGTATTAAAAATAAGTGTCTTCTTATTGGATAGTTGCAACTGACCGTCCAAAATTCCTGTTGATATAACTATTTGCTTATTATCAACTGTAAATTTCACCTTGTATAAAGAAGCATCGCTATAATATGGTTGGTGAAATAAATAAAATGGATAGTCATGCCATCCTTTTGAATCATAAACACATAATAAAGGATACCAGCGATGTAAAGAAGTTATACCTTCATTAAAACCAAACCTTCCCCAAACATGAGGAATTTTGACTTTAAAATCAATCTCTAAATCAATAGTTTCGGATGTATTTAACACTTGAGGTAAATTAATCTTTAGAACTTCTCCATCTTTTTCCATTGAATATGTTAGCGAGCTTTGTTTTGAATATATCTTACTGATATCTAGTTTTCCTTCTTGAAAACCCGCGGGAAATAATTCATCTATTTTAAAATAACCGGAATATTTAATAAGATCGTTTCTCTCTTTTTTAGATATTTTTTTATTTGGATAAATATGAAAATAAATTATATCTGTAGGTGCGTAATTATTTGTAAATTTAACCTTTTGATGAGCACTAATTATATGCGTCTTAACATCTAATTCAGCATTAATATCATATTTGGGATAAGCAAAGGCAAAATCACAAATTACAAACAGCAAGTAACAGACAAATACCAAAATACAAATTCTAAGCTTGGTTTTTTTTAATTTGCAATTTGTTTGTGATTTGAAAATTGGAACTTGTAATTTTTTAAGGGGCAGATTTCGCATTGTGGCTTAGTTTTTAAGCAAACCTCTTTACCTAACTTCACAATTAATGCGTGATATTCATTAAACAGTTTTGTATTCTTTCTTAAATTATCCATAAACAATTTTTGAATTTCTTCATAACTTGCATCATCTTCAATAAATTTATGGCGCAAAAATATACGTTTTGTATAGGCATCGACGACAAATATTGGGTAATTACCGGCATAAAGCAAAATTGAATCGGCAGTCTCTGGGCCTATGCCGCTGACATTAAGTAATTCTTTTCGTAAATCATTTAAATCTCTGGAAAACATTCTATTTATATTACCGTTATATTTTTCTTTTAAATAATACAAAAAGTTCTTTAAGCGTTTAGCCTTTATATTAAAATATCCGCTTGGCCTAATAAGCCCAGCTAAATTTTCTATATTTAGCTGATATAATTTATCGAAACTAAGTAGTTTTTCTTTTTTTAAATTATTTATTGCTTTTTCGACATTACCCCAATTGGTATTTTGGGTGAGAATAGCGCCAATTATTATCTCGAGCCTAGAATTTCCCGGCCACCAGTATTGCGCTTTATATTTTTTGAAAAGTTTTTGGTATACAGATATTAAGGCATTATTCATCTAGACCGTAAGGATTATAATTGTAATATGCAAATATTGTATAGACAGTCGAAGCAACTGAACTCTGGTCAGAAAATATTCCGTCGACATAAGGCATGAATCTGTAAACGCCATTCGTATTTACTATACTAGAAAGATTATCCATATAAACAAATGCTTTGTCTCTATAAAATTTTGATCGATAAATATCGCGCCTCACTTCAAAGTATTTAGCAGCCAACTTATATATTAAAACCATTTTGGCAGTATCTTCTACAAAATTTCTAGACGGGTCATTTTTATCTGTAGAAAATATAAACCCTTTTATCGAATAACTTTGAGGGTCTAATTTAACATTATAGTTTTTTGTACAGTAAAAATTATCTTCTAACCTGGTTATAATATCGCTTATATTTAATTCATCTATCTTTCTAAAATTAAAAGCCATAAGATATTCGAATTGCTCATCTGGATTAACGGGCAGTTTTAAATTTTGCTCTAAGACCCTGTAATGCATATTAAAAATATCATTCCATTCTAATTGAAGATATATAGCTAAAACAGCATATAATTTTAATTCAACTTTAGGTTCTGCAGGCTTTTTTAATTCTGTATTAATAATTTTTTCGAGCTTTTTTTTCACTGTTTCTAAATAAGTATTATCTTTTGTAATATATGTATATTTTAAAGCTGCAATTAACAGATCTAATTGATTTTCTATATTTAAAATATTAATATTATTTGTAAAATAAAATTCAAGTATTTTCTGTGCCTGGTCATAATCTCCAAAGATACTATAAAGCTGGCACATCAAAAAATTATCTTTATACCCTGAACCGAGAGATTTGATTTGCCCTGAATCTAAATCTTGCAGAGATTCTAACCATTTATACATTCCCTCTATGTCTGTATTTGTTATTTTTAACTGTTTTTTTTCTACGGAAAGCAAATCCTCGGTTATCTCGGCTTCCTTAAAATATAGATCTATCATACGAGATTTTATTGAAACAATTTCTCTGTCTACTATCTTAATTTCATCTTCAAAAAATTCTTTTTTCTTCGCGTCAGATACAGACTGCAATCTTTCATTTAAATTTTTACCTTTAATAGCGAGTTCTGATAATTTTAGGTCTAATTCATCTTTTTCCTTTTTAATTTCTTTAATAGTATTTTTTGCTTTGCGCGATTTATGTAAAATACTAAATAAATCATGTGCCAGGCCCAAATTGCTTTTTATAAGTTTAATATTGAAATAAAAGCTAAAGGTGATGCTTGCAAGAAGAATAGCAATTATTCCTAGAGCAAAAATCGGCGTTAATTTTTTTAGATAGGCATAGTGAATAATCTTTTTGTTATCTGAGGCATGGATTTCTTTGTAACTAACTCCTATTATATATTGATCTAATTCGTCAAGTTTCTTTTTTACCAGCCACCTAAACTGGCCTTTTGCTTTGATAGGAGTTTTATTAAAAGGTATGAATATCTTGAGATCAAAATCAGGCTGAATTTTTTCAAAAATACCTTTTACAATACCGCATGGCTGATTAATAATAAGGCAAATTCCCCCTTTGGATACATTATCTGTAAATGCTTGTTGCCATTCTGTTAAAATATTCTGGTTATGCGGATCGATTAACTGTATTTCTACAGGAAAAATCCTATCTAACCTTATAAAATTCCTACGTTCGTGTTCAACCCTAGCTCTTGGCATTAGATTATTTTTTCTAAAATTATTCTTTGGTTTATTTGGTCTTTCAAACCCTCTAACAATTTTTTATAAATAGGGTAGTCTTCTATACTTATTTCTTCTGCGGTTATCTTTTGTTTCTGATAAAATTCAATTTCATTATTATTTTTAACATAATTATCCTCGAAACTAAACCATTCAGAATCATTTTTAACTGGCTGGGGTAGATATTTACAGGTATAGGACGGGTCTAACTTAAACTTCATTCTTACCTCTATTGTATTAGGAAAACCTAAATAGAGCGGATAAATCCTTTTTTCCTTAGCAACCTTGCTCAATTCTATTGTAGCTAGCTCTGGAAGCATTTTTAGATTTCCCGCAGAAATAAGGATTGTTCCTGCATTAAAAGTATATGTTAATGTTATTGGTTTGTCTGGATTATAAAGATCCTTAATTTCGTAATTAATTAATTTTGCGCCAGTTGCAACTTCCTGGAGTCGCTCATTTAATACCTGTTTTATAACCTCTGGAGGGCTATACCTAAGCCAATAACGTTGAAATAAAGCAAATTGCCCAAAAGCTGTAATCTCTCTTTTTCCTTGGGCTTTTCCGTCTTGATCTATAATTATTTCTACGTTATAAATAATCTTATTTTTATCTGCACCATAAAATGGGGTTTCTTCAATCTCAAAGTAATCATCTTTAAATACAAGTACATTTCTATTTTGATCGTCGAAAGGCAAATCTTCTAGCGAAGATGTTTCAGCAGTAGGATCTAAAAAATATAGCTTGCCATCAATTTTAACTACAGCTATAGCATGGTTAAATAAAGCAGAAGGAAAGCTCCTTTCTAAATTTATAAAATCTTTAGTGCTAATCAAAACGGGGTATGCCTCTAAATTAGCTTCCCTTAACATAGTGATAAGTAATACCGCCTGATCTTTACAATCACCATATTTATTATTAAAGATGTCTTGGGCTTGATGCGGCTCATAACCAGCTTGGCCATATTCTACCGCAACATAACGTATATTTGCCGAGCAATAATTAAATATACTTTGGGCCTTTTCAAGATCTGTCAACTTACCTTTTATTAATTCTGTAACTTGTTTTTTAATTTCTGGGCTTGATTTAATTTTATCGAATGAAAGCCCTGCCCACCAAGCATAGATTTCTTCCCAAGAGTCAAAGCTAGAGATTAGAATAATTGGCGTAATTCTTGATATTGCAGGAGTATCTGCTTCAGAGATAATCTGAGGAACATCTCTAAACTCCCAATAATAAATTTTTTCATTAGAAGTAATAGTAACCTTTGGGTCTAACATAAAGTTATTTTTATTATATTTACTATTAATATTTTTTGTAAATAAATTATTATTTTTTGGGAAAATTATTTTAAATTTTGCCAGCTTAATAGGATTAGTATTTTCTAATGCATATTCTATATTAAATTCTTTTTCGGCAATCATCTTGTTCTGCACAATTTTTGCTTTATATTCGATAATAGCGCCAGGGGCTACCTCTGGCATTGAAATTATCCTTGATCGCGCATTAGAATAAAGAGGGAAATTTAAATAACGAGACACATCGCGAATATTTTTTTCACCTACTAAAACAATATTTCCATCGGGCTTAATTGTGCGTGCATACTCAAGTTCAACTTTTTCGTATGTTGAATCGTAGTTAATATTGACCTCAGCAAAATCTTTTTTACCACGGTCATTTAAAATTTTTATTAAAAAATGTTCGTTGTATATAACTTTATTATCTGGTAAAATTTCGACTGTTTCATCAGCTAAAAGTATAATCGCCCCCGCCTCCGGATGCTCTGCTTGCCCTCGGCTTGATGTAATTAAATCCCTTATAAAAGAATCTTCTATTCTTGAATTCTTTCCACCTAAATTTATTAATTTGATTCTTTGCTGAGCTAAATTACTGAATTTTTTATCTTTAATTTTTAAATAGATACCTATTGCTTTTTCGAAGAGATTAAGTTTTTCACAGGTTAAACCAAAGTAATATAGTGATTCGGAATCGGGAACTAGAATATTTCTTTCAAATATATTCAGCGCATTCGTATAATCACCTTCTTTGAAATAACTTAAGGCAAGATATTTAGAAGAGAATTTTTGATCTAGGTCCTTAAGCTGGATTATTGCTTCTTTATAATCTCCGTGTTCATAATACAACTTTCCTAACTCAAAATGCAGATGGGGCAAATTATTTTGAGAAATAGCTTTAATATAATTTAAAACGGCCCCCTCATAAAAAATCTGGGCATTATCTGCTTGTTTTTTTGCAATGCGAGAATAGTCCTCTCTCTGATTACAGGCAGATAAGAATATAATTAAAGATAAAAATATAAAAAAATACTTTTTGGCCATAAACTAATTATAACATTTTTTATAAATTTCTAGTTTATATTTTTCTTGAAAATATCTTGTGAGTTTTCCCGGAAGACCATAATTAATTTTCTGGTTGCCAACTTTAATAAGAGGCATAATCCCAATTATCGCATTCGTTAAAAATGCCTCATTGGCAGTTAATAGCATTTGTTTTCTATAACTGCCTTCTTTTACCTTAATTTTATATTTTTTAGCAATTTCTAAAACCACTTTTCTTGTTATCCCCTCTAAACACCCGGAATCTAAAGATGGAGTAAATAAAAGATTATTTCTTACAAAAAAAATATTTGAACAAGAGCCCTCTGCTAAATAACCCTTTGAATTCAAAAGTATTGCTTCATCAAATTTATTTTTTTGTGCAATATTTCTTGCGAGCAAAAAATTCAAATAATTAAGTGATTTAATATTTGCTAATGGGGAATTTTCATTTTGCCTGATCTTAGAAACCATCGCTGTAAAACATTCCGGATATAATTTTAATTTTGAAATAATAACAGCATGTTTTGTTGTGCTATCAGAATGCCAGCTAATTAATTTTATACGAAAATTGTTTTTCTTTTGTTTTGCTATAATTTTTTCTATAGATTTCTCAAGCATTTTTTTTGATATTTTATCTAGGCCAATAGCCCTTGTGCCCCTTATCAAACGTTCTAGATGCTTACTAAAACAAAATATCTTCCTATTATAAACCCTCATTGTTTCGAATACACCTTGACCATATAGAAACCCTTTATCAGTTATCTCTATTTGCATAAATCTAATGCCTCCATCAGCGCCCTTGCCTTAGTTAGAGTTTCATCATACTCTAACTCTGGGGTAGAATCAGAAACAATACCCCCGCCAACTTGAAAATAAAAATTATTTTGCTTTATTAAAAAAGTTCTTATTAAAATATTTAAATCGAGATTGCCGGAAAAACTCAAATAACCAAATGATCCAGTATAAATAGCCCGCCGCAATGGTTCTATTTCATCAATAATTTCAACTGCCCTAATTTTAGGGCACCCCGTAATTGAACCCCCTGGTAATGTTGCCATAAGCAAATCTATATTGTCCTTTTCTTTATGCAACATTGCTCTTACTATCGCGATAGTTTGAAAAACAGTCTTGTATTCTTCCAATTTTCTTTTATTTATAACCCTTATTGAATTATAATTGCATACTCTACCTAAATCATTACGGATAAGATCAATAATCATAAGCAGCTCTGCCTGCTCTTTTTTATTTTTAATAAGTTCTTTTTTAAAAAATAGGTCTTCTTCTTTAGTTCTGCCGCGTGGCCGGGTCCCTTTCATAGGGCATGCTTCGACTATACGGTTATTTACTTTTAAGAATCTTTCTGGAGAGCCACTAATAATTTTAAAATCGTCGGTATTAAAATATACTCCGAAATCGGTTGGGAATACCCGGCGTAATTTTTTAAATAAACTAAAGCTGTCTGAATAAATCTTTCCAGAAAATCTCTGAGAGATATTTACTTGGTAAATATCTCCCTTTGCAATATATTGAAGTGTTTTTTTTATAGCTTTTATGTATTCTACTTTTGAAAAATTTGACAATAGATGATCAACACTAATTACATCGCTGTTTATTTTGGCTTGTTTATAATTTTTTAAAATTCCTACAATGAAGTTCAAACGTTCTTTTGCTCTTATCTGCCTAAGATATTCCTTTTTTTCCGGCAGGCCAGTTGATACAATAATCAATTTATTTGTTAGATGATCGCAGGCGATGATAGCATCGTAAAAACCAAAATAAAAATCTGGTAAATTTAAATCGTCTTTTGCCTTAAATTTAATTTTTTTTTCAATAACTTGCGCTAAATCATAAGCAAAATACCCTACTGCCCCACCTAAAAATGGTAAATAATAGTTGCTATTTATTTGATAATCTTTAAGTAAGCACCTTAGCTTAGAAAAAGTATTATCATTTTTAGATTTTAAAACATAGAAAGGGTCAAATCCGATAAACGAAAATCTTCCCTTGTCATCAGATTTCAAACTGCTATCCAATAAAAAACAATCTTTGTAATCTTTAAAAAGGCTATATACATCTAAAATATTATCTTGAAAATCAAAACTTTTATATACAATTTCCATCTAAAATATTCTACTCATTTTGGGTTAAAATATAACTGTTAATTAATTTATGCGGCCGATAAGACATTTTTACTTTCTCTAAATTACTAATCCCTGAATCATCCATTACATTTATAAATTTATACATGGTTAGTTTTTTACAAAATTGCCAAAAAATAAACTGAGCAAGGCCTTTGATCTCTAAATCGGTAATTTCTGCAAAAATACAGAATGTATCTTTGTTTATCGGATAGCCAAAAGAATATGCTTTTATTTTACCATTTCCACCCGAGGCGGATCCGCCTTTGGCGTAAATTTTTACAACATAACCATTCATCACAAGTTTAGCAAAATTCTTCATTAAAAATTCATGCAGGATAAGATTATCCTTGATCATCATACAATACACATCATCTTTATTGAATTTTAACTGCCTATTACCTGACCAATTTTTATATAAACTAATGGCTTCCTTTGTATATTCTTTGTTAAATGGCATAAATTCATAATTATAATTTTTCAAAAAATAATTCAATGCTGACCTTTTAGATTTAAATTTATCGCCTCTTAATTCAATCATATCCTTTGTGGCATATAAATATTCTTTAAATTTTGGTTTTAAAAAATATTGTGGCCTGTCGGTAGAGACGCAATTAATCATTTCTCTACAACCAAATCCATCTTCAATATTTTCTATTCTAGATACTGCTTTATTTTTATTAACGCTATTCATAATTTCAAAACACTTTTCTATTGTTCCAATATCGATTTTTTCCCCTAGCGGAAAAAAATTCATAAAGCAGCTACGGCTATCTTTAAAAAATATGCATAGGTTAGCATTAATAAAACAATAGGTGATATCATACAAACATTTCCAAAGAAAAATGTTTTCAAATGAGTAAGCTGAAAGAGTATATTTAGAAATTTTAAGATAGCTATTTATTAATTTCTTATCCCGAATAGAAAGATTAATTAGTTTAGTATCAATATTAACTTTATCTAAAAAAATTAATTCATCTTTTGGGTATTCTTTAATAAAACCGGGGTTATCGAGAATAAATTTTTTGTTTTTGCTAGATAACAAGTACTTTACTAGGCCATCTGTATATGATTTTAAATTTAATTTACTAATATTTTCCTCAATGAACAAACATAATTTATGCAATGCAATGTAGACTTGATTTTCTCTTTTTGCTAAAACAAAAGGGTATATTTTACAATCAAGCGGCCGTCGTGGATAAATCTTGCATTTATTCGTCTTAATATCCAAATGCGGACACACATATAAATCTTTATAAACATTTGGTTTTATTTTATAAGGAAGCCAAACAGTATTTATATCATGAAATCTGCAGCACCCAAGGCAGGCAAGGCAAAATTTTGAAGAAACAAAGCGCATTTATTTTACTACCACGC
Source organism: Candidatus Omnitrophota bacterium (assembly GCA_040753015.1). Classification (GTDB taxonomy): domain Bacteria; phylum Omnitrophota; class Gorgyraeia; order Gygaellales; family JBFMHM01; genus JBFMHM01. The sequence goes on from JBFMHM010000005.1 coordinate 34,780, forward strand.
CTGGTTTAGCTAAACGGCTGGGGCTTATAATACAAACACCCTGTTCGTCAGATGCAGCTAAAAGCATTCCTTGCGATTCAATACCGCGAATAATCGCCGGCTCTAAATTATCGATTATTACGATTTGTTTGCCGACTAAATCTTGAGGAATATAATACTGCTTAATTCCAGCTACAATTTGTTTTGTCTTATCGCCAACATCAATAATTAGGCGGTATAATTTATTGGCCCCTTCGATTTCATAAACTTCTTTAATAGTCGCGACTTTTAATTCTAATTTCCTGAATTCTTCGTATGTAGCCATAAATTTGCACCTTAATAATATTTGTTGCTCTTTACAGTTTCTCGGGATGGTGTTTTACGACTTTTGCCTCTACCATATAGATTATATCTTCAGCGATATTTGTGGCATGATCACAGATACGCTCTAAAAAACGTGCAATCAATAAAAGCGGCACTGCGCGAGGGCTAACTGTGCCGTCTTTCACCATATAATCTTCGATTAATTCTTTAGAAATTATATTGCGTAGATTATCGGCTTCTGAATCTAACAGCAAAACACTTTTAGCAGCCTCGATATCCCTATTTACAAACGAATCAATTGACATTTTAACCATATCTTGCGCGATTCTGGTTAATTTAGGAATATCTACTAAAGGCTTTAAAAGCGGCTTATCTGCAATTTCAATAACCCGCTCGGAAATATCGACTGCAATGTCGGTGATTCTCTCTAATTCCGCGTTAATCTTCATTCCTGTTGTTATAAAACGCAAGTCGCTTGCTAATGGTTGGTGACGGGCAATTAAATCAATGCATTTTTCGTCAATAACAAGTTCGAGTTCATCAACCCGTTTATCATTATCAATTATTTTTTTGGCTAAAACCTTATCCCTATTTTTTAAGGCTTCGATAGAATTAAATATCGCCTCCTGAGCAAACGCGCCCATTTTTAAAATATCATTTTTTAAATCGTTTAGCTCTTCATCAAAATGCCTTTGCATAATTGTCCTCCATTATAACCGCTAAAACGCAAAAGTTGCTAAAACGCAAAGATCAAATTTTGCGGTCTTTGCGGTTACAATTTTAGTGCTTTTGCGGTTGCAGTTACCCATATCTTCCAGTAATATAATCTTCGGTTTTTTTATCTTTTGGTTTAGTAAAAATATCGTCTGTCTTGGCAAATTCAACCAGTTCACCTAATAACATAAAACCCGTATCGTCGGAAACACGCGCTGCCTGTTGCATATTATGAGTTACTATTATTATAGTATAATTCTTTTTAAGTTCACGCATTAATTCCTCGATGCGGCCTGTTGCCTGTGGGTCTAACGTAGAACACGGCTCATCCATCAAAAGTACTTCAGGTTTAACTGCAATTAACCTAGCTATACAAAGTCTTTGCTTCTGTTCTAGAGAAAGCGACAACGCTGATTTATTTAATTTATCCTTTAGCTCATCCCACAAAAGTACAGATTTCAAACTTTCTTCTACTATTTTATCCATTTTATTTTTACTCGTATAACCTGAATGAACTTTTTCTCCAAAAATTATATTTTCATAGATTGATAGCGGGAAAGGATTTGGCCTTTGGAATACCATGCCTACTCTTTTCCGCAGGCTAATTAAATCAGTGTGATTATTTAGTATATTATTTTCATCAATAATAATTTCACCGTTCGTACGCACGCCTTCGATTAAATCATTCATTCGGTTAAATACACGAAGCATTGTTGATTTACCACAGCCTGACGGGCCAATGATCGCCGTGATGGTTTTTTCTTTAAAATGTGCGCTTACGCTTTTAAGTGCATGAAAATTTCCATACCAGAGGTTTAATTTATTAACTTTAATGTCAGCCATAATTTATCCAAATTTTCCTATAATATAATCATTTGTCCGAGAATCATTTGGAGCAGTAAATATTTTTTCTGTTTTATCTACTTCAATAAGCTCCCCACTTAAAAAAAACGCAGTTCTGTCACCTACACGCGCTGCCTGTTTTACATTATTTGTTACTAAAACTATTGTGTATTGTTTTTTTAGCTCTATCATTGCCTCTTCTACTTTTGCGGTTGAGATAGGATCGAGCCCCGAGCATGGTTCATCAAACAAAATCACTTCGGGCTCTACTGCTAAAGTCCGTGCAATACAAAGCCTCTGTTGTTGGCCTCCCGATAATTTAAAAGCTGACTCATTTAATCTATCTTTTACCTCATCCCAAATGTATGCCTGTTTTAAAGATTTTTCGACTATACTTTTTAATACATTTATATTTTTTTGGTCATGCATTCTAACACCATAGGCAATGTTATCAAATATGGATAACGGCAAAGGTAAGGGTAAAGCAAAAACCATACCGACCTTTTTACGCACAAGTTCAATATCTAATTTTGTAATATCATTATTGTCTAATTTAACCAATCCCTGCATCCGAAAATTTGAATGTAATTCATTTAAACGATTAAGCATTCTTAAAAATGTGGTTTTGCCGCTGTTTGATGGGCCAATAACACTTAATATTTCATTTGCCTCAACGCACAAATTTAACGCCCTTAAGGCATGAATTGCGCCAAACCAAATATTGAGATTTTCTATGCTAATTTTTCCGCCTAAGGGCGGAATTTGATAACTCACCATTTCTTTTTTTTCCTAAATTGATAGCGAATAATTATTGCAATCAAATTCATAAATAATACTATTGTAAGCAAAACAAACGCGGTGCCATAACGAATTTTCTCATCAACATTTGGCACTTGAGTTGAAATTACATATAAGTGGTAAGGCAGCGCCATCGCTTGATCAAATATTGAGTGAGGAAGCTTGGGTAGATAAAATGCTGCTACTGTAAAAAGAATTGGCGCGGTTTCACCTGCTGCACGACCTAAGCCTAAAATTGTGCCGGTTAATATACCAGGAACTGCATTAGGCAAAACAATGTGCCTTGTTGTTTGCCACTTGCTTGCGCCAAGAGATAAGCTTACTTCACGAAATGATTGCGGCACACTTTCAAGCGCCTCACGGGAGGCAGTAATAATTATTGGTAAAATCATAATTCCAAGTGTAAGCGACCCAGAAAGAATTGATGCACCAAATTTAAAGAACACAACAAAAATTGCCAAACCAAACAATCCATATACGACTGACGGCACGCCTGATAAATTTATAATCGCAAGTTTAATCAAACGCGTTAAAACATTTTCTCTAGAATATTCGCTTAGATAAATTGCTGACATAACGCCAATAGGAAGAGCAAATAATATTGCGCCAGTTACTAAATAAATTGTCCCAACAATCGCTGGGAAAATTCCTCCCGCGCGCATACCCTGGCGCGGAATATCAAAAATAAATTGCCAATTTATTGCCGGTAGGCCTTTTTGTATAATAACAACAATGATTAAGCCTACGGGAATAACTATAAACAAAGTTGCAATCAGTAAAAAGAAAAAAGCAATTTTCTGGCTGCGTAAGGAATTTTTCATTTTTATTTTCGTTTATGAATAGCTAAATCCGCACCAACATTAATTACAAAACTAATCACAAATAATACAATACCAATCGCAAACAAGGCAAAATAATGCTCGCTTCCTACAACCGTCTCGCCCATTTCTGCAGCAATTGTTGCTGTAAGAGTTCTTACCGGCTGTAAAATACTCTGTGGTATAATTGCGGAATTTCCCGTAATCATCATTACTGCCATTGTCTCTCCAATAACCCTACCAATCCCAAGCATAACTGCAGCAACTATGCCGGAGGACGCGGCCGGAAGCATAACACGCCAGATTGTCTGCCAATGAGTTGCCCCCAACGCAAAAGCACCTTCTTTATAAGACTTTGGCACAGAATAAAGCGCATCTTCAGCAATTGAAACAATTGTTGGCATTGCCATAAATGCAAGCATAATTGAACCAGAAAGCGCAGTTAAACCTGTAGGTATATGAAAAATATTTTTTACAAGCGGCACGAGTGTTACCATACCAATAAATCCTAAGACAACACTAGGAATTGCCGCTAAAAGCTCGATACCTGCCTTAAGAATTTCTTTTATTCTACCAGGTGCAACCTCTGCAATATAGATTGCGCAACCAACACCGATTGGAATAGAAATTATTGCCGCGCCAATTGTAACAATTAGCGAACCCAAAATTAAAGGTAAAATTCCCAGCTGGGCTGGTTCGGAAATTGGATACCAATTTTTACCGAAGATAAATTGAGATGGCGTAATTATTTTAAATAAAGCAAGGCCCTCTTTTAATAAAAAAAGAAAAATTAAAATAACAAAAAATATAGAAGCAACTCCGCAAATTGCAATCAGTTTTTCTATAATAAATTCTTTAAATTTTCGCATTATTTTTACCTTTTCCCTAATTATCGTAACGCTTAATGAAATTTATATAGTGTTTTTCCGCGCGCAACGATCCGAGCAGGCCCGAAGGGCCATTGGGTTTAATTCCCCTGATGCGAAGGGATGTAAGCACGGAAAAATACTATAAAATTTCATTTTATTGGCACGAAGTCGGTTTTTAACACAATGTCTTGGCCTTCTTTTGAAAGTATAAAATCAACAAATTTTTTTACATCACCTTTAGGCTCACCATTAGTATATATAAATAATGGCCTAGATATTGGATATTTTCCAGAAACAACATTATCTATAGTTGGCGCGACATATCCTGATTTTACATTCTTAGCAACCGATATTGGTTTTTGTTTTGAAGATATATAACCCATTCCATAATAACCTATGGCTGCTGGATTTTGTGATACTTCATCGGCAATCGCCTGAGAAGATGTAAGCATTAAAGCGCTTGGGCTAAATTCCTCTTTTGAACCAGGGTCATTATTTCGCAAAACATGTTCTTTAAAATAAACATGGGTGCCAGAGTTTACCTCACGGGATAAAATAACAATCTTTGCATCATTACCACCTACTTCTTTCCAATTTTTAATTTTACCGCAAAAAATTCCAGCAAGCTGCTCTATGGTTAAATTATTAACGGGATTTTTAGGATTTACTACAACTGCTAATCCATCTAAGCCAACTTTCATTTCATAAGGATCTATGCCTTTTTGTTTAGCCAGATTGATTTCTTTCTGTTTAATATTGCGTGAGCTCATGGCAATATCGCAAGTACCGCTAATTAAGCTTGAAATTCCTGTTCCCGAACCTCCGCCGGTTACGGCAATAAAAGAATCCGGGTTTATTTCCATATATTTCTCTGCCCAGGCCTGGCCCAAATTTACCATTGTGTCAGACCCTTTTATTTGAATAGACCCATCTTTTGCCTTAGCAAAAACGTTACTTGCAAATAAAATTCCAATTACAGTAATAAATATTTTTTTAAACATATTGCCTCATTATAGGATGTCTTGATTTTATGTCGAAACAAAAATCTAATTATATTCTACCCTAAATAAATATAAACTTATGTTAAATGTATGTAAAATTTTTAGAATACTAACTTTATCTTTACACCTAACACATTAGACTGCTTCCATTTTTTCCCATCCCTATTGCTTTGCAATAAATAAAACAATTCTCCTTTTAAATTTTTTGTAAAAGTTGCGCCTGCACCGGTATAAAATCTATTGCGCGTAAATGCCTTGTTGTAAAATACTAAGAATATCTCATCCGCTATAAATGGCTGGATTTTGAATTTCGTAAATTTCCAAGGGAATTTAACAGTAAATTTATTGCGGTACCTAAAAGTATCTGGTTGATAATCAAAATGCCGATACTCTAAACGATTCCTATCCTCTAGACTAAAACCAAATAAATCGTGTTTTAAAATAGCATTTATATGCGGCCGGTTTTCTTGTTTGATTTTTTTTCCTTGTTTCTTTTCATAAACCTGCCTGTAGTTTATACCTAAATCTAAAAATTTATTCATAGCATAAACATATCCTCCATCATAATGATGATAGAAAAAGTCACTTGCATCATTAGCAAAGCGAAATTCTTCCTCTAGTGTTATTTTTGAATTTTTATTGATTTTCACTTCTTCTACTTCTGTATTCCAAACCTGGAAATCACCATCATCGTAAGCGTATACATTGCATCCTAACAACAATACAATACCGATTACCATAAAAACTCTTTTACCCATTTAACCTCCTGGTATAATTGTTATTAATTACAAACAAAGTATAAAATAACAAGGTTAAATGTGCTTCAAGAAGATGTAAAATATGAGTAAAGTTTATTTTTAGGAAACCTTGCCTCTGGTAAAATATATATTGCAATTTAACCGGAACTTGGTTAAAATACAAGATATGAAAAAACTAATAAATAGGATTCAGCTTAATCTTTTAAAAACATATTTGCGTAAATTTCCAGTGGTAGCTATAATTGGAGCCCGCCAAACAGGTAAAACTACGCTCGTAAGAAATCTATTGGACCAAAAAAGAGCGTTCTTTACTTTAGATGACCCAGCAATATTATTAGTTGCTAATCAAAATCCTCAATCTTTTTTGGAACAAGCCCCTTATATTACTATTGATGAAGTTCAAAGATGCCCGTCACTACTTTTAGAGATTAAAAGAATTGTTGATCAAAAAAGGATTCCCGGCCAGTTTATTATCACTGGTTCAAGTAATATTATGATGCTGCCAAAAATTTCTGAAACTTTATCGGGAAGGATTGCTTTTATTGAACTTGAACCTCTTACAATATATGAAATATATTCAACATCTCTTAATACGCCAAAAGCCATTGAAATTATAACTTCAAAAACAGGTAATGCTTGTTGGAAAATTTTAACGGACTTAAAAATTACTAAGTTGCCATTAGAAAAAATATTATTCAACGGTGGTTATCCTACAGCTTGGCTAGAGGCAAATGACAGCCTGCGGCAAGAATGGTTTAGATCATATATCAGAACTTATCTTGAGCGCGATGTAAGAGACTTATCAAGAATACAAAAATTATTTGAGTACCAAAAATTTCTTGCTTTGACTGCTTTTCGCTCTGCACAAATTCTGGAACGTTCTAACCTCGCAAAAGATGCTGGCATTCCTTATACTACCGCAGGGCATTTTTTTGACTTATTAATCGCGACATTCCAATTATTTTTACTTCCGCCATATTTTAGAAATATCGGCAAGCGTCTAATAAAATCTCCAAAACTTATATGGAACGATACAGGTATCGCTTCATATCTACAAGGGATAACCTCTTGGCAAGAAGCAATAAGGCTCGGACGAGATTCATTTCTTATGGAAAATAAAATCGCCCTGGAATTAAAAACTCTACTCTCAGTATATCTGCCATCTAGTAAGTTATTTTACTGGCGGACATCTGCCGGCGCAGAAGTAGATATCTTAATAGAAAATAATAATCGGCTTGTCCCTATTGAAGTAAAATGGCGCGAAGAAGTTTCCCTAAAAGATATTGTTGGATTAGAAAATTTCTTAAAAGACTTTAAAAATTCGGCATACTTTGGAATAGTGTTATACCGCGGTAAACAGCTTCTAAAACTTAAAGAGAATATATTTCTTGTGCCTTTCGAATGTTTCTTATGAGCATACCAAACAAAATCCACAATTAGAATGAGAATTAAAATTTAGTTTAGAACCAGATTAAATTTGCCCAAATTATTGTAGTATAAAGATTAGAAGGATTAGAAAAAATAACCCCACGGCTAAAAATATAGTTTTTACATCTAATATGTAAGAAATATTTTTTCCTGAGTTTATTTTAGTAATTGACTGCGCATGAATATCTAAATCTCCACCATGTTCAGGGCATGCTCGATTAAATTTTCCAGTAATCTCTACTAAATCACCTTTTACTTTATAATTACCTATATAAAGAATGTCTCTAATTAAGTCTTTTTTTATCCATACACCTATTGCATTTAACCCATCGTTAATACTTAACCAAGCATATTCTTTACGCACCATAATGTCGCCTACCACTTCACCCTCAAAAGCAACTATCTTCCCATCATATTCTTTGGCGTTAGCAATAAGGTCAATACTCTTCATTGGTTGCTCAGCGTAGCACAATAAAGGCAAAAGTAAAAAGTACAGGTAAAAACTTAAAATGTTTAAATTTTTAGTTTCCATTATCTTCCTTTTATAAATGCCGCAAGAAAGCCCGCAAAGGCAAAAACCGATATCAACTCTAAGCGGCCTGCCCACATCTCGATTATATAAGTTATTTTTAATATCGTCGGCATACTTACATCAGTAATCCCGCAAGAAAACCCAACATTAGCTGCGGCAGACGTTGATTCAAAAATGGCTTCTAAAAAGGGGTAGCCTAACCAAACCCCCACTAAAGCGCCCACTCCATAAATAAAAAAGTACCCTAACGTAATCATTAAAACCGTCCGCACTTGCGCATCCTCAATAAACATCGTTCTTATATGATGAAATTTTTGTGATACTACAGCCGTACCAGGAAGTATCATTTTTTTTAAATCTTCTTTTAACGCTTGATAAATAATCCCAATACGTAACATTTTAATGCCACCGGCTGTAGAACAAGTACAACCGCCTAACGCCATAGCAATAATTAACCCCATTAGAGCAAAATCTCCCCACTCTTTAATAAATTGTTGGGCATACACTGTCATATAGCCCGTAGTGCTATGAGCAGAAATAATATGAAAAAAACCTTTTCTAAATAACGTCATTGCTCCAGAGTAAACACCAAAATAATTTAAACCAGCCAAAATAATCAATGATACTAACATAATAATAAACAAGAAAGTTCTGGTTTCAATATTTTTCCAAATTTCTTTATAGTTGCCACGCCAAAATTGATAATGTAAATTAAAATTAAGCGATCCTAAGACCATAAATACTATTACAATAATTTCGAGAAACAAACTATGATAATAAAGAATACTTTGTGATTGCGGCGTAAAACCTGCGGTATCAAACCCTGCCATAAAAATACATGCCCCGTGAAAAAAGGCATTTTGCGGTTTTAATCCAATATAAACACCAACACATCCTAATATAATTGTACCTAATATTAAATATAGAACACTAACTAACCAGATAAACCGCGCTGTGTGCATAATATTAGGCACTAACTTTTCATCTCGAGCTTCTCCTGCATATATTTTTAGAGCGCTGCTGCCTTTAACCAAAAAAGAAATTGCAATGATTGCTATTCCTTGGCCACCAATAAAAGGCCCTAGATGGCGCCATAAATTATGTGTTTTTGATAAATGATCTAAGTCTTGTACTAGGGTAAGCCCAGTCGTAGTAAACCCTGACATAGTTTCAAAACAAGCATCAAGAAAAGAATTATAATGCCCGCTTAAAAACAATGGTATTGCTCCTACTGCCATTGCTGCAAGCCAAGAAAGAGAAACTACGACCATAGCCTGAACATTGTTTAAATCGTGCTTGCTATAACAAACTTTGCTTAAAATTAGGCCTATAATTATTGTAATTTCAGCGCTTACTAAAAAATTTAATGCCGGATTTGGTTCTTTAAATAAAACTAAACCTAAAATAAAAGGCACAAGCATAGCTATCCCTAGCCCTAATAAAATTTTTCCTAGATAATAACCTATATTTTTAATATCTCTTAATTGCGGCTTTAGTATCATTTTAAATATCCCATATTATGAAGAAAAGCCAGAGAAATAATTTCTCTGGCTTAGAATATATTCTATATATTTAGGTTACTCTTATGTATATACAAAGACAAGTCAAAAAAAGGTCAAAATTTACTTTTTTTAGATAGTTAATCTTCGCTTCGGAGACGATAACCAATACCTGGTTCGGTTAATATATAGGTTGGCCTATCTGGATTGGGTTCGATTTTACTGCGTAGATTGCTAATAGTTACCCGCAAGAGGTGCAGAATTCCTTCAAAATTTTCACTTTTATTCCAGATTTGACGCAATATTTGTGTGTGAGTTAACACCTTGCCTGAATTTAAAACAAGTAATTTAAGAATATCGTATTCTGTAGGCGTTAAATCCACTTTATTACTATTAATTGTTACAGAATGTCTAGTAACATCCACACAAAGTTTACCCACGCAAATAATCTGTTCTTTATCTTGGGACAAAAGACGCCGTACAACTGCTCTAAGACGAGCTAAAAGTTCTTGATTAGAAAACGGCTTAGTTAAATAATCATCGGCCCCTGCATCAAGCGCAGAAATCTTATCTGAAACATTTTCTCTAACAGAAAGAATCACTATAGGCACTTTAGAATGTTTACGGATATTTTTAATCACATTAATTCCATCCATATCCCCTAACCCAAGATCAAGCACAATAGCATCCGGATGCACCGATACAGATTTTTCTAGCGCCTCCCTTGCAGTCACAGCTTCAAAAACATTGTATCCAGACGAGGAAAGCGTTATTTTCAAAAATTGCCTAATCGGCTTTTCATCGTCAACCACAAGTATTCTTAATGTAGATTTTTCTGTCATGTATTTTTTAAGGGAAGGGTTATAATAAAGGTTGCTCCTAAACCAGTGTTATTTTTAGCCGTAATCTCTCCGCCATGAGCCTCAATAATCCCTTTACAAATAGAAAGCCCTAAACCAATTCCTGTTATGTTTTTTAATTTTTCAGCACGGTAAAATTTATCAAAAATATGTTTAAGATCTTCTTGTGAAACTCCAAATCCCTGATCTTTAATTTCAATTTTTACACTATCTCTAACTATAGTCGCTTTTATATCTATCGGCGTATCCAAAGGTGAATATTTAAGCGCATTATCAATTAAATTACAAAATACCTTCATCATAAAAGAAAAATCCATAGATATTTCTGGAAAATCATTAGGAATATCTATGTTAATATTTCTAGATCCTATTTTATCCTTTAATTGTTCAAGAGACGCCCCTATAATATCCCTTAATTCGCAAGGTTTAGGGTTAAGTTTTAATGCCCCTGCTTCCATTTTTGTCATATCCAAAAGATTACTTACAAGATCATTAAGGCGGTTAGCCTCCCCTAATGAATTATATAAGAGCTCTTTAGAGGTAGCGCTGTTTAATACAGAGCTATCATCTAATAAAGTAGTTAATGACCCGGTAATTGAAGCAAGCGGAGTCCTTAAATCATGAGATATTGAATTCAAAAGTGCAGACTGAAGTTTTTCTGTTTGGCGCTGGATAACCTGTTCTCTTATTTTTGATGCAAGGATACTTACCACAATGCCAACAATTAAAAAAGCTATAAAAGTAAAAATATATTGAAGATCTCCAACTCCTAACGTTAAATAAGGGTGTACAAGAAAAAAATCAAATGCAAGAACACTCAATATTGAAGTTACAATGGCTGGCCCTTGCCCAAAACGGATGGCGATAAATACAACAGCAAAAAGATAAAACATTACAAGATTGGTTGGCTCAAGGCTTCTTTTAACAAGCTCGCCAAAGATAGTAGTAACAAAAATAAGCCCGACACTTATTATGTATGGACAAATCTTAAATTTTTTAGCCATAGGTTTAGATTTTTTATAAACTCTAATTAAGAAATTGGCAAGTAAAAGTAAAATTTTGAGCCAAGGCCTTCAGTACTTTCAACGCCAACACTACCGCCGTGCAAGTCAATAATATGCTTTACAATAGAAAGCCCTAGGCCTGTTCCGCCAAGCTCGCGCGAACGCGCGCGATCAACACGATAGAAACGTTCAAAAATACGCGGAATGTCTTTTTCGGGAATGCCTGAACCAGAATCTTCGATTATAATTTTAATTTTATTACCAATTTCTTTACCGGTAATCTTTATAAAACCACTCTCTTTGTTAAATTTAATTGCGTTGTCAATAAGATTTATTAATACTTGTTCTAATCGCTCTTTATCAGCATTTACAAATAAATCTTCTTTTAACTCATTTATTACCTGTATATTTTTCTTTTCTAATCGAGCTTTAAAATCTAATAATATTCTATGGCTAAACTGTTTTAAATTAATAGGCCTAGGATTTAATTTTATCTCTTTAGATTCGAGCCCCGCCAAAGCCAAAAGGTCATTTATTAAATTATCAAACCTATCTGCCTGCTCTTTAATGATTGTCAAAAATTGTTTGGCATTTTCTTTATCATCAATTGCTCCCTCAAGCAATGTTTCGATAAACCCTTTTATAGAGGTAAGTGGCGTGCGAAGTTCATGTGAGACATTTGCCACAAAATCTCTTCTGGTATTTTCAAGTTTTTTTAGTTCAGTAATATCATGGATTACTAATAAACATCCGTTTATATCATCATTTTCAAATATAGGGGATGCATTAATATGGAAAACTTTTACAAGCGGCCAAATAAGCGGTAGTTCTTTTGATATAAATTGTTTTTTTTCTAAAACGTCATTAATTAATTCTAAAATATCATTATTAGGTATCGCTTCCAGAAAAAATTTACCAAAAACTTTTTCTTGCTCTATATTAAATATTTTCTCTGCGGTAGCATTACAAGAGATTAACTTTACATCTTTATCAAGGATAACTACACCCTCAATCATACTATTTAAAATAGTATGCGCAGTAAGAGTTTGTTTTTCTAATTCCTTAATTTTTATGTTTGCTTGGTCTATTTTCGCTAATAGTTCATCAATACGCTTTTGAAACCTTGCCCTAAAAAACATCTATATCTCCATATCAAACCTATAACCATAATTTTTAACTGTCGTTATTCGCTGAGCATAGTTTTTCAGTTTTTTTCGCAGTGTCCTTATATGAACATCCACTGTACGGGTTTGAATTTCTAACGAATGATCAAAACCCCAAATATTGTTAAGTAGAAAGTCGCGCGACAATACTCTACCATTTGCTTTTATTAATGTTTTCAATAATTCAAACTCTTTTGAAGTTAATTCAATTTGTTTATCTTTTATGCTTACCTGAATTTTAGAGAAATCGACTAACAAATCACCTATTTTAAATATTTCTTTTGGCAACTCTTTTTCCTTGGCGCGCCTAAGGATAGCCTTTATGCGTAAAATAAGCTCGCGGGGGCTAAAAGGTTTGGTTATATAATCATCGGCGCCAAGCTCAAAGCCAATAACTTTATCCACTTCTTCGCCTTTTGCTGTAAGCATAATAATTGGAGTATGTTTTAATCTTGGATTTTCTTTTATATTACGGCAGGCCTCGAGGCCTGACATGCCAGGAAGCATAATATCAAGAATAATTAGGTCTATTTTTTGCTTTTCCAAAAGACTTAAGGCGCCTTCTGCGTCATTTGCTATAAATGAATCGAACCCAGCTTTACCTAAGTTATAATCAATTAATTTAACGATATGTTTATCATCTTCGACAATTAAGATTTTTTCTTTAGGCATAACTATTAAACGCCAAGAAACAACTTGAGCATTGCGCTGTATTTAGCACTAGTCTCATCAACAATTTCCTTGGGTAGTTCTGGGGCAGGAGGAGTTTTATTCCAATCTAATGTCTCTAAATAATCACGCACAAATTGCTTATCAAAACTTGCCTGAGGAGCACCAGGTTTATATTCACTAATCGGCCAGAAGCGCGAAGAATCAGGCGTAAGAACTTCATCGATAAGAATTATTTCGTTATCATAAATACCAAATTCGAATTTCGTATCGGCAATAATTATTCCGTGTTTCTCGGCATAAGAACCTGCTTTCTTATAAATGGCTAAACTTAATTCTCTTAATCTACCTGTGGTATCTTTACCTATTTTACTTTCAACATACTCGGAAGAAACATTAATATCATGCCCCACTTCTTCTTTAGTTGAAGGAGTAAAAATAGCTTCGGGCAATTTATCGGATTCTTTAAGCCCAGATGGCAATTTTATTCCGCAGATACTTTGAGTTTTCTGATATTCTTTCCATCCTGAACCAGACAAATATCCTCTCACAATACATTCTACAGGAATAGAGTTAGCTTTTTTAACCAGCATCGAACGATCACGTAATATTTCCTTATATTTTTCTACCTCTTTTGGGTATTCATCTATATTTGCAGTAATTAGATGGTTAGGGACAATATCACGGGTCAGCTCAAACCAAAACAAGCTTAAACGCGTTAAAATTTCACCTTTTTTAGGAATACAGGTAGGCAGCACTACGTCAAAACAGGATATTCTATCGGTAGAAATAACTAAGAGTTTATCATCTAAATCATATACATCGCGAACTTTACCACGACGAAAAAACTTTAAATCTTTAAAATCTGTTTTTGCTACTGTATTTACCTGCATTTATTTTTTAATTTAAGCTTTAGCGCATTAAATTCATTCCATAATTCATCTGGTAAATCCTTACTAAATTGCTTAAAAAAATCACTTATTCTTGCGAGCTCCTCAAGCCAATCTTTTTTGTCTATAGTAAAAAGCTTTTCTAAAACTTTGCCTGATAAGTCTAAGCCGGTCATATCAATATCTTCGAAATTAGGAATATATCCTATAGGGGTTTCTTGAGCACTAACCTTATTGTTGCAACGATCTATTATCCATTCTAAAATCCTTAGGTTATCTCCGTAACCTGGCCATAAAAATTTTCCCTGATTATCGGTTTTAAACCAATTAACATGAAAAATTTTTGGAGCCCTTTTCATACGCTTACCCATATTTAACCAATGAGAAAAATACTCTGCCATGTTATAACCGCAAAAAGGAAGCATTGCCATCGGATCTCTGCGAACCTCGCCAATTTTTCCTACTTGAGCTGCGGTCCTTTCTGATGCCATAGTAGCACCAACAAATACTCCATGCTGCCAATTAAATGCTTCATAAACTAGAGGCGCAAGATGTGCGCGCCTGCCACCAAAAACAATTGCTGAAATTGGAACTCCATGATGCTGCTCGAGCCTAAAAGTTGATGATGGACATTGCTTTATTGGTGTAGTGAAACGACTATTTGGATGAGCGCCTAAGATTTTTTTGCCGTCTTTATCTAGTGCGCCCGGATACCATGGCCTTCCTTGCCAATCAGTGCCACTTTGCGGCACTTCCCCATCTGCACCCTCCCACCAAACAGTACCATCTGGCTTTAATAGAACATTTGTATAAATTGTATTTTTTTGAATAGTTTTAACCATATTGGGGTTTGATTTTGAATTAGTCCCTGGCGCTACCCCAAAAAAACCAGTCTCAGGATTAATTGCCCAAAGAGAACCATCAGAATCTATACGCATCCAGGCAATATCATCACCTACAGTCCATATACGATAACCTTTTCTCTTTAATCCTTCTGGAGGAACAAGCATAGCTAGATTTGTTTTTCCACAAGCACTAGGAAAAGCTGCGGCAACATATTCTATATGGCCATTGGGCTCTTCTATGCCCATAATGAGCATATGTTCTGCAAGCCAATGCTCACGTTTACCTTGAAAACTCGCAATACGCAAAGATAAGCATTTTTTACCAAGTAATACGTTGCCTCCGTAACCTGATCCTACACTCCAGATTGTGTTATCTTCAGGGAAATGTAGAATCAATCTTTTATCAATATCTAGTTCTGCTTTAGAATGCAGACATTTAGTAAAATTCGTGTTCTTTTTGATTTGTTCCAATACGCTTGAACCAACGCGTGTCATAATTAACATATTTAAAACAACATAACGTGAATCTGTTAATTCTACACCAACCCTAGAAAACTCTGAACCTATAGGCCCCATCGAGAAAGGAATTACATACATCGTACGCCCCTTCATTGCACCTTTGAAAATCGCCCGTGCCTTTTTATATGCAAGGGACGGTTTCATCCAGTTATTATTTGGGCCTGCAGTATGTTTTTTCTTTGTACAAATATAGGTAAGATGTTCTGTGCGAGCAACATCGTTGACAGCAGTACGGTGCAAAAAGCAACCAGGTAATTTTTTTTGATTTAAAGGGATGAGCTCACCGGTTGTAATTGCTTCTTGCTGAAGTTGATTTTTTTGTTCATCTGAACCATCAATCCATACAGCATTATCCGGTTGGCATAATTTTTGACAAGCATTAACCCATTTTTTTAACTCATTGAATTTTTTCATTGCAATTGTGTATGGCGGGGGCGACGGGATTTGGACCCGCGATCTTCAGATCGACAATCTGACGCGTTAAACCAGGCTACGCTACGCCCCCATAAATACAGAGATAAGATACAAGAATTAAGATTTAAGAAAATCTTAAAACAAGATCTATGAAACAAAACTACAAGAATTAAGATTTAAGAAAATCTTAAAACAAAACCGCCAAACATAAGAACTAAAAAATTCATAAATCAGTTTTTAAAGTAAGTACTATTTTACTTAAAATTTTAATAACTTCAATATTTTCTTTTTCAATGCCTAATAACGGTTCGCTATTCGAAATTATCTTGGCATCTTTAAAAATCTGTAGCCAATTATCAAATTCATAACTCGAATTGAGTGCAATCGTAAAATAAGATTCCTTATGTCTAATACTTGAAGCACTATTACCTTCGGCAATGTTTGCTCCAATCGAAGTTGCTGCACCTAAACATTGATCAATAATTTTTGAATATTTTTGACTACAGTTATTCAGTAAATTAATTATTAAAAGAGCATTTTTATGAGCCTTCTGCCAAACTATTAATTTTCGATATTGCGGCACATTCATAATCTAAGTTTTAAGATTTTTGTTTTCTTAAATCTTACTTCTTAACTTTTGAGTTTAAAAGTTTTTGATTTTATCTTAATTCTTAAATCTTATTTCTTAATTCTGTATTAATGGGCGCTAGAGGACTCGAACCCCTGACCCTCTCGGTGTAAACGAGATGCTCTAACCAACTGAGCTAAGCGCCCTAACATCTACACTTTCATTTAAAAACTTTCTACCAACTCCGCTTTTAAGAAAATTTTCTCTTTTTCGCGCTTCTGTAATGTTTAAATATTGCTCTTTATAAATTAATTCGAAAGGACCATTTTCTTTAGTCCATTTATTAGAACCATAATTATGTTGTTTAAGTCTATCTTCCGGTAAATTCTTAGTACTGCTTATATATCTCTTACCGTTACGTAAACTTTTTAAGACATAAACATAATACATGCTCTAACCTCCACCGGAGGCGGATCAGCCTCAGGCTGAAACTGAGCTAAGCGCCCCGATAGAACAGATGAAAGATTTAAAACAAATAATGAATTCTACGCTAATTTACCTAAAACGCCTAAGGTAAATGCCATAACAAAAAGTGCGACTGTCTCAATAACGCCTAATACAACTATATAATTACCAAAACCTTTATTTGTTTCACCCATAGCATCACTTGCCGCAGCAGCACATTTACCCTGCCAAAGCGCAGACATACCAATAGCTAAACCAGCAAAAATACCTAAACCCCAAAAATATTGCCCTTTCGCGGCAAGTTCGGCAATTTTATTCATTACGATCATTCCATAAATTGTCTGAGTAAGAGGCGCTCCAACAAAGGCAATTAACATAAAAGATGCTGTTTTATTTTGAGAAAAGCTTTTCTTCCAAGCGCCAATAGCTGCCATGCCAGCTATACCCGCACCCCAAGCTGAACCAATACCAGACAAAGCAAGCACAGCAATCAAACCTAAATCCTTGAATTGCGCAAGCATTTTTTAATCCTCCTTTAAGGGCCTGTAACTAAAACCTAGCCATTTAATATCTGCGTGGCTACAAAACTCTAAAACATTCAGCCGTATACCATGAACTAAAACCGACATCGGCCCAAGTATTAAATTTAAACCATGCCCAACTATCAAAATAAATACCGCAACAATCAGATTAATAATATTCGCCTGCCAGTTAATACTACTAGCCATTAAATTAAATGTGTCAGCAACAGCTACACTAGCAAGCCCAACCGCAAAAAGACGCACATAAGATACTACATCGGTAAAGTTGTTCATAATTGTAAGTGCAAGATTACCTAACCCGGCGCCAATCGCCTTCAAGATATTCTTCTGTGGGCTTGTAAACAGAACTACAAAGATTACGCCGGATAACAACATCCATTTTGCTGCTGCTGGAAATGAATCTCCTAAAATAAGCGCCTTTGCCAAAAAGAATACTACCCAAAGGACTAAAATCCAACCAATGTCAACTAAAGCCGCCAAAGAAGGAAGTTTAATTATTGCTCTCCACAAGTGAGCCAGGCTTAAATGCAAAGCACCTAAAAAGAAACAAAAAGTTTGCAATACGTTTGTATTGTTTAATGCCGGAGCAAGTGGTTTTATTGTCTTGGGCAGCCAACTCTGGCCAAAAAATGTGCCTGTCAATAACCCCCATATAATAGCGCAACCTATCAAAATATAAAAGAGAAAAAATATTTGTTTTTCATTCTTATTAAATTTCCTCTTTTTCTGTATCGAAAATGTAATTAATAAATAAACTAATCCATAGCCAGCGTCGCCAATAATCATTCCGAAAAATATGCTAAAGAATATTAAAAATATCCTGCTAATATCTAACTCATGATACCCTGGCACAATCTCAACTAGTTTAAATACAGGCTCAATAATAGAAACCCACTTAGGGTTACGCACTAAAGTCGGAATAACATCTTCATCTGTTGGATCATTAATCAAAATTGCCCATTTTTTAATCTTTGCACGTTCAGTTATTTTATTAGTTAAATCAGACGGCACAAACCCAACAAAATAAGAAAAAACCTCTTTCTTACCACTTGCGCAAAGCACCTTCTGGAATTCAAGCTCTTTTTCAAGCCGAGATTTTACTTTTAAAAAATACTCATTAAAACAAGTATATTTATGCAAATCCGCTCTTAATAAACTTATTGTTTTTGCATCCTCGTCTTTTCTTTCAATCATCGCAGAGAGACGCATCTGCGGCAAGGAAACTTCTTTAAAAGGCACATCAATATTTTCCTGCCTGCTCGCCTCGCGGCGAAGCCGAGGGCCATCAGGCATGGCTGTTGCGATAACTAAACAATTAACTATGGCTGCTTTGGTTGAAATTTTTTCTATAATTAAATTGGAGGGGAATTTATTTAATTCATTAGCCGGAACTTGATATAACTTTACAAAAATATTTTTCTTAGCTAAAGAGTGGATTTGTTCTATGTCAAAATCTCCCCATAAACGCCACTGGTCAATTTTATGTAAAAGCTGCTTTGAGTATTCCTCAAGATGGTCAATTCTTTTCCAAGAATCAATAATATGCCTTGCGCTTATTTTCCAATCAGTAATTTCTCTTTCCAGGTGTATTGCCTTACAATTCTCATACACCTCAAACTCTGCCAATACTTCTAATGCTTGATTTATTAGGCTTAAATCTGCTTCTAGACTTGTAATATTACTCGAACTTACAACATTTTGCATCTCAACATGTAAAACTCCTAGCCCCCTTAAATTTATTAATGCATCTTCTTTATCTTTATCCTGCACAATAATTGCTACTTTTTTCATTGGCACAATCATTCGTCGCTTTTCGCTCCTCAAAATAAAAAATTAAAATGCAACAATCAAAAACCCAATACTTCTTCTAATTCAATCTTACTTTTAGTAATTTTACTACGGCCTACAGCGTTAGCCATTTGATCACCTAAATAAATTTTGATTATCCGTATCGTCTCCAAACATTGAGGAATCTTAACTTTTTCAAATAAATTTACGCGCTGAGTAGTAATGCGCATCTCCTGGCGTAACACTTCAACTCCTTTTTTAATAAATCTTAATTCTTCTTCTAGGCAAACCGTTGCTTTTATCGCTAAAATAGCATAGTCTACCCAAAGCGGAGCTAAAAATAAATCATACTCAATTGGTTTAAACTCACAGCTTTTTAAACAGGCAATATCAACGCCGGCGACATTTTTTGTATAGGTAATATTTTTCTCTAATTGGATAAATTTTTTTATATCAAAGTTGTCTGTAAAAATACCACTATACATCAAAACCTCTTTTTTCTTTTGAGCAAGCCTATGCTCTCTTTCTTCCAAAAGAGAAAGTTGCGCTAAAATTTCCATCTGCAGTTGCTGCTTTTTTAATTGCAAAGTGGGCAGGTAACGCTCATATTGCCTTAAAGCGTCTTTTTGTTTTTTTAATTCGCCTTTAGTAAGCTTAATCTTTGCCATTTGAGTAAATTATACCCATAAAATCAGTACCTACCTTTTACGCTCTCTATTATCTTGGTAGGTTTTTACTGCCTCAAAGCTCGTCAACCAATTTCTGCCTTCTTTATAAGCTTCAATCTTTCCTTGACGACAAAGTAAATTTAAATATTTTTCTGAATAGGGTGTAGTCTTTGCAATCACTGATAACAACATAAATTTACCTTTACTGTCTTTTGCGCCAACTAGAGTTTTTAAGTAAAGATTAATTGAACGCTCAACTGCCTGTGCTATAAATCTTACAAATTGAATATAATTTCCTTTATCAGCTTTTTCTAAACTATCATAATATTTTTTACGATCATTTTTTAAAATAACAATTAATGGATAGCCTTTTTGCATAAGTAATAAATTCATTACTAAGCGGGCAGTACGCCCATTGCCATCGAAAAATGGGTGTATAAAAACAAGCTTGTGGTGGACTATTGTAGCTAACTCTATCGGGTGTAGCTTATTTTTATTTACTCTTATCCATTCTAATAAATCCTTCATTAATATAGGCACTTCAAATGCGTCTGGCGGCCTATGAGATGAACCAGTAATAATAACATTGCCCTTGCGATATACCCCAGCTTCTTTTGGCTCTGTATCTTTTATAACCAATTGCTGAAGGTTACGAATTAATATTTCAGAAAAAGTAGCTCGCTTCCCATGCTCAATTAATTCGTACAAATAATTAAGTGCTTCGTAATGATCTTTTGCCTCAAGGTGATCCTTTAAAGATTTACCCTTAATAGTAATACCTTCGTTAATAATTAAATAGGTCTCTTTAAGTGTAAGCTTATTACCTTCAATCGCATTAGAATTATAAGTCATTTCAATAGCAAACTGCTCTCTAAGCTTTGCTACTTGCTCAGGAGATAAAGGGCGCAGCTTCTGCAACTCTTTGAGTTTTGAATCTACACGCTCTCTTAAATGATCCTCTAAATATTTCATTTTCTTAATATGGTATGGCTTACTTTTTCATAGTATACCATATTAGCATATTTGTGCAATAAATTTTATTTCCTCGGAAAAATCTGTTGCAGCTGTGCTTGTGGGATGTTTGCGGTAAGTACTATTAGGATATCGCGTAGATTTAGATCGACAGAATAATAATTTATGCTCTATTCTCTTGATTTATAATTTGTTGAACATCTTTCTGAAGAGCTGGAATTTTTTTAACAACAACATCCCAGACAATATCATAATCTACACCAAAATAATCATGTATTAATACATCTCGCATACCAGCGATTGCCTTCCACTCTATATTGGGATATTTATGTTTTAATTCGTCGGGGATCTTTTTTGTAGCTTCTCCAATAATTTCTATACTACGGACAAAAGCCCTCTGTAATGTTTCATTGCAAATAAATTTATCCCTATCTAATTCAATTGACTTATCTGTAAGATACTTTGTTTCTTCTAAAATATGAAATAGATATTCAATTCCGGGAAATGACATATTCAACTTCTCTCATAATATTTGGTTTAATATAAGGGCTCAATGATTCATTGGTTACTAATTCAATACGTTGCTTAAGTAAATCCTCTAATAAAAAAGAAAGATGCACAAAATTATCAAATGTTTTTTTATCACGATAAAATTCTACCAACAGATCTATATCGCTCTGAACAGTTTGTTCTTTTCGCACAAACGATCCAAATAAACCAAGCTTTTTTACACCAAAAGTCTTAATTTTATCTTGATTATCTCTGATAATCGATAAAACATCTTCTTTGCCAAACATAATATTTCACCTCTTTTAAGATTCATTATAATCTTTATTTGAAAAAATTAAAGATATTTTTTAATTTGGTTTTTTTATTCAAAAACTAATTCTTCCTCAAAAAAATCTGGCGTAACTGAATTTGTGATAAATTTGCGGTAAGTACTATTAGGATATCGCGTAGATGTAGGTTAGTGGGAATATATTGTTCCTCTTCTTGGCGCAATATTTTTGCGATAGAAGAAATTGTTTTCTGCTTATCTGTAAGATTCACTTCAATTATATTCGTAACATCCGCGCTGGTTAAATTATCAATTGCCTGCGTCACAATTGGCAAATTTGTAAAATCTATACCACCTAATGGTGAGCCTGTCGAACCATCAATTCCGCCTGGCTCTTCGGGTGCATTAGCTACGGTTGTATCTCTTTTCGGCAAAGTGATTGTGTAAACTAAACTATTTTCGGCTTCGTCGTAAACTACATTTACGCCTCCTCCGTGCATTTGAATAATTTGCCATAATAAATCCATGCCAAGCCCTTTGCCTGCGTCTTCATCAGAATAATCTGTAATTTCGCCAGTTTGTTCTTTTGTTAAAAACATATTTTGCCGGTTAAAATGCGAGTTAGTTTCAGTTAATCGTCTAAGTTCTACACTTGGCGCAACTTTTTTGCATTTTACAGTTAACGTGTATCCAGAGCCGCTTTCTTCTAAACTAATTTCTGGCTTTTCACTGCCATGTTTTATAGTATTACTAAAAATCCTTGATGTAGCAAAACTAAATAAATCTAGATCAGCATAAATATTTTGACTGCTTAAATCATCTGAATAAACAACATCTTTTCTTTCTACTCTGCGCCCACCTGTATGATATGAACTTAAATTATTAAATACAGAATCAAATAATCCACCTAAAGGAATTTTAGTTTTTTCAACTTCGTCACTGAATAACTTCTTTAAAAACGATAAACTTGTTCTTAATTGCTGGCTTTTGGTTTGCATTTTCTCATACTCTGCAATAAATCTTGTATCATTTATGTGAGATTCGCGCTCTGTTTCAATAATAGCTTCGATTTTATCGCAAGTATCTACTAAGCCATCAATTGCTTTGATTATTTCGGCTTTATACTCTGCTAAATACTCGACAACATTTTTATCAATTAACATTGCATGTTTAATGGCGAGAAAATAGTCGTAGTAATTGTTAAATTTTTCTATAAGGGGATTTCTATCATCCCATTTCGAATAATCTACTCTTAGAACAAGAGTATCATATTCTGCACGTAAAACAGCCATAATATGCGCAATTGGCATTTGGCCATGTCCTAATACAATGCGTAGACCATAAAACACGCGCTCAAAGTCTAATTGTTCCTGGCTATAACTTTCACCAGATTGTAAATAAGCAATTATGCGTCTTAAACCTTGATTATATTGTTCTTTTAAACTACCGGAAAGATGCTTTTCCTTGACATATTCAATCAATTCAGTAACTGTTGTTGGCTTATCCTCCTCACCACAAACACCCTCTCGTATTAGCCTTTCTCGCTCTTCTTCACTAAATCCAGCGGCTTTTAAAATATGGGCTTTTTGCCTAATTTCTTCTGGCGTGTATGCCTTATCTGGGTTGGGATGTTTAGCAGGCCTGCCATCTGGGTCAATTACATAACAATGCCCTTTCTCTTTACCAACCAAATGCGCTTTGACAATTGCATCAAGTTCTGTATCGCTGACCGTTCTACCTAAAACTTCCTCCGCGCGGAGTTTCAAGGACAAGCGTTCTAAGGTATTTATAACTTCATTTCCTACAATCACCCTCGATGTATACATTTTTCCTTCAAGATCTTGGAAGTAATCATGAAGATGGACCATGGTATCCGTTCTTGGATGTATCTCGTTTCCTAATAAACATGCATATAATTCATTAAGTATAAGATCTATGTTATTTGGATTATATCCACCCACTGTATTCATAATTCTGATAAGCTTATATTGTTCATCAGGATCTACCTTATCCCATATTGTTTTGACACCATCTCTTATAAAAGGCTCAGTAAAATAAAGGCCATGGCGAAACTCATGGCGTACTACTTGCCCTCGCTCAGGAGAATCTTGAGCAACTGAGATAATAGCAATTGTTTTTGAGTGGCTAGGGACATATTTGCCATTCGTATATTTCATAAAACCGAATCGCAATAAGTCATCTTTTATTTTTAATTCTGTATCATTTAAAACAATGCCTTTCTTTTTAGCTTGCGTATAGAATTTACAGATATCCTCAATTCTAAAATCATACCCTATACCTTTTTTTTCTTCACCTTTATCATATGCCTCTTTTAAGCGTCGATCATCTAATACGTTGCCTGCATTCGTATCTGATTCGGTAAAAACAGACAGCCTAAAAAAGGCATCATCTTGAAGGCCTGTTGTTGCAAATTCAATATGAAATATATCTTCATCGCTGACCTGATAAAATTTATATTTGTGATCTATTGGTAAACTAAGTTTCTCCAACTCAGCGACACGTATACTTTCAATTCCATCTGGTTTTGTAATGTCTGAAGTTAGAGCAACTTCTACTCTTTGTGATACTCTTTGCTCTTCGGCTAATACTGGTTTATTTCCAATACTAATTCCCAAAAATAACGCTAGAGGAATTAAAAAACTTCGCCATCTTCCAATCTCAAATAATCTTGAAGTAGAAACCGACGTAGCGCTTGGCATATTCGCATAACGCGTCGTTCCATAACGTAAATTATACGCAATAGAACAAATCTCCTCTCTCGTCAATCGCTCTAATGGTTCCTTTTCTTCAAACCATACTGCTAATTGTTCTTCTTTTCTCATATCAGAAACTCTATCATCAGAATCAAAAATAAAACCGCCACCGAGCCTTTTATTGATTTCTTGAAAAAAACCATAACCCTCATTCACTACCTTATCTGAATCATAAAAAACACCGTGCATACCTATAATAATGTTAACTAAAGCATAATATGGCGTAATTTCGGCTTCGGCGTAACGCGAGGTACCTTCAGAATTAGAAACTCCTAACAATTCCCTCCGTTTGTGTTCTATTTCATGTTCTCGAGTCGAACGAATTATACTATCAGTAATCTCATCTATATCCTTCTCGCCAAATTCTCGTAAAAACATTTGAAAAATCTGCCAATTCAACGTAGATGAATTAGTTGAAAAGTTTCGGAATCTTCTTCTAGACATAAAATCATCTTTGTTTGTTATTATTTCTTTAATATTTTGAGCATGCTCTCTACAAGCAGAAACATTAATAATTACAGCGTTTTCATTTGTGATGCACAGACCAAGCAGACGCCATTGATAAAATGGCTCTAGAAAAACTACCCCTATTTTTCTCTTCTCTAATTTTACTAGTTCACAGTCAATAACGCTTCCTATTGTTACAATGTATCTACGATATGCACTACGTGATAATATTCTCTCTACTACAGCTATATCTTTCTCCCCACAAACGCCTGTTCGAATTAGTTTATCTCCCTCTTCCATAGTAAAACGCTTATCTCGCATAAGTATAGTTAATATAGCTTTAAGGTCTGCGCGTCTAAAAGCTTTGGCTTTTTCGGGATTTCTGGCAGGATTATCGTCTGAACCAATTACATAACTACGCCCTCTTCTTATGCCTTCTTCGTGCGCTTCTATAATTGCATCAAGCTGTTCCTCAGTAACACCGTCTTTCCATTTTACTGGGTCAAGTTCTTGTAATGCCTTGTTGGCTGCCTCTCGAAGGCCTTGACGTTCTGCGGTAGAAACTGTAGTAAGAGTTGCCGCGGATTGTCGCCCTGCTACCGCCACTACTCCATCGCCTGTTTGTAAATCGGCAGAATATACAGTTGAAAATACCATTAAACCTGTTAGGTCTCCTGAATAACTCTGACGCAATCCTCCTAACTTACTATATTCTCTATTCAACATAACACCTAAATCAGAAATAATTGCTCTTCTTGAATACATTCTTATTCCCATATCATAATCTCTTAGATCTTCCGCTGGTTTTTCTCTCCCATAAAACCAACCTTGTTTATATAATGATAGTGCATATGATCCCTGAGTGATTTCTAATAAACCACAATCTACGCTTTTACCCCCCAGACTAGGAGCAATAAACCCTAAAGCATCCGGTTTCATTATTTTTTTATAATTTGATGTGACGCTATTTATATTCGTAACCGCGGGACTCAACCAAAAAACAACATCATATTCTACGCTATGATCTTCGGCAAATTCATCATCCAATAATCTAGAAATACCGGTTATCCTATCATCACTAAGCTCTGTTAACTCAGAGTCAACGCAAGTAATATGTATATTTGGATACTGCTCTTTTAATAAATCTCTTATTACTCTTCCTTCCAGTAAAGTAGGGCCGCAGCCAATAACCGCAATATTTAATTTTCTTTCTTTATCACTGCCAAATCTAGCTTTGATCAAATCAATAAGATTAGCCTCTATTGGCTTTGCGCTAAGCATCACTCTAACAGCTTGCCATTCACTTAAGGTAGAAAGATATTGTTCAAAACCAGATGG
Source organism: Candidatus Omnitrophota bacterium (assembly GCA_040753015.1). Lineage (GTDB taxonomy): Bacteria > Omnitrophota > Gorgyraeia > Gygaellales > JBFMHM01 > JBFMHM01. Next base: position 61,047 of record JBFMHM010000005.1, read on the forward strand.
ATTTTTCATTCCTGCATTTGTTTCAATAAATCCTCTAACCACTCTTCCCAATACAGTATTAGATTTATCTTCATCTGGTTGCGCTATAGGATTAACCTGCCAATCTTTACCTCTGTTAAAGAATTGTTGGGTTAGTCCTATGGCGGCATAGTGGTCTAAATATTGGTCTGGAATATTTTCTAAAGCTTCGTGTAGGATATATTCATCAATTAAATCTTTTGGCAAGCCGGCTTGGCCTTCTTGGCTAAACAAATACCAAATTAAATTTACAGCTAAAGCACAATTTGAGCCAAGGAAGTAGCGGTTAGAGAATTCTGCTCTTGCATTAAACCAGTTAAAATACTCGGGTGGAGAACGTAAACAAGCAAACACTCTTTTAACTTGCTCTGCTGGAATGTTACGAGCTTCAAGCAAGCGCCTTAATTCAGCTTCACGGCTAATTATTCTAGCAGCTCGTTTATTTACCAATCCAACTACAGATTGGCCTGCTGCTTTTACAGTCTCAGAGTCCTGCCTAATATCCGCCTCAATTTGTATTATCTCCTCTGCGCTGTATCCGCGGGCAATTTGACCAGAACCTTCATCTTTACTATGTACCACCACCTGATCTCCACTCACGCTTACTCTTTTAAGATAATCTGCACCTTCTGGCACAAGACTGTCGCCTGCAGGCAAACAGGTTACAGAACTACCGGTTATCGGATCAACTGCGCGCTCTCCAACTTGCGGTATTTGACTAATGTTAAATACCGCTCCTCCACTAGTATATGTGCGGATAATTTTAGCTTTTGCTGTGGGGATAACTTCTTTTATATTGTATTCGCCTTCTTTGAAGGATTTTTCGTATTGGCGATAGTAGGCATCTATTGACCAGGGAGTTTTTGAAGTGAGATTGGTTAAATCACCAGAATCTATTTTTAATTTATCTTTATGTCTTTCTTTAAACCACTGGGCAATGATTAGAGAATAATAGACTTGCCTTAAAGCAGCGTAACGTTTTGATGAATTAATTTCTTTGTTAAGTTTTGGGATGATTAGTTCTTTAATAAGCTGTGCAGAATAATCGTTCAAGATTTTATCATTTTGGTTGCTATCAAACTCCCCCTTTATCCCCCTCTTTGGCAAAGAGGGGGCCTGGGGGAGTTGTCGGTGTTCTGCTTCTAACATCACCTTCATTGTTGCTTTGTAAACATAGCAAGAACCTTTATTTTCAGCAATAATTATCTCATCAGGAACAATCCATGGGCGAAGAAGAGTGGGGATTTTAATTTTTGTTGCGCCTTGTTGTAACTCTTTTGCCTTTATAAATAGCTTATTCCAATATTCTTTACCTTCTTTTGTTTTAGGTGAGGTTAATTTAGCTGTATCTTGTTTTAACTGAACGTCGGCTTCAAGAAGAATTCTACCAACATCAGTTTGAGCTAATCGTTCGTCAATAACATTATTTTGTTCATTAGGCCCTAAACCAGAGCTCACTTCGTTCGCACGATTCAGGGCAGGTCTTAAGTTTACCCAAAATGTTTTATTGGGAAGAGCTAAACCTACGAAAAAATAATTTAAGAGATTTTTTGTTTCGGATTGAATTTGTTTATTGCTAGGATTATTGATACTGCCTTTATCTAAAAACAGCTTAAAGTTGTTGGTATCTGGAAGATAAGAAAGATAGCGCAAATGAATTGGGCGGAATGGTTGCCCCGAAAAACCCGTAAAGGCTTCACCTACGGGCCCCGGGGTTAACGTGTTTTGAAAACCATAACATAAGTTGTTAAAACAAAAAATCCCTGCTAATAATAAAGTAAATATCTTTTTAATCATATATAATAAGTATGCACTATGATAGGGGCAAATTCAAGGGTTTTGGGGCGAAAAATGTAAGCGCTTTCAGGATGTAGTTTTAACAAGCAATAGAATATTTTCTTTCGAGAATACTTCTAAATCTTTTTGTGTCTCAAGAAAATTTTCAATATCTTTTTTTACTTTATTCCAATCAGTATTTTCAATAGCCTTATATAAACAATCACGCCAGTTTTGCTCATTAGGAAATTCACCGCTATAACCAGTTTGCGTCAGAGAATTTTTAAGCAGAGCAAAATTAGGAGCTAGGCCTTTCCATTTAGACAAATACCAACCAATATCAAAAAAATCTCTACCCTTAGTATATTTTCTACTAAAAACAGCATGAAGCTTCCCGGCAAACAACGAAGAAAGGTCGTAAGATAAAAACATAATTGGGAAATATTTATTAATAATATCTTTCTTAGTAATTGCGCCTTTAGGAGGATTTGTATCTATATCAATCTTGATTGAGAATTTCTGGCTTTTAAGCGGAGAAATTCTTGCCTCATACAAGAGTTCCTCAAACTTTAGAAAAGCGCTATGGACTGTTTTTTGATCATTAAAGGAAACGGAAATTTTATACCCGGCTAGCACAAATTCCGATTTAATTTTCTCAATCAAATTAACAAAAGAATATTCTTTCTCTTTTTGTTCCAGAGAAAAATCTAGATCTTCTGAAAAACGCGGTAAATCATATAAAAACCGTAAAGCAGTCCCTCCTAAAAAAGCAGAATAACGAAAAAAACCTGCGTCATTTAGAATCTTTAAGGTATAGGCTTGAACATATTCCCGCATTGTATTCAGCTTCGCGCTTAGGCCTTCTTGTTTGGCAGCTAATTCTAAAGCAAATTCTTTCATAATAGTTTTTCTTTTTTAATTTCTAACTCGATATATTCTTTAATCATTTTTGCATCCCGTAAAATTCCCGGCTTATTAAATCTTTTTGCAAAAACAAATAGTTTTTCTAAATTAATTTTTTCAAGATTTTCTAATCTCAGTTCTTCAATGTAATCAAAAGAAACCTTAACTTCTCTTAGGTAAAAAAAATCGAGCAAGGCTTTCTCGGGACAAGCAATGAAACCTGTTTGTTTATTTACTGTTACCGATTCATAGCCCCAAAATAAACTTTGTTTTATATGTCGGTAATCAAAGATTCCTAACTTTGAAACAAACTTATAAGGCCGCTTTGTTGTAATACAGGTATAAATGCTAACAGCCTCAGGGATTAGATTATGGAATTCCAAAGCCTTTTCTAAACTAACATAAGAAGGACTTTTAACAATTGAAGCAAGATATGGTTCATAAATATCCAACTTTCTGTATGGCTTTGCTAAAATATAAATCCCTCTTCTAATTTGTATGAGTTTTCCTGATTTTCTCCAGCGATCAAGCTGCACCTTAACCGAACTAGGATTAACTACTCCAACAAGCAGCATTTCGCTATCGATTACGGGTAAATTATCTGTGAGCTTAACAAATTCTTCCCATTTCATGGCAATATGTTAACATATTTGTTAACTTAATGCAATAAAAATTATTTAATTTTATGGCCAGAATTTTTCAATCATCGATTTTTTGATGCCGGTTTCTTCGGGTAAGAAACATTTAGATAGAATTTGCCATCCCAGGTCGAGCGCTTTCTCTAAAGGAATGTTTACTTTTAAAGACATCATTTTATCCTCAAAAAGTTTTCCATAAGCAAGAAGCTTTTTGTCCCACTCACTCATTTGAAAACCCATTGCCTGTTTTTCCAGTGTTTGACGGTAACTGGCAAACAACTGAATCATTGTGTCCATTATAGTTCGGTGATCTTCGCGAGTTTTACCATTGACCTGTTGTTTTAAACGCGACAACGACCCAAATGGTTCGATTACAGAATTTTTAAGATAAAATTGTCCTTCAGTAATATAACCCGTATTATCGGGAACTGGATGCGTAATATCGTCACCCGGCATCGTGGTTACAGCAAGAATTGTAATTGAACCAGCCCCTTCAAAATCAACCGCCTTTTCATAACGAAAAGCCATCTGGCTATAAAGATCACCAGGATAGCCTCTATTGGAAGGAATTTGCTCCATTGTAATTGAAACTTCTTTTAGCCCGTCGCAAAAATTTGTCATATCAGTTAATAGTACTAAAACTCTTTTCCCAGAGAGAGCAAACTGTTCAGCAACGGCTAAACTAATATCTGGCACAAGCAAGCATTCAACAATTGGGTCGCTAGCTGTATGGATAAAAAATATCGAACGTGGAAGCGCTCCATATTCTTCTAGTGTATCTCGAAAGAAAAGATAATCATCGTGCTTTAAGCCCATTCCACCAAGGATAATAATATCTACCTCTGCTTGAATAGCAATCCTCGCTAAAAGCTCATTATATGGCTCACCAGCAATAGAAAATATAGGTAATTTTTGTGATTCTACGAAGGAATTAAAAACATCAATCATAGGTATACCTGTACGAATCATTTTATTAGGAATAATCCTTTTAACTGGGTTAACAGATGGCCCGCCAATATCAACTAGATTTTCTTCAAGTTCTGGGCCTTTATCTATAGCGTTGCCTGCGCCGTTGAAAATCCTGCCTAAAAGATTATTTCCTGTAGATATTCTCATAGGGTGCCCTAAAAATTTTACTTTATCTCCAGTTGAAACACCGCGGGAACCGCTAAAAATTTGTAACGATACTCTTTTTTCTTCAATTCTAATCACTTGCGCCAAAGAAATCCCTTGCTTTGTATAAACTTGGGCAATTTCTGAATATCCTATTTGCTCTGCTTCAACCGTTATAACATCTCCGGCAATTTGAATAATATTTGTATAAATTTTATGCACCAGCTTTTTCTCCCTGTAAAATTTGCTTTTGCTTTACTAATAATAATATCTCTGTTTCAATTTTTTTAAATTCTTGGCCTTCAAAGATAGCAGAATTTAATCCTCGAAATAACTGCCTAAGCTGTTGAAAAAAATGTAAAGCGCTTTGTTTATCGCTAAAATTAAACTTGTTTTCTAAAATATTGTTATATATAAAATCAAAAGCATATTTTTGCCGTGTTTGGTCAGTTGCTTCGTCTACTTTATCAAATGCATTTTGCTGCAAATAAACAAAATCAAAAAATTCTCCTTTTAAATAATCAATATAATCAGTCAAAGATGTACCTTCTTCGCCAATAACTTTCATCATCTCAAGTATATTGAAACTTCTTTTTAAAAGCTCGCGCCCTGCTTCCACTTTTTCTTTGTCGATAAAACTATTATATTTTGACCAGCTAATTAGCGGGTCAATCGCAGGGTATCGCCTGGCATCCGATCGTTCACGAGATAACCCATGAAATGCCCCCACTACCTTTAATGTTGCTTGTGTAACTGGTTCTTCAAAATTGCCTCCTGCAGGGCTGACTGCTCCGCCAATTGTTATAGAACCAGTAGTGCCATCGTATAATCTTACCAGGCCTGCGCGTTCATAAAAAGAGGCAATTCGTGATTCTAGATATGCTGGAAACGCTTCTTCACCGGGAATTTCTTCCAGCCGCCCCGACATTTCCCTCATTGCCTGTGCCCAACGGCTGGTTGAATCTGCTAAAAGCAAAACATTTAAACCCATCTGCCGATAATATTCAGCAATCGTTACTGCCGTATACACGCTACTTTCCCGTGCTGCAACCGGCATTGAGCTGGTATTACAAATTATAATTGTCCGGTCAATTAAGGGACGATTTGTTTTTGGGTCAATTAACTCTGGAAAAGTTTTTAGAGTCTCTACGACTTCGCCTGCGCGCTCGCCACAAGCAGCAATTACCACAACATCCGCCTCCGCATGCCTAGAGGTTAATTGTTGCAAAACAGTTTTCCCTGCACCAAACGGTCCAGGCACACAATAAGTTCCGCCTAAAGCAACCGGAAAAAGTGAATCAATTAAGCGCATTTTTGTAACTAATGGTTTTGTTGGCCTTAACTTCTCTTGATAACAAGAAATTGGGATTTTTACCGGCCATCTTTGGACAAGAAAAATATCATGAATTTTCCCCTCTTCATCACGAAGCTCGGCAAGAACATGCGTTGAATTATAACTTCCTGAGTTTACAATTTTAGTAACTTCTAAAATACCTTTTAAACTAAACGGTGCCAAAATATAATGCTTAAATATTTTTTCCGGAACAAAACCAATCTTTTCTCCTGGCCGTACCCTATCTCCAACTTTGACTTGTGGCGTAAATTCCCATTTCGCCTGGGAATCTAATGCATTAAAATATAACCCGCGTTTTAGAAAAAATCCACATTCTTTTGCAATTAAGGGCAAAGGGTTTTGCAGACCATCAAATATTTGCCCCAAGAGCCCTGGGCCAAGCTCAACAGAAAGAAGCTCTTTGGAAAATTCAACTTCATCGCCAACCTTCAAATTAACTGTACTCTCGAAAACTTGCATCTGCGCTAAATTTCCCCGTATACGAATAACTTCTGCCTTTAAACGTTCTTTACCGTGAATAATATAAGCAACTTCGTTTTGAATAACAAAACTATCAAAACTAACAGTAACCATATTACTATTAATTCTCAATATTCGGCCAATTCGCTTTTCCATAATACCTCTTCTAATATTTTTTCTTTATCTGCTTTAAAAACATTATCCCAACGTTCTAAAATATTTAATTTATAGGCATAAATTATCAAGTAATCTAAATCAAAATAATGCCCAAAGCTTAATTCATCTAAATAACTCCAGCGCGCTTCATCTAATATTTTTTCTGCATCTAATACATGAGGGTTCCTCTGTGCGCTAAGGGCAATATGAACAATTGCTGGCCCAGCATATACATCGGGGCGCAAATATTGCAGAGCATCAATCTTAATCCGCGCCGCACGCAATTTGACTAATTCATTCCTTAAAACTGTTTCGAAATCTAAAATTTTTTTTATTATTCCTTGTGTGCTATATTCATTTAAATTATCTACCTTTGGTAAATTTTTTAAAATATCTAGATCTTTTGGGCTTAAGACATTCTCTGCCTTAGCGATAAATTCATCAAAGGTAAAAGGTAATTTTGCTTGAAATAATAAAGTTGGCAGACTCGAAATAAAATAAACATAATTTGCATTCATCTTATTTAACAGTTTCCTTTAATATTTCGTTTAACTTTGGCTTTAAGTATGTTCCAATATATTCTGCAATAGCCTTATCACTAAAATCATAATGTGATTTATTCGCATCAAAGCTTATTAAAAAACCGCCCTTTATATCGCTAGAAGTTTTTAGAATAATTTGTTTTTTTGTTTCTTCTTTTAATTTAGAAAGAAGCACCCTTTCCAAAATATGCAAATCTTCTTTACTTAAATCAATAACAACATCTTTATCTTCTTTGCCCTTATATTCTTTTATTAAACCAGAAATAATTTTAACCATTGTTTCTGTTGAAAGCGCTTTATGTACTTCGTGGATAGTAATTTTATCAAGCATACTGTTAATTTCTTTTCTTAAACTAATTAGCATATCCCGCGCTGCCTGATTGATTAATTCTTTTTCTTTTTGAGACATTTTTTCAATTCTATCTTTAGCCTCATTAAGTAAATTTTGGCTTTTTATCTTCGCATCACTTATAATTTCCTCGGCTTTTCTCAAAGCGTTATTCTCGATATCTTTTGCTTTTTTTTCTGCCGCTAAAACACCTTCTTGATTAATTTTTTCAATTAAATCATCAATATTTTGTGTCATAACTTCCTCACTTTATTTCATCTAAAATTTTTTGTGCTGCTAACGATGGATTTTTTGCCTCTAATATTGGCCGCCCAACTACAATAAAATCACTGCCAGCATTAACAGCATCTTTGGGCGTGGCAACTCGTTTTTGATCATTTGTCTTTGTGTCTTTCGGGCGAATTCCCGGATTAACCACGATAAAATTTTTGCCAAGTTTATTTTTTAAAACTTGTGTTTCTTTGACAGAACAAACCACGCCATCAAGGCCAACTGTTTTTGCCTGTTTTGCTAAACTTAAAACTTTTGTCTTTGCTGCTTTTTGGCTAGTTAAAACTGTAACACCGATTAAAAGCGGCCGATAGGTTAAAGGCAAAGGCTTTATTGCCTTAATTGCTGCTAATAACATATCTTGCCCACCTGCAATATGCAAAGTAAGCATTTTTACTTTTAATGCACAAGCGGCCTCCACTGCATTTGCTACGGTATTTGGAATATCAAACAATTTTAAATCTAAAAAAACCTTTGCTTCTTTTCTATTAATATAATCGATTATTTTGGGCCCGGCAATTGTAAAAAGCTGCAAACCAACTTTAAAAATTTTTACATTAGGGCAAAGCTGATTTACAATTTTTTTTGCCTTATCAAAACTATCTACATCAAGAGCAACAATTAATTCTGGTTTCAAATTTTTAAGCTCCCGACTAAATTATTTATGTCGTTAATTTTTTTATTTCTTAGGTAATTTTTAATCTCATCGATGATTTCGCCGGTTATGTTAGGATTTACAAAGTTTGCCGTTCCAACTTGTATTGCCTGAGCACCTGCAATAATAAACTCTAGGGCATCTGAATAATTCATTATACCACCAACCCCGATCACAGGAATCTTGATTTTTTGGCTAACTTGCCAAACCATCCGAAGGGCAATAGGTTTTATTGCCGGGCCGCTTAGCCCACCAGTAATATTTCCTAATAATGGTTTTTGTGTTTCAATATTTACGCCCATTGCCAAAAAAGTATTTATAAGGCTTACACTATCTGCACCTGCATCTTGAGCAGCAATTGCAATTTGAGTAACATCTGTTACATTGGGAGTTAATTTTGCGATTAATGTCTTTTTATAAACATTACGCACGCCAAAAACACAATCATAGGTTAGACTTTCATCTTGCGAGATAAGTGTTTGTTTCTCTTTAATATTTGGACAGGATAAATTTAATTCTACTGCGGATATTTCTTCTACATCATTAATAATCTCTGCTAACTTTACATAATCCTCCAAATTATTTCCAGCAATACTAACAATTATAGGAACACCTAGTGTCTTTAAAAATGGCAGCTTATCTTTTAAAAAACAATCTATCCCGTCGTTTTGCAAGCCAATAGAATTAATTATGCCGGAAGAAGTTTCAACCAGCCTTTGCTGTAAATTGCCTGTGCGAGGCTTTATTGTAATTGTCTTTGTAATAATTGCACCGAGTTTTTTTAGATTGGTTAATCCTTTAAATTCCTTGGCATAACCAAATGTGCCAGAAGCAACCATAATCGGATTTTCTAATCTAAGCTGTCCAATTTTTACAGAAAGGCTTGTTTTTTGCATTATTTTCCTAGTATCATTTTAACTGCAACAAACAACAAAAATACACCAAACATTTTTTTAAGTATGGGCTCCGGCACTTTTTGAATAAGATGAGCTCCTATCAAGCCCCCGATAAAAAATCCAACACATACAAAACCAGCAATATTTAATTTTATATTGCCTGCATAATAATAACGTAATGCTGCTAAAAGGCCTATTGGCGGCACCATAATTGCCAGAGTTGTCCCTTGTGCTTGATGTTGAGTAAGGCCTAAAAAATAAACAAGCGCGGGAATTAAGATTGTCCCGCCACCAATACCAAACATCCCGCCAAAAATCCCAGCAATTAATCCTAAAACTATATAAATTACCCAATTCATTTTATCCCTCCCAAATCAACTCTTTTATATCAAATACCGGGCCGTCGTGACAAATACGTTTTTGCCCTTTTGTTGTATTAATTACACAGGCAAGGCACGCACCAATACCACAGCCCATACCCTCATCTAAAGAAACTTGGCAATTAAGATTATTTACAGCAGCTATTTTCTGCAATGATTTAAGCATCGCATCTGGGCCACAGGCATAAATTCGATTGGCCGGTAAAAATTCTTTTAATAAATCTGTAACGCGGCCTTTAAACCCAAGGGTTCCATCGTCGGTAGCAATTCTTACGTCGCAGCCTAAATTTTTAAACTCTTTCATACACAATACTTCATTTTTAGTTTTTGCCCCGATTAACACTATTGGCGTTTGTTTCATCTTTTGCGCCAAGAATACAAGCGGCGCAACACCAATCCCACCTGCGATTAGAATTGGTAATTGGTTATTGGGATTTGCTTTGTCATTGGTAATTTCCGCCTGAGGCGGATCAGCCTTTGGCTGAGGTGATTGGTAATTAAATCCTTTTCCAAGCGGCCCAATTACATCTAAAATATCACCGCTTGAGCTTTCGGATAAAATTTTTGTCCCACGGCCAACAAGCTCATAAAGTATTTCGATCTTACCACCTAAAATACGATGGATGCTTAAAGGCCTCCTTAACAATGGATCAAAACTTGAATTAATCTTTATATGTAAAAATTGCCCCGGCTGGGCTAGCTTTGCGATAACAGAAGAATCTAAAATAAGTTTATAATAATTATTACAAACCCTAGTATTATCGATGATTTTTATTTTTTTGTTTATTATATTATGTGAGTGCATAAATTTTAAGGCCTACAAGGCTAATGACGATTGGAACAAATGAAGATATCTCCTTCTTCACCCAGATTAATTTCAAGGGTAAATAGTTTTTTATATTGTGGCTGATAATATAATTCATTCTAGGAAATATTCTCGGCGTATTTTTTTTATAATCTTCATATTCTCTGTCAAATTTTTCAATAAGGATTTTTTCTTCTTGTTTTATAAGTGTTAGATAACGAATGGTAAAAAAGGCTAAGAAGGCAAAAAATACCCAAAATTTAAATAAAAACAGCACAATCCCTGCCCCCATTAAAAGAATACCTAGATACATAGGATTTCTAACTAACGAGTATGGGCCATCTTTTATTAATTCATGGCCTCCTCTGGAATATTCTGCCTTATACCCACGCGATGAAATTCTAATTAATTGCCCTAATAACAAAAGCGATACCCCAAGAATTTCTAAAAAACCTATGTCGCTTGCCCTTAAGAATATACTTTTAAAAATTATTATTAATGCAATACATAAGAATATTATTGTACCGTTAATTTTAATTCGATTTTTCACTATAATACCTATGACTGCGATTGCCTCATTTTAACCAGATTATCAATCTCTTGGTTAGTTTCTTGAACAATTTTATCTCCTTCTGCATCGAGCCGCTTCTGAACAGCTTCATTTGTAAGCGTCGAAGGATCAAGTTTTTTAATTAATAACTCAAGCGCTTCAATATTGAGTTGATGATATTTTTTAAGAGAATCAGGAGGGTTTAATGTATTCAGGTTTGAAATCAGGCCCTGAATGTCCATTTTTAATTTTGCAAACATTGCGTCTACGTTTATCTTACTCTTATTCCCATTTGCCGCATCCTGGACTACCGAATCTAAATAATTTTCTAAATCTTTATTATTAACCATAAACTCTTCCATCTTTATCTGGGCTAGCATAAAATAATTATTTTCCTCGGAAGTAAGATATTGCTTAATATCTTCCATCATGTAAGCATCTTTAGGCTTATCTTCATTGTTTAAATCCTGAGCTTGCGCATAAATATTAAAAACTAATAATGAAACCATCAAACTTATAAATACTATTTTTTTAAACATTTTTCTCCTCTCTGCAATTTTTGCGTTTTAGCGGTTACTACTTTTGGCATCTAGGGCAAAAATATGTCCCTCTTCCCCCAAGAGAAATTCTTTGTATGGGTGTTTTACAAATTAAACATGGTTTTTTATACCTGTCATAAACTTTATGATATTGAACATAATTCCCTGGTTTTCCGCTTAGTTTCACATATTGATCAACTGACGAACCTCCGTGCTTTATCGCTTCAGACAGCACCACTTTTATTTCTTTAAATAAAACCTCCTTTTCTTTCTCTGATAAACTTATTGCCTGTCTTGCAGGGTGAATTTTTGCACCAAACAATGCCTCAGCAGCATAAAGATTACCTATGCCAGAAACCAATTTTTGATCCATTAACAAAGGCTTAATTTTCGTTTTTCTATTATCTATTATTTCTTTAAATTGGCCTGTCGTTAAATCAAAAGGTTCTGGCCCAAGCTCTTTAACAAATTTTAAATTGTGCCAATCATCAATTAATCTCAATTCACCTAAAAGACGCGAATCATTGAAATCAAGCAATTTACCATCAGACAGCCTAAAACTAACACGGGATTTTATTAAATTTCCCGGATAAACTAATTGGCCAGTCATCCTTAAATGAATTGCTAAACACTTGCCACTAGATAGCTCTAAAATTAAGAGTTTCCCGCGGCGAATAATATTGTTTATTTTAACATTCTTTAAATACTTTACAAAATCTTCTTTTTTGGGCTGCTTGATAACCTTGGAATTATTTATAATAATATCCGTTATTTTTTTGCCCAAAATACTAGCTTCCAGCCCCTTTTTAATCGTTTCGACTTCTGGTAATTCTGGCATAATCTTCCTTTTTTTATGCGCCTGGCTGGAGTCGAACCAGCACACCTGGCTCCGGAGGCCAGTGCCCTATCCATTGGGCGACAGGCGCGTAAAAATTTCCGCCAAATGCGGATCAGCCTCTGGCTGAAAAATTTTCCATTAAAATAAATTTAGTTGTTCTTCTTTATTTGTTTTATTTTTTAATTTCTCTTGAATAAGGACTTGTATCTTGCCATATTCTCCGTCGTAACCTGGTTGTAGTTTAACAAGGCCAGCTCGTACAGCAATTATTGCTTTAGCTTGTTTTTCTGGTAAATTTTCTATTAAGTCTTCTTCACTTGCTTTAAGCAAGCAATTAAATTCTGTATGAAATTTTGCAATCGTATTGAAATATTCTTTTTCAACTGTTTTCGATTGCGGCGCAACATCTAAAACATCAGCAATAATTTCTTCTAAAGGAATTAAGTTTTTATAAGGAATAGAATTGTGGGGTATAAATCCTTCTGGCCTATCAGCAAGTTGATCCACTCTATTCATTACGCCAATTGTTAAAAGCCTCCCACACTTTGGGCAGATATTTTTGTGTTTTTTTGCCTCTTGCGGCGAAAAACACACTCCGCAATTTCTATGCCCATCAAAATGATATTTCCCTTCTTCAGGAAAAAATTCAATTGTATATAAGAAGCGTTTTTTATCCTTTGTTTTAAGCACATCCCTGATTGTCTTATAATTAAGTTCGCAGTCAAAGACATTTGCCTCACGGCCAATTTTTGCCGGGCTATGCGAATCAGAATTGCTGATTAGGGTGATCTTATCTAAAGCTGAAAGCCGCCAATTCATTTGCGGGTCGCTGCTAAGCCCCGTCTCGATAGAAAATATTTTTGGTGTCAGCTCTTCAAAACAATCTTCTAGCCTATCAAATCCTGACATTGAACCAAATACACTAAACCAAGGCGTCCAGGCATGGCCGGGTATAACCATACAATTTTCATCGATATCAAAAACTAGCTTTGCTAGATTTTTTGCATCCATGCCAATTATCGGACGGCCATCACTAGTTAAATTTGCGCCATATCTAATTAAGGCCTGGTTTATTTTTTCAACTATCTTAAAGCTAGGTGCAAAAATAATATTGTGAATTCGATAGGTTTTCCCGCGCTTGGAATAAATTGAGCTAATTTCAGCAGTTAGAATAAAATTTACGTTATTATAGGTAAACAGGCCATTATCCAGCGGCTCTAATTTTGATTTTAACTCTTGTAGCCAGAGATGGTGCGTAAAATCACCTGTGCCGATTAGTTGGATGCCTTTGATATTTGCCCATTTGGCAATATTTTCAATATCCATATCGCGGCTGGTTGCCCGCGAATATTTTGAGTGTATATGAAAATCAGCTATAAATTCCATTGATAAGCAACTTTTCCGTGATAGATAGTATAAATAACCGCACCTTTTACCTTTCTACCGATAAAAGGCGAGTTTTTAGATTTTGAAACAATTTTTTCTTTAGCCAGAATAAATTCTTTATCTGCATCAATAATAACTATATCTGCGTTACTGCCAACGCTCAAACTACCTGCCTCTATTCCTAAAATATTTGCTGGGTTTACAGCTATTTTATTAACTAACTCTAGCCAAGACAATATTTTCTTATCAATTAATTCCATAATACTTACTGCCAAACCAGACTCAAGCCCAATTTTTCCAAATTCTGCGCGGTCAAACTCAATATCTTTCTCATTTTCCGTGTGCGGTGCGTGATCAGAAGCAATTGTATCGATTATCCCATCTTTTAGGCCTTGTTTTATTGCGCTAATATCGTCTTTAGTGCGCAGCGGCGGATTTATTTTCATATTTGTGTCATAATCAATAATATCGTCTTCGGATAAGGCAAAATAATGCGGAGCAGTTTCACAAGTACATCTTACGCCTGCTTTTTTTGCTTTTCTTATAACATCAACTGATTCTGCGCAGCTAACATGGGCAATATGAATTGCTGTATTAGTTTTTTTAGCTAATTCGATATTGCGTTTCACGCGCAAAAATTCACTTTCTTTTGATATGCCGCGTAAGCCTAAGCGTGTTGCAACAATACCGCGGTTAACTACGCCATTTCTCGATAAACTTTTGTCTTCGCAGTGGGAGATTAAAATGATTTTATTTTTCTTTGCCAACTTTAGTGCCTGTAAAAATAAATTTTCATCGTCAACATCTGAACCATCATCAGAAATTGCAACAACTCCTGCCTCTGCAAACCTCTTTATATCAACTAACTCTTGGCCCTGGCGGTTTTTTGTAATCGCGCCACAAATATAAACATCGCACCCTGCATCCTTTTTAATAATATTTTTTAAAAGCTTGATACTTTCTAAAGAATCTATGGCTGGGGTAGTATTAGGCATACTCACAACACCAGTTACTCCGCCTTTTAATGCAGCAAGTGTACCAGTATAAACGGTTTCTTTGTCTTCACGCCCCGGCTCTCGTAAATGCACATGCATATCAACTGCACCTGGAGCAACGATTAAACCGCTAGCATTAATTTCTTTATCAGCTTTGATTTTTATATCTTTTGCAACCTTAGATATTTTTTCTCCATCAATTAAAATATCTAATACTTCGTCAATATTATTCGCCGGGTCAACTACACGTCCATTCTTTATTAATAGTTTCATATTAAATTTCCAATTCACCAATTACCCAAGCCCAAATAAATGTCCAATTATCCAATTTCAATATTTTTGGACAATTGGTTATTGGGATTTTATTTGACATTGGGATTTGGTCATTTGTCATTATTTTTCTCTTCCTTGAGACACTAAAAAAAGTACTGCCATTCTAACAGCAATGCCATTTGTAACCTGTTCCAAAATTACAGAATTTTTCCCATCAGCTATTTCGCTTGAAATTTCAATGCCTCTATTTAAAGGCCCGGGATGCATTACAATAATATCTTTCTTTGCTTTTTCTAACCTTTCTTTTGTAATGCCGTAATTTTTAAAATATTCCATTTGCTTGGGAAACGCCCCCTCCCCATCGCGCTCAAATTGCATGCGCAGGGCATTTACAGCATCAGCATTTTTAAGCGATTTCTCAAGGTCATGCGAAACTTTAACACCAAGCTCTTCAATTGCCGGAGGGATTAACATCTCTGGAGCGCACACTGTAACATTTGCGCCCAGCTTGGTTAGGCCCCAAATATTTGAACGGGCAACCCGTGAATGAGCAATATCGCCGACAATTGTTACATTTAGCCCAGAAATCTTTCCTAATTTTTCTTTTAAAGTAAAAATATCAAGCAAAGCTTGTGTAGGATGCTCGTGCCAACCATCGCCAGCATTTACCACGCTAATTTTTAGATGCTTAGCCAAGAGTACTGGCGCACCAGAATAATTGTGACGCATAACAATGATATCAGCATTAAGTGCTTGAATATTTAGGCCGGTATCAATTAAGGTTTCGCCTTTTTTAACAGACGACGTTTCTGTTTCAATATTAATCACATCTGCAGAAAGGCGTTTTGCGGCAATTTCAAATGATACTCGCGTGCGCGTTGAAGGCTCATAAAATAAATTTACAACTGTTTTTCCCCTAAGTGCCGGAACCTTCTTAATTTCTCTGGTTGTAACTTCTTTGAAGGATTCCGCTGTTGTAAGAATCAATTCAATTTCTTCTTTGGTTAAATTTTCCAGCCCCAACAAATCTTTTTTTGTCCAAATCATTTTTCTGTTATCACCACTTCGTCTTTACCATCAATTTCTGCTAAGCGTACTTCAACATTTTCTTTAAGTGAGGTTGGAATATTTTTTCCAACGAAATCTGCACGAATAGGAAGCTCTCGATGCCCTCGGTCAACTAAAACTGCAAGTTGAATTGACTTTGGACGGCCAAAGTCAATCAACTCATCCAACGCACACCTAATTGTCCGCCCAGTATAGAGAACATCATCAACTAAAATCACGGTTCTTTCGAAAATATCAAAATTGATCTCTGTTTTTTGTACAACTGGCTGGGCTGAAACTAGACTTAAATCATCGCGGTACAAAGTTATGTCTAGGCTGCCTATTTGCGGCCGAAGCCCTTTGATATTTTTTATGCAGTCTGCCAAACGGTTTGCTAAGTGCACACCTCTTCGCTGAATACCGATAATCACTAAATCACTGCTGGTATTTTTCTCGAGTATTTCATGGGCAATCCGCATAAGAGATCTTTCAATTGCCTCTTTGTCTATTATTTTTGCTTTCTCTTGAAACATAATTAATTATTCTTGAATTAGCTTATCTAAATCTGATAGACACGAATTAATATTTACAGCTAACGCACTGTTAGTCAGCGGCGTGTCTAAATCAACTAAAGAAATAATTTTTCCGGGCTTAATGTTTAATTTAGAAAATATTTTCTTAAAGCTATCTACTGCCTTTGCCATATTTATTGTAGGGGTCTTAGTAAGTTTTATTTCAAATGGAAAAATCTCTAAATTTTTTTCAATAATTAAATCTATTTCTAAATTATTAGGTGTCCTAAGATAAAATAAATTTGGCCTTACACCACGATTAAAAAATAATTTAACCACTTCTTGAACAACAAAGTTTTCAAACAACGCGCCGCTCATCGGCCCGGAAAATAATTGCTCTTTATGCTTTATTGTAGTTAAATAACACACTAACCCCGTGTCTAAGAAATACACTTTCGGGCTTTTGGTAATGCGCTTACCAAGATTAGAATAATATGGCGGTAAAATATAGATGAGCTGGCTTGCTTCTAATATAGAAAGCCATTTTTTAATTGTGTTGACGCTTATGCCTAAATCATTTGAAAAATTGCTCAGATTTAAAATTTGTGCTGTGCGCGCGGCTAAAAGATACAAAAATTGTTGAAATTCTCTTAAGCTCCTAACATTATAAACCGAGCGGATATCTCTTTCTAGATAAGTTTGGATATAGCTCCCATACCAATTAGAAGGATCGATATTCTTATGAATAGCAATTTCCGGAAATGACCCTCGCAGGCAAGCATGAATAAAGCTTGTTCTAGTATCATTGATTTTATCTTTTAACAATGTTATGGATTTTTTCTCTTCCAGGCTAAATGGCAATAGGTTAAATAAAACAATTCTTCCTGCGAGGCTGTCGCCTAAATTTTTAATTAACTGGAATTGTTGAGAGCCGGTAATAATAAATCGTCCATTTCGATGGCGATCTTGATCAATTAAAATTTTCAAATAAGAAAGAAGCTGCGGCACATACTGAATTTCATCAAAAATTATATGCTCTCCGGCATTTTCAATAAATAACTTCGGATCATTGATTGCCTTCTCCCGCGTTAATGGATCATCAAAAGAAATAATTGAATGGGTTCTGCCAAATATATTTTTAAGTAAGGTTGACTTCCCTGACTGTCTAGGGCCGCATAATGCCAAAGAGGGAAAATGCTTAATTTGTTTTTTTATGATTTCGGCTATTTGCCTTTTAATATATTTTTGCATTGCCATAATCTTTTTATACCATAGGGGTTAAGATGTGTCAATGCAAATTTGCATTGCTAGTGCAAATTTGCATAAATATTTTTAACCAACAAAAAACCCTGATGGTTTAAAACCAGCAGGGATATGTTCTCTAGTCTATCGTTATGCTTATTTTTCATCTTTATTTCCTTGCCAGCCTCACAAGGGCCGGCTTAAAGGTTATTTTAATAAAGTATAACACAAAATTTATAAAAAACAAGTTTTAATTCATAATTCATAATTTTAATTCATAATTACAACCTTTATGCTAGACAAATCAACGCCACCCATAGGAGCTATAGCTACTAAGAATATATATAGTATTCTTTTTAACATTATTTAGAAAGTAATTATAGTTTTGGATTTCTCTTAATTCTTAAATCTGCTTTTATGTGGGAACTTACTAACTACTTGGTTTTACTAATGATTTCTTTTACCTTTTTCAAAAATGCTTCTGCGGCATTTAATAATTTCTCACATCCAGCCTCAGACCATCGATTATAATAATCGGCTTCTTCCCTTAAATTCTTCGCTTCTTGTAACGCTTCAATAAAATGCACTGGTATTGTTTTTGTCTCTACAAACAATGCTCTAACAGCTAGAATTAAACAATAATGGCTATGCTCGCGTAAATTTTTTGAATAAAGCAAAGTTCTTGCACTATGAAACATTGAATAATAAATTTGAATGGTTGCCCACTTATAATCATCTTCTTCGAATGTCTTTTTTGCCCGCCCTAAATCAGATGCCGCTGCTTCAAGCTCTTTTAAAGCAAGCGCACTACCCCTAGAAAATGGTTTGATCTTTCCCTTTTTTAAACAATCACCGTATTCCAAATTCACTGCTTTTTCTCCCACAAAGCAATTCCCCTATCTATTTCACTACAAAACACTTTTTCTTTTTTTGCAAACTCAACAAATTCACTTGGCGACTTTACTACGGCTTGGATTTTCCTTTTTGATTTTGATAAATTTAAGATGTCCCAAACTTCATCTTGCTGGTTAGACAAAATAAATAAATCAATATCGCTCTCTTGGTTATCTTCCCCTCTAGCGGCACTGCCGAATAAAACAATTTTATTTGCAAAAGGATTTATTTTTAAGACAAGGCTGTTTAAATTTATCACATTTTTTAACGCTTTAAATTGCTTATTTGCTGGATTATCGTAGATAAGCGAATAAATTAATAATTTCCCTTTTTTTATTTTGGTAATTAAGTGTTCTTTTATAAGCTCTTTGAGCGCAATATATATTCCTGCTCTGCTCAAGCCAGTAGCTTTTTGAATTTCGCTACCTAAGAATTCCCTATTTGGGTTATCTACTAAAAAAGATAACACCTTTAAGGAATTTGTAGCACAGAAAATATTATTATTGAAATTATTTTTCATTGTCTAAAATTTTATACGTATGTCTATTATATTAAACAATAAATAAAAGTCAAGCAAAATTACCTTTGGTGTTTAGTTTTGCTTAATCCTGAGCTTTTGTCGAAGGATCTTATTTCTTATCTCTTAATTTTTATCTCAAAAAGATTTGCGGATTTTTAGATTTTTTCTTAGCTCTTAACTCTTAATTCTTAAATCTGCTTTTATGGGGCCCCTTTCAAGATTTGGTGCCTCACTCTAGAAGAGATTCTCTTGAAAGGGAAGAAAGGATATCCACCTTCGTTCTTACTATTAAAATAGTATTTTTTCGCGCGCAGCGATCTGAGCATCTCTCGCCAAAGACGAGAATATTTAGGTTTAATTCAGCCTTTGCGATGGATGCGAGCACGAAGAAAATACTATTTTATAATTTACCCGATCACAGTCATTCTTACTCCGGATAAATCAATACCGCCAAGGTGGCTTTGCGGACCATCGGTATCCATTGATACACCACTTTTATATCGCGTTGCAATTATCCCCGTAGCTCTTGCAAGAGCTTCTTCTCCAGGTACACCATCTAAAAATTCTGCAAGCGTATCTGGATTGGCTCCAGCTCTTAATGCTTCTGCCCTAGCTGACGCGGCTGGCGCTGCTGTTGGCACACCATTGCTTGCTGCGCCACTACTACCTCTTTCGCTTCCGCCCGCCTGCTCAGAACCATCACCATTAGTTACGCCGCCTTGCCTATCTGCCCGCGGCACAGATGTTTTGTAAATAGTGCCTTTACCTCTAATTGTATATGCATTGCTTGCGGCTGGAACTAAAAGAACGCTGCCTTTACTCAACTTATGTTCTCGGCCGCCTTCAAAAACACTAACTTCGCCATCCATCACTAAAAGCATATCTGCGCTGTGATCTGTAGGAGCATTATAAACATTCTCTTCATTAACCGTAATTACACTCAGCTCAAACTCTTCAGCTGGCGTTTTGTATATTCTTTCTACCCCCGCAACCTCACCTTCCAAAATCTCTGGCTCGCCTGCATCAAAAGTTAGTACCTCTAAAAGTTGATCTACATCAACATGCTTTGGTGTAAGGCCGCCGCGCACAACATTGTCAGAACTTACCATTACCTCAACGCCTTCACCTTCTAAATACGCGTGCAGCTCACCTGCAGGTAAATACATTGCTTTGCCCGGTTTTAAATGCACTAAATTAAGCAAGATCATTATAATTATTCCCCGGTTGTAATTATCACCTTGCTTATATTGCTCTATCGCACGCAATACCCA
Source organism: Candidatus Omnitrophota bacterium (assembly GCA_040753015.1). Classification (GTDB taxonomy): domain Bacteria; phylum Omnitrophota; class Gorgyraeia; order Gygaellales; family JBFMHM01; genus JBFMHM01. The sequence goes on from JBFMHM010000005.1 coordinate 81,428, forward strand.
ATAATCAATATCGTCTTTTGTGAGCTGCTGCTTTTTTGCTCTATTAGAAATGTCTGTCTCCAAAAAACTACATATTTTATTAACTATATCCTGATCCATAGTCATAATAGTTGTATATATTCTTTTTAATGCTGCTTTTCGTTCATCGGGGGAATTGCTTTCGTTTCTTAAAATCGCCACATCATCTTTAATTAAATCATCAAAGCGTCCTTCTTGATGTCCCAAAAAAGATAACATATTTCCTAGAATAGCTACTGGCCTAAAGCCGCGCAAGGCATAAAAATCGCCTAAGGCCATAATCAATTCTGGTTTATGATTAGCGTCTTTGTAATTTCTGTCAGGAGCATCTATGGCTTTGCCGGCTGCATTTTCCCGAGCAAATCCAGCCTTTGCCTGCGCCTTATTAGGATGACCCTGGAGAGAAAGTATCTGCTTTGCTGTTAACATCTTCATCAAATAAAGCAAGCCATCGCTGCCTCTTCCTATTACCGCGGTTTGCGCCTGGCCAATCAACGCATCAAGCGGCACTCTAACATCTTGGCCGTCAACATTAATTATTGCAACCGCTGGCGCATTTGGATGCGCGCCAAGCCAAAGTTCTGCCCAAGGTTTATCGCCGGGATCTTTTCCTAAAAGCCTGGCAATAGCAGCATCGTCTCCTTTTTGCCCCCAAGCATAATGTTGCACCGGGCAATCTAATCTTACTGCCCGCGGGTTTCTCCTAAACTCTTCTATCGCTCTCATCTGTGCTCTTTCTGCCTGAATCTCAGTAATAACTTTATCCATACCCTTTGCTTTTGCCTCCGCTGCTTTTTTCCCGCCTAACACATATACATCGTTTCCTAAACGAATAATAATTACCCCTTCTATACCATAAGCGCTGACCAACCCACGCTCTGCATATAATATACTATTTTTACAGTTTAATGCAATCGTATCATTAACTAAAGTATTCTCGTTATCATCTTTTACAACCCTATTATTTTTTCTATCAACTGATGTTGGTTCTCCTCGGGTTTGAGCATATTGTTGCGTTTGTCGATAACGGCTTGCTTCTTTATAAATATCTTTTACTTTTTGGTCATCCCCTTTCCCTACAACAACAATTACATCACCATCAGCAACAACATACGCATTATTAAGGCCTTCTATATGCACGCCTAATCTGGTATCACCAAATACAATTACTTCTTGACAATTTTTAAAATCAGCTCTTCCCTTAGTAACTAAATTATTTTCTGTTTCATCTATATAAGCAGCACCTCTTTCTTTATATAAAACAGCTAACTCACCCAATGAACCCACATCTCTCCAACCAAATTTTCCTCTGCAAGCAACTAAACCAACCCTAGGTGTTTGGTCTTGACTTAGGGGTTCTGCAACAACATAATCTAAAGAAGCAGGATTAGCTGCTTTCCAAGTTGCCATTATCCCGAAAATATCTTCTGCTATATCTTCCGGATCATTTCCCTTTTCATTTAACTTAAGCACATCCCGATATCTTTGAGATAATGCATAGTAATTATTTGTTCTATTGCCGACACCTCTATACCCAACTTGTTCTCCAGCTACATCTTGCAACGCTTCAAACCAAACAGACAGCCTTGCTGAAAAATAACCCGCGTTCCAAAGAAACTGCATTCTATCAGGATTATTTAAATCATAACTGCCCTCTGATTTCCAAGTTTTTATTTGTTCTATATCTGGTTTTTCTGTAAAACGCAAGGCACAATTAGTGCTGCCTGGAATGTTTCGAGTAATACGCAGATGGCCAAATTCTCCTGGTGCGTCTCGCGTTGGTTTAATTCCTACAACCCCAACAACTGGATAATGGTATGCTTCATCGGCTAAATCCTGCATAGCTTGGTGATAAGCAGATCTATCTTCTTCGGGAATAATATGATCTGCCGGATACATTTCAACTACAACATCACTGCCAATTTCATGCTCAATTCTTGCCAACGCATAATATAAAGCCGCGGTGTTATCTGCGTAAGCTGACTCCCCATATATCTTTAACCGGCCATTTTTGTACTCTGGATATTGTTCAGCTATTTTATTAACTAATTTTAAATATCTTTGACTAGTCTGAACTATAATTGTGCCCGGGCCATCATTATCGTGTAATCGATCAATAGCCATCTCGATTAATTTTCTGCCACCCGGAAGCTCTACAAACTGTTTGGGCTCATCTTCTCTACCTAATGGCCAAAAACGTGTACCCGAACCACCAGCCATAACAACAGCAACCCGTTTTTCTTTAGGGCATTTTTCTACTTTTTCACGCGATAGCAATAAAATATTATCAATATTTGTTTCTTGAGCACTATTAAGGCCAACAGCTTTTTTAGCATCACTAATCCAGCTTTTTACATAAATTGGATAATCTTTGGCCATTCGTTTTATTATTGCCACGGCTGACTTCGCTAATTCTGAATCTACCCCTGCATCTTTCCAAGCTTGAAATTGCTGAGTTAATAACCAAACAATGTCGTCCCCTCTTAAAGAACGTCTTTCTCTCGCATTAATTATTAAATTTATTAAATCCTCATTATATGCAACTAATAATTCAATAAAATTAGATACTGTTCCCTTTTCCAAATCTTCATGCCGCAATAGTCCCCTGGAAAATTCAATCGTACCCTCTAAATTTTCAGTTGACCCATCGCGTAAATCTTCTCGTATAAAACGATTATTACCTGTTTGAATAACATTAGCCAAATGGAAAATTGCTAATATTAATTTTAAATCTTGCGGCGCGAGATTTAATGCTGATTTAAAGTCAGAACTATCAATCTGCGTATATAACTCTATGCGCCTTTTAAATCTATGATATCGTAATAACAGCTTTAGATCTTCTGGGGCATTAAGCCCTAACCTATTAAGCTTATCTACCACGGCTTGGCCTGGAGATTGTACATATTGTGCCCATCGGTTTTCTCTAGAAGTTAAAGGTTCTCTTTTACCATCTCTTATCCTCTTGAATTTTTGGGCTTCTTCTCTGTCAGAGATACCAGGCGTTGCCAAAGCATGCAGCGCGCAAAATACCTCTAAAGTTTTCTTTAATTTTTTGCTAACACCCATCTTTCCTGCTAATATTTCAGCAGTTAATAATACTCTCTGGCTATGCGTTTTAGCATAACCATCACTATAAAGTTCTAAAATATCTTCAACACTCATTTCCATAACATTTTTGCCACGCGCTCGTTCTCTTTTGATATATACCTGTATATCTGCAAATAATTTCTTTGAATAAACTAACTGGTGATCCGAATATGGTGTCAATACATCTACTAAACGCTCATAACCACCCGCTTTCTGCAATATTGTTAATACTTCTCTAATCAAAATTGCTCTAATTTGTTCAGGCTGCTGCATTTCTCTAAAAGCTTGTTCAATATTTCGAGCAGCAACTGTATTCTGTCCGGTTTGTGCTTGAGTTATTGCTTTTTCAATGGCTTTATTTACAGGATCAACTACGACTACAGCTTGTTGACTAACAGGATAACCTACAGCTTGTTTAAGAGCCTCACCATACTGTCCATTTTCTATAGCCTCTAGTAATTTGCTGACTTTCAATAAATCTCTGGCACCGTAATTAACCCTAATAGCCTCGAATTTTCCTTCTTTTTTAAGTCTTCTTAACACGCTCTTTGCTATCTCAATATTATTATCCCCTAGATTGGCATCGGGAGTCTCTTTTAAAGCTATAATAGCATCTACAACGCAAGCAAGCGCTAATCGCATATATTCATCTTTATTTGCAGCATCTGCATCAGAAGAATCATACTTCTCTAACCAAAAGAAAGCATTGGCAAACATCCTATCTACGAAACTTATTTCGGACGTTATTCCTTCTGTACTAGCTGTTGGTGCAGCTGCCGCAGGTGCTGCTGGCGGAGCCCCTGGACCAGGTATAGCCGACGTTGTTAATGCAAGCAAAGCATTCTCCCACAATTCATTAAATACGGCTTCGCCTTTTTCAACTCCGAATAAAATTTGAGCTTGTAGTTTTATTTTTTGCGCTTCAGGAGAAGTCATATTGTTTCCCGGCTCACTAATTATCTGCGCAATTTGATCAGCTAAATTAATTTTAAATGCCTCTGCTACGTAATCAACACCGTTTGTTTTATGTAACTTTTGCAACTCTTGTGCTACTTCCATCTGAGCTGTTTGTAGTGTTTTTTGATTTGAAGAAACAGCGTTGGCTAACTCTTGAATTCTTTTAACCAATGGAAAATAAATTCCCAATTTTTGCCGTAACGGCATGTTAAAATATAGCCTTACTAATTGCAAGCGGCCAACGGTATCTTGAGGAACCTTTACTCCGTTATATTCTGCTTCAGATGCATCATAAGCAGCTAAGAGCGCGCCATCTAAAAGCATGCGGAATGCCTTATTAACTGAATCCATTTGTGCGGCTAAAGCTTCATTAGATGCGGCTTCACCTAATGCGCTCGCAGCAACAGATGCAGAAATTTTAATCTTTGGCTCTGTGCCGGACGGGCGCACAATAATTTTTGCATCCTTTATTTGTGTACCATCTGGTAGAGTAAAATCTTCCAGAGTAAAAACAAGCGTGTCTCTGTCTGCGCGCTCTGCTGGAATTTCTGTTGGGTATATTTCTAGAAGATCTTCTACAGATTTTATTCCAACTCCGGCAATAGCTCGTGGACGACGACTTGGATCACGAAATACTTTCATAATCGCCTGAATCATGCCAAAGCCATCAGCGCCATCCATAACAATTGGATCTAAAGAAATCTTGGAATAACCGAATTTTTTGTATGTTTCCATTAAATAATCATAGACTGTCTTACCTTGAGCCTGCATTTCTGAAGCAAGCATTGCAAGAACAACTGAACTTGGCGCAGAATCTTTATCAATACTGCCCTGATCACCGATTAAACCACCTTCACCTTCTTCAAAAGAAGCAATAAAATAAGCTTTTGTAGTATCGATTGCGAGCTTTCTCATCATTTCACCAACAACACCCTTAAACTCGCCATTTTTAAGATTGGTAATTACTTGGCCTGTATGTTTAAAGCCAACAGTATGAACCACAACTTTAATATCAACCCCGTATTCATGCGCCAATTGCTCAATAATAATTTTTTCTAAATTATTAGAAACAACTGTGCTCACCGCAACACCAGTCTTGCCTTTCTGTAGGCGGCCTAATGCTCGATATTTTTCTAAAATATACCTAAATAAAATGATCGCGATTTCGTCATTATCGTTTGCGCTAATCCAACGCACTCTAATATCGCCATTTGCTTCTTCTTTAATAACCTTAATTGCTAAACCACTTCTATCAGAATCAGGGTCTGTACAAAGCGCGATTTGACAAACACGTAGGTCTGCCATAATACCATCGTAAACATCGGCGGCTCTTACAACAAATCCGCGGCCATCTAAATCAGCAGTAACAGCAACTCCCCTTTTTATAAAAAAATCAACATCTCTTTTTACACCAACAGCAATTGGCAGATCAAACGATCTTTCAATTTCTGGATTAGGCGTATTAGCAAAAGCTGTAGGAAACGAATGATGATGGGCATCATTCGGATCTCTTAATACAGCAAATCCTGCGCGCTTTAAAGTTTCAGCGGCATTTGTATCACCTGTTCCATTTAAAGCATGGAAAGCAACTTCTGCGATTCTACTTGCCCTAGGAACAAAATCATTTAGCGGATCAAGAACTGCGGCAAAATAAGCATCATCACATTTTTTAAGCAAATCTCCGCTTAAACAGACAACTAAACCCTGAGCTTGCGCATCTGCTAATGTACCGTTAAATCTATTAATTACCGCAACAGCATTGCCCGCATTTACAATAATCTGCGCTTCTGCTGGCGGAGCTTGACCCCCATCTCCTTCGTAGAATTTTGTACCATTGTTATCCGGCTGGTTATGGCTGGATGAATTTACAATACCTGCTTTTGCTCGTGCTTCATTAGCTTCTCGCCAAACATCATCATTAAGAATCCTGTGCAAATTCCAAACTAAGAAAGAAAGAAACGGCGTAGTGCGCACTGCATCCATATAGTAAAATCTAATACCATTACCAGCATAAACCTCTGCCTCTATTTCAGAGAATCTTTTAGAATCAATCCCATAAACTGTTGGGCATTTTTCCTTAATAACCTCAAGATATCTTTTTAATGCTGGAGTTTGTGGAAAAAATTCTGTAAATTTCCGAACATCGTGTGCGGCAATAACACCACGTCTACACACATCGTCATTATCATAATTTGCGAGTAAATAATTTGCATGGCCCTGGGCAGTTAAAGCAACCATATATGGATTCATGCGGTTTGGCCCAATACCAACTCTCCAGCGCCTACCGCCTGTACCAAAAGGAATCACTCGCCAAAAACTATCAAATAATTCATTTGCAATTTCATCATTTGTCGTTGCAAGTTCAATCAGCTCTCTTAAAGCTTCTTGATATTCACTAAATTGTTCTTCGCTCAACCATCTTCTAACATTATCCGTTGCCGCGTCAACAAATGGTTTCATCTTTGGATTTTTTAAAGCTAAGCGATCAAAAGAACCTTTCGCGCTTGTAACTAACGAATCAACTAATCCCCCTGCCGCCACGTCTGTCCCCGCCGCAACTGCCATTGGCATTGTTGTTCCGCCGGCGGCGTCGATATCTGCTTTAATTCGCGCAATTTGTGCTGAGGTTTTTAATTCAACCGTTACGTCAATGCCCAGCCTATCTCGCAAAATTGCTTCAAGACTATTAGGGTCTCCTGGCTTATAGTGGTTATCTTTCAAAAGTTTCAGTAATTCAATTGTCCGCTTGCCTTTATTTATTAAAAGTTCATTTAAAACTATTGTTACATCTGCAATAATGCGTGCCTGGACATACGGAATAGACGGCTTTTGCCCACTGAATTCTTGCCCGACAACATTTCCCAACGCTTCTTCTTGATCACTGGTTATTGCTAAAATTTTTTCCGCAACATTTCTTGCAATCTTTCCTTCTTTAACTGCTTGACGCACCATAAACATCACAATATGCCAGGTTTCGTGTCCGTCAACAAATCTTTGCGCTTCTTCTAATGTTGGCGTTCGGCCATTAAAAAACACGGCTAATTTATCTAAATTTGCCTCTAGTTCTGTTCTATTTACAAGAATTCTTCTGTCTAACTTTCCAGCTTCTCTTTTTAACTCCGTCGCAAGGCCAAGGTATATTCTCTCACCGCCTATCTTGATAAATAATGGTTGCGCGGCTGGAGCTGAAGATACGGTAAGTGTAGCTTGTTTTTTCGCAGGAACAAAAGCAAGAAATTCTCTCTCTCCTCCGCGTAGTATTGAGCGCCTAATACCTGATGCAATTTGCTTGGCTCTTGAAGAACCAATCTCGCGCCACTTACTTAATTCCTCTTCAACACTCTTCTTTACTGCAGTAATAAAAATATCGTCGCTTTGTCCTTCTTCGAAAACTCCTTCGCCTAAATTTTCACCAACACCACTTCCTAACACAATCCGATTAACAAATTCAGTATTTGGATATGCCGCAACAAACGCAGCAAATGCCCCACCTATCTCTCGGCCAGTTTCTTTTATTAATTCAATTGCTGTTCGATCACCATCTCTTGCTGTTTGGGTAATATTTCTAGTTCCAGCTATACCCTCCAAAGAATAACCCTTAGCCTGCCAGCGCCTGTCCAAATTAGGGCCTGAACATATATCTTCAAAATCACCCTGCACTAAACTGCCATCTATATTCCGAGGATGATCTCCTTTTGTAATCCTCCCTAAATAACGATATTTTGGGAAACTAGGACTATCCATTCTTTCAGCCAAGGAATAAGCAACAAGCGTATGCCCTAACTCGCGTATTTCACCAGTTGGCCCTAACTGAACATCACCTAGCACAACAGCTGTACCATTTATTCCCGTGCCAAGAATAAAATACATTCCTGTTCTATCACCTTGATAAAGTGTGCCGCGCGCTGTACATTCGCCTACCACACTTGCATCGCCATCATTGCTTAATTTAACCGATAACGCAACCCTATAACGTGCTTTAAGTCTTTTTTCTAACTCGGCTTTAAGAAGATAATTATCAAATGGTAAATTTGGACTTTTAAACGGCGTGCCTACAACCCCGGTTTCGCTATTTAGTGGCCCGGCAAAAGAAATACCGATTTCTCCTATAGACTCTAGCGAAAGATTACCGGCTTTAATAGCTCGATCTATTTCGCCCATAATCGTATCTACAACTTCTTCTGTTGTTAAATCCACGCCGTCCCGATTAAATCGTTGTTGCCATGCAACACTAGAAAGCATAAGTAAGTTTCTATCCGAATCAACAGCACCTGCTTGAATAGAAGTGCCGCCTATTTTTACTGTAATGTTTACATTTCCTCTGTCAAAACCTCTGTCAATCCTTACATCATCATTATTAACTTCATAAACTCCTTCATAAACCCAATCTAATACCCTAGAATCTGCATCGGCTCCAGCCATGCCTGGCAACAATTTATTTCTTTGTACTCCCTGCTTAATAGAATTTAGTGCCCTATTCAAAACTCCAATACTGTGCGGCATGGAACCTTCATCTGTCAAATAATACCAGTCATTGGAATCTAATATAGCTTTTGCGCGCTCTTGTGGCGTTCTTGAACCTCGGCCCTCTGCCTCTGCACGCCTCAAGATAAACCGCACAGCCTCAAACACATCATCTTCAAGTAATGTGCCTGTTGCAACCTTTCTTTCTTCCCTCTCCGCCGCAACTGCCATTGGCCGTGTTGTTCCGCCGGCGGCGGCATGATTAATTTTAGGACTAGATACTTGTAACACTTCTCCTCTATCGGCTAATTGGCGTAATTTTTCCTTATGTCTTGCGGGAAACAAATCATCTACGTTCGGCGCATCATCATGGAATCTCTGCTCTAAAACAACTGCTTCTTCAAAATTTGTCTCTATCCAAGTAGACATTCGATACCATTCTAAGTATAACTCTTTCCTTTTCTTATCCCAACCGGATAACTCAGATAATGCATGAACGGCAATGCGCAATCCTTGGTTGGCCCCAAAATCCGACTTCTTTCCATCGTTTAAATAGCAGAATTTCCGCCTCATTAAATTTATGCGTTCATGATGACTAACTTTTTTAGCATCAATATAAATTATCGGCTGCCCATAAACTGTTCCTAAGGCAAAATGTTCTGGTTGGCCGGATTCTTCATATAAATTATCAATCAATACCACATAAGCGCCCACCACCGCATCAGCCGCCCCACTGTTATTATGCAACTCAAAATAAAAAACTCGTGGATCTCCTAATTTTTCTGTTGCAGACTTATACGCAAGCAGTTTATTAAGACGCGCTTCCCGTTGTAATTCTTCTTGTTTAACAATATCGTTTCTGCTTTTTGTTTTGATTATAGCCAGATCATCTTCAGTTAGCTTCAACTCTTTAGGTAATAAAGTTTCTATAATTTTATTAATTCTTGGGCCTGAAACTTTTGCTTCATTAGATGTAGCATGGTTTAGTGCCCCCGTTACACCAGCTACTCCATGAGTTGCTGCTGTTCTTCCTATAACTCTTGCTGCACCTGGGCCGGTTACTACGGTTCCCATCTTAACAAGAGGCATTACAACATTAACGCCCCCACTCACATAGCTTCTTCTAATATTAGCCTTGAGCTCTTGGTTATAGTTAGTTTTGTTTAAGTGATACTCTCCTTGTTTTACTGAATCTAGGTATGCGGCAAAGATTTGTTCTTTGGTTACAGGTTCTTTGGAGATAAGGCCGTTTAGGTTATTGGTGTTAATTATTGAAGAAAAGGCGTTCTTCAGTTCGTCCGTTCGCTGGTTCGTCAGTTCTTCTAACTTTTCGCTTTGACTTTTCCCGCCTGAGGCGGGTCCGCCTTTGGCGGATACGTTT
>JBFMHM010000006.1:0-84707 GCA_040753015.1 Candidatus Omnitrophota bacterium
ACATATTAACAGTTATTCACAAAAAGAAAAAGTCGGCCAAAAAGAAAAAGAACTACTACTAACAACAATATAAAAACATGACATTTCTAATTTGGTAACAATACGACATTTCTAAATTGGCTTGACATTTTAATAAAAAATTCTTGTAAATTTATACAAATTTGTTATATTATTAGCTTAAGAAGCAATGGACTATAAGAAAATTTCGAAGAATTTTAAATACAATCTTGCATACCTTGGGTTAAATCTTAGCTCTTTGATAGTTGGTTTATTGAATAATAAGTTAAGGAATGTAATTGCTAAATATTTTGCTGATTTAGGATGGTTTTTTGCAAAAAAGCTAAGATTAATTGCTATATATAATATTAAGTCGGCGTTTAGAGATAAAACTAATGATGAAGCAAATTTCATTGCAAAAAGCTGTTTTGAGTATTTAGCAAAGAGTGCATGGGAGATGCTCGCGATAATAAAAAAGCCCCAAGTTGTTGATTCAATTATAGAGATTCAAGGCGAAGAAAATTTAAAAACAGCGTTATTAAAAGGCAAAGGCGTTATCGCCTTAAGCGCACATTTTGGAAATTTTCCCTTACTTATGACTTATTTTGCAAGGCGTGGTTATTTAGTAAACTGTATGATGCGCCGTATGCGCGATGAGAGGGTAAACAATTATTTTGAGATTCGCAGGAATGCCTTAGCTGTTAAGTCGATATATACTAAGCCGCAAGATCTATGTATCAAGCAAAGCATAGAGGTATTGAGAAAGAATGAAATACTTTTTGTACAGTTAGATCAGCATTTCGGATCCAGTGGTGCAGTAACAGTTAATTTTTTTAATCAACCAGCACAAACAGCAACAGGCCCGATAATTCTAAGTTTAAGGACCGATGCTATTATTTTACCGTTATTTATCGTTAGAAGAAGCGATGATACTCATTCAGTTATTATTGAACAGCCGTTTATATTAGAAAAATTTGATGATTATAATAAGACCTTACAGGTAAATATTCAACGTATTACAGAAATAATAGAGAAATATATAAGACAATATCCCGCGGAGTGGGGTTGGATTCATAGAAGATGGAAGAAATAATAAAATTTACAAGGAGGTGTTGAAAATGGCAGATGAAACAAAACCACAGCAAGAAAGCTCTAAAAATGCCGGCAAGACAATTTTAAAAGTTATTTTAGGTGCGATTTTAGTAATTTTAGGCATCTGGTTAGTTATTGCCTGGCGTTTCGATCTACTAATTGTAATAAAGGGATGCCTTGGTTTATTCTTGATATTAGCCGGGGCCATAACTTTAGCTATTGCAAAAGACTAACTGTAAAGTATTTTAAAAACATAAATAAAAGGAGGGTGGTTTAATGTTTATTATTAACCACCCTTTTTATTGATTCAGATAATTTAAAATATGTTGAATATTAGAAGATATTTTTTAAGCGGCCTTGCCGTAACATTGCCAGTATTAATTACTATTTATATATTAGTTATTTTATTTAAGATTACTGATGGGTTGCTTAACCCATTGATTAAGCAAATTTTTGGAATAAATATTCCTGGCCTTGGTATAATTGTTTCTTTATTGATTATTTTTTTAGTGGGATTTTTCACGAGTCACTTTTTAAATAAAAAAATACTTCAGGCGCTTGAGATGTGGTTTTTAAAATTCCCTTTTGTTAGAAAAATATATCCATCGATGAAGCAGGTTATAAAGATTATTTTCTCTGAAAGCAAGGTTAGTTTTAAGAATGTAGTATTAGTTCAATATCCAAGCAAAGATATATGGTCAATAGGCTTGATTACAAATGAAGCATTGTTAGAAGCAAAGAAAAAAACAGGACAAGATCTGATCAGTATATTTATACCTAGCACGCCATCACCTTTAACCGGTTTTTTTATTATGATGCCAAAACAAAGTTTGATCTATTTAGATATTAGCATCGAGGAAGCAATGAAATTAGTTATTTCAGGTGGAGTGTTGTTGCCGGAAAAATAATATAAAATAAAAACCCCGCAGAATTACTGCGGGGTAATTTTTTTAAAAAGTTTATTTTTTAATTGTTTTTAATTCTGCACCATCTTCAGGGCAATATTCCACCCCAGAGGTATAGTGTTTTCCGCAGACAGGACAATACTTAGTATCCATTTGTTCTCCGATCAATGCCCCGCCTATAGCACCAGCAGCAGCGCCGATCCCTGCTCCCATTCCAACGTTACCGGTTGCTGCACCTATTCCTGCACCTAGGCCTGCGCCGGCAACAGTGCCCACAGCCGCGCCTTTTTGAGCGGTTGTACAACCAAAAATAAAGCTCGTTAAGGCAATTACTGCTAATAAGGATAATATTTTTTTCATATTCACCTCCTGTAAGAGGTATATTACTATAAAATTATATTTTGTCAAAATAATAATTTTATATTATAATATAGATAAATATTTTGGAGGTTAAAAATGAGTAGACGAAAAAGGAGAGCGCGCCTTTCTTGGCGTTCAAAAAAGGCAAATCATGGCAAACGTCCTTGTTTAGGAAGAGGCTAGGGAACGTAAAGCATAAAACGAAAAACGAAACATCAGAATTATCTAATGAAAGCTATTTGTCTTATTTCTGGCGGTTTGGATTCTATCCTAGCCGCCAAAACTATTTTAGGCCAAGGTGTTGATATTATTGGTTTGAATTGCAAGAGCCAGTTTTGCCCACGTTCAAAACACAAAGTTGAAGATATGGCAAAGAATTTAGCTATAGAATTTAAGGGAATAGACGTAACTATTGATATGCTAGAAATTATAAAAAGTCCTAAGCACGGTTTTGGCTCAAACATTAACCCTTGTATTGATTGTAAAATTATGATGTTAAAGAAAGCTAAAGAATTAATGAATATTTTAGAGGCATCATTTATTGTTACGGGTGAGGTATTAGGCCAGCGCCCGATGTCACAGCAACGTTATACTATGTCTATGATTGAAAAAGAAGCGGGGCTTAAAGGTTTGATTGTGCGCCCTCTTTCGGCAAAACTACTAGATGAAACAATCCCAGAGAAAAACAAATGGATTAACCGGGATGCACTGTTTTCAATAAGCGGAAGGGGAAGGAAAGAGCAAATTATGTTAGCAGAAAAATTAGATATTAGAGAATATTCCTGGCCTGCAGGGGGGTGTCTTTTAACGGACCCTGCTTTTAGCAAAAGACTTAGAGACTTAATAAAAAATAATCCAAGCCCTTCGCCAGAGGATATTGAGCTTCTTAAAGTTGGAAGGCATTTCCGCATAAGTAATGATGCAAAGCTTATTGTTGGTAGAAACGAGAAGGAGAATAAGCAACTTTTGGATTTTGCTAAAAAAGATGATTTCACTTTTGAAACAGTTTATGTTCCCGGGCCAGTGGGTTTACTAATTGGCAGCAGTCTTACAGATGATATTTTAGAATTATCCGCATCAATAATTACTTATTATTCAGATTTAAAAGAAAAATCAACAAAGATTCTTGTCAAAAATACCTATCAGAATAAAGAGGGCCTAGTAGAAGCCTGTCCCATTTTCAAAGAACAAATCCAAATAAAAATTATTTAATTGTCTTTAGGTGTTTTTAGCGTTAAAATAAATTAATGCTTATGAAAAGAATTTTTTGTTTTATTATCTTTTTCTTTTTAATTTTCGAATTTAGTTTTGCAAACGATGTAGTGTCTTTGGACGCTTTAATTAGTGAGGCTTTGGTTAATAATCCTGAGATACTGGCAGCAAAGAAAAAATTTGAGGCGGCTTCTACGCGTATTTTTCAGAGCGCCAGTCTTAACGATCCTGTTTTCGAGTTTGAATATGATAAAATGACCGCAGACAGGATGCTTACCGGAAAACCGATGAAAACAATTTCGGTTTCACAAACCATTCCTTTTCCTACAAAATTATATTTAAAAGCAAAAATTGCTTCTAAATTAGCCAAGATGGAATATGAAAATTATAAAGCAAAAGAACGCGAGATTATTGCAAGAGTAAAAAGTTCGTATTCCGAGCTTCTGCTTATTAATAAAACTATGGAACTAGCTTATGAAAATAAAGCTATTCTAGAGCAGTTTTCTAAAAGCGCTACAGCCCGTTATTCGACTGCAACTGGTACACAGATAGATGTGCTTCGTGCCCAGGTAGAAATTGCCAAAATTGATAATGAATTAGTCATGCTTGAACAAAAATTAATTGCTGGGCAGGCAATGTTGAATGTACTTCTGGATCGTGACCCAAAAAATAGTCTGGGTATTTTAAGCCCTCAGGCAGCTCTTAAATTTACAAAAACACTCGATGAATTTTATGCTCTGGCAAAAGAAAATAATCCGGAGTTAAAGGCTTATGGCTATTTAGTCGATAAAGGTAAGGCAGCTTATAGTCTGGCAATAAATGAATTCGCCCCAGACTTTATGGTTAAATATAGCCGGATGATTGATAGTTCGGAAAAAGATTGGGCAGGTATGGTTGGCGTTACAATTCCTTTATGGTTTTTTCAAAAGCAGGTGTTTGGCGTAAAAGAGATGAAGGCAGAACTCGAAATGTTAAAAGCCGAAAGCAAAGCAAAAGAAAATTTAATTTTATTCGAAGTACAAAATTCTTACAGTCGTATACTTGCTGCAAAAAAAATAATTGAATTATTTGAGGTTGCATTTATTCCGCAGGCAGAGCAAGCTCTAGCAGCAGCCTTAAAGGCCTACGAAACAGAAAAATTAGATTTTTTAAGCTTGCTTGATAGTCAAAGAATGATCATTGATTTTAAATTAGAACACTATAAAGCAATCCTAGAGTTAAGAATTGCTTTAGCAGATTTAGAAAAAGCGGTTGGTAAGGATTTAGAATTTAATTAAGAGAGGATCTTATGAGAAAATTTAAATTTTATGGAGTAATTTTTATTTGTTTATTTCTGGGTGTAAGTTTTTTGATAGGTTGTATGAAACAAAAAGGTTCTTCTAGCACAATATCGCAAAAGGTTGTTTACTATTGCCCGATGCATCCTAGTTATACTTCAGATAAGCCGGGGGATTGCCCAATTTGTAATATGAAGTTGGTAAAAAAAGAAACTGCAACCGCAAAAGCGCAAAAAGAAGATGTAAAGGAGCAAAGCCAAGCAGAAGAAAAAACCTTAGAACAGGTTTGTCTAGAGCATATGTGCGCAATGAACAATTGTCCAATGCAAGTTAAAGTAGATTTAAAGCCTGGAGAAAGGTTAGCATGTCCGGTTTGTGGCGAGGTTATTTCTACTCGAAATAGTAAAGTTGTCGAGATAGGTAAACAGATTCCAGCTTCTAAACATGAAGGCCAAACTATAATGATTAGCCCGGAAAAACAACAGCTTATTGGTGTAAAGACAGATTCGGTGAAAAAAATTAATCTTACAAAGATCATTCGCGCATCAGGCAAAATCGCCTATGATCCGGAATTAGTTGTAGCTCAGGAAGAATTTGTTCAAGCAGTCATTAATCAAGAGCGGTTAAAAGATTCACCTTTGTTAGAAGTAATTGAGCGCCAAGCTTCCTTAGCTGAAGCAGCAGAGAATAAATTACAACTTTTAGGAATGAGTAATGAACAAATAGAAAATTTAAGAAAAACAAAAAAAGCTGATACGAGTTTGTATTTACCTCAAAGCGGGCAAAACGTCTGGGGCTATATTTCCATATATGAATATGAAATTGGTTTTGTAAAAATTGGCCAAGATGTAGAAATAGAAGCAGTTAGTTATCCCGGAGAAAAGTTTTATGGCAGGGTGATTTCTATTAATCCTGTTCTAGACTCTGAGGCTCGCACGAACCAGGTGCGGGTTGAAATTCAAAACCCAGATAACAAACTAAAGCCAGAGATGTTTATTGAAGCAATAATAAAAATTGATTTAGGAGAAAAATTAGCTATTTCTGAAGAAGCAGTTTTAGATACAGGTATAAGAAAGATTGTTTATTTATCTTATGATGATGGTATTTTAGAAGGCCGCGAGGTAAAATTAGGGCCAAGGGCAGAAGGGTTTTATGAGGTTTTAGGAGGAGTTAGCGAGGGAGATATTGTTGTAACAAGCGGCAATTTTTTCATTGATTCCGAAAGCAAACTAAAACTTCCTTCTCAGGGAGAAGTACATCAACATGGACAGTAAAATTCGTACAGTATTTTTCCGTGCTCACATCCCTTCGCATTATAGGCCTACTCGGATCGTTGCGCGCGGAAAAACACTATACGAATTTTAATTGATATAATATGAGAACATTAGTTGAAAAGATAATTGAATATTGCGCAAAGAATAAATTTATTGTTTTTGTTTTAGTTGGGTTTGCGGCATTAGGCGGTATAGTTGCTTTGCGCAGCCTGCCCCTTGATGCAATACCAGATCTTTCTGATACACAAGTAATTATTTATTCTCGCTGGGATCGCTCGCCGGATATTATTGAGGATCAGGTAACTTATCCGATAGTTAGTGCTATGCTGGGCGCGCCAAAAGTAAAGGCAATAAGAGGTTTTTCTGATTTTGGTTATTCCTATGTTTATGTAATTTTCGAAGACGGCACGGATATTTATTGGGCGCGTTCGCGCACACTCGAATATCTTTCTAAAATCACTCCTCGCTTGCCCGAAGGTGTCAAGACTGAGCTTGGGCCTGATGCAACTGGTGTTGGCTGGGTGTTTCAATATGCATTAGTTGATGAAAGTGGTAAACACTCTTTAGCTGATCTTCGTAGTTTCCAAGATTGGTATTTACGTTATTATCTGCAAAGTGTCCCGGGTGTTGCCGAAGTTGCCCCAATTGGCGGGTTTGTTCGGCAATATCAGGTTAATGTCGACCCAAATAAATTATTAATTTATAACATTCCAATTACAAGAGTGATCGAGGCTATAAGACAGGGCAACAATGATGTCGGTGGCAGGTTGTTGGAATTTTCCGGCACAGAATATATGGTACGCGCCCGTGGATATGCAAAATCAATTAAAGATATTGAAGAAATTGTTGTAGGTGTAGATGAAAATAAAGCCACGCCAATCTTAATAAAGAATATTGCAAATGTCGCGCTTGGCCCGGATATTCGTAGAGGTGTTGCTGATTTAGATGGAAAAGGTGATGTTGTTGGTGGTATTGTAGTTATGCGTCACGGGGAAAGTGCGTTGCGGGTAATTGAACGCGTAAAAGAAAAATTAAAAGAAATTGAGCCAAGCTTACCTGAAGGCGTAAAAATTGTAACTACCTATGACCGTACTGAACTTATAGAAAAATCGATTGATACAATTAGCGAGGTCTTAGTTGAGGATTTCTTAATTGTAGCGGCAATGATTATATTTTTCTTAATGCATTTGCCTTCAAGCATGATGCCAATCATTCTTCTTCCAACTGCTGCTTTAATTGCGTTTATTCCTATGCTTGGTTTACGGCTTACAGTAAACATTATGTCGATTATGGGTATTGTGCTTGCAATTGGCGACATGGTCGATGTTGGTGTAGTATTAGTCGAGAATGTCCATACGAAATTAAACGAGCTTAGGTTGGGTAAAATCACAGGAAATCGTAGCCAAATTATGATTGATGCGATGAAAGAGGTTGGCCCGCCGATATTTTCTTCTTTGATGGTTACAGTTATTGGATTTATCCCGCTTTTTAGTTTAGTTGGCCAGGAAGGAAGACTGTTTAGGCCAATGGCTGCTACACAGATATTTTCTGTATTCTTTGGCGCAGTGCTTTCAATTACACTTATTCCGGCTTTGATTATGTTATTTTTACGAAAAACTAAAGGTAAGGATTTGGAAGAGCATTTTGTCACAAAACATATGGTTAATTACCATACAAAACTACTTAGCTGGGCATTTCGTCATCGTAAACTAATAGTTATTTTTGTACTCGCCGCTTTTCTTGTCACTATTCCCGTATTTCTAAGATTGGGTTCTGAGTTTATGCCTCCGCTTTATGAAGGTAGCATACTTTATATGCCCACAACTCTTCCGGGAATTTCTGTCACTGAAGCGCATAGAATTTTAAAGGTGCAGGATAAAATTTTAAAATCATTTCCTGAAGTTGAACGGGTGTTTGGCAAGGCAGGCAGGGTTGAATCGTCTACGGATCCTGCGCCATTTTCAATGACAGAAACAACTGTGATATTAAAACCAAGGAACCAGTGGCGAAAGGTACAACGGTTTAAAAATTTCTTGCCTTTTCTTAAGCGGCCGATTACATTTGAAGAACTCACCGAAGAGATGGATAAGCATATGCAGTTTCCAGGAATATCAAATGCTTGGACAATGCCAATTAAAGCGCGAATTGATATGCTTACAACCGGCGTGCGTACACCAGTTGGCATTAAGATTTTTGGTTCGAATTTAGAAGAGATTGAAAAGATCGGCCAGCATATTGAGATGGTTTTAAAAGATGTTAAAGGCACGCGCAGTATTTATGCTGAAAGGACTGCCGGAGGATATTTTGTTGATTTTGATTTAAAACGCCCGCAACTTGCTCGTTACGGTTTGAGTGTCGATGATGTTGAAATGGTGATTATGTCGGCAATTGGCGGAGAAAATATTACTACCACAATCGAAGGCCGTGAGCGCTATCCAGTTAATGTGCGTTACCCACGAGAGTTTCGCGATGATTTAGAAAAATTAAAACGCGTGTTAGTGCCGACTACGAGCGGTGCTCAAGTGCCGTTAGAGCAGCTTGCGGAAATAAAGTTCACGCTTGGCCCGGCAATGATTAGGGATGAAAACGGCATGCTTAGTGGTTATGTTTATGTTGATACGGCTGGCCGGGATATTGGCGGTTATGTAAAAGATGCAAAAAAAGCTGTGCGGGAAAATATTAAACTTCCGCCAGGTTATTCTATTACTTGGAGCGGACAATATGAATATATGGAACGAGTAAAAAAACGGCTGGGGATTTTTATCCCGGCAACACTCTTACTTATATTTTTAATTTATTATTTTAATTTTAATTCTATTGGTTCGGTAATTTTAATTATGCTAGCAATGCCCTTTACGGCAATTGGCGGCATTTGGAGTATGTACCTACTTAAGTTCAATATGTCAATTGCAGTGTGGGCGGGGATGATGGAAGTTGTTGGAATTGGCGCAGCGCTTTGCGCCTTAATTACAACTTTTATCAATGGGGCTTACGAACGCAAATTCCAAACCGGCACTGAAAAAAGTATAGAGAATATTTTTAGTGTTGTCAAAGAAGGCGCATCACGTGCACTTCGGCCGGCACTGATGACATGTTCTGTAGACATCTTAGGCCTTATGCCGGCAATGTGGGCAAGTGGTATTGGCGCGGAATTTTTAAAGCGCTATACTGCGCCGATAATTTTTGGTTTGTTTACTGCGCTTATCCTTGCATTAGTGGTCCTACCGACTTTTTATGTGATTTGGAAGGTTGACGTTGAACGAAAGAATTAACTTTATGTTGCGTGCTTTATTCTCACGCAATTACCGGCTCTTTTTTTGCGGACAGGGAATTTCTTTAATTGGCACTTGGATGCAGAACATTGCGGTAAGCTGGCTCGTGTATCGCCTGACGCAATCAGCATTTTTACTTGGTTTAGTTGGTTTTAGTATGCAGATACCTACATTTATATTTACGCCGTTTGCCGGAGTTTTTGTTGACAGGCATAACCGTCATCGGCTTATAATAATTACCCAGATACTTGCGATGGTTCAGGCGTTTATTTTAGCAATACTTGTTTTAACGAATAAGATTCAAATTTGGCAAATAATTTCATTGAGCGTGTTTTTAGGATTAGTTAATTCTTTTGATATACCTACGCGGCATGCGTTTATCTTTGATATAGTTGAAAAAAAAGAAGATATTTCAAATGCTATTGCATTAAATTCATCAATATTTAATAGTGCAAGGCTTATCGGCCCGTTAATTGCCGGCGTTCTTATACCTCTAATTGGAGAAGGCATGTGTTTTCTTGTAAATGGTTTTAGTTTTATTGCTGTAATTATTGCGTTAATTATGATGAAGATAAAAGAAAGAAAAATTGAGGTAAAAAAGACGCATATTTTTGAGGAATTAAAAGAAGGTTTTAGCTATGCTTTTAATTTTGTACCTATTAGGCTTATTTTAGCTTTACTCGCTTTAATTAGTTTAATGGGTATATCATATGCAGTACTTATGCCTATCTTTGCGACCAAAATTTTACACGGCACATCACGTACTTATGGGTTTCTTATGTCAGCAGCAGGGACCGGCGCATTATTTGGAGCATTTTATTTAGCTAGCCGCAGGAATATTATTGGGTTAGGTAAAATAGTTGCAATTTCGACTCTAGTTTTTGGCGCAGGACTAATTATTTTTTCTCAGTCAGAGATACTTTGGCTTTCTTTGTTAATTTTAGCATTTATTGGTTTTGGGCTTATGGTGCAGTCAGCAGCATCAAATATAATTTTACAGACAATCGTAGAAGATGATAAGCGCGGACGTATTATGAGCTTATTTGCTTGTGCTTTTATGGGGATGATTCCTTTCGGGTCTTTATTAGCAGGTGTTCTTGCTTCAAGAATTGGAGCACCAAATACCTTAATTATTGGAGGCATAACTTGTTTTTTAGGGGGGTTATTCTTTTTAACTAAAATTTCTTTTTTAGAAAAAATAATACATCCTGTTTATACAAAAAAAGGCATAATTCCTGAAGTTGTGCGCGGTATACAAGAAGTAGAGATGAAATGATGGAAAAAAATATTGCTTTATTTATTTTTATTGCTGCTTATATTCTATTCGTTTTTTTGCCTAAAAAACGCACACTTATTGCTCTAATTTCGGCAGCCCTGATAATTTTAACTAAAACAATTTCTTTTAAACAAGCATTCTTTGCAATTAATTGGAATGTTATGGGAATTTTTGTCGGTACACTTGTTGTTGCTGATATCTTTATGGAAAGCCGTGTTCCTGCTTATATAGCCGAAATTATTGTTGATAAGGCAAAAAATACTTGTTGGGCAATTCTTTTAATCTGTATTTTAACCGGATTTATATCTGCATTTGTTGAAAATGTAGCTACTGTTTTAATTGTGGCGCCCATCGCGTTATCCTTGGCAAAAAAATTGAAAATAAATCCAATAAATATGATGATTGCAATTGCAGTATCGAGCAATCTTCAAGGGACTGCTACTTTAATAGGGGATCCTCCAAGTATGCTTTTAGGCGGTTTTGCTAAGATGAATTTTGGAGACTTCTTTTTTTATCAGGGACGCCCGAGTATTTTCTTTGCCGTTGAATTAGGCGCAGTTGTGTCATTTATTGTATTATATTTTATTTTTCGTAGGCAAAAAGAGAAGGCTAAGCTTGTAACTATTGAGAAAGTAAAATCATGGGTTCCTACGATTATTCTTGTTACATTAATTTTTCTTCTTGCGCTATCCTCATTCTTAGACACAGGTTTTTCATATATGGCCGGAATAATGTGTATGGTATTTGGCATGATTTCTCTTATTTGGAAAAAATTTATCAATAAGTCGCCAGTTTTAAATGGGATAAGATCTTTAGATTGGGATACGACATTTTTCTTATTGGGTATATTTATTCTGGTTGGCAGTATTACTTTGACTGGATGGATAGAGGTCATTTCCAATTATCTGTCAGGGTTAATTGGTGCGAATATATTTCTAGGTTATACAGTGTTAGTTTTTCTTGCTGTTATTTTATCCGCATTTATTGATAATGTCCCATTTTTGGCGGCAATGCTTCCAGTTGCCGTTTCAATGTCTAATAACCTCAATATTAATCCTTCTTTATTCTTATTTGGCCTTTTAATCGGTGCAAGCCTTGGCGGTAATATTACACCGATAGGCGCATCTGCAAATATTGTCGCTTGCGGCCTCCTAAAGAAAGAGGGCTATGAAGTAAGATTCAAAGATTTTATGAAAATAGGCGTTCCCTTTACTATCGCCGCAGTTTTAGCGGCTTATTTATTTATTTGGTTAATCTGGAGTAGATAATGCTGAAAAATGAAAAAAAAGATCATTCGTCGGTAATACTGAAACAAAAAGATACAGAAATAGTAACATTAAAAAAACAGATTGAATTTATCTTAGGTGCAACAAATACCGGTATTGATATTATTGATTCTGATTACAATGTGCGTTATGTTAATACTGAATGGGCAAAGATTTATGGAGACTACATAGGTAGGAAATGCTATGAATATTTTATGGGTGCTGATAAAGCCTGCCCAAAATGTGGCGCTAGAGAAGCCTTAGAAACTAAAAAGCAAGTAATTAGCGAAGAGATTTTGGTTAGGGAAGGGAATAGGCCGATAGAAGTTGTTAGCATGCCTTATCAGGATGAATATGGTAATTGGCTTGTAGCTGAGGTAAATATAGATATTACTGAGCGCAAAAAAATAGAACAAAAGTTTAAAAATTACCAAGCTGAATTGGAGTTGCGTGTTAGGGTGCGTACTGCAGAGCTTTCTAATGCCAATGATGAATTAAATAAAGAGATTATCCATAGGGTTCAGGTAGAAGAAGAGCTAAAAGAAAAAATGATAGATCTTGAACGTTTTGCTAAAATCGCTGTAGATAGAGAGTTGAAAATGGAGGAACTTGAGAGGAGAATTAAGGAGCTCGAAGCAATGCTTAATACGCAATCAAGGAAAAAATAATGTTAAACAGAAGTACTGTTAGAAAGAAAATTACTATTTTTGTTTTTTTAATATTTTTATTTGTTATGGTGCTAGGAATTATATCAGCTTATTTATTCACCCATAATTTATTAGAAGAAGTTATTTCTGTAGATTACAAAAAAATTGCAGATGCTTTAAGTTCTAGCGTTGACCAAAGAATTAATACAGAAATAAGCAGTTTTAAAAAAGATACCTCAAACCAAATCTATATAGATATTATCAAAGCGCGCAACGCCTATTATGAGAATATGCCGCCTGCCAGCCTTGAAAAATTTATGCTAGATATGGATAAGCGATGGCCGGATGTCGATAAAGACAATTTATTTGTAAAAGAGTATTTAGAAAACGCAGGTAGCGTTGAATTGAGAAAAAAGGTTGCAGCCGATAAACATATATCCGAAGTATTGATTAGCGATAGGTTTGGGGGGTTAGCAGCTGCTTCGGGAAAGACTACTGATTTTTATCAGGCGGATGAAG
This sequence comes from Candidatus Omnitrophota bacterium, assembly GCA_040753015.1. GTDB lineage: Bacteria > Omnitrophota > Gorgyraeia > Gygaellales > JBFMHM01 > JBFMHM01. Next base: position 13,097 of record JBFMHM010000006.1, read on the forward strand.
AATGGTGGAAGCAAGCTTTTAAAAACGGCAAAGGCGGGATTTTTATTGGAGATATAGAATTAGATATTTCAAGCAATACTTTAGGTATATGCCTTGCCTTACCTATTAAAGATAATAACGGCGAGGTTATAGGTGTAGTTAAGGAAGTAATAGATGTAAACAAGTTTTTTAGTTTTTTAGAAAATTTTAGAATAGGCAATACCGGGCACGCCGCTGTCATTAATCAAAAAGGCGATATTTTATTTCATTCAGGCATAATTCCTCTAACTAATATTTTCTTTCATAATGAAAACATAGCGAAAGTTTTGCAAGAAACAAAAAAATATTTTATTAATTTTAATCCCAATATCCATCCTAACAAGATGTTGAACGTCTTTTCTAAGGTTAGAAACCCTCTATTGTTAAAAGAGAAAATAGCTTGGTATATAGTTATTGATCAGAGCATCAGAGAAGCGTTTATGCCTATTGAACAACTTATGTTTGATGTGCAAGTCTTAGCTATATTTTTAATTTTATTAATTTTAATTGTTTCTTATATGTTTGGTAGTATTCTTTCTCGGCCGATAAAGTCTCTTAAAGAAGCTAGCGATCATTTTTCTAGGGGAGAATTAGAGTATCCTATACATATTAAGACTGGTGATGAGTTAGAAGACTTGGCTAATTCATTTAGAGTGATGTCGCTAAACATAAAAGAAAGGGAAAATGCTATTGTGGAGCAAAAGGAATATCTAGATACTATTGTTTCTTCGATTGCTGATAGTTTAATTATAGCTAATCTCGATACTACAATTAAATCAGTTAATAGGGCTGCTCTAAATTTATTAGGTTATGAAGAAAATGAGCTTATTGGAAAAAATATAAAAGATATTTTTTTGCAAGAAGAAGAGCTAGTGCATAAATACTTTCAGGAAATAATTGATGCGGGAAAAATATATAATATTAATATGGATTTCTTAACTAAACAAGGCCTAAAGACACCCATTAATCTTAGCGGCGCAGTTATCATAAGAGAAAAAAATATTAGTGGTGTTGTGTTAGTGGCTAGAGATATGCGCCCGGTTTTAGATATGATTAATGGTTTAGAGAAGGCAAATATAGAAATTAAAGAGAGAGTGAAAGAGTCTGCCCGGACGCAGAAGGCAATGCTACATATAATGGAAGATTTAAAAAATACAAGAGATGAATTAGAAAAATCAAATAGATGCCTTCAGGAATCACTAACAATTAAAAGAGATTTTACCGCGATGGTTTCCCACGAGCTAAGAACTCCTTTAGGTGCAATTAAAGAAGGGATTGTTTTAGTTTTAGATGGATCTGTAGGCAAAATTAATAAAGAACAGAAAAATATGTTAGATATAGCTAAACAAAATGTAGACAGGCTTGCTAGGTTGATTGATAATATTCTTGATTTACAGAAACTAGAATCTAGCGTGATGGAATTTAATATCGAAGATAATGATATTAGCGAAGTTGTTAGAGAAGTTAGCGAGATGATGAAGCCGTTAGCTGATGAAAAAGGGATTAAGCTTATGTTAGAGTTTCAGAAAGATTTACCGAGGTTAAAATTTGATAGAGATAAAATCACCCAAGTATTAATTAATATAATTAATAATGCTCTTAAATTTACAGATAAAGGTAGTATCATTATTACATTAAATATCCGTGATAGTTTGATTTACATATCAGTTAAAGATTCTGGTTTAGGTATTAGTCAAGAAGATATACCCAAATTATTTACCTGGTATTGGCAGGCAAGAAGGAAAACTGGCAGTGCAGGTTTAGGCCTTGCGATTTCTAAGCAGATAATTGAAGCTCATAGAGGCCGTATTTGGGTTGAGTCGGAGTTAGGTAAAGGGTCGAATTTTTGTTTCACTTTGCCAACTATAGGAGGATAAATGGCAAAAGAAATATTGATTATCGATGATGAACCAGATATACTCGCGCTCGCGGTGACTAGGTTAGAGACGTCAGGCTATAAAGTCATTACAGCTGTTGATGCAGAAAAAGCTTGGGATTTATTAGCAAAAAATATGCCAGATTTGATATTGCTTGATTTATTATTGCCAATTATGCAAGGCGATGAGTTTTGTAAGAAATTAAAGTCAGATAGTAGATTTAAACATATACCCGTTATTTTGTTTACTGCTAGCACTATTCGGTCTAGTTTCGAGAAGATCCAAGAGCTTGGCGCCGACGATTGTATATTGAAGCCTTTCGAAGCAGATGAATTATTGCGCAAGATTAAAAAATTCATTAACTAAATATTATGATTAATTATGCAACAAGCTGATACTTGTAGCCACTGTAAGCCAAAAAATATTTGGTATAAAAACAAAATTATTATTATTGTTTTTATCTTAGTTATTTTATTATCTATTTCTTATTTTTTCCCTATCTTAGAACCTTTTAGGCAATCGTTCTTAGCCTACTCTAAAAAGATTTGGTGGGCGGTTATTCTCGGACTTTTAATAGGCGGTTTAATTGATTATTATATTCCTCGGGAATATGTGTCTTATATTTTAGCAGGTTCTAGGAAGAAAACTATATTTCATTCTGCGGTTTTAGGGTTTTTAATGAGTGCCTGTTCACATGGTATTTTAGCAATCTCAATGGAGCTTCACAAAAAAGGCGCATCAAACCCAGCGGTTATTACTTTTCTTTTAGCAAGCCCTTGGGCGAACTTACCTTTAACCATTATGTTGATCGGATTTTTTGGCTTAAAAGGATTATTTATTATTTTTGCAGCATTAATTGTTGCAATTAATACAGGGTTGATTTTTCAAATCCTCGAAAGAAAAAGTTTAATCGAAAAAAATAAAAATATTGTTGACATAGGAAAAGAATTTTCTTTGTTCAACGATTTAAGCAAAAGGATAAAAAAATATAATTTTAGTTTTGAGCAGCTCAAAAGCGATTTTAGGGGTGTGTATAAAGGCGTAGCTTCTTTGTCTAATATGATCCTATGGTGGATACTAATAGGTATTGCTTTGGCTAGCTTGGCCAATGCATACATTCCAACACATATATTCCATAAATATATGGGGCCGAATTTTTTGGGGCTGCTTGTAACATTAGCGCTGGCTACGATTTTAGAGGTTTGTTCTGAAGGCACTAGCCCGCTTGCTTTTGAAATATACCGGCAAACAAAAGCATTTGGAAATTCATTTGTGTTTTTAATGGCAGGTGTTGTGACAGATTATACCGAGATAGGGCTTATTTGGTTTAACATAGGCAGGCGCGTTGCTATATGGCTTACAATAATTGCTGTTCCTCAAGTTGTTTTAATAGGCATATTAGCAAATAGGATTTTCTAATTTTTTCTTGACAAAATGATACTAATATTGTATCTTTTAATTACAAGGAGTTATAGTGAAGCTAATAACACGTGATACCGATTATGCTGTAAGGGCTCTGGCGTTTATTGCTAAAAATAAATGCAAGCTAGCAACAGCTTCGGAATTAGTAGATAAAATAAAAATACCAAGGCCATTTCTTAGAAAAATTTTACAAATTCTTACCCGGCATAAAATACTATTATCTTATAAAGGTGTTTGCGGGGGATTTAGATTGGCAAAAGACCCTAAGAAAATACTAATAACGGATCTTATTGATATTTTTCAAGGACGCTTAAGATTCAATGAGTGTTTCTTTAGAAAAGAACTTTGTCCAAACAGAAGAACATGTTTTTTAAAGAAAAAAATAGATCGGATTGAAGGATTGGTTACGAAAGAATTAAAATCTATCAATATTGCTTCTTTAATAAAATAGGAGGGGAAAATGTTTTGTTATCAATGTGAACAGACATTCGGCGGTATGGGGTGTACAAAAATAGGAGTTTGCGGGAAAAATCCTGATATTCAAAGTTTACAAGATATTTTACTTTTTGGCTTAAAAGGTATTGCGGCATATGCATATCATGCTAGAGAGCTTGGGGCAAGAGATGAAGATGTTGATAAATTTATGCACGAGGCTTTATTTAAAACGGTTACCAATGTTGATTTTGATATTAAAGATTATATCGATATTGTGCTTAAATGCGGAGAGATTAATCTAAAGACAATGGAGCTATTAGACAAAGCGCACACAGAAAAATTTGGCAATCCTATACCTGTTGAAGTTCCGACAGGCACTAAGGCTGGCCCCGGCATACTTGTTACCGGGCACGATTTATTAGATCTTTATGAATTATTAAAACAAACAGAAGGTATGGGAATTAATGTTTACACGCATAGCGAAATGTTACCTGCCCATGGTTATCCGGAATTAAAAAAATTTAAACATTTGGTAGGCAATTATGGTGGAGCTTGGCAAGAACAGAAGAAAGAATTTAATGAATTTGGCGGTGCAATTCTTGCAACAACAAATTGCGTATTGATTCCACCGGAAAATACATATTTAGATAGGTTATTTACTGTAGGTATTACTGGTGTCAGCGGTGCAGTACATATTAAAAATAGGGATTTTAAGCCACTGATTGACAAAGCTAAATCAGTGCCGCCTCTTAAGGAAGTGCCCGGCAAGAAAATCATGACAGGTTTTCATCATACAGCGATATTGAGTATTGCTGATAAGATTGTGCAAGCTGTAAAATCTGGGAAAATTAAACATTTTTTCTTGATTGGCGGTTGCGATGGAGCAAAGCCAGGCCGTAATTATTATAGTGAATTTGCGCTTAATGTTCCCAAGGATTGCGTGATTTTAACATTGGCTTGTGGAAAATATCGATTTAATAAACTTGATTTTGGTTCGATTGATGGTATACCGCGTTTAATTGATATTGGCCAATGTAATAATGCTTATTCTGCTGTTCAAGTTGCTTTGGCGCTTAGCAAGGCATTTAATTGCGGTGTGAATGAATTACCGTTGTCTCTTGTTTTATCGTGGTTTGAACAAAAGGCAGTGGCAATATTACTTACGCTTCTATATCTTAATATAAAAGGCATAAGAATTGGCCCTACGCCACCGGCATTTATTACGCCGAATGTTTTAAAGGTATTGCAGGATAACTTTGATTTAAAATTAATTACGACGCCAGAGAAGGACATTACAGATATTTTAAATACCAGAAAGTAACGATTGACAAAATTTATAACGAGTAAGATAATAAAATTCATATGCTAAATATAGAAAGCTTGACTGTTGAAGTCGGCGGCAGGGAAGTTTTAAGCAATATTAATCTAGACATCAAAAAAGGCGAGCGCCTTGCTCTTCTTGGTCCTAATGGTTCTGGCAAGACATCGCTTCTGATGGCAATTCTTGGTTTTTCCAATTATAAAATTACAAATGGTAATATTATTTTTAAGGGTAAGCGTATTAATGATTTAAGTATTGATGAGCGTAGCCGTCTTGGTATAGGTATTATGTTCCAAAGGCCTCCTACAATAAGAGGATTGAAGATGCAGCAGATGATACAAGAGATAAAGATAGGCGATTTTGATACTGAAAAAGAAGCCGAAGGGATTAATTTAAAAGAATTTTTATCTAGAGATATAAATTTAGGATTTTCCGGAGGAGAAATTAAACGTTCTGAACTATTGCAGCTCTTGGCTTGTTCGCCAGATTTATCTTTATTTGATGAGCCAGAATCAGGAGTAGATCTAGAGAATATGGTTTTAGTCGGAAAGATTATGAATCGGATATTAGATAAAAATGTAGGTAACGCAGCTTTAATTATAACCCATACAGGCTATATTTTTGATTATGTTAAAGCCGACAGGGGATGTATTTTAGTTGGCGGAAAACTACATTGTGTAGGCGACCCTAAAAAAATCCTAGAAACAATTAAAGCACATGGATATGAGTGGTGTATAACATGCGAACTAGAAAAAGTAGAACAAGAAAAGAAATATCACAAGTAGCCCCGGTAGATATTTCTTCTTATAAAGCAAAGGCGTCTGAAAAAAAATATTTAGGCAATCTGCTTAACCTAGACCAAAAGCAAAAAAAACATATGCTGTCTGTGGGGGTGGATCTATCGCAAAAATCACGTTCTGGTACATATATTCAGATGAACCATAGCGTTGTCTATTCAAAGAGTTTATTTGATGGCGTTGAGGTGATGAGTACAACTGAAGCAATTAAAAAATATGATTGGCTGGATAACTATTTCTGGAAAGCGGTTTCTGATAAACAGGATGAGTTTACTCAAGAAGCAAAAGAACACCAGCATCATGGTTATTTTTTAAGGGTGTTACACGGAGTAAAAGCAGTGTATCCTTTGCAGGCTTGTCTTTTTATTGAAGAAAATAATATCATCCAAAATGTACATAATATAATCATTGCCGAAGAAGGTTCTGATCTTCAGGTAATTACTGGTTGTGCGACAGCAAGCGACATAAAGCGTGGGCTTCATATCGGTATCTCTGAATTTTATATCAAAAAAGGAGCAAGGCTTACTTTTACGATGGTGCATAATTGGGCAGAAGATGTATCAGTCAGGCCGCGTACCGCTGCAATTATCGAAGAAGGCGGAACATTTTTATCAAATTATATCTGTTTAAAGCCAGTAAAAAATTTACAGATGTATCCAAAGGCAGAATTGACAGGCGAGGGCGCTGTTGCAAGATATAATTCAATTCTTTTTGCTCATCCCGGTTCTCATCTTGATGTGGGTTCGCGTGTAATTTTAAAAGCTCCAAATTCACGCGCTGAAATAGTTGCAAGAGCAATTACTGCAGGAGGCGATATTATTGCAAGGGGCCATATAAGAGGCGAGGCGCCTGGGATAAAAGCTCACCTTGAGTGCCGGGGATTAATGTTAAGCGAGAGAGGATTAATTCATGCTATACCAGAGCTTGAAGGTATTGTGCGGGATGTTGATTTATCTCATGAGGCAGCCGTAGGTAAAATTGCCAGAGATGAAATTGAATATCTTATGTCGCGAGGCCTGTCGCAGGGTAAAGCCCAGGCCGCAATTATAAGGGGATTCTTAGATACTTCTATAATGGGGCTGCCGGGGGAATTACAAAAAGAAATTGATAGTGCAATAGAGAGTTGCGAAAAAGAGGCATTTTGAGATGGATGTGGAATTAAATAATAGCTTAAGGCAAAATTTATTACAAGCACAAAAAAACGAAATCACAGAACATATAATTTATAAAAAGTTATCTTTATTATTGAAAGATGAGCATAATAGAACTATAGTTGAAAAAATATCAGAAGATGAATTAAGGCATTATAACATTTGGAAAAGTATTACAAAAACTGATGTTACGGCTGATAAATTAAAAATATTTTTTTATATTTTTGTTGCGAGATTTTTTGGTTTGACTTTTGGGGTAAAGCTCCTAGAGAGTGGTGAAGGTTTTGCTCAAAATGTTTATTCAAAAATAAAAGAAAAAATTCCTCAAACAGATAAAATAATTCAAGATGAAGAAAGGCACGAATTTGAATTAATTAATTTAATTGATGAAGAACGGCTTAAATATGTAAGTTCAGTTGTTCTTGGGTTAAATGATGCTTTGGTCGAGTTAAGCGGTGCTCTTGTTGGTTTTACCTTAGCACTTCAAAATACTAGGCTTGTTGCAATTGTTGGGTTAATTACAGGTATTGCAGCAAGCCTTTCAATGGCAGCATCAGAATATCTTTCTATAAAACACCAAGATGATACACAGAAAAACCCCTTTAAAGCTAGTATTTATACAGGTCTTGCTTATATTTTTACTGTCATACTTTTAATCTCGCCATATCTAATTTTTAAGAATATATTCCTATGCTTGAGTTTTGTTCTTCTATTTGTTCTTCTGATAATAACGGTATTTACATTTTATACTGCAGTTGCAAAAAACCTTGATTTCAAAAAAAGATTTATAGAGATGGCTAGGCTTAGTTTAAGTATCGCTATAATTAATTTCTTGATTGGCATTATTATAAGAAAAACTTTTGGAATTGATATATGAGAATGGCTATTATGCGAAATATAAAATTTAAAGGTAGTCTTTTAACATTGGCCGGCAGGCCGCTTAGAGAAAATATAAAAGCCTCAGACTTTAGAGTTATTAATACAGAATTAGCAGAAGTTCATTTATCCGATTATGGGAATAAAATAAAAATTATAACTTCTTTTCCATCTTTAGATACGCCTGTATGTGATTTACAGTTAAAAGAATTTAATAAACAGGCAACCCATCTTTCAAGCGATATAATAATTTTAGGGATAAGCAAAGATTTGCCATTCGCACAGAAAAGATTTTGTGATGCAAACCAGATAAAAAATGTTTTGGTATTATCAGATTATAGATTTTCTTCTTTTGGCATCAATTACGGACTTCTTATAAAAGAATTAAATTTACTTGCGCGTTCAGTTATAATTTTAGACAAAAATAATTTTATAAGGTATTATGAAATTGTTGAGGAGTTAACCACGCAGCCAAATTATAATCAGGCACTCCTTAAAATAGAGGAAGTTATAAAAATCCCAGCTTTATATATAAAGGAAGAATTATCTAACCATTGCCGGCCATGTGAGGTTGGCGGTAAGCCATTAGAAAGCCAGGAAATTGCTAAATTATTAGTAAACCATAAAGATTGGCAATTAGTTGAGGGAAGAAAAATTACGAGAGAATTTAAATTTAAAGATTTCATTGAAGCAAAATATTTCTTAGATTTAGTTTCTGTAGTTAGCCAAGAGCAAGGGCACCATCCAGCGATTACTATTATTTATAATAAATTGAAAATCACGCTTACTACACATGCTCTAGGCGGGTTGTCGGAAAACGATTTTATAATGGCAAAAATTATCGATGAGCTTGAAGGTTAAGTATGAAAATAGCGATCTTAGTTGAAGATTATTATCAAGTTTTAGAAGTTTGGTATCCTTATTTACGCTTAAAAGAGTCTGGCATTGATGCTATTTTTGTTGGTACAGGTAAGAGAGAATATAAAAGCAAAGAGGGCTATCTAGTTGAGGCAGAAGTATCGATAAAAAATATAAAAAGTGATGATTTTAACGGTGTAATTATACCAGGTGGATATGCGCCGGATATTTTAAGAAGGTACAAAGAAGTTACTGATTTTATCAGGGAAATTTTCAATAAAAAAAAGTTAGTTGCATCAATTTGCCATGGCGGCTGGGTGCTTGTCTCGGCAGGTATCCTCAAAGGCAAGAAAGCGACTTCATTCATTGCAATAAAAGATGACATTGTTAACGCCGGCGCAAATTTTCTAGACAAAGAAGTAGTAGTTGACGGTAACCTTATAACTTCTCGCAATCCCTATGATTTGCCCGCATTTTGCCGTGAAATTATAAAATTATTACAAGGCTAATTTTAAATTAATATGGCGTCAGCCAAAAATATAAACGGGGTTATCAATAAAAGGAGCATGCCGTGGGGCCAATCGAAGCATTGAATTTAGCTTTAGACAAAGAAATAAAATCAATAGAGATGTACGAGGAGCTTTCTAAGGAAGCGAAACTTGCAAAAGATATATTTCAATTTTTAATTGGAGAAGAACAAAAACATAAACGCCTAATCGAGCAAAAGATACAAGAGTTGAGCAGATAGATGACAGTAATTCATCATCGGAATATAAATAAAATTTCACGCCTTAAGCTAGCTTTATTTTTAACTGCAGGCGGTATGGTTTTAGAGTTTGTCGGAGGTTTTATTTCTAACAGCCTTGCTTTGACGTCAGATGCTTGGCATATGCTTACACATTTATTTGCCCTTTCGATGACTTATTTTGCAATTATTCTTTCTTCTAGGTCGGCTACTAAAAAACATACTTATGGTTTTTATCGCACAGAGATATTGGTAGCATTCATAAATGGAATTGTATTGATATTTATTGCAGGGTATCTTGTGTATGAATCGGTATTAAGATTTTTATCTCCGCAGGATATTAAAATAAGCGAAATGCTTTTGATAGCAGGTATTGGCTTAGTAATAAATGGTATAACTACTGTTTTCTTATTCCAAGCAGGATCGCATGATTTAAATATTCGAAGTGCTATTTTGCATGAAATAGGGGATCTTGTATCAAGCATTGCCATTGTTATTGCTAGTCTAATAATCCTATTCACTAAGAATTATATCTTTGATCCGATATTAGCTATTTTTATTTCTATTCTTATAGTTATCTGGGCAATAAAATTAATCGTAGATTCAGCAGGTATCCTTTTGGAATTTACTCCTAAGCATCTAGACATTGATGAGGTAATAGCTGTACTCAAAAATGAAATAAAAGGTATCTATGAAGTTCACCATGTTCATGCCTGGACGATTGCAAGCGGCATATATGCATTTACAGCACATATTGTGATTGATGATTGTCATATAAGTAAAGCAAATGAAGTATTGCACGAAGTAAATAGATTAGTAAAAGAACGTTTTCATATCGGACATACAAATATTCAGTTCGAATGCTTAGTGAAAAAATAAGAATTTTATCTCGGAGTTTCGAAAGTTTTAGGGATCGTATTGAAGCAGGAGAGTTTTTGGTCAATGAGCTAAAAGAATATAAAAATAAAGATATAGTTGTAGTGGGAATACCTAGAGGTGGCGTTGTTATTGCAGCTAGTATTGCTAAAAATTTACAATGTGATTTTGATATAGTTATTGTACGTAAAATTGGCTATCCATCTAATCCAGAATTTGCCATAGGCGCAATTTCAGAAGATGGCAGTGTATTTATTAACCGGGATTTAAGTTTTGAATTAGACGGCCAGAAAACCTACATCGAAAATGAAACAAAAAAACAACTGGATATAGTCAAGGAACGCGTTGAGATATTTAGAAAAATAAGGCCAAAGGTAGGCTTAAAGGATAAAATAGTAATAGTAACTGATGACGGTATTGCTACAGGTTCAACAATGCAATCTGCGCTTTGGATGATAAGAAAAGAATTACCAAAAAAAATCGTTGTTGCTATACCAGTAGCATCTAATGAATCACTAGTTAGAATAAAAGATGATGCAGACGAAATAATCTGCCTGCGGATGCCAGAATTTTTTGCGGCCGTAGGGCAGTTTTACCGTAATTTTAATCAGGTTGAAGATAATGATGTGGCGAATCTTTTAAGGGAGGCAATATGAAATTAACTAGCCCGGAATTTAAGCATACTACAATTATTCCCGAGAAATTTACTTGCCAGGGATGTGATATTAATCCACCACTTATTATTGAGGATATTCCAAAAGAAGCTAAATCTCTAGCCTTAATCGTAGAAGACCCTGATGCACCATCTGGTTTATGGATACATTGGGTAGTCTATAATATTCCAGTTGTTTCAGAGATCAAAGAAAATAGCGTTCCTGGGGTAGAAGGTTTAAATACTATAAGAGAAAAGAAATATCATGGCCCTTGCCCGCCATCCGGTACACACAGATATTTTTTTAAAATTTATGCATTAGATACAAAATTAGAATTTGATTTGCCACCAGATAAACAGTTGCTAGAGAAAGCAATGCATGGCCATATTTTAGATAAAGCAGAACTGGTTGGATTATATAAGAAAAAATGAAAAAAGAAGCAATGCTATATGAAAAGCTTGATAATAAATTTGTGCATTGTTTTTTGTGTAACCACAATTGTAAGATTGCAGATTCTAAATTTGGTATTTGTGGCGTGAGGCAAAATATAGCAGGTACATTGTATACACTTGTTTACAATGAAGTAATTACAGCAAATATTGATCCTATTGAAAAAAAACCTTTATATCATTTTTTACCGGGATCACAATCTTATTCAATTGCAACTATCGGGTGTAATTTTAGATGCGGCTTTTGCCAGAATTGGCAGATTTCGCAAATGTCAAAAAGGCAAAATCAAGAATTTAGCAGCATGAGAATGTCGCCTGAGACTGTAGTTGAGCAGGCAAGGCTGGATAATTGCGCAAGTATTTCTTATACATATACCGAACCGACAATTTTTTTTGAATATGCATATGATTCAGCAATTCTTGCAAAAAAACATGGGCTAAAAAATATTTTTGTTACAAATGGTTTTATGACAAAAAAAGCAATTGATACAATTAAGCCATATTTAGATGCGGCAAACGTGGATATTAAAAGCTTCAATGAAAATTTTTATAAAAATATTTGTAAAGCAAGTCTGCTGCCTGTATTAGATTCAGTTAAATATATGAAACAATGCGGAATTTGGGTTGAAATAACTACGCTTGTAGTGCCAGGTGAAAATGATTCTGATGAGGAGCTTAACAATCTAGCTGATTTTATCGCTAGTGTTGATAAAGATATGCCTTGGCATATTTCTCGGTTCCATCCGGATTATAAGTTTACTAATTATAATTCTACGCCGCCAGAAACATTAAGAAGAGCAAGGGACATCGGAAAATCAAAAGGGCTGAGGTTTATTTATTTAGGTAATATCCTAAAAGGAAATGATACAAGCTGTTATAATTGTAATAGACTTTTAGTCAAAAGAGATCTCTATAATATTAAAGAGCTTAATTTACAAAATGGTAGTTGTTCTTATTGTGGGGTAAAAATCAAAGGAATTTGGAAATAATGCAACAGTTCAATTTGATATGTAAAAAAATTTTAGATGCAAAATCAATAGTTATAGCTGGTCATATTAATCCAGATGCTGATTCAATTGGCTGTCTTTTAGCACTAGGGATTGGTCTAGAAAAACTTGGTAAAAATGTTTATATGTTGATACAAGAACGTATACCAACTAGATTTATTTCTTTACCGGGGATACACAGGCTTGTCAGGCAGGTTAAAATAAAACCAGATCTAGCAATTGCCGTTGATTGCAGTAATAGGGAGATATTAGGGAGAGCTTTTAGAATATTCAAAAAATCTAAAGATATATTAGAGATAGACCACCATGAGTTTAGGCGTGGTTTCGGGAATATAAAGCTTATTGATAAAGACGCTGCTGCAGTCGGCGAATTAATTTATACCCTTTTGATAAAATTGGATGTTGAGATAGATAAGAATATCGCACAAAATATCCTTACTTCAATAATAGTTGAAACTAATTCATTTAGATTGCCGGGTGTTCGAGTCGAAACCTTTGAAATTTGTGCAGAGCTTTTGAAGCGGGGGGTTAATTTCTATAAATTAGTGGATACAGTTTTTTGGTCACAGACAAGGCAGGCTTCAATTCTTTCAGGGATTTGTCTGGCGAGATGCAAGTTTATGTATGGCGGAAAGCTTGCATGGACTATAATCAAAAATGAAGACCTAAAACGTTTAAAAGGGAGAAAAGAAGATGTAGATGGCGTAGCAGATCAAATCCGTGCAATAAAAGGTGTTGAGATTGTGATTTTTTTTAGAGAAGTTAATAATAAAATATTAAGGGTTAGTTTAAGATCAAAAAGTAAAATTAATATCGCTTCAGTCGCAGAAAGTTTTAATGGCGGGGGCCATTTTGATGTCGCTGGTTGTCATATTCCGAATACCAGCGAAGCTATGAAAACACTTATTGATAGAGCAAGAAAATTATTGAGATGGTAAAATTAGATTTAGAGATAAAAGAGATTATCCAGCGTAATTATAATGTAAAAAGCTTTCGGCTTGATATAAAACAAGAAGTTGATTTTAAGGCAGGCCAGCTTCTTTCTGCATCTTTAAAGATGGATAAAGAATGCAAACGATATTTTTCTATTTCAAGTTCGCCCACAGAAAAATGCTTTATTGAATTTACGAAAAAAATAACAGATAGTAATTTTTCTAAAGAACTAAATATCCTAAAGTTAGGTGATATAATAAGGGTAGAATATCCTTTTGGAAAGTTTACCCTAGAAGATAACCCAGCCCAAAAAGTAGCATTTATTTCCGGCGGCATTGGGATTACGCCGATTAGAAGTATTATTAAATACGCAGTTGATAAAAATTTAGATATAGATATAGCGCTTATCTATGCAAATCGCTCAATTAGGGATGTTATTTTCAAAGAAGATTTTGATTATATGCAAAAAAAATTCAGGAGTTTAAAAGTGAGCCATGTATTATGTGAACCAACTCAAGATTTCAAGTGTAGTATTGGTTTAGTTAATGAGACTATAATTAAAAATGAGATTTCTGATTATTTAGAGCGTAAATTTTTTCTTTGCGGCCCGCCGCAGATGGTTAGCGCAATGAAGAAAATATTAGCTGAAAAATTAAATATTACACAAGAAAATATTGTTACAGAAAATTTTGTTGGTTATTGATGGAGGTTTGATATGGCAGCTAGGGAAGTATTAGAGGGTATTTATTCCGTAGGAGTAGTTGATTGGAATACGCGTAATTTTCATGGGCATACTTATACAACAAAGCGAGGCACAACTTATAATGCCTATCTTATTATTGATGATAAAATTACGTTGGTTGATACTGTGCTGGGGGCATTCTCTAATGAATTAATCGCAAATATCAGAGAAGTTATTCCTATAGAGAAAATTGATTACATTATTGCAAATCATGTTGAGACAGATCATTCTGGCGCTCTGCCGGAATTAATAAAACTTTGCCCAAAGGCAAAAATTTTCGGTACACAGAAATGTAAAGAGGGGTTGGAGAAAAACTACTATCTTAATTTAGATTTTAATATTGTTAAGACTAATGATAAACTTAATTTAGGCAAGAAAAACTTGATTTTCATTGAAGCTCCTATGATTCATTGGCCAGATAGTATGTTTACTTATTGTCCGGAGGAGCAATTGCTTATGCCGAATGATGCCTTCGGCCAGCATTATGCAACAAGCGAACGATTTGATGATGAAGTTAGTGATTGTGAGCTTATGGATGAGGCGGCAAAGTATTTTGGTAATATCCTTTGGCCGCTTAGCTCGATTATTATAAATAAAATCGTTGAGATTAAGAACTTAAATATCCCAATAAAAATGATTGCGCCAAGCCATGGAATTATCTGGCGGAAAGACCCGATGAAGATAATTAATTCATATATTAACTGGGCAAAAAATACAACCTCTCGTAAAGTTGTAGTTATTTATGAGACGATGTGGGGTGCTACTGAAAAAATGGCAAGAAAGATTGTTGAAAGTTTGGCCAATGCAGGCCTAACAACAAAACTTTTTGATATAGCAATATCCGATCGTACTGAAGTAATTAAAGAGATGCTTGATGCTAGAGGATTTATTTTTGGTTCATCCACGCACGATAATGATATGTTGAGTAATATTGCAGGATTTATGGAATTTTTAAAAGGTTTAAAGCCAAAAAACAGGATAGCTTCTTGTTTTGGTTCATATGGCTGGGCAGGAGGAGCAGTCAGCTCATTAGAAAAGATTATTAAAGAAGCTGGTATTGAAATACTGCAGCCGTCTTTAGCGATTAAATATATGCCAGATAAAGACGAAATTAATAGATGTTATGAATTTGGCAAAGAATTCGCGAAGAAGATAATATAGGTAAGAAAGGAGGTATGATAAATGGGAAAATATCGTTGTACAGTATGCGGTTACATATATGATCCGGCAGTAGGTGACTCTAGTCAGGGTATAAAATCTGGGACATCATTCGAAAGTCTACCAGATACATGGGTATGCCCTGAATGCGGCGTAGGGAAAGATATGTTTGAGAGGGTATAAAAAACAAAAAAAGGAGGTTACAAATGGGTAAGCAAGGGACAAAGATAGCTGCGCTTGATGTAAAAGATTTACTGAAAGATTTAAATAAGGCTTATTGTGATGAATGGCTTGCTTATTATTCTTATTGGTATATGGCAAGGGTTGCAACCGGAATGGGATATGAAGATATAGGTGAGTTTCTTTCGGATACCGCAAAGGATGAATTAGAGCATGCTGGGGAGGTTGCCGATAGAATATTAGAATTAGGGGGAATGCCAATATCTAATCCTATGGAGATTGAAAAAAATGCCAATGCTTCTTATCCAAAGCCGCCTAAGGGTACTTCTGATTATAATAGTATAATTAAAACTGTAACTGATGCAGAGGCTACAGCAATAGATGTTTACAATAAGATTGCAGCAAAAACTTTAGGCAAAGACCATGTGACCTATCAACTTATCTGTCATATTTTGTCTGAAGAGGTAGGCCATGAGGAGAAGTTTGAAGATTTATTAGAATGAAATTATCACAGGAGCTAATAACCTTTTTTAAAAATCAGGGTTTTGTAGTTGTTTCAACTATTGATGCTTTTGGCATGCCTCATAATTCCTGTAAAGGTATAGTTGAGATAGACAAAAAGAATGGTCTTTTTTACCTACTCGATGTCTACAAAGAAAATACATATAATAACTTAACACAAAATCATAATATAGCTGTAACTGCTATCGATGAACATAGATTTACAGGATATTCTATTAAAGGGAAGGCAAAGGTTGTAAAAACAGAATATGTCCCGCATTTTTTGACAATGTGGGAAGATAGGATAAACCAACGTATTGCTAGAAGATTTATAAGGAATATCCGTGGAGAAAAAGGACATAAAGGGCATCCTGAAGCGCGCCTGCCGAAACCAGAATACCTGATTGTTTTTAAAGCAAAAGATGTTATAGATCTTACGCCCTACCACCTAAAGGAGAAGTTGAAATGAAAAAAGTAGCGATATATAGTACGCCCACATGCCCTTATTGTGTAAGAGCAAAACAATTTTTTAAAGAAAATAATATTGAATTCAGCGATTTTGATGTATCTGTTGATCAGTTAAAAGCACAGGAGATGATTGAAAAATCTGGACAGATGGGCGTACCAGTTATAGATATAGAAGGCGAGATAGTCGTGGGTTTTGATAAAGAAAGGATAAAAACTATTCTTGGCATATGATATATGATTTAATTATTATTGGCGCAGGCCCTGCAGGGATAACTGCAGCGGTTTATGCTGCTAGAAAAAACTTAAATTTTATTATTGTAACTGGTGATATCGGAGGGCAAACTGCCTGGAGTGGTGATATTGAGAATTATACCGGTTATCAATTTATTACTGGCCCGGAATTAACAGCAAAGTTTGAAGAGCATATGAGGCAATATAATGTTCAGGTTAAAGAGAATGAACAGGTTATTGATATCGAAAGAATTAATAATAATTTTTTAGTAAAGACTAATAAAGAAGAATATAGCGCTAAAACAGTTATAGTTGCTTCTGGTAAACGTTCGAAGGAACTTAACATCTTAGGGGAGAAGGAATTCAAAAATCACGGCCTGACTTATTGTGCGACATGTGACGCTCCATTATTTAAAGGAAAACGCGTTGCAGTTATTGGCGGAGGAAACTCTGCGCTAGACGCAGTTTTACAATTAATAAAGATTGCCAAATATATCCATCTTATTAATATCGAAAAAGATATCACAGGTGATGCAATAATGTATGAAAAAATTAGAGAAAGCAAGATTGTAACTGTTTTAAATAATACAAAAGTGATAGAGATAATAGGTGATAAAATGGTTAATGCTATTAAAGTAGAGACACAATTAATCGATTCTTCGCAAGAACAAATTTTAGATGTAGAAGGTGTTTTTGTTGAAATTGGACTTATTCCAAATTCAGGTTTTGCTGGTATCCTAGAAAAAAATCAATATAATGAAATAAAAGTTAATTGTCATAATGAAACAAACATCCCGGGAATTTTTTCTGCAGGTGATGTTACTGATGTTCCTGAAAAACAGATTATTATTGCTGCTGGTGAAGGTTCAAAGGCTGCTTTAGGTGCCTTTAGGTATTTATCCACCCATAAATAATATTAATCCAACCTTATGATTAGAAAAATAGCTATAGTAGGAAATCCCAACGTAGGAAAGTCAGTTTTGTTTAATAATTTGACGGGTAGTTATGCTATAGTATCAAATTATCCCGGTACAACTGTAGAAGTTTCCAGAGGAAAGGCGAATATATCTGGTTTTGATTTTGAAATTATTGATACACCGGGTATGTATTCCCTTTTACCGATAACCGAAGAAGAGCGCGTTACAAGGAAAATTCTTTTTAATGAAAAACCTTGCCTAGTAATACATGTTATCGATACAAAAAATTTAGAACGGATGCTTTCTCTTACCTTGCAGCTAAAAGAGGCAGGTTTTCCTTTAATTATTGATTTAAACATTATGGATGAGGCCTTAAGCAATGGTATTGAAATTAACATCTTGGCATTAGAGAAAGAATTAGGTGTGCCTATAGTTGAAACGGTATCTACGTTAAAAGAGGGGATGGATATCTTAAAGACAAAAATTATGGAGATATGCCGTTAGATGGAAACAATATCCTATGGTAAAGTACTGGATGATTTTATTAGCCGCATAGAGGCCTTGCTTAATTTTGATTATTCAATTAGCAAACATGCTGTTAGCATATTTTTGTTACAGGATGATAGTGAGATAATTAATATCGTTAGTCAAAAAGAAGCCCAATGGCCAAAAATCCAAGCAATTATTAGCGAGGCAAAATTAAAATATCCATATTCTTTAAGCTATCTTTTTGCCGTAGAACGCCAGAATTATATAAATAAAGTCGTAAAAAAAGTGAAAAAGATTAATCCTAAGCCGCAAAATAGATTATTTATTATGTTTGATTGGTTGACCACAAATCCTTTTACAGGTATACCATTATTACTTTTTATCCTCTATTGGGGATTATATAAGTTCGTAGGCGTATTTGGCGCAGGTACGTTAGTAAATTTTATAGAGGATAAAATATTTATTAATCATATAAACCCTTGGGTTACTAATTTATTTATTCATATCTTTCCTTGGAAAACTATTCAAGGTTTATTCGTTGGTGAATATGGAATTATTACTTTAGGCATTCGTTACGCGATTGCTTTAATACTGCCCATAGTTACAACGTTCTTTTTTGCTTTTGCAATTTTAGAAGATTCTGGGTATCTTCCGCGGCTTGCTTTATTAATTGATCGTGTATTTAAAAAAATTGGCCTTTCTGGTCGCGCTGTAATTCCATTAGTACTTGGTTTTGGCTGTGATACTATGGCAACAATGGTGACGCGTACCCTTCCTACTAAACGAGAGAGGATTATTGCGACATTACTTTTGGCTTTAGCTATTCCTTGTTCAGCTCAAATGGGCGTGATTTTAGCACTTTTAGAAGGAAGTCCGCGGGCAATGTTTGTTTGGATTGCTACAATAATCTTAGTTTTTTTAATCGTTGGATTTCTGGCAAAAAAGATTTTGCCGGGCACGCCTCCCAGTTTTTATATGGAGATTCCCCCAATTCGATTTCCCTTAATTTCGAATGTTTTTATAAAAACTTATAGCCGGATTAAATGGTATATAAAAGAAGTTATTCCGTTATTTGCATATGCTAGTTTTTTTATTTGGTTAGGTAAATTAATAGGCATATTTAATATTTTTGTTAAAATTTTAGAGTATCCTGTTAAATGGATAGGTTTACCGAAAGAGGCTTCTGTTGCATTTTTATTTGGTTTTTTCAGGCGTGATTATGGCGCGGCCGGGCTTTATGATTTAAAAAAATTAGGATTTTTATCGGCTAACCAGCTGGCAATTAGTTGTATAACTTTAACATTATTTTTACCTTGTATTGCACAATTATTAATGAATATAAAAGAGCGCGGTTGGCGTTTAGGACTAGGGATTTCGTTATTTGTTCTGTTATTTTCTTTTAGTGTAGGGTATTTAGTGAATTTTATATTTACTGTTTTTACAATAAGTTTGTAAAGGAGAATTAAGATGGATAATTTAAGTGAGCATGCCGAAGAAATATTAGAGGCACTGTGGATTCAAGGAGAAGATCGTCCGGGTAAACCCTTAGATTTAGGTATTATTAAGGACGACCCTGCTTGTCAAGAATTGTCAAAATTGAATTTTATAAAAGTTATCGATGGGCATATTATTTTACTTGATAAAGGTAGGAAGCAGGCAGAATTAGCAATTAGGCGGCATCGTTTATCCGAGCGGCTAATGACAGATATATTTGATGTTAAGAAAGAAGATGTTGATAGCATAAGCTGTAAATTTGAACACCTTCTTCATAAAGGCCTAGAAGATAAAGTTTGTGCTTTATTAGGGCATCCTCGTCTTTGCCCTCATGGGAAAAATATTCCAAGGGGAGAATGTTGTAAGAATAAAAAGAAGCAGCTAGGCGTACTTATTTCACCGCTTGCAGATTTAAGAAAGAACGAAGAAGGAAAAATTGCCTACTTACATACCAAAGACCCATTGGTTATGCAAAAATTAATGAGCTTGGGTGTCTTGCCGGGATTAGAGATAAAGGTTATGCAGCATTTTCCTTCTTGTGTTTTTAAAATTGGCCATTCGCAGTTTGCGATTGATAAAGAATTAGCACTATCCATATATGTAAGGGGTATATAGTAATTTAAATTTTATTTATATATTTTGGAAGAAAGGATTGTTGTGGTTAAAAGAATTAAAAAATTTATTATTTTTATAATTATTTGCGTTGCAATTACTTTTCTTTCAAGTTTTGGATTTCGTTTTACAAAAAATCCGCTCAAATTTCCTATTAAGGAAAATGCAGAATTGGTTAATAATTTAAAATCTCATGTTGAAAAATTAAGTTTTGAAATTGGTGATAGAAGTGTTTTTAAGTATGATAAATTATGCCAGGCCGCTGACTATATAACAGAAATTTTTCAATCATTAGGCTACGAGGTTACTTTTCAGAAATATGATTTTTCAGGATACGAAGTAAAAAATATTATTGCTGTAAAAAAGGGAGAGGTTAATCCTAATGCATATGTGATTGTTGGTGCGCATTATGATACTTTTTTTAATCCCGGGGCAGATGATAATGCCAGTGGCGTAGCAGCTGTTTTAGAAATTGCCAGGATGCTTGCCAGGGAGAATACGCGGCGTTCAATAAAGTTTATTGCTTTTGTAAATGAGGAAGGAACTTTTTTTAAAAGTAAATATTCGGGGAGTATAAATTATATAAAGGAAGCAAATAAGAGAGATGAAAATATCCGGGCGGTTATCATAATAGATATGTTGGGTTATTATTCAGAAAAATTATTTTCTCAACATTATCCGCCAGTGATATTGAGTTTATTTTATCCAAATAGAGGTAATTTTGTAGGAATATATAGTAACTGGGATTCACGTTGGCTTAAACACAAATTGATGGCGAGTTTTAAGAGGACTACCCCGTTTCCTATCCAAGGCGTATCAGTTGCGTCTTTCCCGGGCGTAGGTTTTTCCGATCAGGTTCCATTTTGGCTGGAAAATTATGATGCTGTATTGATTGGTGATACTGCTGGTTTTCGTAATCCTTATTATCATGGTAATTACCCTCCAAGGATAATTGATACTTATGATACGCTTGATTACGATAAAATGGCCGAAGTTGTAAGAGGTCTAAAAGCAGCTATTTTAAATATTGCAAGTTAATCTGATATTAAAATTCTTTTTTTATTTTTGTGATTACTCCCCAGTTGTATCCTTCATAAGAAACGCCCACAGGTGCGCCGATGCCGAAATCAAAACCGCCTATAAATTTTTCAAATTCATATTTAATTCCTGGGTTAATATATACTTCGGTGAAATGATTATGAGTGCCGTTTATATTTTCAGTTTCAAATTTTCCTATAGTTTCAAGAATTAAATCAATATTTTTTGTTGCAAGATAAACTACAGCAAGGCCGCATTCAAAACCTACTTCATCCAATTTTGTTTCTTCGCCTTCTTCCCGGGCATGAGGCATATATTCACCGGAAAAATTTGTATGCAAAATAAATTTATTTATTTGTCTACTAATACTAACGCCGCCTTCAAAACCAAAATGATTACTTCCCAGGTCTTTTTTCCAATTACCAGAAGGAAAAGATACTCCTAGGCAAAATGAGATACTTGGGATAAGGCTATTTTCTTTTTCATCTAATATTTTAAATTTTAATCCAGCCTCGATATCGCTTATTCCAGAGCTATTAAGATAAGAAATAGTTGTTGTATCCGAATCTATAGTTGTTTTTTTATCTACTTTAGAAAAGGGAATTTTTAATTCTGCATTTAGCCAATCGAATATGCCATATTCCGTTGCCATAATCCAATTCCATGTGTTTTTTATTTTTAATTTATCTTCTCTTTGGCCATCTTCATATTCAACTTCTCTGATTTTTTTATTATCCAGATACTGCACGGTAAAACTTGGCTCCCATTCGCTTTTGTCAATCAAATAAGCACTTTCAAGTAAAAATAAAAAATCGTGCTTTGCGTAAGATGGACTATAAAAACATAGAATTACCAAAATCAATACAATAAATATAGTAATTATTTTTTCCATATATTTCTTCCATATAGGGTGGAGATCATTTATATTTATAAGATAGCATAGCTTATATGTCAATATAAAAAAAATTTTTCTTGACTTTTTTTATCCGTATGTTATACTATACTATGTTGATAGAGATAATAGGGTAATAGTAGATTGTAAATTATTAAAATAATACCAGGGAGGTAATAAATGAGTTTGTTGGAAAATAAAGATGATTTAAAAATATTAGTGGAAAAGTTAAATTTTAAGGAAAAAGTTGAACGTTCTAAAGAATTAATCAGGGAGGCTTACATAAAATATGGTGATTCTTTAGTTGTTGCAAATAGTTTGGGTAAAGATTCTGTTGTGGTTTGGGATTTGGCAAAAAAAGTAAATTCTAAAATACGGGGATTTATTGTTACGACTAGATTTAAACCCGATGCTACAAAAAAATTTATGGAGGAGACTATAGCAAAATATCCGGAATTAAAAATTTATAAAAGTGAAGTAAAAATTCCGGAAAATCTTTATGAAACCGACCCGGATAAATGTTGTGATATTTTAAAGGTCGAACCTGTAAAAAGAGCAATCGAGGAATTGAATGTTAAATGTTGGGTAACGGGACTTCGCTGTACTGAAGGCCGCACTCGTACTGATTACAAAGAGGTTGAAGAACGAGATGAGGGCCTAATAAAACTAAATCCTATTCTTATTTGGAAAGAAAGAGAGGTTTGGCAGTATTTGGCAATTTATCAGGTGTCGGTTAATCAGCTTTACGCTGAAGGTTATAGGTCACTTGGTTGTGCACCTTGCACAAAAATAACTAGTGATGATAACGAACGTGCAGGACGTTGGATAGGCACGAGTAAATGCGGTGGTGAATGTGGAATTCATACCCGGCCTTTAAAAAAATCGTAAGGAGCTATTTTGTCAGGAGTTATTATCCTAATTATATTAGCAATTTTTCTTGCAATGAATATGGGGATAAGCGGTTTTTCTGTATCGTTTGCCCCTTCTTATGGCAGTAATATTCTAAGTAAGAATAGGGCTGCTATTTTATATGCCATTTGTGTAATTTTAGGTGCATATTTTTTAGGAGCACGTGTGGTTAATACCCTATCGAAAAAAATTTTTTCTTGCGATATTAGTTTGTATTCTAGTATAGTAATTTTTTCTTCTTGCGCGATAACAATGTTTTTGAGTAATATTTTAAAAGTTCCGCAGTCAACTAGTTTTGTAACTGTGGCAAGTTTTGTTGGCGCAGGAATTTTCTATGGGAAAGTTAATTGGTATACAGTTATAAAAATATTATTATTCGCGTTAATCTTTTCAATATTATCGTTTACTATTACTATTTTACTTAAAAGGAAAATTTATCCGCCACATCAGCGAAATTTAAGATTCTATGAAAAGTTTTTTGCGCACAGAGATAAATTCAAAAAATTTATAATATTTCATGATCTTTATGCGGCTTTTAGTATCGGAACAAACAATGTGGCCAATGTTGTTGCCCCATTAATTTTTCTTATTGGTGAGTCGAATATTTTTTTATTTTTGTTTTTTGGTGTTTTTTTTGCTTTGGGCGCATATTTAAAAGGAGAGAAATTAATTAAATCTGTATCTAAAGAAATTATTCCAGTAGGGGAGTTTTCTGCAAGTATTGTTTCTTTTACTACGGCCACTTTTGTAATTATTGCTTCATTTTTTGGTTTGCCCACTCCTTATGTACAATTTACAACTTTTTCCCTTTTAGGAATAAGCTGTGTTAAAGATGGTTTTAGATATACCTTTAGCAAGACGATTGTAAAAAGGATTTTATGCGTTTGGATTTTAGTGCCACTCTTTACAACATTTTTAAGCTATATTTTGCATAGGATTATTTTATGAGCACAAATGATAATTACAGTGAAGATATTTTAAGATTGATCGGTAATACCCCTTTAATAAAACTCAATAAAATTGTTGAGCCGGATTCTGCCGAGGTATTTGCTAAGGCAGAATTTTTAAACCCAGGAGGAAGTGTTAAAGACAGAATTGCTCTTAGTATGATTGAAGATGCTGAAAATAGGAGTTTACTTAAGGCAAATTCAATAGTTATTGAGCCGACAAGTGGTAATACCGGGATAGGATTGGCGATGGTTTGTGCTGTGAAAGGCTATAAGTGTATTTTGACAATGCCAGAGACAATGAGTTTGGAGCGGTTTTATATTTTGAGGGCTTATGGCGCGGAGGTTATTTTAACACCTACAAGCGAAGGAGTGTCTGGTGCGATTAAAAAAGCAAATGAAATTCTAAAGAAGACCCCTAATGCTTTTATCTTACAGCAGTTTGATAATTTGGCAAATCCAGAAATTCATCGCAAAACGACAGCAAAAGAAATTTTAGCTCAAACTAAAGGTGAGCTTGATGCATTTGTTAGTGCTGTAGGTACAGGCGGCACAATCACCGGGGTGGGTGAAGTATTGAAAAAACACAACAAAGAAATAAAAATTTATGCTGTTGAGCCAAAGACCAGTGCAGTTTTATCTGGAGGAAAGCCTGGCCATCATAAGATTCAAGGTATTGGCGCAGGATTTATACCGCGCGTATTAAATCGTGATGTTATTGACAAGGTAATTCAAGTTAGCGATGAAGATGCTTTTAAGACAGCTAAATTAATTGCAAAAAAAGAAGGTATCTTTGTGGGCACTTCGAGTGGTGCGGCTTTGTTTGCAGCATTGGATGTGGCAAGAAAATTAGGTAAAAATAAACGGGTAATTACAGTGTTTCCTGATACAGGGGAACGCTATTTTTCTCTAACCCAATATTTCGAGTTTTAGTCAATGAGATACTATCCTATTGCTTTAAATTTAGCTAATAAAAAAGTATTAGTTGTGGGGGCAGGTAAGATTGGGAAACGAAAAATTAACAGATTATTAGAATGTAGGGCAAAAGTTAAGGTTGTGAGCATTTGCGCTAATAAAGATATTAGAATAAAAGCTAAATTAAAAAAAATTGTTTTATTAAGGCGACCATATAAAACATCTGATACAAAAAATGCAGATTTAATTATTGCTGCAACTAACAATAAAACGCTTAATCAAAGAATTAGTCAACTAGCAAATAAGAAGAGGGTATTGGTTAATGTTGTAGACGATTCTTATTTAAGTAACTTTATTTCACCGGCTATTTTGCGTAGGGAAAAAAGCATTGTTGCTGTTTACAGTGATGCAAAAGATCCTAAACTATCAAAAGATTTAAAAAATTTTATTGAGGATAAGTGGAATGAATTTTTATCTTATCGGAGTGGACTATAGGGTAGCTGATATCAAAACACGAGAAGATATTTTAGAGCGCAAGAATGAAATTTCGAATTTTTTTGCAACAAGATACCCAAAGAGTAGTTTATTTGTTACTTGTAATCGCTTTGAGGTATCTTTATTAGGAGACGAATATCCGCAGAAAGAGTTTATCAGTCCTAATGCTTATCTTCTGAGTGGTAAGACGCATATTTTTAAGCATGCATTGCGTTTAGCTGTTGGTTTAGAATCTCAATTAAAAGGGGAAAGACAAATTTTACAACAGATAGGCCAATGGTATAAAAATATTCCTTTTGTTTTACAAGATTTATGGCAGAAAGCCTATTTAGATGCAGAATATGTTAGAAATATATCCGGTCTAAATAAGATTTCTTATGATATAGCACATATTATTTATAATGATATCAAAAAAAATATTCCACATAAACCATTGCAGGGATTAATAGTGGGCACAGGAAAAATAGCAGAGTTATTCGCATTCTGGCATCCTTCATCTATAGAGCTAACATTTGTAGGTAATAAAAATAAAGAACGTGCTAGCCTATTAGCTATTAAGGCAAGAGGTAAAATATTATCTATAACAGAATTAAAAGAAGCTATTGAAAGAATGGATTTTATAGTGAGCGCAACTAAAAGTCCGCATTTTATTTTAAGGCAAGCAGATATTAAAGGGGTGGTTTTAAGACGTAAAACGCCTCTTTATATTTATGATTTAGCTATACCGCGCGATATAGATCCCGAGGTTAAAAATCTAACCAATGTTATTTTGAAAAATATGGATGATTTGAAGGATAATTTTGAGAGTGCTAATTTAAATATAAAAGATAGGCTTAGTTTAGCAACTTACCTTGTTGAGGAGAGAGTTGATGTCTATACGCGTTGGTACTCGGCCGAGCCGGCTTGCATTTAGGCAGGTTGAAGAAATAAAGTGTTTAGTATCTGGTGTTGAATTTGTAGTCATTCCAATACAAACACAAGGCGATAAAGATAAAATAACGCCATTATCCAGCGTAAGAGAACCCGATTTTTTTACAAGAGAAATCGACGAGGCTCTTTTAGATGGAAAAATTGATATAGCAATTCATAGTAGTAAAGACCTATCCCCGATTCTTACAGATGGTTTAGTTATATTTTTTGAGACCGAATCAATTAGTCGTTTTGATGTTTTAGTGTCTAGGGATAATTTTAAATTACATCAATTATCGAAGCATTCACGGATTGGCGTGAGCAGTCAGCGTAGAAGAGATGCTGTGTATCTTTTAAGGCCGGATTTAGAGCTAATAGATGTTAGAGGGAATATTGATGAACGTATTCGTTTGCTTGATGAGAATAAGATTGATGCCTTAATTGTTGCCGAGGCGGCGTTAATCCGTCTTGATTTGGAAAACCGGATTTCAGAAATATTTCCCCTAGATCTTTTTGAGACGCATCCGAAGCAGGGGAGTTTGTCTTTGGTTGCAAGGGAGGATAGGTGGCAAAAACTAAAGTCTATATTATCGGCGCCGGGCCTGGTGATTGGGAATTAATTAGCATCAAAGGCCTAAAGAGAATAAAACAAGCCGATGTTATTTTATATGATTTTTTATCATCCAAAAAACTTCTTTCATTTGCAAAAGCTGATGCCGAAATCATCTGCGTTGGCAAGAAAGATGGAGTACATTTATTAGAACAGGATCAGATAAACAAGTTAATCTGCAAAAAGGCAAAAGAAGGTAAAACCGTAGTTCGGCTTAAGGGAGGAGATTCATTTCTTTTTAGTCGGGGAATAGATGAGGCTTTGTATTTAAAGAAGCAGGATATTAAGTTTAATGTTATTCCAGGGATTGCTTCGGCATTTGCGGCTCCAGGAAGTTTTGGAATTCCTTTGACAAAAAAAGGAGAATTTTCCTCAGTTGCGGTTTTAACTGGAAGGAAAAGTAACGGCGAGAATATTGATGCACCAGGCTGCGATACTTTAATTTATCTAATGGCAGTTACAAATATAAAAAATGTTGTTAGTAGAATTATTAAATCAGGTAGAGATAGATTTACGCCTTGTGCATTTATTGAAAGAGGAACAACTAATAGAGAAAGGATTTTGCCGGGGAACCTTTCTAATATAGTTGACAAAGCAAAAAGATTTTCAATTAAATCTCCGGCAGTATTTATTGTGGGGGAAATTATTAAATATGGCAAGAAAATTTATGGGCATAAATATAAAATTAGATAATCTTATTTATCCTTATTTTGTAATTTCGGGAATAAATAAAAAAGAAAAAATCAAATCTTTTCCTGGAATTTTTCGATATTCCATAGACTGTTTAATGAAAGATGTTGTGGATTTAAGAAAAATGGGTATAAGTAAAATTCTACTTTTTGGTATTCCCGACATAAAAGACATTAAAGGCAGTGGCGCTTATGACAAAGATAATATTATTTCTTTAGCAGTAAAAAAAATAAAAGATAAATTACCCGATTTAATTATCATTACAGATGTGTGTATGTGTGTTTATACAACGCATGGGCATTGTGGGATATTAAAAAATAGAGGAATAATTGATAATGCTAGAACATTGGAGATTTTGTCGAAAATTGCAGTTTTACATGCTCAAGCAGGGGTAGATTTTGTTGCGCCATCAGCAATGGCAAAATGTCAGGTTGCTACAATAAGGAAAGCCTTAGATGAGCACGGTCATAAAAAAACTAAAATACTTGGTTATTCTGCAAAATTTGCTTCGAATTTTTATGGGCCATTTCGCAATGCCTGTGGTTCAACTCCTAAATTTGGCGACAGGACATCTTATCAGCTTGGTTATTTAGATAGCAAAACAGCTTTGGATGAAATCCAGCAGGATATTAAAGAAGGCGCAGATATTGTAATGGTGAAGCCCGCATTTAGTTATTTAGATATTATTCGAGAAGCAAAGTCAAAGTTTAACTATCCTATGGCTGTTTATAATGTAAGCGGAGAATATAGTTTAATAAAAAACGGAGTAAAGCTCGGCTTATTTAGAGAAGAAAAGGCAGTTTTTGAAATTTTATCATCGATAAAACGCGCTGGAGCAGATTTTATTATTACTTATCATGCAAAGGATGTTGCAAGATGGTTAGCTTAAACGATAAATTATTAAAACAGGCAAGGCAATATCTTGTTGGCGGGGTAAATAGCCCTGTGCGTAGTTTTAATTATATCGGGCTAGAGCCGATATTAATTGAAAAAGGAAAAGGATCGAAGATCTATGATTACGATGGTAAAGAATATATTGATTATGTTTTATCATGGGGTCCTTTGATATTAGGCCATAGCCATCCTAAAGTTATAAACGAGCTAAAACGTGCTATGGCCTTAGGGTTAAGTTTCGGTATGACTAATAAACATGAGATCGATCTGGCTAAAGAAATAAAAAAAGCAATTTCTTTTATTGATAAAATTAGATTCGTAAATTCCGGAACAGAAGCAGTAATGACAGCGGTGCGTCTTAGTCGTGCCTATACAAAAAGAGACAAAATTTTAAAATTTGAGAATGCTTATCATGGACATACGGATTATCTTTTAGCAAAGGCCGGTTCAGGATTGGCTACTTTAAATATTCCTTCAAGCCTAGGTGTGCCAAAAGATTTTACTAATCATACAATTGTTGCGCCATTTGGCAATAGAGATGCGTTTGAAAACATTTTTAGAAAATATGGCAACAGAATCGGCGCAGTTTTGGTTGAGCCAGTGGGAGGGAATTTTGGTGTTGTATTGCCGGATATTAATTTTTTAAAATTTTTGCGAAAGTTTACAAAAAAATATAACTCACTATTAATTTTCGATGAGATAATCACAGGTTTTCGTTTTGGTTATGGAAGTGCTGCACAACAATTTGGAATAGAGCCGGATCTAATTTGTCTTGGAAAAATTATTGGGGGAGGTTTGCCAATCGGGGCAGTAGGAGGAAAAGATAATGTAATGAATTTACTTGCGCCAAAAGATAATGTTTATCAGGCCGGCACATTTTCAGGTAATCCAGTTGTTATGCAGGCAGGCATTACAACCTTAAAGATTTTAGAGAAAGAGAAGGATAGATATAGAAAACTTTTTGAGCTAACCGAATTTTTATCTAAAAACATTCAAAATGCAGCAAAGTTAGCCAGTGTAGCTCTAAGAATTAATTATTTTGGTTCAATGTTTAGCATTAAATTCACTAATAAAAAATATTTTGGAATGGCATATAAATATTTATTAGAGAATGGTGTTTTTATTGCGCCTTCTGAATTTGAGGCGAATTTTATATCTTTTAGTCATACCAAAAGAGATATAGAAAAAACGATAAAGTTATTTAGAGAATCCTTGAACAAAATAGGAGACTTATAATGATAGAGCATATCGATTATGATAATTTAAAAAAACGCGGATTCCTAAAACAGAAACAAGATGGCTTCTTTATTTTAAGAACAAGAATGAATTTAGGTGTCTATAAAGATGATCAGCTTTTAAAATTTGTGGAAATTTCAAGAAAATATGGACAAGGTATTGTGCATGTAAGTACGCGCCAAGGCATTGAGATTCCTTTTATTAAGTATAATGATATTGATACAGTAGAAAAGGAGCTTAAATTTAGCAGTATACTTGTAGGTGCTTCTGGTCCAAGGCTCCGTACAACTACATCTTGCCCGGGTAATAATTGGTGCAAGGCAGGTTTGATTAATACATTTGTTCTATATGATCGGATCGAAAAAGAGTTAAACTTAATATGCGGGTTGGATTTACCTTACAAATTTAAAATTGCAATATCGGGTTGCCCTAACGGTTGCACTCGCCCGCAGATGAGTGAAATTGGTATACATGGAAACTTTAATTCTAATAAAGCTGTTGGTTATGTGGTTTATTTAGGTGGTTGCGGTGGGCGTACTCCAAGGCTCGGTTTTAAATTAGAAAGAATTTTTAACGAAGAAGAAGTCTTATTAATTATTAAAAATGTAGTCGCATTTTTTAAAAATAATGCAAAACCAAGGCAAAGGCTTGCTTTGTTGATTGAAGAGATGGGGAGAGAAAAATTTATAAAAGAAATCATGATTTAAGAGTCTGCCTTGACAAATCTTATCTATATGATATACTCTACTATATTGGTAGAGATTATAGACTAAGAGGAGAAAAAAATGAGGATTACCTATAAAGGCGATTATGCGCTGAAATCTATTTTAGATCTAGCTTTATATTATGGGAAAATTGTTACTATTCATGATTTGGCCAAAAGAGTTGATGCTCCTGTTAAATTTTTAGAGCAGGTGCTACTTGATTTAAAGAGAGGTGGTTTTGTTGAGAGCAAGCGCGGTAAAGTAGGGGGGTATTTTTTAGCAAAGGCTCCGGCCCAGATAAGTGTAGCCGATATAATAAGGTATATAGACGGGCCAATTGAGCCTATTGGTTGTGCAGGAAAGGATTATAAGGGTTGTAAAGATATGTATAAGTGTGTTTTTAGAAAGATATGGTGTGATGTTACAAAGAGCATTTCAGATATAATTGACAATATTGATTTCGAAGATTTAGTTAAGCAACTTGAAGATCAAAGAGGGGCGTTGGTTTATTCTATATAAGGGGGTATTATGACTAAAATTGACAAGAAATTAAAACTAGAAAGTATATTGCTTCATGGCGGGCAAGAGGCAGATCCTACAACTGGATCTCGTGCAGTGCCGATTTACCAGACAACTTCATATCAGTTCAAAAATACAGAGCATGCAGCAAATTTATTTGGTTTAAAAGAATTTGGTAATATTTATACGCGTTTAATGAATCCAACTACTGATGTTTTTGAGAAGCGCCTTGCGCTTTTGGATGGCGGCGTTGGTGCGCTTGCTGTTTCAAGCGGCCAATCAGCAATAACTCTTGCGCTTTTAAATATTGCGCAAGCCGGCGACGAAATTGTTTCAGCAGATAACTTGTATGGCGGAACATATAATTTATTTCATTATACCTTCCCTAAACTTGGCATAAAGGTTAACTTTGTTAAGTCAAATGATTTAGATGCATTCCAGAAAGCGATTACTCCAGAAACAAAAGCTTTATATGCAGAGTCAATCGGTAATCCAAAACTCGATATTTGTGATTTAGAAGGATTGTCTAAATTAGCCCATAAAAATGGTATCCCTTTTGTTTTAGATAATACCGTTTCACCTTATTTACTTCGGCCGATTGATTTTGGGGTAGATATTGTTGTTTATTCGGCAACAAAATTTATTGGCGGCCATGGGACATCTTTAGGCGGTGTAATTGTTGATTCTGGAAAGTTTGATTGGACAAATGGAAAATTCCCTTTAATTGCTGACCCTGACCCAAGCTACCATGGAATAAATTTTGTTGAGGCATTAAAGCCGCTTGGAAATATTGCATATATTATTAAAGCACGGGTTACGCTTTTAAGAGACCTTGGCACAGCAATTTCTCCTTTTAATTCTTTTTTAATGCTGCAGGGGCTAGAAACATTGCATTTAAGGATTATAAGGCATTCTGAGAATGCTTTAGCTGTAGCTAAATATTTGAAGGAGCATCCAAAAGTAAACTGGGTTAATTATCCCGGCCTTGATGATAGCCCCGAGAAAGATAGGGCGAAGAAATATCTACCGAAAGGAGCCGGAGCAATTATTGGTTTTGGTATTAAAGGTGATTTAGAAGCAGGAAAAAAATTCATTAATTCTTTAGAATTAATATCTCATCTTGCTAATATTGGCGATGCAAAGACTCTAGCAATCCACCCGGCAACAACTACGCATCAACAGTTATCTATCCAGGAGCAATTAGCAACCGGTGTAACTGCTGATTTTATTCGCCTTTCAATCGGTATCGAGAATATAGAAGATATTATTAGCGATATTGATCAAGCGTTAAGTGAGGTCTAAAATGCCCAAAATATATAGCGATATAACAAAAACAGTTGGTAATACGCCGTTAATTAGGATTAATAAGATTAGTCAAGGGCTTGATGCGACAATTCTTGCAAAACTTGAATCGTTTAATCCGCTTTCAAGTATAAAAGATAGAATTGGTATAGCAATGATTGATGCGGCTGAGGAAAAAGGGCTGCTAAAAAAAAATTCAGTAATAATAGAGCCAACAAGCGGAAATACTGGCATTGCTCTTGCATTTATTGCCGCGGCTAGAGGATATCGGCTTATCCTCACTATGCCGGATACGATGAGTCTTGAACGTAGGCAGCTTTTAAAAATTTTTGGGGCAGAGCTTGTTCTGACTGAAGGAATAAAGGGAATGAAAGGAGCAGTAGAAAAAGCCGAAGAATTAGTAAAAAAAACAGCGAATAGTTTTATGCCACAGCAATTTAATAATCTAGAAAATCCAGAAATTCATCGTAAAACTACAGCTGAAGAGATATGGAATGATACAGATGGTAATGTTGATATTTTTATTGCTGGGATCGGAACAGGCGGAACAATTACGGGAGTAGGAGAGGTATTAAAAAAGAAAAATCCTAAAGTCAAGGTTATTGGTATTGAACCAGCTGATTCGCCAGTTTTATCCGGAGGAAAACCTGGGCCGCATAAGATTCAGGGTATTGGTGCAGGTTTTGTGCCTGAAGTTTTAAATAGAAAAATAATTGATGAAATTTTAGAAGTTAGCAATGAAGATGCTGGTGATTTTGCGCGTAAGCTTGCCAAGGAAGAAGGTATATTTACAGGGATTTCTAGCGGAGCAGCAATGTGGGCAGCTTTAGAAGTGGCAAAGCGCAAGGAGTCGAAAGGTAAGACAATCATAGTTATTTTACCAGATACAGGCGAGCGATATTTATCAACTTGGGTTTACCAGGAGTTTTTGGTATAATTAATATTATATGTAAAAATTGCTTTTTACATGTTTAATCCAGAGTAAAAATATGATAAAAGAAAACAATATAGGATTAGTAAAAACTGAATTTTTTTCATTCGACGAGTTAAAATTAGAGTCAGGACAAGTTTTTGGTCCAATAACGCTTGCTTATGAAACTTACGGAGAGCTTAATAAGGATAAATCTAATGCTATTCTTATTCTTCATGCTCTTTCAGGTGATGCTCATGCGGCAGGTCTGCATGAAGGCGAAAAAAAACCTGGTTGGTGGGATGAGATGATTGGCCCAGGTAAGGCCTTCGATACAGATAAATATTTTATTATTTGTTCAAATGTTTTAGGTGGTTGCCGTGGTTCAACGGGTCCTTCAAGTATTAATCCAAAAACAAATAGGCCTTATGCATTAGATTTTCCGATAATAAGCATTGGAGATATGGTAACTTGTCAGAAACATTTTATTGATTATTTAGGGATTGATAAATTATTGTCGGTTGTTGGCGGATCTATGGGTGGAATGCAGGTATTGTCTTGGATGGTAAAATTCCCTAATAAAATAAAAAGCGCAATTCCCATTGCAACTACTCTAAAACACTCACCGCAGCAGATTGCTTTTGATGAAGTTGGCCGCCAGGCAATTATGGCTGATCCGCATTGGAAATCAGGAAATTACTATGATAGTTTGCATCCAGCTAAAGGCCTTGCTGTTGCCCGTATGATCGGCCATATTACATATATGAGCGATGAGTCAATGGCGGAAAAATTTGGTCGGCAGAAGAAAAATGGCGCAGAGCCTTTTAAATTTACTGCTGATTTTGAGGTAGAGGGTTATTTGCGTTATCGTGGGGATAATTTTGTAAAACGCTTTGATGCAAACTCATACCTATATATTACCAAGGCAATGGATAATTTTGATGCATCGCAAAATCGGCCTTTTTCAGAAGTAATCGAGGGAAAAAAGATAAAGATTTTAGTTATTGCTTTTAAATCAGATTGGCTATATCCTGCATATCAGTCTAAAGATATTGTTCGGGCTTGTAAACATGCAGGTATTGAGGCAAGTTTTTGCGAGGTTGCTTCAACCTACGGGCATGATGCTTTCCTTCTTGAGACTAGAGAAGAAACACATCTGATCTCGTATTTCTTAAAGAAAGTAATATAATTATAAAAAATTATGCATAAACCAGTTCGTCTAGACCATAGGGTTATTTCAGGGCTTATTATTCGAGGTTCATCGGTTTTAGATCTAGGATGTGGTAATGGCGATCTTTTAGAATTATTAGTTAAAGATAAAGATGTGCGCGCTCAAGGTATTGAAATAAATGAGCAAGCAATATATTCTTGTGTTGCAAAAGGCCTAAATGTTTTTCACGGAGATATTGACAGCGGTCTTTCGGAATATCGCGATAAATCATTTGATTATGTGATTCTAAACCAAAGTTTGCAGCAGGTTAAAAATATTGAGGCAGTGCTTTTGGATGCTTTAAGAGTAGGTAGAAAAGTTATTGTTGG
The DNA here is from genome assembly GCA_040753015.1 of Candidatus Omnitrophota bacterium. Taxonomy (GTDB): domain Bacteria; phylum Omnitrophota; class Gorgyraeia; order Gygaellales; family JBFMHM01; genus JBFMHM01. Next base: position 47,816 of record JBFMHM010000006.1, read on the forward strand.
TATTCCAAATTTTGCTTATTATAGAGCAAGGCTACAATTATTTTTTGGTGGTAGGGCCCCGGTTACAAAATCATTGCCTTATACTTGGTATGAAACCCCTAATTTGAGATCATTAAGTATATATGATTTTATTGATTATTGTCGAAAGAAACAGATTAAAATCGAAAAGTCGGTATATCTTTCCGATAAACGCCGCGTCTTTATTTTTCCTAATGTTTTTGCTGTAATAGGTATCTTAGTTATTTCCTAAGATATAAAAAGCATGCCTAAGATTAAAGATTATAGTTTATATTTAGTGGTAAGTGAAGAATACGGTCAAGGTAAAACCGCTCTTGAGATAGCAAGCGCTGCGATTTATGGCGGGGTAGATATTATTCAAATGCGTGAAAAAAATAAAACAAAACAGGAATTAACTGCGCTTGGTAATAAATTATCAAGATTGTGTAGAGAGAATAATGCACTTTTTATCGTTAATGACGACCCATTCGTTACGAAAGAAGTTAATGCTGATGGAGTGCATCTTGGGCAAGAAGATATAAAACGTTTCCGGCTAGAAGATGTGCGCAGTATTCTTGGGCAGGATAAAATTATTGGTATTTCAACGCATTCGCTTGAGCAGTTTCAAGAGGCAAATAACAAAGATTTTGATTACATTGCTTTTGGCCCAGTATTTCCTACGCAAACAAAAGATTATTTTATCGGCACAAAAGACATAGAAGAAGTTTTAAAGATTGCAAAGAAACCAGTTGTTTTTATCGGTGGAATCAACCTTTCAAATATTAGCGAACTTCTATCTGCGGGCGTAAGAAACATTGCTTTGATTAGAGCTATTTTGCAGGCAAAAGATATAACATTAGAGACGAAAAAATTTAGACAAAAATTTAATGTAAAAAGACAAGATATGATTATAAAAATAAACGGAAAAGAAGAGTCGATAGATAAAGAAATTAAACTAATAGATTTAATATCTAAAAAAAATTTATGTTCTGAGAAAATAATTATTGAACATAATTTTAAAATTATTGATAAAGAAAAATGGCCTGATATTATTTTGGCTGAATTTGATAATCTTGAGATAGTAAGTTTTGTCGGAGGTGGATAAAAAGTGCATGATTTTTTAGAAATAGGCGGTAAAAAAATTAACAGTCGTCTTTTTATTGGTACAGGAAAATTCTCAAGCTATAAGCTAATGCAAGAAGCGATTGAGGCTTCAGGCGCAGATATAGTAACTGTTGCCCTTCGTCGAATCGATATATCTTCAAAAACAGATAATATCCTAGATTATATTCCTAAAAAATGCATTATTATGCCAAATACTTCTGGCGCACGAAATGCCGATGAAGCAGTAAGAATTGCACGGCTTGCTAAGGCTAGTGGTTGTGGTGATTGGATAAAAATTGAGGTTATTTCTGATAATAAATATTTGCTTCCTGATAATCTCGAAACACTTAAGGCAACGCAGATATTAGTAAAAGAAGGGTTTATTGTTTTGCCTTATATGAGCCCGGATTTATCAATCGCAAAGCGTCTTGCCGATGCAGGCGCTGGTGCAGTTATGCCGCTTGGTTCACCAATTGGCACAAATCGCGGTATTAAAACTAAAGAGCTAGTTGAGATTCTAATTAATGAGATTAAAATTCCGATTATTATAGATGCTGGTATTGGCGCTCCGTCAGAAGCATGTCATGCTATGGAATTAGGCTGCGCAGCGGTGCTTATTAATACCGCTATTGCGATTGCAAACGAACCGGTAAACATGGCAGAGGCATTTAATCAGGCGGTTATTGCTGGGAGAAAGGCTTATTTATCTGGGTTAGCTAAGGCTAACAAAATAGCAAGCGCATCAAGCCCATTGACTGGATTCCTAAGGCAAGAATAATGAATTTCTATGATATTTACTTAAAATATAGGGATCTTAGTTTTGATGAGCTTAGCCACGTCGGACCCTATAAACAATTTATTTGGTCTTTGTCAAAAGAGGCGAGAAACGATCTTGAGTATATGGCAAAAACTGCGCATGATTTAACTTTAAAATTTTTTGGTAAGACAATTCAGCTTTATACACCTATGTATTTGTCGAATTATTGCGAGAACCAATGTATTTATTGCGGGTTTAATTCTAAAAATAATATTGAAAGGAAGAAGCTTACATTTGATGAAATAGAAAAAGAAGCTCAATTTATTTCATCACTTGGTTTAAAGCATATACTTATTTTAACCGGCGAGTCTAAGAGCCAAAGCTCTTTAAATTACCTAAAAGATTGTATTAAAATATTAAAAAAATATTTTACTTTAATATCTATAGAAATATATCCACTTATGGAAGATGAATATATTGAGATTATATCTAATGGTGTGGATGGTTTGACTATATATCAGGAAACCTATAGTGAGATAGCCTATGATAAACTGCATTTATCTGGGCCGAAAAAAGATTATAGATTTAGATTAGATGCGCCAGAGCGAGCTGCAAAAGCAGGTATGCGCAATGTTAATATTGGAACTCTGCTAGGGTTAAGCGATTTTCGAAAAGATGTTTTTTTATTAGGACTGCATGCTGAATATTTACAAGATAAATTTCCACAAGTTGAAGTTAGTGTATCTGTGCCAAGGATAAGAAATCAAGTTGCTAGTTTTAAGCCACAATATAATGTGACGGATGCTGATTTAGTTCAGATAATTTTAGCTTTAAGGATTTTTTTACCAAGAGCCGGCATTACATTGTCAACACGTGAAAACGCTAACTTAAGAGATAACCTGCTCCCTCTAGGAATCACCCGAATGTCAGCCGGATCAACTACGCGCGTTGGCGGCCATATATTACAATATTTAAGATGTGATAATTCTTTTCAGTTTGAAATTGAAGATAAAAGAACCGTTGCTCAAATGAAAGCGATGTTAGAAAGCAAAGGTTATCAACCAATTTTCAAAGACTGGGTGCATATATAAATGCAAACTTTTAGAGAAGATCTTGTAAACAAATTTGGCCAACATAACTTTGAGAAAATTCAAAAAGCAAAAGTTGGCATAGCCGGCGCAGGAGGTCTTGGTTCTAATTGTGCACTTCATCTTGTTAGGGTAGGTTTTACTAAGTTTACTATAGCCGATTTCGATGTGATTGTTCCTTCGAATTTAGATAGGCAGTTTTATTTTTTAGATCAAATTGGGATGAATAAAGTAGATGCGCTTAGAGATAATTTAGTTCGGATAAATCCCGAGTTAGAGCTTGAGCTTGTTAGGAAAAAGATAGAAAAGATTAATATAGGTGAAATATTTAGCAATTGTGATATTATTGCAGAGTGTCTAGACAGGGCAGAATATAAAACAATATTAGTTTCAGAGCTTATGGATTTAAATAAATTTATTGTTTCGGTATCCGGCTTAGGAGGCGTCGGTTTCAGTGATGAGATTAAAATTCATAGAATAAATAACAATTTAATTATTATTGGAGATTTGAAATCAGATACAGATAAGAAACCAGCTTTATCTCCTCGGGTAAATATTGCTGCGGCAAAACAGGCAGATGTGATTCTTGAATATGTATTACAGGGATGATATAATTAAATAAATCCACCATTGAATCTTAGCGGATTTGATTCCTCCGTAATAATTATGCGGGGTTACTAAAGGAGAAAAAATGCGTGAAAGAGTAGAAAAAGCGTTAGAAAAAATTCGTCCAAATTTACAAGCTGATGGAGGAGATGTAGAGCTTGTTGAAGTAACAGCTGATGGTATAGTTAAGGTACGCCTTCGCGGTGCATGCGGCTGCTGCCCGATGAGCCAAATGACTTTAAAGCAAGGGATTGAACGTTTGATAAAACAAGAAGTTCCTGAAGTTAAAAGTGTCGAGGCTGTTTAAGTTTAGTAAAAAGCAATGAAGAAAATTTATCTGGACTACGCAGCAACCACGCCAACCGATCCAGAAGCATTAAAAGTAATGCTTCCCTATTTTTGCGATAAATTCGGTAATGCCTCTAGTGTTCATTGTTTTGGCCAAGAAGCAAAGAGGGCATTAGAAGAATCGCGATTAAAGATTGCACTATCTTTAGGTGCGGATACGTCCGAAATTATTTTTACATCTGGTGGCACAGAATCAAATAATTTTGCTTTATTCGGCGTGGCCGATGCGTTAGTTAATAAAGGCAATCATATTATTATTAGCTCAATTGAACATCATGCAATAACCGAGCCAGCAAAATTTTTAGAAAAGAAAGGTTTTAATATTACAAGATTGAGAGTGGATAGGTATGGTGTGGTTGATCCTCTTGATGTAAAAAAAGCAATTACTGATAGGACAATCCTTGTATCTATCATGCAGGCAAATAATGAGATCGGTACATTACAGCCGATAAAAGAAATTTCTAAAATAATAAAAGAAAAAAATATCTATTTCCATACGGATGCGGTACAGTCAGTGGGGCATATCCCTGTGAATGTAGCAGATCTCGGAGTAGATTTGCTTTCTTTATCCGGTCATAAATTCTATGGTCCAAAAGGTGTAGGTGCTTTATATGTAAAACATGGTACGAAAATTACACGTTTCTTACACGGCGGAGACCAAGAACGAATGCGCCGGGCGTCAACAGAAAACATTGCTGGCGTTGTGGGTATGGCATCTGCGCTTGAAATCTGCCAAGCTAAGATGAAAGAAGAAATGAAGTTGCAAGCCGAATTAAGAGATAAATTGATTAAAGGTATTATAGAAAAAATCGATGATATAATTTTAAATGGCCATCCTACAAATAGGCTTGCTAATAACATAAACTTTTCTTTCAAATATATTGAGGGCGAGTCGATATTACTTAATCTTGATTTGGAAGGTATTGCTGCATCAACTGGTTCAGCCTGCACATCTGACAGCCTTGAGCCTTCTAGTGTATTACTTGCAGTTGGTCAGGCGCAAGAAGATGCACATGGTTCGATTCGTTTTAGCCTAGGCCGCTGGACTAGCGAAGCCGAAATAGATTATGTTTTGGAAAAATTACCAAAAATTGTTGCAAAACTTCGGGCAATGAGCCCAATTTATAACAAAAAGGGTTAATATGGGTGAATCATATAGTGATAAAGTAATGGAACATTTTACCAATCCGCGGAATGTCGGCGAGCTTGATAAGCCTGATTGTCAGGGGAAAGCTGGCAATCCTGTGTGTGGTGATGTGCTTCAACTTCAGTTGAAGATCGAGAATAATATCGTTGTAGATGCAAAATTTAAAACTCTTGGATGTGCTGCGGCAATTGCAACAAGTTCTATGGTTACAGAAATGGTAAAAGGAAAAACTATAGAAGAGGCTATAAAGATTACAAATCAAGCAGTTACTGAAGCACTTGGCGGGCTTCCGGCTGTAAAAAGGCACTGTTCGGTTTTAGCAGAAGAGGCACTCCATTCCGCATTTGATGATTATTATAAAAAACAAGGCAAGCCAAATCCCTTCAAAAAATAATTTTTGTGAAAGAAAGAATCATTAATTTTCTTAAATCTTCGAATAACTATATTTCTGGGCAGGATTTAAGTGATAATTTGAAAATCAGCCGTGCTGCTATTTGGAAACACATCAATGAATTAAGGGAGGCGGGGTATGAAATTGAGGCTGTGCCGCATTTAGGCTATAAATTAACTTATATTCCAGATCGTCTCTTCCCCCACGAAATATCTTATAACTTAAAAACGAAAATTATTGGTAAGAAAATTTATCATTTAGAAACAACATCTTCAACAATGGATGTTGCTCAAAAACTTGCTATTGATAATAGCCCATCTGGTACAATTGTTGTTGCTGAAACGCAAACAAGAGGCCGCGGCAGGCTAATGCGTTCTTGGAGTTCCCCAAAATATAAGGGGATATATGTTTCGATGATTTTAAGGCCAAAAATTTCTCCGCAATGTGCACCACAGCTAACATTATTGACTGCTTTTTCGATTTACCAAGCAATAAAAAATATAACTGGGCTTGAAGCAAAGATTAAATGGCCAAATGATTTAATGTTAGAGCATTCCGCCAAAGGCGAGACCTCGCCACTTCGTGGCGGGAAAAAAATTTGTGGCATTTTAACCCAGATGCAGGCAGAGCAAGATGAGTTTTATTTCGTAATTATAGGCATCGGACTAAATGTTAATTCTAAAAAAGATGAGTTACCGGATAATGCGGCTTCATTAAAAGAATTCTTTAAAGAAGAAATATCTCGCATTGAATTATTAAAAGAGATGTTGAGATGTTTTGAGGCAAATTATTTAAAATTTTGTAAGAATGGTTTTTTAGACATTTTAGAAAAAGTAAAAGCCATTTCTTATACGCTCGGACGCAATATAAAATTAAAGCTGCACAATAAAATTGTTGAAGGAGAAGCCGTTGATATTGATAAAGACACAGCCTTGATAATTCATAAACTACATGGCGGAATAGAAAAAATATTTACCGGAGATATATTAACTATTTGCTAAATATTAATGTAAACCAAAGATTTTGTTTTAATTGACAATACCGCAAAAAAGCGGTATTTTTATTTAGGTGGAAAAATGAACAGTTATATTCAAAGATTAACAAAAGATGTTTTGGCTGGTAAGAATATTTTATTTAGTCAAGCAGAGCGATTGATTAATGCGCCTGACGATGATTTACTTTTGCTTTTAGACGGGGCAAATAAGATTCGTAATAGATTTAGAGGGAATAAGATTAATCTTTGTTCAATTACAAATGCCAAAAGCGGAAAATGCAGCCAAGATTGTAAGTTTTGTAGTCAATCAAATTTCCATAAGACGGATATTAAGACTTATTCCTTGATAAAATTAGATAAAATATTAGCACGCGCAAAAAAATATTACCAAGCAGGTTCGAATAGGTTTTGTATTGTAGTAAGCGGCAGGGCCTTAACTAAAAATGACTTTGAGACGGTTTGTCATGCAATTGTTCAAATAAAAAAGCGATGGCCAAATATGCGGCGCGATGCATCGTTAGGGGAGTTAACTTTTGAGATGGCAGAAAAATTAAAATTAGCAGGGTTGCAAAGATACAACCATAATTTAGAAACAGTCGAGGAGTTTTTTCCAAAGATTTGCACGACTCATAGTTTTGATGATCGTATTAAAACACTAGAAGTTTTAAGAAAAGTTGGTTTACAAATTTGCTCAGGCGGGATATTTGGGCTAGGAGAAACAAAAAAGCAACGCGTAGAATTTGCTTATTTTTTAAAAGAACTTAATGTCGACTGTATGCCGCTTAATTTTTTGAACCCGGTTAAAGGGACAGCCTTTGAAAATAACAAGCCACTAAAGCCATTTGAAATCTTAAAAACAATTGCAATGTTTCGTTTTGTTAATCCAAAAAAGCAAATTCGTATTTGTGGCGGCAGGGAAAAGAATTTACGTTCCTTGCAATCATTAATATTTTTTTCTGGGTGTGACAGCATAATTTTTGGCGATTATCTAACAACAAAAGGCAATGCATTAAATGATGATTTGCAGATGATAAAAGACTTAGGATTAAAAATTCGATAATATTTTGCTTGTATTATGAATAATTTAGATTTTATTGAAAATGAACTTACAGAGTTAAAGAATAATTTTCTTTTTCGAGAGCTTAAACTTGTTGGAGAGGATTTAATTAATTTTTCTTCAAATGATTATTTAGGATTATGTAGTGATGAGCGTTTAAAACAATCGGCAATTGAAGCAATCAAAATTTATGGTGCAGGCACAGGAGCGTCGCGTTTAATTTCTGGTACGCAAATTTTACATCAAGAACTGGAAGAGAAATTAGCTAAGTTTAAAGGTAAACCAACGCTAGTTTTTAATAGTGGTTATGCTGCAAATTTGGGGATTATCTCAAGTTTAGCCAATAGAGATACAATTATTTTTTCTGACAAGCTAAATCACGCCTCAATTGTTGATGGGATAATGTTAAGCCAGGTAGAATTTAAGCGTTATAAGCACAATGATATAAATGATCTTGAAGAGCAAGTAAAGAAATATAGCAATTATAAGAGAAAAATTATTGTTACTGATACAGTTTTCAGTATGGATGGTGATTTAGCCGATTTAAAATCAATTGTAAAAATTGCAAAAAAATATGATTGTATAACGATACTTGATGAGGCGCATGCAACAGGAGTTTTTGGCAAAAAAGGTTCTGGGCTTTGTGAAGAGCTCAATTTAGAAGAAGAGGTTGATATTCAAATGGGTACTTTGAGTAAAGCAGCTGGTTCTTTTGGCGCTTATGTCTCAGCAAAAAAAGCAATTATTGATTATTTAGTTAATAAATCACGAGCGTTTATTTATACGACTAGTTTACCATCTAGTATTTGTGCTGCAAGCATTAAGGCAATAGGAATAATTGAGAGCGATAATAGCTTGCGTAAAAAATTATGGGATAATGTTAATTATTTTAAAGAGAAGATCGCCAAACTTAAATTCAATATTGGTAATACTCAAAGCCCGATAATTCCTATAATTATTGGTGATGCCAACAAAACTTTAAATATAAGCAAGCAACTTTTTAAAAAAAGGCTATTTGTGCAGGCAATTCGCCCGCCGACTGTGCCAAAAAATTTAAGCCGACTACGCATAGCTATCAGCGCAAGGCATAAAAAAGAAGATTTAAATTTATTGACGGAGGCATTATGCCGTATATAACTGCAAAATCTGGTATTAGATGGCACTATAAAACAAAAGGTCTAGGTGAAATTTTATTTTTTATTCACGGTTGGTCTAGTGATTGTGATGTTTGGCATAATCAACTAGATTATTTCTATAATCATTACAAAGTTGTAATAATTGATTTGCCCGGGCACGGCAAGACACCTTGGAAAGATATCTCTTTTAATATAATGGTTAACGATTTAGTCCAGATTTTAAATCAATTTGAGCAAAAGATTAATATTGTCGGTACTTCTTTTGGCGGAGCAATTGCAATTAAGTTGGCTGGTAAGCTTGGCAATTCAGTGAAACGATTGATTCTTGTAGATACGAGTGCAAAATTTATGAGCGCACTTGATTTTATCGGGGCACTAGAAAAAAAAGAATTAAATGAGCTCAAATCTTTAATAAAACTATATTATCCTAATGGGCTTCTAATATTTTATCGTAATTTATTCACTTCATTTGAAAAAAGACAGGTGAATTTTCCAAGTATCTGGCAAAAATTTAAACATCGAAAAAAGTTTCCGGAAAAGAAATCACTGTTAAAATTTCTTAATATAATCGATAACCTTGATTTAAGAGACGAGCTTTTAAAAATTAAAGCACGGACTTTGATTGTCGCAGGAAGTCTAGATTCGTTATTTAGAAAAACCTGTCATAATTATTTAGCAGATAATATTAAAAATTCAAAAATAGTCTTTTTAGAAAATTTAGGGCACGTTCCTTTCTTAACTGATCCAAGTGCATTTAATCATGTATTAGATGAATTCCTGATGCCTAAGCAGGCCATTAATATTAATGATACTACTATTGAGGTATCAAAAAAATTAGTATAAAAGATGAACGAATTAATCCTAAAGAGAAATTTTTCGAAAGTAGCTGCTTCTTACGATAATTTTGCTTATTTACAAAAAGAAATTGGCCTAAATTTAATAAAAAAAATGGCTGCGTCTTGCAGGCCTTTTAAAATCCTTGATATTGGCACTGGTACAGGTTGGCTAACGGGGCAGCTAAAAACAAAATTTCCAAATGCAAAATTTTTCGGTATTGATTTTGCCGAAGGTATGATTGTTTATGCAAACAAAAAAAAACTAAAATGTAATTTTCTTGTTTCGGATGCTTTAGGTTTGCCGTTTAAAGATAGATATTTTGACATATTAATTTCTAATGCAACTTATCAGTTAGTAGATAATTATAAGCAGGCATTTAGTCAAGTAAGGCGGGTATTAAAAAAAAATGGCATATTTTATTTTAGTTGTTTTGGCAGTAAAACACTTGTTGAATTAAGGCAGGCGATTAACCAAGGAATTATTAATTTTAAGCTGCCACGAAAAGAAAATATTTTATCTGGGTTGTTGGATAGTGGTTTTAAAAATATTGATATCAAGATATACTCAAAAAAAGAATATTTTAAGAATGCATTTGATCTAGTGAAATGGCTTAAGGCTATTGGCGCAAATAATTTATCGAAGCCGCAATTTTTTACAAAACATATCTGGCAGGAAATAAATAAAAAATATTTATCTAATTTTTCTGATAAAGAAAAAATCTTTGCCACCTTTGAAGTTTTCGAAGTTAAATGTTTATGAAAAAAGGGATATTCATAACGGCAACTGATACGGAAGCTGGAAAAACAGTCGTTAGCCTGCTTTTAGCTAAGGCTTTAAGAGAAAAAGCCATCGATGTTGGCTATATGAAGCCAATTCAGTGCGCAGGTTTCGATGCTAGTTTTGTAAGAGAGGGATTAGGTTTAGATGATGCGTTATCATTAATAAATCCTTATTATTCAAAGATTGCTGCCGCGCCAATAATTGCTTTTAAAAATATAGATCTAGATAAAATTTTTAATGCTTTTAGAGAATTATCCAAAAAACATGAATTTATAATTGTTGAAGCTGCAGGAGGTTTGCTTACGCCGATAAAGAAAAATTATTCTATGCTTAATTTAATTATGGATTTAGATTTAGATTGTTTGGTTGTTAGCCCCTTAAAATTGGGGACAATAAACCATACACTGCTTACTATTGAACAATTGAAGAATAGCGGAGTCAATATCTGTGGTGTGGTCATAAATCAAATTACTCCAAAAGTCAACACTAGGCTTGGTAATGAGAGAATTATTAAAGAGTTTAGTAATTTGCCGATAGTAGGCAAAGTTGGTTATTTGCAAAAAAAAGTTTTTTTTGATACAAGCCGTATACTGAAAGCTAAGGCACAAAATGATAAGCTGCCTTTTCTTGATAAAAAATATGTATGGCATCCATTTACTCAGATGCAAGATTGGTTAAAGCAAGATAATTTAATTATTGATGAAGCAAAAGGGAATTACTTAAAAGACATAAAGGGTAATTGGTATTTAGACGGCGTATCTAGCCTCTGGATAAATGTGCATGGGCATAGGCATAGAGAGATTAATCGCGCGATAGTAGAACAATTAAATAAATTAGAACATTCAACTTTGCTTGGTCTATCGAATACACCATCAATTGGATTAGCTAAGATGTTGATTGAGATTGCGCCAAGTAGTTTAAAGAAAGTTTTTTATTCTGATTCAGGTTCAACAGCAGTTGAAATTGCTTTAAAAATTGCTTATCAGTATTGGCAAAATAGAGGCCTAAAAAATAAACAAAAAATAATTCATTTTAGTAATTCTTATCATGGTGATACTCTAGGAGCAGTAAGCGTAGGGGGAATGGATTTATTTCATAAGATTTACCGCCCGCTTTTATTTAGTTCTCTTGAGGTATCTGCACCAATTCATATTACAGATTTAGCAAAACTTAAAAAAATAATAGAAAGAGAGCATAACTCTGTTGCTGCCTTAATTACTGAGTCTGGCATTGAAGCAGCAGCAGGAATGATTGTTTGGGAGAAGGGGATTTTAAAAGAAATTGAAAATTTGTGCAAGAAATATAAGATTACTTTTATCATTGATGAAGTGGCAACTGGTTTTGGAAGAACTGGCAAAATGTTTGCCTGTGAACATGAAAGTGTTAAGCCAGATATTATGTGTGTTGCAAAAGGCTTAACAGCAGGTTATTTGCCGCTTGCAGCAACTTTGACAACAGATGATATATATAATGCATTTTTAGCAGACTATAAAGATCAAAAAACATTCTTTCATGGTCATACCTATACGGGAAATCCATTAGCTTGCGCTGCAGCAATTGCAAGCTTAAAAATTTTTAAGAAAGAAAATACTCTTTTAAAATTGCAGCCAAAGACGGCGTTGCTAAAAAAACGATTAGAAGAATTTTATAAATTGGAACACGTAAAAGATGTGCGGCAGTTTGGTTTTATGGTAGGGATTGAATTAGCGCCTTATAAATGGCAAGATAAGATAGGCGTTAAAGTTTGTGAAAAAATTAAAGAAAAAAATATTATTTTGCGGCCTCTAGGTAATGTAATAGTATTAATGCCGCCACTTTCAATTACAAAACAAGAATTGAATTATCTATTAGATTCAACTTATTGGGCAATAGAAACAATTACAGAAAAATGAAAAAGCGTGTTGTTATTGCGATGTCAGGTGGCGTAGATTCATCGGTTGCTGCTTATTTATTAAAGAAGCAGGGTTATGATGTCATTGGTGTTACAATGTGTTTTGGCTTAGATGTAGGCAGTAACAATTTAAAGAATAAACCTAGTTGTTGTGGTTTGTCAGGTATTAATGATGCTAAGAGAATTGCAGGGCAGTTAAATATTCCCCATTATGTAATAAATTTTACTAAAGAATTTAAAAAATATATAGTTGATGATTTTGAAAAAGAGTATTTAAAAGGCAGAACACCTAATCCTTGCATTAGGTGTAATGAGTTTATAAAATTTAATGCATTATTAGATAAAATTAAGCAATATGATGCAGATTTTTTGGCAACTGGACATTACGCCAGAATCGGCGAAATCAAAAATCAAAATGCAAAAATCAAAAATTATTTTTTAAAAAAAGCAAGAGATCACAAAAAAGACCAGACGTATTTTTTATATCGGTTAACGCAAGAACAATTAAAACATATTTTATTCCCTTTAGGTAATTTAACTAAAGAAGAAGTAAGAATTATTGCCAGAGAGGCAAAACTTTCAGTTGCCGATAAGCCAGGTAGCCAAGAAATTTGTTTTTTATCTGGTACTAATTATAAAGATTATTTTAAAAATCATTTTGGTAAAAAAATTAAAGCAGGTTTAATGGTTGATGTAAAAGGTAATGTCTTAGGTCAACATAAAGGTTTGCCATATTATACAATTGGCCAAAGGCAGGGATTAGGAATAGCGCTTGGTAAACCAATGTATGTAATCAAAATAGATATTAAGAATAACACTGTTGTTGTAGGAGATGATAAAGATAGATATTCTTATGGTTTAATCGCAAAAAATCCCATTTTTATCGGAGCGCAGAATGCGCGAAGATCCGCCAACGGGTTAGTGACGGATTATACTAAAAATAGCAAGCTTGTGTTATCGGCAAAGATAAGATATAATCAAAAAGAAGCAAAAGCTAAAATTACAAGTTTCTATAATAATAAAATAAAAGTTTTGTTTGATAAGCCTCAGAATTCTATTACTCCGGGGCAAGCAGTGGTTTTTTATAAAAAAGATATAGTTTTAGGTGGAGCGATTATAGAAAAAGTTGTATGAAAAAAATAATAATAGAAATCCAAAAATTAAGAAAAGAACGTAATGCGGTAATTTTAGCACATAACTACCAAGCGCCAGAAATACAAGATATTGCGGATTATTGCGGTGATTCGCTCGAGTTGAGTAGGATCGCAGCAAAGTCACAAGCGGGTATAATTGTTTTTTGCGGCGTACATTTTATGGCTGAAACTGCTTCGATTCTTTCTCCAGAAAAAACAGTAGTTGTCCCCGATATAAATGCGGGATGCCCTATGGCAAATATGATTACTAGACAGGATTTAATCGAACTTAAAAAACGCCATCCAAAAGCTGTAGTTGTAGGTTATGTAAATACATCGGCAGAGGTAAAATCAGAGTTAGATATTTGCTGTACTTCGACTAATGCAGTTAAGGTAGTGGAGTCTCTTAAAAATGCGCCAGAGATAATTTTTGTTCCAGATAAATACTTGGCTGATTATGTTTCAAAAAAAACCGGCCGTGTATTAATTTCTTGGGATGGTTATTGTCCAACACATGTAAAAATTTTACCAGAAGATATTATGAGGGAGATCCGCAGGCATCCGAAAGCAACAATTTTAGCCCATCCTGAATGCCGGCCGGAAGTTATTGCATTAGCTGATGAAGCGCTTTCTACAGGCCAAATGTGCAAATATGTTAAAGAGACGAAATATAGGGAGTTTATTATCGGCACAGAAGTTGGCCTTATCTATAGGCTTAAAAAAGATAACCCTACGAAGGAATTCTATCCGGCATCAGATAAGGCAATTTGTCCAAATATGAAACGCACTACTTTGGAAAAAGTATTATGGTCGCTCCAAGATCTTAAAGAAGAAGTTAAGGTGCCATATGATATTCAGGTAAAAGCCAAAAAGGCAATAGATAAAATGCTTGAGATAATTTAGGGGAGGTTAGGAGATGGATGAGATTTTAGAGGTATTAGAAAAAGATGCACGTAGGTGTCCAGAAGATATAGCGCGGCTTACAAAACGCAGTACGGATTCAGTTAAAAAAGCAATAAAGAAATTTGAAAAAGACGGTGTGATTCTTGGTTATAAAACGATAATAAATAAAGATGCTTTAGACAAGGATGATAAGGAAAAAGAAGTTTTAGCGTTAATTGAGGTGAATATTATGCCTCAAAAAGATTTAGGATTTGACCATGTAGCAGAACGTATTTATTCATTTAGCGAAGTAAAGTCTTGTTATCTTATTTCAGGGACTTATGATTTACTTGTGATTGTGCAAGGGAAAGACTTGCATACAGTTGCAAAATTTGTCGCTGAGAAGCTATCCCCCCTTGAACATGTGAGAGGCACAGCGACCCATTTTCTATTAAAAAAATATAAAGAAGACGATATAATTCTAAAACATAAAGGAGAGAATAAAAGAATTGCAATATCATACTAAGCGAAAAACGTAAAGCGAAAAATGTAAAATTATGAAAAATATTATTTCTAAGAAAGTTTTAGATATGCAGCCATCAGGCATTAGAGTATTCTTCGATTTAGTGCTTGGCATGAAAGATGTTATTTCGCTTGGTGTTGGTGAGCCGGATTTCGCAACTCCTTGGAATATTAGAGAGGCGGGTATTTTTTCTTTAGAAAAAGGATTTACTACTTATACTTCAAATAAAGGTTTAATGAAACTGCGCCTTATAATAAGAAATCATGTAAAAAAAATTAGCGGTGTTGAATATTGTCCAGAGGATGAAATTCTTGTTACCGTTGGTGTAAGTGAGGGTTTTGATTTATTGCTGCGTACAATAATAAGTAAGGGTGATGAGGTGTTAATTCCTCATCCAAGTTTTGTTTCCTATGCTCCGCTTACTGAGCTTTGCGGCGGCAAACCAGTATTAATTGGCTTAAGCCAAGAAAATAAGTTTAAATTATTACCTTGGATGATTGATGAAAATTGTACAAAAAATACTAAGGCGATAATTTTAAATTATCCTTGTAACCCAACCGGTGCATCTTATACTAGGCAAGAATTGTTAGAATTAAAAAAAATTATTGTAAAACACAATTTACTTGTAATTAGTGATGAGATTTATGGTGATTTAACTTACGATTTCGAGCATACGCCATTTGTTTCTTTAGGAGGGGTGAAGGAGAGGACAGTTTATTTAAACGGATTTTCTAAAGGTTATGCTATGACTGGCTGGCGCATAGGATATGCCTGTGGCCCAAAAGAAATAATTTCGGCAATGACAAAAATTCATCAATATTCAATTATGTGTGTAGCTACAACTAGTCAATGGGCAGCATGTGAGGCGCTGTCTTATGGTGAGCGTTCAGTTTTAGAGATGAAGAAAGAATATGCAAAGCGTAGAAATTTTGTTGTTGAACGGCTTAATTCAATGGGACTTGATTGCATTATGCCAGAGGGTGCATTTTATGCCTTTCCTTCTATAAAAAAAATTAGTAATAACTCTTTGGAATTTTCTAGCCAATTATTGAAAAAAAAGAAGGTAGCTGTTGTTCCGGGAGGTGCCTTTGGTACAAATAGTCATATCCGTATTTCGTATGCTTCTAAATTAGAAGTATTAAAAGAGGCCTTGACACGCATAGAAGATTTTTTAAACAGCAATGAACGATATTAATAAGGAGCTTAAAAACTTTGTTTTAAGCTTAGGGGTAGATTTATTTGGTGTTGCTGATGTAGTTAGCATAAAGGATAAATTTTTACTTTCTAATGAAGCTAAGAATAATTTTAATCGTGCGATTTCTATTGGCATAGTTGTTGCAAGCGGAGTTTTAGATGACATTGATGGCCAGCCAACACGGTTATATTATCAATATTACCGCACATTAAATAATTTGCTTGATCAAATAGGTGTGCGAATTGCAAGTTTTATTGAAAAGAGAGGCTTTAAGGCTTTGCCCATTCCCGCATCGCAAGTTTTCGACGGAGATAGACTAAATTCCCATTTGTCGCATAAAGAAATTGGTGTTTTAGCAGGTTTGGGCTGGATTGGCAGGAATAACCTTTTAGTTAACGAAATTTATGGCAGTCAATTTAGGCTAGCAACAGTTTTGACTAATCTTGATTTAATCTGCGCAAGGCCTTTAGAAAAAGATTGTGGTGAATGTTATGATTGCATAAGTGCATGTCCGGCTTCTGCGCTTGGTGAAGATAGCAGGGATTATAATTTAAACAATTGTTTTTTAAAATTAAAAGAATTTCAAAAGAAAAGAATTGTTGATCAGATGATTTGTGGTATTTGCGTAAAAAGCTGTAAGCCCAGTAAAAATAAAAACTGAAAGGATAGCGATATGCCTGGTTCTACGACAAAAAAATTTGAGGCCTTATCAAAAATTAGCCATGCGATAACCTCAGACCTTTATATCGAGGATATTTTAAAATTAATTGTAACAATTACAGCAGAGACACTTGGTTCAAAAATTTGTTCATTAATGCTTTTAGATGATAAAGGTTATTTACAGATTCGTGCAACACAATCGGTTTCTCAAGATTATAATAAAAAACCAGCGCTTAAAGTTGGCGAAGGTATTGCTGGAAAAGTTGCAGAGGAAAATAAACCAATTTCAATTGCTGATTTAGCTCAGTGCAATGAATATAAATATAAAGAAATTGCCAAAAAGGAAGGGTTGGCTTCTTTACTTTGCGTGCCTTTATCGGTTAAGAAAAAAGCAATAGGTGTAATTAATCTCTATACTTCAACCCCGCATAAATTTACAAAAAGCGAGGTGCATCTTTTAACCACAGTTGCAAATCAAGCAGCACTTGTTATTGAAAATACCGAACTTATAGTTAAGACTAAAGTTATCCAGGAGGAGCTTGAATCGCGAAAGGCTATTGAGCGGGCAAAGGGTATTTTAATGAAAGATCAAAATATCTCAGAAGACGAAGCATACCGTAAAATTCAAAAATACAGCATGGATTCGCGTAAGTCAATGCGGGAAGTTGCTGAAGCAATAATTATGGCCAAAGAATTAAAAAGTTGACGCTAGTACATTTATATGGTATAATTAAATTGTAAGTAGCACAAGGATTGTGCAGTAGATTTAGCAATGAGGCGTGTGCCATTAACTAGGCATGCGCCTTTTTGTTTGGATAATGGAGTCCTTTTCGAGAGAAATAATCTCTTAAAAAGGATTTTTATTTTTAGGAGCCAGATGGAATTCAGTTTATTGCTTAATAGGCTTTCAGCGCGTTTGAAAAAAATTGCCAGATTTTATGGTACAAGAAGTCATTTTTTAAACAATGACGATCTCTATCAAGAAATGTGTTTACATCTTTGGAATAATTTTAAGGATGGGGTACCTCCGGAATTTAATGATGCTTATGTTATCCGTGGGTGTGAATTTCATATTTTAAATTATTTAAGGAAGAATAGAGAAAAAGTAAAATTTGTAAGTATTGATGAGCCCATAGATGATAATGCTAATACTATAAAAGATATGTTAGTTGATACAAAAGAACCCCTCAAACAATATGTGAATAGAAAAATAACTATGGAATATATTAGTAATAATGGGTTTTCTAAAATGGAAAAAGATGTTTTTGCTTTTTTGATGGAAGGGTTTACGGTTAGAGAGATTGGTAAGAAAATAGGCGTTTCGCATGTTTATGTCATAAAATTAAAAAAGAGCTTAGTTACCAAAACAAAAACTTTGTTACTTTAGTAGCTGTAAGGATTTTTTAAAAGCACATTGATGTAATTTTAGGACCGAGACGTCCAATTTGTTGCAAAGTGTTGCAATGGGTTGGGCGTTTTTCATTCTATACATAATTTATGGAGAGATATATGTTTAAAAAAATAAGATTTTCAGTTTTTATTTTTACCATTTTACTTTTGACCTTTACATTTTCTTATGCTACTCCTACAACGCATATTTGGTCGCCGTCAACCGATGTTCAGCCATACGGTGTATTTCACTTAACCGCAGATGCTTATGTTCCAGTTGAGCGAGACAGTGCAGGGAACAGGCCTGACACAGTCACAAACTTTGGCTTAACCACAGGCATTTTACCGTTCGATAAATTTAATGCTGAAGTTGGTTTTGACCATATTGCAGGGTACGGCGCTTTAGATACTTATCCATTTTATTTTAATTGGAAGGTAGGCACACCAGAAGATGTATTTTCTAAATTTTTTCCCGCACTTGCTTTTGGTGAATATATGATTGGTACAAAACAAAAAAAAGCAACTGGTGTTGTAAGAACAGGCTACAACATTTTTTATTGGAAAGCAGCAAAGACGTTATCGATAAAGAATTTTTCTTTGGGTAGATTTTCTGCTGGGTATTATCGCGGCGATAAAGATTTACTTTTGGATGCAAATGGTAATAGCGATAACGATGGTGTACTTTTAGCCTGGGAAAGAATAATGAGCGAGATTTCTGATAAGCTTTGGGTTTGTGTAGATTATCAGGGAGGAAAAAATAGTTTTGGTGCGATGAACTATGGATTTGCTTGGAAGTTTTCTCCTAATGTAAGCGTACTATTTGGTTATGACGTACCAAATAACAGCAATCTTGCTAAAACATTTACTGTGCAATGTGATATAGACTTCGATTTGTTTAGTAAGTTTTTAAGAAAAAAATAGAAGGATTAAAAGGAGGTAATATTTATGATAAATACAGGCGATACGGCGTGGATTATGATTTCATCGGCGCTAGTTATGCTGATGACTCCGGGCTTGGCATTTTTTTATGGCGGTATGGTTCGGCGTAAAAATATCTTAAATGTTTTGATGCAATGTTTTATTGTTTTATGTGTACTAAGTTTGCAATGGGTTTTGTTTGGATATAGTCTTTCGTTTGCGCCAAGCAACGGCTTTTGGGGTGGGTTTAGTTGGTTAGGGTTAAAAGGCGTAGGGCTTGAACCTTATGTTGATTATGCTCCGACTATTCCACATCAGCTTTTCATGGCTTTTCAGATGATGTTTGCCATTATTACACCAGCTTTAATTATTGGTGCGTTTGCAGAGAGAATGAAATTTAGCTCATTCTTAATTTTTACAATTATTTGGGCAACATTTGTTTATGCTCCAGTTTGCCATTGGGTTTGGGGTATGGGTGGATTTTTAAGAAAATTAGGTGCGCTTGATTTTGCTGGAGGGACAGTTGTTCATATTAACGCTGGAATTGCAGCGATAGTTACGGCAATTATGATTGGAAAACGCAAAAATCTAAATGGCCATATGCCTAGTCCACATAATCTACCTTTTGTAGTTTTAGGAACCGCACTTCTTTGGTTTGGTTGGTTTGGTTTTAATGCTGGTAGTGCTTTGGCAGCAAATGGTTTAGCGGTAAATGCATTTGTTGTTACAAATACTGCTGCAGCAGCTGCGGGTTTAAGTTGGGCACTTTTAGAATGGATTCGTAACGGTAAGCCGACGATGTTTGGTGTTGCATCGGGTGCGGTTGCGGGATTAGTTGCAATTACTCCGGCTGCGGGTTTTGTGAGCGTAATTTCAGCAATAATTATTGGTTTGTTGGTTAGTGTATTTTGTTTTATTGCTGTTAGTTTTATTAAACCAAAACTTGGCTACGATGATTCTTTAGATGCATTTGGTGTTCACTGTGTTGGCGGAATTTGGGGGGCGCTTGCAACTGGTTTATTTGCCTCAAAGGTTGTGAATAGCGCCGGAAGTGATGGTTTATTTTTTGGCAACCCAAAGCAATTTTTCGTTCAAGCCTTAACGGTGTTAATTACAATTGTATATACTGCAATAGTGACAGCGGTTATTTATAAAATTGTAGATGTCATATTTGGGATAAGAGTCACTGAAAAAGAAGAACTTATGGGTCTTGATTTAACCCAACACAGAGAAAGGGCATATACGGTGTTAGAATGAAACTAATTATTGCAATTATCCAACCATACAAATTAGAAGAAGTAAAAGAGGCTCTATACAGCGCTGATATTAATCTAATTACGGTAAGCGAAGTATTAGGCCATGGCAGGCAAAAAGGTGTAACCGAAGTTTATCGCGGCCATAAAGAAACCGGTAATTTACTTCGCAAAATTCGCCTAGAGATTACCGTAAATGAAGAATTTGTTGAGCCAACAATAAAAGCAATTATAAAAGGCGCAAAAACTGGTGAAACAGGTGATGGAAAGATCTTCGTGTTAGACTTAAAAGAATGTGTGAGGATTAGGACAGAGGAGCGCGGCCCAGTTGCTATAGGGTAATATAAATAAAAAAGCCCCGAATCATATCGGGGCTTTTTTATTTGAATTATAAACTAACCTTTTAGAACTGCTTCAGCTTCTTTCCTATAAGCATCCATCACGTAAGGAATACCAGAGACTTTTGCTGCATCTTCGGTAAGAGCCATTACATCGCTTCTTGAGATTGATGGTAAGCTGAAATTACGGCTTCCTGCCATTAATTGCTGTAAGCCAACTTTAATTCTTTGGCTAAATGTGTAAATACCAACAGCGCCTAATGGGATGTCTTTTATATCTTTGCCATATTTTTCTTTTAATTCCTCATATGAAACAAAGATTTCTTCTGGTTTTGTGCCGAAGTCAGAAATAGTTTTAGGAAGCTTATTTTCCTTAATCCATGTTTCGACATTTTTGCCAACAAAGCCCGGGATCATCAAAGCTCTACCCATACAAACTGCTTTAACGTATGGTGCGCCCATAGCAAGGACTTTAAACACATGGTCCTCTAAGGCAAAACCACCAGCAATTGCAATGTCAGGTATGCGCATTTTTTTCTTTGCTAATTTTTCGCAGAACTCATAAGTTAATGCTTGTAAGTAGAATGTAGGAATACCCCATTCTTGCATCATTCT
Source organism: Candidatus Omnitrophota bacterium (assembly GCA_040753015.1). Taxonomy (GTDB): domain Bacteria; phylum Omnitrophota; class Gorgyraeia; order Gygaellales; family JBFMHM01; genus JBFMHM01. Next base: position 68,855 of record JBFMHM010000006.1, read on the forward strand.
CCATGGGCTCATTCCAGTTCCGCCTGGTGCGCCGTCAATTGTCAAAAGGTCAATTTTAGCAATTGAGGAAAATTTGATTGCCTGTGCAAGCTCTTTCATTGAATAAGCACCGGTTTTAAGAGTGATTCTTTTAAAACCAAGATCACGTAATCTTTTGATTTCTTTCAAGAAACCTTCTTTAGAAACAAATCCTAGACGTGAATGCCTTTCAAATTCTTTGATTGCGCCTGCTTTGAATGCTTCTTGAATTGCATGTACGCTTGGATCAGGCGTAACAATATACCCACGGCGTTGTAATTCTAGTGCGCGCTCTAATGTCTTTACCTTGATTTCACCGCCGATACATTTTGCTCCTTGTCCCCATTTTAGTTCGATTGTATCAAGCTTGTGTTTTTTACTGACATATTCAGCCACGCCTAAACGTGTATCCTCAACATTCATTTGTACTAAAATTTCGCCATAACCTTGGTGGAATTTTTTGTATGTATTGATACGGCGGTCCATTTCAGGTGATTTGGCAATTTTTCCTTTTGAATCAAGCTCGAGCCCTGGGTCAATGCCGCAGACATTTTCTCCGCATACTAAAGTAACGCCGGATATTGCAGCACCAACTGCAAAATGCTCCCAATTTTTACGGGCAATTTCTGTTGAGCCTAAAGCGCCTGTAAAAATAGGTACTTTCATTTTTACTTTTTGGTTCCATCCATATTCAGTTTCCGTATCCACATCAGGAAACTTAGTTGTGTCTGGGTCACCCTTTACGCCTTTTGGAAGGCCTTTTGCGCCTTGGGCATAACCTTGGATATTAAGATGTGAATAATCAACTGGATAATCTTTGTCTGCTCCGGCAGTCATTTCGCCGAATGGGCCAGGATAGATTACTTCTCTTCCTCTAAATGAGGATTTAAATACTTCGCAGTTTCCTACGCAATTTTCAACGCATCTTGAGCATAGGCCTGAGGAAGGAACAACATTTTTTGAGCGGTTGAATGTTCTTGTTGCATCATTTCCGCCCGGGCATCGTAAATTCATTTTTAACCTCCAATTTTTAAGACAAAAATATTACCTTCGACATTTTGACAGCTTTGTCTTGTTATCGATATGTGTACAGCACTACTTTGTGCTGGTGGGTATATTTAACATTGCCTACAAATTATGCAAAAAATGCTCAATAAGTAGGCGATTAATGAAAAGTATAGAATAAATTTTTGATTTTGTAAAGTTTTTTTTAATTTTGTTACCAACTAGGTAAAATTATTACTTTTATAATTAGTGCCTGAAAAATAAGCACACTGAAAAATAATGAACAGGGGTGTTCTTTTTATAAGAATACCTCTTTTTTTATTTGGAGGTTATGGTAAAATATTTAATTATAAATTAGGAGGTTATATGTGCGTAAGGCAAGAAGCTCTATTCAATATTAAACCAACGGAATTCCCTAAAAAAGAAGATTTCAAAAAAGTATCCAGCTATTTTGGCGAAAATACATTTAGCTTAGATACGATGAAAAAATACATTTCCTCAGAAACTTTTAAGGCATTTAAGTCATGGATGCAGGAAGGCAAGATTATTACAATTGATCAGGCAAACGAAATTGCTAATGCAATGAAAGAGTGGGCGACATCAAAAGGGGCTACTTATTACACGCATTGGTTTCAGCCAATGACTGGTCTAACAGCAGAAAAACACGATAGCTTTATTTCAATCACTGGCCCGGGAAAAGTTATTGAGAAATTTTCTGGTTCAAAATTAATTCAAGGTGAGCCGGATGCAAGCTCTTTTCCTTCGGGCGGCATTCGGGCAACATTTGAAGCAAGAGGTTATACTGCATGGGATCCAACGAGTGCAGCATTTATCATTGAGAGCAAGTTGGGAAAAACTCTTTGTATTCCCACAATCTTTATTTCTTATCACGGTGATGCCTTAGACAAAAAACTCCCACTTTTAAGATCTGATGAAGCCTTAAATAAGGCGGCAGTTAATTTCTTAAAACTTTTTGGCCATCAAGATGTAAAAAAAGTTTATTCAACTTGTGGGCCAGAGCAAGAATATTTCTTGATTGATAAAAATTACTATAATTTACGGCAAGATTTATTGTTAACTGGGCGTACGCTTGCTGGAGCACCTTCGCCTAAAGGCCAGCAGCTTGAAGATCAATATTTTGGCACCATTAAAGAACGCGTTCTTAACTTTATGTTTGAGGTAGCAGAAGAGGCCTATAAGCTGGGTATTCCAATTACAACCCGTCACAACGAAGTTGCCCCACATCAATATGAATTTGCGCCAATTTTTGAAGAATCAAATATTGCTGCAGACCATAACCAGCTTCTAATGGAATTAATGAAAAAAATTGCTATTCGCCACAATCTTATTTGTTTATTACATGAGAAGCCATTTGCCGGAGTTAATGGTAGTGGTAAACATTTAAATTGGTCGCTCGCCGACGATAAATGCAACAATTTATTAAACCCTGGCGAAACGCCCGAAGATAATTTACAATTCTTAGCAGTCCTCGCGGCAGTTCTGCGTGCAGTCTATTTACATTCTGATTTGCTACGTGCAAGCGTGGCTATTGCTGGAAATGAACATAGGCTTGGTGCAAATGAAGCGCCTCCCGCAATAATTAGTGTATTTTTAGGCGAACAGCTAACGACAATTTTAGAAATGATCGAAAAAGGTGCTAAGAAAAAAGTCTCTAAACACGATATTATTGATTTAGGTATTTCACGTTTACCGAAATTTAATAAAGATACAACCGATAGGAACCGCACATCGCCATTTGCCTTTACTGGGGCAAAGTTTGAATTTAGGGCAGTTGGTTCATCACAAAATATTTCTACACCTATTACAATCATTAATACTATAATTGCTGAAAGCCTTGATTATATCTCAGAAAAAATTGCTAAAGAGGCAAAACATGGTGATTTTAATACAGTTGTATTAAAAGTTATTGCTCAGATTATTAAGGAAAGCAAAGATATTTGTTTTGAAGGCAATAATTATTCAGGGGAGTGGGTGAAAGAAGCAAAAAAACGCGGCCTTCCTAATATTGCTTCAACTATTGAGGCACTTGAGGCATTTGTTGAAGAAAAGAATATCAAATTATTTGAAAAATATAAGGTTTTTTCGAAGCAAGAAATTGTTGCCCGTTATCATATTTGGGCACATATGTATGATTTAACCTTGGAAATCGAGGCAAATACCCTAAATGAAATGGTTAATGCAAGCGTTGTGCCATTTGGGCTTCAGTATCAAGAGCTTTTGGCAGAGAATCTTTCAAGGATAGCTCATCTTAAAAAAGATGCAAAGTTGACTATTGATAAGAAAGCATTTGATGATTTAAAAGAACATCTTTCAGAAGTAGTTTCAAAAATTTATTATGTTAGAAAGAATACTAAAGAAATGGTTAAGCTCTTAGAAAGAGCATCAAAGCTTGACGCTGAAAAGCGTGCAGAAGTTTATTTCAAAGAACTAAAACCATTGATGGAGCATATTCGTAGGCATGTTGATGACTTAGAAAAAGTTGTTTCTGATGAGCATTGGGATTTACCGAAATATAGAGAGATGTTATTTATTAAATAAAAAGCTTATCTTTAAAAGCGCCCCGATGCGTATATTACTATCGGGGCGCTTTTTTATTCCATGTATTGTAAATATGTTCTAGGCATACTCGGAAAAAGTCTTGACTTTTTCCGAGTATAGTGTAGACTTTAAGTATGGATAAAAGGGTTCTCTATAAAGATTTATGGGATGAATTATCTAAAGATAAGTCTTTGATTATGTTGGCTGGCCCGCGCCAGGCGGGTAAAACTACTTTTGCCAAAAGTATTGTAGCAAAAGATTTTTTAGATACTATTTATCTCAATTGGGATATTTCTGCAGATAAAAAACGGCTTATTGAAGACCCCGAATTTTTTTCTAAGGAATCTCGTAGTAGTGTTTCTTCGCGCCCACTGGTTATTCTTGATGAAATTCATAAATATCGCGATTGGAAAAATTACCTTAAAGGTATTTACGATCAATTTGCCACTAACTATCAGTTTCTTGTTACAGGTAGCGGCCGGTTGGAATTTTCTCGTAAAGCTGGTGACTCACTTGCTGGCAGGTTTCTTAAATTTCATATTTTTCCTTTAACACTTGGCGAGCTTTTTTATAAGAGAAGAGAGTTAAAAGACTTTATTGGTAATCCATTGAAAGAGTTTGAAGGCCATTCAGTTAAAACAACAGCTAAGGCCTTCCATCTACTATGGGAATTAAGCGGTTTTCCAGAACCTTTTCTAAAAGGGAAGAAGGCATTTTGGTCTGCTTGGTCTAGCACATATGGCCAACAAATAGTTAGGGATGATTTAAGGACGATTGCAGATATACGTAATCTTGACATGATTGAGACGCTTTTTGCGCTTGTGCCGGGAAGAGTGGGAAGCCCCATGTCGATGAATAATTTGGCAGGTGATCTTCAGGTAGCTTTTGATACTGTGAAAAATTGGTTATTACTCTTTGATTCATTTTATCTTACATTTCGTCTTTCTCCTTGGACATCGAAGCTGTCAAGAAGTATTCTTAAAGAGAAAAAAATATATCTTTTTAATTTCCCAGTTATCGAAGATGAAGGCAGCCGGTTTGAAAACTTGGTTGCTTTAGAATTATTCAGGGCAATTGAGACTTGGAATGACCGCGGTTTTGGTAATTTTACGTTGCACTATCTTAGAAATAAAGATAAGCAGGAAGTCGATTTCCTTTTAGCAAAAAATAACCACCCGTTTCTTTTAATTGAAACAAAACTTTCCGATGAAACTTCTGCTTCAAATTTATTGTTTTTTCAGAATTTTTTTAATATTCCTGCTGTACAACTTGTTAAAAAAGAAGGAGTAAAAAAAGTTTTTAGAAATGGCTTAAATAATGTTTTGGTCGTAACTGCGCACATGTGGCTTGCTGCGTTGCCTTAATTAGTCAAAAGTAGCGCTCCGATTGTGCTTTGCTCATCGGGGGCTCTTTTTAAGCCGAATAAAAATATTTTTAAATTTAGTTATGACTAGATTATGCATATATGATTTATTAACATATATCATTAGGATAATTGGAGCGTGAATTAAAGTGAAAGATAATTTGTTGAGAATAGGTCTTGCCCAAATAAATTCTTGCGTTGGGGATTTAGAAGGTAACCGGAAAAAAATCTTTGAATTTGTTGAAAAAGCAAAAGAAAATGCTTGCGATTTAGTTGTGTTCCCCGAGCTTGCTATTACGGGCTATCCTCCTGAAGACCTGCTTTTAAAAAAACATTTCATCTCGGATAATATAAAAACTCTAAACTCTTTGGTTAAAGAAATTAAGCAAATTACAGCTGTTATTGGTTTCGTTGATCAAAATAAAAATCATATTTTTAACGCTGCAGCAGTAATTACCGATGGAAAATTAAAGGGTATTTATCATAAAAAAAACCTTCCAAATTATAGTGTATTTGACGAAAAAAGATATTTTGAATCTGGTTTTAAAAACCCATTATTTAAGGTTGGTAAATTTATTTGTGCAGTTAATATCTGTGAAGACATTTGGGAAGAGGGCGGAGTCTATGCGCAGCAGAAAAAATCTGGAGCAAATTTATTGATCAATATTTCCGCCTCACCCTATTATATCGATAAGATTAATTTAAGGAAAAAAATGTTATCCCGCCGTGCAAAAGATCTGAATGACTTTGTTTGTTATTGCAATTTAGTTGGCGGACAAGATGAGCTTGTTTTCGACGGTGGAAGTTTTATTTTTGATAAAAAAGGGAAATTGATTGCTTTCGGTAAGCAATTTCAGGAAGATTTATTAATCGCCGATTTAGGAATTGTAGGGGCGGCCCCAAGTGGCCGCCCGAAGAATATCGGACAGCCACGCCAAATGTCGCGATTAGAGGAAGTTTATAGCGCCTTAGTTTTAGGGACAAGAGATTACATAACCAAAAATGGATTTAAAAAAGTAGTTATTGGCTTAAGCGGAGGAATTGATTCTGCTTTAGTTGTAGCAATTGCCGTAGATGCGCTTGGCCGTGAAAATGTAGTCGGTGTTTCTATGCCATCACAATATACATCTCTTGGAACAAAAACCGATGCCGAAATTTTAGCAAAAAACCTCAAGATAAAATTTTTAACTATCCCTATCGACGGGATATTTAATACTTACTTAGATAATCTTCAAAAAGAATTTTCTGGTAGAGCAAAAGATACAACTGAGGAAAATTTGCAGGCGCGTATTCGCGGCAATATCTTGATGTCTTTATCGAATAAATTTGGCTGGCTTGTTTTAACAACTGGCAATAAAAGTGAAACGTCTGTTGGATATTGCACGTTGTATGGAGATATGGCAGGCGGATTTGCTGTGATAAAAGATGTTTTTAAGACGCTTGTCTATGATTTGGCGTATTTTAGAAACGAAAAAGATAAAATTATTCCGGAAACTATTTTTACGCGATCTCCTTCCGCAGAATTAAAAGAAAATCAGAGGGATCAAGACAGCCTTCCAGATTATGAAGTTTTAGACCATATCTTAAAGGGCTATATTGAGGAAGACAAAAGTATTGAACAAATAATTGCAAAAAAATTTGACGCAGATATAGTTAAAAAAGTTATTAAATTAGTGGATACTAATGAATATAAGCGCCGTCAAGCGCCGCCAGGCATAAAGATTACACCAAAAGCATTCGGTAAAGACCGCCGTTTACCAATTACTAATAAATATAATAAATAATTTTGTTACCATATTATATTAATTTTTACTTATAATAATAGGCACGCGGTAGTGCTTATTATATAGAAATTTAACAAAGACGTTCGTTGTGGTATATAAAGCGCCATGATGAACGTTTTTTTATTGGGAACAATTGATTAAAAGTTAGGCAGAGTTTGCTAAAAAATTATACATATGGATAAAAAGATTATTGATGAATATTTTTTAATATTTTCGAAGGGCGAAATTTATTCAAAGGCAATTTTAGATACAGAAAGACTTTTGATTGAGAAGGCGCTTGAATATTCATCAGGTAATCAGATTATTGCAGCAAAGATTCTAGGAATGAATAGAAACACGCTAAGAACGAAAATTAAAAAATTGAATATTGATATAAAGGTATATAAATGATCGATAGCCGTAAAGAAAAATTATCCGCCGTAGGCCCGTGGCTTCGCCGCGAGGCGAGCGAGACCTCGTCACTGTATGACGGGGAACAATTTGGTTTATATGACCGGCGTTTTGAGCACGATGCCTGTGGTGTAGGTTTTGTATGCGACATTAAAGGAAGGAAGTCGCACGATATTATACAAAAAGGCATTGAGGTTTTAAGAAGGCTGAGCCATCGCGGGGCAGTTGGCGCAGACCCAAAAACCGGTGATGGCGCAGGAATTTTAATCCAAATTCCCGATGAATTTTTAAGAAAAGAATGTGCTAAATTAAAGATCTCACTGCCTGAATTTGGTAATTATGGCGTAGGTCTGGTATTTTTGCCACAAGATGACAAAGAGCGTAAGTTTTGCCTCGATGCTTTTGAAAAAATTATTAAGCAAGAAAAAGAAAAATTATTAGGGTTTCGGGAAATCGAAGTTGATAGTTCGATTATCGGTAAAACCGCACAGAATACTCAACCAAAAATTAGTCAAATCTTTATTGAGAAGTCAGAGAATGTCAAAAAAGGGTTAGATTTTGAAAGAAAACTTTATCTAATCCGTAAGCAAGTTGAGAATATAATTTGTGCCTCAACTATTCGACAAAAAGATTTTTTCTATATTACAAATATTTCTTCTCAAACGCTTATCTATAAAGGTCTTTTGATGCCTGATCAAGTCGATGGTTTTTTCCCAGAGCTTAAAGATGAATCTTTAACGAGCTCTTTGTGTTTAGTGCATTCTCGTTATAGTACAAATACGTTTCCGACCTGGGATTTAGCGCAGCCATTTCGATACCTCGCTCATAACGGAGAGATAAATACTTTAAGGGGAAATATTAATTGGATGCAGGCACGAGAGGGCCTTCTAAAGAGTATTTTTTTTAATAAAGATATAGAAAAATTAAAGCCTGTAATTGTGCCTGGTGGCAGTGACTCTGCGGTAATTGATAATGTTTTTGAATTATTGTTTCTTTCAGGAAGGTCTCTTAGTCATGTTATGTCAATGCTTATTCCAAGCGCATGGGAGCAGAATAAGGAATTAAACAGCGAATTAAAAAATTTCTATAAATATCATGTTTGCTTTATGGAGCCGTGGGATGGGCCAGCTGCAATTGCTTTTACAGATGGAACAAATATTGGCGCTGTATTAGATAGAAACGGCCTTAGGCCTTGCCGTTACATTGTTACAAAAGATGATTTTGTTGTAATGGCTTCAGAGGTAGGTGTTTTAGATATCGAGCCAAAAAATATTAAACTTTCCGGGCGCCTTAACCCAGGAAAGATGTTTTATATTGATACAAAAAAAGGCCGTATTATTGGTGATGATGAAATTAAAAAAGAACTTTCCGCTAAAAAGCCTTATGGAAAATGGTTAAAAGAAAATTTAGTTAGCTTAGACGATGTGAAAGGTGTGAAGATAAAAGAAAAACAACTAAAAGATACGTTGACATTATTAAAAGCATTTGGTTATTCTAAAGAAGATTTAAAAATGATTATTTCTCCTATGGTTCAAAATTCCCAAGAGCCTATTGGTTCAATGGGCAATGATACGCCTTTGGCAGTTTTATCAAAAAATCCACAGCTACTTTATAGCTATTTTAAACAGTTGTTTGCCCAAGTTACAAATCCAGCAATTGACCCGATAAGAGAAGAAATAGTTATGACTTTAGAGAGTTTTGTTGGTAGCCAAAAAAATATTTTGGAAGAAACTGATAAACATTGCCATAAGCTATATGTAAAAAATCCAATACTCGAAAATAGAGAGCTAGAAAAAATAAAGAAAATTAAGCAAAAAGGATTTAAGGCAAAGGTGATATCGATTTTATTCAAAGTAGATGATAAAAAAGATTTTAGGCGGAGATTAGATGAGATTTGTAAAGAGGCAGAGCTTGCGATAAAAGACGGCTATTCATTTATTATTTTAAGTGATAAAGGGGTTGCAAGCGAAATGGCGGCATTGCCAGCTTTGCTTGCAGCGGGCACTATTCATCAATATTTAGTAAAAAAGGCGCTGCGTACGCAAATTGGAATTATTCTTGAAACTGCCGAACCGCGTGAAGTGCACCACTTTGCGCTTTTATTCGGTTATGGTGTTGATTGCATTAATCCATATTTATCTTATGATGCAATTGAATATTTAATCTCCACCCAGGGCGGATCCGCCTTTGGCGGAAAAGAGAAAGAGCTTGATTTAGATTACAAAACTGCAATTAAAAATTATCGTAAGGCATTGTCAAAAGGAATTTTAAAAATCCTTTCTAAAATGGGAATTTCTACTCTACATAGCTATCGTGGAGCTCAGGTATTTGAGGCAATTGGCATAGCTAATGAAGTTATTGAGAAGAGTTTTTCTGGCACACCGTCGAGAATTGGTGGTGTGGGATTTGTTGAAATTGAAAAAGAAACATTGCTGCGCCATAGCGAGGCATTTCCGAAAAACAAAAATTTAGAAACCCCGTATCTAGCAATTGGGGGGTTATATCAATGGAAAAAAGGTGGTGAATTTCATCTTTGGAACCCTGAAACAATAGCAAGCCTTCAAGATGCTGTTAGGAAAAATAATTATTCTAAATTTAAAGAGTTCTCAAATTTAATAAATGACCAGTCAAATAATCCTACAACTTTACGGTCGTTATTAAAATTTTCCGCCAAAGGCGAGACCTCGCCGCAAAGCGGCGGGAAAAAAATAATACCAATACCGCTTGATCAAGTTGAACCAAAAGAAAGTATTTTTAAGCGGTTTGCTACTGGTGCAATGAGTTTTGGTTCTATTTCAAAAGGGGCTCATGAGACTCTTGCGTTGGCAATGAATAAAATTGGCGCAAAGTCAAATACTGGCGAAGGTGGGGAAGACCCAGCAAGATTTATCCAGCTTCCTAACGGAGATTCTTTAAGAAGTGCGATTAAGCAAGTTGCTTCGGGTAGATTTGGCGTAACCACAAATTATCTCGTTAACGCTGATGAGCTGCAAATAAAAATTGCTCAAGGCGCAAAACCCGGCGAAGGCGGCCAGCTCCCTGGACATAAGGTGAGTGAAATTATTGCGCGTACCCGTTACACAACCCCGGGTGTTACTTTAATTTCACCGCCACCGCATCATGATATTTATTCAATCGAAGATTTAGCACAATTAATTTTTGATTTAAAAAATGTAAATCCAAAGGCCCGCATAAGCGTTAAATTAGTTTCAGAAATTGGCGTAGGAACTGTTGCTGCAGGTGTTGCCAAAGGCCATGCGGATATGATTTTAATCTCTGGAGGTGATGGCGGCACAGGTGCTTCCCCTTTAAGTTCAATTAAACATGCTGGCCTTCCCTGGGAACTTGGAATTTCAGAAACACATCAAACGCTTGTTTTAAATGACCTGCGCAGTCGCGTTAGATTGCAAACTGATGGCCAGATGCGCACCGGTCGCGACGTTGCAATTGCTGCAATTTTAGGCGCGGAAGAATACGGATTTTGTACTGCAGCGTTAATTATAATGGGTTGCGTTATGCTTAGGCACTGCCATTTAAATAATTGTTCAGTTGGTGTTGCAACGCAAGATGAAATTTTGCAAAAACGCTTTTTAGGCAGGCCAGATTATGTGATAAATTATTTTAATTTTGTTGTGCAAGAACTGCGGGAAATTATGGCTAGCCTCGGGGTAAGAAATATCAATGAAATGATTGGTAATACTGAACTTTTAGAAGTCAATAAACAAATTATTCCTTGGAAGGCAAAAAATATTGACTACTCACGGATTCTCTATAAGCCAGAGGTTGATAAAGCTGTTGGCAAATATTGTATGATTAGCCAAGATCACGCAATAGATAATGTATTAGATAAAAAATTAATTGAATTTTCCAAAGATGCGTTAGAAAGTGCTGTAACAGTTAACGCCGAATTTAAAATTAATAATACTAACCGCACAACTGGTGCGATGTTAAGCGGTGAAGTTTGCAAGCGGTTTGGTGAAGATGCGCTGCCAGAAGGTACGATTAATTTTAAATTTAAAGGAGTTGCTGGGCAAAGTTTTGGCGCATTTTTGGCTAAAGGGATTAATTTTGAGCTGGAGGGCCAGGCTAATGATTATGTTGGAAAAGGAATTTCTGGCGGAAAGATAATAATTTATCCGGATAAAAAAACTGATTATGATTCATCTAATAATGTCATTATTGGTAACACTTGTTTTTACGGAGCAATTAAGGGGGAGGCTTATATAAAAGGAGTTGCCGGGGAAAGATTCTGTATTAGGAATTCTGGTTTACTTACAGTTGTTGAAGGTGTGGGCGATCATGGGTGTGAATATATGACAGGTGGTAGGGTAATTATCTTAGGAGAAACCGGAAGAAATTTTGGCGCTGGTATGTCGGGCGGCATTGCCTATATATATGACGAAGATAAAAATTTCGCAAGTAGATGTAATTTAGAAATGGTTGAATTAGATAAGCCGAATGAGCTAGATAGAGATACATTACATAATTTAATTTTTAATCATTACAAATATACAAAAAGTACAAAAGCAAAATTTATTTTAGATAATTTTAAACAAGAATTAAAAAAATTTATTAAAGTTATGCCGTTAGAATACAAGCGTATCCTAGAAGCAAGAGAACAAGAAGAAAAGTTAGGTTTAGGGGAACCTTCAGATGGGTGAAAGGAATTCAAAAATCTCTGCCAAAGGCAGATCCGCCTTAGGCGGAAAAAATCAAAAATCTAGAATAAAATAATATGGGAGATATTAGAGGATTTATAAAAATTAAGAGGGCACAGGTAACATATCGCCCGGTATGCGAGCGGATAAAAGACTACAAAGAAGTTTTTGTCTTACGTCCAGAAACAACTTCACAAGAACAAGGCTCTCGCTGTATGGATTGCGGTACACCATTTTGCCACTGGGCGTGCCCGGTTGGAAATTATATTCCAGAGTGGAATGATGCTGTATTCCGTAAAAATTGGGAAAAGGCATTTAATTTACTAAGTGCAACAAACCCTTTACCGGAAATTACCGGCAGAGTTTGCCCGGCGCTTTGTGAATATTCTTGTGTACTTGGAATAAATGATGAGGCAATTACGATAAGGGAAAATGAGCTTTCCGTTGTTGAGCACGCATTCAAAAATAATTTAATTAAAGCGCATCCACCGAAGATTCGTACGAAGAAAAAAGTTGCTGTTATTGGTTCTGGGCCAGCAGGGCTTTCAGTTGCAACAACTTTAAATAAATTTGGCCATAACGTAGTAGTTTTTGAAAAAGACGATAAAGTTGGTGGAATTTTACGTTATGGCATTCCAGATTTTAAATTAGAAAAATATGTGTTAGACAGAAGAATAAAAATTTATGAAAGAGAAGGAATTAAATTTGTTACAAATACAAATGTTGGTGCAGATTATTCAGTAAAAAAACTCTTAAAAGAATTTGATGCTGTATGTTTAGCCGGCGGAAGCCGTGTTCCTCGCGATTTTCCGCCGAAGGCTGATCCGCCTCAGGCGGAAAATATTGAAGACCGTAATTTAGATGGAATTCATTTTGCGATGGATTATTTAATCCAGTCAAATAAGCGAGTACGAGGAATTAAATTTAGTGCCGACAAATTAATTGATGCAAAAGGCAAGCGTGTTGTTGTAATTGGCGGCGGCGATACCGGAGCAGATTGTGTTGGAACTGCAAATCGTCAAGGTGCTAGTTGTGTTGTGCAAATTGAAATTATGCCAAAACCGCCGGAATGCAGAACAGAAAATTTCCCATGGCCAAAATACCCGCTTATTTTAAAGACATCAACTAGTCATGAAGAAGGGGCCGAGCGCAAGTGGAGTATCTTGACTAAGAAATTCGTCGGCGACAAGCAGGTTAGGGCGATTTTATGTGTTAGAGTAGATTCGGCAATGAAAGAAATTAAAGGCAGCGAATTTGAAATTGAAGCAGATTTAGTAATCTTAGCGCTTGGTTTTATTGGCCCAGAGTACAACGGTTTGATTAAAGAGATAGAGACGCATTGCAATGCGTCTCTACTAGATGCGCGCGGTAATGTAAAAACAGATAGTAATTATCAAACAAGCGTAAAAAAAGTTTTCTCCGCAGGCGATATGCACAGAGGCCAATCTTTAGTTGTCTGGGCAATTTACGAAGGCATCGAAGCCGCAAAAAATATTAATAAATTTTTGAGGGGTTAATTATGACAAAATATATTTTTGTAACGGGGGGTGTAATTTCAAGCCTAGGTAAAGGTATTGCTTCGGCATCAATTGGTAGAATTCTTGAAGCGCGTGGTTTAAAAATTGCTATGATTAAACTTGACCCATACATTAATGTTGATCCTGGTACGATGAACCCTTATCAACACGGTGAGGTTTATGTTACTGATGATGGCGCAGAAACTGATTTAGACTTAGGCCACTACGAACGTTTCACAAATGCAAAAGTAGGAAAATTTTCTAATGCTACAACTGGCCAAATTTATAATTCTGTAATTCAAAAAGAGCGCCACGGAGATTATCTTGGTAAAACGGTTCAGGTCATTCCCCATATTACCGATGAAATAAAGTTGCGTATTAAAGAGGCAAAGCAAGATAAAAATGTTGATATTGTAATTGTTGAGATTGGCGGCACGGTAGGCGACATTGAAAGCTTGCCTTTCTTAGAGGCAATTCGCCAGTTTCTACTAGAATGCGGTAAAGAGAATGTTATATACGTACATTTGACCTTAGTTCCTTTTATTAGAGCTGCGCAGGAATTAAAAACAAAACCAACGCAGCATAGCGTTGGTACGCTTCGTGAAATTGGTATTCAGCCAGATATTTTGTTATGCCGTACAGAACATCCATTATCCGATGATTTAAAATCAAAAATATCCTTATTCTGTAATGTTGATAAAAGCGCGGTATTCGATGCGGTTGATGTGCGTTCAATTTATGAGGTGCCATTAGAATTTAAGGCTCAAGGCTTGGATAACAAAATTCTTAAACTTCTTAGATTAAAAGGCAGGAATACGGATTTAAAACTTTGGAGAGAAATTGTCGTAAAAAGATCGCTTAACCCTAAATTTAAAACAAAAATTGCTGTTGTAGGAAAGTATATTGAACTACAAGATGCCTACAAATCAATTTATGAAGCGTTAAAACACGGTGGTATTGCAAATGATTGTGAGGTAGAGATAAAACGAATAGATGCCGAAGATGTATACAAGAATGGCGCAGAGTTTTATCTTAATGATGTAAAAGGTATTTTAGTCCCTGGAGGATTTGGTTTTCGAGGTGTAGAAGGAAAGATAAAGGCAATTGAATATGCCAGAGTTAATAAAATCCCATTTTTGGGAATTTGCCTTGGTGTGCAGACTGCGGCAATTGAATTTGCCAGGAATGTTTGCAGTTTTAAGGATGCTAATTCAACAGAATTCAATAAACACACAAACTATCCAGTGATTTGCTTAATTGAAGAACAGAAGAAAATAAAAAATCTTGGCGGCACAATGCGGCTTGGGGCCTATCCTTGCGCAATTAAAAAAAATACACTTGCGTATAAGGTTTATAAAAAAGAAATTATTTCCGAGCGCCATCGCCATCGTTATGAATTCAATAACAGATACCGTAAAATTTTTGAAGAAAATGGTGTTATTTTTTCCGGTAATTACGCAAAATTAAATTTGGTTGAAATTTTAGAGCTTAGAAACCATCCTTATTTTATTGCAGGTCAATTCCACCCAGAATTTAAATCAAAACCAGACAGAGCTCATCCTCTTTTTTATGCATTTATTAAAGCCTCTTTAAAAATGTAAAAGATACAAATATAATATTATCAACAACTTACATTCTTTTCTGTAAGCGTTTGGCGGATGTAACCGTCCGCCACTAAACACTGGCGAGACGCATCTTCATCTCGCCGAAAATCAGGCGGATGAAAGCGCTTACATTTTTCGCCCCAAAACCCTTGAAATTGGCCTATCTATAGTGCATACTTATTATATATGATGAAACGTATATTTATCTTATTATTGGTAGGGATTTTTTGTTTTAACCACTTATGTTATGGTTTTCAAAACATAAGTACCCCAATGGCGCAAGCCTTTTCGGGGCCTACACTATTAGGCCTTGATTTAAATGGTAGAGACGCACTGCAGTGCGTCTCTACAGGTATCCAATTCAACCTAAACATCCCCAAAGGCACTATATTGTCTTTAGGTCAACGTAAAGATCTACAAACCAACATAAACTACTTCCTAACAGCTCTAACAGTAGACGACTCTGAATTCTGGGTTAACCTAAACCCCAACCAGCCTAACAGGCTCACAGGAACTAATCTAGCCTACACAGACTTAGGTAAGCATCTATTATTACTAGACCTAAAACTTAAGAAAGACACAGCCTTTAGCCTATTTCCCGGACTCTCTACAGGAGCAACAGAGTATTGGACTAGAGTGTTTGCTAAAGCTAAAGCTTTAGCAAAATCAAATATCAAATATCAAAAATCAAATATACAAACTAAAAATCAAAAAGAAGAACAAAACCAACGAACCGAAGAACTGACGAACAGTCGAACTGTCTCTATCCCCACAACCTTCCGTGTCTGGATAGTCCCGGACAAAGCAGAAATATACGAAGACGGAAAAGGTAGCTGTGTAATAACTAAATCAACACTGAAAGTGTTACTGGAAAGTGAGTATCTACAACTCCCCCAGACCCCCTCTTTACCAAAGAGGGGGATAAAGGGGGAGTTTGATAACAACCAAGAGTTAC
>JBFMHM010000007.1:0-68296 GCA_040753015.1 Candidatus Omnitrophota bacterium
TCTTGGGTCATCGCGATAATGTCCTTTCCTGCCATAATGCCCTCCTTCTAAGAAACACATTATAGCAATCTTAGAATACGACATTTCTAATTTGGCAGAATACGACATTATCATATTGGGATCACAGAATTTTTTATTAAAAAATTTTAAATAGCCTATCATTCATATTGCAATATATTGAAATAAAAGATAAATAAGTTATAATATTTATATGGAGGCGCAAATAAAGAACTATTACGGCATTATCAAACGGATACTTATAATTATCCTCGCTCTAAATTGGTCCTGCGCCTTAGCAAAAATAATCTATGGCTTATTAACTAAATGTGCTAGCATGACAGCTGATGGCTTCCATTCTCTATCTGATGGCGCCTCAAACATTATCGGTTTAGTCGGAATAAGTTTTGCCTGCCAACCAAAAGACTATGACCATCCTTACGGCCATAAAAAATATGAAACACTTTTTTCCATGGCCATAGCTGTAATTTTGTTTGCCGTATGTTTTGGCCTAGTAAAACAAGGCATACAAAGAATTATCAACCCTATAATTCCAAATATCACGATAGAAAGTTTTATAATTATGCTTATCACCCTCACAATTAATATCTTTGTGATGAACTATGAATATAGAAATGGCAGAAAATTCAATAGCGATATCCTGATTGCAGACTCAATGCATACAAAAGCAGACATATTCACATCAATATCAGTTATAATTTCTCTCATCGTAATAAGACTAGGATTTAATATTATTGACCCGATAGTTACTTTTATAATAGCGGTTTTTATTGGCTATACTGCTTTACAAATTATAAAAAATAGCTCTAAAATCCTTTGTGATACAGCGGCAATTCTCGATGTTAAACGGATTTCAGATATTGTGCTTGGTGTAAACGGTGTAAAGACCTGTCATAAAATACGAACTCGCGGAAGACCAGATGATATTAATATTGACCTGCATGTACAGGTAAACCCTAATATGCATGTAGATACCGCGCATAAAATAAGCTACGCAATTGAAGAAGCAATTAAGAAAGAAATCCCTCAAGCCAGCGATGTAATCGTTCATATCGAACCACAAGAAAAAGGATAGCTCCTACTCTCTACTATAGCGTAAATTTATTTTATATATATTGAATAAAACAAATAATAAGTTTAATAAGATAAATAAATCACCAAAACGCGTATAAAATGTTTTTTTGTCTAACAAAGTTATCTTTTCTACAGCGCTACCTTCAATAAATGCGGACTTACCAACCTTATTAGATATCTTTGAATATACTATGCCTTTTGAATTAATAAAACAGGAAATCCCTGTATTTGCAGATCGAATAACAAATCTTCTATTTTCTACTGCCCTAAAAATAGAAAAACTCATATGTTGAAAAGGTGCAGATGTATCACCAAACCAAGCATCATTAGTAATATTCACTAAAAAATTAGCTCCTTTTTTGGTAAACTGCCTTGCAATGCCAGAAAATATGTCTTCGAAACAAATTAATACAGCAAGCTTCTCTTGTTTATTGAGAGAAAAAACAGAGTAATCTTTTCCCGGCGTAAAATCTCCAATGCCAACCACTGTCTCAAGAAACGGAAAGATATTCTTTAACGGTATATACTCTCCGAAAGGCACTAAATGTATTTTATCATAACGTTGTAATTTATTCTTTGTCACTAAAACTGCGCTATTGTAATAATATTCTCTATCTTTAATTATAGCGCCTATCAATAGATTTTCTCTGCTTAAATCTGCTAAATATTGTTTGACTTCTTTTGGCCAAGTAAGTAAAACCGGAACGCTTGCCTCTGGCCAAATAATCAAATCAGGATTATCTAACAATATTTTTTTTGTCAAAGAAAAATATTTATCTTTAATAAACTCTTTGTGAGCCATATCCCACTTCATATCCTGAGGGATATTGCCCTGTACAACTGCTATATTTAATCCTTCGCCTTCGACTTTTTTGTTTAACTTAAAATAACCATAACTAATTACAACTACAATCATAAGAAGAATTAAAGGGTATTTCTGTTTATAACGAATAAAAGAATAGATTGTCAAGTTAGATAATATCAATAAGAACGATACACCATAAACACCTGTGATATCTGCAATTTGAATTATCGGTAAATTATTATATTGAGAATACCCTAAAATTGCCCAACCAAAACCTGTTAGAATATAATTACGAATATATTCTAAGATAACCCAGCATGAAGAAACTAGAAGCATGTTTTTTATTTCTGGCCTATAAATATAGGAAAAAACTACACCAAAAATTGCAAAATATAGCCCTAGATATAGGACTAAAATTATCAGTCCGGAAACCGTTACATGTGCTAGCCAATAGATTGCGCCTAAAAAGAATAATACCCCCGTAAAATATGAAAGTAAAAATACCTGCCATTTATTTCTCTCCTGAATAGCAAAGAATAGCGGAACAAAACCAACCCAGGCAAGACCCCAGATGAACGGTTTTAATGAAGTAAAAATTAAAAATATTGCGGATAAAATACTTAATAAGAAAGATAATATTTTTCTGTTCATAATGCCCTAATTTTATTATATTACGCGTAATCTATCTTGGAAGGGAGAATTGGCAAATCTTACCTGCCACAGCATTTTTTGTACTTCCTACCGCTTTTGCATGGACAAGGCTCATTACGGCCAACTTCTTTAGTTTTAACAACCGGTTTTGAAGGAGTTTCTTGAGGCATACCCGGCTCTACATGAGGCTCTTTAAAGGTCTCTTTTTCCGGATGAATATAACTTTGAGGCACAGAATCGAATACGCCTTTGACCTGACGCGGCATCGATAATTTAACTTTAAATAAAGCTTGTACTGACTCAAGCTTTATGCTTTCAATCATACCACTAAACATATTGAATGCTTCGCGCTGGTATTCTATTAAAGGATCTCTTTGGCCATATGCTCTTAGACTAATTCCTTCTCTCAATGTATCCATTGCGTACAAATGCTCTTTCCATTTAGTATCTATTACCTGAAGGCAAATGAACCTCTCTAAAAATTTGAGCTGCTCGGCATTAGTTATCTCTTTTTGATGGTAAACTTCTTTTATTTTTTCAAAAATATAATCCTTTAACTCTTCTTCCGCCAAAGGCGGATCCGCCTCAGGCGGAAAATTTTCTACTACTATACCAAAAGTATCTTTTAACGATCTATCTAAACCATCATAATCTCTTTCTTCTCCAGATAGGAATTGTTGGATATAAATATCTAAAATTTCATCAGCTATTATAAATATATCTTCTTTTATATCTTGTCCTTCTAAGACTTGTTTTCTTCTGCCATAGATAACTTCTCTTTGTTTATTCATAACATTATCATATTCAAGCAGCTGTTTTCTGATTTCAAAATTATGCTGCTCAACTCTTCTTTGTGCTGTTTCAATTGATTTTGATACCCAAGGATGCTCAATTGCCTGTCCAGCTTGCCAAGAAAACTTATCTAATAGTCCGATCAAGCGATCGGAACCAAAAATACGCATTAGATCATCTTCTAACGATACATAAAATCTCGACGAACCAGGATCTCCCTGACGGCCAGACCTACCGCGTAACTGGTTATCAATTCTACGCGCCTCATGGCGCTCTGTACCAATAACATGAAGCCCGCCGGTTTCAATTACTTTATTATGCTCATCACTAGCCTGCTTTCTAAATTTTTCAATATATAATTTAAATTTATCGTTATAATCTTTATTCTCTTGAGCTATTTTTTCCTCTCTAAGCAAAGTTTTTGTTAAAAAGTCAGGATTACCGCCTAAAAGAATATCGGTGCCGCGGCCTGCCATGTTTGTAGCAATAGTTATTGCCTTAAAGCGGCCGGCTTGAGCAATAATTTGCGCTTCCATTTCATGGTATTTTGCATTTAAAACATTATGGGGAATACCTCTTTCTTGTAACAAATTTGAGATAATTTCGGAATTTTCAATTGAGATTGTTCCAACTAAAACAGGTTGCCCATTCTTATAGCATTCAACTATTTCCAAAATAATCGCATCAAATTTCTCTTTTTCTGTTTTATAAATTATATCGGGATAATTTTTACGGATTAAAACACGGTTAGTCGGAATAGGAATTACATCTAATTTATAAATTTGTTTAAATTCCTGTGCCTCTGTAAAAGCAGTACCTGTCATGCCCGCTAGTTTTTCATACATCCTGAAGTAATTCTGAAATGTAATCGTAGCAAGGGTCTGATTCTCACGTTCAATCTTTAGATTTTCTTTTGCCTCTATTGCCTGGTGAAGACCATCAGACCAACGACGCCCCGGCATAATCCTGCCAGTGAATTCATCAACAATAACAACTTTACCATCTTTAATAATGTACTGAACATCCTTGCGATACATTGGGCTATGCGCCATAAGCGCCTGAATTATATGATGGCGCCACTCAATAGTCTCTATTTCATGCAAGCTGGGTATTCCCAAAGACTTGCTTACCTTAACCTCACCTTCCTCTGTCAGATGCACGGCATGGGCTTTTTCATCGATCAAATAATCATAACCTTGAGATATATCAATACCCTTATATTTTGCATCTATCTGCTCTTTCTCTGAAACAACCTTTCCTTTTAATTTAGAGATAACTTTATCTGCAATATAATATTTTTCGGTAGATTCTTCTGCTGGGCCAGAAATAATTAAAGGCGTACGCGCCTCATCAACTAATATTGAATCTACTTCATCGACAATTGCATAATGAAACGGCCGTTGAACCATTTCACTCTTATCAATAACCATATTGTCGCGCAGATAATCAAAACCAAATTCATTATTTGTTCCATAGGTAACATCTTTAGAATATTCATAGCGGCGGGCATCTGGATCTAAATCATGCTGGATTACTCCTACGGAAAGCCCTAAAAATTCATAAATTGGGCCCATCCATTCACGGTCACGGCGCGCTAAATAATCATTGACTGTTACAATATGGACGCCTCGACCCAAAAGCGCATTTAAATAAGCTGGCAGTGTTGCAACTAATGTTTTTCCTTCACCTGTAGCCATCTCAGCAATTTTGCCTTGATGAAGAATTATACCGCCAAGCAGCTGCGAGTCAAAATGCCGCATATTACAAACTCGCCTTGCAGCCTCACGCACAACGCTAAAAGCCTCACATAAGATATTGTCAAAAACTTTATTATGTAAATTTTTTAAACTTAAATGTAGCTTATCTTTCTCTTCGGGAATAACTGCTGTATTAAAACGTTCCTTTAGTTCTATAATTTGACTTTCCAATTCTTTTTCTTTTTTAAAAACATGCTCTTTAAACTCTTCGGTTTTATCCCGAAGCCCTTGATCAGATAAAGCTTTTACTTTTTCCTCTAAACTATTTATCTGGCTAACATATTTGGCAAGACTGCTAATTTCAGCGATTGCCGAAGTAGGAAGCTCTAATCCAAGTTTAATATTAACACTGGGTTTAAGCCGGTCAATTTTTCTTTGATGATTTTTTAAAGTTGTTTTTTTAATAAAACTTAACATTGCTTGCTTTTTTGAATTTTCAAATATGCTTCTATAAAATCGTCTAATTTCCCATCCATAACCGCACTAACATTGCCGGTTTCAAAATCTGTTCGGTGATCTTTTACCATATTATAAGGATGCATCACATAACTTCTAATCTGACTGCCCCATTCAATTTTTTGCTTTAAGCCCGACTCTTTTTGTAAAACCTGTTTTTGTTCTTCTGCCCGTTTTTCGAAGAGACGCGCCTTCAAAATCTTTAAAGCTGTTTGTTTGTTTTGATATTGCGAACGTTCATTCTGACAAGAAACAACAATACCTGTAGGTAAATGAGTAATACGCACAGCAGAGTCTGTCGTATTCACACCTTGCCCTCCCGGGCCGCTTGCTCGATAAACATCAATACGCAAGTCTTCTTCTTTTACATTAACATCTCCCGCCTCTTCTACCTCTGGGATCACATCAACAGAGGCAAACGACGTATGCCTTCTTTTATTAGAATCAAAAGGAGAAATTCTTACCAAGCGGTGCACACCGCGTTCTGCCTTTAAATATCCATAAGCATAGAATCCATCGATAAGAATAGTGGCATTCTTAATTCCTGCTTCTTCCCCAGCTAGATAATCAATTACTTTAGTTTTAAATCCTCGCAATTCTGCAAAACGTAAATACATTCGAAAAAGCATACTTGCCCAGTCACAGGATTCTGTACCCCCGGCACCTGCATTGATAGAGAGGATTGCATTACTTTTATCGAATTCTCCTGATAAAAGAGTCTGAAATTCTAAAATGTCTGCTTTTCTGATAATCTCTTCTAATTCTTTATCGAAAGAAATAAAAAAATCATCCGGCTCTTTTAGAGAAATTTCAAATAATTCTTTCAATTCCTTAAACTTAACGAAGGAAGTCTGAAAATTATCAATGGTATCTTTTAATTGTTTCAACTCAACTACAATTTTATTTGCCTCTTCTTGATTATTCCAGAATGAAGCATTTGTCATTAAATCATTGATTTCTTTAATTCGCTTAAGCTTATTATCAACGTCAAAGATAACCTCTTAGTTGACTAAACTTATCTTCTAAATCCTGAATTTTTTTAACGATTACATCGTGCATTATTGCCTCTTTATTCCTTTCAAAGCTAAACTTAAATCATCTTTATTATCGGAAAAATCCATGGCTACTTCCGGGCTAATCTTTTTTTCTTTAATTAACTTCATTAAACACTGATTAAAACTTTGCATACCAAATAACTCCCCTTCTTCTATATAACGCGGAATTTCATATTCTTTTGCCTCCCGTATAAGACGGCCGATAGTCGGCGTAAGTATCATTGTTTCATAAGCGGGAATTCTCGCCTTAACATCAATTCTTGGAATAAGACGAAGAGAAATTACGCCTTTGAGTAACATTGATAGTTGAAGCCGAATTTGATTATGCTGGTGCGGCGGGAAAAAATTAATAATTCGCTCTATCGTCTGATAAGCATTAATTGTGTGCAATGTACTCAAAACCAAAACTCCGGTCTCTGCGGCTGTTAGAGCTGCTTTCATTGTTTCTTCGTCGCGAATATTACCAATTAAAATAACATCGGGGCTCTGCAAAGTAAATGCCTTTAGAGCAGTAGGATAACAAGAAACATCTATCCCTAAATCCCTTTGATTAACAATTGACTTTTTATCTGAAAAAGTGTATTCGATAGGTTCTTCGACGGTTAAGACATGCCTCTTTAAATTCTGATTTATGTATTCAATTATGCTAGCAAGCGTTGTAGATTTACCGCTTCCCATAGATCCGGTCAACAAAACTAACCCTCTCCGCTCACAAGAGAGCCGCTTTAAAACCTCCGCGGGCAAATTCAGTTCTTCAAAGCTATCTATTTTATTCGGGATATGCCTTACGACAAGCGAAGGTGTATTGCGCTGCTGAAATATACTAACGCGAAACCGCGTAGATAATTCTTCTGAATAATAAGCAAAATCAATATCAAGGCATTTTTTATATTTCTCAATCTGTTCCTTAGTAGCGAGTTCCTCGATAAATTTTTGCATATCTTCGGCTGAAAGGATTTTATCATCAAATGATTCTACCTCACCATTAATCCTTAGGTGAATATTTGCAGCGCTGCGGCAAAATAAATCTGATGCCTTTTTTTCTATCATTAATTTGAATATTTCTTCTATATGCATAATTACCTCTTTGTTTTATATGATTACTAGTATATCTTTTGTACTCAAGATAGCAAGAGTTTTATATATAATCCTTTTCTATTTTAAGTAATCTTTTCTTCAAACTTAAACCATTAGAATATCCTCCAAGCGAGCCGTCTGAATTTATTATCCGATGGCAAGGTTTCATTTAATTAAATATTTTTTTCTTAATAATAAATTATACGAATGTGCGAAACGATGGGCTTCGTCGCGTATACGTTGAACTAATTTTAATGCTGCTGAATCTCTGGGTAGATTTACTCCAGAAGGTTTTTTAGTGCTAAATATAATTTCATTCTCCTTAGCAATACTAATTACAGGGATATCTATCCTTAATCTTTTTAAGACTTCCAGCCCAACTGATAAATGCCCTTTACCTCCATCAATTAAAATCAAATCCGGTAAAGATGCTTTTTCTCTAATCAATTTAGAATAGCGTCGGTTGAGCACTTCTTCTAAACAACTGTAATCGTCTCTACCTGTAACAGTTTTTATTTTAAATCGTCTATACCCCGACTTATCAGCTACGCCTTTACAAAAAGATACCAACGATCCTGCTTTAAAACTTTCACCTATAGAAGAAATATCAAATGCCTCAATCCTTAAGGGTATTTTATTCAAATCTAATGTTTTTTTTAGAGACTCCAAATCGTTCTGAGCTCTATCTTCTATATTAAATAAACTTCCTAATGCATTAATTTCATCGCGTAACTCTTTTGCCTCCTCAAAATGTTTACGCTTTGCTGCTTCAAACATTTTTTTTGTTAAGCTATTAATTAATTCTTCATATCTGCCTTCTAAAAATAAAGACACGTTATTAATAATCTGGCGATATTTTAATTTAGTTTTTCTATCAGCGCATGGCGCAAAACAAAGATTAAGTTTTGAATAAAGGCAGGCCTTCCTGGCGGCAGGCAGAGATTCTTTAGGCAAGTTTTTACAAGTCCTAAACTTAAAAATTCTTCGTAATATTTTAAAAGCCTCCCTTAGGAGCGCTGCATCAGGATAAGGGCCATAATATTTGAAGTCGCCAGTTTGTTTATAGGGCCTGCCGATAAAAACACGCGGAAATTCTTCATTTGTGATTATTATCGCCGGATAACTTTTATCATCTTTTAAAGAAATATTGTATTTTGGCTGATATTTCTTAATTAAAGCATTTTCTAAAAGTAATGCGGAAGCCTCATTAGTAGTTTTTATATATTCAACCGAAGCAATGTTATTAACTAAAGTAAAGGTTTTTAAAACCTGTTTTTGCCCCGAGGAAAAATAGGTTGAAATCCGTTTTTTTAAATTACGCGCCTTACCAATATAAATAATGTTCTTTCTAACATCTCTCATTAAGTAAACGCCGCAAGTATTTGGAGCATTCACTATTAGTTCTTTAAAGTCCATTTTATAATTTGATTAATTTTTTTAATTCCGAGTAAATTAGTGATCAACATATAAACCGCTGTACCAATAATAATCACAAAAATAAGCTTAACAATAATATCAAATCTCACAAACCTCCAAAATACATATAAAAATAACCCCATAACCAAACTTGCATAGCAAACCTTAAGAATAAATTGCTGTAAATTTTTCGTGAATAAAGTAGTATCTGTCTTCTTATATGCTGCGTGCAGCATTAAAAAATTAAAAGCCGATGATATAGCGCTAGCTAAAGCAAGGCCACCTACTTTTAAGGGCCAGATTAATATTAAGTTTAAACATAAATTCAGCAACAATGACAAAAAAGCAATTTTTACGGGAGTAGCTGTATCTTGTCTTGAATAAAAATTTGAAGCCATAATCCTTGCGCTTGCATAAAACGGCAGGCCCAGCGAAAAAAACATTAAAGCAAAACTTGTGATATTAGTAGAATAGCTGGTGAATTTACCCCTTTGAAATAAAACCTGTATTACCGGATGAGCTAGAATAAATAGAGCCACTAAACAAGGAATCATAATAAAAAAAATTGCTTTCAAAGAAAAAATAAGAGTGTTCCTATGTTCTTCGGCTTGGCCTTGAGCAATTTTTTTTGATAATGATGGTAAAATAGCAGTCATCATCGCTGTACTAAAAATACCCAAAGGAAATTGAATTAAATGATTTGCATAATAAACTGCTGAAACCGCACCTTCTCCCACAATCCAAGATAAAGAAGCTAAAATAGTATCCATAAAAACATTTAATTGATAAACAATGGTCCCAAATATTCTGGGAATAATCAACTTAAATATTTTATTTACAGCCGGATGGAAAATATCTATCTTAATCATTTTAAAATCGGCACCCTTGGATAAATCGTAGAATTTTTTAGCACTCGAAATGATATGCATTACAAACTGTAATAATCCTCCAGCTAAAACTCCTAAAGCAAGGCTAAAAATAGGTTGGTGCAATCTATTAAAAGTTAAAAATATTGCAAAAATCATAGCAATATTTAAAAAACAAGGGCTTAGTGCAGAAATAGAAAAAACTCCTTCTGTATTTAAAAATGCCATCAATAGCGCAACTAGGCCGATAAAGAATACATAAGGAAAATTTATCTTTAAAATCTCTATTGTTAGGTTCAATTTATCCGGGCTTGAAATAAAACCCGGTGCAATAACCCTTACAACGAATGGAGCCAGTAAAACACCTAAAATTACTATTATCACTAAAATAATAGATAATAGTATAAAAATACTTAAAATTAGGCTCAGGTAAGATTCTTTTTTATGTTTAACCGAATATTCTGAGAATACTGGTACTAACGCGCTGGAAGCCGCACCTTCACCTATAATATCGCGAAAAAGATTCGGTATACGAAAAGCAACAAAAAAAGCATCTAGGCTTGAAGAAGTACCAAAGAATCCTGCAATCACGATATCACGGGCAAAACCCAAAATACGTGAACAGAGCGTAAAAAAACTAACCCGAGAAAAAGACTTGACTATTGACTTCATCTGTGTTATAAATTAACCCTTAACAAATTTTAAAAGGAGAAAATTAATGCCTCAACGTAAGTGTGCCTTAAAAGCAATGCGCTCAAGTAAAAAAAAGCGTGTTAATAATTTAAAGATTAAAAACAATATCAAAAAACTAATAAAAAATTTTATCAAACTGATTTCTACAAAAAAACTTGAAGAAGCTAAAAAACTACTCCCGAGTATCGCGTCTAGCCTTGACAAAGCAGCAAAAAAGAAAATTATCCATATAAATAGCGCTAAGAGGAAAATTTCCCGCCTAGCTTTAAAGCTAAAAAGTACATAATTTAATTAAAAACACTTCCAAAGCAACTGTTTCTGTAAGACGTCCTGTTTTTATAGCTAGATCTGTTTCTAATAACAAATTAAACCTTCTCAACCTATCTTGCAAATTTAAATTTTCTTTCTCCCATTGATACCTAAGAGCACCAATTATCTTCTGCGCTTGAGTTCTCTGCAACATTAACTCATTTAATAGACATAAAGCTTCTTGTGTTTTTTTTTGGTCTATCAGGCGGCCTAAACTAAAAACGCTTGGATAAAAGCCGCGTTTAAAAGTAAAAACTTTTATCTGGCTGCAATTAACAAGTTTATTAATAAAGTCATCTTTTATATCAAAGTTGTATATATCTAGAATTAATAATATATGCGCGGATGGATTTTTTATATATTCAAGCAGGAATTTCTTGGAATCTTGTGATAGATGCTCGACTTCTTTTATAACAAAAATTATTTTCTTGTCTTTGAAAGGATACTTGTGAAGGTATTCCTGTAATTCGACACAGGTCAGTTCTTTAGCAAAAACGGTTTGAAAATTTAATTTATCCAAGCTGGTATCTAGATTTTCTTTTTTTATTAACTCAAGTTTCTTCCTCTTGGATAATTCATCTTCTCCTATAAATAAATAAGTCACGTCTTATCACCATGCTTCAACGGTTTTTTCGACAATCCTACGCACCAAATCAAAACTTGCCTCTCTGACAATCGTATCATCACTTTTCTCAAGATTGCCTTCTACAAATGTACTTGTATCGCCGCCATAATTATTTAATTCCCAAAGCATTTTATTATTACGGCTATCATAAAGCCTTACATCTACAAGAATATTTACACGATATTCCTCAACCTCATTATCAGCATTATAACGCACTGGGTCTTTACGATAATCAATAAGTTCTCCTGATAAGATCAGATCAGCATTTTTACTAGACACCACCCTAAGGCTTCCATCAATAATAAACCTATCAACTAAAGAATTAGTTAACGTTGTTTCAACCCCGGCAGTATATGTCTTATAAATACTGCGGCTACCTTCCGATGTAAAATTAATCTTATTCTTAAACGGATCTATATGTATTGTTTTTAAATCTGGCGCGAGGGCTGTTTTTGTTGTGTAACCACATCCGGCTAAAATTGAAACTAAGAAACAAATCTGCACAATCGGTATTATCAATCTACCTAATTTGGAATTCATTTTTTCTTTTCCTTCATTTTTTGTGAATGCTCGAGAATTTCTATAGCCTTTAATTGCCCGCGGGATTTTTCTGCAAAATCAGTATCAGGATAATAATCAATAACTATCTGATAATAAATTTTAGCGGCACCGTAAGCTTTATTTTTAAAATAAAATTGGGCAATATCAAAATTATTCCTGGCTTCTTTATTTTTAAGTGAACCGATGTGTTCTTGGGCTTTTTGTGTAAGTTCAGCGTCGGGATGTTTACTGACAAATTCTTCAAATTTCTCACGTGCTTCTTTAGAATATTCCTGGTCATATCCAACTTTTGGCGATACTCTTTCTAGAGATGCGGCAATCTGGAATTTCGCAGGTTCCACCCATTCACTATTCGGATAGTTTGCAATTACTTTTTCAAATTCATCTTGCGCATCAAGATAATAACCTAAATTTTTTAAAACAAGCCCGAGTTTATATTGCGCTTTTGCTGCAAGTTTGCCATAGGGAGCATTCTCAACAACTTTTCTTAATATTTCAATAGAAGGGTTTTCTACAGGTAAGGGTATTTTACCTATTTTCCGTGTCTCACCCTCCATAAACCTTTCAGCGATTGCATATTCTCTCTCTATAACCTCATTCACGCGGCCTGAAAAAGGGTATTTATCAATTACCTTCTGGTAAGCAAGATACGCATCATATGAATTCCCTCTATTCTCATAAGACATCCCAATATAATATTGTGATTCCGCGGCTTCAAAACACCCGGGAAAATATTTAATAAGTTTTTGAAATTCTTCTATCGCCTTGTCATAATCCTTAGCCTGATAATAATCCATAGCCACTAAAAATTGGTCTTTAGGATTTTTTCTAACTGTGTATTTTGGATTTACAAATTTTCCGGTTTTTGGCGTCCAAATCCAGTAGGCATAGGAAATTTTAGGCAAAAATAAGCCTAAAATTAAAATAAGAATAGTTAGAATTCGTTTGTTCATAGTTTTAATAATTTACCATAGAGGGATGAGTGTGTAAAGCGTAATTTATATCACTATTACGCTATCGCCTCGATTTGAATTAGGCTTAAGTCAATACCCCCTGGATCTGGTTGGATTTCTGTAGGGGCAGATCCATGTATCTGCCCAGATAAAATAGGCATTGCCTCGCCAGCTTGAGCTATATAAGCAACTGCTCGGTCTATGATTAAATTTTGTTTAATCCTTTCGCATCTTCATTCCTTTAATAAATATTTCCACGCAGGAATAACTTCTATCATTTGGCCTGCTTCCTTCAGCATCCTCTCATTATCCTTAGAAATAACAGATATTTTTTTGTTTTTCGGAAATCTTTTTAAAAAAAGCCTTAAGCCATCAAATTTTTTGTCTTTCAGGTTAATTTCGGATTGATATTTAACTTCTACCGCACCTAGAACATGAAAATTACTAAATACAAAATCAATCTCCTTTTCACTTTCTGCAAAATAACCTATTCTGGGCTGTTTTTTAAAAAGACATAGAAATACCGCATTTTCCACTTTTACACCTAAATCACCTTTTCCTGTTAAAACGGTTTTTATTCCACTATCAAAAAGGTAATTCTTTTTTTGTGAATATACCCGTTCATTATAAGATGTTGCCCATTTTTCAAGCGGCTTAATTAAAAAAGATGCTTCCAAATACCCAATATATTCCTTAACTGTATCAACTGCGATTCCTAATATATTGCCAAGTTTATTAAAACTTGTCCGCGAACCAACAGAGCTAGCTATAAGCATCAAAAGATCTTTTAAAACAGATATACGTTTTATACTATGTAACCTAACAATATCTCGCACTAGAATATCATCTATCAAATTATTCAAATAATCATCTGAAGGATGAAGCGCATTTTCAGGATATCCTCCCCGCATAAGATACTCCTCAAATAGAGCTTCAAATTTATAATCCTCAGACTTTGAAGGTAATTCTTTTTTAAAAGAAAGATATTCTTTAAAATTTAACGGATATATCACTGTAACGATTTGCCGGCCCGCAAGCCTTCCCTCTTGCCTTTTAATTAAAGAAGATGTAGAACCGCTGCAAATTATTTTAACATTTTCTAAATCATACATCGATTTTAGCTCTATCTCCCAACCAGGAGTTTCCTGTATTTCATCCAAAAAAAGATAAAGTTTTTTTGAACGCGAATGCATAAAAATTTTTCTAAATAATTTAAGGTGTTCCGTAATGGTAGTTTTAGATAAACGTGGATTATCAAGGCTTAAATAAATAATATCTTTTGCCGGAATATTTTTGTGTAAGCACCATTTTATTAGCTGTTTTATAATTGTAGTTTTACCAACCCGCCTTGACCCAATAATTATATCTATTTGCTTACGGCTAAAAATTTTTTCTATTTTACCTAAATAATCTGTTCTTTGTATGCCACATTCAAATTTTTTATTCTCCCACCAAGGGTTAAAAGCATAATACAAATCCTCCATAATAACCTCGCTTTCTTATTTAATATAATATATATGAAATCGAAACTTTTGTCAAATAATTTCTATTACAATCGAAACTTTTGTATTAGAAAAATTCAACTAATTAAAGGTTGGATCTGAATTAGGCTTAAGTCAATACCCCCTGGGTCTGGTTGGATTTCCGTAGGAACACCCTGTGCCTGTTCAATAGACACTCTATCGCCAGCCACTGTTGCAACATATGCCTCTGCGCGCTCAACTAACGTAGGTTCAGCTTGACCAGTGCGTTCGGTAATTTCTGTTGGCGATGCACCAACTTGCCTAAGTAGCTGCTCTATTGGATTGCCTGATCTACCACCTTGAACCAATGTTAATCTTGACGGTGGATTTTTAGAATCCGAACTACCTGGTTCGTTTCCTGATTCTAGATTAGGATCTAGTGCTTCGGACGCTAACACGCCTAACCTAATTAATTGTGGAATACATTCTGCATCGCCATGATATCCTTGCCATTGGCCTTCGTAAAGCGAAAGATGCATCTGTCTATTAATATCTAGAGCAACAATAAAACTTATATTTTTATACTTACCCCAAAGAAATTCAGCTCTAGAATTATCTTCGTCGCTTGGCTTAACATTATGACCTTCTTCGGGATGATAATGTCCCTGGACATCCTCTATCTGCGATAAAACTCCATTGTAATGATGATAATCACCTAGGATTTCATTAACTGAATCAAAATTTCCTGATACACATAATAATATAGTTTCTTTACCTCTTCTTATAACTCTAAAACCCTTTTCTATAGCCATTGCGGTAGACAAGATATCTCTAAATTGCGCAACTGTTAAGCTCTTAAGAACAACTATTCTATGTTCAATTCCACTAGGCATTACCAATGATTTTCGATCTAAGGATTGTTCTATCTTACCCAATAAATCTATCAGCATATCAACTCCTTTAACTCTTTTTCTAGCCTCCTCTATTATTAATTCGCCTATTATATTTGAAAAAATTTCCTTATCTTCATCGATAAATATGCCGTTTTTCCCATAAACATCATTTTGAAATCTTTCAATTATTCTCGCTATCAAAATTTTTAAATCTCTCTCATATCTTTTAGTTTTAGTACTAGGATTATCGAGATTTAATCGAATAGCCAATAATAACTCATTTCTGAATATCTCAATAACGCGCTGCATTGCTTGTTCCCTCTCTCTTTTTGGTATATCACTAGAATGGGTATTATCCAGCAGAGGCCACATTAATTCATCGCTATATTCAATATCACTACAGTCAACACTTACATCAGTGCCATCATCGAATTTAATCTCTATCATTTTACTACCAAATAAATCTATCCAATTAATTACTCCCTCTTTTCCATTAAATAAAACGCGATCTCTCTTATGATATAAAATACCCTTAATCGTTAAAGAATCTGCCAGCCCTACACCTGCCGCGGGATTTATTTCCGTATCTGCCACTTCCACACTTGGTGCTTCTTCACTTGTAGCACAGCTATATTTTGTAAGTAATGGCTCAACATTGTAAGATCGATTTGCTTGTGCATGCAGGCGATTATTTTGTGCATGAGTGATGTGATTGCGACGATCAGCGCCGGTGTAATACTGTAATTCAGCATCCCATCCTTGTGCTTCTGTTATTTCATGGCCAAGGACTGTTTGATATTCTGGATTGCTTTCTCCTAAATTAAATATCTCTTCGTCCATATACACTACAATTTGCCCATAGCTTGCGCCTAAACCAATGTGGCCAAGCTGGCCAGCTGATGAGCCGTCGGGATGTTTTAGTTCTTTTAAGCCTTTTACTGGGATAATATAAATACCGTTTACTTCTCGAACTAAGCCCTGTTTTTCTGCTGCTTTTAAAGCGGCTAACCGTCTCGCCCAAAGCCTTGCATCGCCTTCGCCAGGGTTTCTTTCAATATACACTGCCTCTGGAATATTCCTTATACCTTTATCATCTTTACCTCTAATATGCTCACTTAGCTTTGAGTTAGGCAGCAACGCACCAGAGCCAGCTGCGGGGTTAGTGTCGTCTTTACTGAATCGCACTAAGAGTCTCTTTACCAAATCTGAAATCCTCGTTAATATTGATTGTCTATGTCCATACCACAGTTTTAAGTTTGTAATTGAATACTTTGAATCTGCTGGAAAGTTCTCTTGAATTTTTTGTGTAATATTAGCTTTTTTACTAGTGAGTTTTACCATTGCTACATTGATATTAACACGATTAGAGCCTGTGCTATCGCTTACAGCTACTAACACTTGTTCATAGCCGTTTTTTTGTGCTATTTCTTGGGTTAATTTATTAAGTAACTGTTCTACGAAAGCCTCTGCATTAAGCCTATTTGCAAGAGGAGTCCTTGGCTCAATACCAACTATAACTAAAGACTTTTTGCCATTTATAATTAGAGTAAGCGTATATATTGAACCAACAATTCTGCCGTTTTCAATTATTCTGATTGGAGTAAAATTAGGATTAAGTAGTTCTTGCGGATAATCTTTTGTACAGTCTTCTCCAAGGTAACCAAAGAAGTAATCTAGTGATGTTTTTGCCGGAATAAATTCAAGATCTATAACTTCTGTTCCTTGTTCGGTTGTTATTCTTTGTTTAACAATGCCGGCTACGCGGGTTAGGCCGCTTACCTCGTCAATTACTTGCCTTGTTTCAATATTTGCTTCTGGTTTTATTTCAGTGAGAATTTCTTTTAAGGTGTATAAGTTTTGCGCGGTTAAAGGATTATCTAGGCTAATTGCATCTAGGGTTTGTTTTAAATGTGGATTAACAATTAAAACTAATGTTAGCATAAGATCTAAAGAACCTTGAACTTGTTTAATAGTTGGAGTGCCTGAAGCATGTTGTGTATTTAAGGTGATAATTTCTTTTATTATCGCGGGATAATCTATTGTTGCGGCATTGGCAGTTAGATATGTTTGGATTTCTTGTTCTATTAGAGAATAATTTCTTTCTTTAGGGGCTTTTGCTAGTTCTTCTTGTATAGCTGATTGAGTTTGTAAACTAACAACTAAGGCTCGTAAGTTTTCAGGTAATTCATCTAATCTTTGTAATTTAATAAATCTCTCAGTAATTAATTTTGCTAACACCTCTGGTGGAGCTCTTTGAGATAACTGCTTAAGATGGGTAAGCTTTTCTCGGACAAAGGCCTCTTCTTCAGTAGTTATTCCTTGAAGAACCAATATTCCTGAATATGCCTGCATTGTAAAAGAAGTTGTAAAGTTTGGTTGTGGTATTACTTCATTTTTATATCGTTCTCTTGTAGAACGATAGGTTTCAAGAGGAAGATTAGTTGAGCCGACAATAGACAGATGCGTTTCTTCTATCAGCTCGTCATCAATAAGGCCTTGTTCTGGTTCGGTACCTTCAATAAATGAATCATAATAGAGCTTATAGTTAACTATAAGCCTAGCCCGTTCTTGGCCTTGTAATTGCTTAAACCTAGCGTATAGCTTAGATAGATATAAGGATATTTCAAATTGGCTAAAATACCTGCTTATTAAATTTAATTCTTTCTGGATATTCTCTGGAGTAAGTGTTCTTAAGAATGCGTTGTTATTCTCTAAATTTGCCCCTGATTGCCTGAAGAATCTAATTAATAAATTATAGGTGTTTTCTTCTTTTAACTGCTCTAAGGTAAAGCCATTATTAAGAAGAATTAATAATGCCCTTGCTACTGGTGCTTCTTTAAGATTAGTTTCTCTGCAAACTTTGGTTAAAAATTTATCCATCTCATTACTTACTTCATTAACTAATGTTTTATCTGCCGTGGTAAGCGTCTCTGCCACAGCTTGAGCAATAGAAGCGAAAGTTTTGGCTTGCAAGTAAGGATCATTAGGGAGTTTTTCTGCTGCGGCAATAGCTTTAGCAAAAACAACAGCTGCTTCTTGTTCTGGCCTACCTGCTTGTGCCACAGCTTGAGCAATAGAAGCGAAAGTTTGGGCTTGCAAGTAAGGATCATTAGGGAGTTTTTCTGCTGCTAAGGCAAGGGCTTGTTCAAACCTACCTGCTTGTGCCATAGCTTGAGCAATAGAAGCAAAAATTTGGGCTTGCAAGGAAGGATTATTAGTGAGTTTTTCTGCTGCTAAGGCAAGGGCTTGTTCAAACCTACCTGCTTGTGCCACAGCTTGAGCAATAGAAGCGAAAGTTTTGGCTTGCAAGTAAGGATCATTAGTGAGTTTTTCTGCTGCTAAGGCAAGGGCTAAACGCAAAATTAAATTCTGTTTATGAGCTAATTTTTTAACGATTACTTGTTCATCATCTGCAACTGTAGCTACTCCTGCCGCGGGATTTGTTTCATTATCTACCACTTCCACACTTGGTGCTTCTTCACTTGTAGCACAGCCGTATTTTGCAAGTAATGGCTCGACATTGTGAGTTTGATTTGCATTAGTGTGCAGGCGAGTATTTTGTGCGTGAGTGATGTGATTACGACGATCTGCTCCTATGTAAAATTGTAATTCAGTATCCCAACCTTGTGCTTCTGTTATTTCATGGCCAAGGACTGTTTGATATTCTGGATTGCTTTCTCCTAAATTAAATATCTCTTCGTCCACATACACTACAATTTGCCCATAGCTTGCACCTAAACCTATGTGCCCAAGCTGGCCTGCTTTTGTACCGTCAGGATGTTTAAGATCTTTTAAACCTTTTACGGGAATGATGTAAATACCGTTTACTTCTCGAACTAAGCCTTGTTTTTCAGCTGCTTTTAAAGCGGCTAACCGTCTCGCCCAAAGCCTTGCATCGCCTTCGCCAGGGTTTCTTTCAACATAGACTGCCTCTGGAATATTTCCGCGTTTAGCAATATGTTTACTTAACTCTGAATTAGGCAGCAACGCACCAGAGCCTGCGGCGGGGTTGATGGAAGATTTAAATGCTGTAACTTCATGATCAAGTCGTACAAGAAAGCTATCTTTCTCTAATAAATCTGTAAGAAAAATGCCTTTTGGGCTGTTTAAAATCTCTCCTAAAAGATTAGAATCATGTATTAAAAGCCATCTTACAAAAGCAGCCGAGACAAAAATTTTTCCCTGATCCACAAAACTTATAGCAACCCCCGTTTCTGCGTCTTCAAAAATAAAATCTACATCTTTTAATAATACAACCTCTGAAGCTCTGTCTCCTAATGATTGAATAACATCCCTAAAGCCAGCGATCATATTATCATTAAAACCAAAATCACACCTTAATCTATTTTGGGAATCTCTAGGTTCTAAGGGCCTGAAAGTCGTTCTTTCAGGAAGAGGGTCTAGATAATCTATAAAAGGCTCATATAAAACGATATTTCCTTCTCTAACAACAGCTCCACATGCTCTATTACGCCTTAAAGAATCGGCGATTTTTCGTTGAGCATGATTGCTGAGTGCCCTTACCTGGCGAGACCAAAGAAATTCACAAATAAATGAACCGAGCAGATCGGATAAGCGATGTCGTAAAATAGAATCGTCCAACTTAGCCCTCTCTAAATCTACCAACCTCTCTAAATCTGCCGGGCTTCTCCTTAAGATCCAAATCAAAAATTCTTCACTAATCCAAAATCTATTATCCCTAAAATGACTCACGATAGCACTGCGTTTTTCTGAATCGTAATAAATAAATGGTCTAGATCGCAAAATAGCTAAAGATATCCCTCGGCTACGTAAATATGTTAAGAATAACTCAACTCGTCTTTTATCTAAATCGCCAAATTGAATCCCTTCTCCTTCTGGAATAATCCTTCTCACCCTAAAGCCTACTCGGCTAACCCTTGGGATAGATGTTTGAACAAGCTGATTATCGCTTCCTAAGCTCAATTCAAGAGCTTTTTCTACACCGTTTTCAACAGCACTAGCTAAAATAGAAGATATTTCTGCTTCGTATTGCACAGTATCTTCATGAGCTACTTCGTCTTGCGGCCCTTGAACATTTTCTCTTTCTAAACCTAAGCCTTCTTCAACACTGTCTTCCTCTGCTAAGACAATCGAAGCTAAGTCGGCTAGTTCGCTATCAGATAAATTTAATGAAAAATTCACTTTTAACTGGCGTAGTAAAATTATTAGTATTTCGTTAGGCAAAGAACCAGTCTTATCCCCCTGTAAACATGAAAGTTGATCTCTGTAAATTTCTAGACTCCTCTTATCAAGAGGCACTCGGCCTGGACTACTTTTATTAGACATAAGTATAAGAATTACCTTTCCTATCATTTGTTTTTTGATTGTTCTAAGAGCAGCAAAAAACTTTAAATTATTCAATTTAACCTCGGGATACGAAAGTAATCGGGTAATCGCTACTCCTGCTGCCTCTTTAATAATACCAGCTTGTTTTCCATGTATTTTACCTAGAAATAACAAAGAGTCTCTAATGTTTGAGCTACCTCTAAACATAATGCGAATCATAAGAACTACACCGGCTAACTTATTAAGTTCATCTAGTATTTCTTGGAAGTTCAATTTAGTATATATATGCCACATCTGGTCATAAGACATATTCAAACTTCCCGCTTGAAGGCGAACATAAACCTCTGGTAATGCTTTCTCTATTTGAAATGTTGTAATTGATTTTGCACCCGGAGAAGCTAAATCTGAATCTTCAAAATAAGTACTCAGCATCATTTCTATTAAAAACTTTTTAGCAATACTTCTTTCAGTAGGACTAAGTTCCGACATAAAACTAATATCTAATCTATCTGCTACACTCTGAATAACCTGACTTTTACTTAATAAACAACGTTGAAGATATCTTGAAAGTTTTTCTCGTGCTTCTGATGACCTATCTTCTAGCATATGCAGTGGAACACGAATAATTCCATCTTCCGAAATAGCAAATTCGGTTAATTCAATATCAACTAGCAGAATTACTAAGCCTGAGCATTCATTTTCTAACCAAGGATATAATTTAATGGCTTTCTTCAATACATCCTCAAAATAATCTAATTTTTCTTTCACAATAAGAATAGTGGCTGTGGAATCACGCGTGCCCTCTCGCTTTAATTTATTTGCGCTCATTCGATATTGAGCAAAATTTACATTAGATTGTTGTTGTCTTAATAATTCAGCTCTTACTCTTAAAGCTGTAAGGGCATTTTCTTGCCCTGCACCAGCACGCATAGCTTGATATCCAAAATAGAACAAACGGATATACTCCCATGGATTAATGTAAGAATTATCTTGCTGGCCAACCGAAGCCGTTTGGACTTGTATTTCTTTGGTAATTTCACTAATACCAAAGATAAAAGTTAAGTAATCTTTTTCTTTTTGACTGCGCTCTTTATCAGGCGCATAATTTGCTAAATTTCTTTGCTCATCAGACAACGGAACCCCCCAACCTAATTCTTTATTTGCCCAAAGAGCCGTATCCATCTGTTCTCTGCTTGACTTAAGCGAAACAGCCTGACAATTTGATTCAATCATTTGGATAAAACTAATTTCTGGATTAATAATAAAAACTGTTCCATTATCTAAAACCACCTCAAATGCAACTGTTTCCTTGCCGCGCAATAATCTGCGTAATGTAGCGTGATGAGCACCTTGAGCAACAGCTAATTCTTCGATATTTGTAATTCCTTGAAGTTGGTATTTTTTAGGAAGGGCTTTATGTGTTAAGTCGGGATAACTAATATTCCAATGATGTTCATTGGCAAGCTCACTAATCGCATTGGTTAATTCGGGTGATCGATCTTGGGGGTTATTTTTTTTGCCTCTAATTCATCGCAGAGTGTTTTGCCTGGCATACTTGTTGAAGAAATTGTAGCAAGATCTTGTAATACTAAAAGGCGTTCTTTGACTTCATGATAAAGAACTTCTTTTAATTTTGGTGGGGCTCTAAGATGGTTAACATTAAGATAAATCTGCCTGCGGCCTAAAGCATAGTGATCATCTCCATTATAAAAAATAATGTCTGTATCTTTAAGTGCCTGCCCTAACCCTAGCTCATCGATTGTATCTTGTAGAAGTTTTAACTGCTCTTGTGATAATTGTATATCTTGTTCTCTTATACTAATTACCTCACCTTGCTTGCGTGTTTTTCCGTCTGATTCAATAGTTGCATCTAATTTAAAATCAACTTGGCAAGTTTTGCCACTTTGCGCATCATACCTTGCCGCTGCAATTTCATTTTCTACGATTGCCTTTTGTATACCAGGTGTATAATCCACGTTCCTGCCATGCCTAAATCCTCGGTGATCAGACATTGAGCTACCAGGATTCATAGCTAAAAGCTGTTGAGCAGTTGTGACAACATCTATATTATCACTTCTTATTTTCACCAACTTTGCACTTCTTGGGTCATCGGTAAAAACAATTCGCCCATCATAAAAATACAACTCACCAGTTAATGGACACACTAAAATCCCTACACCAGTTGGGAAGTGACTATTGGATAGTCCAACATCCAAACCAGAATATTTTCCTACCCAATAATTACTTAGTGTCTTAGGATGAATATGCCACCACCCAATGGTAATTAATTGAGGTAAAGAATGACCGCGCTGATCATTTAACTTATTTCGAAAAGAAGTTGCAGTCGATAAATAATCCATACTAAAAACAAGGCTTCCCGGGCCACGCGTTAATCCTTCATCGACTGAATAAATATTTGTAATTACTAAAATATCACCATCACGATAGCCAAACAACAAGCCACCATATTCATTAACATCATTATTATGCGGGTCATTTAGAAGTTCCTGGCGAAGCCTATTATCAAATCGAACAGTCCGAATACCATCTAACCCTGACAAAGGATTAGTAAGTTCAAAATCTAATAATTCTCCATCATCACTTGAAGGTGGAAGCAAAAAATCCCCGCGGGGAGATTGATGGGCTGGCTGTGTAGGGTGAACTGCTGATAATTCTGCAGTAGGTGCAGGCATTGCTGGCGGAGGCAAAGGTTGAGATGCTGGGGGTTGTGCAACTGGCTTGGTCATAATTGCATCAGTTAATTTAGCTACAAGGCTTGTATGATCACTAAAAATATCCGCGGGTGTAATTTTTCCGCTTATTGATGCATCCTTTAAGATATCCTTTACAAAACCTCTAACCATTAAATATGTAAAAATCCTTTGGTCAAGCGGATAAAACCCCGGCCAAACAAAATTAAAAAATAAATGTCTCTCAGAAGTATACCGACGACCACCAACATGTCTAGTGCCTCCCTCATAAGCCGATTTTGTTTCTACACAAACATCGTTTAGAATAAGCTGCGGTACAATTTTTGGCTGAGCCGCCAATACAGATTGTAATCGCGATAATAAATCCTTTAGCTCTACGTCAATTGTTTCTGCATTTAAGCCGCGTACCCTCGCGATAACTTCTTCTGCAAAAGAAAGCGCTTCTTTGTAATCTAACTGGTGTAAGTACCGCATATCGGTAGTAACACCTAAAATATCTGTAACAAGCTCTCTAGAAACATCAACGCCTGCGCCAACGAAAAACGCAGTCATTATCGAGCCTTGTTTTACAAGTACTTCGTTTGCAATTTTTGTTCCTAATCTCCAAATTAAATTAGAAGAATCATCGGAATCTATTTCAATTACAGAACCTAATTCTTCTGGCCCTACAACAATAGAAACTCTTCTTATCCCATTTAACATTATTTTAAGACTTGCTATTTTATCTTCTATTCTTCTAGCCCAATCACTCCAATCACTAGTATCAGTACTCATGACTAACCCAGGTCGTAGTTGAGCAACCGCTGTCCTAAGCCGTTGGCTTTCAGCCTGTTTTCTTTTAGCGCGTTCTTCAGGTGTTATAGA
Organism: Candidatus Omnitrophota bacterium; assembly: GCA_040753015.1. Classification (GTDB taxonomy): domain Bacteria; phylum Omnitrophota; class Gorgyraeia; order Gygaellales; family JBFMHM01; genus JBFMHM01. The sequence goes on from JBFMHM010000007.1 coordinate 24,347, forward strand.
TAATTTTTCTATAATATCATCTAACATACGCTTTACTGGCCTATTCTGACTAGCATCAAATGATCCTGGAAGTATTACAGTAATTCCCGTCATTTTTCTAATTGCTGCTTCAACCCTCTGTAAAAGTTCATTGTAGTCGGAATCCGTATCATGAGAATAATCTGGTTCATTCAAATGACGAAGGTCGTGGCGGAAGATGTCTTCTAGAAGTTTTGAATCATGATTTAAAAGATATTTTAGGAATGCTTCTGTAAGCCAAATTCTTCTGCGTTCTTGGCTAAAGATACCGCCAGCTACTGTTGCACCTGCATGGGTATAGGCAAAAGATGCACTATCTTGAGGTTGATAAAGCACAGGGCCCCTGCGATCAAGGCCAATACGAAAACCATTAATTTCTCCCTGAGGCAGGCTAGCCCATATTCTAACAAGTTCTCTTTGCTCTCCCTCTGTAAGATTTACTGCTTCTTGCCTAGTTAATTCACGAAGATTATCAACTGCATTATTTGGCATATTCCTTTGCACAATTCGTCCATCCTCAAAGCTCAACTCTACTACCGCGCTTGGGCCAACTGCAATTGCTGCTCTAAGATGCGGATTCACCTCTCTATTATTATCCGCATTGCCGATGTTAACAATATCACTTCTCGGCAATCGCCCCACCTCACTAACTGTTGCAGTCCGCTGGACAGAAAGCTCTCCAGTTTGCGCAAAAAGCATACCACCACTTGTGTAAGTTCTTTTAATTTTACGATTTAATTCTTTTTGATCTTGGGTATCTATAAGTTTATATTCGCCTTTTGTTGAGTTTAGGTAAGATTTATAAATTTGCTCTGGTTTAAATTTAAGATTATTGGTTTTTTGATAAGAATTTATTAATTGTTTTAACTTTTCGTTTTTCTCTTTACTCTTTACGCTTTTTTTGTACCACTGGGCGAGAATGAGTGCTTGATAAATTTGTCTAAGTGGTTCATAGGCTTTGTCTTGGTTTACTCGTTGAGTTAGTTCTGGGAGTATCAGTTGTTTTAGTTGAGATTCACAATATTCCTGTAGTTCTTCAGTTCGTTTGTCATTAGAAATTGGGATTTGGGATTTCTCAAGGTATTCGCTTTCTAGAAGCACCTTGAGCGTTGCTTTAACTATTGTAATTGAATCTTTAGTTTCGTAGACTTTAGCTTCATCAGGAACTATCCAGACGCGGAAGGTGGTAGGAATAGATACAGTTCGACTGTTCGTCAGTTCTTCGGTTCTTAGGTTTTGATTTTCATTTTGATTTTTGGTTTGTATATTTGATATTTGATATTTGATTTTTGATTTTTCTAAAGCTTTAGCCTTAGAAAACACTCTTTCCCAATAGGTTTTAGCATTTTTACCATAACCGGGTAATAATTCAAAGGCTGTGTCTTTCTTTAGTTTTAGGTCTAATACTAAAAGCGCTTTACCTAGGTCAGTGTCAGCAATTGAGTTACCGATGATTCTGCTTGGATCGTTTGGATTTAGGTTAACCCAAAGGTCTTTGTAGTCTATAGATAGGCTAGTAAAGAAATAATCTAGAAGCTCTTTACTTTTAAGCTTCTTCTGTTGTTCTGATATGTTGCGAGGAAGAAAGTTGAAATTAAAATTAAACCCAGAATTTAGAGAAAGCGAAACGAATGTTGCATTTGGTTCGGGGACTTTAAGGCTAACAGCTTGGCCAAAGCTAATACTCTGGCAAAGAAATGTAAATGCCAAAAATAGACAAAAAATCCTTCTTGTAAGACTTATTTTATTCATTATAAATTTTTTGAAAAAGTGGACAAAAAATAACCCCTCACATATGCTTGGGGGTCGCCAGACTTCGTCGAACTCTGACGAGATATGTTTATTCATATCTTATTATATGTTAATTATACCTTATAAATAGCCTAAAAACAAGGCTCTGGAGGCTTTTTTTGAAAGCGGTTACAACCAATTAGTATTTACATCATAACTTATTATATATCAGGTAGTTAAGCAATCATTAACTACTAATATAAAACTAATAGAATTAAAATTGATAATTCGGCTTATATACAAACTGACGGCCGTGTTTAGATTTAACAAGAATTCCCTTTACGACCAAATCCTCAAGATCATGACGTGCAGTTTCATAAACAACCTTAAACCAACCTTCATAGGCCTTAATAATTATCATCCTTTTATCACTTACGAGAAATTTTTTAAGAAATTTATCCTGGCGCTCATTAAGCAGAATCCCTTTTTCTCTTAGCTTAACAAAAACAAACTCACGTTGATAATGTTGAGCGATTCGCTCACTAACAAGCCGCATAGACTCTAAAATTGTATCCGATAGATACAGTAAGAAATAAGTCAAATCAGCATTGCAATCTTCTACATCTTTAATGGCCCTGTAATACTGTATTTTTGTCTTCTGAACAACCGCTGATATAGAAAAATATTTAAAAAATTCATATCCGTGTTTAATCATAAAATAATAGAACAACGCCCGTGCAGTCCGGCCATTACCATCGAAAAATGGATGAATATAAACAAAATAAAAATGGATAAAAGACGCTCTAATTATAGGATGAATAAAACGCTCATCATCTTTACTATTAACCCACTCAACTAGTTTTCTCATTGCTGGTTCAATCTGCTCTGCCTTAGGCGGCGTATAAATTATAATATCGCGCCGCTTGTCTTTAATATAAACCATATCATCACGGAAGCGCCCAGCATAAGCTTCATCTTCAAAAAGAGTTTCTTTAGTCACAATTTTATGCAATTGCAAAATAAAATCTAAAGATAATTCTCTATGCTTCTCTTGCAAGATAAATTGCATAGCCTTATAATTATTTAAAACCATTTGATCATTAATATCTATAGGCGATTTTTTTTCTTCTACTAATTCACGTAAACGCTTCATAGTTGAGAAAGCCCCTTCAATAACACTTGAATAAAGCGCTTCTTCTATTAACGAATCTTTCACGAGTTCATTTTCAATTTCTTTCTTAACAACCCGATATAAAGAATCTTTACCACTCGAATCTATTTCGTAAATTCTTTTCTGTAATATTGGCGTTAAAAAATACCAAAAATTTTGATTATTTTGATCTATAAACGGCAAGCCCTCTGATTTCTGTTTTCTAAACTTAATTGCCTCTTGCCAAAACTCCTCTAAAGATAATTCGTTCGGAAGCCTATAACCAATTTCTTCTTTAGATAGATAACCTTGAACAGAAAATTTATTTATAAATTCATTTATATTAGTATTCATTATATATCTCTTTTATTTACAACATGTTAATAAATTTTATATACCATTAAACTACTAATTATCTACTAATTTAATACTAAATTATAATTATGTCAAGCTTTTTTATTAAATCCTAAAATACGCACCTGGTAACTTAGAAAACCAATAAGTTGAAATAACCATTATTTGGATTAAAAATTCACAACTCCTTGCAAATATTGAAGTTGAAAATGGCAAGATTGAGCTAATAATTAAGAAAGCGAATCCTGCGGCTGTAATCAGACTTGAAAGTGGAACAATTATCAGATTTGCCAAAATAGTGACCGGTGAAATCATATGAAAATTATAAATAGTTATAGGCAAAATGCTAATCCAAGCTGCAAAAGATACAGAAATGCTTTGGATAAGAAATTTTGGCTTCTCTAACTTTATCTTTGCAAAAAAATCTATAATCTTTGGGCTTAAATATACAATTGCTAAAACGCAAATAAAAGAAAGCTCAAAACCAACATCAAATAGCTGGCTAGGATTTATAAAAAGAATAATCAACGCGCTTAATCCAAGAGAATTATAAATATTTAATTCTCTTTCCAATAACAACCCGGCCAGGAAAACACAACCCATAATTGTTGCCCTTACAACTGACGGACTTGACCCAGTTAAAATACAATAAAATATAAACAATAACATTGCAATTAAATAACGTGCTTTACGTTTTATACGCAAGATTTTCAAAACGGCTAAAAATATAAATAAAATGATGCCCACATTTAACCCGCTAATTGCCAAGATATGAACTGTACCTGTTTGAACAAAAATATCTTGTAAATCTCGTGGTAAATTTTGTCTTTTGCCTAAAATTATTGCGCTTAATAACAAATTATTCGGATAAGAGATATTTTGTGTAATTAAAGTATCGAGATTTTCCCGAAGTTTAAAAATTGATTTTATTATTTTATTGCCATATGATAAATGTTGTATCTGCGATGATTGCTTAACATTAAAAGTATAATAAATATTCTGCTGGTATAGGTATTTTCTATAATCAAACTTGCCATAATTAAATACTGGTGAAAGCTTGCCTTCTAAAATTAAATTCTCTTGGTATAAAAAATCTTCCTTATTAAAACACTTCACTAAAACTTTCCCGCTAACTTTTAGCTTAGTTTGATTAAAAATTAAATATTTTGTATCGAAGATAAATGAACTTGTCTGATTAACCTTGGGGTCAGAAATAACTTTACCCTCTGACCTAATTGCCGTTGTCTTTATGTTTAACTTGGTAAGATGATGAGCTGGTAACTTTTCGTAATTTCTTAAAAAAACTGCGCCCAAAATGAAAAACGAAATTAGCAAAAAATATGTGGATGATTTATTATTTAAGTTTTTTAGCGATAAACTAAATAGAATAATTGCTAGAAGTAATAAAAAAATAAGTGGGATACTGATAAAACTTTCAATCAATACCCCTAAACAAAAACTACATGCAAGCCAAAACAGAAAATACATTATTCGGCGATAAGGTAGGCTTTTATTTTCTCAAATTTATTTTCGCTGATGCCCTTAATATTCTTTATCTCTTCTATACTCGTAAAATTACCGTTAGTTTCTCTGTATTCAATAATTGCTTGAGCAGTCTTTTCGCCAATTCCAGAAATTTTAATTAAGTCGTCTTTGGTTGCTTGATTGATATTTAATAGTTGGCCTTTTCTAATAATATGTTTTTCGATAAATTGATTAAGTTTTTCTGTTTTTTGCGGTTGGCGTTTGTAATAATAATCTAAAGTCGCACCGCATAAGGCAATCAAACCAACAAAGATTATGATAAGTTTTTCTTGAGGGGTAAGGTTCAACATTAAATAACAATGTTTACTAATTTATTTGGAACAAAAATAAATTTTTTAAGTTGTGCGTCCTTTATGCACTCTTTAACTTTCAAATCAGAAAGGGCTATCTCTCTTACTTCTGTCTCGCTTGCATCAGCTGGCACATCAATATTTGCCCGAAGTTTACCGTTAATTTGCACAGCAATATTTACTGTTGAGGTTTTTATTTTTGCTTCATCAAACTCTGGCCAAGTTTCTAAAAATATACTTTTTGAATGCCCCAGCATCTGCCACATCTCTTCGCACACGTGCGAGGCAAACGGACTAAGTAAAAGTACAAGCTTTTCTACTGCATCTTTTACAGTCTTATTTTTACGCTGAACTTCAGGAATTTGATAAATTTGATTAACCAATTCCATCGTTGCAGAAATTGCCGTATTAAATTTATAATCCTTTTCAAACGCACTGGTTACTTCTTTAATTGTAAGATGTAATTTCCTGGTTAATTCATGAATCTGTCCAGTCTCTGACGGTTGGACAGATTCATCTCGAGCTCTATCGAGAGATCTCTGTTCATCAATTAACCGCCAAACGCGATTTAGAAATCTTACAATACCTTCCATGCCCTTGTCTGACCAATCAAGCTCCATTTCCGGAGGCGCAGCAAAAAGAATAAATACGCGTAAAACATCAGCACCATATTGTTTAATTATTCCGTCGGGGTCAACAATATTTCCACGTGACTTTGACATTACTTCACCTTCTTTTAAAACCATACCTTGTGTTAAAAGGCGGTTAAACGGTTCAGCAAAAGAAACCATTCCTAAATCTTGAAAAAATTTTGTAAAGAATCTTGAATACAGAAGATGTAAAACCGCATGTTCAATGCCGCCAATATATTGGTCAACCGTCATCCAATATTTTGCCTCTTCTTTATCAAAAGGGTCATTTATATAATTCGGCGAACAGAATCGCAAAAAATACCATGATGAATCAAAAAATGTTGCCATAGTGTCAGTTTCACGGGTTGCTGCTTGTTTACATTTCGGACAATCAACATTGACAAAATCCTTTGCTTGGTTTAACGGACTTCCACCTGTACCTGTAAATTTAACATTTTCCGGCAAAACAACTGGCAGGTTATCATAGGCAACAGGTACTGTGCCGCATTTTTTGCAATTAATAATTGGAATAGGCGTGCCCCAATAGCGCTGACGGGAAATCAACCAATCACGTAAGCGCCAATGTGTTGTAATTTTGCCCATACTATTATTCTGAATCCATTCAGCAATTTTTGTTTTTGCCTCTTGGTTAGGTATGCCATCAAACTGCCCTGAATTCACCTGCACACCACCGCCCTCATACGCTTGAATCATATTTTTTGGATTTTGGATTTGGTCATTGGGATTTCTGATAACGATCCTCATCGGCAAATTATGTTCTTTAGCAAATAAAAAGTCCCTCTGATCATGCGTTGGTACAGCCATAATTGCACCAGTCCCGTATTCCATTAGAACATAATCAGCAATCCAAATTGGCACTGCTTCATTATTAACCGGATTAATTGCGTATGCCCCAATAAATTTCCCTTCTTTTTTAACATCGCTTGCCTGACGAACAATTTTTGATTCTTTTTCAACTTTTGCAATAAATTCTAAAATCTCTTTTTCTTCTGGCGCATTCTTAATAAGTTTTTTTACTAAAGGATGTTCGCAAGCTAACACAACATAAGTTGCGCCAAAAATTGTGTCTGGCCGAGTTGTAAAAACATTTATAATTTCACTACTATCCTTAACTTTAAAATAAATTTCACAGCCTTGGCTTTTGCCAATCCAATTTTCCTGCATTGTTAGAACCTGGGTTGGCCAATTTTTGAGCTCCTTTAAATCATCCAGCAACTTTTCTTTATACTCCGTGATCTTGATAAACCATTGCTCAAGCTCTTTTTGCTCGACAATCTCTTTACATCGCCAGCAGCCGCCATTTATAACCTCTTCATTAGCAAGGGTTGTTTCGCATTTTGGACACCAGTTTACTAAAGATTTCTTCTTATAAACAAGTCCTTTTTCCATCATTTTTAAAAATATCCACTGGTTCCATTTATAATAATCTGGATCACAGGTTGAAAGCTCTCTTTGCCAGTCATAAGAAAAACCCATTTTCTTAAGCTCTTCTTTCATCCAATCAATACACTGGTTCGTCCAAATTTTCGGATCAGATTGGTTTTTTATTGCGGCATTTTCTGCTGGTTGACCAAAGGCATCAAACCCCATAGGATGTAGCACATTAAAACCACACATTTTTTTATACCGGGCAATTACATCGCCAATAGAATAATTACGCACATGCCCCATGTGGATTTTACCGGATGGATAGGGAAACATCTCTAAAAGGTAGTATTTAGATTTATCTTTGTCAGGAACAGCCCTAAAAATACCCTCTTTTTCCCAAAATTCCTGCCACTTTTTATCTATTTCGTTAAAATTATATGCTACTGCCATTGAATACCTTCTAAGAATAGTGGAGCTGAGGGGGATTGAACCCCTGACCCCTTGCATGCCATGCAAGTGCTCTCCCAGCTGAGCTACAGCCCCATTAATTAATTTTATTAGTTGATTTTTGTTATTTTAGAATATAAAATAGCTTGCGTCAATAAAATATATTGCCGAAGTGGTGGAATGGCATACACGTCCGCCTCAAAAGCGGATAGGCTTGCGCCTGTGAGGGTTCGACTCCCTCCTTCGGCATTTTTTTACTTATGATTACCCTTCAAATATGGTTTTATCGCCTTTAGTACGCGCTGGCTCATTAACCTATAGCCCTCAGCGTTAGGATGGACGTAATCGGATTTTAATTTGGGTTGCGTAAAGATACCATCTAGGATATTCGGAACTAAAATTGTATTATATTTTCTCGAAAGCCTTCGGTAGATTGATGAGTATTCCCCCATTACAAGCCCAGCTCTAGTTTCAACTAAAGCAATAATCGCTCCACTTGACTTGATTTGCTTAATCATTTCCTCTAAATTCTTATAAGTATCTTCCAGCGACATCTTCTCTAGGTAGTCATTACCTCCAAATTCAATAATAACTAGATATGGGTTTTTCTCTAAGACATCGGTTTTTATACGCTTTAGTCCTTCAGTTGTACTCTCACCACTCATCCCTGCATTAATTACCGGATAATTTACTTCTTTAGCTAACAAACTCGGGTAAGAAAATTTTGGCTCGACCCCTTCGCCTGCGGTTAAACTGTCTCCATAACAAATTATATTTTTCCCTTTTGAATTAAGATTAGATATTTTTGACTCACACGCAGTTAAATTGATAACGTAAAAACACAATAAACTTATAATTAATATTTTATTTTTCATATATTAATTTTAACTGGCCGCAAGCGGCTTCAATATCTTGCCCGCGCGGCCTTCTTACGGTTACATTAACCCCCCGATTTTTCAGCTGGTTAAAAAAACTAGAAATTTCTTTCTTATCCGGAGGAATCAACCCAAACCCCGGAATCATATTATACACTATTAAATTAATTTTTGCGTCAAATCCTTTTAGGATTTTAGCTAAATTTTTTGCATCTTGCAAGGAAGAATTTATGTCTTTAATTAAAACATATTCAAAAGTAATTTGGCGGTTAGTGTTCTTGTAGTAATCTTTACATGCTGCAATTAATTTTTCTAAAGGATAGATTTTATTCACTGGCATTAATTTTTCTCTAATTTTATCGGAAGCAGCATGCAAAGAAACTGATAACTCAACTTGTAATTTTTCATTTGCTAGTTTATTAATTTGCGGTATTAAACCACAGGTTGAAATTGTAATTTTACGCGCGCCAATATTTAAGCCATTCTTATCGTTAATAATCCTGATTGCTAAAAGTAGATTATCGTAGTTATCAAGCGGCTCACCAATCCCCATAAAAACAATATTACCAAGATCTTTTCTATAATCTTTTAAATATAAGATTTGGCTGACTATTTCACCGCTGGTTAAATTTCTTATAAACCCTGATTTTCCGCTTGCACAAAACAAACATTTATATTTACATCCAACCTGAGTGGAAATACAGAAAGTTATTCTTTTATCAACTGGGATAATCACGGATTCAATTGAATTATTATCTTCTAACCTAAAAAGAAATTTTTCTGTCTTATCTTCTGATCTAAACTTATCTATTAATTCTATCTTGCTAAAATATAGATTAGCTCTAAGCAACTCTTTAAGAGCCTGTGAAAGATTCGTCATCAAAGCAAAATCTTCATTACGTTTTTGATATATCCAAGAAAATATTTGCCTAGCGCGAAAAGCTGAATGCCCCTTTTCAATAAGAAATCTCTCTAAGTTTATTAATGTTAAATTTTTAATGTCTTGCATTATTATTTATAAGCTCTATTCCGTGGATCAATACCGGTAAAATCAACGGCATAATTTGTTCTATCGCCTTTGGATTACCGGGTAAATTAATAATTATACTTTTTTTTCTAATGCCTGATACTAAACAAGAAAGCATCGCATTTCGATTATACTTTAAACTTTTAAAACGTATGAATTCACTGATGCCGGGCAGCTCTTTGTCAATTATTTTCCTTGTTGCTTTGGCTGTTACATCTCTTAACCCTATACCTGTTCCACCAGTTGTAAGAACAATATTTATATTTAGCTCGTCTGTCATATGTTTGATTCGTTGAATAATTTTTTTTTCTTCATCAGCAATAACTTCATATTTTTTTATAGATAATTTTCCGCCTTCTAAAATTTTTCTAATTTTTGGACCGCTTAAATCTTTATAGATACCAGAGGAAGCCCTGTCGCTTATCGTAATAATCCCAGCGCTAATCATATTATAACCCTATCGCCTATTCTTATAAGGCCGCCTTTTAAAACTTTTGTAAAAACGCCTTTTTTTGGCATAATACACTCGCCTAATTTTTTCTTAACCTCACACTGGTTATGACAAGTTTTTCCAATTTGAGTAACTTCTAAAAGACTACCAGAAATTTTTATTTTATCGCCGATATTTAATTTTGATAAATCAATATTTTTTGTAGTAATATTTTCAGCAAAGTCTCCGGATTTTAATTTATAAGATTCTATTATCTCTATAGGCAACAAACTAACCTCTCGGTGCATAAAGCCTGCGTGGGCATCACCAACTATCCCAAAATCTTCCTTTAATTCCGCACATTTTATCGGGGTTTTGGACGTGCCTTTTTCTTTACTTATATTGATTGAGAATACTGTTGCCTGATTTTTATTCATTTAAGTATTGCACCTAATATACCAGTGGCAATTATAATAAATACAGGATCTATTTTTGTAAAAAGGAAAAGTAAAAACGCAGCCAGCACAATTAAAACATTAATGGGGTTTAATAAACCTTTTATATTTATTACCTGGAACGCCGCAGCAATGATCATCGCAAACACAACCCATTGTATCATTGAAAATGCATTTTTAACTCTTTCTATATTTCTAAACTTCATATAAAAAGCTGAGGCGAAAACAATTAGGATAACCGGAGAAAGCATATTTGCAATATTGCTAATTACTGCCCCCCAAAACCCTCCAACTTTATTCCCCACATAAGTAGCGTATTTTATGGAAATTGCTCCGGGAAATATTTTAACAATCCCAGCAACATCCAAAAATTCTTGTTTAGTAAGCCAGTTATATTTAATAACTACCTCTTTTTCAATTAATGGTAAAAATGAATATGCCCCGCCAATTGCAAATAAACCAATTTTTAAAAAACTAAAGAATAGTTGTAAGTAAATCATTATTTTTTAAACTAAAATCGCGCTTGCCGCCGCTTTTCTTAATTAATCTAATATCAGAAATTACCATCTTATTATCAATACTTTTTGCCATATCATATATAGTTAAAGCACAAATTGAAACCCCAGTCAATGCTTCCATTTCAAAACCAGTTTTATCACTGCCACGAACACAACAATATATCTGTATTGAATCATTATTAAATTTATAATTTATACCGATAAAATTAGTTTTTACCGGATGGCACATTGGAATTAAATTCTGGGTTTTTTTAACCGCTAAAATTGCAGCGGTTTTCGCTGTAATAAGCGCATCCCCCTTGACTAAACGGCCTGTTTTAACTTTGGCTATCGTATTTTTTCCGGCATAAATAGCTGCACTAGCAATAGCTAATCTTTTCGTTTCTTTTTTATTGGTAATATCTATCATTTATCCTCCTACACAAGACATTTCCAGCCTACGGTCATAAACAGGCGGCTTTCTAACTTGAGATTTATTGGAAACAAAATCTTTAATTAAATATCCTAAATTTTCATCATTAATGCCCGAGCGAATTAAATTTTTCAAATCTAGATAATCCTTGGAATAAAGACATAATAAAAGCCGGCCATCGCAAGTCAAGCGAAGCCGGTTACATTGACTGCAAAAATCCTGGCTATAACCGCTAATAAAGCCAATATTGCCTGAGCTGCCTTTTATTTTATAATATCTCGCTGGGCCGTTAACTGGAATACTTTCATCAAAATAAATCATCCCGAATTTTTCTTTTAACCTTATCAATATTTCTTCACTTAAAATACCTAAATCATGAAAATCCGGCATATTATAATTCGTGGGAGAATATTCTATAAAACGTACATATATAGGCAAGTTAGAAGTTAATTTTACTAAATCGAAAATGTCTTCTTCATTAATTTGTTTTAAAATAACCGAATTTATCTTAACAGGATTAAATCCTGACTTAAATGCATAATCTATGCCCAATAAAACTTCATCTAATACATCTTGTCCAGATATCTTAAAAAACTTTTCTTTATCAAGCGAATTTAAACTTATATTTATACGCCTAATTCCTGCTTCTTTTAAATATGATGCATAATCTTTGAGCAAAATACCATTTGTCGTCAAAGATAGATCCTTAATTCCACTGGTCTTAGAAATATTTTTAACTAGGCCTATTAAATTATCTCTTAATAAAGGCTCTCCACCAGTAATACGAATACTATCAACACCTAAATTAACAAAAACTTTAATTAATCGAATAATTTCCTGATTACTTAATATACTAATATCTCTGTAATTATTATCCTGTTTGGGCCGGCAATAAATACAATTTAAGTTACATTGATTAGTTACTGAAACCCTTAAATAATTAGGAAAACTCATAGAAAAATAAACTCTGCTATTGAGCCTTTCTTTAAAATATAACTACCAGGCCTAGATATAAAAAATCCGTTAGATTCGCAAATTGCCTTCATATCACCTGAAGTATTAAACTTAGTTGGTGACAACCTAAATCCTTGATTGATATAATTTATTTTACAAGGATTAAAAACCAACCTGTCCTCATCAACTTTGAACTCAAAATTAATACTGCCTTTAAATATTTGAGGCTCAGCATATTGCCCCTGCATTTTGAAAATCACCGGTTTTATAAATAAACAAAACCCTATTAAGCTTGAGACACTATTCCCTGGAAGGCCAAACACAAACGTATCTTTTTTTTTGCCAAACCAAATTGGCTTACCCGGCTTGATACTTACTTTATGAAAAATTTTTTTAACATTTAATTCGTTTAGAATTTGCGGCACATAATCATATTCGCCCATAGATACCCCGCCAGTAATTATAAGAATATCCGTATCTAAACTTTGCCTTAATTTATTTTTTAATATTTTTTTATTATCTTTTATAATTCCTAAATATTTAGGCTTAATATCTAAATCATTCAACAGCATTTTCAGCATGAGGCTAGTTGAATTTCTTAAAAATCCCGATTTTAATCTAACATTTGGCTCGGTAATTTCATTTCCAGTTGCAATAATCGCTACTTTTGGCTTTTTAAAAACCCTTAGATGTTTTACCCCTGCGGCGGCAAGTATACTTAATTCTTGAGCCCTAATCATCTGATTTCTATTTAGTAATAAAGATCCTTTTTTACAATCTTGGCCTTTATAGGCAATATTTTTACTAGAAGAATATTTAAAAATTCTGACTATATTTTTTTTAACTACTAAAGCTTCTTCTATCTTTACTACTCTGTCTGTGCCTCTTGGTAAAATACAACCAGTCATCACTCTGATTGCTTGATTTTTTTTGATTAGTTTACTGCTTATATTAGGGGCATTTATCGTATCAATAACTTCAAACTCTCTTGGCAAATTAATCAAATCTCTAGATCTTAAAGCATAACCGTCCATTGTAACCCGATTAAACGGAGGCATATCGATAGGACTATATACACTACAAGATGCAGCCTGTCTAAATGTATTTTCTAATTTTAGTATCTGGCTCTTAGAGCTCCTTGTATACTTTAGGACTAAATTCAAGGCTTTTTTGTATTCAATCATAATTATGCAACAGGCACTTCTGTATAATCTTGTTCGCCAACATGAATAAGAAGAATTTTCTCTGGCTTTAACTCAACCAATGTATAATTAGGATCGTCGGCTGTTGGAAAATAACTTCTAAGCATTGGAACTGCATTTGAAAGCCATTCTTTTTTCTTTATATCTGTGCTAATAGATGCCTTTCCGCGAATGCGCAACTGTGATAATTTTCTATCTACAAAACAAATTTCGAAATTATTATTTTTCTCAAACTGCAATAATTTTGGCGAACCTTTTTGAGTAGCTGCAAGTATTGTTCCATCATTAAATAAAGCCGGCATAAGCGGCCGAACACGTGGCTCATTTGCTTCTATTGTTGCAAGATATCCTAGGCCTGCATCTTTTATTATCTCTTTTATCTCATCAATCATTTTTTCCTCCTATTTTTTATAGAAACTATTTCTGCTAATATACTAAGAGCGATTTCTTCTGGAGAATCCCCGCCAAGGTTTAGACCAATTGGAGCATAAATTTTTTTGATTAAATTTTGGCTTATCCCAGTAACCCTCAATTTATTAAATATACTTTTTATTTTATTTTTACTACCAATCATTCCAATATAAACAACACTGCTTTTAATAATATTCTTTAAAATAATATAATCATGCTCGTGGCCATGAGTTACAATAACGATATAACTATTTTTGTTTATATTTAATTCTTTTATTGCTTCCATGGGGCTTTTACAAATAATTTTTTTTGCATTTGGGAAAATATCTTTTTTTGCAAATTCTTTTCTCTGATCAATAATTATAATTTCAAAATCCAATACGCTAGCGAGTTTATATAATGCCTTGCCAATATGGCCTGCGCCAAAAATAATTATCTTTTCTTTCGGCTTAAACACCTCAATAAATACTGACATCTTTCCTCCGCATAAAAGCCCGCGTTCTTTATTTAAAGAATATTCTTTTAAACAAGATTGGCTGTGGCGAATAAGATACTGCGAATCCTTCTGAATATCATATTCAATCTTACCGCCGCCAATCGTACCTTCGATTGATCCATTAGAAAAAACGATCATTCTTGCGCCAATTTGACGAGGAGTTGAACCCTTAACATCAACTATCGTAACTAAAGCAAATTTCTTGCTGCTGGACAAATATTCTTCAATCTTGCTTAACAAATTCATCTTAGTTATAATGTGTTTATGACTTCATCTATCATATTAGCTGCTGGTGCATCCAGCCGTTTTGGATCGCCAAAACAACTTGCTAAATTAAAAAATGGCCAAACTCTGATTATGCATATAATTTCTACCCTGCAAAGAACAAAAGTTGATGAAATTATCGTAGTCCTTGGCGCCTTTAAAGATCAAATTCAAAAAATCTTACCGAAAAATATAAAAATTTGTATAAATGAAAATTATCTAAAAGGCCAAACTTCATCTCTAAAGACCGGGCTAGAAAACATATCGATAAATACAGATTATTTTTTAGTTCAACCTGTAGATATACCAACGGTATCGGAAAAAACAATTAACCAAATAATTGATAAATTTAAAATCTCAAATGCGCTAATTGGTATACCAGTTTATCAAAATAAACACGGACATCCGCCAATATATAATATAAAATTAAAAAATGAAATTTTAAGTCTTAGTGATAACCAACCGCTTTATTCAATAAATCATCGATTTTCAAATCAAACAATAAATATCGAAGTTAACGATCCGGCAATTCTTGCCAATATCACTACCCCAAAAGACCTAGAAAAAATTAATTAAACTGGTTTATTTTTTAATGCCTGTAAAATTTTTTCTGGTGTTATTGGCAAACTAGTAATGCGCACTCCAACAGCATCATAGATTGCATTTGCTACTGCTGCAGATGTGGGCAAAAGTGCTGATTCGGCCATACCTTTCGCACCATACGGCCCTTCTTTATCATCAGTCTCAACAAATATAGAGTTAATTGGCGGCATATCGGTAGACCTGGGAACACGATAGCTAAAAAGTGTAGGGTTAATTCCGATGCCATCTTTAAACTTTAAATCCTCCCAAAGCGTATAGCCAATACCTAAATAAAGGGATCCTTCAATTTGCCCTTCTACTGCTATTGGATTAATCGCCCGGCCTATATCATGCGCATCCGTAATATCTAAGATAGTGACCTTACCTGTTTCTTTATCTACATGCACACTAACAATCTGTGCCTCAAAACTGTAACCTGCCGAAACGTTTCCCTTACCTGTCCTTAAATCAACTGGCTTTGTTGGAGGATTATATACACCGCGCCCAATTATCATTTTTCCAAAATCAAATGAATAACACAGTTTGACTGCATCTAAAAAACTCATTTGATTATATTCATTATCTCTATCAACAATTAATTCTTTTTTATGAACGATCCTCTCAATAGGTAAATTCCAATGTTTTGCCACAATTTCATCAATTTGTTTCCTGGCATCTTCTGCGGCGCGTTTTGTTGCATTGCCGCTAATAAAAGTAACGCGCGAAGCAAAACTTCCTGTATCGAATGGCGTAGTTTCAGTATCCGCGGCGACGACGCGAATTCTTGATAAATCTATTCCTAAAACTTCTGCGGCGATAATCGCCATAGTTGTATTCGAACCTTGCCCAATATCTGCAGAGCCGGTAAAAATAATCACTGAACCATCTTCTTCTATTCTTATTACTGTTCCGGCGGACTCATGAGACTTGTACATTTTTGAACCCATAACATCTGCGGCGATGGCTATACCAATTCCAAAACCTTCTTTATTCTTATCTTGTTTTAATTTTTTCCATTCAGTTTTTTCACAAGCAAGCTTAATACAATCTTTTAGGCCATTCGAAGTAATTTCCATTCCATTAAAAGCTGTAAAATTTGGATCAGTTGCATTACGCATACGAAATTCCGCCCCGTCCATACCAATGCCACAAGCAAGCATATCCATTAAACTCTCAAAGGCAAAACCGGATTGCGCACCGCCAAAACCACGAATTGCACCTGAAATAGGATTATTTGTATAAACCCGGTAACCAAATATTTTAACGTTTTCTAGTTTATAAACCATACCGATACGCATAATAGCTGCAGCTACTACCGTAGGCCCATAACTACAATATGCCCCGCCATCGGCGATAACTTCACCGCTTATTGCCTGGATTTTCCCATCGCGCGATGCCCCAGCTTTTAACTTAAAAATCATTGGATGTTTCCTGCGAGTATAAAGAAACTCTTCTTCTCTAGATAGGCAAAATTTTACAGGCCGGCCGCTCTTTTTTGCAAGAAGGCAGGCGCAAAAATCAAGCGGAAGCATTTCTAGCTTTCCGCCAAAACCTCCCCCAACATGCGGCTTTATCACGCGGATATCTTTTTGATCCATCTTTAGAGTTTTTGCTAAATTCTCTCTTATACGAAATGGCGCCTGAGTTGAGGCCCAAAGAGTAATTTTTCCTTCTTCATATTTAGCTAATGCCACATGCGGCTCTAAGGACACATGCGCTTGGGATGGCAGCTTAAATTCTGCCTCACAAATATAATCTGAATGAGCAAATCCTTTATCTACATCTCCTGCTAAAGCTGGAATCATTACAGCGACATTATTGCGTGAAGATTGAATTTTAGGTGCATCTGGTTTCATTGCTAGAATTGGATCAAATACTGCTGGCAATATTTCATATTCAACTTCAATCAGCTTGATTGCTTCCTCTGCAATTTCTTCGGTTTCAGCACAAACTGCAGCTACCTCTTCTCCAATATAACGCACTTTGTCTGTGGCAAGGGGATACTGATCGTCGGTAAATGGAAAAAAATAAGAATTAGAGCCATATTTTATTTTATGAGTATCGTCTCTTGTGATAATTGCGTGTACGCCTTTTAGTTTAAGGGCTTTGGCTGTATTAATATTCTTTATAATTGCATGCGCATGCGCAGAACGTAAAAATTTACCAACAAGCATTCCAGGCAATTTCATATCAAAAGTATAAATTGCCTGTCCCCTTGATTTATCTTTTGCGTCTATATATGGAACACTTTTACCTACTGACAAAAATTCATTCATTTAAAATTCTTAGTTTTTCTGCTGCATCTTTTACGGCTTCAATAATTTTTACATACCCGGTACAGCGACAAATATTTCCGGTTAAGCCTTGTTTTATTTCTTCCTCTGTTGGATTTGGGTTTGTATCTAGTAAATATTTTGTCGAAAGGATCATCCCCGGGGTACAAAATCCGCATTGGATTGCACCTTTATTTACAAATGCCTCCTGTATTGGATGTAAAGAATTATCTGATTCGGCTAAACCTTCGATAGTCAAAATTTCTGCGCCATCACAATCACAAGCTAGAGTTAAACAAGAAAGTATAGACTTACCATTCATGATTACTGTACAACTACCACATTCGCCAGAATTACAGGCATTTTTAGTGCCGGTTAATAGAAGCCTATCCCGTAATAATTCAACAAGAAGTAGATTTGGCTCAACCTCTAATTCATAATTTTTAGAATTAACTTTTATTTTTATATTCATTTAATAAGCGCCTAAAATTTACTGAAATAATCCTACGCCTCAATTCGTCTTTCTGTAAAAGATTAAGTTCGTCATTAAATACTACTTCTATATTGCTCTCACCATCCTGTAATGCTTTTTCAGTCTTAGGGAATCTCTGTGGGAGAGCGTTACCTAAATTACAACTAACCCTATAATCTTTATCAGCCTTAATAATACACACCGAGGCCAATGGAATATCAGTGCTATTTGAACGAGGAATCCTTATAAAAAAGTATTTTGTTATATTTATTCTAGGAATGTTAATATATTTAAGCAAAAACTGGGTAAAATCTTTTCTCTGTAATAAATAATCTTTTATAGAAATATTTTTTTCTGTGAATCGTAACTCTGCATCTAACGCAAGCAATAAAAATACCAAATCCGCCCAAGGGAGACCACAGGTTATATTGCCCCCAATACTTGCCATATTACGAATTTGCGGCGTAGCTATTTCGGGAATAAATTTATTTAATACTGGGATATAGTTTTTAATTAAATTACTGCGCTTAATATCGTCTAAAGTTGCTGTTGAGCCTATTGAAATAAAATCATCTGTTTTTTCTATATTTTTTAGGCTTGTAATATTCTTTAGGCCGATAATGTTTTTAGGAAAGATTTCTTGATTTTTTAAGAATGGCAAAATAAAAGTTCCGCCAGAAATAATGCGGCAATTTTCTTTTGAAGATAATAACCTTTGCGCCTCTTCTATAGTTTCCGGGCGATAATAATTAAAATTTTTAAAAATCATTAATGAAAAAAATGTCTTTCATGTTCGCCTAAAATCTCCCTTACGGCTAACACTTTTTGTATTAACTAGTATTTCTTTTCTATTAAACATCGGCAACATAAAGGATTTGATTGCTAGCACTATATCGTAATTTATTAGTATCGCAAATTCAATTTTAATTTTCCCACACAACACATACTTCTCCTTGACAACTTCTACCATATAATGTATACTTTATATGGTAAGTAAATCCTCGTTCGTGGGGTTCCGCAGGGTTCCTCGTAAATAGCGAATGAGGTTTTACCATTTTTAGGGGAATAAAGGGTTCTCCTCTATTAATTTATGTTTAATCATGTTGTAATAACTATCATCCCCATATTCCAACTTACGAAATATTGCCCAACTAACAAAATCAACCGCTTGTAAGCTTTTCTCTTCTGCTGGATTTTTTATCTCTATATTCAATTTTAATTTGTGAGTATTACCAATTTGATTTTTTAAATAAGAACTAAAATTTTCATTTAAGAATTTATTAGTTTCACGTTTAGATGCAATTAAATGAATTGTTTCATTAAGTGGTATCAATTTTTTTGTAATTATTCTATCTAAAAGAATATTTGTTACATAATTATAGAGAACAGATTTTTCGTTTTGTAATTTTATATAAACTCGTTTCTTATTTAAATAAATTGTCATTAAATCACAATCTTTTGATGCGATTTTCTTTAATAATCGCTGTCGCGTAATAGGTTCTTCTTCTGTAGCATGTAAAACACTATTAACATTCTTATGCTTATTTCTTAAAATACGATGTGCCAATCTGACACACTTTTCTATCTGACGCTTATTTCTTGTAAATAAAAAAGTAATTACGAAGAATTTTGTAGTTTTTTTCTTAGAAAAATCAAAACCTAAATCGCCTGATTCATCTAAATAAATATACATTAAATAAAAGGTATACCTTTAGTAAAACACTCTTCCACTTTAGGCACAACTTCCATATAACTTCTGCAGCAGGCGCCAACAAGAGGGCTTGTATAACCATAAAGCATACGATGCACTCGTTCTGGCTTTGAATAAAATTCTCTATTCATCCATCCGGCAAACCGGTTTAGGTCATCTCTGGATAGATATTTTGTGGGCATAACTGCATGGGCCATATCATAAAACCTGAAATCTTTTATTTCTCTACGTGGACTATTTTTCATTTCTTCCCAAAATTCTGTACCCGGATACGGAACTAAAATCTGCACGGTCATAAGATCAGGGTCTAACCAATCAAGAGTTTCAGCACGTTTTTTTATTGTTGTTTCATCGTCTTCCCAAAAACCAATCATTACGGTGCCACAGGTAGAAATATCATTTTCACGAAGCTTAGTAATTGCCTCTTTTATTTGAGCAAGAGTTATATTTTTGCCCATCGCCTTAAGTTTTTCGTCGGTTTCTGCCTCAATGCCGATTAAGGTAAGAATACAGCCCGACTGCCTCATTTTTTTATAAAGATGGGTTTGTTCAACAAATTTATCAGCACGCCCCAAAAACATCCAAGAAAATTCGAGCTTTCTTTTCAAAATTTCATCACAAAATTCTTCGATACGCTCGGTTTGGCTGTTAAAATCATCGTCTTGAATCTCAAACATCTGAGTACCATATTTCTTTACTAAAAGCTCTGCCTGATCTGCAATGCGTTTACCGGATAAGCCGCGCCAACGGCCAACATTTTCTTTACGACGGCCGTCATACTGATTCCATTGAAAACAAAAATAACATCTACCAGCACAACCACGGCTAGTTACAATTCTTACCGCCTTCGGCCAATAAGTATATGAATAATATTTATCTAACGGAAATAAATGATATGCCGGTAAGGGCAGGCTGTCTAAATCATCAATAATCGCCCTTGGCCCATTCAATATAACGTTATCTTTTTCTCTAAAACAAAGCCCGTCGATAACTCGAAAATTAGCGTTGGGCTTTGCAAGTTCTTGAGTTAATTCTAAAAGAGTATTCTCTCCTTCGCCAATTACTGCAAAATCAATCTCTGGACATTCTCCTAGGGACTCCTTGCTTAAGGCGTTAAAATGCATTCCACCGCAGACAATTTTTACATTTGGCATAGCTTTCTTGATTTTTCTTGCCGCATCATATATACAATGCACCCAAGTTGTTCCGCAACCCATGCCGATTAAATCAGGATTTCTTTTTTTAAGCTCTTCAATCATTTGATCATGGTTTAAATCAAATGCCGGACAATCTAATACATCAACTTCGACATCCGTGGTTTTCTCTAACAAGTATGCGGCTAATTGTGCAAAACCCGGATAAATAGATCTCATTTTACCAAAATATACCCACATGCCCATCGGCGGAGTTAAAAATGTAATTTTCATTAATTAATTATCCTCTTAAAATTATCTCTCAATATAGAATCGCTAAAATTAAGATTTTTAACTAAGCTTATCGATTCAATAGCATCTTTATTGGCTGGCCAATCACTTCCCCAAAGAATATTATCTTTACTGAATACTTCAATTGCACAATTTATTACATTTATAGAAGAAACTCCACTTGTATCAACATAAAATTTCTTTAAGATACTCGTTGGTACTTGCCCTAAATCTTTTACTACATTTATTCCTCTTAACATTGAATATGTTGTATCAAAACGTTTTGCCAAAAATGGGATAACACCTGCAAAATGGGCAAAAACAAATTTTAAATTCGGAAATTTATTGCCAATACCCGCCATAATTAATTTTCCCATGCACGCACTCAAATCAAAAAGATATTGCATGACAGGAGTCAACAATGGATCAAAGAATCTTTCGCTACCCAGCGGCATCTGTGTCTGCGAATGCACAAAAATAGGGATATTATTCTGGCTTAAAAATTCATACAACTCAAAATAAAATTCATCATCTAGATACCTACTTTTATAGCTGGAAGATATTGATAATACCTTTAGCCCTAATTCGTGAACTGCACGTTTTGTTTCTTCCAATAGAGAATGCCTGCTTGTCTGTGGAAGAATAAAAGCAGGAACCAGCTTATCCTTATATTTTTCTAAATCACAACTAAGCTCATCATTATAAATTTTTGCTTCGTTAACATCGCCTAATTTTTTGGCCGCATCTGTAGTAGGATACAAAATTAAACTTTTTTTAATTTCATTCTTATCCATAAAATCAATTAATTTACCTAGATCTGACCAAACCGGCGGATAGAATGAAACATTTTCTCTAAATTTTACAGGCAGATAATGGCTATGTGAATCAAAAATTTGCATTTATTTCTTAAATTTATCCCAAATATATAAAATAAATTTTCCTAAAAGCCATATTGCAAATATTATAAAAATAAAACCGATAATAAATTGCAGAAAAAAACTACCGATTAATAAGAATGGATATAGGACGATTCCGATTCCCAATAAAATTAATACAGCAAATAAGAATAATAAACCTACTAAAAATGCTTTCATATCCCTCCTAATTATTGTTAAACTTTAATTTTTTGTGCCTGGGCCTCTTTTTCAATAATACCTTTTATTATCTTTAGATTATCCTGGGAATGCTTATTTATAAAGCCTTCCACGGTTTTATCATCAAACTTAGTTTTTTCATCCATTTCAAAATGCTGAATCCAGGTCATTTCTACTCCGTCAACTCTTTGCGTATAAAGCCAAATAATCTTCATAAATTTAAAAGGGAATTTTGGTTCTTGCCGTTCTGCATAAGTAAAGAATTTATCCTTAAATAATAATCTCCATGATTGCCAGCTTTTACTTTCATCATCAGTAAGACGAAATATAATTTTATTATCTTCCCTTTTAAGAATTTCTGCTTTTTTATATTCTCCACCAAAAAGCTCAGTCCAACGCGGAATATCATTTGTAATATCAAATACCATCTCATACGATGCATTGATTATAATTGAGTTACTTGTGTGTCCCATAATCTATCTCCTTTATATGATATCAACTGCCTAAATTCAACTTACCTCTATATTTTTCATTCTATAGAACTTTACTCACAAGTGAAACACACCGTTGTTTCAAAATCTTTTGAAGTTCTTGACGAACCAATAGCGCGCGCTGCATCATGTTGATCTAATGACCATGCGGCCTTACGTGCAGTATTGATAATTTTACTAGTATCCTCATTACCAATACCTTTATATTCTGTAATTTCATTCACAACAACAACTTCCTTATTTATTTTCGCACAATGCACGTTTGCTTTCTTTAAGGCCGCCTCGCGTGAAAAAACTTTATCGCTACTATAACCTACTACCTTATATTCTCCGCTAGTTGTTTTAACTATTGAAGATGTGGAGGCACACCCTGCCAAAAAACTAATTAAGAGTAGCAGTAAAATAATCCTCTCCATGTCTTTCTCCTTTTTAATTTATCACCCAATACCCGCCCTTATCTGGGCCAATACGTTTAATAATTCCCTCTTTCTTCATCTTCGCAATATGCCATTCTATTCCCTTAAGTGTAAGACAAGAACTTTTTGCAAGAACAGATATTGTTATTGCCGAATTTTCTTTAATTAGGCGCAATATTTTCTCCCTAGTTTTCTCCCTAGTTTTCTCCCTAGTTTTATCTAAACCTTCTACAGTCTTTGCTTTTAAAAAACATACGCACAAGCCACCTGTTATTTCTGAGAATTCAGGTTCAGGAAGTTTTGCTTGTCGGCATTTTTCTACAATCTTTATTGTACCCCTACCCCATGATTCGATAAATCCAGCTTTAAAAAATACATCGGCTAAAAGCTCATTACGCGGGCAAGATAAGTGAGGCTTTTTTAACTTATCACAAGTAATTTCGCGAGGAAGTTTACCAATATTCCATAACCATAATTTATTATCATAGACTCGTATTTGCGTATGAGGACCTGTATAATCACGGTGTATAACTGCATTAATTATTGCCTCGCGTAAAGCATCTTCAGGATAGATAAGATCTTCTTTTCGATATATGCCTTCATAATAAAATCTATTTTCTAAATATTTTACTTTTAGAATCTCTAGCGTCTTTTCAACTTGTTCAAAAATATTTCCTTCGATGATATCAGTACTAATAACTTCGCTTTCCGATGCAAATCGTCCAATTTGAATAAATGCTGAAGTAAAGTATTTTTTAGGATTTTTACCAAAAAGAAGAATAGCTGCGCGTTTTAATTTTCCTTTTTCCATAAGATTTAGTTTTTCTAAAATAAGTTTAACGTTTTTTTCACGATATATAAACGGAAATCTTGTTTTAGCTAATTGCTGAAAATACCTGATAGCTTTAATACTAATATCTTTGGATGAAGCCCTTGGCTCAATTATATTATCCCAAGATGTACCAGCACAAGAAAGAATAAAATGAGATAATTCTATTCCTTTCAATTCAGAAGTTGTGCTGCCAGAACGAATATAAAAGTTACCTTTATAAGAAATTGCGGCTTTGTATTTTTTAACAATTATTTTTATAATCGGACCATGTGTTTTTTTAATATCTTTTATATCGACAACAATGCCTAAAATATCTCTTATTTTATTTGGAATATACTCTAAAAGTTTGTTTACATCTCTTAAGCCAACAACTCTACCTTCGTCATTAATACCTATATACAATATGCCACCACTTGTATTTGCAAATGCGCATATTGTTTTAAGCGCTTCATCACTCCACTGTTCTTTAAATTCTATATTTTGATTTTCGTTTTTATAAATCATACAATTCCTACCGCCCTAATCCAACTTGCACCAACATCCTTAATCTTTATCGGAAAGCAAATAAATTTAAAGCCGCTTGCTGGCAATTTATCTAAATTAGCCAAACGTTCGATATGTGCATACTCACGCTTGCGGCCATAAAAATGCGCTGGCCAAAGATATTTACTATCACGTGTACGCATAAAATCCGCCATCATAAATTTATAAGGCCGGTCAAAGCCTAGCGTGTCAATACCAATAATATTTACGCCAAAATTTAAAATATATTCAATTGCATCTACGCTAACACCGGGATAATTTGTTAAATAATCACGGGTTCCAAAAAATTTATCTGCACCAGTGCGTAATAAAACAACATCGTTTTTCTTAATCTGATAATTTATTTTTTTTAAAGCATTTTCTATATCCGCTTTTAAAATAAGCTCCCCGGGTAATTTGCTAGTTAAATCTAAAACAACCCCGTCTGAAAAACACCATTCTAAAGGAATAGCTTCAGCAGTTTTTGAAGCGCGATTTTCTGACTTTGTTCCATAGTGAAAAGAAAAATCAATATGTGTGCCAATATGTACCGGGCAATGCACAGTTTCGAGTGATAAAAACTCCTCATCTGGCAAATCCGTAGGTTTAATAATGCGTTTACCCAGAAAAAAATCTATTTTCCCTTTTAATGTGCCCTTCATCATTACCCAATTTAAATGCTGGACACCTTCTTTATGTCCAAGCCTCTCTATACTAAAAGGATGGACCTCTGGCGCTCTCTCGTCTATAGGTAAACTTAAATCGATTATCATACAATTTTTTTAGAATCTATTATTTTTGCTAAATCACTGACTGTTGCAGAACGGGGAATTTCGCGTGCAGTTAATTTTACATTAAATTTTTTCTCTAGAGCAATCGCAAGCTCAACCATTTCTGTTGAGTCCATAGAAACATCTTCGTAAAGACGCGAATCTAAATTAATTTCATTTGGTTTTAGCTTTAATAAGTTTATTATAATTCCTCTAATTTCTTCAGCTACTGACATATTGCTCCTTTCTTTTAAACTTTTCCTAGCACTAATACTGCATTTATGCCGCCCCGGCCGCGCGAAATTATAAGTGCTTTATCTATCTTTGTTTCACGCGCCTGGTTAGGTACATAATCTAAATCACACTCTGGATCAGGCGTTTGATAATTTATTGTTGCAGGGGCTAAGTTATTTTGCATTGCTAATATTGTACTAATTGTATCGACTGCTCCTGACGCACCAAGCAGATTTCCAAACATTGCCTTTGGAGCACTCACGGGGATTTTTTTAGCTCTATCTTTAAATACTTTCTTAATTGCTCGTGTTTCAGAAATATCTGCTTCATAAGTTGCAGCACCATCTGCGCAAATATAGTCAATTTCATCTGGAGTTACATTTGCATCTTTTAAAGCAAGCTCAATTGCAGCAGCAAGGCCAGCACCATTAATATCTGGCTTAATCCTATCTACTCCATCACAATTAGTTGCAAAACCTAAAATTTTTGCATAAATTTGCGCGTTTCTCTTTTTGGCGCGTTCCAAACTCTCTAAGATTAATACGCCAGAACCTTCTCCAATTGCAAAACCGTTCCTATCTTTGTCAAATGGTTTATAGGCAGTTTGCGGGCTATCATTACCATCTGACAACACTCCTGAAGTATTACAGCATAAAAGAGCATAAGGAGTAACTGGCGCCTCCATACCGCCAGCCAAAATTAAATCAAGTTTATTTTGTTTCAAAACTTTTCTAGCATAACCTATTGCCTGTAGAGAACTTGCGCGATCGCTAACAACTGTTTTACTATAACCTTTAATTTCATAATATATTGAGATTTGCCCTTGCGGCGCAGCAGGAAACCAAGCGCTTGCCATATAGGGGCTTACACCTTCACGGCCCTCTAGATAAAGATCTCGCAATTCAGTTTCTGCATAAAGCCATCCGCCGATAGCATTACCCATAAAAATTCCGGTCCTATCTTTATTCTCATTTTGCATATCAATATTTGCATCGGTTAAAGCAGCCTCCGAAGCAACTAAAGCCATATGAGAAAATAAATCAATTTTTTTAAGCAGGCGCTCGGATAAATGGGTATAAGTATCCATGCCTTTAACTACGCCGGCAATATGCGATCTATAAAGCGAAGCATCAAACCGTTCAATTTTTGATATGAAAGACCTGCCGAATTTTATATTTGCCCAAAATTGGCGCTTACCCACACCTGATGGGCTTACTACACCTAAACCTGTAATAACAACTTCATTCATTCATATCTCCTTAAAACAAGCGATGAGTGGATCCCAGAAAACCCGCTGCTTGTTTTTAAAATTGTATTAACTTTTTTGGATATCGCAACATTCGGTATATAATTTAAATCGCATAGCGGATCCTTTACCTCTTGATTAATCGTCGGAGGGAGTATATTTCTTTCAAAAATTAAACAACAAATAACTAATTCGACTGCATTTGCTGCAGCAAGCGGATGGCCAATCATCGATTTAAAAGAACTTATTGGAAGTTTATAAGCATAGCTGCCCAAAACTGATTTATAAGCACTTGTTTCAAAAATATCATTTTGTCTGGTTGATGAGCCATGGGCATTAAGATAATCTATTTCTTCTGGTTTCACTTTAGCATCTTCCAAAGCAAGTTTCATACAATTTTCCATCGGCTTACCATCTTGTGGTAAATCAGTCATATGATATGCATTGCAAGTTGTACCAAAACCTAAAATTTCAGCATATATATGTGCGCCGCGCGCTTTAGCGTGATTTAATTCTTCTAAAACCAAAATTCCACAACCTTCACTTAAAACAAAGCCGTCTCTTTCTCCGTCAAACGGACGAGATGCTTTTTTGGGAGCACTATTTCTAACTGATAAAACGCTGATTACATCAAACGCGCCAAATGTAATCGGGGTGATGGGCGCTTCACTTGCCCCAGCAATCATAATATCTGCTTCATTATTTTGAATTGTCTCAAAAGAGAACCCTACGGAATCGCTTCCAGCAGTACATCCTGTTGAAATCGTAGTACAAATTCCTTTTAGGCCATACCTACCCGAAATTTCCGAAGACGGCGTGTTAAACATTGCTGCGTCATATAAATCAGGCCTTGCCTTAGATGGATCAATTGCATCAACGCCATTATTTGTAACACGTAAAAATTCTTCTTCCATATACTTTGTACCACAGATAGCATTAGCTAAAGCAACACCTATTCTTGTTTTATCTATCTTATTAAAATCAATTTTAGAATCAATTAACGCTTCTTTTGCACTAACAACAGCAAACTGAACATATCTATCCATACGGTTAATCTCATCATTGGTCAATCCTAATTCCTTTGGATTAAAATCGAACGCTTGAGCTGCAATCTTTGTGTTAAATTTAGATACATCAAAATTTGTTACTAGATCTACTGCTGAAACTCCTCCTGACATTCCCTTCCAAGCGTTTTCGCGGCCAATACCGTTTGGTGAAACTACACCTATGCCCGTAATAACAACACGACGTTTAGACATTTATAAAAAACCTCCAATTATTCTTTTCTCTTTACTCTAAATACAATATTGCCACCATCCGGGCAAGTTACCGTATCGACGCTATTTGGGCTAGACATAAAATGAAATTCCGCTCCAAAGTTAAGCGCAAACATTGCCGGAAATGCGGTGTGAAATGCTGCACCACAAAATCCAGGGATACATTTTAGGCCTTTAGTTTCCCATTTATCACCCATCTTGTAACCAAACACACATTTACCTTCTTTAACAACCTCAATAATCATATCCTTTGGATTTGGAGCGTGATATTCTGAATCTTTAGGAATAATCTCGACATTCCCATTATCATCTAAAACCTCGATTTTAAATTCGAGTTTTCCTCCATCAGGGCAGGTTGTTAAAATTGAGCGTTGATTATCCCGAAATGGAAATTTTGCACCAAAAGTCAAAGCATAAGCACAAGGAAATATTGAATGCATTGCCCCAAGGCAGAAGTGCTTTGGCGCATGTGTAAAATCTTCTAGAATAAACTCATCGCCGACTTCATAATTATGATAGCAATATTCATTCTTCTTATTTACAGTTAATTTAAGTTTAGGAAATTTCATCCTGTTCCTCTTTAAATATTTCTTTTAAGTCTTTTTCATTAAAGAATTTTCCGGAATTCTCAACATTATGAACAAGTTTAACTATTTTTTTATTTAAAGGTGCGTTGAGATTTAAGCCATCAGCCAAACTAACTATCTCACCATTAATATAATCAATTTCTGACGGGCGGCGGCGCTTTATACTCTGTAGAATTGAACCGTATACGGGTTCTTTACTTAAATTTACCATCATACTAGAGAAAATTTTAGCAGCTTCATCTTCACTAACAGTAATCAACCTTAAAAATCTTTCTTTAGGAAATTTAGGTAAAGATACGAGCATTGCTCCACTTGCCTCTATGATATCAATACCTTCTCGAATTAAATTAATCGCAATCTTACATATATCTAGATCGCTGAATACTTCCTGCATACTCTTACCTAGAATTGCCGGAATGCAATTATTGAAATTTATAAAAAGTTTAGTCCATTTCATCCCGATTATTTCTTGAGTAATATATAGTTCGAAAGCTCCTTCTGCCGCCTGCCTTATTTTTTCTAAATTCTCAATTTTGCCTTCTTTAAACGGCAGGCCAATAATCCATTCCCCTTCAAAATTATGAATAACGCGGCCTTCTTCAATACAAGTTGAGCCAAACATAACAATACTTGAAACTATATTCTTTTTATCCACAAACAAAGAAGTAATTACATCAGACGATACACCATTTTGTATGGTTAAAATTACTGTGTCCTTTAAAAAATCTGCATTTGTTATAAGTGCTTCTTTTAAATCTTGCGTTTTAGTAGCAAGGACTATCAAATCTTTCTTTTCATTTAGTTTGATATCGGCATCAAGAAAAATATTTTTTCGTCCGCGCACACCCTCAATAATTAAACCGTTATTTTTTATTGCCTGAATATTTTTGGGGCGGCCAACCAAAGATACATCATGACCTTTTTCTTTTAAATAACCACCGACTAAAGCCCCAATTGCGCCTGCACCGATTACACCAATTTTCATTTACTTATTCCAAACCCATATTTTTTATAATCGAATCCTGCTTCTTCCATCACTTTTATCATCATTGCCTCAAACGGCTTTGGCACATCATTAAAAAAGGCCTTTACAACATCTTGTTCTTCTACTATGGAAGAATTTCTCTCTTGCGCAAGCTTAATCGCCTTCCCAGAAACAAGGCTTTCGGCAACCTTACGATGAAACAGAGGCATCTTACTAATCATTAAATCAAATTTTCTCTTTGTAACTTCATCCCAGGTAATATCAGACATATAATTCTCCTTTTGTTGCAGATGCCTCAAACTTAGAGATATTATTCATAAAATCTTTAACGCAAAGTTTTACAAGATCAGAATAATTACTCTCCATAATTCTATGTATCCTAGAGGCTTTAGAGAAAAATTCTCTCATACACCAAGCACCTAACCTGCCAAGCTCTTCAACAGACAAATGATTTGTTGGAATTACCGGATGTAAGAAATCCCAAGTTTTTAAATCAATTTTTTGGGGATCAAATAATTTTTGTTTTAACGCCTTCTTCCAAACAGGTGATCCGGGAACAGGTGTTACAAAATCAATTGCTAAAATATCCGGGTCAGCTTCTTCAGCAAAATTAAACCTATCTTTAATGCGCGCCTCGCTATCATCTTCAAGACCAATTAATATTGTACCAACAGTTGCAATATCGTTTTTACGTAGCTCTTCGATTGTTTGTTTGATTTGATTAACTGTAATACCTTTGCCGATACGTTTAAGCTCGTCATCACTAGAAACCTCAATACCAACCAACCCCATAAAAAGCCCAGCTTTTTTCATTAAACCAAATATATCAATTTGTTTTACCCAATCATCGGCACGGCCTAAAATTACCCATTTAATTGCCAGCCTACGGCGCAAAATTTCATTGCAAGTCTCAATAACCATATTTTTATCGACGTTAAAAGCATCGTCCTGAAATACTACAACTTTTATACCAAATTCTTTTTCTAAATATTCCAACTCATCTACGATCTTATTACCTTTTTTCGAACGCCAAGAAAGAAAATCGCGAGGAGATCTTGGGTCATACTGTGACCATTCGTAACAAAATGAGCACCCGCCAGGGCAACCCCTTGACGTAGAAAGCTCTGCAAATGGCTTCCAATAAGTATGCCCCACATATTTATCCATAGGAAATAAATCATATGCTGGCATAGGTAAAATATTTATATCTCTAATTAACTCTCTATGTTTTCCAGCTATAATTTGATTGCCCTTACGAGATGCTAAACCATTAATACCTGAAAAATCTGTCTTTTTATCTTCTAATGCCTTAACTAATTCTTCTAATGTAAGTTCTGCCTCTCCAATCATAACAAAATCTATATAAGAATGGCCTTCTAAAGTTTCTTTATAAATAGATGAATACCATAGGCCACCAACAGCAATTTTAATATTCGGCATCATCCCTTTTATTGCCTTTGCAATTTCATTAAAATGCCAAATAACCGCAAGCCCGCCAGTCGAATGCAAAATCTCACCCAGCACAACTAAATCTGGATTATAATTTTTTACTTTTTCTAAAATTTGATCTTTACTAAGATTATCTGCCCGGCCGTCAATAACGCTAACCTCGCTAATTTTTTTCTCTCTTAAATATGCTGCAAGCTGTGCATAATATTGATTAGGTGCGCGATGTTCACCATGAGTTGCCCAAGCCCCAATGTTTGGCATAACAAATAAAACTTTCATTCTATTATCCTCCGAACCAGCTTGACACTAATGATTTTCCACCACTAGTTAGATCAATATTAATATGTTTAGTTTGTGTATATTCCAACAAACCATCTCTACCTAATTCACGGCCAATACCACTTTGTTTATAACCACCAAAAGGCGTTTGATTAAAAAACATTCCATAGGTATTAACCCAAACCGTGCCACTACGTAATTT
The DNA here is from genome assembly GCA_040753015.1 of Candidatus Omnitrophota bacterium. Taxonomy (GTDB): domain Bacteria; phylum Omnitrophota; class Gorgyraeia; order Gygaellales; family JBFMHM01; genus JBFMHM01. Next base: position 55,793 of record JBFMHM010000007.1, read on the forward strand.
CTTGCTCACAATATTTGCACGCAATAAATCTTTTGTCCAAATCATTGCTGCAAGGCCATAGATAGTGTCGTTAGCGATTTCAATTGCCTCATCTTCCGAAGAAAACTTAATTATTGATAACACGGGCCCAAAAATTTCCTCACGGGCAATGCGCATATTATTTTTTACATTATCAAAAATTGTCGGGGCTAAAAAATAACCCTTATTAAAATCTTTTGGAATATTTCCGCCGCACAAAAGCCGCGCTTCTTTCTTGCCTATCTCTATATAATCTAAAACTCTCTGCCTCTGCTGTTTTGAAACTAGCGGGCCAATATCGCTAGAGTAATCTAAAGCTGGGCCAAGTTTTAATTTCTTGGTTTTTTCAATAAGTAATTCAATAAATTTATCGTAAATTGTATCTTGTAATAAAAGCCGCGAGCCAGCAACACACATTTGCCCCTGATTCATAAAAATTGCTGACATTGTTCCACCTACAGCTGCCTCTAAATCGCAATCATCAAATACAATGTTGGGAGATTTTCCACCTAATTCTAAAAATACTTTTTTTACATTGTTTGAAGCAAGGCTCATTACTTCTTTACCTACCTCAGTTGAACCAGTAAAAGCAACCATATCAACGCTAGTATTCTGCGCTAATTCTTTTCCGATTTCTGCGCCGCTACCAGTTACAATATTAAACACGCCTTTTGGTAAACCGGCTTTATCAATTATTTTTGCAAGTTCAAGACTGGTTAGACTTGCCAATTGTGACGGTTTAAAAACAATCGTATTTCCACAAGCAAGCGCTGGAGCAATTTTCCAAGCTGCCATAATTAAAGGATAATTCCACGGTGTAATTGAAGCAATAACTCCAAGCGGTTCTCTGACAACTGTACTCTGCCCACCAAATGGGACAGAAACTTGCTCGCCTTTTAACTCCGATTCAACTTTAGAAAAATAATCAAAACATTCTGCAGCCGTTGGCACATCGATAAATGTAGTTTGTTTAATTGTTTTTCCGGTATCGCGCGCCTCAAGCTCAGCTAACTTTTGTGCATTTTCTAAAATTCCTTCAGAAATCTTTTTTAAATATTCGGCGCGCTCGCTAAATGCTAAATTCGACCAATCACCTTTATCAAAAGTAGTCCTTGCAAAAGAAATCGCCTGCTTAACTAAATTATTGTCGGCCTTTGGAATTTCGGCAATAACTTCTTCAGTGGATGGATCGATCGAAGAAATCACTTCTTTCGTATCTAACCAATTACCATTAATATATAGTTGATATTTTTTCATATATAATTATCTATAACAAGCAAACAATATTTTGAACTATTTATGATTTTAGTAAAAAATTATCGTTAAAAAAATCGCTGACTCCGAAGGCTAGGAAGCGGTTTTTAGATAATTTTTTATGTTCCCGTAAGGGAAAAATCATACTATAGTGAAAAATATTGGTTTGCTTGGCTATCATTTTATTCTACCGGTACATTTTGCCACAACTCAAAAAGCCTGGCAAACTGAGCATACCAACGCGATATCTTGGCAAAGTCACCTTGTAATTTTAATTTTTTCTGGGTAGTTGCAACAAACGGGTCAAGCTCTCTGTTAAAAATCATCTTCCAGTAGCTCTTTGGCCCAGAAATTAAAAATTCTACTTTTTCATCATCGCCGACATTTATAATTTTTCCCTCTCTAAACTCAAAACTATAAACTTTATTATCTTCGTCTAATTTTACAGCTAAATTTAAAGTTAAATTTGTGCGCTTGCCTTCAGACTGAAATTTATCATCGGTATTTACCAAACGGACAATTTCATCAATCTGCTCTTTCGAAAAAAGTTCATATCTTTTCGTTGAGATATTTTTTTGCACAGTTTCTTTTGCTTGTCCTTGATTAGAATATAATTTTTTAATTATATCCATTTCAACCATTTCATCTAAAATTTGGATTAGATAAAAAGCATCTTTTAAAGTTTTACCGATTGCCACAACTCCATGATTTTTTAAAACAACAATATTGCTTTTTTTAAGCGCCTCGATTACTGGATTAATATCGCTAACTGTTGGCGTAAGCTGTTCAATTACCGGAACATCGCCAACATAAAGTTTTGTTTCAAAAGTAAGTGGGGTAATTTTGTCATTTACGCTAAAATACGCCACAACTTTTGGCGAATGCGAATGCACAACGCAATTTGTATCAATATTTTTATAAATACCTAAATGCAGCGACAATTCTGATGTAGGATTTTTTTTACCATCGAGCAATTCTCCGGAGAGATTAATTTTTGCAATATCATTATCGAATAACTCACCCAAAGAACTATCGTGCGTAGTAATAAATACACTATCATTATCTTTAGCGCTGATATTTCCCGAGCGACCACAGACAAGATTCTTGCCCCACAATAAGCTACCGATTCGTATTATATTTTGCTTGATATCGTCCATATAGTTTTAAATCCCAATTATCCAATGCCCAATGACAAATTAATTCCCAATTCACCAATTACCAATTGAATAATTGGACATTGGTCATTTATTTGACATTGGGATTTGGTCATTGGTCATTTTGTTTATATCAATACTGCCTTTGTTACTAATTCCCTTGGCGTTACGTCAAATCCCGGATAATACGCCTTAATTCCCTTTGGTGCAATGCGAATATTTTTTATTTTTGTAATCTCTTCGCCACTTCTAATTTCAATTGGAATATCCTTGCCTGTTTTTATATTAGGGCTTGGATGTTGTGTTAATACATAAAAAGGAATATTAAAATATTTTGCTAAAATTGCAATTTGAAATGTTCCAATTTTATTTGCAAAATCACCGTTCATTGCCGAGCGGTCAGAGCCAACCACAACCATATTTACTAAACCCTTTTCCATAACATGCGCCACGGCATTATCCGTAATTAAAGTTACATCAAAACCAGCACGCGCCAGTTCCCACGCAGTTAAACGTGCACCTTGAAAATATGGCCGGGTTTCTGTTGCGATAAACTTAACTTTTTTACCCGCTTTTTTGCAAAAATTTGCCGCCTCAACTAATTCACCGCTAACATTACAATGTGTTAATACAGTTGCTCCATCGGGAATAAAAGAAGCAAGCGTATTTGCACGTGTTAAACGTTTATTTTTTATATCAATAAGCATTCCCTCAATACTTCTTGTCAAATCTTTACCTTCAGCGTGCCACTTTAAAAATAGAGATGTAATGTCACTAAAAGGAAATGTTGGCCGCGATTTATTTAAAGCTACAGCAACTTTTTTTAAATGTTCTGTGCTACTATCTTTTTTAAATTCAAGTAAAAATGTATATAACACGCACAAATATTGGCCAAAGGCGCGCGTCTTCATTGTCTTAATTGCACGCACAACATCCAAATAATTCTTTGCCTTAATATATTTAACTTTATTTGGAATTAAAGTTTCATCGAGAATATAGAGTGCATTCCCTTTTAAACTAACCGGCCAAAAAAGCGGTGAGTGTTTTGTCATTTTCCTGCTAATGTTTTTACTGCTGCCAGCGATACTTTCACTATAGAGCTCTCAGCATCATAATATTTTGGGTTAATGAAACCAAGCTCGCCAGTAATTAAGTTATCACTTACAGCTAAGATGCATCCTGCCCTAACCTGGTTTAACTTTGCAATTGTAAGCATTGTACTTGAAACCATATCTACCGCAATTGCCCCTTTTACACGTTTCTCTTCAACAAGTTCTCTTGTTTCGCGAAGCAATGCATCAGTCACCCACACAGTGCCTAAATGATATTTTACACCTAAACTTTCACAAGCTTTAACTAAAGCGCCTGTCACATTTTTATCTGCTTCTGATTTAAAATCTTCCTTAACATAATAAGGAGTTACTCCATCCCCCCTAATTACATCTTTTACAATTACTACATCGCCAACCTGTATTTTTTCATCCATTGCACCGCAAGAACCGGCCCTTATAATATTTTTAGTACCTGCAGCACAAAGAATTTCTGCACAAATTGCCGAATCAGCAGAATACCTGCCGCCGTTTCCCGTAGTAATTTTTATTCCCTCATATTCACCGTTATACATTGTGTAATCAAAAAATGAAAACTTTTTTACTGTATTAGTTAGATTTTTTAATACTGCTTGTGAACGCTCTACAGTGCCAGGAATAATTGCATATTCTGCTAAATCTCCCGGGCGTAAATTTAACATATAAAGCATTTCTTTTGCTGACATATGAACATCTTTCTGCATCTGCATATCTTTTCTCCTTTTCTATTTCAATTCTTCCTGTATTGGTAATTTTAATGCACTTGCATCAGGAATTTTCCCAGATAAGTACTTAGGTAATTTTTTAGTAAGATAATATTCAGCGATACCTACTGGTTTTTTAACACTACGCAATGCGTACTCTACAACGATATCATCTTTATCTGCACATAAAATAATACCTATTGACGGATTCTCATCTTTTAACTTTATTTGCTCATCTAAAAGTTGCAAATAAAAATCCATTTTAGCAGCATATTCTGGTTCAAATTTACCCGTTTTAAGTTCAATCGCCACAAGAGACTTTAATTCACGATTAAAAAATAAAAGGTCTATGAGAATATTTAATATAGAATTCACGCTCTCTATCATTAGCTATTTTTTCCATAATTAAGAGATTATGCCCCCATGGTATTTCTGCAACAAGTTGTTGCAGAAATGGTTTATTTTTATATTCTTCGTAGAATCTCCGCATATTCCAAACATTTCTTTCCGAAAACCCATAAGTTTGTGGAAATACCTTTTTCAAATCGCGGGCAAGCAATACAATAACATTATCACCCCATTTATATTTTTGCTGACGTTCGAAAATACTTTTACCAATATCCCAATAAAGTTTTATAAGCTCTTTATTAACCGTCTTTATTGCCCGAATGCGTGAAGCAACAATACGCGATTTAATCTCACTCAAAAATTTAATATATTCTTTATTAACAATACTACTCATATTACAGCTTTTTTATCCCTTTAATGCTTTTTTATCTATCTTATCTGTTCTTGTTTTGGGTAACCTATCACGAATTTCTATATAATGCGGTACTTTAAAATTTGCTAAATGTGAACGGCAAAAATGCCTGATATCATCTTCGGATAGTTTTACGCCTTCCTTAAAACTTACAACCGCTTTAACTACCTCGCCTCGTAACTTATCCTCTACGCCAATTACTGCCACCTCATTAATCTCGGGAATTTTGTGGATTACATTCTCAACTTCTGTAGCATAAACAATCTCCCCTCCTACCTTAATCATTTCTTTAATTCGGCCCATAATATAGAGGTAGCCATCTTCATCAATTTTACCTAAGTCTCCGGTATGAAACCAACCGTTACGCATTACACGTGCAGTTTCTTCCTCGTCTTTGTAGTAGCCAACCATCACCGCCCAGCTTCTCATTGTAATTTCGCCAACTTCACCACACGACAATTCCTTATCATCTTCATCAACAATTTTTAATTCCACCCAAGGAGCAGGTAAACCAACAGAGCGAACTTTCGGGCTGCCCATTGGTATTACTGTGTTTGGCGGTGAGGTTTCGGTCATTCCCCAACCATGTAATAATTTTGCCTTTGGGCAATATTGCATAAACCTCTGTAAAACTTCTGGAGAGCTAGGAGCACCAAAAACATTTACCCAGCGAATACTAGATAAATCATATTTTTCGAATTCTTTCAACTGTAAAAGTGCAATATACATCGAGGGAACAAGATGAAAGCAGGTAACTTTGTAAGTTTCGATATTGCGTAAAAATTCAATTGGGCTAAAACGGTCCATTACAATTAAAGTAATGCCATAATAAATGCAATTTTGCAAATAAACCAAACCGCCAAAATGTGTCAACGGCAATGCGCAAAGCTTAACATCTTTGTCAGATAAATCTACAAAATAATCCATTGCTTGAGGCGAACCATCAAGATGCCTATAATTTAAAAGCACACCTTTGGGCCGTCCGGTTGTGCCAGAAGTATAGAAAATTAAAGCATTATCTGTTTCTTCTACTTTAACATTCGGTTCTTTAATCTCACCACGGCTTAAAAAATCTGAGAATAAATAAAATCCATTATGTTTTTCTTCATAAGAAACAATTACGTCTTTAAGGGTAGGAATTCTCTCCTTAAGGCTCAACACCGTTACACCGTCTTTTGGCCGAATAATTAAAAGTTTTGCCTCGGAGTGCGTAATACAAGAAACTAATTCTTCTTCTTTGAGCATATAATCAAGAGGAACAACTACCGCACCTAAACAAAAAAGGGCTAAGTAACTATAAATACACTCTAGAGAATTAGGCATAAATAAAGCGACTTTGTCGCCTTTCTGAATACCAATTTCTTGCAGACTATGGCAAAATTTGTAAACTTGCTCTAAAAGTTCGCCAAAAGTAACGGTTTTTTCTTTAAATACTAACGCGGGTTTGTTTGGATACTTTTTTGCTTTATCCTTAAGTATTTCTTTAACTTGCATAAATTCGCCTCCAAATATAGTAAAATTTTACTAATCTAATTTTTATATATTGTATATTATCCAGGAATTATGTCAAGAAAAATTTAGAAGATCTAAGAAAAGTGTTTTTTATTTAGCTAAATATCAATAATATTTTTTTTAATAAATTTCTCAATTGCTTTTACGGTTTCATCTTTTAATTGTGGTGGGCTTTGAGCAATCCAAACAGTAAAGTTATATAGTCCTTGAACATCTACTTCTATCCATTTTTTATTTCTATATAAGAGAACTAATAAACTAGTCAAAGCAATCCTTTTATTGCCGTTCCGGAAAGGATGATTCTTAATCATCAGATAAAAGAATATACTTGCCTTGGAGATCAAGCTAGGATACAGAGATTTACCACCAAAACTTTGGAAAGGTACGGCTAAACAGCTCTCTAGGATATTTACAAAACGTGTAGAAAAATCCGGAATTGGTTCGTTGAAAGAAAGCATGTCTTGCGCCATCTCAAAAGCAATGAATTCTATTTCTTTAACATTAATTTGCTTCATTCTTTTCCTAAAAGCCTAAGAACTTCACCATAATCTTTGATTACCTTCTTAACCGCGTTCTCAATTTCTGTTTTGTCTTCTTCTTTTAACTCTTGGCTAAATATAGCCGTAAGCTCCTTTTTAGAAACAGCATAGTTTCTACCAATTCTTATTGCTTTTATTTTTCCAGCCTTAACTTTTTTAAAAACAGCTACTCTTGTAATTCCCAAAATTTTTGCAAGCATCGGTAATGTTATATACTCATTTTTCTCTTCCATATATTTTCCTCTGTTAACTAATATTAATACGATTAACCTACGTTAACTTATATATCAAAGATTAACATAATCTTGCCAAAAAATCAAGTTTATTTATATTATAGCGTATTAGAAGGAAAGTGTCGTAAGGTCTATACCGCCGTTTTCGGCAACTTCTCTGGCTACTTCAGAATTTACGGCTATTAATTGTCCATGATAAACAACGGTGGATATCTTCTTACCTAAACCTGTTTGATCTAAAGCAAGGTTTAAGTTTGCCTGCGTTGCTTCATTTGAAACAATTACGCTTCGTAAGCCAACATTTTCATCTAGCTCGCCATTTAAAGCTGCAACTATCTCTTGCTCATTAGCGCCATCAAATAATGGTATCTCTTTGCCTTGAAATATAAATTCTCTTACAACCCTAAATTCTCTACCAGCCATTTCAAACCCAGGTAATGTCGAAACGGCTAATCTTTCTAGCGGAATAACTAATTCGATAGTTGTGCCCCTTGTTAATCTATTGCCTAACAAAATATCTATATTACTATTTCTTTCTCCAACTTTTTCTAATTTATTCGACGGAGAACCATCAATACAACTACTGTCTATAATAATCGCACCGTTATAATCACGTAAAACCTTCGTCTGTATAAAGAATAAAAAACCAAGTCCGCGCCTTCCCATAAGGCCATCATCAAGACGCCCTCTTTTACCATGGCCTAACCAGCCTAATCTATGCATCTCTGCAATATTATCTAGATTTTCTGCAAGTAGAAACAAATCGTCTAACTCTATACCACATCCATCATCACTAACTTCAATAATAAGATCTTTGCCTCTTATGTACAATTTAACTTTAATTATACTGGATGTTTTCTTTTTTAGCTTAAGATTTACTTCTCTGCTAGCATCGTATGCATTTGCAATAAGCTCTCTAACAATTTTCTCAATATCATTTCTCTGATTATTACTAAACATTGTTAACTTTTCTTTTAAAACATTTATTTTAAAATATTTATCTATAAAATTTTCTCCAACACTATCGCCGTCAAAAGTTACGATCTCACCTTCATCACCAAATATATAATCTTTATATACATCTCCACCTATATATAATCTTTGATCACTATCAAATCTTACTTCAACAACATCTTCAAATATTAGTATTTCTTCTTTAGGAATTTCTTTTCTGGTGATTCGCATATTCCCCTCAGCATGTGCAATAATAGAGCCGGGAATCCTCTCAAGCCGAGCTTGCTGTAATTTACGTCTATATTCAATAGCTAATCTAATAACTACCCCTAAAACTTCCCTATAATCACCAGCCATATGTAGACCATCTAAATCAGTGCGTGAGCCTGCACCAATTTCATTTAATGCGGCGATAAGTTGATCGAAAGATTCACTATAATGTTCATCGGCGGTGAGGATTCCAACCACTGCCTTTGCGCGGTCTTGCGCTGAAGTATTTGCTAATCCTGGGCTATTAAGCCTATCTATAATTTTTTGCTTTAACCCAGCTGTAAATTCTGGCGCAGACATTTGATGCTCAAGAAACAAACTATTATCTTCTATCCTAAAATGTTCTTCGGCAAGGCTAGGCTCATCAGCAATACCATAGGTTTTAAACCATTCCTCTTCTTTATCTCGATAAAGTTTTTTTATTGCTGCTGAATCATCCGCTTCAAGCTCAGCACGTAAATTTGCAAGTGCCTCGTTTAATTCTATATGGTTTATTATTAATGGTAATTTACCCCTCTTCTCTAAAATGCGCCTTCTTACTTCATGCTCGACCTCATGATAAATTACAAATTTTTTACGCGCCACTCCCTCAGTGGTATTATCATAATATCCGTCATCAAAAACAATCACATCATCGTTATAATGATAAGAAATTCCTGCGAGTTTTTTTATACCATTTGGGGCCGCTTCTCGATTAACTATATCTACAGAATAAACTTCTACTGTGCCTTGGCTAGTACCTACATCTAATACAGAATTAATTTTACAGATTATTATCTTTGACGTTTCTTTATCTGGCAGAACTATATAATTATGTTTTTTTAGGATAGAATTAAGAGCATCCAGCGTGCGAGGGAATCTTCCAACGAAAACAATATTATCAGCACTAAATTCTTTTTCAAAATTATCTAACAGCCGCTTTAATTCATTAAGTTTTTTATCATGGGTAATTGAAAGAGTAAAAACTCTATCGATTTCCCTGCACAGTAAACGCACTGTCCTTCTAAGGATTAATTCTGAAATATAGATTGTAAAATTAAGCAAATATTGTTCTAATAGAAGAATGGGCCCTGTCAATGAAGGCATAATACTTGCTTGGGCTAACTGGCTTAGGCGCTCACTTTCCATACCTATAGCATGATTTATTTCGTGTGAGTAGAGTTCTTTGCGGTCAGATAAACTTAGTTGGCTTAATGCCGAAAGATTTGCATGTAATGTGTTGCCTTGAACAAACATTATGTTATTAGCGTATTGTGTGTCTTCAACTGTAATATGCGTAATACCGTGCTGCGCTAAGTATGCCTCAATTTCGGCTTTAATTCCAGGCCCTTTTTGATCCCTAACTTGCCCTACATAAATAAACTTTTGATCCGGAGGATCAACATATATTAAAGCATGTATTTCATCTATAAGGCTTTGGTCTGTAATTGGCCCGTCCACCAATAGATCAAAATGTTTTTTCATTAAGTGAGGAATAACCTTAAAATTTTTTCTTTCATGCTCTTCTAATGCAACAGCAACTACCCTCATTCCAGAACAATGCTTCTCTAGCTCTAAAACAAGTTTACCGAAAGCCTCTGAAGAAATACCCTGGCTTTCTAAAAAATTGGTACTCTGCCTTTGACCTATAGACCCAAGATCTAACTGAACCAACCTCTGAGATGAAAATATTTTAAATTTTAAAATAAACTGAAACTCATTAAGCCTTACATTTCCAGTTACCACTGAAAGAAAGCGTTCTGTATTTTTTAGATGAGCTACTTTATCTACAATAACTGTATAGACATCGCGACCATTACCTCTATTATGCAAAGCTAAAACTACAAACTCTTCATCTGGAATACCTTCTAATGTAGCAAACAACTGCCTACCATAATCTTCTGTTGAGGAATAAACAAAATTTATCTTTCCACTAGGATTAATTCTGGTATCAGAAAAAGCCTGTAATAATTTAGGCCCAATAACATTCATAAGGTTAATTTCCCCATCGCTAACTTTTGCCTGCATCTTGGCTTCTGCTAAACGAGCCTGATTAGCTTGTTCTAAAAACGAACCGGTAACTTGGCCTTGTTTTGCGGTAAGTAACGCTTGTTCTACGCGATGAGATAGACCTACTAGGCGATATGCACTAAGTATGCCAGCAACAGTAAAACCAAATGCGGATAAAAGTAATGCCGGCGCAGAAAAAATTAAGCTTAGGCCGACAAATGCCCCGCCTAAAACAACGCCGCCAATGCCTATTGCCGCACCGAAATGCTTTGCTATTATGTGCTGGAATGGCTGCATTTCTCCTCTTGGCTTACGAAGAGGCAACTCAACAGTTACGGTTGTGCCTTGGGTAGCGCGGCGGCCTTGGACTAATTTTACTGTTTCACTATCTAATAAACCATAATAGCGTGCAAGTTTATTTGCCTTTTCTTGCCCTGGGCAAAGCGTATCAAAAATAATCATGCCTCTAGAATCTTTTAAAAATTGATATACCCCAATTAAACCTAGCCTTCCAGCCCCAAGCAAACCTAATTGTTCATTTTTAGCTACGGCATCTTCTGTTTCTCTTTCGCTAACAGACTGAGCACGTAATTTATCTATATTGCCTGTCCAAGACTCTAGTTTATCTTTATCAATTCCACAACCATTATCGGAAATTTCAATTCTAATTGTATTCTCCTGATATTCTAAATTAACACTTATTTCACCTTCAATATCGACATTCTTATCCGAAGCTAAATAGGTTCTTCTTATAGCATCATAGGCATTAGTAACAAGCTCGCGAACAATATACTCGTACCTGCCATCTACATTTTTAACAATCCTATCAAAAATTTCACCAGCTCTACTAACCTCTTTAACAATCTCATCAACAAGATCATTAGTATTGCTAACCTCTATAGAATTGACAAAAAGCTTGCCAGCTTTATCAATCACAAAAGGGTACGTTAAACTAAACGCCATTGTGTCCGAAATAGCTAGCCGCCTACCTGCTTGAATATCCTCTAGAATATCCTTACGGGCACGATATTTTTTCCAATATTTGATTATTTTGTAAATAACAACCCCGCCAAACATAATAGAACTAATTAATAATGCATACTTATTAGAAACATCGGGATTAAATATAGGAATAAATGGAACTATTGCCGTGCGCTCAAGGACAAACGTATCAACTTGTCCTCTTGGCTTACGAAGAGGCAACTCAACAGTTGCGGTTGTGCCTTGGGTAGTGCGGCTGCCTTGGCTATTCCTAAATTCCCTTTTTCCTGAGGCAATTTCCAAAACACCTGTATTTTGACCATTTTCACAACAAGTATCAAAACTAACTTTTCCTCCTAATCGATCAACAAAAATCTCTTCGATAAGCAATATGCCTAACCCTACGCTGCCATGAAGAAATATACCATAGTCTACCAATTGGCCTTTCCTAGAAGAAAATTGGCCAGGCGCAGATAATTCAGTTAAAAATCTCTCGTTAATACCACAACCGTTATCAGAAATTGTAATTACTAATGCTTCGGCCTTACGCTGCACGGTGACGGCAATTTCACCCGTATCTAAATTGTCTTTAATAATAATCGCATCCAAGGCATTGGTAATGAATTCGCTAAAATAAGTTCTTAAATCCCTATCATCTGCAACTAAGGCTAAATAAGGCTTAATTTCCTCATAAAAAATATCGATATTCCTAGCAACTTCTCTAAAAGATAACGTACGCGAGTATTCTGATACGGTTGAATCGCTATGTCCTAACATAATCGCAAAAAATCTGCCGATTGGCGATAAAACTCGGCTGCGCCTATTCTCTACATCTACCCGCCCTGCTGTACAATCTACTGCTACTGGCTCCGCTGGCCGCGGCATCAACTTTAAACTTCGCGACAGGCTCTCCATTGTCACTCCCCCATAAATAAAGTTTCTTTTGGTGTCTGTTTTTAGTTGTGGGGAGTATTTAACTTGGGAGTATTTGTATTCACCGTTTTTAACTGAAGCAACGTATTTATCAAATAGCTTTTGTTTATATTTA
>JBFMHM010000008.1:0-8512 GCA_040753015.1 Candidatus Omnitrophota bacterium
AGTGCCTTAGGGGAGGTGAATTTAAGAGGCTAAGATAGTAAATTTAGTTTTTATTTTAAGAGAAAAGGAGAAATAAATGGTTAAGGTAATATTGGGATTTTTGATTATTTCATTAGTTATGTTTGGATGTGGTAAGAAACAAGCCCAAGAAGGCGAACAAGTTGTTGTAACAGAAGCTGATAATTTTACTTCTAGCCAGTCAGTTGCTGAGCCAGAGGTTGTAGAGATGCCGGCTCAAGCAAAGCCACAAGAGCAAGTTCAAGTTGCGCAAGAAGATTCTTCATCACAGGCAACTGCCTTTGTGAAACCAGCTATAAAAGATATTCAACAAGCATTGCAGAATGCTGGTTTTGACGTTACAGTTGATGGAAAAATGGGCCCGAAAACAAAACAGGCGATTAAGAATTTTCAAGAAAAGAACGGGTTAAAGGTTGACGGGAAAGTTGGCCCGCAGACTTGGGAAAAATTACAGCGCAATCTTAATACAGCAGAGCAATAGGTTATTTATAATGGGGGATTGTTATAACAATCCCCCATTAATTTTTAAAAGATGAAAGAATTAAAATTTTTGATAATCGCGATTCTTATTTTGGTGATTATTTTATTTACTTATAAAACAAGTAATCGCTTAATACAAGAAAATAGATTTTTAAAACAGGCAATTTCTAAGCTCAAGGCAGATTCTAGGGTTGCCGAAGTTCTAGTTACGGGAGTAAATTTTGACGAAAAGTCAAAAAAGAATCTTACTACAATTAAATTCCTAGAATATGATACAAATGGCCTACCGTTACCTGCTAAATATTTTACCTTTACTGGTAATATTATTCAGTTCCAATCGTTGGTTGTTAGGTTTGACGACCTTCATGTTACAAATGGGTCTAAGCTAAAAGGTAGAAGTGCATATTTATTTTGGAAAGTATTTATGCTAGATGATACAGATACCCAAATTTATGAAATTACAAAAGTTAATGAAGTCCCGCTAGGATATCGGCTAAGTACCGCGAAAAATAAATTTGAAGAAGAGTTATGGCGGAATTTTTGGAAATATGCTTTAGATCCAGATAAGGCAGAGAAACTTGGAATTAAGAATGCTCAGATTGAAGCTCCTGGTACAGCTTTTGTGCCCGGAACTATTTATATTATTAAAATAGAGCATGATGGTGGCATGCGAATTGATGCCAAGCCGGTCCCTCAAATATTGCGCGGCGAAAAAATTCTCTAAAATATTTACCATCTAAAACATTTTTTGAATTTAAAACAAAAAACAGCAATACAAAATTACTGCTAAAGAAAGATTTTTAGGAAAAAGTTCTTGTATAGTTTAGTAGTTTAATTATAATTAATAAATATGAAAAATATCCTTCGAAAAAAGAAGAAGATTTTATTTGTTTTTTCTTTGTTTTCTTTTTTAGTTGCTTCATTGTTTGCACAACAGCAACCGCCTGGGACTGAGCCAGGCGCTGAAGCAACACGTTTTGAGCAAAAGACAAGAGCAGAGAAGGTTTTGTTTGAAAAAGACAAAGTTAAAAAACCTGCTATTGATATTGAAGAAGAAAAAACCCCGCTACCAGGAGCACCACAAATTATTTTTACTCTTAATGATGTAAAAGTTACAGGTGCTACAATATTTCAAGAAAGAGATTTTTATCCGGTTTATCGAAATTTTTTAGGCCGAAAAGTAAGCTATGATGAGCTAGATATGATTACGGAAAAAATCAAATCGATGTATAAAGAAAAAGGTTATTTAACGACAATTGTCTATATTCCTGAGCAAGAAGCACGCGAGGGGATAATTGAAATAAGAGTGGTTGAAGGCAAGATGGGTGATTTAAATATCGAGGGTAACAAATGGTTTAAAAAACCTCTTCTTGAAAAATTTTTCCACATAAAAAAAAATGAAATTTTAGATTTTAAAATTCTGCAACGTGATATTTTACGGCTAAATCAAAATTCCGACCTAGAAGTAAAAACTGTAATTACCGCTGGCAAGGCTCCCGGAACCTCTGATGTGATTTTGAAAGTAAGCGATAAATTTCCTTGGCATATTGGCCTGGGAAGTGATAATCAGGGTTCGCGCTTGGTCGGCAAATGGCGCGGTTCTGGTTATTTGCGTTCATCAAATGTTTCAGGAAATTTTGATTCGCTTTTTATAAATTCACTTGTCAGTACTAATTCTTTTGGAGAATCTTTAAGTTACAGTTGTCCATTGGATACATATGGGACAAAATTTAATCTTGATTTTACTTATTTTAAAATGAAGCTTGGCAAAGAATTTAAGGTAAATGACATTCGCGGCACTTCAAAGATTTTTACCCCACATTTTTTATTCGAGTTAATTTTAGATGAAGATACGCAATTGAATGCTGATCTTGGCCTTGACGCAAAATCAATCATTAAAAAGATGTCGGGCGAGGTGACATCGAAAGATGAATTAAGAATTCCTTTTTTTAGTTTTGATTTTTCAAAGATTGATAGTTTTGGCAACGGCGGGCAGACTAGGTTTGTGCCAAGGTTTAATTTTAGTACCTCTGGGTTTTTAGGCGCTTCAAGCAGGAATCATCCATCTGCGAGCCGCCAAGGCACAGGCGGATTTTTCTTTAGCTATGGACAAATGTTAAGCAGAATACAAAGAATGCCTTTAGATACTTATTTAAGTATCAAGACAGATTTTCAAGCCGTAAGCCATACCCTGCCATCATCGGAGCAGTTTCAAATTGGCGGTGCAAATTCAGTAAGGGGTTATCCGGAAGGGGATTACCTAGCAGATATTGGCGGAGTAATGAATTTGGAATGGGTTTTGCCGATGTATTTAATACCAAAAAACATAAAACTAAAGGGTGCGGATATAGACTTGCGCCATCAGATTACGCCAGTGTTATTTTTTGATATAGGCGGCGGGTTTCTTAAAGAAACAATGCCGGGTGAAGTAAAGAATAAGTTTTTAATGGGTGTAGGCGGCGGGCTAAGGATGTATTTTAACCGTAATATTTATCTGAAGCTTGATTGGGCAAAACATGTCGGCGATGATCCTACTGCAGGAAACGGCCCATCAACATTTCATTTGACTTTTCAATCAGAAATTTAGTATAATATATTTATAAAATTAAATATATGCAAAGAAAAACGCAAGCCATAGTATTTGCAAGTATTCTTTTTTTCCTGTGTGCTCAAAATTTATTTGCTCTCCCTCAAGGAGAAGTAGTGGAAAACGGCACTGCTACTTTTGAAAAACCTAACGAAACAACCCTCAATATAACCGCAAGCGACAAAGCAGTTATAAATTTCAACTCTTTTAATATTGCACAAAATGAAGTTGTAAATTTTATTCAGCCAAATACAGATTCAGCGCTTTTAAGCAGGGTTGTCGGCAATGGCCCATCAGAAATTTTTGGCACTCTAAATGCAAATGGAACTCTGTTTTTAGTAAATCCGCGGGGAATTCATTTTGCACAAACTGCCCAGATTAATGTAGGCTCGCTTGTGGCATCAACACTTGATATTTCTACCTGTAATTTTTTAAACGGCAGTTATATCTTTGAACAAAATTCAAGCCTTAGCCCCGCACAAATTGTTAATAATGGGAATATCAACTCCCAAAATAATATTGCAATACTTGCAGGCAGTGTAAAAAATGTCGGCGTTATTACTGCAAGAGCAGGCACAGTTAACTTGGCGAGTGGTTCGAAAACTACAGTTGTAATTGATAGGCGTGGATTAATTCAGGTTGAAATTAATGAACAAATGCAAAATCAAGTTTTTGATTTAGAAGGTAATTCTGTAAAAGATGCGATTGTAAATAGTGGCGAAATTCAAGCAAAGCAAGTTGTGATGAGTGTTAAGACTGCAGAAAATATTTTTGAAAATGCAGTTAACCAAACCGGAATCGTAAAAGCAAACAAAGTTATTGTTGGTGATGATAATGTAATTAGAATTATCGCAAGCACAAATATAGAAGTAAGCGGTAGGTTGGAAGCAGCAGAAGGACAAATTGCGATTGAAGTAGAAGATGTAAAAGTAGTAGATAAGTTAAACACCAAAGGCAATACAACTATTAGCGTGAATAATGATGTAGATGTCGAAGCCGATATTGTAACAGAAAACGGAAATTTAAGTTTGCTTAGTGATAATGATTTTGATGGTATTGGCACGTTTAGGCAAAGCGCCAATACAACAATTTCAACGGTTAATTTTGGTGATATTACAATTCAGGCATCAGGCGAGGCAACTTTGGCGAATATTTACGCTGCTGGAGATTTAATTTTAAGGCAGGGTGGCTCTCTTGCAATATTTAATCAAACTCAAGATTCGCATATTTTGGTCTTAGGCTCTATATATATAGAGGAAGCCGTTGCCTTAAACGCCAAAAATACAGTTTATGAAATAGGCCGCAATTGGGTTAACTTAGGGAATTTTAACCCAGAACAATCTTTGGTTAGGTTTGTTTCACAAAATGTAAGCGAGATATTTGGCATAAATACATTTTATAATTTTTCTGTAGTGGCGCCGGGTAAAACGGTTATTTTCCCGGATAATTCTACGCAAACAATTTTAGGTAGCTTAGTATTACAGGGCGGTTATGGCAATTTACTTACTTTGACATCGCGCGGCCCTCCTAATCAATTTCAAATATTACCTTTATCCGAAGTAGATATTCAATATTGCTTAATTGGCAATTCTAATAATATCCGCGGCCCACCACTACAAACACTTCATAGTGATTCCCTTGGCAATAATACTAATTGGCAAATAGATATAATTTGGACAGGAAATTCTGATACTCCTAATTGGTCTAACTCTAATAATTGGGATACGGGTACAATTCCGCAGCAAAACTCGAATGTTTTATTTAGTAGCCTATCAAGTCAAAATTCAATAATTGATGAAAATTTTTCTGGCACGATAAATAGACTTATTATTGATGGTTATTTAGGAAATCTAATATTAGGCCGTGATCTTGCCTTAAGAGGAGATTTTTCTACCCATGGCAGTAGTAATTTTAATCCGCAAAATTTTAGCGTGATTTTTACTGATGCATCTCAAATTTCTAATATTTCCGGAAATAACACATTTTATAATTTTACCTGCGTTACGCCAAATAAGGTTATTAAATTTAATGTAGGCAATACTCAGACAGTTTTGGGGACATGGTTAATTCAAGGTGATTATGCGATGCATGTGCGGTTAGTTTCTACAGAGCTAGGTCGTCAATGGCTGGTTGACCCAAAAGGAGAAAGGGTATTAAGTTATGTTTGGGTTGAGGATTCTTATAATTTACATCCAGTCGAAATTCCTATGACCGAATCTACTAACCGCAATAATAATTTTAATTGGGATGCAACCGGCACTTGGACAAACGGTTCAGGTGATGGCAAATGGTCAACAGTAGGAAACTGGTCGGGACTTGGTGGCGCACAGCCGGGCGCAGGCGACGATGTTGTATTTAATGGTACTTCGAACACGGCATCAAATGTCGATGTTGATTTTGCCGGTACAGTTGGAAGCATTGCTTTAAATTCAGGCTACACACAGACCGTTACTCTGCAGCGCACGCTTGCTACTTCAACAGCTAGTGGAAGAACTGGGAATGTTACGATAAATAGCGGAATTATTTCCCAAGGAGTCAATGATTTTACTATTGCCGGTGCTTTAAGTGTAGGCGGCGGCACGCTTAATATTTCTTCAGCTTTAACAAACATAACAGGCGCTCTTACGCTTACAAGCGGAACAATCAGTGGTACGACAGGAACTATAACCGCTGCTTCTTATGCGGTTCAAAGTGGTACAATAAGCGCAATTTTAGCTGGTGCGGGAATAACTTTAACAAAAAGCACGGCTGGTACCGTTACCCTTTCAGCCGCAAACACCTACACCGGCCTTACCACAGTAAGCGCTGGAAGCCTTACCTATGGTATAGATAATGCTATTGCTTCAGGGGATGTTACTGTTAATAGTGGGACATTAAACCTTGCTGGCTATTCTGATACTATCGGAGCGCTTACGGAAGATAGTGGTACGATTACTATTAGTACTGGTACGTTAACATTAGGTGGAGCGCTTACTATGACTAAAGGTAGTATTTCTAGTACTGGTGCTGGGAAAATAGTTTTGGGTAGTGATGTTATTGTTAATGGTAGCAATGGTGGAGCTACTATTAGTTCCAATGTAGAATTAACCGCTGATTGTACTTTTAATGTTGGTTGGGCTATGGGTACTTATGGCCTTACTGTTTCTGGCGTAGTCAGCGGCAACTTTGGGATTATTAAAAGTGGTTCAGGGTATTTATATATTTCTGGTGCTAATACTTATACAGGCCTTACTACACTTAGTGCAGGTGCAATTAGTATTTCTAATGCTGCAGCTCTTGGCACAGGTGATAACGGCACAGTGGTTAATGCTGGATATTTAGCTTTATCAGGTGGTATCACTATAGCAGCAGAAGCTTTAACTTTAAATGACGGAGGTGCTACCTACGGTTCATTATACAGCAGTGGAAATAATGCTTGGCAAGGGGCTATTACTCTAGGAAGCGCATCACGTATTAATTCAGATGGAGGTACACTTACGCTATCTGGCGGTATAACCGGTAATACTTTCGGGCTTACTATTGGCGGAGGAGGTGGCACTACAATTTCTAACGTGATTGCTACAACCACAGGAACATTAACTAAAGACGGAGCAGGCACGTTAACCTTAAGCGCCGCAAACACCTACACCGGCACCACAACAATTAACGCAGGTGTTTTAAACATACAAAATGCCTTGGCGCTCGGCACAGCAGATAATGGTACGACGGTTGTATATGGTGCAGCTTTAGAGATGCAAGGGGGGATTACTGTTACAGCTGAAGCCTTAATATTGAATGGTACAGGTATTTCTGCGGGAGGGGGCCTTAGAAACAGAAGTGGTGATAATGAATGGCAGCCATCTATTACTCTTGGTGATTCATCACGTATTAATTCAGACTCAGGCACACTTACAATATCTGGAGGAATAACCGGCGATGGTAGGGTGCTTATTGTTGGAGGCGCAGGTAACACTACAATTTCTAGCGTGATTGCTACAACCACAGGAACATTAACTAAAGATGGCGCAGGCACGTTAACCTTAAATGCTGCAAACACCTATACCGGTCTTACCACGGTAAGCGCTGGGAGCCTTACCTATGGCATAGACAATGCTATTTCTTCAGGCAATGTGACGGTGTCAGGCGGAACTTTAAATATTTCTACATATACAGATACTGTTGGGACAGTTACGCTCTCAAGTAGTGGAATTATCACCGGTACAACCGGTGTCTTGACTAGTACTGCGGCATATGCAATGCAAAGCGGGACTGTCAGCGCTATTTTAGCTGGCGCAGTAGCTTTAAATAAAACTACTACGGGTACAGTCACTATTTCTAGCGCTAATACCTATACAGGCCTCACCACAGTAAGCGCTGGCGTATTAAACATACAGAATGCCTTGGCGCTCGGCACAGCAGATAATGGAACTTCGATTACAGCCGGTGCAGCTTTAGAGATACAAGGGGGGATTATTGTTACAGCTGAAGCCTTAACATTAAATAGCACAGGTGTATCTGCGGGGGGTGCTCTTAGAAATAAAAGCGATGATAATGAATGGCAGCCGTCTATTGCCTTAGGAAGCGCATCGCGTATTAATTCAGACTCAGGCACACTTGCAATATCTGGTGGAATAACCGGCAATACTTATGGGCTTACTGTTGGTGGAGCAGGAAACACTACAATTTCTAGCGTGATTGCTACAACTACGGGAACATTAACTAAAGATGGTGCAGGCACAGTGACTCTCTCTGGCGTAAATACCTATACAGGGGCTACAACAATTAATGCCGGCACTTTAAGTGTTGCAACGATTGCTAATGGAGGCGTTGCTTGCAATATTGGAGCTGCAACAACTGCAGCTGGTAATTTAGTTCTTGGAGGAGGCACTCTACAATACACAGGCGTTACAGCCTCAACAGACCGTAACTATACTCTAACAGCGGCTACCACATCTACCATTGAGATTCCTGATAGTGTGACTTTTACAATCTCAGGAGCAAGCACTAATACAACAGGGGCTCTTACGAAAACAGGCGCAGGTACATTAAAATTATCAGGCGCAAACTTATATACCGGAACAACTACAGTTAGCGCAGGAACATTGCAATATGGTGCCAATAATGCATTATCCAGTGGTGCTGTTGCGGTGTCAGGTGGAACCTTGGACCTTGTAACTTACACAGATACAGTTGGCGCGGTTACTTTATCAAGCGGAAGTATTACTAGCACAACAGGTATTTTAACCGGCACTTCTTATGCTGTCCAAAGTGGCAGTATTAGTGCTATTTTAGCTGGTGCAGTAGCTTTAACTAAAACTACCGCAGGCACAGTGACTCTCTCTGGCGTAAATACCTATACAGGGGCTACAACAATTAATGCCGGCACTTTAAGTGTTGCAACGATTGCTAATGGAGGCGTTGCTTGCAATATTGGAGCTGCAACAACTG
>JBFMHM010000008.1:8612-11053 GCA_040753015.1 Candidatus Omnitrophota bacterium
GCAGGCACAGTGACTCTCTCTGGCGTAAATACCTATACAGGGGCTACAACAATTAATGCCGGCACTTTAAGTGTTGCAACGATTGCTAATGGAGGCGTTGCTTGCAATATTGGAGCTGCAACAACTGCAGCTGGTAATTTAGTTCTTGGAGGAGGCACTCTACAATACACAGGCGTTACAGCCTCAACAGACCGTAACTATACTCTAACAGCGGCTACCACATCTACCATTGAGATTCCTGATAGTGTGACTTTTACAATCTCAGGAGCAAGCACTAATACAACAGGGGCTCTTACGAAAACAGGCGCAGGTACATTAAAATTATCAGGCGCAAACTTATATACCGGAACAACTACAGTTAGCGCAGGAACATTGCAATATGGTGCCAATAATGCATTATCCAGTGGTGCTGTTGCGGTGTCAGGTGGAACCTTGGACCTTGTAACTTACACAGATACAGTTGGCGCGGTTACTTTATCAAGCGGAAGTATTACTAGCACAACAGGTATTTTAACCGGCACTTCTTATGCTGTCCAAAGTGGCAGTATTAGTGCTATTTTAGCTGGTGCAGTAGCTTTAACTAAAACTACCGCAGGCACAGTGACAATTACTGGTGCTAACACTTATACAGGATTAACAGCGGTAAGCGAAGGTGTGCTTAATATTCAGAATGCTACAGCTACTGGAACTACGGCAGGGGGTGTTTCGGTGGCAGATGGCGCAGCTTTGCAATTAGAAGGAGGAATTACCGTTGGAGCAGAGGCTTTAAGTTTAAATGGAACGGGTATCCTAAATGACGGGGCAATTAGAAATATAAGTGGCAATAATGAATGGCAAGGTGCTGTTACCTTGGAAAGTTCAAGTTTTATAGGTTCTGATGCAGATACGCTTATTTTAAGCGGCGGAATTACCGGCGTAGGAGCTATTAATATAGAGAAAGTTGGCGCTGGGACAATTTCTTTAACTAATACCACAAATATTGGTGGAAACCTTACAATTTCAGCCGGAATTCTTTTAGCTAATAATACGACTATTAATGTGGGGGGCAGTTGGTCAAATTCTGGAACATTCACTGCCGGAACTAGTACAGTAATTTTTAATGATACAACTGATAATTGCACAATTGCAACAGGAAATGCTGCATTTAATAATTTAACCATTTCAAAAACCGATTCAACTGATACCGTTACAGTTAACTCTGGAACACTTACAATTAATGGCAATCTTTCAATTACAGAAGGAGAGTTAGCTCTAGGGACGACTTCAAATTTTGGAAATGGCGCAATAGATAGTTTTACAGTTGAAAACGGCGGAAGCCTTTTATCAAGCACGCCGTCATTAACATTTACTTTTTTTGCCGGCTCGACTTTAAATATTCAAAATGGAGGCACAATTACGTTTAATGGCCAGGCATTAGGCACAAAGATAAATTTATATTCTTCAGATCCTGGTGTTACCCGCTGGATTTATGATTTAGATGCTGGTGCCGCCCAGAGCCATCAGTATGTTAATGTGGTTGATTCAAATGCAAGCGATCAACAAGGTGTAGCAACAAATTCTACGGGTTCAAATAACATTAATTGGAGTATTACTGGCACAGGAAATACTTTTTCTGGCACAGTTTATTCCGACGAAGGAGTAACTCCTATTGGTGCCGGTAGAACTATTGCAATTGCTGTTAATGGTGCAGCTGCCGCAGGAACTGATGATACAGATGTAAATGGCATTTATACAATTGCAAGTATTAGCATTGTGGCAGGCGATAAAATTATTGTGTATATTAATGATGAGGTGGGCGAGACAGGTTGTACGGTTTCAATCGTAGCCTTAGATGATTTGTCCGGCTTAGATATTTATCAAGATAGAGTAATTGTTCGCTATGATTATCCCGCAGGTATAGGTTATACAACAAATATTGACTTAGGTACAGCGGATAATGGTGATAGTGATATAAAATATGCTGTTGCTGCCGGTGCTTTAACTGTTGAAGCAAGTAATGAATTATTTATTTGGTCAGGAGATACCTATAGGCCAAGTGGTAGCGTCACCACTCCAGATTTTGATATCCGGGGGACAGTAACAGCCGACGGCAATACTTTTGATATTTCTGGAGCATATTCAAACACAGGTGTGTTTACCCACGGTACTTCTACGGTTAAGCTTACTGGAGGAACAGCTGTATTTACACCTGGCGGTATTGACGAAGATCACGATTTTTATAATTTTGAAATCGATACGATTACTGGTGGTAGTACAAAAACAATCTCTGGTGCTATTAAGGCAAACAATATATTTACAATTACTAACTCTGTAAATGTTACAGCAGATGCAATTACAGCTGCATCAATTACTCAAACAGCCTCAAGCGGCACAACCACATTTAACGGTGCAGTAAATACCAATGCAATAGCTGGTATTGATTTAAATGGCAGTACCTATGC
>JBFMHM010000008.1:11153-59445 GCA_040753015.1 Candidatus Omnitrophota bacterium
CCGGAACAGTAACCTTCTCTAGCACACTTGATGCCACCGTCTCGGAAAGTTTAGGCATTACTGCAGGGACAGGCAACATCGTCTTTACCGGCGCAGTAGGAGCAGGCACGAGATTAGGCGCATTAACTCTAACCAGTGCAACTGATGTTACAGCAGATGCAATTACAGCTGCATCAATTACTCAAACAGCCTCAAGCGGCACAACCACATTTAACGGTGCAGTAAATACCAATGCAATAGCTGGTATTGATTTAAATGGCAGTACCTATGCAATTAACTCAACAATTACAACCACAGCAGCCGGCCCACTTACAATTACTAACTCTGGTGTTTTAACTATTGCTGCTGCCGCAGACTTTAATCTTGATGGTGCATTTAGCCAAGATGGTGCAAGCACAGTAAGTACTGCAGGAGATATCACCACAACCAATGATGCAATTAGCTTCTTACGTGCAGTAACCTTAACCGGAAATGTACTTTTAAACACCGGCGCAGGTGCCGGAACAGTAACCTTCTCTAGCACACTTGATGCCACCGTCTCGGAAAGTTTAGGCATTACTGCAGGGACAGGCAACATCGTCTTTACCGGCGCAGTAGGAGCAGGCACGAGATTAGGCGCATTAACCCTTACCAGTGCAACTGATGTTACAGCAGATGCAATTACTGCTGCATCAATTAGCCAAGTTGCCTCAAGCGGCACAACTACATTTAATGGAGCAGTAAATCTAACCGGTACTTTTAGTATTGCCGCTGGAGTAACAGTAACCGCTGCCGCGGTAAATTGGAATATTGGCGATGACTGGTTGAATCTCGGTACTTTTAATTCTAACGGTTCTACGATTATTTTTGATATAGCTGCAAATCCTGCTACGATTAATGGTAATACAACATTTACTAACTTACAATGTACAACTGCTGGAAAAACTTTAATTTTTACTAGAGGCACAACTCAGACCGTAACGGGTTCGCTTAATTTTACAGGAGCTGCTTTAAATGCTATTATAATTAATGATGTAGGTTTAGGTGCTGTTCCAAAGTTAACAGTTCAGGCAGGTGCAACCCGGAGTATTTCAAATGTAGACGTAACGAATAACGATGCCTCGGATGGCCTGATGCTTGTTGCCGGTGGAAATTCAACGCTTTCCGGAATAACAACAAACTGGGCGCTTAGTTCAACAAGTTTAACTTATAGATGGACTGGTGCAGTGTCAACGGATTGGAATACAGCTGGAAATTGGGATATCGGATTAGTTCCCGGTGCAAACGATAAGGTAATTATTCCAAATACAGCTAACCAACCAGTGTTTGCCGGAGCCGTTACTTTAGATGATCTTACGATTAATACCGGAAGCACATTATCAACTGCCGGTAATACAGTGACTGTACTAGAAGATATTGTATTAAACGGTAATCTAAATGCAGCAAATTCTACGATTATAGTTAGTGGTAATATTAGTGGCAATGGAGTGATAGAAGGGACTAATCCGATAGTTTACTGTGATGGAGTTATTGGTGCACAAACGAGCCCGATTAATACTGCTATAACCGGAATATTTATTTTGAAGGTGAGTGGTATAGAGGAAAATAGCTCTATTTCTCTAAAAGGTTCGGGTAGTTTTAGTCTAGAAGGCGATACCCCTGGTTTTGTTTTTATAAATGGTTTTAAACCATATCTTGGCCAAACGGAAATTAGGAATAATTTAATCACAAACGAAGCCCCAATGTTTAATTCTTTCATTAGAACTCCTTTTGTAGCTGTAAACCCTGCTGTAATTCTACCTATGACTATTGTTAGAGTACCTGTAATAGCTGGTCAAAATTCAGACTTACAATCAAAACTTAACCTAAAAAATAAAAAAAAGAAAACAGCCTAGGCAAAATAAATATAAATGATTTCAATAAATAATGTTTCAAAAAATTATGGCCAGAAGATCCTTTTTGAAAACATTTCTTTTAGCATAAACAAAGGCGAGAAAATTGGCCTTATTGGCCCAAATGGTGCAGGCAAGAGCACTTTTTTTTCTTTGATACTCGGTGAAACCGAGCCTTCCGGCGGCAGTATTCAAAAAATTAAGAATATTCGCATAGGATATCTTCCTCAGGAAGCAAGTTTTAAATCCGATCAGACTGTTCTTTCAGAAATTACTGAAGGTGATAGAGAAATTCTTAATCTAGTAAAAGAAAAAGAAGAGCTTGAGCAAAAAAATAAGGCGGATTCTAACCGTTATGGAGAAATTTTGCACGAATTAGAAGTTTTGGATTATTTTGAATTAGAGCATAAGGCAAAAAAGATCCTTTCGGGCCTTGGATTTAAAGAAAAAGATTTTATCCGTCCTATAAATCAAATGAGCGGCGGTTGGCAGATGCGAACGCTGCTTGCAAAACTACTTACGCTTCATTATGATTTTTTACTTTTAGATGAGCCAACTAACTATCTAGATTTAAATGCTGCTATTTGGTTAAAAGATTTTCTGAAAAACTATAAGGGTTCATTCTTAATGATTTCTCATGATAAAGTATTTTTAACTGAAGTTACAAATTATACCTTGATTCTAGAAAACGGAATGATTACAAAGGTGCACGGCAATTATGAGCATTATGAACAAATAAAAGAAGAAAAGCGTATACATCTTTTAAAACAATTTAAGGAACAGGAAAAGAAAAAGGAACAGCTTGAAAAATTTATCAGCCGTTTTCATGCACAGCCAAATAAGGCATCAAGCGTACGGGCAAAAAGGAAGTTTTTAGAGCAAATGGATGAAGTTATCCTTCCGCCAGATCCCCGCGAAAGCATTCGGGATTTTAAGTTTCCTCAGACTAGAGCTTCCGGGCATCGTGTTATTAAGCTTGATAAGATATCAAAGGCATACGGAGATATTCAGGTATATCGTGATTTTGACTTCGAAATTTTTAAGGACGAAAAAGCCGTTCTTGTTGGTGAAAATGGAGCAGGAAAGTCGACGCTTTTAAAAATCCTCGGCGGCATAATCAATATTGATAGTGGAAGCCGTGTAGTAGGCCATAATGTTGATATTGGATATTTTTCTCAGACTAGAATGGACGTGCTTAATCCAGAAAATACAGTTTTGAGAGAAGTCTATTCAGCTGCGCCTGGCTTTACCTCAGAGGAAACAATTCGAACAATTCTCGGCGCGTTTTTATTTACAGGTGATGATTCAGATAAAAAAGTAAGCGTTCTTTCAGGAGGAGAAAAAAGCCGTCTTATTTTGGCAAAACTTTTAATTAATCCGCCAAATTTTTTGCTTCTTGATGAACCTACTACGCATTTAGATATCGATGCAGTAGAGGCGCTTATTAAGGCATTGAAAGATTACCAAGGAACGATATGTTTTATTAGTCATGATATTTATTTTGTTGAGTCTTTGGCTAATGTAGTTTATGATGTTTCCGCCAAAGGCGGATCCGCCGCTGGCGGAAAAGATACCCAGGTAAAAAAATACCCTGGTAGATTTGATTATTATTTAGAGAAGAAAACAGAAGACAAAGACGAAAATCTTACGAAATCAAAAAATCACAGCAGGGAATTGCCGCAGCCATTACCTACGCAATCCCAGATCATAGCAGGGAAAAAGAAGGAAGAAGAAAAGCACAGAAAAGAACAAGAGAAAAAGCTAAAAATACATAATGATCCAATTAAACAAAAGATCGATAAGCTTCGTAAAGAAAGAGACGATCTTAATCTAGAAAGTTATGCCAAGGCGCGCGCTTTATCAGATACTCGTGGTTATCGAGATGAAGAAACCTTAAAAGGATACGGCCGGCGTTTGAAAGAAATCCAGAATAGATTAGTTGAGATTGAGAAAGAGATAGAATTATTAAGATGTCAATTGTGGTAAAATATGAGTGGAGGTTAGTATGCCGCAGGATAACTATTTAACAAGAGAAGGTTTTAATAAATTAATGCAGGAATTAGAATATTTAAAAACTACTAAGCGTAGAGAGATTTCTAAAGAAATTGCTAAAGCGCGCGCATTCGGAGACTTAAAAGAAAACGCTGAATATGATGCGGCTAAGAATGAGCAAGGATTAAATGAGAAAAAAATTGCTGAGTTAGAATTTAAGCTTTCTCAAGCAAGTATAATTGATGATACAAATATTGAAAAAGACAAAGTTTTAATTGGCGCAAAAGTTAAATTGTTGGATTTAGATACACAAGAAGAATGTGAGTACATATTTGTATCTGAACTAGAAGCAGATTATGCACAGAATAAAATTTCTATAACTTCACCTATTGGCAGAGGTCTTTTAGGGCATAAAAAGGGTGAAGTTGTCGAGATAAAAATTCCTGCGGGCATATTAAAGTACAAAATATTAAGTATTTGCAGGTAGGTATGAATAAGAAATTGAAAACTTTATATCAGGGAAATTTGATCAGTATGTATACAGAAAGGCATAAATACCCTAATGGCAGTATTATAAATCTAGAAATAATTAGGCATCCCGGTGCAGTTTTAGTTATCCCTTTTTTAGATAAGAATAAGATAGTTCTAATTAAACAGTATAGGCCTGTAATTAATTCCTACATTTGGGAATTACCTGCCGGTACTTTAAGAAAAGGCGAAGATTTAATTCTTTGTGCAAAGAGAGAACTTTGTGAAGAAATCGGTTATAATGCAAAGCAAATTAAAAAAATTGGTTTTATATATCCGGCCCCTGGTTACACAACAGAGAAAATAGTTATCTTTAGAGCAGATAAATTAGTAAAAGCAGCGCTGCATCAACATGAAGAAGACGAAGTTATTACACCAAAGATATTTTCTAAGACCCAAATAAAAAATTTAATCGAAAATAAAAAAATTGTTGATGCAAAAACAATTTCTGCTTTAGCGCTATCTGGTGTTATTTGATCTCCTTGTAAGATGATGGCCAATTCCCTCTATATACACATCCCATTTTGTAGAAAAAAATGTTTGTATTGCGATTTTTATAGTTTTCCCTGCAATTATGATATTGTAATTGCTTATATTAATACTTTAATTAAACAAATAGAGCAAATTGATAATAAGTTTTTGACAATCTATATTGGCGGAGGTACGCCAAGCCTACTTAGCTTGGCTCTGATTAAAAAATTATTATCCAGCTTGCAAAAAAATATCCAAAATAATACAGAGTTCACTATTGAGGTAAATCCAGACAGCCTAACAAGAGAAAAATCAAATCTGTTTTTAGATTATAAAGTAAATCGGTTAAGTATTGGTGTTCAATCTTTTAATAATGAAACATTAAAAAAACTAGGCCGTATTCATAATGCAGAAAAATCTATCGATGCAATTAGGATAGCTGCCAACGCCGGTTTTAAAAATATTAATATTGATTTAATTTTTGGTATTTGGGGCCAGTGTATCAATGATTGGAATAGAGAGCTCAGCCTAGCTGTTAAATTACCGATAAAACATATATCTTGCTATGCGCTTAGTTATGAGAAAAAAACAGGCCTCTATAGAAAAGTGCAAAGCAAAAATATAACCCCTTTAGATAGTGCTTTAGTTGCGGAGATGTTCGAATATACAATTGAATATCTGCCAACAAAAGGATTTTTGCATTACGAAGTTTCTAATTTCTCGAAAAAAGAATATGAGTGCAGGCATAATTTTAATTATTGGCAGAATAATGATTATATTGGATTAGGGGAAAGCGCAGTTTCTTATATTAACGGAGAACGGATAAAAAATATTGGAGAAAAAATATCTAGAGAAAGACTATCTATCGAAAAACGGGCAAAAGAAACCGCAGCATTAAAAATTAGGACAAAGGAAGGGATTAATTTTACCTGGTTTAAACAAAAAACTGGGTTTGACGTGAAAGAATTTATTAAAGATTCTTTAGATAACCTTTTAGCGAATAATTTAGTTAAACTAGATGCTAGGAATATTAAGCTTACTAAGAAGGGTTTTTTATTCGCCGATACAATTTCCAGTAGTTTTTTATGAGTGCTTATGTTACAATAAAACAACTTATATTTTTTAGGATCTTAATTTGTAAAAATGGAGATGTATGGAAGTTAAGGCGAGAATAGAAAAGAATGTCGTAATTTTGGATTTATCTGGTAACATTGATGTTAATTCAGCTATTTTTGTAGAGGTTGTTGGCCAATGTCTTCGTGACGGGTATTATGATATTCTTTGTAATTTTGATGAAGTTGACTCTTTGGATTATATGGGTGTTTCAGTGATAATGATTGCTTATAAGGAAGTTATTAATAGTAATGGCAGAATGAAGTTTGTGAACATTCCAATAAACTTAAAAAATATATTTTCTGTTGCTGGGCTGGATAAAGAAATTGATATTTATGCTACAGAGGATTCAGCATTAGAAAGTTTCAAAGAAGATAGAGTCATAGACAATATAAAAAAAATGCAGTTACGCCGGCGTTTTAAGCGTTTACCTATAGATATTAAAATAGAAATTTGCGATAAATATAGCAAATCTAATTGTGAAAAAGCGGATATTTTAAATTTGAGCGGCATAGGTGCTTATATCTATGGGGCAAGTAAATTTAAACTAGGCGATAGGGTAATTTTAAAGTTTAGGCTTTCACCGAAATTAGAAGAGATGGAGTTAGATGCAGAAGTCGTATGGATTTCTGATAAGCAAATTCAACCGCAGGCACATCCTGGTATGGGTATAGAGTTTCGTAATATTTCTAGCATTATTCAGGCGAAGATCCTCGATTTTATTGATAAAAACCTTCCTTTAATATCAACAGATAATGGTAAATAATTTTATACATAAAAAAATTAAGATTGGTAGAAAACATGTAGATGCTTTTTTAATTAAACTTCAGGCAAAAAATTTTATAACTCTTGTTGGTAAAAATGGTTATATTATGTGTGGCTATTTAAATTTAAAAATTGCAAATAAATTTAAAGATGTAGCTATAAAGGTTGTTGGAATTTCTACAATAGAGGAGATGCTTAAAGCAAAAATGCATAGTTGTAGTAATGCGGCAAAGAAACTAGGGATAAATAAATATCGTAGCGTCAAAGATATATTAAGAATAATTGCTTAAAAAAGGATGCCTAAATGGATTGGAAGATATTTTTTACAGTATTTGGTGCGGTGTTTGCTGCAGAGTTAGCCGATAAAACACAATTAGTTAGTATTATTTTTGCTTCAAAAACAGCTAAGCCGTTTACAGTATGGCTTAGCTCGGTTTGTGCTTATATGCTTGTTACAATTATATCTGTCTTAGCAGGTGTGTTATTGGCGAAATATATAAAGCCGGAAATTATAAAATATACCGGGGCAGGTTTGTTTATCTTAATTGGCGCGCTGATGTTTTTAGGAAAATTATGACCGATTTTACTATAAAGAAAATAATTTATTATCACGATACAGATTCCGGTGGTGTTGTTTATTATGCTAATTATTTAAAATTTTTTGAAGAAGCGCGTACGGAATTTTTCAGAGCCAAGGGCATAAATTTTAATGAGCTTATTAATCAACAAATTTTATTTTGTGTATCAGATGTGACTATTAAATATAAAGCGCCTGCATGTTATGCTGACGAGCTTTTAGTTTTAACGAAGATAGGAAGCTTGGGTAATGTTTATATTGATTTTCTTCATGAAATAAAAAAAGATGGATTGTTTATTTGTGAATGTAAGACGCGGCTTGTGTGTATTGACAAAAACTTTAAACCCCAACAAATTCCCCGTGATATAGCTGGTATATTAGCTATATAATTTAAATCTTTATATCTAAATAATCTTTACGTATTCTTGTTATGCTTTTAAAAATATTCATTTTGACGGCCGGGCATTTTTTTTGGAGGTTTTTTATTAAGTTCTTTATGTGTTTGCGGCTTGATTCTTCTTTTATAGGGCAGTTACAGTTGATTATAGGGAGTTTATTTTCTTTAGCGAATTGCTGCATTTTGCATTCTTCGACATAACAAAGCGGGCGAATTACAGTTAACTGTCCATTAAATAATTTTTGGCATGGATTCATTGTTGATATCTCTCCGTTAAAAAATAGATTGAGTAGCGTAGTTTCGATAATATCGTCCATATGATGCCCTAGCATAATTTTGTTAAATCCAAGTTTTCCTGCAAGTAAGAATAGCTCTTTGCGCCTATTCCAGGAACACCAAAAACAGTTCGTTTTTTTATTTTTATCTAATACTTTTATTTTCTTAAAGTAACATTTAATGCCAAGTTTCTTACAGAGTTTATCTATAATTTGTCTATGTTTTTGGTTATTTTTATCAAAGTCGGCTAGTATATGGCAAGCAGCTAATTCAAATTTTACTGGCGCCCAACGCTGCCTTTCTTTTAAAAGCGAAAGCAGAGATAAACTATCTTTTCCGCCGGATATACCAATTAAGATCCTGTCTCCGTTATTGATTAGCTTATAATTTTGAATTGCTTTACCAATTTTTGATGAGATATAAAATCCTGTTTTAGTAAAATTTTTCATAATTGTTTAAAATTATACCACACAAGAAAAAAATATGTTATATTTATTGTATTAAGATACTATAATAATTTGTGTGTCTTTGTGTGTCTTAATCAATCTCAGGAGAATAATGTTTAAAATACTTGATAAATACGAGCTTGCACCAAAAATTCATTATTGTTTAATTGAAGCACCTTTGATTGCAAAAAAAGCAAATGCCGGCCAGTTTGTTGTAATAAGGCTTGATGAAAAAGGCGAAAGGATACCTTTGACAATCGCTGATTTTGATGGGGAGAAGGGGGTAATTACGCTTGTTTTTCAGGAGTTAGGTAAGACAACGAGCATGTTTGCCAAAATGAAAAAAGGTGAGTATATATTGGATCTATTAGGGCCTCAGGGGAATCCTAGTGAAATAAAAAATTTTGGGAATGTTGTAATTATTGGCGGAGGTATTGGTATTGCTCCGGTTTATCTGCTAGCAAAAACTTTAAGAGGATTAAAAAATCATGTTACTGCTATTCTTGGTTATCGTTCTAAAGAATTTATTTTTTGGCAGGATAAAATGCAGTTGGTTTCAGATAGGTTATTAATTTCTACAAATGACGGATCTTTCGGTAAAAAAGGTTTTGTTACAGATGTTTTAAGAGGAATAATAGGCAGCAATGATAAAATAGATAAAGTTTTTGCAATTGGTCCGGCCGAAATGATGAGGGCGGTTGCAGAGTTAACTAAAACAAAAAATATTTCAACAATTGTTAGCCTTAACTCGCTTATGGTTTGTAGTATGGGTATGTGCGGAGCATGTAGAGTTACGGTAGGTAAAAAAACAAAATTCACCTGTATGGATGGCCCTGATTTTGATGCAAATGAAATTGATTTTGATGAACTGATAAAACGATTGAATACTTATAAAAATGAGGAGTGTTCTTGTAAATGAATGAAGAAAAAAAAGCTATCGCTATGCGCGAACAGCCAATTGAGGTGCGGATTAAGAATTTTGAAGAAGTTCCTCTAGGGTATAATGAAGAAGAGGCAATTAAAGAAGCAGCGCGTTGTCTACAATGTAAGAACAAGCCTTGTATTAGCGGCTGTCCAGTTCATATTGATATTCCGCTTTTTATCAAACTCATACAGGAGAAGAAATTTCAGGAAGCAGTAGATGTAATTCATATGACAGATTCTTTGCCTTGTGTAACTGGCAGGGTTTGTCCGCAGGAAGAGCAGTGCCAGGTAGTATGTATTATGAATAAAATCGGCGAGCCTATATCGATAGGGCGGCTAGAGAGATTTGTTGCTGATTGGGATTTGGCAAATAGGGAGAATAAAAAGATAAACCAAGTTCCAGAAGTTTTGAGAAAAAATATCTGCCACGAAGTGGCGAGACCTCGCCTCGGGCGGGAGAAAGTGGCTATTGTTGGTTCTGGGCCCGCAGGCCTTACTTGCGCGGCTGAGTTAATAAAGAGGGGTTTTGATGTTACAGTTTTTGAGGGGTATCATAAATTAGGCGGAGTGCTTGTTTATGGAATACCAGAATTTCGTCTTCCAAAATCAATTGTTGAGAAAGAAATTAATTTTCTTAAAGATATGGGTGTTAATTTCATGACGAATATTCTTATAGGGAGAGTTTTAACAATAGATGAGTTATTTAAAGAAGGTTTTAGGGCAATATTTATCGGTACAGGTGCGGGCCTGCCTAATTTTATGGGAATACCAGGTGAGAATTTAGATGGTATTTATTCTGCTAATGAGTTTTTAACACGTGTTAATTTAATGAAGGCGTATAAATTTCCCGAATATGATACACCGATAAAAAAAGGTAAGTATGTTGCTGTAATTGGTGGTGGAAATGTGGCAATGGATTCAGCAAGAACCGCAATAAGATTAGGTGCAAAACATGTTTATTTAATTTATCGGCGTACAGAGAATGAGATGCCAGCGCGTATAGAAGAGATATATAGGGCTAAAGAAGAGGGTGTTGATTTTAAAATTTTAACTAATCCTATAAGATATATTGGGGATAACAAAGGTTTTGTTCGAGAGGTTATTTGTGTAAAAATGGAATTAGGCCGGGTTGACTCTTCAGGAAGACCGAGGCCAACTCCTATAAAAGCATCAGAATTTAGCATTGACATAGATGAAGTAATTGTGGCAATAGGCAATACTCCTAATCCTATAATTATGCGCACAACCCCAGGCCTTAGGACAAAAGAAGAAGGAGAAATTATAGTTGATGATAAATATATGACTTCTTTACCAGGTGTATTTGCCGGCGGAGATATTGTTACAGGTGCTGCAACTGTAATTACGGCTATGGGTGCGGGGAAAAAGGCCGCCGAAAATATTGATACATATCTGTGCTAAAAGCTTGACAAGAGCATATTTGTATGTTTTAATACACTGTAATTACCTATAGGGGGTATATAAATGGTATCAAAAAATACTATTTTGACGGAGAAACGCCTCAGAGATATAGAAGACATTATAGCCGCTTCTGGTAAGATTGTAACCGCTTGTGATATCTATAAAGTCTTAGACAAAAAATACTCAAAATTTGTCATTAAGAAATTGGTTTATGAGCTAAAGGTTAAAGGTTGGTTTGTTCCTTTAAAACGAGGGCTTTATTTTATCTCTGATATATCATCACGCGACTTTGTAAATATTTCGCCCATTATTATTGCTGCTGCATTCGATAAAGATTCTTATGTTTCACTGGATTCAGCTTTAAGCTATTACGGGCTTTTTGAACAGATGCTGCGCAGTGTATCATCCGTAACTAAGCATAGATCTCGAAAGTATGTTTTTCAGGATAACACTTATCGCTATCTAAAAATAAACAAAAAACTATATTTCGGATTTACTACGGAAAATATAGAAGGCTGCTATGTAAAAGTTGCTGAACTTGAAAAAGTGATTTTGGATTATTTATATTTTAAAAA
The DNA here is from genome assembly GCA_040753015.1 of Candidatus Omnitrophota bacterium. GTDB lineage: Bacteria > Omnitrophota > Gorgyraeia > Gygaellales > JBFMHM01 > JBFMHM01. Next base: position 22,508 of record JBFMHM010000008.1, read on the forward strand.
CGGTACTTATGCTATTGATTTATTACTAGAAAAATTACAAAAAGCAAAAGAGAAAATCAATTTTCAGAAATTCATTGACTATGCTAAAAAATTTCCCGAAGCAACCAAGCGCAAATTAGGCTTTATTTTGGATGTGCTAAAAATGGATACAGAGGGGCTACATAAAACCATACAGACAACAGGCTATAGTAAACTAACGCCCAATTCAAAAAAATTCAATGCGAAATGGCGGTTATATTATGAAGATAGATTTGCTAGAAAGATCTCAGCTTGAAATATTAAATAAGCGTGGCCCGAAATATAATTTACAAGATGCCGAAAAGGATTATTTTCTAGCAATAATCTTGAGTATATTTTATGGCTCAAAATTAAAAGATGTACTTGTTTTTAAAGGCGGCACAGCTATTTATCATTGCTATTTAGGCCAGATTCGCTTTTCAAAAGATTTAGATTTTACTGCGACAATTAAACTAAAACTGCACGACATAGAGAATTTATTTTCTGGCTTTGGTATATTTAAATTGAAGAACGCAGAAGAGAAAAAATTCGGATTAGCTTTTTCTTTGCAGTATCGCGGTATATTGGCTCAAGCCGATACAATAGAGGTGGATATAAACACAAATCAAAAAGTACTACTTAAACCAAAAATAATGGAGTACAAGAATTATTATGGCGTTAAACTTTTATGTCCGGTTATGGATAAAAATGAAATTATCGCCGAGAAAATACGTACGCTTAATGATAGAGCAAGGCCGAGGGATTCTTATGATTTGGTAATATTGCAGAAAAAATTAGGATTGAATATCGATGAAGCATTGGTATTACTGGCGAAGAAGGAGATGTATATACCTTTAAATAAAAAGAATATTACTGAAAATATAAAGATATCTTTAGAAAGATTTGATAACGAAATGGAAGAGTTGTATTATCGCGAGAAGATAACCAAAGAAGAAATAAAGGGCTTTTCGAATGAATTATTGGAAAAGATAAAGTAATTTTTAGCAGTATATATGTGCGGGGAAAAAGGCCGCCGAAAATATCGATACATATCTGTGCTAAAAAATACTTTATTTTTTTTAAAAATATGGTAACATATTTGAAATTGTTTTTATTACCTTAAAATTTATGTCAAACGAATTATTTATTCTTTTAACTACGGCAGTTTCAGTTGGGTTTATTCATACATTACTTGGCCCGGATCATTATTTGCCATTCATAGTAATGGCTAAAGCGCGGCGATGGTCATACCTTAAAACAACTCTTATAACCTTTGTTTGTGGCCTAGGGCATGTAGCAAGTTCTGTATTAATAGGCTTGGTTGGCTTGCAGCTCGGGTTTGCTCTAAATAAATTAGAATTTTTTGAGTCGTTAAGGGGTAATTGGGCTGGATGGGGTTTAATTATTTTTGGTTTTAGTTATTTTGTTTATGGTGTTTTTCGCGTAATTAAGAATAAACCTCATACACATTCACATTTCCATTTAGATGGTAATAAACATATGCATGAACATACTCACAAGGGTGAACATGTTCATGTTCACCAGCAAACTATTTTTTCAAAAACAATTCCTTGGACGTTATTTGTAATTTTTGTTTTTGGCCCGTGCGAACCATTAATTCCGGTTTTGATGTATCCGGCATTAAAACAAAATTTGGCAAATATGTTTTTAATTGCGATAGTATTTGGTTTATCTACAATTTCGACAATGATAGGCATAGTTTTGGTTTCAACTTTTGGAATTAATATTTTACCGATAAAGCCGTTAGAGAAATATTCTCATGCTTTTGCAGGGTTTATAATTTTCTTCTGCGGTTTAGCAGTGCAATTTTTTGGTTTATAATTCTAATATGCATGAGACCCATCTTTTAGAAAAAATATTTAAATTTTTAGAAGATAAAGAAGTAGAATCAAGAAAAAAGATAAAAAAAGTATATTTTTGTATTTCTGAATTTGGTTCAATTTCAAAAGAGCATTTTTTGGAACATTTTAGAAAAGAATCTTGCGGCACTAAATGGCAGAATATTGATATTGAAATAAAAAAAGTTCCTGTTGGATCGGAACTTGAAATTACAAAGATTGATTTCGAATAAAAAAATCGGGGGTTCAAAGTGAAATACGCTTGTATTAAGAAAGAAGATATAAATAAATGGCTTGAATATTTGAAAGAGAAGGCAAGCCTTTATGCGCCTAGAAAAAAGGAGAATCTATTCGTTTTTGATAAAGTTAAAGATATAGCCGATATCGTATTATCATATATTCCTACGATTCTTCCTCCAAAGAAATATTATTTTCCTCAGAAAGAAAAATTGTATAATTTTAGTATTTCTCCGTTTAAAACCTCTAAGGCAATCGAAGAATTCGAGGAATATATTCTTTTTGCTGTGCATACCTGCGATATCGCCGGAATTCAATGTATGGATGTTGTATTTCGGGAAGGCCCGGAAGATCCTAATTACTTGAACAGAAAAGAGAAGATGACGATTATAGGTATAGAATGTCTTAAACGTTGCGATAAATTTTCTAATTGCGTCTCTATGGGTAATCATATTCCAAGGGGTGGCTATGATTTGATGATGATTGATATCGGAGATAATTTTATTTTGCATATCAATTCTCATAAAGGAGAAAATATTATTAAAGGGTTAAGTTATATTAAAGAAGCATCTTCAAAAGATATACTCAATCTAGATCGTGTAAGAGATGTAAAAAAACAAGATTTTAAGGAAGAATTTATTGCGCCATTAACTAAGGTGTACGAGGCCTTTGATAAACGTTTTAATTCTGATGTATGGGAAGATGTTGGAAGACGTTGTATTGCCTGTGGCAATTGTACGAACGTATGCCCGACTTGTTATTGCTTTGATGTTAAAGATGAGTTAGAGCTGAACTTAAATGAAGGTACAAGGTCGCGGATATGGAATTCTTGTCAGATGGATGATTTTGCAAAAGTAGCTGGTGGAGAGGATTTCCGTAAAGGCCGTGATACCAGGCAGCGGCATAGATATTACAGGAAGTTTAAATACCCTGTTGATAAATTTAACAGATATTTTTGTATTGGTTGTGGCAGATGTACCAGGACTTGTATGGCAGAGATAAATTTAGTTGATACAGTTAATTCGCTTCTTTCTAAGGAAGAAATTAAATAAACACATATTAACGGAGAATAAAGATGATTGACAGAGAAATACTTTTAGAAAAGATGAAGACCTCTCCTTATAAACCGATGAAGGCAAAGATTCTCGAAGCGAAAATGCTTACTGAGAATGAAAAGTTTTTTAGAATTGAACTTGAGGGTAAGATTAATCTTGGCCATGACCCCGGGCAATTTGTAATGGTGTCTATATTTGGTTACGAGGAAGCACCAATTTCTATTTGTTCATCGCCGACAGATAAAGGGTATTTTGATTTAACCGTAAGAAATGTTGGTAGTTTTACTAATAAATTACATCAGTTAGAAAGAGGCGATATTCTTGGTATCCGTGGTCCGTTTGGCAAAGGTTTTCCCGTTGATAATATGTTTGGTAATGATTTAGTTATAGTTGCTGGCGGCTTAGGGATAGTTCCGCTTAGATCGTTGATTAGGTATATAATGCATAATAAAAATGCTTTTGGCAATGTTCAAATACTCCTTGGGTGCAAAACACCAAAGGATTTATTATTTAGAGAAGAAACAAAAGAATGGATGGAAAGATCAGAGATTAAATTTAATTGTACTGTTGACCGCGCAGACCCTGATTGGAAGGGAAATGTCGGGCTTATTACATCATTGATTCCTGGGGTAGATATAAATCCTGCTAGGACTTATGCGGTAGTTGTTGGCCCGCCGATAATGTATAAGTTTGTTATTGTGAAATTACTCGAAAAAAATATTCCTGATCATCAAATTATTGTTTCTCTTGAGCGTAGAATGCGTTGCGGCCTTGGTAAGTGCGGCCATTGTCAGATTGAAGGTAAATATGTTTGTCAGTCTGGGCCGGTTTTTACTTACGCAGATTTAAAAGATTTTAAAGGAGAGTGCCATGAAAAAGCAATCTAAACCAAAAGTAGCTTTCTTCGATTTTACAGATTGCGAGGGTTGCCAGCTTCAAATTGCAAATATGGGAGAGGCATTCCTTGAATTAGCCGAGCTTATTGATATAGTTAGCTTTCGTGAGATAATGTCAGAAGAAGGCCAAGATTATGACATAGCAGTTGTTGAAGGCAGCATTTCAACAGATAATGACGTTATGCGTATAAAGAAGATTAGAGAAAAAGCAAAAATTTTAGTTGCGTTTGGTTCTTGCGCTGCGATCGCAGGCGTTAACGGCATAAAAAATCGCACACCCCTAGATGTTGCTAAAACTAGAGTTTATGGTGATAAGGCGGATAAGATTAATACAATTAAAGCTATGCCGCTCGATCAGGTGGTAAAAGTTGATTACTATATTCTTAATTGTCCGCCATACATCCCTGAAATAATTGCAGTTTTTAAGGCAATTCTTATGGGTAAACCATATCCTCGTCCAAATTATTCGGTATGCGTTGAATGTAAAATGAATGAAAACGTTTGTCGTTATGAAAAAGACGAAGAGTGTATGGGGCCGGTAACGCGCGCAGGATGTAATTCTTGGTGTGTTAATAATGGAAATCGCTGTTATGGCTGCCGTGGATTGCTAGATAATCCGGCGATTGAAGGCGCAAAAGATATTTTATTAAAATATGGGTTAAAAATCGAAGATATTTTAAACCATTTTACTTTATATAATGATCCGCAGGGAGAGAAATATGACCAAGCATTCAAATAATATTGATTCTCAAAATTTAAAAGTTGATGTCCATTATTTAACGCGTGTTGAGGGGCATGGTAACATAGTGGTTGATGTAAAAGAAAGTAAGCTTACAAAATGCGAATTTCAAGTGATTGAATCACCGCGGTTTTTTGAATCTATGCTTGTAGGTAGATCAATTTGGGAAGCGCAACATATAACTTCAAGGATCTGCGGTATTTGTGCTTGTGGCCATAGTTTGGCAAGTGTTAAGGCCGGTGAAGATACTTTAGGTATAAAACCAAGCGAAGAGACGGTTATGCTAAGAAAATTACTTTTATACGCTGAGCAATTAGACAGCCATATTTTACATATTTATGTGCTTGTAGCGCCGGATCTTTTAGGCGTAAAGAGTATTATGCCGCTAATAAAAACTCATAAACCGGTGATTGAAATGGCGCTTCGCATGAAAAGAATGAGTGATTATGCGGGCGAAGTATTAGCTGGTAGGCATATTCATCCTATAAGTTATGTAATTGGTGGGCTTACACAGCTCCCTAAAAAAGAGAATTTAGAGAAGCTTTATAAAATGATGCTTGATAGCCGGAAAGATGGAGAAGAGACTGTAAAAATTATTAAAACCCTTAAATTTCCTCAATTCGACAGGCCTACGCAATACTTATCTCTTAAATCCGAAGAAGAGTATGCTTTTTATGACGGTGATTTAGTCGTTAATGGCAGTCAATTGACAAAAATTCGGGATTACCGTAAGCTTCTTTCAGAAACTGTGGTTGATTATTCAAAGGCTAAGATAGCTAGAATAAATGGTAAAACTTATGCAGTCGGCGCCTTAGCCAGATTCAATAATAATTTTGATAAATTACACAAAAAGGCAAAAGATGTTGCTAAAGAGTTAGGATTAAAAGCGCCAGTACATAATCCTTATTTAAATACAGCAGCTCAACTTGTTGAATGGGTTCATTGTTTAGAAGAATCAATTACGATTATGGAGAAAATTTTAAAAGATGGCCTTGATGAGAAAAAAATAGTTGTTAGTTCTTGGCCAAAAAGAAGTGAGATAGGGAAAGTAAAATATAAACCTAATACGGGTATTTCATGTGTTGAGGTACCTAGGGGAAGTTTATTTCATGAGTATACAATTAATGATACCGCGCATATAACAGCTGCTAATTGCGTAATTCCCACAAACCAGAATATGGGTAATTTGGAAGATGATATGCGCAAGATCGTGCCAGAACTTCTTGGTAAAAAGACGCAAGAAGAGATAACTTTTGATTTGGAAATGCTCGCCAGAAGTTATGATCCTTGTATTTCCTGCGCAACGCACTTGTTAGATATAAAATTTGAATAAGTTTGCTGTAATTGGTTTAGGTAATACTTTAAGGCGAGATGATGGCGTCGGTATAATTGTCTTGGAGTCACTCCTTAAGCATCACAAGCAGTCAAATTTAGATTATTTAAATTACGGTGTTACAAGTTTTGATCTTATTAATCGTGTTGGGCAGTATGATTTAGTTTTTCTTCTCGATGGAATAAACGCCGGTTTAACGGCAGGTTCATTAAAGATATTCGAATTAAAAGATATAAAATATAATTCTAATAATACTTCTGCTTCTACTCACGAATTAGATTTAACGACCTTATTTGAGCTTTATAAGAAATTTGAACTTTCAACAAAAATATATGTTTTGGGAATTCAAGTAAGCGATATATCCTTCGAAGAAGGCCTCAGCGATAAATTAAAAACTCAATTGGAGCAAAATATAAAAGAAATAAATTCTTTTATCTGCGATAAAATAAAATGTGTTACGCAATCCCAGGAAAAATAGAGAAAATAGAAAATAATTTAGTTACTGTTGATTATTTTGGCGAAAAAAGGAACGCCTATAATGAGCTAGAAAACTTATTCTTGGGAGATTATATTTATGCGCAAGGAGGTTATGTTATTAATAAAATATCTAATCTAGAGGCAGAGAGTATTTTAGCTACGTGGAAAGAAGAATTTTTTGAGCTCCAAAAGGTAGATTTAAGATTATCACGTATAGACCTCGAGAAAAAAGGTATAGATAAAAAAGTAAGTGAAATATTAGACAGGATTCTTGAGAATAAAATGGTTAAACCGGATGAGTTAGGTTATTTATTGGCTATAAAAAATGATTCGGATAAACAGCTATTATTTAAAACCGCTAATTTTTCACGCAGCAAGAATTTTGGCAATTCTTGTTGTGTGCATGGGATCATCGAAATATCAAATCATTGTAAGAGAAATTGTTATTATTGCGGGATATCCAATCATAACAGGAAGATTATCCGTTATAGGATGGATAAAGAAGAAATATTAGAGGCCGTCAGGGAGGCGGTTGAGGTATACGGTTTTAAGGCGCTTGTTTTACAGAGCGCAGAAGACCTAGCTTATAAAATTGAGGAGTTGGCAGACATTATTAAGGAGATTAAAAAAAGGTATCCCGTTTTAATTTTTATTAGTTTTGGAGAAATTGGAATCGAGGGGCTTAGAAAATTATATGAAGCTGGAGCAAGGGGTCTGCTATTGCGGTTTGAAACTTCAAACCAAAAAATTTATGAAAAACTGCACCCGGGGTATTGTCTTGATACAAGGTTGGAGCATCTTAAGAAGGCTTTTGAAATTGGATATCTATTGATTACAGGTAGTTTAATAGGTTTGCCCGGTCAGACTAGGGAAGATTTAGTTAACGATATACTACTTGCAAAAGAATTAAATGCTGAAATGTTTAGTTTTGGCCCATTCTTACCTAGTCCAAACACACCGCTTGAGAATTTAACCGCTCCATTACCAGAAGATATATTTAAAATTCTTTCCATTGCGCGTTTAGTTGATCAGAAAAAAGCAAAAATTCTAATCACAACCGCGTTCGAAACACTGGATATAAGCGCAAGAAAGAAAGGCCTGCTTTCTGGGGCAAATTCAGTTATGTTAAATGTTACGCCTCTAAAATATAGACAGTTATATTCTATTTATCCAAAAAGAGCCCATGAAAACGAAGAAATAGATAAACAAATAAATGAAACAATTTATTTATTAAGAGATTTAGGGCGCTCCCCTACAGATTTAAGCATGGGATAATTTTTTTATATTTTTTAGTGAAAAAAATCACAAAAATACTTGACTAGTAAGCTAGATATGTTATACTTTTATTGGATATTGTGAAAAAAGGAGCAAAATATGATGGTAAATCGAAATTGTATTATACGCCTTTCTCGTTATAAAAACGCTCTTTTTCGACTTAAGGCTTTGGGTTTTATGAAAGTATTTTCTGATAATCTAGCTGATGCGGTAGGTGTTACAGCTGCACAAGTTCGAAAGGATTTTTCTTTGTTTGGCGTGACAGGTAATAAAAAAGGCGGTTATTTAGTAGATTCTTTGATTGAAAGATTAAATATTATACTTGGGAAAGATAGCGTGAATAATGTAATTATTATAGGGGCGGGGAATATTGGCACTGCTCTTATGAAATATAAAGGGTTTGAAAAAGAAGGAATTAAAATTATAGCTTGTTTTGATATTGATCCAATAAAGTTTAGTAAAAAAGCCGATATTCCCGTATTGCCTTTAGAAAACATAAAAGATTTTATCAAGAATAATGAAGTGAAGATCGGTATTATTGCTGTGCCGGATATCGCAGCGCAAAATGTCTTAGACATTTTAGCCGTATCTGGAGTTAAGGGAGTGTTAAATTTTGCCCCTATAAGATTGAAAGGACCAGACGATTGTATTATCAATAATGTTAATTTAGAGCATGAGCTTGAAAATGTGATTTATTTTGTGAATACACAGGAAAAAACTAAACAATGAAAATGGTTTCTTTAAGAACAAGGATTATTTTATCTTTTAGTTTAGTAATACTAGCGTTGGGTTTATTTATTGCGTTGCATAGAATTTATGTTATAAAAAATAACATTTTTAATCGTGCGCAAAAAGAAGTCATAAATGATTTAAAAATTGCCCGTTTTATCTATCAGGGTGAAATAGAACTTATAGAGAAAGTTTTTAGTGTTATTGATTCAAAGATTGAATTTAATAAATTAAAAGAAAATTTGAACCTTGATTATATATATTTTACTACTAGTCAAGATAATATAGAAAGTGAGATAGTAAAAAAAGTTTTTATTACTAAACGTGGCGCAGGGGCAACAAGAATAATCAAGGCAGAAGAACTAAAAAAGATGAACCCTTTGCTTTATAAAAAAAATAAAATCCAAGTTCGTAATACTAATAAAGCAAGGCCGACTTCAAAGAAGAATATTGACTCAGTCCTTGCTATTGAATATGCAATGCCTTTATCGAACGGCGTTTTATATGGTGGAAAGATTATAAATAATGATTTTAGTTTGGTTGATAAAATTCATAATTTTATTTTTGAAAATAAGCTTTATGATGCAAAGCCGATAGGAACTGTTACGGTTTTTCAAGATGATGTAAGAGTGTCAACTAATGTTTTAGATAATAGTGCTAAGCGCGCCGTAGGAACAAGAGTTTCAGACACAGTTTATAAAAAAGTAGTGGAAGAGGGCAAGGTATGGACAGATCGCGCATTTGTTGTTACTGATTGGTACTTAAGTGCGTATGAACCAATAAGAGATATTAATGGAAAGATAATTGGTATTCTCTATGTTGGGCTTTTAGAGAAACCGTTTGTTGATCTGGAGCGCAGCGTTCTTTTTACTCTATTCATGATTGTTGGGCTGGCAATTTTTTTAGCAGTAATACTTTCTGTTGTTTTATCTAGGTCGATAGTAAAACCCGTTGTTGACATGCTAAAGGCAACAAGAATTCTTTCAGGGGGTAATTTAGATTATAAGATTATAACAGAAACATCTATTAGAGAGTTGAATGAATTAGCTTATTCTTTTAATGACATGGCAGAGAAGCTTAGCGAGAGAGAAAAAAGTTTAGAAATTTCAAATAAAAAATTAGCTGAATTAAATAAATCCTATCTTGATTTAATTAGTTTTGTTGCGCATGAATTAAAAGGAATTCTTTCTGCAGCTATTTTGAATGCTTATTCTTTAAGAGATGGATTTCTTGGCTTGATCAATTTTAAGCAAAGGAAAGCAATGGATTCAGTAACGCGCAATCTTGATTATCTCGACACTACTGTTAAACATTTTCTTAATTTAAGCAGAATAGAAAAGGGAGAGCTTGAAATAAGAAAAACGAATTGTTTAATTAAAGAAGATATCTTTGATCCTTCAGTGGAAGCATTCTTAAAATTAGCCACCGAAAAAAATATACAAATTATTAATAATATTTGGCCAAATCTAAAAATTAAAGCTGATATTAATCTTTTGTTGATTGTAGCAAATAATTTAATTAGTAATGCTTTAAAATATGGTAAAAGAGATGGCCAAGTTGTTTTGAACTCAAGGGTATTGGATAAAAACTTGGAAATCGAGGTATATAATGATGGTAGTCCTATAAACCAAGAAGATAAGCAAAAGATCTTTAAACGTTTTTCCCGCCTTAATTTGACAGAAGCTAAGAATGAGCGGGGCACAGGTTTAGGTTTATTTATAGTAAAAGAAATAATTCAAAAACATTTTGGGAATATCGAATTGATAGTTAGGCAATTTGGTAATTCTTTTATTTTTTTATTACCACTGGAGGAGTGAAATGGCAAACCCTTTAGAAATTATTAAAAAAAAGAGAGCAGAGGCAATTAATAGTATTATGAGTAAAGGCTATCTTTCTAAAAAAAGAGTTTATGTCGGTATGGCAACTTGTGAAATTGCAGCGGGTTCTAAAGATGTAATGGATGTGTTTAAGTCGGCAATCGCAAATGGCTTGACTGATGTTTATCTAAGCCAGAAAGGATGTGCTGGTAGGTGTAATTTAGAGCCAACAGTAGAGGTGATTGAAGAAGGTAAAATTCCTGTTAAGTATTGTAAGGTTAATAAAGATATGGCAAAAGATATAATCGAATACCATATTAAAAAAGGTGAAGTTATAAAAGATTGGATAATTAAGTAAGTAGTATATTATTAAGAGGTATAAATTATGATTAGATATGTTATTACATTATGCGATGGGCCTAGCTGTATGCAAAAAAAATCAAAAGAACTTCAAGAAATTATAGAAAAGCAGCTTGATAATTTGGGTGTTAGGCAAAAGGTGCAAATTAATTTATCCGGTTGCCTGGGTATGTGCGCTAAAGGCCCGGTTATGGTTATCAATCCCGGATATACTATATATGGGAATATCTCTGAGAAAGATGTGCCAGAAATTATAGAAAGCCATATTGTTAAGAAAAAACCTTTAGCAAAATTTATCGTAGATCAGGATCATTTATTTAATCGTTTTTATAGGGTATTTGGTGACGTAAATTTCTTTGGTAAGCAGATGAGAATCGTTCTTCGTAATTGCGGTATTATCGATCCAGAAAATATAAATGATTATTTATCAGTAAGGGGCTATGAGGCATTGGCAAAGGTTCTAACTGATATGAGCCCTAAAGATATTATTGCTGAAATTAAAAAATCAGGTTTAAGAGGGCGAGGCGGCGCAGGATTTCCTACCGGTTTTAAATGGGAGCTTGCCGCTAGTGAGGAGTCTTTAGAAAAATATATCATTTGTAACGCTGATGAAGGGGATCCAGGCGCATTTATGGACAGGAGTACAATAGAAGGAGATCCTCATACAGTAATTGAGGGTATGATAATAGGCGCTTATGCTGTGGGTGCGAAAAAAGGCATTATTTATATTCGGGCAGAATATCCGCTTGCAATTAAAAGATTAGAAAAAGCAATTAATGATGCTAGGCAGCATAAATTTCTAGGTGACGATATTTTAGGGACAAAATTTTGTTTTGATATTGAAATAAGACTAGGGGCAGGGGCTTTTGTTTGCGGAGAAGAGACAGCTTTAATTCATTCAATCGAAGGTTCTCGCGGTATGCCGCGTCCTCGGCCGCCATTTCCTTCTGTTTCAGGGTTATTTGATAAGCCAACCGTAATCAATAATGTTGAGACTTTGGCAAATATTCCTGTGATTATTCTTGATGGTGCGAAATGGTTTAGTTCTATTGGTACAGAAAAATCAAAAGGAACAAAAGTCTTTGCGTTGGCAGGGAAAATAAATAATACAGGATTAGTAGAGGTGCCAATGGGGACTACTTTAAGACAGATTATTTATGATATCGGAGGAGGTATTCCTAATAACAAAAAATTTAAAGCAGTCCAGACCGGTGGGCCATCGGGCGGGTGTTTACCAGAAATATATCTTGATACAAAAATTGACTACGAATCATTATTAGCCGCAGGTTCAATTATGGGTTCAGGAGGAATGATTGTAATTGATGAAGATTCTTGTATGGTGAATATTGCAAGATTTTTCTTGGAATTTACACAAAACGAATCTTGTGGTAAATGCACTCCTTGCCGGGAAGGGACAAAAAGAATGTTTGAGATTTTAACTCGTATTACTCAAGGCAAAGGTAAAGAAGGAGATATTGAAAAATTAGAGAGGCTAGGTAATATGATTAAGAAATCGTCTTTATGTGGGTTAGGTCAGTCTGCGCCAAACCCAGTTTTAAGCACGATAAAAAATTTTAGAGAAGAATATATCGAGCATATTAATTATAAAAAATGCCGCGCTGGCCAATGTCAGGGTTTATTTAATTTTGAAATTAATGAAAAATGTATCGGCTGTGGTGTTTGTAAAAAAGTTTGCCCTAACCAGGCAATATTCGCAAGCCCAAAATCTAAGTATCAAATTATTCAAGATAAATGTATTAAGTGCGGGCTTTGTTTTAAGGTTTGTAAATTTAACGCAATCAATAAGATTTTAAAAGAGGTAAACTTATGGAAAAGAAATTAGTTTTAGTTCATATTGATGATAGGCCATATCAAGTGGAGGCAGGGCAAACAATAATGCAGGCAGCTGACAAATTGGGTTATCATATACCACGGCTTTGTTACCATCCTAAAATTTCTATTGAAGGGGCTTGCCGTGTTTGTATTGTTGAAGTTGAAGGGATGAAAAATTTTGTTGCTTCATGCGCATTTCCAATCGCTGACGGCATGAAAATTAGGACCCATACTAAAGAATTAAGGACAGCTCGCCGGGATATCGTTGAGTTGATTTTAGATAATCATCCCGAAGATTGCCATACTTGCGAAAGAGATGGTATTTGCGAATTACAAAGGCTTGCTTATGCTATGGGTTTAAGGCATAGGCATTTTGAAGGCGAGAAAAAAGATTACGAGAAAGATCTTTCTTCTACGGCTGTGATAAGAGACCCTAATAAGTGCATTCTTTGCGGAAGGTGTGTGAGGATTTGTTCTGAAGTGCAGAAGGTAAATGCATTAGGCCATGCCTATCGCGGGTTTAAAACCGTAGTAATGCCCGCTTATGATATGCCATTTAAAGATAGCGTTTGTACTACCTGTGGACAATGTATTAATGTTTGTCCGACTGCTGCATTTGTTGAAAAAAATTATACTCAAGAATTATTTGAGAAACTTCAAGACAAAAAATTTGTAAAAATTGCCCAAATTGCTCCATCAGTAAGGGCTGCAATTGGAGAGGCATTTGGTTTTCCTCCGGGTAGGGCTATGCATCTTGAGACAGTTGCTTGTTTAAAGAGGCTTGGTTTTGACTATGTTTTTGATACACAGCTTACTGCTGATTTGACAATTATGGAAGAGGCAAGCGAATTCTTAGAAAGGCTTGGAGGAAAAGGAAAGCTTCCTATGATTACTTCTTGTTCAAGCGCATGGATGAAATACATGGAGCAATTTTGTCCCGATTTAATTGAAAATATATCTACTTGTAAATCACCTATGTCAATGATGGGCGCTCTTTTAAAAAGTTATTTTGCGCAAAAGATTAAAAAAAATCCTACGGATATTTTAAGTGTGGCTGTGATGTGTTGTACTGCGAAAAAATATGAAGCAGCCCGTCCAGAGTTAGAGATTGATAGTTTAAGGGCAGTAGATATTGTTGTAACTACGCGAGAAATAGCTTGGATGATTAAGTCAGCTGGCATTGATTTTGTAAATATAAAAGGGGAGCAATTTGATGAGCCACTTGGAATTTCATCGGGAGCAGGTGCAATATTTGGGGCAACCGGTGGTGTTATGGAAGCTGCAATTAGGACTGCTTATGAGCTTTATACCGGAGAAACTCTTATGGATATAGAATTAAATGATTTAAGGGGTTTAAGCGGCATTAAGGAAGGAAAAATAAATATAGACGGCAAAGAGATAAGGGTTGCTGTTGCGCATGGCTTAGGTAATGCAAGCGAGCTTCTTTCTATAATAAGAAAAGATCCGGATAGATTCCATTTTATAGAAATAATGGGTTGTCCTGGTGGGTGCATCGGCGGCGGCGGGCAGCCCTATGCAGGGAGTAATTCAATACCACTTGATGAAGAGTGTTTAAGAAAACGCGCTCAGGCGCTTTATGATATCGACAGAGGAAAAACTATTAGAAGGAGCCATGAAAATCCTGATGTTCAAAAGATATATAAAGAATTTTTAGGCAGGCCATTAGGAGCTTTGTCGCATAAATATCTGCATACGCATTATAAACCAAAAGAGCCGCGTGGTATAATTCCAGAAGAGATTAAAGCAAGGTAATTTTTAGGAGATGAATTATGGAAATGATTGATAATAAAAAGATAGGCATTCTAAAAGATCACATTAAGAGTTTTTCTAATAAACCGCATCCGGAATCAAACCTTATAGCTATTTTACATAAAGCTCAGGAACTTTTTGGTTATCTTGATAAAGATGTAATGAATGAAATTGCATTATTTATGAATATTCCACGGGCTCATATTTGGGGAGTGGCAACTTTTTATCATTTTTTTAGGCTAAAACCCCAAGGTAAACATTCTATTTCTATATGTTTAGGTACCGCTTGCTATGTTAAGGGTGCTAGTGAGATTCTTGATATGATAAAAAGTGAATTAAAAATTGATATTGGAGAGACTACGCAGGATGGATTATTTACCTTAATCGAAACTAGGTGTTTAGGCGCTTGTGGCCTTGCGCCGGTGATAATGATTGATGAAAAAATTTATGGCAATATTACACCAAAAAAAGCTATCGAAATTTTAAAAACTTTTAAAAAATAGATAAACCAATAAACAAGGAGGAAAAAATGGCTAAAATATTGGTTATTGATGATGATGTAGATTTTGTTGAGGCAATGATTACATTGCTTGAGGCAAAAGGCTATGAAGTAATTACTGCAGAGAATGGTAAAGTAGGTTTTGATAAGGCAAAGGCTGAACTGCCGGCCTTAATTTTTCTTGATGTAATGATGACAAATAAAAGTGAAGGATTTGATATTGCGAGAAATTTAAAACAGGAGATCGTTACCAAGAATATCCCGGTAGTTATAATAACTGGTATTAGAAAAGATATGAATATACCTTTTAGTTTTCAGGCAGATGAGGATTGGCTTCCGGTTAAGGCGGTTTTAGAAAAACCAGTAAAACCAGAAATTGTTTTAAAAACAGTCGAAGAATATGTAAAAAAATAATTAATATCATGAAACACATTAACGAAGATAAAATAGTTGGTTTAATTGAGAAGGCAAAGAATGTAAGCGCAAGAGATATTAAGGCGATATTAGAGAAGAGTAAATTGCTTAAGCGGCTAACGCTTGAAGAAACAGCTAGTCTTTTAGCAGTGAAAGATGAAGCATTGATTAAGAAAATATTCGATGCTGCTTGGTATGTTAAAGATACTATTTATGGCCGCAGGATGGTTATCTTTGCACCACTTTATATAAGCAATATCTGTTCAAATAATTGTTTATATTGTGCATTTAAATCAGATAATAAATTAGTCGAAAGAAAAGCGCTTAGCCTAGATGAAATTAAAAACGAAGTAGAATTACTTTTAAAAAAGGGCCATAAGCGGATTCTGCTTGTTGCTGGAGAAAAGGATGATAATGTAAGTTATTATGTTGATGCAATCAGGGCAATTTACTCAGTTAAAATAGGCAAGAATTATATTCGCCGTGTTAACATTAATTGCGCGCCACTTTCTGTAGAGGATTTTAAGAAAATAAAGGCCGCAGGTATTGGGACATATCAGCTTTTTCAGGAAACATACCACGATGTAACTTACAGAAAAGTTCATCCGAAAGGCCCAAAATCTGACCCAGATAATAGGCTCGATGCGGTTGATCGTGCTTTTAAAGCGGGAATTGATGATCTTGGAATAGGTGTTTTATATGGGTTATATGATTACAAATTCGATACATTAGCACTTCTTTCACATATTGAATATTTAGAAAAAACTTTTGGCCTCGGGCCGCATACGATATCAGTTCCAAGAATTGAACCGGCATTCGGCTCTGATTTTAGTAAAAACGTTCCTTACAAAATAAGTGATAGCGAATTTAAAAAAATCATCGCAATTCTACGATTGTCAGTTCCTTATACAGGAATGATTCTTTCAACGCGCGAATCTTCTGGCCTTCGCGATGAGTTATTTAGTTTAGGTATATCACAAATTAGCGCGGAATCAAAAACATCTCCTGGCGGATATCAAGAGGGCAGAAAAGATATTGCATCGCAGTTTGCAATTAGCGATGAGAGAACATTAGATGAGGTTGTCGCATCTTTAATTAAAAAAGATTTTATTCCTAGTTTTTGTGCGGCGTGTTATAGAAAAGAGCGCACAGGTGGAACTTTTATGAATTTAGCAAAACCGGGGGCAATAAAAGATAAATGCACGATTAACGGTATAATTACTTTTAAGGAATATTTAGATGATTTTGCTTCAGATGAAGTTAAAAAAAATGGTAATAATTTAATAAATAGATTTAAAGAAAGATTAGGCAGAAATGATAAAGCTTTGTTAGAAGAATATTTAAAGAATATTGAACAAGGCGCGCGCGATGAATATATCTAAAACAAAAGATATCTTAGATAGAACTTATGACAGAGAAAATCCAGAGGCCAAAGATTTAGTATATTTGATATCTTTAGAAAATAAAGATGATTTAACTTATTTATTTAGTTTGGCTGATAAAGTGCGTCAAGAATATATGGGGCAGGGTATCTTGTTGCGCGGGATTGTCGAATTTTCCAATTATTGCCGCAATAGTTGTTATTATTGCGGATTAAATAAGAACAATGCGCGCTTAGCGCGATATAAATTAACAATTCAAGAAATAATCGAGAGCGTTGATCATATTATCAAGCGAAATATTAAGACAGTTGTGCTTCAGTCTGGAGAATGTGGAGAATTAGACTATCTTTGGTTGGCAGAAGTAATTAAAGAAATAAGATTAAAGTTTGATATTGCAATAACGTTATCAGTCGGTGAGTGGAAGGAAAAAGAATATAAATCGTGGCGTGATGCTGGCGCCGATAGGTATTTATTAAAAATTGAAACTACAGATAAAAAGCTTTATCAATCTTTGCATCCACAAATGAATTTTGATAATAGAATGAGGTGCTTAGAAATTTTACGTAATTTAAGTTATCAGGTTGGTACAGGTAATATTATCGGCCTTAAAAATCAGACTTTAGAGCAAATTGTAGGCGATATATTATTTTTTAAAAGCGGAAACTTTGACATGGTTGGCATTGGCCCGTTTATACCGCACCCAGAAACAAAACTGAATTTCGAGCCTAAAGGAAATGTTAGCCTCACTTTAAAAACTGTGGCGCTTGCGCGTATTGTTACAAAAAATGCACATATTCCTGCAACTACAGCATTAGGGAGTGTGGGTGAAGAAGATTATAGAATTAATGCATTAAAAGCTGGGGCAAATGTCTTAATGCCAAATTTTACACCACTTAAATATAAAAAACTTTATGAAATTTATCCAAATAAAAGATGTGTCGATGAGGCAGTTGGTGCATGTAGTTTCTGTGCAGAAACTATTGCAAGTTCAATTAATAGATTTATCGATTATTCAAAAGGAAATAGTTTAAAAGGAGCTATGTGAAGACAACGCCTAAATCGTTACGTTTACAAATTGGCATATTTGGCCGCACGAATGTAGGAAAATCAAGCTTTTTAAATTATATTGCTAAGCAAGACGTCGCGATAACTTCGCCGGTTCCGGGTACAACTACAGATGTAGTAGAAAAAACTATGGAGCTTTTACCAGTTGGCCCAGTTGTATTTTTAGATACAGCGGGGCTCGATGATGTTTCAGAATTAAGTAATCTTCGCATACAAAAAACGAAAAAAATATTTAATCGTTCAGATGTTATCTTATTGATTATTGAGCCGGATGTTTGGACAGAATATGAAGAAAATGTTTTAACGATAGCAAAAGAGAAAAACATTCCCTATATTATTGTTGTTAATAAAATTGATAAAAATTATCCTAGCCGGATATTTATTGATAAACTTAAACAGAATACAGAGAGATTTTTACTTTGTTCGAGTATTGATTTAAAAGATCGAGATAAAAATGTAAATTTATTAAAAAAATATTTACTTGAAATTACTCCTGATAGCGTGCTTAATGCAGCTAGCATTCTGGAGGGAATTTTACCAAAAGGTGGGCTTGCGCTTTTGATTGTTCCTATTGATTTAGAAGCGCCAAAGGGGAGAATTATTTTACCGCAAGTACAGGTAGTTCGTGATTGCCTTGATAATGATGCCGCGAGTTTAATAGTAAAAGAGCATCAGTACAAAGATATATTAAAAAAATTAAAAGTAAATCCGGATATAGTTATTTGTGATTCACAAGTTGTTGATAAGATGGTAAACGATTCTCCTAAAGGTATTAATTGTACGACTTTTTCGATACTTTTTACGCATTGGAAGGCAGATTTAGCTTGTGCAACAAAGTCCGTTTTTATTTTAGATTACTTAAGAGGAAATGATAAAATTCTTATTGCTGAAAGTTGCTCGCATCATGCAATTGAAGACGATATTGGCAGAGTTAAAATTCCGCGTTGGTTGAATGAATACTTAGGGTTTAAGCCAGAAATTGATATTTGTTCGGGAAGAGATTTTCCTGAAGATTTAAGAAAATATAAACTCGTAATTCATTGCGGAAGCTGTATGATTACACGCAAAGAAACCTTAAGAAGGATTGAATTTGCAAAAGAGGCTGGAGTTGCGATTACAAACTATGGTGTTTGTATTGCTTATTTAAAAGGCGCCTTAGCTAGAGTGCTTGAACCCTTTCCTTATGCGCTTGAGATATTTAAAAAATATGGAAAATAATTTCTTACCTATATCAAAGGAGGATTTAGAAAAACGTGGATGGCATGAGTTAGATATTATTCTTATTACGGGTGATGCTTACGTGGATCATCCGTCTTATGGTGTTAGCGTTATTGGTAGAGTTTTAGAAAAAGCGGGTTTCAAGGTTGGTGTTATTGCTCAGCCGAATTGGCGCGATAAAAATGATTTTATGAAATTAGGCAGGCCTAAATTATTTTTTGGTATAACTAGCGGTAACGTTGATTCAATGGTTGCCAACTATACTGCAAATAAAAAACCTCGCAAGACCGATGATTATTCGCCGCAACAAAAAAATCAATTTCGGCCTGACCGCGCCTTAATTGTTTATTCAAATAGAGCTAAAGAAGCATTCCCTGATACAAAAATAGTTTTAGGAGGGATAGAGGCAAGCCTTCGTAGGCTGGTTCACTATGATTATTGGAGTGATTCAGTTAGGCGTTCCATTCTTATTGATGCAAAGGCAGATATTTTGGCTTATGGCATGGCAGAAAAAGCAATTGTTGAAATTGCTAAAAGATTAAGCCAAAATAAAGAATTGTATAATATTCGCGGCACGGTAATAGTTAGAAAAAATTTTGATTCTTTAGAAAATTTTTTAGAAATTCCATCTTTTGAAGAGATTGCTCTAGATAAAAATAGATTCAATCTTGCTTTTAGGTTTATTTATGAAAATCAAAATCCGTTTTCAGCGAAAATTTTAATACAGAAGCATGCCGATAGATTTATAGTGTATTTCCCACCGCAGCTACCTTTAAAAACAGAAGAATTAGATGAAATTTTTGATTTGCCATATGTGCGAAATTGGCATCCTGTATATAATAAACTTGGAGGAATTAAGGCATTTGAAACTATAAAAAGCTCTATAATAGCTCATCGTGGATGTGTAGGAGAGTGTAGTTTTTGCTCCTTATATTTTCATCAAGGCAGGATTGTTCAATCAAGAAGCCATGCCTCGATCCTTAAGGAAGTCAAACTTATTACTAGGCAAAGTTATTTTAAAGGCACAATTTCTGATGTTGGAGGCCCAACAGCAAATTTATATAGCGCAGAATGCGATCGTTGGCGGAAAGAGGGGTTTTGTAAAGATAAAAAATGTCTTATTCCGCAAAAATGTTTTAATCTAAAACTTAATTATGATAAATGTTTAAATTTATATGGGAAAATTAAGAATATTCATGGAATAAAACATGTTTTTATTGCGAGCGGCTTTCGCTATGATTTGCTAATCGAGAAATATGCTGTAAAATATTTATCCGAACTTTGTAAATATTATATTAGCGGGCAGATGAAGGTTGCGCCAGAGCATGCTGCTGATAATGTGCTTGAAATTATGAATAAGCCGCATTTTAAAATCTATGAAAAATTTGTTCATAAGTTTGAACAGATAAATAAAAATTTAAAGAAACGTTGCTTTTTAGTAAATTATTTTATAATCGCGCATCCCGGGACAACTAATAATGATGCGTTTATTCTAAAGGAATATCTTCGAAGGAAACATATTCATCCAGAGCAAATTCAAGATTTTATCCCTATTCCAATGACTTTATCAGCGGCTATTTATCATACTGCTAAGCATCCATTGACAGGCTATAGCATCTATATCCCAAAGACATTTCAAGAAAGGAAGCTCCAACGTGTTATGATTTGAGCAGAATTAGTTTACTTTTGGTTAATTTAATGTTATATTAACCAAATGAAACTCGAGCAACTTTCTGTATTTCTTCCTGCTTATAATGAACAGGATAATATTGTTAATACTGTAGAAGCTGTATATAAAATAATGCCTCATTTTGCGGAAAAGTTTGAGGTTATTATTATTAATGATGGTTCCAGTGATCAAACGGCAGCGCGTTTAGAGGAGCTAGCTAACAAGTACGTTGATTTTAGAATTATAACTCATGCAAATAATAGAGGTTATGGCGCAGCCCTAAAGAGCGGATTTCTTAATTCTAAATACGATTATATTTTCTTTTCTGATAGCGATGGCCAGTTTGATCTAAGTCAAATAGATAAGCTAATTACATTAATCAATATTTGTGATATTGCTATTGGTTTTCGTATTAAAAGGCAGGATCCGCTTTATAGAATTATTAATGCCAAGGCCTATAATTTATTAGTTGTAATGTTGTTTGGCCTTGGGGTTAGAGATATCGATTGCGCATTTAAATTAATCAGAAAAAATGTTTTAGATAAAATTAATTTAAAAAGCGAAAGTCAATTTATTAGCGCAGAGTTTTTAATTAAAGCGAAAAAATTAGGGTTTAGGATTCAACAATGCCCGGTAAAACATTTGCCACGAACGGAAGGTAGGGCAACTGGTAATTCATTTCGTGCAATTGTCAATTCTTTTAAGGAGCTATTTAGATTATGGAAGGAATTAAAACATTAAGAAATTTAGTTTTACTTATTATTATCGCAAGTTTTATATTCTTGTGGAATTTGGGTACGGGTAGCTTAAGTTCTTGGGATGAAGGATTATATGCTGAAGTGTCCAGAGAGATGTTTAACTCGGGTAATTTACTTAATCTAACTTGGGCAGGTCAGCCATGGTCTGACAAGCCTCCTCTTTATATGTGGGTAACCGTGTTTTTCTATAAGCTTTTTGGTATAAATGAATTTTCTGTAAGATTGTTTTCGGCAATTTGTGGTATTGGAACAGTTATTATTGTTTATTTATTCGCAAATATGCTATATTCAAGAAGGGCTGCATCTGCCAGCGCTTTAATTCTTCTTTCAACATGGCATTTTTTGTGGGCTGGCAAGATTGGCATGCTTGATGCAGCAATTACTTTTTTTATTACATTATCGCTTTTTTTATTTAAGCTTGGGGAGGAGAATCAACTCTATTTATTTTTTTCATGCTTAGTTTTCACCCTAGCATTTTTGACAAAGAGTTTTGCTGCGTTATTAATACCGTTAATTTTATTTTTTTATATTATTCTTACGAAAAAATTTAAACTTATTCTTCGCCCTGCTCTTTGGATTGGGGTAGTTATTTCTTTAGCTATCCTTGGATGGTGGCATCTGCAAGCATTTAGTAATTACGGTAAAGATTTTGTTGGGGGATATTTTATAAGAAATCTATTTACGCGTACCACTCAAGCCTTAGAAGGTCATAGCGGAACAATATTTACTTATTTGGAAGTTTTGCCGAATAAAGGTAGACCATGGGCAGCAATAGGGCTTTTTGCCTTGCTATATGCGATATGGAGAATGGTTATTAATAATCGAAATAAAGAGTTGATGCTTCCCGCAATATGGGCGCTTGTAGTATTAATAGTTTTTAGTGTTGTAAAGACTAAGCTTCATTGGTATATAGTGCCAATATATCCTGCCTTATCAATGCTAGTCGGTTGGGGAATGGCCAAGATATTTAAAAAAATTACTGTATTTATTATAGTTATATTTACTTTAGCTTCTATTCTATATTTATCCGCCGATAAAAAAATATTTAATTTAGATTACTCTCCCGAGATTAAAAAAATCGCTATTACTGTTAGAAATATAATTCCAGAAAATAAAAGGATCTATCTCTATAATATCGGAGATCCAGGAATACAATTTTATTTTGGTGATATAAGAGAAAATATTGCAGCGCCAGAGATTTTAGAAAAATTAATGAAAGAAAAAAATAGATATTTTATTTTTGAGATAAATTATTTTGCATCATTAGATAAGTTAAAATTTTTAAAAATTATTGAAACAAAAAATTTTGTCGTAGTTAAAACTAAATGAAAAAAAATATATTTCTTTTATTATTGCTATTCTTTAATAATGTTTATGGTCAAGTGAGCGATCCCATTCAATATAATGAGATAGGTAATATTTATTTTTCTAAAGGTAAATATGAAGAAGCTATTATAAATTACACGCATTCTTTAGAGCTTAATCCTAAATATACTGCTAGTCTATGTAATAGGGGCAGTGCATATTATAACTTAAGACAATTTAATGAGGCTATAAATGATTTTAATAAGGTAATTGAGCTTGAACCCGGTTTCCATTCCGGCATAGCTTATATATTCAGAGCAAGTTCATATCTTAACCTTGGGAAATTTGATAGGGCGATTGAAGATTATTCAAAGGCTATTGAGATAAATCCGCTTGATGCAAGATTTTATGCTGACAGGGCAAATGCGTATTATTTTAACGGCCAATATGATTTTGCAAAAATGGATTATGAGAAGGCGATCGAGCTTGACAAAAATGGGAAAACTGCAAAGTCTGCCCGTCAAAAATTGAATACAATGGTCAAACAAGGCGTAAGCAAAAATCTTTTAAATAGAATTGATTTTCTGAAAAGATCCTGGGCAAATGAATTAGACATGGCCGGATATAGGATAGCAGAAAAAAATTATAATGGTGCGCGAATAAATATCCAAAATAGCATTAATCTTGCAGGATGTTTAAAACAAGAATTATTAACTAATAATTTATCTATTGATAAAGCTAGTGCAATGGAAAAACTTTCTTTAACTTATCAGAATTTAAATACCCTTTTTGAAAAGTTAGAAGGATCTTCAGATGTAGTTGATTTAATTGAAGTTAGGCAGTTAGTTTCAGAATCTTATGAATATCTTGATGATGCCCAGCCAAAATTTCAGGATGCGCCTCTTTTGAAAAAGGTTTGCCAGGAGATAAGAAAAGGCTTAGACGGTATTTCATTACAGCTTCGCCAATTAAAATAAAAATATGCAGATTCTCGCCATAAATGGATCTCCTAGAATTAGAGGTAATACAGCTATATTGCTAGATAGAATTTTGGAAGGCGCTGAATCAAGAGGCGTGAAGATAGAAAAAATTAATCTTTCTGAATTAAAAATTAATTTTTGTAAAGAATGTGACACCGTAAGAATTGCCAGTTTGTGCAATATGAAAGATGATATGCGTATTATTTTCAAAAAAATTAAACAGGCAGACGTGATAATAATTGGTTCTCCGATATTTTTTGGCAGTTTGACCGGTCAATTAAAAACGATGATAGATCGGTTCCAGTGTTTTTGGTTAGCAAAGTATATTTTTAAAAAAAATCTATTTAGAGATCATAAAAAAAGAATTGGGGTTTTTGTAAGTTGCTCCGCAGCTGAAAGGAAAGATTTTTTTTCTAATGCAAAAGCAATTATAAAGAATTTTTTTGCAACTATTTCTGTTGAGTACAAATATGAATTTTTTTGCGGCGGTATAGATAAAAAAGGGGATATTTTAGAGCATTCAGATATTATAAAAAAAGCTTTTGACTTAGGCAAGAGAATATCATAAACTTAAAATATGGCAAAAAAAATAATTTTAACTGGCGGGGCGGGATTTATTGGAAGCTGTTTTCTTAGCAAGCTTAATCAAGAAGGTGAAAGTAATATTTTTGTTGTTGATGAATTAGGGTGCGATTTAAAATGGAAAAACTTAGTAAATAAAAAATTTATAGATTATTTTGAGAAAAATGATTTTATTGGAGATCTTGCTTCTAAAATAAAAGCAAAAGATATCAAGGCAATTTTTCATATAGGTGCCTGCAGTTCTACAACTGAAAACAATGCTTCGTTTCTTATTAAGAATAACTATGAATATTCCAAAGCCCTTGCCAAGTTTGCATTAGATAACGATATTGATTTTTATTACGCAAGTTCTGCTGCCGTATATGGTAATGGCAGCTTCGGTTATTCCGATGATGATATAGCAACTTTAAAATTACGGCCTCTTAATATGTATGGTTATTCTAAGCTTATTTTTGATCAATGGGTAATTACTAATAAATTAACAAATAATTTTACCGGTTTTAGGTATTTTAATGTTTATGGGCCTAACGAATATCATAAAGAAGATATGAGGAGTATGGTGGTTAAGGCATACGAACAGATTAAAAAAGATAAAAAAATAAAATTGTTTAAATCTTATATGCCAGAATATAAAGATGGAGAACAAAAGAGAGACTTTATTTATATAAGAGATGTTGTTAATTTAATGTATCAGTTTTATGAGAAAAATAATGTTAAGGGGATTTTCAATATCGGGACCGGTATCGCAAGAACTTGGAATGATTTAGCAAAGGCGATATTTAAATCGCTTAACTTAGAATTAAATATCGAATATATTGATATGCCCAATATTTTAAAAGAAAAATATCAATATTTTACTCAGGCTGATTTAACTAAGCTTAAAAAATCTGGTATAAAATATACGCCAACCGGTATCGAAGAGGGCGTTAAAGACTACGTTAATTATTTAAATACAGATAGTTTTATTTAACCTTGCGTTTACAAGTATTTCTATCAAAATCAGGTATTTGCTCCCGCAGAAGCGCCCTAGAATTAATAAAGCAAGGGCTTGTTAGAGTTAATTCCGCTATCGTTACGGAACCGAGTACGCAAATCTATCCGGAAAAAGACAGCGTAGAATTTAGAAATAATAAGGTTAGAATTAAGCGATTTACCTATATTTTATTGAACAAGCCAAAAAATGTTGTTACTACAAAAGAAGATAAATTTGCCAGTCGTATAGTAACTGATTTATTGCCAAAACAATTTTTCCATCTCAATCCTTGTGGCAGGCTAGATAAAGATACAACAGGGCTTTTGCTTTTAACTAACGACGGAGAGCTTATCTATCGCCTGACCCATCCAAGATTCGAAATTAAAAAAACATACTTTGTTAAAATTAAAGGACAGCTCAATAATATTGAAAAACAATCTTTGGAAAAGGGGGTAGTTATTGATGGCAAAAAAACAGGCTTAGCAAAAATTAAAATTATCAATTCTTTTAAAGATGTTACAAGTTTAAATATAGAAATAAGAGAGGGCAGAAAACGTCAAGTCAGGCGAATGTTTTTAGCGGTTAACCATCCTGTTACTGAATTAAAGCGTATAAGAGAAGGCAGCTTAGAATTAGGTAATTTAGGCCCCGGCCAATGGAGATTTTTAAATAAAGATGAAATCAAGCAACTATACGAAGAAACAGGGTTGAATAATTAATTACTTATGTTATAATTAAAAAAATAAAAAGGTGGAAAATATGAAAAAAATCGTACTTATAATTATGTTTTTATTTATTTTTTCTTCTTTTAGTTTTTCCGCAGATGATCAGGAAGAATCAAAAAAGGGGATTTTAAGAGAGCTGGGGGTCTATGGGGGTTATGCCAAGGGCCATTTAGATAGGCAAGGGCCTTATCATGTTGCTCAAATGGGCTTAAGGTTTGGATTTGATATGAATCCTCTATTAGCAAAGATTCACTTAAAGCCCCCTATAGGTGAATTTGATTTTGTTATAGAGCCTTTTATTAATCCTATAATTGATCCTCGTTCAAATGTTGAATTAGGTGCTGCTTTGATGTTCAAATATATGTTACCGTTATCAAAAAGATTTTCTATTTATGCAGAGTTTGGTGCTGCTCCGTCTTATTACACATTGCATACTCAAGAACAGTCTACCCAGTTTAATTTCATAGATCAAGCGGGTGGCGGATTTTATGTATTTTTAAAAGACGGGCTAGCTTTAAACGCTGGATATCGCAGGAGACACATGTCTAATGCTTCAATTAAGCGCCCTAATAGCGGCATAAATACCGATTCTTACTTATTAGGCCTATCATATTTTAAATGAGCATCGTAGTTTTAGGTACCATTGCTTTAGATTCAGTTAAAACCCCTCAAGGTGCGCGAGAGCATATTTTAGGCGGTTCAGCTGCACATTTTTCAATGGCTGCACGGTTTTTTACTAATGTAAACCTAGTGGCAATCATCGGTGAAGACTTTCCTAAGAAACATATTAATTTTCTTCATCAAAAAGGGGTAATTCTGACTTCGCTTATCAAATCAAAAGGCAAGACATTTCGTTGGCAAGGGGAATATAAGGGAGATTTAAATACTGCGCTTACTTTGGATACTGAATTAGGAGTTTTATCTATTTTCCGCCCAACGTTGACCAGCGAGCAAAAAAAAATTCAACATATATTTCTTGCAAACGTTGATCCCGATATTCAGGCGAATCTTTTAGATAAGATGCATTCTGCAAGATTAGTTGGTTTAGACAGTATGAATTATTGGATTCATAGTAAAAAAGCGTCCTTATTAGAATTATTGAAACGCGTTGATATTTATGTTGCTAATGAACAGGAAGCGAAAGATTTATCCGGCGAGAATAATTTGATTAAGGCAGCAAAGAAATTGCATTCATTCGGGCCGAAAATGATTGTAGTTAAAAAGGGAGAACACGGAGTATTATTTTTTAGCAAGAAGCTGTTATTTATATTACCGGCTTATCCAGTCGAGAAGATTGTTGATCCTACCGGTGCGGGTGATACATTTGCAGGTGGATTTATGGGTTATCTTGCAAAGGTTAAAAGAATCAATCAAGAGAATATAAAAAAAGCCCTTTTATATGGGACTATCTTGGCTTCATTTAATGTCGAAGGATTTGGTTTAGCGAGAACAGCCCATGTTACGTTAGCTGATATTGAAAAGCGGGCAAAGATCTTTAGAAAGTTTATTGATACAGGAGAATATGCGAGTATTTAAAAGGATATTTCTTGTCTTCTTATTCATTCTTATTTTTTTGTTTATTACGACACTAATCTATGTTTATAATCATTATAATGTCCCGATATTAACCTATCACAGTATTAATAATTTTTATATAGGCACACCGGTTGTTAAATCAGAGAATTTTGAAAAACAGGTAAAATATCTACATGACCATAAATATAATGTGATTACACTTGATGAGCTGGTAGATAATATTAAAAATAATAAAAATATGCCTCGTGATACAGTTGTGATCACATTTGATGATGGTTTTAAAGATAATTATAGCAATGCCTATCCGATTTTAAAGAAATATAAAATACCAGCAACAATTTTTTTAATTTCAAATTGTATTGGTAATAAATCAGAATATTTAACTTGGCAAGAAATAAATGAGATGCTAAAAGGCGGGGTATTTTTTGGCGGCCATACAAAAAATCATGTTTATTTACCAAATGTAAGCTTGGCTGTTGCCTATCAAGAAATAAAGGGATCAAAAGAACAAATTGAGGCTAATACTGGCCAAGTGATTACGATGTTTTCTTATCCAGCAGGAGGATTCGATAATAATATAAAAAAAATAGTGGAGAAAGCTGGTTTTAAAGCAGCTTGCACAACTAATCGCGGTTATAATAAAGCGAGTTGTGATATTTTTGAGTTGAAACGGATAAAAGTTACTGATAAAGATGCTCAAAATTTACTTAAATTTCGCATGAAAATATCAGGATATTATGACGTTTTTCGTAGATTAAAAAATCCATCATAGGGAGCAACAGATAAAAAATTGTATTTACTTTATATATTTTTTTTGCTTTAATATTATCTTCATATTTAATATAAATTAATGGAAAATAATGAACTTTTAAAGAAGCGGTATTTGATTTGGTTATATAAGACAACAAAAGAGTCTCTGGATAGAATTGATAGGAAGTTTACACAGTTAGATATCGACTATAGATTTTTGCGGGATTTTAAAAAAGCAATAAAAAGGTATCCTGGGATAGAAAAGAATATCCGAGAATTCGATATTTATATAAAAAATAAGGAAAAAGAAGCTTTTTTAGAAAAATTTGAGGAAAGCTCCAAGAAAATAAACACAAATTATATTTTTTTACAATTAAAGATTTCAGCTGTTGAAAAAGAAATAACTAATATTTTTGGAAAAAAAATATTGAAAGAAATAAAAAAACTATATGAAGAAGAAATGATTAATCGTATTTTAAGTGAAAGAATGCATAGGTAAACAGAGAGAGGGAAAATATGTCAAAAGTAGGGAAAACTACTCATAAGTATTATAAGGAAACAGCTGGATTAAAAGTCTCTGGCGGCCAGATTGTTAAAGCTGGAACAATTTTAACTAGAGAATCCGATAAATGGAAACCAGGAAAGAATGTTAAAGGCCAAGGCACGCTTTACGCACTGCATGCGGGTAAAATTTATTTTACAAAAAGGCGCGGCACTTATAGGACAAATAAGGCTTATACAATAATTAATGTTGAACCAGTGCTAAAACAGAGTCAAAAGCATAGCTAACAATGTTGCTTGAAAAGATTACCGATTCTTATATTAAGCATAGTGGCCCAGAGCGGCTTGCAAGAAATTATAGGGCAACAAATTATAGACTTCTTGAAGCAAGAGCAAATGTATTATTTAGAGAGCTTGTTATTTATGCAGCGAAATTTTCGCCTTTCTATAGGCGAAAATTTGAAGAGTTTAAAATTAACCCTTATCAAGTAAAACATCCTTTGGATTTAGGAGATTTTTATACCACGCCAGAAGATATTGTTCGTAATCCAAAGGAGTTTATTTGCCAGCCTCCTTATATTGTATTTGAATCATCAGGTACAACTGGTAAGAATAAAGAAATCTATTATTCGCTTAAAGAGCTTAAGGATATTGGTAGGTTTGTTGCCGCTGGTTTTCATATGTGGGGCATAGATAGAAATGACCGTATTGCTAATGCATTTGATTTTTCGATTTGGATTCCTGGTAGGATTTTTCAAGAAGGGCTTGATGCGGCAAATATTTTTAATTTAAATTTTAGTAAAGTTGACCCGCAAGAAGTTTATAACCGTTTGGGAAATTATAAGTTTAATGTAATTTTAGGAGAGCCAACATGGCTTATCCGTTTAACAGAAATTGCCGAAAAAAAAGGGGCATTTCCTTTAAAACTTATGATTGGAAGTGCTGAAGGCATGCCACAGGCTGCGCGGCCTTGGATAAAAGAAATTTGGCAGGGGGCGGGTGTAATTATGGCTTATTCTTCAGTTGAATCAGCCCTTGCTTTAGGTGTTGAAGTAGATACTAAGTGTGATGCCTATCATATTGATGATGTGAATTTTTACTATGAAATTATAAATAAAGATGCTGATGGTTTTGGTGAGGTTACTTATTCAACCTTAACGCGTCGTACGATGCCCCTAATTCGATATCGTAACAGAGATATATCTAGTTTGAACGAGAGGGTTTGTGCTTGTGGTTTAAAAACTAAGATGCTTTCGCGGATACGGGGCAGAATTGATGAAATGATAATTGCTTCAGGCGGTAATTTATATCCTCTAATGTTTGAAAAGATCTTAGATGATATAGAAGGTATTACTAAAGATTGGCAGGTAGTATTTAAATTAAACGGCTATCGCGAGGTAATGGAGATAAATGTTGAGGCCAGCAGTAAATTTGATTCTCTAAAAGAAAAAGTATTTAATAATATGAAAACCTATTATCCTGATCTTTGGAAAAATTACAATATAGGTATTTTTGATATTGATTTTATTTGGAATACGCCGGGTGAACTAAGAAAAAATAAAAGAAAATTGAGAAGGTTGGTAGATGAAAGATGCAAGGCACTTTAGTTTGTTTTGGAGATAGTTTTACAAAAGGAAAAGTATTTGATTTAAAAGATAAAGATTTTAGAATAACCGCAAAAAATTTCCCGAACCTTCTGGCAAGAGGGTTGCCTTTAATTAAAGTTATAAACGCAGGGGTTAATGATAATACGACTTTCGATGCTCTAAATAGAATAGAAAAAGATGTCTTAGCAAAAAATCCAAATTATGTATTAATATTATTTGGCGGTAATGATGTAAGGATCGATTGGTTTAAATTGATTATAAGCGGCTTCAGAGATCCTAAATCAAAAGTAAGCTTGAAAGATTATAGAGTAAATTTGATAAAAATGGTTTCTATCCTAAGAAAAAATACAATTTTACCTATTCTTGTTACTCTCCCGCCAATTGATACAAGCCAGTTTTTAAAAAGATTAAGCATTGCTTTTGGCACAAGGATAATTTCTATTATAAAGAAACACAGCGGCGGAAAGAGAATCAAGTGCACTTATGCCAAATATAATGATGCTATTAAAACTATTGCAAAAAATACTAAAGTCCCTATAATTGATTTAAGAAGAGAGATGTTGAAGTTTAAAAATTGGCAGGATTTTTTAAGCCAAGACGGTGCGCATCCTAGTACTAAAGGGCATGCGTTTATGGCAAAAATTATCGCTGATAGTTTGAATAAATTGATATTTAAGTAGAGTTATATCCTTTACTTGACATAAAAAACGCTTTATTATAAAATATTTGCATTTATAAACCTAAGGAGGTTTATGTTGACAGAGTTGTCAATTGAAAATGAATTAAAATCGCTTATTTCGGAGATTGCCGAAGTTGAGTTAAATAAGGTTAACTGTGATGCATCTTTAACTAAAGATTTAGGCGTTGATTCAATGCGCGCTTTAGAGCTTTTGGCTGCTTTAGAAAAGAAATATAAAATAGAGATCGCCGAGGAAGACCTGCCGAAGCTTGACAAATTAGGCACAGTTGTTGAGTTAGTAAAAAAATACCTTGCCGAGAAAAGTTAAGTAGTATGCCTGACAAGAATTCATTTATGTTAGAAGCAAAAGATATTGAAAAAATATTGCCGCATCGTTATCCATTCTTGTTAATCGATAAAATATTATCTATAGAAAATTCTGCTTCTGCTAAAGACGGATCTTCTTCCGGAGGAAAAAAAATTGTTGCGCTTAAGAATGTCACAATGAATGAAGCGCAGTTTTTAGGCCATTTTCCGGGTAACCCTATTATGCCCGGTGTTTTAATCGTTGAAGCAATGGCTCAAGCCGCAGCAGTTTTATTTTTAGAAGCAATTGATAGCAATCTTCGTAGCCAGTATACATTTGTTTTAGGCGCGATTAAAGATTTTCGTTTTTTAAGCCCGGTTTATCCAGGAGATCAACTAATTATTGAGATTGAAGTATTAAAGTTGATTAAGCAGTCCGGAATTGTTAAAGGGTCTGCTTTGGTATCTGGAAAGAAGGCCGCAGAAGGGCAGTTATTTTTTGGTACTATAAAAAAGGATGAATGAGAAGAGTTGTTGTAACCGGCCTCGGTATAATATCTTCTATTGGTTGGAAAAAAGAAGTTTTCTGGAGAGCTTTAGTTTCAGGCCAATCTGGTATAAGCCCCGCAAAAGCATTTGATACTCAAGATTTTAAAGTTCATAATACAGCAGAAGTAAAGGATTTCGATCCCAGTGGTTATCTCAATTACGAATTTTCGAAACAATACGGTAAGGCCGCGCAATTCGCGCTTTGTGCTTCTGAATTTGCCATTAATGATTCATTACTTGATATTAAAAATATAAATTTATCAAGAATTGGCGTTGTTTTGGGTACGACTATGGGTGAAGCGCAAGTTTTTCAGCAGCTTGTTGAAAAAAAAATTCATAGTGATTTTGAACCTCGCGACAGAACCCTTATTATGCAATATCCCTTAGAAAATATTCCTCAGGCGATAGCTAAATTTTTTCATCTTGAAGGGCCGAATGCGATCTTTCCTACGGCTTGTTCTAGTGGTAATTATGCAATTTCTTATGGTTATGATTGTATTAAAGATAAAAGGGCAGATTTTATGCTTTGCGGCGGTGTAGATGTGATTTCAGTGATTGCTTTTACTGGTTTTGCCAGGATGTTATCAATCGCGCCCGATACTTGCCAACCATTTGATAGAAACAGAAAAGGTATTATTGTTGGCGAGGGATGCGCGATTCTATTATTAGAAGATTTTGATAATGCTATAAAACGCAATGCCCATATTTATGCCGAAATTTTAGGTTATGGTTTAAGCTGTGATGCGTATCATATGACTAGCCCTCATCCTCAAGGATATGGTGCAAGCATTGCTATGAGAAAATGCCTGAAAGAATCCGGCCTAAATTTAGAAGATGTAAGTTATATTAATGCCCATGGTACAGGTACGCAGGCAAATGATAAGGCAGAAACCATAGCCATTAAAGATGTCTTCGGCAGTCTTGCTTATAAAATACCGGTTTCTTCAATTAAATCAATGTTAGGCCATACTATGGGTGCTGCATCTGCGATAGAGGCGGCTGCTTGTTGCCTTAGTATCGACAAACAGATAATTCCTCCAACAATTAATTATCAGACTAAAGACCCAGATTGTGATTTGGATTATGTTCCTAATCAGGCGCGTCATATTAATGTAAAAAATATTATTTCAAATGCTTTTGCATTCGGAGGCAATAATGCTTGTGTGGGGTTTGGAAAGGTATAATGGATAAAAGGATTGTGATTACCGGGGCAGGCATAATTTCTTCTTTAGGTAAAAATAAGGAGGATTTCCTGCGAAATTTTTTAAGCGGGCATTTAGCAATAAAGTCAAAAATTGAAGATTTTGATGCGGTTGGTATTTTAGGGCAGGGCGGAATAAGGACATTAGATAGATCTTCGCTTTTGAGTTTATCGGCCTCTAAGATTGCGATTGAAGATGCCAATCTTAATATAGGCCAATTAGATTCTTCAGATATAGGGGTTTCTTTAGGGACGATGGGAAGTATTTTTAGCGGATTTGATTTTTACCGCGTAAAGTTATTAGAAAGTCCGCGCTATGTTAACCCTATGCAGTTTTCAAATACAGTAGTTAATGCTAGTGCTGGGCAAATTGCGATTCGTTTTGGTTTAAATGGTTTTAATGCAACTATTTCAACAGGGGCTTGCGCAGGTATGGATGCGATTATTTATGCCAGCCAAATGATAAAAAAATCAAAAGCAAATATCGTATTAGCTGGCGGGGTAGAAGAATATTGCGATGAAATCAATTCTGTATTCAAGCTGGTTAAAGGCGAGGATATTTCTGAAGGCGCTGCTATTCTAATTCTGGAAGATTTAGATTTTGCTTTAGGTAGGAAGGCAAATATATTAGCTGAGATAATAGATACTTGTCAAGAGAACCGCTTATCTAGAGAGAATTTAGAACCCGAGCAATTTTCAATAAAAGAAAAATTAGGAAATCTTTATAGTGCCACAGGAGCGTTTAAAACGCTTATTGCTAGTTTATTAATAAAAAATAACACTCGTAATAGCATTTCGTTAAATTGCTCTAGTTGTCTAGGGAATTATTCAAGCATAACACTTTCAAAATTCAATGCAGAGTAAATATGATGTTATTATTATTGGCTCTGGTATTGGCGGGCTAGTCAGCGCTACGCGCCTGGCAAAGAGTGGATTAAAAACACTAGTCTTAGAAAAAAATGATATCCCAGGTGGCTGCGTATGTAGTTTTAAAAGGAAGAATTTTATCTTTGATGGTGGTGCGCATATAGTAGGAAGTGCGGGTAGATTTCAAATTTTTGATACCATCCTTAAAGGTTTAGGTGTTAAGATTGATTTTATAAATTTAGATCCTGCCGAAAGAATTCAGTTTCCTAGTTTTAAATTTGAAGTACCTGCTGATTTAGATAATCTAAAAGAAGAGCTAATTAAAGATTTTCCCAAAGAAATAAATGCGATCAATATTTTTTTTGATTTAGTAAAAAAAATTTGGCGCAGATTTTCAAGCGGAAATTTTAACGATCCCATGATCAAGCAGTTTGAAGATAAAACATTTATGCAAGTTTTAAATGATGTATTTGTTTCTTCAGGCTTAAAGGCGATAATTTCTAGCCAGTTTATTTATGCCGGAAATAACCTTAATGAGATTTCGGCTTTAGCGATGTTTTTATTATTGGGTAGCTATTTAAAAGATGGCTGTTTTTACCCAAGGCGCGGCATGCAGGAAATACCAGAGGCAATAATATGTGCTCTAACTAATTATAAAGGAAAAATAATATTTAATCAGGAAGTTGATAAAATCATTATAAAAGATAATAACGCCGTTAATTTAATTACGAAAAGTGGAATCTCTTACGAAGCAGATTTTTTTATATCTAATATTGATGCAAGAAAGACATTTTTTGAATTAATAGGAGAAGATAATATTACGCAAGATTATCTAAATAAGTTAAAAAAATTAGAAGTTGCGAAAGGTTTTTTTCTAATTTATCTTGGGCTCAATGATTCGCCAGAAAAACTCAATAAGCTAAGAGGCTTCTATTTTTCTTGCAATAATTTTGACAAAGATTTAGATTGTATTTTAGTTTTTAATCCGCCTGGAAAAAATATTCTTCATGTCGTAGCTCCTGTTGGGGAACGCATCGTTTGGGATAAGAATAAAAAAGCTAATTTTGAAAATAAAATATTAGATAAAATGCAAACATTTTATCCAGAGATTATAGAAAAGATAATTTTTAAGGAAAGCGCAACCCTGGATACAATTGAAAAATATACTGGGAATACGTGCGGGAGCCCTTATGGCTGGTCAAATATAGCAAATCAAACGCTAAATAAACGGCTTAGTCAAGCCACTCCTATCGGTAATTTATTTTTAGCTGGGCATTGGACGCAACCGGGAAGCGGTGTTGTTGCGGTTGCTTTATCTGGCTGGAATGCCGCAGGATTAATACTGGATAAACTTAAGAGAGGGTAAGTTATGCAGAAAGTTGTTTTAATTACTGGTGGTTCGCGTGGTATAGGTAAAGCAATAGTTGAAAAATTTGCTAATTCCGGGTTTAAGGTGGCGTTTACCTATAATAAGAATGCAAACCTTGCACAGGAGATAGTTACAGATTTGAACAATTCGGATATTATTGCGTTGCAGGCTGATGTAAGTGATTTTAACCGGGCAAAAGAGGTCGTAAAAGAAGTAAAGGCAAGATTTGGACAAGTTGATATTTTAGTAAACAATGCCGGGATTAAAATTGACAAATCATTTTTGATGATGACACAGGATGATTGGAGGCAAGTTGTAACAACAAATTTAGACGGTGTGTTTAGCTATGCAAAGGCAGTGATGTTTGATTTTTTAAAACGTTCTTCGGGAAATATTATTAATATATCAAGTATTAGTGGAGTTATTGGCCTGCCGGGACAGGTCAATTATTCTGCTTCAAAGGCAGGTATTATTGGTTTTACAAAGGCGCTTGCTAAAGAAGTTGCAAAACAAAATATAAGAGTGAATGCAGTGTGCCCTGGTTTTATTGAAACCGAAATGCTTGATACTATACCGCAAAACTTAAAAGATAATCTAATCCAAGCAATACCTTTAAAAAGAGTTGGCAATATTAAAGAGGTTGCGGATTTAGTTTATTTTTTAGCAAGTCCAGATTCTAGTTATATTACTGGCCAGGTAATAGTTATTGATGGCGGCCTCAGTTTAGGCTAACTTTACACCTTTATTATCAACAACTTACATTCTTTTCTGTAAGCGTTTGGCGGATGTAACCGTCCGCCACTAAACACTGGCGAGACGCATCTTCATCTCGCCGAAAATCAGGCGGATGAAAGCGCTTACATTTTTCGCCCCAAACCCCTTGAAATTGGCCTTTTCTTGTTGCATACTTATTATATATGATGAAACGTATATTTATCTTATTATTGGTAGGGATTTTTTGTCTAAACCAATTGGCTTTTGCTATGCCACAGGACGCGGTAACCGCGCCCCTACAGGTTACAAATCCTACGTTATTGGGAATTGATTTAAATGGTAGAGACGCACTGCAGTGCGTCTCTACAGGTATCCAATTCAATCTAAACATCCCCAAAGGCACTGTTCTTAGCATAGACCAACGCAATAACCTTAAAACCAACATAAACTACTTTCTAACAGCTCTAACAATAGACGACTCTGAATTCTGGGTTAACCTAAATCCAAACCAACCTAACAGGCTTACAGGAACTAATCTAGCTTACACAGACATGGGTAAGCATCTACTACTCCTAGACCTAAAGCTTAAGAAAGACACAGCCTTTAGCCTATTTCCCGGATTATCTACAGGAGCAACAGAGTACTGGACTAGAGTGTTTGCTAAAGCTAAAGCTTTAGCAAAATCAAATATCAAATATCAAAAATCAAATATACAAACCAAAAATCAAAAAGAAGAACAAAACCGAAGAACCGAAGAACTGACGAACAGTCGAACTGTATCTATCCCCACAACCTTCCGTGTCTGGATAGTCCCAGACAAAGCAGAAGTATACGAAGACGGAAAAGGTAGCTGTGTAATAACCAAATCAACACTGAAAGTGTTACTGGAAAGTGAGTATCTACAACTCCCCC
>JBFMHM010000009.1:0-35041 GCA_040753015.1 Candidatus Omnitrophota bacterium
TTGATTTTTGGGTTTTCTTAAATCTTAATTCTTAACTCTGTTTTATTGGGGGAAGCCAGGTTGTGGCTAACTCTGGCGAAATTACAAGATAAAATATAACATATAAATATTAAAATGTCAAGTGTAAATTGTTTTCTGTGAAAATTGTTTTCCTGCGCTAGCAAGATAAAAATGTCCTATTTTAAAAACTTTTTAAGAATTTAGTTTGTCGCTGTCTGGCTAATAGATTTTTTGTCATTCCATAACAACTGCATAAATTCACCCCACGGAATAAACTCTATTCCTTCTTTTGTAAATTTCCGCGGTGTTAAGCAAATACAAAACGCCTTAGCGTAGTTATGATCGCTAATAAAACTCCTTAAGCCGCGCACCTCGCTTAAGACTGGCTCGTTGCTAGATTTAATTTCAATCGCCCAAGTTATGCTATTTTCAAGTTCTAATATTAAATCTACTTCTGCCCCATCTTTAGTCCTGAAAAAACTTAGTTTTATGTCGCGCTCTGAATAACTGCACAATTTAATGATTTCTAATAGAATAAAATGTTCAAACGCCCTTCCATAAGGTAATGTTTGGCTCTTAAGTTCGCTATTTAATTCACCCTTAAGCGCAGAAACAACCCCGCAGTCAAAAAAATAAAATTTTGGGTGGCTGATAATTTTTGCCCGATGAGATTTCGTGTATGGATAAAGAAAAAAACCAATTAAGGTATCTTCTAAAATATGAAAATATTCTTTTATTGTCTTTGAATGCACACCCACTTCCCGGCTAAGATTTTGAAAATTAAGTATATTTCCATTTTCATAACCGGCTAATTCCAGAAATTTTGCGAATGCAGGAATATTTCTCGTTAATGATTCTTGTTGAATTTCTTCTTTCAGATAAGTTTCTATATAGCTTTTCAAAAGGCGTATCTTATCTGCTTTATTCTTCTCCAGCGCAACACTTGGAATTTCACCAAAACGCAATGCATCATCAAGAATAAAATCTTCTTTCAACTCTTGATATGTAAACGGGTATAAATGTAATGTAATCGCCCGTCCGCCTAATAAATTTACCCCTGCTCTCCGTAATTTACGCGCGCTTGAACCAGTTAAGATAAACTGTGTATTGGGAATATTCTCCATAACAAGATGAACTTCGTTTAATAATTCTGGGCAGCGTTGAATTTCGTCAATTACAATTACAGGATTATCTTTTTTTAATGCTGTAATTTCCTGTGATATTAATGCCGGATTTTTTAAATACCGTAAAAATTCATCATGTTTAAGTAAATTGATAAAAATATCTGCGGAAACGGTGTTTTTAATAAGGTAAGTTTTGCCTACCTGGCGCGGGCCAAAGAGAAATAAGGATTTGCGAAATTTGGTTAAATCCAGCAATCTTGGAATCATAAGTAAATTATAGCCGTAAAAATTGGAATGTCAACCATTTTTTACGGAACTATTTTAATTTACTTCTCTCTGCTTTAACTGCATCTACTTTTTCTGCCTGAGGAATATCAAAGGGTATTTTAAAAGTTGTGTCTTCAGCGTCAAATTTTGCGCTTGATTCTTTAAACATTGTATCTCCGGTTTTAACATCCTCTCTTGCGCACCCAGAAACAATTAATAAGAATCCGATTATTAAAACATAGGATGATATTTGCTTCATATTATCCTCCTCCTTAATCATTTTAAGTTAAATAATACCACAAACTCTCCTCTTGGGCTATGGTTATTATAATAAAAAATAAATTCGCTTATTTTTTTTCTTTTTACTTCTTCAAATTTTTTTGTGAGTTCTCTGGCAAGAACGATCTCAATATCACCAAATACCTCTAACATATTTAGAAGTAATTTTTTTATTCTATGCGGCGATTCATAAAAAACTACTGTATGTTTTTCGTCTATAAATTTTTTTAGAACATTTTTTTGTGATAATTCTTTAGGAGGCAAAAACCCTTCAAAAATAAACTTATGAGCTGGAAGCCCTGAGGCAACAAGCGCACCAACAAAAGCCGTTGGCCCAGGAATAATGCAATATTCTAAATTTTCTTTTATTGCATCATTAATCAAATTTACACCCGGATCAGAGATTCCTGGCATACCGGAATCTGAAACAAGTGCAATGTTCTTGCCGTTTTTTAAAGCACTAATAAGCTCTTGAGTTTTTCTGATTTTATTACAGGAATGAAAACTGGTTAATGGCTTATTAATTTGATAGTGCTCGAGCAAAATTTTTGTATGACGAGTGTCTTCGCAGGCAATAATATCGACAGACTTTAAAGTATCGAGCGCACGTAAGGTTATGTCGGATAAATTACCAATAGGAGTTCCGACGATATATAACATTTACTCTACAGTTACTGATTTTGCTAAATTTCTCGGCTGGTCAACATCGCAGCCGCGCTTGACAGCAATGTGGTAGGCTAAAAGCTGTAAAATAGGCGCGACAACTAAAGGCGAAAACATCTCTTCGCACTCCTGAATATAAATTACTTCGTCGCTATAATTCTTTATCTGTGTATCGCCTTTGGTTGCAATACAAATAATTTTCCCCTTGCGCGCGTTAATCTCTTGAATATTCGAAAACATTTTTTCGTATACCTTGGACTTAGGGCTTATGCAAATAACTGCACGATATTCATCAATCAACGCAATAGGCCCGTGTTTCATTTCGCCTGCGGCGTACCCCTCGGCAGGAATATATGATATTTCTTTTAACTTTAACGCCCCTTCTAAGGCCGAAGGAAAATTAATATTTCTGCCAAGGTAAAGAAAAGAACCAAATTGACTAAATTTGTAAGCAATTTTTTTTATTAATCCATTCTTTTCCAAGCCTGCTTTTAAAATAACTGGCATTTTTTCTAGGCTTTCTATATAACTCTTTAACATTTGGGGTGAAATTTTGCGCTTTAGATGTGCAAAATAAATTCCAAATAAATAGAAAACAGCCAACTGTGCAATATAAGCTTTTGTAGAAGCAACACTTATTTCTGGGCCAGCGTGGGTATATATTATTCCGTCGGAAACTCTTGTTAGGCTTGACCCAACAACATTACAGATAGATAATATGTATGCACCTTTTCTTTTTGCTTCTTTTACTGCAGCTAATGTATCTGCGGTTTCACCTGACTGGCTTACGGCTAGCACAAGCGTATTTGGCCTAATAATTGGGTTTGAATAGCGGAATTCGCTAGATAATGAAACATCAACTGGTAAACGGCTTAATTCTTCGATAACATATTTCCCCACAAAACCTGCATGATATGCTGTACCGCAGGCAATAATTATAATATTTTCGATTTTACGCAATTGGCTTTGTTTTAACCTAAAATCTTCAAAGTGAATTTTTGAATCTTTAATCTTTGCCTGGAATATTCTTTTTAACACCTGCGGCTGCTCAAAAATCTCCTTTAGCATAAAATGATCGAAGCCTTGTTTTTGCGCGCTATCCAAAGACCATTTTATTAAATTGATTTTTGGCTTGATAATTTTCTTTTTTAAGTCGTAAACTGTAACATTATGATCGCTTAAATCAACAATTTGCTCATCTTCAAGGTAAATTGCGCGGCGTGTATGTTTTAGAATGGCCGGCATATCTGAAGCGATAAAGTTTTCATCTCTCCCCAGGCCCACAACTAATGGGCTACCCAGCCGCGCCCCAATAAGGCGGTTTGGCTGATAACTTGAAATAACTCCAATAGCATAGCTACCGCGCAGCTTTTTTAAACTTATCCTTACTGCATCCAAAAGGTCTCCTTTATAATTTGATTCGATTAGATGCACAATAATTTCTGTATCGGTTTGGGAGCGAAATTTATGCCCCTGCTTTATTAATTGCGTTTTTAGCTCTTGGTAGTTTTCAATTATACCGTTATGCACTACGGCAATTTTTGAGCTACAGTCAAAGTGAGGATGGGCGTTGATTTCATTAGGCAGGCCGTGGGTGGCCCAACGGGTGTGCGATATACCTGCAATACAAGAATCTAGTTCGCTATCGTTTTCTAAACACCTGACTAGATCTTTAATTTTCCCGGGTTTTTTACGGATATATATTTTTTCGCCGTTAACAAGACAAATACCACTTGAATCATACCCCCGGTATTCAAGACGCTCTAACGCCTCGAGCAAAATCGGTAAAGCTTTGCGCTTGCCAATATATCCTACGATCCCACACATTTTAAATATTATTCTTTATCACTGCTATCAACTACGGGCGCATCTTCAGGAAATTCTGGGTCAGTTTGCAAGAAAAACTCTGGATCGTTCATTATTGGCTTGTAGTCTTCTGGAATAGGAAAAATAAATGTTAAAGTTTCATAAAGCCCTGTAAACAACCTTATCGTGCCCTTCGCAAGGCCCTTGATGGCACCAGCTGTACCGGCAGCAACTACTCCATCCTGCTTATAAGTATCTTCAACATCTTTAAATAATTGAAACGGAAAGCCTATGGTAATATTTTGTAAACCGCGGCCTAATTTTCGTAAAGGCCCATAAACTGGCTGGGAAGGCGGCAATACCTCTTCAGCAAATAATATTGTTATTGTTAACAAACAAAATAAGCAACCCAAAATAAAT
This sequence comes from Candidatus Omnitrophota bacterium, assembly GCA_040753015.1. Taxonomy (GTDB): domain Bacteria; phylum Omnitrophota; class Gorgyraeia; order Gygaellales; family JBFMHM01; genus JBFMHM01. Next base: position 4,560 of record JBFMHM010000009.1, read on the forward strand.
ATTTTCTTTTTTTTCATCGCATCCTCCTAAGAATTTAGCGACCCCAGCGGGATTTGAACCCGCGCACCAAGCTTGAAAAGCTTGTGTCCTAACCAGGCTAGACGATGGGGTCTACAAAAATCAAAAATTAAAAATCAAATATCAAAAAATAAAACAAAGCCAATCAATAAAATTACTTCTTACCTTTTAATGTCAATATACTAGAAGCTAAAATATTTGCAATTTCCGAAACTTCTTGTAATAATTTATTAGTTTCTTGGGAATTACATTTTTTAGCTTCGATCAATGTTTCTAGCCAAAATCTTGATTCATTGGCAGACTTAAGAGCATGATTAAAAAAATTAATAAAATCCATTTTGGAACTAGCAGCTCTTGCTTCAAAATAATTAGCCCCTATACTTGTACCACTACGCATTAATTGATTGCCAATAACCACACAGCTTTTATCGTTAGGAAGCGTATCTATAAATTGTATTAAATTTAAAATGAGCTGTTTAATTCGTTTATTAAATTCTTCTTTTTGCCTTTCTTTTTCAATATTTGCATTTTGATATGTCATTTTGATTTTTGATATTTGGTATTTGATTTTTATTTATTCTTCTTCTTTTGCAACTATTTTTGCGATACCAATAACGGAGTCGTCTTTCTCTAGCGAAATTAACTTAACTCCTTGGGTGTTGCGGCCGATCTCTCTAATATCTTTAACGGCGCAGCGAATAAGAACGCCTTTTTGCGTAACAGTCATAACCTCATCAGTTAAACCAACAGAAAGGATTCCTATAACTTTACCATTTTTATTAGTAACTTTGATGTTTATAATACCTTTTCCGCCTCTAGATTGCAAGCGGTATTCTTCAAAAGCGCTTCGTTTAGCAAAGCCTCCTTCAGTCACCGTTAAAAGTGAAATATCTCGTTTTTTTGCCTCTTCTGGCACTATCTCCATGCCAACTACTTGATCATTTTTTGCTAAAGATATGGCCTTAACGCCTTTTGCCGAGCGCCCCATACAACGTAAAAGCGATTCCTTAAAACGAATACTCTTACCAAGATTAGTTGCAATCAAAATTTCTTGTTTTGCCTCGGTTAGGCTTGCCTCTATTAAAAGATCATCTTTTTCTAGGCCAATAGCAATTATGCCTCCGCGCCTTGGGTTACTGAAATTAGACAGTTCAGTCTTTTTAATAATGCCCGCTTTAGTAACCATGGTTAAAAATTTATTTTCGGAAAATTCTTTCACCGGCACAACTGAACTGAGCGCTTCGCCGCTTGAAAGTTGCAGTAAATTAACTATCGGCCTTCCCTTAGCAACGCGTGATGCTTGAGGAATTTCATAAACTTTAAGCCAAAATACTTTTCCTTTATTAGTAAAAATTAGTAAGTAGTCTTTGGTCGAGGCAATGAATAAATGACGCACGAAATCTTCTTCTTTTGTCTGCATCGCAGTAACGCCTTTACCTCCTCTACCCTGCCTCCGATATGCGCTTACAGGTATTCTTTTAATATAACCCGAATGGCTTATAGTAATTACCATATCCTCCTCGGCAATTAAATCTTCTACTTCTATGTCCTCTGCCTCTCCAACAATTTCTGTGCGGCGATCATCGCCATATTTTTTTCCAATCTCGGTAATTTCTTCTTTGATAATTGCCTCTATTTTTTTCTCTGAAGCCAGTATCCCTTTTAAAAATTCTATTCTCTTTATAAGCTCTAAATATTCTGCCTCGAGCTTATCGCGCTCAAGCGCGGTTAAACGCTGTAATTGCATTTCCAAAATTGCCTGAGCCTGAATTTCAGAAAGCTCAAAATTTTTCGTAAGAGCTTCTTTTGCCGCGCTAACATTTTTAGAAGTTTTTATTGTCTTAATTATCTGATCAATAAATTTTAAAGCGATCTTTAGCCCTTCTAATATATGGGCTCTTTTAAGAGCTTTATCCAATTCAAATTGAGTCCTGCGGCGGATAATCTCTTTCCTATGGTCAATATAGCCAGAAAGTATTTGCTTTAAATTTAAAATGCGCGGCCGGCCATTTACAATCGCAAGATTAATTATACCGAAAGTGGTTTCTAAAGATGTGTGCTTATAAAGATGGTTTAAAATTATCTGGGGCTCTATATCCCGCTTAAGCTCAACCACAATACGCATACCTTCGCGATCAGACTCATCGCGGATATCAGAAATACCGTCTATTGTTTTTTCTTCCACAAGCCTTACAATGCCCTCAATAAGACTTGTTTTATTAACCTGATAAGGAATTTCAGTAATCACAATCAGGTCTTTACCATTTTTCTGGCGTTCAATTGTTGCGCGTGCCCGCACAAGAATTTTACCCTTACCCGTTGTATAGGCTTCCTTGATTCCAGATTTACCGCAAATAAGCGCGCCAGTTGGAAAATCCGGCCCTTTAATAAATTTCATTAAATCTTTGATTTCGCAATTTGGATTATCCAGAAAATATACTATAGCATCAACGACTTCTTTTAAATTATGGGGTGGAATATTAGTTGCCATGCCAACAGCGATGCCTGAGGAACCATTAATTAATAAATTAGGTAATTTTGCCGGCATTACTGACGGCTCTGCCAACGAACCATCAAAATTCGGCACAAAATTTACTGTTTCTTTCTCGATATCCTCTAGCATCTCGCTGGAAATCGCTTCTAGCCGTGCTTCTGTATTATGATTTATAAAGCCATTGGCTACAAATGCGTGATCTTTACTTTTTACTCTTAAAGAATAAACATATTCCGGCTTCAAATAATTAATCTTTTTCATATAATCAAAAAGATATTCGCTGTCTAAAAGTATTTTAATTAATTCTTTATCTTTTTTATCCAGAATTTCCTTTAAGCGAGCATAATGTTTGCGTAAACCGGGATACCTATCTATATTATTTCTCTCAAAGAACGCGCTCTTATATTTTTCTCTAAAATATTCTGCCAGAAATGGAATAAAATCGGTTTTGCTCATTCTATCCGAGTTAATATGCTTTATGTGTGCAAGTCGGGACTTTTTCTTTTCAGAAAAGAAATTAATTTCTTCGTAAAACCTTTTTATATTCTCATGGCCGGAAATAACAAGCTTGTAGCAATTGTTTCGTTTATCTTGATAAGGAAACGTAGTTACAATCCCGAATTGCAGTAAAAGAATTTTTAACTGCTGTATTAGCTTTTTGCTTTTAGAATTATAAACTAACTCTATGGATTTTCCTTTATGTCTCTTATCTATTTTAAAAGACACCGATCCGTCTCCTTCAAAAAGAGCTGTTAAAAAAGCTCTTACACAATCGCGCGGAGATTGTAAAACTATAAATGGAATCTCTTTCTCATCCGACTTAGTATTCTTTAGGCCGATATTTTCAATAAATTTAACTGCTTTTTGCTGATAGACGTCTAATTCTCTACATCCCCCCTTAATCTCTCTTTCATAAATCCCAATACCTTGAAATTCTTTTTTAAAAACTCTTTTTACAGCATTATAAAAAGCTGGATCTGAATTATTAAATAAGATTTTATTCTGATGAAAACTTCCCTCGGAAACTAAGGCGCCTAAAAGAAAAGCGATATCTTGATTCATGTTCTTTGGCAATCCTATGTCTTTAAAAGAGTCGTCCTTTGGATAAAAACGGCTTAGATTAAAATATTTGCTACCAAAAATTGCGTGCTTTCTATTTATAACTGCGACGTCGCCAGCTCTTACGTCTTTAAGTAGTTTCCAAGAGAAACATAGCTTCCCGCTTTTTTTCGACCAGCATAATATGGGATGATTATATGATCCCTTTATCTTGTAGCCCAAATTAGAAACTACTTCGATAGTCTCATGTTTTCCGGAATTAAAAAATTTATTTGCTGCTTCCTGTTTACCTTCAAAGCCTAAAACTTTTAGTTTTATATCACTCTCTTGACCAATACCAATTTCACTTATTGGCACTAGCCCTTCTTCTGTCGAAACAAGGCTGTCACCGGTAACACAGTATCTCATCGCTGCTGCGCTATCGCCATCAATAGAGCCAAAGTTTCCCTGACCATCAACAAGAGGATAACGCAAAGAAAAATCCTGCGCCATTCTAACTAAAGTATCATAAACCGCAACATCTCCATGCGGATGGTAGCGGCCTAAAGTATCTCCGACGATACGCGCACATTTTTTATAGGGTTTATTATGTTCCAGATTAAGCTCGTGCATAGCATAAAGCACTCTGCGATGCACTGGCTTAAGGCCATCGCGCAGATCCGGTAAAGCACGGCCAACAATTACGCTCATCGCATAATTAAGATATGAATCTTTTATTTCATCTTCGATATAAATTGGCAATATTTTTTCGTTTTGTGCGTACATAGCGGCTCACTCCGTTCGCCGAAATCAAAAATTAAAATCAAATATCAAAAATACAACCAAAGATTTTCTTTTTCTGTTTTTTTCAATATTTGCATTTTGATATGTCATTTTGATTTTTGATATTTGGTATTTGATTTTAAATATCCAGGTTCTTTACTGCTAGCGCGTTTTCTTCAATAAATTCTCTTCTTGGCTCAACTTGATCTCCCATTAAAATTGTAAACATTTTATCTGCCTCAACTGCATCTTCTAATTTTACTCTTAATAATGTCCGCTTTTCAGGGTCCATGGTTGTTTCCCAGAGTTGCTGCGGATTCATCTCTCCTAAACCTTTGTATCTTTGAATATGTATTCCTTTTTTTGCATGGGACCTGGCAAAATCCAGCAATCCTTTCAATGAAAAAATTTCATGGCTTTCTTTTTCATCTACGACTCTAAAAAGAGGCTTATTTTTCCTATCTTCTAATTCATAATAGCTAGATATTTCAAAACTAAAATTCTTTGCCAATTTATCAAATATGACATTCAGTTCTTGCGCTTCAAATAATTCTGTATAATTTTTCTCATCTTCTGATATATATTTAGTTAATTCTTTCTCATCATAAACTAAATGGGTTTTTCCCTCCACTTTTACCCTATAAATTGGCAATTTTTTGGTCTTTTGATGTATTAAAACAAATAAATCTTTAATTTTTACTCCATGTTTCTCTAATGCCCTGCCTAATTTTTCAATTTCAACTAACTGTAAAAGAATTTCCTTAAATTGTGCATCGCTAAATTGATGTTTATTTTTTACAGAAACTAATTTTAATCCTTCTGTACCTAAATCCAAAAGTAGTTCTGACATTTGTTCTTCTGTTTGAATATATTCCTCGCGTGCCCCACGTTTAATCTTATAAAGCGGCGGCTGAGCAATATACACATAACCATCCTCAATTAATTTTGGCATTTGACGATACAAAAGAGTAAGCAACAATGTTCGTATATGAGACCCGTCGATATCTGCGTCTGCCATAAGAATAATTTTATGATAACGCAGCTTGGCAATATCAAATTCTTGGCTTACGCTTGTACCCAAAGCTGTGATTATTGTTCGAATTTCTTCATTAGATAGTATTTTGTCTAAACGTGCTTTTTCAACATTTAAGATTTTTCCTTTCAAAGGCAGAATCGCCTGAAATCTTCTATCCCTGCCTTGTTTTGCACTATTGTGCACAAATATTCCACTGGCTAATGCAAAATTATGCGTATTTGGCACTTCTATATCATAAACATCAATTTTTTTATCTAATTTTTTTATTCGCTTAATTTTATGGTTAGTTTTAGGCGTTAATTCTAATAAACCAATATTCCCACAACCTTTTGAACTTCTAAAATTTGAATTAGTTTCATAAATTTCTGTTTTAAATTTGTCGCCGTAAATAAATTCTTCTTCTAAAGACATTATGTTCATCTTTGGGGTTAAATCCTTTGCCTCAATATAAGAGCCATCTCTAAGCATAAATTTATGATCGGGCGTACAAACAAGTTCTTTGTTATTATCTAAAATTATTTTTATAACTTCGGCGTTTTGCTTTGTAATGCGTGGATACAGTATTTTTTCAATGCCAATATTGCCATCATTTTTAATTGTGTAACAATAATGCATCTTGCCTTGTCTTTGCTCTACGATAATTTCTTTAAAGCTTAAACTTCTGCCATCAACTAATGCAATCTTAGTATCCCCGTCCCAACACCCACCAGCACTGTCGCCCTCAACCAAATATACTTCGCATATTGCGGCATCGCTTTCAGAACAATCGGCTAACTTGCCAGGTAAGGATGCGCCTTCTAGGGCGCCTTTTCGACGGGTTAACTCTCTTGCCTTACGCGCTGCTTCCCGCGCGCGAAGCGCAAGAACCGCCTTTTCAATAATTTTATTTGCAATCGAAGGATTCTCTTCGAAATAACTACTAAGAGCTTCAAAACTGAAAGAATTAACAATTCCTTCTACTTCTGAATTTCCTAACTTACCCTTTGTCTGTCCCTCAAACTGAGGATTAGGAACCTTGACACTAACAACAGCCGTAAGGCCTTCTCGAACGTCTTCGCCGCCAATTGTTCCGTCGGATTCTTTTAAAACATTTCTTGCTTTCGCATACTGATTTATAGCTCTGGTAAGCGCTGACTTAAAACCAGATAGGTGCGAACCGCCATCAATTGTATTAATATTATTCGCGAAAGAAAAAATTGTCTCAGAATAACTATCGTTATATTGAATTGCAACCTCTAAAATAACTCCTTCTTTCTCCCTCTCAAAATAAATTACTTTATTATGCAAGGTATTCTTATTTTTATTCAAATAATCTACAAAAGAAGCAATTCCTCCTTTGAATTCAAAAATACTCTCCTTATCACTGCGCTCATCCCTTAAGGATATCTTTAACCCTTTATTTAAAAATGCAAGCTCTCTTAAACGCTGCGCCAAAACATCGTAAGAAAAATTTGTGTCCGAAAAAATTTCTTTATCCGGCTTAAACGTAACCTTTGTACCATTCGATTTAGATTTTCCGATTGTTGCAAGCTTTGTCTTCGTCTTACCTCGTTCGTAACGTTGATGGTAGATACAACCTTCTCTCCTGACCTCCACTTCAAGCCACTCGGAAAGCGCATTCACAACACTAACACCTACACCATGCAAACCACCGGAAACTTTATAAACGCGATGATCAAATTTACCTCCCGCGTGTAAAGTTGTAAGAGCAACCTCGACCGCTGGTTTTTTTTCAGTTTTATGAATATCTACTGGTATACCTCTACCATTATCACTTACTTCAACGCTATTATTTGTGTGGATAATTACGTCAATGTTCGTACAAAATCCGGCCAAACTTTCATCCACACTATTATCAACAACTTCATAAACTAAATGGTGTAGCCCTTTGGCTGACGTATCACCGATATACATTGCCGGTCTTCGCCTAACTGCTTCCAACCCCTCCAATACCTGAATTGTTGTTGCGTCGTACGGTTTATTTTGTGCCTGTTCTTTATTTTTCATATTTTTTCTCTTAATTCACCAATAAATACCTGCATATCTTTAATTACCCTAGGGAATTTTTCTTGTAAGATTTTTAGAAGCTCTGTTTTTTTTAAATTTAATTCGCAAAACCATACAGATGTATCAACGCGTAATTTCAATACCCCATTCTTCAAATTAACAAAATCTACATGTTTTAATACCCTTTTGTCAAGATTTTTTTTAAAAATCTCCTTAATATCGTCAATATCTACCTTACTATTATTTCTTATATTTTGCAATAAATCATTGATTGCGTGCTTTAATTGTACCGGCTTTCCCACTAAGACAACCTCATAGGCAAAACTATATATACATAACCTTCTTTCCTAATTACCGCCGGTTTATCAGCAGCACTAACATCAAAGGACACATCCTCCTCGTCTAAGTTTTTTAGTACATCCAGTAAAAACACGGGGTTAAACCCTAAAACCAACTCTTTACCACCATATTCCGCAGCCACCTCTTCCCGAGATTCACCAAGGCCCGGGGTTGATTTTGAAATAATTAATTTGTTTTTCACAATTTCAAATTTAACTGCTTGATAGTCCGGTGTTGAAAAAAGCGCTGCTCGCCTAATAGCCAGCATTAGATTTTCCCTATTTACTCTAATTTTACCAGGTGTATTTTGTGGTATAACCTGTTTATAATCAGGAAAGTCCCCTTCAATCAAACGGGAAATAATAATTATATCTCCTGTATTAAATAAAATTTGATTTTCCCCAAATACAATAGCAACTTCTTTATCTATATTTAAATTACGATTTAATTCTTGAATTGTTTTTAAAGGCACAATAATCGAAATATCTTTGCTAATAACGGAATCGATTTTTCTTTCGACTAGGGCCATACGTCTTCCATCAGTAGCAATAAGACTAATTTGATTATTTTCAATCTTCAAAAGTGCACCATTTAAAACATACCTTGTTTCATCATTAGAAATTGCAAAATAAGTAAGATTGATCATTTCTTTTAAAACACCTGCATTAATCTTAAACACTTCCTTATTATTTAATTCTGGAAGTTTTGGGTATTCTTCTTTCGGTAACCCCATAAATTTAAACCTAATATCCCCGCTTTCAACACTTACAGTATTATTTCTTTTTACACTAATTAAAATCTTACCATCCGGCAATTCTCTTACAATATCCGCAAATCTTTTAGCAGGTATAGTTATCGCGCCCTCTTCACCAACATTCACAGGAATTTCACAAGAAATTCCGATATCTAAATCTGTAGCTATTAAAGAAAGTCTGTCTTTAATTGTTTCTATTAATATATTAGATAATACTGGCAAACTGCTTTTAGGATTAATTACATTAACAACTTTTTGAATACTATTTTGTAAAATAACTTTATCAACATCAAATTTCATGAATCCTCCTATTAGTGTTTAATAAAACAAAAATAGTAATAGTTGTAGTAGGGTGCAAACAAACTCTGAATATTGTTATAACTAAATATCATTTTAATACTTACAAAAATAAAAACCTGTTAATTAAATTTTAAATTACTGTTTAATCCTTTGTGTAACCTGTTCAATTTTTAATTTTAAATCCTGATCTTTTTGGCTTAAATTTTTAATTTTTGTGTGAGCGTAAAGAATAGTTGTGTGATCTTTACCTCCAAAAAACCCGCCAATTTCAGGCAGTGAATAAGCGGTCAATTCTCTACTTAAATACATTGCAATTTGTCTTGGTAAAACTATATTTTTATTCCTACGGTTTGTTTTTAACTCCTGAAGCGTCAAGTTAAAAAATTGAGACACTTCTTTTTGGATTAATTCCACAGTTATTATTTTATTATCTAGCCTAACCATATCTTTTAATACTTCTTGCGCAAGCTCTAAAGTGATCAACCGTTTTTCCATTAATGAATAAGCAATAACTCGGATTAGCGCTCCTTCCAACTCCCGGATATTTGTTTTAATTAATTGGGCAATAAAAAATATAGCATCATCAGGAATGTTGTGCGGCTCTTTTTCAATTTTTTTCTTTAAGATTGCAACACGGGTTTCTAGGTTAGGCGGTTGTATATCAGTAATTAATCCCCAGCCAAATCTTGAAACTAATCTTTCTTCAAGGTTTGGGATATCTTTTGGGGTTCGGTCTGAAGAAACTATTATTTGTTTATGATTATCGTATAGAGCGTTAAAAGTATGAAAAAACTCTTCTTGGGTGGATTCTTTACCAGCGATAAAATGTATGTCGTCGATTAATAAAAGATCTACGCTGCGGTATTTCTGACGGAATTTTTGTGTAGAGCGGTGTTGTATCGCGTCGATTAATTCATTAGTAAATTTTTCAGAAGTTATGTAACAAATTTTAGTGCTTTCTTTTTTCTTTTTTATTGCGTGGCAAATTGATTGCATAAGATGTGTTTTTCCAAGACCTGCCGAACCATAAATAAAAAAAGGATTATATGCCTTTGATGGTGAATCAGCCACAGCTAATGCCGCAGCGTGAGCAAATCTATTAGAAGATCCTACAACAAAATTTTCGAATGTATATTTTGGGTTTAATTGTAATTCACTAGTAAAATGGCTAGATGTAAATTTTTGGTCAGAAAGCGTATCTTCTTTTTTGAATACATCGGGATTAACTAGAAAATCAATAATAATATCTCTGCCCGCGACATCCTTTAATTTTTTAGAAATAATCCCAAGATAATGTTCAACTATCCAGTTTTTGAAGAAAGTATCCGGCACTTCCAATATTAAATATTTATCTTGGTTAGCTCTTGCCTGGATACATTTAAGCCAGGTTTCGTAGGAACTACTACCTAGCTCATTTTTTAAAGAGTGCTGTATTTGTTGCCAGTATAAAGTTAAATCTTGCATTCCGCCTACAGGTTTTATAGAAACTTTTAACAATTATCCACAGATTATTCACACCCACGGCCACTTAATAAGAAATTTGTCTGTTTATTATAACAAAGAAATATTTGAATGCAAGGAAAAATTTTTGTTTGACTTAATGTTTTTAAATGTTATAATTATCCATTATTATAATTAGGGACTTTTTGTCCGTCGATAAATGATTATATTTGAGGAGCGCAAATGAAAAAACATCTTAAAACACCTACGAATAGAATTGGAAAACGCCGCCATGGATTTTTAAAACGTATGAGAACGAAAAATGGCAGAAAGGTTTTATCTCGTCGAAGATTAAAGATGCGCAAGCGAGTTTCTGTTTAATGATTAGGTTGTTAAACATAGCTTTGAAGTTTTATAAAAGTAGCATCTCTCCATTTTTAGGCACTAATTGCCGATTTTATCCTAGCTGTAGCGAATATTTTATCACAGCAATTAAAAAATACGGAATATTAAAGGGGGCTTTAGTAGGAACGCGCCGCATTTTACGGTGTAATAACTTTTTTAATGGCGGCTACGATCCTATTTAAATAAAATGCAAAAACGTTTAATATTAGCTATTGGTTTTAGTTTGTGCGTCCTTATGATTTGGTCGATATTGTTCCCTGTTCAAAAACCACAACACATTGCAAAGCAACAAGTTATAGAAAAAAATATTATACCATCCCAAGCTATCTTAGCTGTACCTACAGAAGCCTCATTCATTTATACAACAGAAACAATGGATATAACATTTGCACTTCCTTCCGCAACGATCCAGGCGATTTATTTTAAAAAATATAATTATCAAACACAAATGTTTAATCAAATCGGATTACTGTATGATAATACTCAACCCATCGCCTTTTCTGATTATAAAATCGATGGTAATAATGTTATTTTTTCAAGTCGTAACCATAAAATAATTAAAACATTTATTATTCCTAACGCTAGTTATACCATAAAGTTAAAGATTAATAATGTTAATGGTAAAGCAAACTATTGGTTGAATATTGCAGATATTGATCTATCAAAAAATGCTCGTCAAATGCGCGCATCCGAAGTTGTAATATTTAGCGATAATAAACCGCAAAAATTCCCTTTATATAAATTTAAAAATCAAGAGAAACATTTTAGCGATATAAATGTAAAGATTGCCGGTATTCATGACACACATTTTTGTTACTTATTGAAAAATAATGAGTTAAGAAAAAATAATCTGAATATTATTCCGCTTAATCACGATATTATTCGATTTAGCCAGAGTGTTTCCAATGAAGACTTTTCTTATTTTTTTGGGCCAAAAGACAAATCTTTATTATATGACTTTGATTCTGTGGCTTCTGATAATCTTGCACATTTCAATGCAATTTCACGTATACTCCTTTCTATTTTAAAATTTTTATATCTAATTTTTAGGAATTGGGGTTTAGCGATAGTTATACTTTCAATATTAATTTATGGTTTATTGTATCCTTTGACTCATAAACAAATGCAATCAATGAAAGAAATGCAGGCTCTGCAACCGCATATCGAAAACCTTAGAAAAATCTATAAAGATAACCCGCAGCGTTTAAATAAAGAAATTGTGGAGCTTTATAAAGAACATAAAGTTAATCCTATGGGTGGTTGTTTGCCGCTATTACTTCAAATACCGATATTTTTTGCTTTATATCAAGCGCTATCTAGATCTTTATTATTAAAAGGAGCAAGATTTCTTTGGATAAATGATTTAACTGAGCCAGATAAATTATTTATATTGCCAAAATCATTTCCGGTAATTGGTAATGAAATTAATTTATTGCCGATTTTAATGGCGCTTACAATGTTTTTACAGCAGAAACTTAGTTTAAAAAGTGCGTCTCCAACTCAAAGAGAACAGCAAAAAATGATGATGGTAATTTTTCCAATTATATTCGGCTTTATTTTTTATTCATTTCCTGCGGGGCTAGTCATATATTGGTTTATTAACAGTTTATTAACTCTTGTGTATCAATGGAAAGTATCGAAGTAGAAGGTAAGACTGTAGAAGAAGCTATTGAAGAAGCACTAAAACTGTTAAATACTACACGAGATAATATTGAGGTTACAGTTGTACGTGAGGGTAAAAACGGCCTTTTTGGTATGCCAGGAGCAATTTTAACTAAAATAAGGGTAACGAAAAAAAAGAAATAAATAAAAAATGTTCGACGTGGAACATTGAAAGAAAATGAAAAAAATTATTGCAATATGTAATCAAAAAGGCGGTACAGGTAAAACTACCACTGCTATTAATTTAAGTTCATATTTAGCTATAGCAGGTAAAAGAGTGTTACTTATTGATCTAGATCCACAAGGAAATGCGACTAGCGGTCTAGGTATCGATAAACAAAAAATCAATAATAATATATATCATGCATTGGTTGACAATGTGAAACCAGAGCAGGTTATTTATCAGACAAATATTCAAAACCTTTATTTAATTCCGAGTAATGTTGATTTAAGTGGGCTTGAAATCGAGCTCGCCTCTCAATTAGGAAGAGAATTTTTTCTAAAAAATTTTTTGCAACTCATTGATAATCATGAAATTACGTTAATTGATTGTCCGCCTTCTTTAGGATTATTAACTGTGAATGCTCTATGTGCTGCTAATTCAGTTCTAATTCCTGTGCAGTGTGAATTTTATGCACTAGAAGGTATTACACAACTCTTAAAGACATTTGAACTAGTCAAAAAAAATCTTAATCCAGGTTTAGAAGTAGAAGGAGTTCTTTTGACTATGGCTGATTATCGTACAAATTTAGCTCGAGAAGTTATTGATGAAATCCGTTCTTATTTTAAAGATAAGGTTTATAAATCCATTATACCGCGGAATGTTCGTTTAACAGAAGCTCCTAGTTTCGGTAAGCCAATTGTTGTTTATGATCCAAATTCTATCGGTGCAAAAAAATATCAGGAGCTTGCGCAGGAGATACTAGGAGAAGAGCTAAATTCAAATATTAAACCGTCGCAAGAACAGATAGCGGCAACAGAAGACGTTACGATAGAGAATAAATACGAAGATTGCAACCGCTAAAACGCTAAAACTGCAACCGCGAAGGACGCAAAATTTAATTTTTGCGCTTTTGCGAATTTAGCGTCTTTGCGGTTACAGGAGGCAATATGGAGAGAAAAGCTTTAGGTAAAGGGCTAGGAGCATTAATTCCAGAAAGAATGGATAGCACAGAAATCACATCCGAAGGGAAAAATGTGATTTATTTAAAATTAGATCAAATAAAACCGAATCCTTTCCAACCCAGGCAAAATTTTGATTCTGAGGGCATAACCGAATTAAAAAATTCAATTCAAGAGAAGGGATTGATTCAGCCAATTTTGGTTAGAAATGCCGGTACTCACTATGAAATTATTGCTGGAGAAAGAAGATACCGTGCAGCTAAAGAATTAAACCTTACCGAAATTCCCGTAATAATAAAGGACGCAAAAGATCAAGAATCTTTAGAGCTTGCTTTAATCGAAAATATTCAAAGACAAAACTTAAACCCTGTAGAAGAAGCGCGTGCTTACCAAAAATTATTAGATGATTTTTCTTTAACCCAGGAACAAATTGGAAAAATGACTGGTAAATCCCGCGCAACGATAGCAAATGTTCTACGGATACTTAATTTACCAGACGGTATTCAGGATGAAATAAGGAAAGGGAATATTTCTTTGGGCCACGCTAAAGTTTTGCTAGAGCTCGAATCAAATATACACAGAGAGGAATTATTAAGAGTTATTATTGATAAGTCTTTATCTGTCAGAGAGTTAGAAACATTAGTAAGACAAAAAAAACCGCATGACAAGTTAAAGAAATCTCGGATTCCTCAAGCAAATACTGATATTCAAATTTTAATGTTAGAAGAAGCGCTGCAGCAGTTTTTTGCTAGCAAGGTAAGGATTGTAAAAAATAAAAAGCGCGGATTTATCCAAATTGAGTTTTATTCACCAGAGGATTTAGAAAGAATAGTGAGGTTGATGAAAAAATGACGAATCAAGAAGCGACTTTAATCTTAATCAAACCCGATGGTTTAAAGAAATCTTTAACCGGAAATATTTTGACACGGCTTTCAGAAACTAAACTTGAAATTGTAGCAGCAAAGATGGTGAAGGTTTCTAAAGAGTTGGCAGAAGAGCATTATAAATTTTTGAAAGATAAGCCATTTTTTCCAGATCTTATAAAGTATATTCAGGGAGAATTCCATAACCGCAGGAAAGTTATGGCTTTGGTTTATTGGGGTAAAGATGCAATTTCAAAAGTACGGGAAATTTGTGGCGCAACTAATCCCGAAGAAGCAGACCCAACAAGCATACGCGGTTCGTACGGCAGGATTACAACATCTGGCGTATATGAAAATGTCATTCATGCCTCTGCGAATAAAGAAGATGCAGAAAGAGAAATTAAACTTTGGTTTATTCCCGATGAAATCATTGTTAATTTATACCCTGTAACAGACTCGATTGAAACAACTGTAAAAAAGAAGGCTTGGGCATAGTAGTATATGCACTCATAAATAGGAGAACAGCGTGATAAAAAGCATGACTGGATATGGAGAGAGCGAATATAATTCTCCAAATCTAAAAATAAACATTCAAATTAAAAGCTTAAACCATCGCTTTCTAGACCCGGTATTTAATTTACCAGATAAGCTTCTATTTTTAGAAGAAAAATTAAGGAATATTTTATCGAAGTATTTTTCTCGGGGAAGACTGACTATTTATATAGATTTAATTCTTCCTAAGGCACAAAAGATTGTAATTAATAAAATTTTAGCCAGGGATTATTTCAATAAAATAGAAGATTTAACTAAAGAGCTGCGTTTATCAGCCAAACCGCCGATGGAAATTATTTTAAATTTACCCGGTGTAATAGAAGTCCTTGGGATGAAAAAACAATTTTTAAATGAAAAGACTACGTTGAAAATTTTAGAAGTTTTTCATGCTGCTTGTAAAAAACTTCGCTTGTCTCAAGAAAAAGAAGGAAGAGGTATTTTTAAATATTTAAATAAAAATATAAATTTAATAAATAAAGAGCTCGTTTTAGTTAAAAGAAGGATAAAGCTTGCCACCGTGCATAAATTAAAATCTATTAAAATCGATGAAGAAAAAGAGGCTTTTTTACGAGATAAAGATATAACAGAAGAAATTAACCGCATCGAGATGCATTTAAAAAATTTCAGAAGAGTTATTAATAAGAATGTCCCTGCGGGCAAAGAAATGGATTTTATTCTTCAGGAGCTTCAACGCGAAACAAATACTATCGGCGCAAAGTCTTTTGATAGCTTCATTTCAACGCAAGTTGTAATAATGAAGACTGAAATTGAAAAGTTGCGCGAACAAGTTCAAAATGTCGAGTAGGCTTGGCAGGCTATTTATAATTTCTGGTCCTTCTGGAAGCGGCAAGACAACCCTAGCTCAAAAATTAGTTCGGATAAAGCAATTAAAATTACAAAAATCAATCTCTTTTTGTACGAGAAAACCCCGTTTAGGCGAAAAGGACAAGAAAGACTACTTTTTTATTAACAAGAAAGAATTTTTAGAAAAAAAGAAGATCGGTGAATTTATTGAATGGACTAAATATCTAGATACATTTTATGGTACTTCAAAAAAATATCTTGACGCCGCACTCAAAAATGATAAAAATATTATTTTCTGTCTCGATATGAAGGGAGCAAGGATATTAAAGAAAAAATATCCAAAACAAACAACAACAATCTTTATTTTACCCCCTTCAAAAAAGGAATTAGAAAAAAGAGTGAAAGATAGAGGCAATATGGTAACGCGGGAGCTTAGGGCAAGGATGAAATTAGCGGATAAAGAAAGAAAATACGCTAAAAATTATGATTACACAATAATTAATGACGATTTAATAGATACATTAAAAAAAATTTCGATTATAATTAGAGGGAAAAATAATAAGGAGTATTAATAATGTATATACCGCTTGAAGAGTTAATTAAAAAAACCAATAATTCGATATATAAATTGACTATTGTGACTGGTAGAAGAGCCATAGAGTTAGCCGAAGGGGCGCCTACATTAATAAATAATAAAGCATTTGCAGGACTAAGGCCGATTTCACTAGCGTTAAAAGAAATTATCGAAGGTAAGGTTACTTGCAAAATTGTAAAATAAGTATTGAATAAGCTGTAAAAATTCGATATAAATATATTTTAAATGGCGCGGTAGCCAAGTGGTAAGGCAGCGGTCTGCAAAACCGCTATTCAGCGGTTCAAATCCGCTCCGCGCCTCTAACTATAGCAAAAACTTGGGCAAGTGGTGGAATGGCATACACGAAGGACTTAAAATCCTTTGGCCGTAAGGTCGTGAGGGTTCGACTCCCTCCTTGCCCATTTTCGGGCTCATAGCTCAGTTGGTTAGAGCGCAACGTTGACATCGTTGAGGTCTCAGGTTCGAGTCCTGATGGGCCCATAAAAATATGAATCTAGAAATTTTAAGACATTCGTGTTCACACATTTTAGCGCAGGCAGTAAAAGAATTATATCCTGGCGTAAAATTGGGTATTGGTCCGTCGATAGAAGATGGATTTTACTATGATTTTGACCTGAAAGATAATTTATCCGAAGATGATCTACCAAAGATTGAAGGAAAAATGAAGGAGATTATCGAAAAGGGGTTAATTTTTACAAAAGAAGTTTTTCCTAAAAACAAGGCTATTGAGCTATTTACGAAATTAAATGAACCCTATAAGGTTGAATTAATTAAAGATTTGCCGGATAGCGAAGTCAGTGTATATAGAACCGGAAGCAGTTTTATAGATTTATGCCGCGGGCCTCATATTCATTCAACAAATGAAATTAAGGCGTTTAAGTTATTGTCAATAGCGGGTTCTTATTGGCATGGCATTGAAACTAACCCGATGTTAACAAGAATTTACGGCACAGTATGCAACACTAAAGAAGAGCTGGAAGAATATCTTAGGGTTCGTGAAGAAATCAAAAAGCGCGACCATAGAAAATTAGGAAAGCAATTAGAGCTCTTTGACATCTTTCATGAAGAAGCGGGCGCAGGGCTAGTTTTTTATTTTCCTAAAGGCGCTTTGTTGCGCACAATCATTGAGGATTATGAAAAGATAGAGCATAGAAAACGCGGTTATCAAAACGTAATCACTCCTCATGTAATGCGGGGTATGCTTTGGCAGACATCAGGGCATTTAGATTACTATCGGCAGAATATGTATGCATTTAAAATTGATGATCAGGATTTTGTAATTAAGCCAATGAATTGCCCAGGGCATATATTAATTTATAAATCAAAAACGCGTAGTTTTCGAGATTTACCACTCCGACTGTTTGAATTAGGTACAGTATACCGCCATGAAAGGGCGGGTGTTTTACACGGGCTTTTACGAGTACGCGGTTTTACACAAGATGATGCGCATATATTCTGTACACAGAGAGACTTGTGCCAAGAGATAAAAGGTGTAATTGAGTTTGTGTTTGACACGATGCGGACTTTCGGATTTGTTGATGCGGGCATTGAATTAAGCACTCGGCCAGTAAAATCGATTGGGTCGGATCAAATGTGGTTAGATGCGCAAGGTGCCCTTGAAAGCGCATTAAAAGAAAAAGGGCTTCATTATAAAATAAATCCTGGTGATGGCGCATTCTATGGCCCAAAAATTGATATTAAATTGAAAGATGCTTTAAAAAGAGAGTGGCAATGCGCAACAATTCAGTGTGATTTTGCTCTTCCGGAAAGGTTTGACTTGAAATATATAGATACCGATGGCAAAGAAAAGCGCCCGATAATGATTCACCGTGTTATTTTAGGAAGTATAGAGCGGTTTATAGGTACATTAATTGAGCATTATGCAGGAGATTTCCCTCTTTGGTTAAGCCCGGTACAGGTTGCAATTATTCCAATAAAACAATCTAATGAAATTTATGCTAATGAAGTCATGAAACATTTGTCAGAGCAAGGTATCAGGGTAGAGATTGATACACAAGACGAAACTTTAGATAAAAGAATTCGTAATAAAGAAATTCAAAAGATTCCTTACGTGGTTATTATTGGCAACCGCGAAGAAAAAGAAAATAAAATCGCGTTGAGAAAAAGAAAAGAAGGCGATCTGGGGAAGTTTAGCATAGAGGAATTATTAACTAGATTAAAAGAAGAGATTAAGGTAAAATAAATAGAAAGGAAGGTGGTAAAAATAAAAAATAATATCAGGGTTAATGATAGAATTAGAACAGTTAATGTTAGGCTTATTGGTGTAGATGGCCAACAATTAGGCGTTACCCCAATTTCTAAAGCCAGGGATCTAGCCAGAGATGCCGAACTTGATTTAGTTGAGGTTGCCCCTGGCGCTGAACCACCGGTTTGCCGCATAATGGATTTTAAAAAATTTAAATATGAGCAAGAAAAGAAAGAACGCGAAGCTAAAAAGCATCAAAAACAAATACATGTAAAGGAAATCCGTATAAAACCCAATATTGATGAGCATGATTACCAGGTTAAGCTTAGGCATCTAAAAGAATTTTTAAAGAAAAAAGATAAAGTAAAATTATCTTTAGTTTTTAGAGGACGAGAGATGGCGCATCAGGATTTGGCAAAACGCGTTTTAGATAGAATGCTTTCAGACATTCAATCCGACGGACAGGTTGAAAAAGAGCCTTTGCTCGAGGGCCGGACAATGACAACTGTTATTATGCCAAAATAAGGAGAATTATGCCAAGACTTAGAGGATTAAAAACAAAAAAAGGCGTTGCTAAAAGATTTAAAATTACAAAGAAAGGTAAGGTTAAACATCCACATTCGGGCAAAAGCCATCTTTTGACAAATAAAACAAAGAAACGTAAACGCAGGTTAAAAAAAGCAGTAATATTATCACACAAATTATTCAAAAATATAAAAAGGCTTTTATTAAAATAAGTCCCAAGGCTTAGGGGCTCATCTAAGGAGTAGGTAATGGTTAGAGTAAAAACAAATGTTGCAAGAAAGAAGAGGATAAAGAGAGTTCTAAAGCGCGCAAAAGGCGCTTGGGGCGACAGGTCAAAGCGTTACCGACATGCATTAGATACACTAGCAAAGGGAATGGTTTATGCTTACCGTGACAGGAAGGCAAAAAAGAGGCAGTTTCGTTCTTTATGGGTAGTACGTATTAACGCAGCTTGCCGTGAGCACGGAGTTACATATAGTAAACTTATTAGTGCTCTTAAACAAAATAAAATAAATTTAGATAGAAAATCTCTGGCAGAATTAGCTGTTAGGGATAGCGCCGCATTTAATAAATTAGTTGAGATAGCAAAAAGCTGATTACAAAAGGAATGTAGATGTATGTTGTAATCGTTGGCTGTGGGCATGTAGGTTCCGAGCTTGCTAAATTATTAGCGCATGAACAGCATAATG
This sequence comes from Candidatus Omnitrophota bacterium, assembly GCA_040753015.1. Lineage (GTDB taxonomy): Bacteria > Omnitrophota > Gorgyraeia > Gygaellales > JBFMHM01 > JBFMHM01. The sequence continues at coordinate 24,192 of JBFMHM010000009.1, forward strand.
TTGTAGTAATCGATAAAGAGAAAAACGCGTTTAAGAATTTAGGCGAGGCATTTAATGGGCTTACTTTAGAAGGTAGTGGGTTTGATTTAGATCTTCTAAAACAAGCCGGTATAGAAAAGGCAGATGCTTTTTGCGCTGTAACAAATATTGATAATGTAAATTTAATTTCTGCTCAAGCTGCAAAAAAAATCTTCAAGGTCAATAAAGTCATTTGCCGCGTTTACGATCCAGACAGGGCAAGAATTTATTCTACTCTTGGGCTTGATATTATGAGTGGAACTTTGCTTTTTGCGGCGATGATCAGAGATAAAATAACGGAAACAAGATTTACGAGCTATTTAATTGAGTCAAAAGAACTTGCTGTTATGGAAATACCCCTTAGCCAAAATTATTTTGGTAAACAAATAAGCGCAATAAATATTCCTTATGAGTTTTTAGTTGTAGCGATTAAAAAAATCAAGGGTGTTTTTATACCCGAGCCAAATACTGTTTTAGAGAAAGGTGATGTATTACTAGCCGTCATTAAAACAGCCGCACTTGAAGAAATAAAGAAAAAATTTAAAATGCCGGAGGCCGCCTTATAATGTATGTTATTGTTGTTGGCGCAGGCCATGTAGGTTATTTCTTAACAAAGAAACTCGCTAAAGATAAACATATAGTTGCTTTAATTGAAAAAGATAAAACTATATGTGAAAAAATCGCTCAAGAATTCGATATACTGGTAATACATGGAGATGCTAGCGACATAAAAATTTTAGAGAACGCAGGCATATCTAGAGCAGATGTAATAGCTGTGGTTACTGGTAATGATGAAGATAATTTAATTATCAGCCAGCTTGCAAAAGAGCGCTTTAAGGTTGCTCGTACAGTTGCCCGAGTCAATGATTCTAAAAACGAACACTTATTTGTAGAATTAGGTGTTGATGTGCCGGTTGATGCCACAACAATTCTTGCAAAGATAATCGAAGAAGAGGTTAGCTTTTCTGATTTTGTGAATTTATTGAGTTTTAAACGCGGCAGGGTTGCTCTTGTGAGGGTAGATTTAACGGAAGAATCCCCAGTGATTAATAAAAAAGTTAAAGAGATCAATTTGCCCTCGGATTCTGTATTAGTTTCAATAATTAGAAAAGACGAAGTTTTAATTCCCACAGGAAACACAATTCTTAAGACCGGTGACGATGTAGTTGCAATTACCTTAGTTGAGAATGAACAGCAGATGTTAAAAACTTTGCTAGGTAAACTATAACTATGCATCCGTCCGTAAAAAAAACATCCAATATTATTATTGGGATTTTTGTTGAATTTGGCTACATTTTATTTATTTTCCTATTTAATCTTTTAATTATTACAATTATAATTAAATGATTTTACGGCCCCAACTGCAAGATATAAAAATTATATTTTATTATTTAGGGAAAATAGTAATTGCCCTAGGCTTTCTATTGTTTATACCCGCAATCATCGGATTTTTATATAAAGAAATAAGCCCTATTTTTGATTTTTTAATTGCTTCGGAAATTTGTTTTATTTTGGGATTTTTCCTGACGATTTCCTGCCGTACAGATAAAGACCTTAGTTGGATGCATGGCATGATTATTGTTGCGTTAGGATGGCTTATAGCTATGTTTCTAGGTGCGATACCTCTCTATTTGAGCAATCACTTTACTTCTTATTTAGATGCTTGTTTTGAGACAATGTCGGGACTGGCAACCACAGGGTTAGTCTTAGTACAAGACTTAGACCATCTGAGCTTAGCGCATAATTTTTGGCGGCACTTTATTATGTTTTTAGGCGGGCAAGGCATTGTAGTTGCGGCAATTGCCTTTTTTGCAAAAGAGGCAAGCGGTGCATTCAGGATGTATGTTGGAGAGGCTCGCGACGAAAGAATTTTACCTAATGTAATTCACACTGCAAGATTTATTTGGCTGGTATCTTTTATTTATCTTGTTCTAGGTACAATATGTCTGGGTATTGTTAGTTTAAAGATTGGATTACCGGCTAACAAAGCATTTTTTGATGGGGCATGCATATTCATGGCCGCTTTTGATACCGGCGGTTTTGCGCCATATCAACAAAATATACTTTATTATCATTCATTTGCTTTTGAATTGGTTACCCTTGGTTTTATGATACTTGGGGCAATAAATTTTAACCTTCATTATGCACTTTGGACAGGTAAAAGAAGAGAGATTTTCGACAATATAGAAATACAATTTTTAAGTTTTACGATTATTTCTTTATTCGCTTTAGTCGCCATAGATTTAACGCGGTTTGCACTCTATCCCTCGATAGATAGTATGTTTAGAAAAGGTTTTTTTTCATTAATCTCTGCGCATACAGGTTCAGGGCATTCAACGTTATATGCTGTGCAATTTGTTAAGGAATGGCAGCCGCTTGCTTTAATCGGTTTAATCTTAGCAATGTCTATCGGAGGATCAGTATGCTCTACAACCGGAGGGGTTAAAGAATTAAGGCTGGGGATTATTTGGAAAGGCGTGACCCAAGAAGTAAGAAGGATGATGCTTCCTCAGGCAAGTAATATAATAACTAAGTTCCATCATCTTAAAGAGATGATTCTTGAAGATTCGATGCTAAAAATGGCGCTTTTAGTGTCCTTATTTTATGTAATTACTTTTTGGGTAGGAGCAATTGTTGGCGTATTTTATGGGTATCCATTATTGTTAAGTATGTTTGAGTCGGTATCAGCAACAGCAAATGTTGGGCTCTCTTGTGGTATAACCACAGCTTCAATGCCCGCAGTATTAAAGATACTTTACATTTTACAAATGTGGGCAGGCAGGTTAGAATTTATTTGTATATTTGTTCTAATTGGTTTTTTTATTGCGTTAATAAAGGGAAAATGAGGAAGCGAAAATGCAAAATGAAAAATGTAAAATTAAAGCCCAAAGTTTTAAATTTTTAGCTTTAAACTTTATTTTTACGCTTTGCGTTTTACGCTTTGCGTTTGCACAAGAGCCAATTAAGAGTGCCGATTTAATCGTTAATGCGAAAGAGTACGACGGGAAAAATGTGATTTTTGAAGGCGAAGCAATTGGTACTTTAATGAATAGGGGAGATTTTTGCTGGCTTAATGTTACTGAAAGCGATAATGCTATTGGGATATGGTTGCCAAAGAAATTAGCAGTAGGCATAAAATTTATTGGTGGGTATAAAGAAAGAGGGGATTGGTTAAAAATTGAAGGTATTTTTAATCGTGCTTGTGCTGAGCACGGGGGAGATCTAGATATCCATGCGAAAAAAATAACTATTTTAACTCCCGGTGAGAAATTAGTAGATCCTTTGCCCGAGAAAAAAAAGAAGTTAGCGCTTTATTTAGGGGGTGTTGTAGTATGCCTTTCGATATTCCAGCTTTACAGGCTGACGCGAAAGAAGCAATTAAAAACTGCTTAACTTTAGAAGACTTAGATAAAATCCGTAATAAATATTTAGGAAGAAAAGGGGTTATTTTAGAAATGACTTCCCAAATTCCTAATCTTCCGGTACATGAACGCCCAATCCAGGGTCGCCTGATTAATGAATTAAAAAAAGAAATCGCGATTCTTTTAGAGGCAAAACACAATGAGTTTCGTGCTAGTATATCTGTAGACGAAAAGCCGGTTTTTGATGAGACCTTTCCCGCTTTTAAGCAAGAACTTGGCCATAAACATCCTTTATCTATTACCTTTGAAGAAATCTGTAAAATATTCCAGCAATGCGGTTTTAGTATTGAAGAGGGCCCAGAAATTGAAACAGAATTTAATAATTTTACTGGTTTGAATATTCCTTTAGATCATCCATCGCGGGATGCCTTCGACACATTTTATCTGCAACCGCAAAAACATGAAAATAATACGAAAGCGCAAAAATTATTGTTAAGGAGTCATACTTCACCAGTGCAAGTTCGCGTGATGAAATCAAGAAAGCCGCCACTAGCCGTGGTTGTCCCCGGTAAGGTTTACCGGCCAGATGCAGTGGATAGCTCACACTCATTTATGTTTCATCAAATTGAAGGTTTTCTTGTAGATAAAGATATTAAATTTTCTGATTTAAAAGGAATGATCGATCTATTCTTAAAGTCTTATTTTGGTAAAGGCATTACAATGCGCTTTCGCCCACATTTTTTTCCGTTTACTGAGCCATCTGCCGAGGTAGATATTTCTTGTATTATTTGCGGGGCAAAAGGGTGCTCTGTTTGTGGGAAGAAAGGTTGGCTTGAAATTATGGGTTGCGGCATGATTCATCCTAACGTATTTAAACAAGTCGGTTACCCAAGAAATAAATATACTGGTTTTGCCTTTGGTATGGGTGTAGATAGGATTGCAATGTTAAAATATGGTATCGATGATATCCGCCTGCTTTATGAAAATGACATTCGATTTTTAAAACAATTTTAAGATTATGAAAGTATCGTTTAATTGGTTAAAAGATTTTGTGGAGATTAAAAAATCACCTGAAGAGCTGGCACATTTATTAACTATGGCTGGTCTCGAGGTAAAAGGTATTGAGAAAAAACTTGGCGACGCAGTTTTTGAAATTGAAATAACTTCTAATAGGCCGGATTGGCTAAGTATAATTGGAGTGGCAAGAGAGGTAGGGGCAATAACAAATAAAAAATTTCAGCCAAAGGCTGATCCGCCTCAGGCGGAAAAAATAAAAAACAATTCTATTTTGCAAATTGACGTTCAAGATAAAAAGGCTTGTTCATTATACACTGCTTGCTTGATAAAGGATGTTCAAGTTGGGCCTTCGCCGAAATGGTTAAGAGAGCGGCTTGAAGTTTTGGGCCTGCGTTCAATAAATAATGTTGTAGATATCACAAATTATGTAATGCTAGAAACGGGTCAGCCGCTGCACGCCTTTGATTATGATAAATTGGTTTTACCAATAATTGTTCGCCGGGCAAAAGACAGCGAAGAGATATTGTTGATAGATGGTTCAGCTAGAAAACTTACTAGTGAAGCGCTTGTTATTGCTGATAACAAAAAAGCAATTGCTGTGGCTGGAGTCATTGGCGGCAAGGACAGCGAGGTTACTGGCCAAACAAAAAATATTTTATTGGAAAGTGCTTATTTTGACCCAGTAACTATAAGGAATATCGTAAAAAAAATAGCAATCAGCACTGATTCATCTTATCGTTTTGAAAGAAGCGTTGATATCCAGGGAGTTGAGCACGCGTCATTTAGGGCGGTGAATTTAATTTGTGAGGCTGCTGTGGCTAAACCTATTGCATTTGTTCGAAGCAAGAAAATCGCTACCCCAAAAAGAACAATTATTTTTGATGTAGGTGCGGCAAATAAAATTTTGGGGATAAGTTTATCACCTGTAAAAGTAAAAAGTATTTTAAAGAATTTAGGTTTAAGTATTATTCAGAGAAACAAACAATTAGTTTTAGCTGTGCCTTCATTTAGGCCGGATCTTAAAATTAGTGAAGATGTTACCGAAGAAATTGCCCGCATTTTTGGTTATAACAATATACCCTTAACGTATCCAGCTATTTCAAAGCAGTTGTTTGAAAAATCTAAATATGATTTTATAAACCAAATTAGGGATATGTTAGTTGGTTTTGGTCTAAGCGAAGCAAAAACATATAGCTTAATCAGCCGCCAATTTTTGCAAAAATCCAACGAAGAGCAACTATTAGATAAATCAAATGAATTACAAAATCCTTTAAGTTTAGAGTTTGAAGTTTTACGGCCAACATTATTTGCGTCGTTGATTAGTTGCCTAGGTAGAAATATTAACCGTAAAAATCATAATTTACGCCTATTTGAGATCTCCAATATTTTTCTAGAAAAAGAAGCCTTATCCTTAGGGATTATTGTCTGCGGAGAAGAGGTTATTTGTACAGACAAACAGAAAAATAATATCAAAAATGATTTTTATTATCTAAAAGGAATAGTTGAAAATTTGTTAGGCAAGTTAAAGGTTTACGAAGTTAATTTTTTAGAATCCGGCGATATTATAGCAAGAGGTAAAAAAATTGGTATCTTTAAGCATGTTTCCAGACAGCTATGCAGTAATTTTGATATAAAAAATAAAGACGAAGTTTTTTTTAGCGAAATTTATTTAGAGGAATTGGCGAAGATCGTAAACTGCAGCATAAAATATAATCCGTTTTCTCTTTTTCCTGCGATATCGCGTGACATTAGTGTTAACATAAAAGAAGAGATTAAGTTTCAGCAGATAGAGGAATTAATAATTAATAATGCAGGCAACGAATTATCCGAAATAAAATTGATCGATGTTTACCGCGGTAAAAATATTCCTGAAGATCACAAAAATTTTACATTTTCTCTAACTTGGCAGGCAAAAAACAGAACTTTGGAAGAAAAAGAAATCGAGGCATTGCAAAAAAATATCTGTGAAAAATTAGTTCAAGGTTTATCCGCTCAGATCAGGTAATCCTTAAATTGAAAATTAGCCCCCCATATGTTATACTTTTCTTAAGAAGATTTATTGCCCTGCCCTGTTCGTTGGAGAACGGCAATTTTGTGAACCAACACAAAATCAACGGGAGCTGATCTCTCGAGGTAACCGAGGTTACTTCAGGTAGGCACCCACCTAGTAATAGGGGTTCAACAAGCCCTATCTAACGGCAATGGCGGGGTTTTTAATTAATGACAAAAACACAATACAAATGACAATTAAAATTCAAAATCACAATAACAAAAATTCTGAAAATTTAAATTTTGAATTTATCGAAAAACCCAAGCAGCAGTCCTTAAGTGATTTGCCGCTTGCGGCACGGATGCGGCCAGATACCCTAGAAGAATATGTTGGACAAAAACATATTTTGGGCGAAGGCAAGCTGCTAAACCGCGCAATAAAAACCGATAAACTCACTTCTTTGATTATTTTTGGCCCTCCGGGGACAGGAAAAACATCCCTAGCATATTGTATTAGTCAAATTACAAAAACAGAATTTATTTCTATTAATGCTGTTACTTCAAATGTAGGAGAATTAAGACAAGTTATCGAGCAGGCAAAAATCCGTAAAATAAATTCCGGCAGAAAGACAATTCTTTTTATCGATGAGATTCATAGATTTAATAAGGCGCAGCAGGATGTTTTGATGCCAGATGTTGAAAATCAAGCTATAATTTTAATCGGGGCAACGGTCCATAATCCTTTCTTTAGTTTGATTAGCCCGTTAATTTCAAGATCTCTCGTGTTTGAATTAAAGCCATTATCTCAGGAGGAAATAAGCATAATTATCGATAATGCATTAAAGGATAAAATAAGAGGCCTGGGTAGCTTTAATGTAAGAATTGACAATAAGGCAAAAAATTTTTTATCAAAGATTTGTGATGGCGATGCCAGGCGCGCATTAGGTGCTTTAGAATTAGGTGTAGTTAGCTCAAAGCCAGACAGAGAAGGGTTTATTAATTATGATCTTAGCGTGGCGGAAGAATCTATTCAGAAGAAAGCTGTTTTGTATGATAAAAGCGAAGATGGGCATTATGATACAATATCCGCATTTATAAAATCAATGCGTGGTTCAGATCCGGATGCAGCATTATATTGGTTGGCAAAGATGATTTATGCTGGAGAAGATATAAGATTTATTGCCCGTAGGATTTGTATTTGTGCTTCAGAAGATGTAGGTAATGCCGACCCCCAAGCTTTAATTTTAGCAAATGCGGCAATGCAGGTTGCAGAATTTGTTGGGCTCCCTGAAGCAAGAATTCCTCTGGCTCAGGCAGCAGTCTATGTTGCCTGTAGCCCCAAGTCAAACGCTTCATATTTAGGTATTGACAAGGCATTAAAAGATATAGAAAATGATACGACAGAAAGAATACCGAATCACTTAAAGAACGCAACCTTTGAAGGTGAAAAAAAGCTTGGGCGACACGTTGGTTATAAATACTCCCATGATTTTGAAAATGGATATGTAGTGCAAGAATATTTACCTAATAAGGTAAAATATTACCAGCCCAAAGCTATCGGCTACGAAGAAAAGATTAAACAATATTTAGAGAAGTTAAAGAAATGATTGTTACTCAGCAAAAACCATTTGAAGAAACTTTAGATTTACTTAAAGGCTATAACAAAATATTCATAATCGGTTGTGGTGAGTGTGCTACAGTTGCCCACACAGGAGGCGAGCGTGAAGCCTTGGCCTATAAGGCAAAATTAGAAGCTAGAGGAAAAGAGATTGTCGGTTTTTGTATACCTCAGGCGCCATGCATTAGCCCTGTTTTAAAAAAAGAGTTGGTTAAAAATATCGATAAGATAAAACAAGCCGATGCTATTTTAATATTAAGTTGTGGTGCAGGCCTGCAATCACTTAAAGAAAACCTAGGTTTTGATTTAATAATTGTTCCCGGATGTAATTCATTATTTAGCGCTTCAGTTGATAAATTTTCCAATTTTTTTGAAGTTTGTTCAAATTGTGGAGATTGTATTTTAGGAAAAACAGGTGGAATTTGTCCGGTTACGCGTTGTTCTAAAAATTTACTTAATGGGCCTTGCGGAGGGGCAAAACAAGGTAAGTGTGAAATAGATCAGAATAGAGATTGTGCTTGGGTGCTTATTTATAAGGAGCTTTTAAAATACAACCAACTTGATAATTTGAAAGCGTTTAATAAACCCAAGGACCATTCAAAAAATTTTAAGCCACAAAAACTTTTACGAAAGAACTGATATTTGGATAATTAAAACCATAGCACTAAAACCAATAAAAGCAATCCGAAAATCTATAGAGAATGCTTAAATGCGGAAGTGAGAGATAATCCCCGCTTCGCTCCTTAATAAAAAAACTTGACAAGTCTGATCCGATATAGTATCCTCTTATATAAGAACAATATAGTTATATTCTGTCACTATATGAAAGTATAAAATGAACAAGAAAGATATTTTCAAAAAAATTATAAATGAGTTTAAGGATATGGCATTTCCTTTGATTAAGCGTGATTTAAATCTGCCTTTAGATTTAGGCAAAGTGATGACTATCTATGGGCCTAGGCGTGCTGGGAAAACATACCTTTTTTATCAGACCATTCAAGAATTACTCCATAAAAAGATATCAATAGATAATATTGTATATATAAATTTTGAAGATGAAAGAATTTTGCCTTTTGCAAAAGATGATTGGGAGACTTTATTAGATGCTTATTTTGAACTTTATCCAGACAATATACATAAACAAAGCTACTTTTTCTTAGACGAAATTCAAGAAATTGATCTTTGGGAAAAATTTGTGCGTAGGTTAAGTGAAAAACGTAACTTCTCTATTTTTTTAACTGGTTCGTCGTCAAAATTATTGTCCAGAGAGATTTCTACTAGTTTAAGAGGAAGAGCGCTGAATTATTTTCTTATGCCGCTTTCTTTTCTTGAGTTTTTAAAATTTAAACATATTTCATTAAGCGCTAACATCGAGCATTCGTCTAACCGTCATAAAATAAAGAAGCTTTTTGATGAATTTTTAAAATTTGGCGGTTTTCCTGAAGTCATAGAAAAAGAAGAAATTTTTAAAACACAAATATTGCAAGGATATTTCGACTTAACATTTTATAAAGATATAGCGGAAAGATTTAAAATAAGAAATTTTATTGTAATGAAAGAGCTAATGCATTATTTATTGGCGAATTTTTCTGCTTTATTTTCTTTGAATGGGTATTTTAACTTTTTAAAGTCAAAAGGTAATAAAGTTGGTAAAGATACAATTTTTGAGTATATAGGTTATCTTGAAGAAGTGAATTTTGTAAGATTGATTCCTTTGTTTAATTCATCGATTAAGAAACAAATGGTTAACCCTAAAAAAGCATATATCATCGATACCGGGCTTATCACTGCTTTGTCTTTTCAATTTTCGGAAAATAAGGGAAAATATTTAGAGAATGTAGTTTTTTTAGAACTTTTGCGCAGAGGACGCAAGGTTTACTATTTTAAAGATGATAAAGGGCGCGAAGTAGATTTTTTAATTGTTGATAAAAATAGGCCAGAGCAACTTATACAGGTTTGTTATGATTTAGAAAGTTCCGAAGCAAAGAATAGAGAAGTTAATTCTTTAGTTTCTGCGGCAAAAAAATTCGATATAAAAAATCCGCTTATTTTGACTAATGATACAAAAGAAGAAATAGTTTCTAATGGCATGAAAATTCAAATTTTACCTGTTTGGCACTGGCTTTTAAATTCGTAACCCTTCATCTGCAGCAACTTACATATTATTATGTAAGCGGTTACAAAAACACCCTCAAAACCCTTGAAATAGGCCTTTACTATGCCACAGGGCGCGGTAACCGCGCCCCTACAGGTTAACCCAACACTCTTAGGCCTTGACCTATCTACTGGTCTAAACTTCAATCTAAACATCCCCAAAGGTACTATTCTTAACCTAGACCAACGTAAAGATCTACAAACCAACATAAAATACTTCCTAACAGCTCTAACTATACAAGACTCTGAATTCTGGGTTAACCTAAACCCCAACCAGCCTAACAGGCTCACAGGAGCAAATATTGCCTACACAGACATGGGTAAGCATCTACTACTCCTAGACCTAAAGCTTAAGAAAGACACAGCCTTTAGCCTATTTCCCGGACTATCTACAGGAGCAACTACCTATTGGGAACGTGTGTTTGCCAAGGCAAAACAATTATCTAACCGACGAACCGAAGAACTGACGAACAGTCGAACTGTATCTATCCCCACAACCTTCCGTGTCTGGATAGTCCCAGACAAAGCAGAAGTATACGAAGACGGAAAAGGAAGTTGTGTAATAACCAAATCAACACTGAAAGTGTTACTGGAAAGTGAGTATCTACAACTCCCCCAGACCCCCTCTTTACCAAAGAGGGGGATAAAGGGGGAGTTTGATAACAACCAAGAGTTACAATCCTACTGCGAAG
>JBFMHM010000010.1:0-12451 GCA_040753015.1 Candidatus Omnitrophota bacterium
CTTGGGTCATCGCGATAATGTCCTTTCCTGCCATAATGCCCTCCTTCTAAGAAACACATTATAGCAATCTTAGAATACGACATTTCTAATTTGGCAGAATACGACATTATCATATTGGGATCACAGATAAATCATCATATGAGAAAAAAACTATTCCTGCAGGATCTAAATCATTAATAATCTTAAGCTGATTAGCAATAATACTCGAATCATTACCCATAAGGAAAATTCCCATCCCATTAAAAACCTTTGTATTACCGCTTAAACACAAAGAACTAGCTAATAGTTGTTTCGCCATTTGATTATCTTTTGTATAATTCATTAAAACTACATAATCAATTAAACCATTCTCAAGCCAGGACGGCCAATCTTGAAAAACAACTGTATATGCCCGCTCCGATGACGAAATAACCGCACATGAAACAGACATCTGCGGATAATTATTTTTTATATACTCAGAGATTGCTTTTACTAAATTAGTGACTTGTTTTCTCCTCCAATCATCCCAAATCATGCATTCATCAGGATTCTTTAATGAAAGAGCATTTAAACCGGTTGTTTTATTAAATTTTGTAATAGAGTCTTGGCCATAGCCATAATTTAATCCAAAATTACCGAACTTTGAGCTAGGGCTATATGGCACAGTATAAGGGTAACGAATATAGTCAAGCTGAATACCAGATAACCTTGGATAACGATTAGTAATCTCTTTAATAATTGATAATATGTATTCATAAACCAAGCTATCAGCCGGCTCTATAAAAATTTGGTTTTCCCTTAAATAATACTTATCTGTTTCATTATCACTATCTCCTTTTAGAGACGGCCTTAGATATTGATCACGGGTAAGTATTGCATCTCCTAATTTTTTTAGTATCTTAGCATCCTTATTTTGTGACAAACTTAAAACATTTATCCAAGCAAATACTTTTATATTAGATTTCGAGGCTTCTTCTATTAAAAAATCGATAGGGTCAGAACCTAAAGACTTAATATTTTTTTCATACTGATCACGATCTAATATTTTCGAATCGTAATAAGCAATACCTGCTCGATAGATTTGGATATATATTTCATTTAAATTATATTTTTTGCAAGTATCAATAAGCTCTATAACTGCTTCTTTAGAATATAGCACCTGTTTCTTAGAAAAAGCGGTTACCCAAACACCCCGATTTTGTAACGGAGAATCTTTTAAAAGGAGAGAAAAATCTTCACCAAAAACAGGATTGAAAAAACAAAAAATAACAGCTAAAAGAAAAAATAAAGTATTCTTTTTCACTTTCTATTGGCTTTATTCAACAGGGATCAAAATAACTTGGCCTGCTTTTAATTTTTTAGGGTTTTTAATTCTATCTTTATTAAATTCATAGAGGTATTTCCATCTATTGCCATTCCCTAACTCTTTCTCGGCGATCTTCCAAAGTGTATCTGTCTTTCTAATTGTATATTCCCTTGTAGAAACTTTTACCTCTGATTCAACTTCCTGCTGTTCTTCTATCAGGACTTTTCCCTCTTCTATTTGGTTTACTTCTCCTTCTGGAATCTGATCCTTCGGCAACATAAATTCATCAACTTCAGCAATCACAAATTGGGCATTCCTATCTTTTTGCATGCCAACTATATCTTTAAGAGGAGCAACCGCGTCTAATTTGCCGCGGCTGATAATCTTCACACGCTCTTTAGGCATCCCATTATCAAGCATATAGGCCCTAACCGCGTCTGCTCGTTGACGCCCCAACTTCAGATTATATTTTTCCGAACCTCTAATATCACAATTTCCTGTAATCAAAATATCGGCATCTGGGTTTCTTTTAAGCACTAAAACAGCATTTGATAAAATTGGAATATGGTCATCTCTTAACGTTGCCTTATCGAAATCAAAATAAATTTTTACATTTTTAATTATTTTCTTTATTACAAGACTAGGACGTAAATTATCTTCTTTTGGGATGTCTTCGTTATAGTCAAAAATTATCTTGTAAACATAAATATAGCCGCGATTGCCCCAAAGATTAGTTTTTGATCCGGGTTGAGCTGGCCACCACCAATAACCTCCCTGCCCTTCATCCTTTACCGGAGCAGGCAGCGCATCTGTCGGCCACCACTTAAAGCGCTCCTGCAATTTATTAATCTCCTCGTCTCTCTTGACTTTCTTATCTTCTCCAATAACATAAGCATAAACAAACGAAGAAAAAATAATAAAAACATTCATTATACAAATAATCTTAAATATTCTTTTTATTTTCATTTTATCTATCACCTCTAAAAATTTTATTTTAAAAACTCTTTTAATTTAAGCGCCGTCTGGCTTCCTACTATACCATCAACTTTTAGGCCGTTTGCTTCCTGAAATCCTCTAATCGCGCGCCTAGTATCTTTGCCAATTTTACCATCTATTGGGCCATCATAATAACCTGCATTTTTTAATCCTTCCTGAATTTGTTTCACGCTAAGCTTAATATTCCCTACTTCTCCCGTAGAAACAGGATTTGTCTTTGAATAATTAAGCTCTTTTTCAAGAATTTTTATTTGCTCATCTTTCTGCTGCAATTCTGACTTTGCCTGGCCTAGTTCTGCTTGTAGGTTTTTAATCTGCACATCTGTATTTTTTGAACAAGTTGCGCAGCCTGATAGGCATAAAATAAAAAAAACAACGCTTATTACCTTTAACATTATTGCCTCCTTGTTTTAAAATACAAAAATTTATAGATTATCAAGCTCGTCATCATCATTTTGCTCCAATGTAATAACCTTAATTATTTTTTCATTATTTTTAATTATAAAATCTATTTCGATATTATCACCGGCGGATAACTCATTTAATGCCTTAGTATTTCTTATTTCTACAGCAGGATCTAATAAATATACATTAGTTATTTCTATATTTTTGTCATAATCATACTCACTAAGCTCTAGCTTACTATCTGAAATACTTACAATCCTGCCATAAGAATAATCTATTTCTTCTTGAAGCCCCGAACCTTCAGCAAAAGATATGCTTGTTAATGCTAATAAAAAAATAACTAAAAATATTAAAATCTTTTTTTTCATTTTTTCCTCCTGGTTAATAACTTAAAAGTTGCCTTGGCCCGCGTTTTATAACGACTATCCCTGAATCATCTAAAAAATAACTGGCTTTATCTTCTTTTGGATTAAAACCAATTCTAGTATTTGCCATTATTGTATTAAATCTATCTATAACGGAATTTTTTATTTTAGCGCCCTTCTTGACATGGCAGAAATCCATCACTATAGAATCTTCGACTTCAACATTCTCTTCTAGAATAACACCCCTGCCAATAATAGAATTTTTAATCCTAGTTCCATCTAAACGGCAACCCTCGCAAATTAAGGAATTAATTATTTGAGAATTATTTATCTGCGAAGGAGGCCTGTCTAAACTAGAAGCATGAATTGGCCAATCATCATTATTAAGATCTAATTTAGGATACCTACCTAAAAGATCCATATTGCATTGAAAAAAATTTTCGATATTGCCAACATCTCTCCAATAGGTTCTATCTTCGTACTTTTTTAAAGAAGGTATATGGTTCTTTGAAAAATCATAAGCAAATACTTTTGCCCGGGAATTGATAATGCGGGGAATCACATCTTTGCCAAAATCATGGCTTGAATTTTTATCTTTATTATCTTCTTCAATAGCCTTAATCAAAACATCTGTATTAAAAATATAATTGCCCATAGATGCCAAAAACTTATTACTTTTATTATTCAGATGGAGATCTTTCGGTTTCTCCCTAAAATGCGTTATACGCATTGATTTATCTTTCTCCAATATTCCAAATCTCTGAGAATCCTTTAATAAGACGGGAATAGTCGCAATTGTAAGATCGGCTTTTTTTGCTAAGTGAAAATCAACGACTTCCTTTATGTTCATACGATATATATGATCTGCACCAAAAACAGCAACAATCTTAGGATTAAAATCATAAATTAAATTTATATTCTGATAAGTTGAGTCGGCTGTACCACGATACCAATCTTGGCCTTCTGTACGCATCTGAGGAGGAACGACGGTAATAAAATGCCGCGCGGTCATACCTTGCCTGCGCCAATTGGTCCTGATATGTTCAATGAGAGATTGGGATTTATACTGAACAAGTACGTACATAGAATAAATACCGGAATTAACAAAATTACTTAAAACAAAATCGATAATTCTATATTTACCGCCAAAACATACTGACGGCTTAGAACGCTCTAGAGTCAAAGGATAAAGCCTCTCGCCCCGTCCGCCTGCCATAATCATCGCTAAAACTTCTTTACTATATGCCATGCTTAAAATATGCTCCAATTATAATAAATATTATAGCACAAAAATTTTAAGTACAATATAATTGTAAAAGTTTATTATTTATTTACTATATTTTAATAATTCCGTTGATGTATTTCTAGCGTTATCTGCAGCTTTAACCTTAAAAACAATCGTGGGAGCAGAAATCACAATACATTTATCAGTCTTTACAATTCTCCATTCTTTCTCTGCTGTTAACTGTAAAACTAATGCTTGGTTATTCTGAATAGAAAACAGCCCTTCTCTAAGTTGGGCCATTATAATTCTAGAATCAGGCGCATTAATTGTTACTAATTTTCGCTTCTCATCAATTTTTATATCAAACTGTTTTGCTTGAATAAAATTATTAAACGCTGGCCTATTAACTTCAACTCTAAAATTTGCAATATCTGGCATAACTAATCCAGCGCTTATATTTTTTATTCCCGATTCCCTATCTGTTGCTGAATAAACAAGCTTATAAGAATCACCGAAGAAAAATGCTGGCTTTTGGCCCAATAAAAAATTTAACTTAACTGGCAGCAATTTCAAAACAATTGTAGGTGGTACAACATCTTGAGAATTAATATTAATTGTAAGGGTTTTGTGTTCTTCAACATTACCGGCTACATCTTCGCTAAAATATTCTATTCTGTGTATGCCTGGCTCATTAATAATTCTCCCTTCCATAGTATGAGATACTCCTGAAAGATTATCTGTAGCACTAAAAGTTATCCTTACAGGAAGAGACCTAACTACTCCGGTTTCATCAGGAGCAGGGTCTATGGAATATGTAGTTTGCGGCGGAGTTTTATCGAGTTTAATGTCAGCGAAATTATTTCTTTCCCTATTTAATTGATTATCCCAAGCAGCATAGCTCAAACGCGCAGTACCTTCTTCGCGAATAACTAGTTCTAACCTCTCACCTTCAACAAAAGTATATGGTGTAGAACTTATCCCTCTTCCAGCTAATCCATAGCTTATTTGCTTTACACCAGAACCGCCCTCGTTATCACTAGCAGTAAGGGTAATTGTTACATCGCGATTATTCCAACCTAACGCATTTGGAGCCGGGTGAATGTTTATTTGCGTAGTCGGCCGAATGGTTTCAGAAGGCCTAATACCCTCGGGTTCTTTAAAAACTACGGGAATAACTTGGCTTATTCCAGAATTAGATACTGTAATACTTGCCTCACCTACTTCATTAACTCTGTAATGGCCGTTATCCTCAATTGAAATAACATCGGGATTGCTAGAAACATAGCTTGTCCCAGCATGCGTAATATCTCTTTTAATGCCATCAGAATATATACCATAAATTGTAACAATATTACCAGTAGCCCCGTGATCTATATTACCGTCCCAATCAAGATAAACCAATATACTATCCTGATCAATCTCAAGTGATTGAAGAACTGCGGTTTGTTGGATGTTGAGCGTTATTTCATCTCCTACGAATTTACCGGAAGAATCTTGCTCCGTAACAGAAATAGGGAGTATCCCTGCTGCATCATTCGGAACCATAACTCTCATGCTAAAAGGAGGAGATATTAATGTTTCTACAGCAAAGGGTGTTACGATTAATACTTCTCTGAGTTCTAATCCATCCACAGGCTCAACAACTATATTTATTTCTTCTCCTGGATTTACAGTACCACCGTCTAACGGCTCACTAATCCTTATCCCTTCATCAGCAAAAATAAATCCTCCAAAACTAACTAGCAATAAAAGAACAAAAGATATAATCGATCTCATCGTCATTCCCTCCAATTTATAATAAGGTATTATTCACAAGTATAAAGATTAATTACAAAAACTACACAAATTAATAAAATACCACATCCAGATCCTATTAAGGTAATTATAAATGCATATCCCCCGACTTCGGCTGACCAAGGCATAAAAAAAGTTATCATTATACGAATTATTAAATACAAAATATTAATACCTGCAACAAAATATGGGATTTTATCTTGTTTTCTACCAGACTCTTCATAAAAATGTTTCAAAATAGCAGTATTAATTACTGATAGAAATAAAATCCCAATAAGCAATAAATATCCTCCAAAAATAGGATGCCAAATTAGCGGGAATAAAACCAAAAATGTTATTATCAAACTAAAACGCATATTAATTTTTGTTAATGTTTTATGGCCATTGGTTTATAGGAAAACCTGCTTCAAATGAATCGCTGTCTGGCACTGCATTTAAAAGCTCAATTACCTTATCTGCTACATCTTGAGTTGTCGCGGCTCTGTGACGATGGCTAAATATGCTTGAGGCAGGTTCAACTAATCCACCTGCCTGGCTTTGCGTTGTTACAACAAGATCAGATGCGCCTGGGATCACATCAACGCGTGTATTAAATCTATAACGTTTCAAAATCTTAAAAAATGCACTCATCTCATTCGGTAACAAACTCAAATCTACATTTGCCAGCAAAAAATCTCCAACGATTGAATGACTTGCCGGATTAGTTTGCACAGTATTTAAATAAACTATTGGCGGACTCATTGTTTGCAAGTCTTCCACTGCTCCTCCATCAATTCGGAAACCCATCATTTTTAGTTGCGCCACTATCATCTCTTGTGTTACCGGATCAAAATAATTAATAAACGCTATCACTGAATCTGCAATCCAAGAACCAAAATGCGGAGAGTCAAGCGTAATAAGTTTATTTATGTCTCCCTGCATAAAATTTATCGCCTGATAATATGCTTCTGCCCCTGACCATTGGTTGCCGCCTGCACGCATACGTCCTAATATCCCGCCCATACTATGGCCTAAAACATCTACGCGAGTCATAGCAATCCCCTGCATTTGCAATTGACCTCTTATACTTACTATCTCGTCTTTTAATTTGTCTTTATTGACCTCTAGATAGCTTGCATTAGTAGTTTCGTAATTAATCGTGACAATATTTAACTGTGGTATTTCTTCTTGAAGCATAGCCTTAAAACTATCCCACATATTAGGCCCGGACCATAATCCGTGAATAAGAACAAGCGGTGGCCGTATAAGCCTAATATCTTGGCTTATATCAATATTTACAGGCAAATCATCTGTTTGAATAGTTAATGTTACTAACCTCTCTGAGACATGCTCATCTTCTTCTACGCCTTCTCTAGCAAAATTCGCCGGAACTCGATAACCGGCAAAGACATATTTTTGGTTATTAACAACTACTGGCAAAACTTGAATACTTTGGCCTTGTTGACGATTAGCACGATTATCAAGCACATCATAAAGCACGCCATTTTCATTAGGGTTATTGCTGTCAGATAAAGACAAAGTAACCATATTCACATCATTGTCAACTGCCAAGCGAATAAGAAGTCTCGTTACTTCATCAGCTACTACTCCAGTCACAGAATTACCTCCTGAAACAAGCCTTTGGGGATCATTTGATATTTCCAACCCAGCAGAAAAATGCGAACCGTCAAGAATCTCTACCTCTGCATCTATGCCGACTCTCGGTGTAGCTAAGAATATCTCACGCCGACCGCTCCATCCTGCTTGGCCATTCCATACTATTTGCCCATTATGTATCTGCGGATTCCAATCATCGTAATCATTATTCGTAAGCTGAATGGTTTGAACGCCATCATAAAAAAATATTTCAGAATCATCGCCATTTACACCAGTCCATACTGCTTGGCCATTATGTATCTGCGGTTCATTATCGTCATAATTATTATCTGTAAGCTGAATAATCTGGTTACCATTATAAAGAAATATTTCAGAATCATCACCATTCACGCCAGTCCATACAACTTGGCCATTATCAATTTGAGGGCGGGCATCGGTATAATTATTATTCGTCAGTTGGACAGTCTGGTTACCATTATAAAAAAATATTTCATTATCATTTCCATCATATCCATACCATACTACCTGGCCATTGTCTATTTGAGGCTCCCAAACGTCATAATTAGTATTAACAAGTTGAATAGTCTGGTTACCATTATAAAAAAGTATTTTATCGTTCCCATCATAACCAGTCCATACTGCTTGGCCATTATCTATTTTAGGATACTCATCATCATAGGCATTATTGGTAAGTTGAATGGTTTGAGCGCCGTTATAAAGAAATATTTCTAAACCATTGCGCTGTGAACTCTCCCATACTATCTGTCCATTATGAATTTGAGGAGAAAAATCTAAATCGTTATTATTGGTGAGTTGAATTACTTGAGCGCCGTTATAAAAAAATATTTCATCATCAATATTATTAGCAAGAAAATCTCCACCGTACCATACTGCTTGGCCATTATGTATCTGCGGTTCATTATCATCATAATTATTATCCGTAAGCTGGATTATCTGATTACCATCATAAAAAAATATTTCAGAATCATCGCCATTTACACCAGTCCATATAGCTTGGCCATTATGTATCTCGGGAGCAGTATCACTGTAATTGTTATTCGTAAGTTGTGTAATCGCATATCCTACAGCCCAAACATTGTTTGTAAATAAGCAAATATAATTGAAAATAAAAATGATACAGATAATAAATTTATTTGTTGATAGATTCATTAAGCTATTTAATATTTATCTTAAGAATTTCTTCTTTGACTCCCCATTTTGCCAATAATACATCTACACAAGCAATCAATTCATATTTTCCTTTATCGAGAATTATTACACGGAAATAAAATTCTTTAGTTACTTTTGCTTTCAACGGTCCTATCCACAACCCCATAGCATATCGATATTTCATTTTCCTTTCTTTTTTATGGCCATTCCTTTTTCCATAAGACTGCACCGTAACCCCTTTTTCTCTCACCGGTTTTATCCCTTCAGGCAAAAAACAAGAAATTTCTGCAGGCATATCCTTAAGAGGAATTACTCTCATCTTTAAAGTTAATTCTTCGCCTACCTTGGGAATACTTTTCATAAAAAACATAATCTCTACAGGAGGAGGCAGTGGCTTTTTAAAAGTTGTTTTAATTTCTTGGGTTTTAACTTCTTGAGCAAATACAATAGGAAAAAGAATTACAAAAATAAGCATAAGAAGAAAAATTAATTGTAAGAATTTTAATACCTTTTTCATTTTTTTGACAATACCTATTTTTTCGCCTTACCTTGATTTGCAACAGCTTCCATTGCCTTCTTGACTTCTTCGGGTTCGCCAAGATAATAATGTTGTATCGGCTTTAAATCTTTATCCAATTCATATACGAGCGGCATACCAGTCGGAATGTTTAAAGATACAATATCCTGCTCGGATACATTATCTAAATATTTAACAAGAGCTCTTAAGCTATTACCATGTGCTGCAATTAAAACTTTCTTGCCGCTTTTGACAACAGGCGCAATAGTCTGATGCCAATAAGGTAAAAATCTTGCTACGGTATCTTTCAAGCATTCCGCCAAAGGGATATCCTCAACCGATAGATCTTTATAACGCGGATCTTTACCTGGATACATTAGATCGTCTTTTGAAAGCTCTGGCGGACGGATATCATAACTCCTGCGCCAAATTAAAACTTGGTTTTCGCCGTATTTTTGCGCCATCTCTGATTTATTCAATCCCTGCAATGCTCCATAATGCCTTTCATTTAAACGCCACGAGCGATATACCGGTATCCACATTAAATCCATTATATCTAATGTTATCCACAATGTCCTGATTGCCCGCTTTAGTACCGATGTATAAGCAACATCAAATGTGTATCCTTCTTTTTTTAGAGCCTCACCACCGCTTAATGCCTCTTTTCTGCCTTTTTCAGATAAATCTACGTCTACCCAGCCTGTAAATTTATTTTCTTTATTCCAAATACTCTCGCCATGCCTAAGTAAAACTAATTTATACATTAAATTCTCCTGTTCTTATAAAGTTATTTTTATTATCTCAGTATAATAACTGATAATATTCTACCACAAGAATTACCTTCTTTGCGATAAGAAAAATAATCTTTGTTTTGACAAGACGTGCAAATACCAGAATCAAAAATATCTTTTTCTGTAACACCTAAACTTAAAATTTGGCTATGATTTTCTTTTATTAAATCAAAATAATAATCGTTGCCTCTCTTAATTACGCTTTGGCTAAAAATACTACTAAAGCTCTCCCCTACTTTATAACAACAGCTCCTGATTGCCGGACCAAATAAAAAAAATAAATCTTTCAAGCTTGAATTAAACTCATTCTGCATTTTATGAATAGTTTTAACAATAATTTTTTCTTTTGTCGAATGCCATCCGGCATGAACTATCCCAACAGCCTTTTTATCCGAATCATAAATAAATATAGAAAGACAGTCTGCTGTATGAATTCCTAACGGAAGGTTTTTTTTATTTGTAACCAAAGCATCCGTATCGGAAATTGCTGATTCATAAGCTAAAGCGCCACTACCTTTATCTTTTTTCGTTACAGAAAAAACATTTGTTGAATGAATTTGTTTTGCGCAAATTAAATCTTGGTATTTAATGCCTATTCTGGAAAGGAATAATCTTCTGTTATTGAGTGATTTTTTTGTATTGCCGCAATTAAATGACATATTCCCATCACGGCGGTTACTAAATGCTAAGGTTAAGCCATCTTTAAAAATATTCTGCATATTAAAAAAGCCTTTAGAAGAAATCTAAAGGCTTATCAATTGTAAATTGTTTTTCAAAGACTATGCGTCTTTACAAATTTAATTACCTCGTCGAGTTTGGCCTCTGCGATCGAAATACAAGTATCAGCACAACCATAATACAAACGAATCACGCCATCTTTAATTATCGCTGAGCTAGGAAAAACAACATTAGGCACATCCCCTACTCGCTCATAATTTTCAGTTGGGGCAAGTAAATAATCTTTTGTACGATATTTTACTTTCCATGGCTCATCTAAATCCAGAATTGCTCCGCCGGCATAATAAATATAACCGTTACAACTTGTCCAAACACCATGATAAATTAAAAGCCATCCTTCTTTTATCTCAATAGGATGCGGCCCTGGGCCAACTTTTGTTGACTGCCAACTAGACCGTATAGTACCAAAAACGGGCCGATGATTCCCCCAATGGACCAAATCCGGGCTGGTTGAATAAAAGATATCTCCAAATGGCGTATGCCCCCTATCGCTTGGCCTATGTAAAATAGCATACTTGCCATTAATTTTACGAGGAAAAATAACACAATTACGGTTTGTTGGAGGCATTATATTTTCCATTTGAGTAAAATTTTTAAAATCTTTTGTTTTAGCAAGACCGATACAAGGCCCTTCTCGAGAATCTAAACACCATGTTATATAATATGTATCATCAATTTTTGTAACCCTAGGATCGTATGTCCTTTCTTTGATAATAAGATAGGAATCATCAGTCTTCATCTTAATAACATCTGGGTTAATTTTCCAATTAATACCATCATCGCTAAAACCTACATGTAACGTAAAATTCATATCAATTTCATCAACACGAAAAATTCCAGCATAACCTTTTTTAAATGGAACAATTGCGCTATTATGAATACTATTTGCTCTGGATACTGAATTTGCTGTAATTATCGGATTGCCTTTATATCGCTTAAAAACTGTTTCGTTTGCCATAATACTTACCTCTTATATAAATAAACCCCGCCGAAGTTCGACGGGGCCATTCGATTAACTTTTTAAGGGTTAGATCTTTCTTACTTTTACAGCTTGTTCGCCTTTAGGGCCGTTTTCGATTTCAAATTCGACTTCAGCGCCTTCTTCTAAAGACTTATAACCGTCTCCTGTGATTGCGCTAAAGTGTACAAATACATCTTTGCCATTCTCAGGAGTAATGAATCCATAACCTTTTGAGTTATTGAACCACTTTACTTTTCCTTTTACCACTGTTACTACCTCCGTTTTGTCACTGAAACCTAATATATGCTAGAGTACCGAAAACTCAGTGACAGAATCTTTTTCGACACTCCAGTGTTTATAAAAAACGCAAGGTGGCATAATAACTGCAAACCTTGCGTTACAAGATTACTAAAAAAATTATTACTACCAACAAGTTAAGTATACATTAATATAAATAAAAGTCAAGAGAAAATTTAACTCCTGTCAAGCCAATTTAGAAATGTCGTATTGTTACCAAATTAGAAATGTCATGTTTTTATATTGTTGTTAGTAGTAGTTCTTTTTCTTTTTGGCCGACTTTTTCTTTTTGTGAATAACTGTTAATATGT
>JBFMHM010000011.1:0-11678 GCA_040753015.1 Candidatus Omnitrophota bacterium
TAAGCTTGTTTGATTAATTCCTTTGCCAATTACCCTATTAGGCTCGTTTGGGTTTAGGTTTACCCAGAAGTCCTCTAGTTTATTGTTTAGGCAGGTTAGAAAGTAGTCTAGCTGTAGAGACGCATTGCCATGCGTCTCTACATTTCTGGGTATATCTAAACCAAAATTAAAATATGAATCTATACTGTTTTGGTTTATCCGCAGAGAGATAAAGCTTGGCCCCGTAAAGCCTGACGGCCACGGGGTAAAGGCTTGCCTAAGCGGTGCAGAGCTACCGTCTAGAGCGCCGAAGGCTATAGAATTGGAGAAAAAAACGGCTACCAGTATAATTGATAATATGCGCCTTGCGAAATTCGGAGAATTTCCAAGATTTAGTCCGTAAAATTTTTTCCTAAAAATTTTATTGGATTTAATCATAAATTTTGTAGGGGCACAATATTTTGTGCCCATTCTTTTTTAACCCAATTTTTATTGTCATAACAAAAATTCTATGTTATACTTTACTTTATTATTAGGAGGAAGTTATGCATTCAAAATCAATTATAAAATTACCTGCGAAAGAAATGGTAAAATTAGAAGCCTTAGAAAAATTTGTCGAGGCTCCTAAAGAATTAAAAAAATTTGGATTAGCATATCCGAAAGATTTTAAAGGTGCTGTTATTAAAGATAGAAATGGCGCGCCAAAATATTTTGTCTTTGACACATACTCGCTTTGGGATTTCCTTTGCGCGATTGATACAAAATTAGAAGCGCAAGTTTCATCAAAAGAATACGTATTCCACAACCCTGTTGGCTGGCTAATTGATGCCATCGAAGAATGCCTCCCTTTAAATCCTAAATTAATAACAAAACTTAAAAAAGGTATCGATGAAGCAAAGAAACTTGGCCTTGTTCCATTTGATAAAATAAAACATAAATTAGGCCTTGCCTGATTAAAGAAATGTCCCATAAAATAGAATTTACCCCTTCTGGCGAACGTGAATTCAATAAACTTTCCCATCAATTACAACAACGCATTACCGAAAAAATTAATTTATACATTTCTTCTGGCAACCCCTTATCTTTTGCTAAACCATTAGTCAATTTTCCACCGGCAACCCATCGTTTTAGAGTTGGTAAATATCGTGTTTGTTTTTATATTGAAAACTTCAATATAATTATCGATAGCGTCGACAAGCGCGAAGATGCCTATAAAAGAAATTAGTAAATATCCTCTCCTTAATTTACATAACTCAAATTTAGCCCGCTCAAATCAATACCTCCTACTCTTTCACTAGAAGTATCATATCTAACGACAGGTTCACTCGCTAAAACTAATACTCTAGTTAATCCTAATTTCTCTGCAGCATACCTTATGCTAGCTGCAATAGATTGATCTTCTTCTGTATCACCACAGCCACCTGATTCTTCGTCTAATGTTGCTTGCCCTGCTTCAAGAGTAGCTAACCTTGCCTTTAAATGCGCAGTTCTAGCTTTTAAATCAACTTGATCTTGATAAACAACTGGCACCTGAATAGTTTTTCCGCTAGCACTAGTGTAAACAACAAGATCAACTTTCATGCCCTCAATATCTATACCTGTACTTGCTAATCCACGTAAGAAAATACTTCGAGGATCGTCTACGGATAAAGACGAGGCGCCTGAGGTTGTGACAGAAGCCCCCATTACAGCCAACGATGGATTATAGCCATCGTTCTGTAACGGGGTAGACGCGACTCTTTCGCCACCACGGCCTTCAGGCGCCTCTTGCCTGCCGCCAAAAAAAGCCTGATACAATTCTTCACGAAATTCAAATAGGAATGCGATAGCTGCTGGAATCAATGACCCAGAAAAACTAGTCCAAAAAATTAACCCAACGGTAATAGTTAAAATACCTTTTGCAACAACGCGATTAGAGCTGCCAAAATCCAGGCTACCTCCATGAGCTTTATTAGTTGTAAAAACTGCTAAATTTGACCTTCTACTCTCTCTTTTTCTAACCAAAATCTTTTCGGCTACTGTTATTGCCTCTAACTCATTATTACAATGAATTAATTTTCTTTCTCTAATTCCTCCATCGGCATTTTCTGGCTCCCAAAGCTCATTCACAGCATAAGGATATTCTGATCTTTCATTTAATCTAATAATTACTCCGTGATGTAAAAGAAAATTAAATCTTGCTTCTATGGCAACAATATCTTGATGAGTAATATCTAAATTTTCGCCCTCTATATAAGCCCTCAGTTTCATTCTAACCATCTTCATCGCAAAGGCACTTGTGCCAAGAAGTTGTGCTTGTTCTTCTATATATTTACAATGTGTATCATGCCTGCCTTCTGCATCAAAGGTTGGCTCTGGTTCAATCAAATTAAGAATTTCATGTAAAATCATATGCAGTTTTACTTCATCATCTTTTAAATTTACATCATCAAAAAATCCATCTATTAAACCAATTTCGTGCAAGTGTTGATTTGCAACCGCAAGAACAAAATTATTAGGGTTTGCTATTCCTTCTTGACGAGGATAAGTAAAAAATGTCTGTTCGATAGCATCTTTTATTAATAATACCTTTGTTCTAATTCTACTAAACCTTTTTTGTTCAATTCCTTTATCTTCCGCTTGATCTAATCTCTCTAAAAGAACATCTAACAATCTATCTATTTGCTCAAGCTGTGGCTGTGAAAGTTTTTTCTTATTTGGCGAATATAAAATTCTCCCCACCATACCAAGTAGCCTAAAATCATTCATCCCACTTCCGTGTATCGCGCCAATATTATCCGAACGATCTGTTGATTCTTTTATTTTAATTAATGCGGTTTCTATGGCTTCATACAACCTCAAATCAACGGGCACTTCTTCCTTCTTACCCTTTTCAACATAAACTTGCTGCATATTTTCTAAAAGTGAAATAGCATCTTTGTCCCTTAATTCACCTAGCGCCCATACTGCCTTTTGTTTCACTAATGGGTGCGCGTCATAACATACTGCGTGCCGTAAAATAGAACAAGTATTAGCGTCATTAACATTGCCTCTGACAATATTATCAATTTCCTCTAACTTCTGCTTAACACTATTACCCAACCTATCGTTTACTTTCCTTTGCGCCTTAGTTATTATGCGTTTTACGCCTACAAACATAATACGATTAATAATTTCATCTTCGTTAGAAATTTTAAAAAACATTTCTACATAACAAAAAATACGCGTAAAAAATTCCCATAAAATATGTAGTTCTTCTGGTAACCAATTTGGCGGTATAATCTCAATATTTGATAAATTTACATAACCTCTAATACTGAATGTATGTATTTGCGCCAATGAATCAAAACTAATCGTATATGGTATTGGGCTTTGTTTAGGTGTCATCTTATTTCTAATCCAGCTAAAGAATTGTTTATGCCTTAAAATAATAAGTATAGCTAAGCCAATTGCGGCTGCTAAAATTATTTGTTTTGGATTATCCCACGATAATCCAGCTGGAATAAATGGTATAATTGCTGGCATTGTACGCTTACCCGTAAATACTTCAGCTTCAGCTTCAGCTTTAACGTTACCCTCCATCATTATTGCGCCGCTAGGCATACGCCTAACTTCTCTTGCATTAAAATGCTTTTCCATCAAATGAGGCATAACTAAAAATGTACTTTCTCTTGGTCCTTTTGGTTCATTTTGCGCTTCAGTTATCATACCCACAACTTTCATTCCTCTATATTCTAGTATGCCCTCTAATGTTTTAGCTAACAGAGCAAATGCCTCTGATGCCAATTTTCGATTACGTAAGCCCGAATTAACATAACAATTATTGATACTGATCAAACTTCTTTCGTTGTCTACTTCAAAATCAAATAAAGATTTAAAACTACCTAAAGAAACTTTTTCTAAACAAATACTGTTAATTTGTTCTTTTAAAGATTTTGCCTGATCAGCTATAACATAATATCTAGCCCTATGGTTATTCGCGATACACAAACTAAGAATCACAAATTGATCATCGCTAATATCGGCTAATGCTGTAGTTGCTTGCGCTTTTACTGCAGAAACATCTCCCGACAAAGAAATAACCTCTGGCGCCTGATTATTATTAAGCTCTTCAAATACAGCGCGTAGTTTTTCTCCAACTAAAGCTTGCGGGTTAATCTTCGGATAATTAATTTTTTCTGGCCGTTCTGTAAGTATTCTCTGATAAACTTCTAACATTTGCTTAGCTTGTTTTAATAACTCGGGAATATCGTCAATTATAAGATCTGGCTGAACCGTAGATGGATATCTGTTATTGAAGTATTCCATTAAGACTTCATATTTTTCTATTTTTTGCGTTTCATCTGTTTCCCCAACTACAGGTTTTAAATATTGAACTAATTCTTCCAACAATTCTATTGCTTCTCTTAATTTGCCTTCCCTAATAAATGCTCTTACCTGATTAAAAGCAACGTGAATTGATGTATTCCCCGCGCCGGTGTAGCTATGAAGACCCGATACTCTTTTATCATTAGGCTTGTAATTTACAATCGTTTGTCCATATTGACTACTTTGCGATTGATTTAATTTTGAATTAATTTCGGCGGCAGAAATATCTGTTAAAATAGCATAATCATACCCGCTTACCTTAAATGTTCTAAGAAATTCGTCTAACATAACACACAATTCTGGCGAACAATCATCTAAGTTTTCCGGATCTGATTTAGAAAAATCATTGCCTACTAAAACATTTGCACTTCTCCATTGGTGACTCATTGCGCTTTCATGAGTAGTTGTTCTTGAAGTGTAGAAGAGAAAATATTTACCTCTCCATTCCGCCAAAAACATCTTTTCTGCAGGAAGAAGGCCATTTTCTTGGCCATTAGCTTGTGATGCGTCTATTAAAACGCCTGATAACTCATCACATTTTCTTAATGCATCTCTTTTATTTGTAAAAATAAAAATGCCTAAATTAGTTACTGTTCCTACCCAATCAAGGCTACCACTTCCGTTATAGACAAGATAATACCCGCCCTCGACCTCCTCAACTAATTTTTGCTTTCTATATTGAGCAAACCTGGTGTTCTCTTCAACACTGAATCCATTTCCATTAGAATAAGGATTCTGCCTTGGCTTTTCAGATTGATAACCTTTATGAACCACTATAACATTTTCATCAGTGAAATCTTCGGCCGTAGCAGCATCGTAAAAAACAATTCTACTAGGAACACTTAGAATATCTAATTGCCTTTGCTCTTGCGTGCTTCTAGCCGATAATCTTAATAATCTACTAATCTCTGCCTCTTTATTAGAAGCAATTTGCCCATTTTTTACCCTCTCAAATTGCTCTGTAACTAGCTTTGCTAAATCACGTCCTCTATGTTCGTTAATACCCTGAAACACCTGACATTTAAAATCAGAAAGCGTATAGAAATTAATATATTTGCCTGGGTTGGCTGTTAAATCAGTTAGAAATTCTGGATGGCGAGCAATTACAGCCGCAACTACTCTTTTATAAGCCTCAACTATTATCCCTGGTGTTGTAGGATCAGAAAATTCTCCATTAATAGAGACGCGCCCATCTTCATCTATAATAAGCGCAGGAATGCCTACGTTGATTCGTCCTACTGGTACCCCAAAGCTAACTGTTCCAAGAGCAGGTGCAGCTGCTCCACCAAAGACTACTGTATCTGATATGGCCTCCCCTATATCACTAGGCAAAGTCGCCGTAGCCGTAACAGGATCTAATCCATAAACTGTAGAATCGATACCGCTAGCAAGCCGGGCCGCGGTAACAGTAACTTCTAGTGTATCAAAATTTTGCGCGGCGATTAAAATATTTTCTGCCTCACAATTTAAAATTCTAATTGCTTCACTGTGATCGCTGGCATATTTTGCCTTAATAATGCTCAAAATTTGTTGTGCACATCTTATAGCTTCTGTTTTATTTCTTTCTCGAAAAGCTATACGTGCCTGGCCAAGCAAATCAGCCATTTCAACTGGTATTCTATAACTAAGCATTTCTAACTTTCTTCCATCAAACAAATGCACAAAATTATCGCCTCGTACGCGCGCGAGCAATGTTTGGCTGGTTAATTCTGGTGATTGGTCTAGGCGATCAACATTTGCACCAAGAAAGGCGTTTAACTCTTCTTCTGTAAACTCATACTTTAAATCAACTCTTAAATCAGAGTATTTTTGCCGCAATAAATCAACTAATGCCAATTTAGACTCAATGTTATCAACTAGTGTCCTAACTTTATCAAACTCACCAGAGAACTCCCCGTTAAGAATATTCCTGATAATTTTTGAATATAGGCCTGCATCACTTAACTCTCTCATCTTTACGTCTTTAATAAAAAGCTGTCTTTTAGATGAAGAATAAGCAATATCTATTACAACCCCAGAATATTCTGGTGCAGTAATTTTAATTGCGATATCGCCCCTATCATATTGTAGCTCAATATGAAACTTTACTGTTTTTTCTACACCGTCTTTATTCTTACCTGTTAAAGAAAAGTTGCCGCTTGAGAGTGTCGCTTCAATGCTATAAGCATCAACATATGCTAATTCTGACTCATCAAGTTGAGAAGATTGCTCTTTAAACCTCTTAAACAAGCGTAAACGAAGAGATATATTTTCTGACTCTGAATCATCATATAATGACCTAACTAAAAACTGGCCGATAGTCACCACCTCAAGCGCAGCTAAACTTAAACGCATATCTACAGCAGTAGCTACATACTTTTCTGCTACCCGATCAATATAACTTCGCAAAACTGTTCTTACAGTTTCAGCATCATCTTCACCAAGTATTTCTAATTGTGCGGCAACATAATCCTGGTGTATTCTATGCCTGCCATTTTCTTCTTCAATAGGCTCGGGCCTATCTAAATTTAAAATCTCGTGCAAAAGAATATGTAAAAGCGTATTTTCACTTGCGGCTAATTCTGCATCATCAAAAAACCCTCTTATAATGCCAATCTGCCCAGTTTCGCTAAAAGCTAAAGCCAAGACAAAATCCCTTTTGTTCTCAATACCTAACTCTTCCCCATAAACAAAAAAACTATCAGCTAAAGCTTTTTCTAATGCATCTATTATCTTAAGCAACCTTTTATTTCGCTCGTTATCGCCTTCTTTCTTTATAGGTGCTTCTATTATCTTAGTTTTTAAAATACTCATCAATCTCTGTAATTTGGCGCGCTGCTCTTCTGTTGGTTGTGTTTGATTATCCCTTATCCTCGTAATCATTTGCTGTAATTTTTCATCTGTAATGCCATCGCCGTGTATAGCTGCTACGCCACTACCATTTGCAACTACTGGCGTTAGTTCTTTTTCTAGGCTGGCGGAAATGGGTTTATCAACAGTACAAGACAACACCGTAACTGGATGGCCTAAAGATTCGGCTAATCTATCCGACTTTGCTTTATCGATTTCAACATTTACAAAATACCTTCTTAATAGATTCTCTATAACTAATGGTTGGCCGGCTTGTTTAAATTTAGCTTCAACAATGACTGTATCAAGCCGCATTCCGCTATATCCATTTTGGCCTAAAGCTTGCGCAAAAAAACTAATAAACTCAGAAAATAAACCACCTTCTCCACCTATTGCCCTTGCCAAATTGCCTCTTAAAGCATCCTTATGTTCCCTGCCTATTGAAACCATATCCCAATATATACGTTTCTCGGTGGGGAAAAACTTAAAATCAACGGCAAACTCAAACCCTTCTAACTTTAACGAATCGTCATCCCATATTGAACTTAAGTTATCTTTCAAATATCCTGCTTTATCTATCACGATGCGATAGCAAACTCTATTAAAGAAATTCCTCCGGATAAGAAGTATTACAAATTGATTATCTGGTATCTTTCCTAATGAAGCCCTTAGCCCCCCCAATGAATCTGGATATAAAATCACAACATCGTTATCCTCATTTAAACTTTTAAACCGCGCCTTAAGTTTATCACCTAATAAATCTTGTAAATCAATTGGTCGTGGTTCATCGAAAGAAACGCCATTTAGATTTGTAATTAAACTCCTTTCTGCCTCTCCTTCGCTTATTGCACGCTTAATCTCTCTTACTATACCTTGCCTATCATCTTTCTTTGAATATTTAAGCAAAATAGTAACAACTCTACCAATCACAGGGTCGTTTGTCTGATTAAGCGCTTTAGATAAAATGCGCTTAGCCGAATCTATAGCATTGAAAGCGGCTTCTTCTTTTGCATTATCAAAAGCTTTAATAATAATTTCGGCGGCACCTTGCGCATCAAGCAAACCACTCACCATATTAAAATAGGTATTGGTTACTATTTTATCTATAGAAGAAACTAATTCTTTTTCTGCACGGTCGAGGATATTTGTTGCCTCACGGCGTAAGATACTAATTGCCTCGGGATTAAACCCGGAGAAATCATTATCACCTCTTGTACCTATGGCAGTTAAAATTAATTGCGCGCTTGACTGTGCCTCTTGCCAGCGAGATTCACGAAATGCCTTGCGCATCTGCCCTAAATCTTTAGCGAATTCACTAGGCACGCGGTAGCTGGTTAAATTCACACCATCAAAACTATGCACAAAATTATCTCCTCTTGCACGAGCAAGAAGGGTTTGACTAATTACTTCTGGGGAATTATCAGAATACAAACTTACAATAGCCTTAAAAAAAACGTTTGGCATTAAAGATGTATTAAATTCGCGTTCAATAGCACAAAACTCCTCCCAAGTATTTGCATTATTAAATCTACGAATTAACTCATCTACATTATCACTTTTTCCTAATATTTTTATTAATTCTGCCTTCGCTTGATCTGAATGCTTATTAATAATTAACTGTGCTATCGTAAGCAAAGTTTCAGAATTATCTACATTACAATTAACTATATCAACTGAACCAAGAATAACATTTAATATTGAACTATATAAATCACTGCTTCCACTACTTCGTAAAGCCTCATCTATATCAACCGATCTTATAAAAAGTGATTTTTGTTTTGGCCTATACTCAAAATATAAATGCGTCCCCGCACTGTCAGGTAAAAATACTTCAAAGTCAACTTGACCATCTTGATAATTAGTCACTTTAAACATAAAACTAAATACTCTTCTATCTCTACCTGTAAGCGTAAATTCAAAGCTCTTTAGATTTTCTGGAATAGCATCTAAATCACTATATTTTGCAATCTGCTTTAGGGCTTCGGAAATTGTTGTTGGCTTAGCCTCTACAACCGGCTCAACCACCGGTTCTATAATAGTCTGCTCACCACGCTCGCCAACAGTACCAACTAATGCATACCTATCATAATTTGGTAGACCATGTGTCCGCATAAATTCAGTATCTAAACTAGGATGTTCCGCGCTAAAATATCTTCTCATTAATCTGAGTATAACTTGTTCTTCTGGCGCACGATATTTACCTTCTACGTCAATAGTATAAACCTTCATACCCATATAATCTTTTTCTAAAACATCAGCTAACCTTCCAAAGATTTCTGAAACTATCCCGCGGCCGCGTAATTTATCTTTATGATTTTTTCCTATGGATTGATATCGTAAATGAATATAATTTTCTGCTGGATATACAACAAAATCGCGAAGATATTCGTAATCTTCAAGGGCCACCTGCCCATTTAAAATATAAATTTGATACTGTTTAATATGTTTTACTCTATCAACAACGGTTTTATATTCAACCCTATCGTCATATTGCACGGCTAAGGTGACTATTATAAATTTATTTTGATCTTTCTCATCTATTAAGTCTAGGCATCTTCTTAATTCGCTTTCGCAGATCTTTCTCTGGCCGGAAATATCTACCATCAATGGGCTCTCCCCGCCATTTAACTCTCTAAATGCGCTAATCAATTTATCACCTAATAATAACTCTGGATTAATTAAAATTGGTGCTAATGCCTTTCCTACAACTTGCTCCTGCCTAGGAGTTATATCAACTATCTTCATCCTGTTTTTTGTGGCGGCTAAAAAGCCTCCGCTGGGCAGTAAAATAAATAATAACTCTGGATAATAAATAATAATAGGCACACCTACCGACATAATAAAAAAAATAGTAATGGGGTGTTTTTTAATAAA
This sequence comes from Candidatus Omnitrophota bacterium, assembly GCA_040753015.1. Classification (GTDB taxonomy): domain Bacteria; phylum Omnitrophota; class Gorgyraeia; order Gygaellales; family JBFMHM01; genus JBFMHM01. Next base: position 10,030 of record JBFMHM010000011.1, read on the forward strand.
ACTGATTGCCTCTCCTAATAACTCCACTGCCCTGCCAACATCAAAGAAACCCGCTTCGTCACCATAAAAGTCTCTTACTAAACCTTTTAATCCCTGGCGAGATTCTGTGCGCTGGCGCATTTTGGTAATTTCTTTTGTATCTACATTTACACCAAAAACTCCTCGAATACTTAAATCATCCATTGAATATAAACCAATAATTACTTGGCCTTCGGAAATATTAACAAACTCATAATTAATATTATTGAAACGTTCTAAATCTACACCTAAAATTTCGCAAACTGTATCTCGCTCATTTATTAAAACTTCAAATGCTTTATAAATTAATTTTTGATTCTCAATTATTTCTGCCGACTCATCTAATACAACAGCACAATCATAAGTGGCTTTATAAGCCAAATACTCATCTTCTAGAATTGACATACGTGGATTAGTTTGATGATTTAATAAATGTGTTCCTTCGTGAGAAATCTTTGGTGCAAGAAGTTTTAATTGTGCATCTTTATCTTTTCCTTCAAATGCACCAAGACCAACTACAATTATGTTTACATCGGCTAATGCCACAGCAATACCGGGGTCATCTACACCGTCTAAAAATAACACCTGAAAACGTTTGTTTGATTGCCAAATTCCGTTTTCAACCAAAAATTTATAAGTCTTATCAACTAATCTTAAATATTCCGGACTATTAGATATCTCAAGGGATCGCTTAACTTGCGCTCTAGTTATTTTGCCTAAGATGCCTGCATTTTTTCGTAGAGAAGAAAGTATACGCTTAGCCTCTATATCTTCTTCTGAATAATTAACTCCACAGGCTGCTAAAAACCCTGCTACCCCGCCTGCTAATAACCCTGCTACTGCACCGCGCCGAGTGATCCCTGCTCTACCTTGTGCTACCTCTATATCTGATTTTCCATCACTAACCTCTACTGAAGGTGGTATTGGAGCTTGATCAGTAACTTCTGTAGCATGCGCTAGCGCTTCAGCAGTAAATTCCATTCCCCCATAAATAAAGTTTCTTTTGGTGTCTGTTTTTAGTTGTGGGGAGTATTTAACTTGGGAGTATTTGTATTCACCGTTTTTAACTGAAGCAACGTATTTATCAAATAGCTTTTGTTTATATTTAGGGTTAACTTTGTTTAAGCCTTTTAGGTTGTGTTTGTCAATGAATTGGCTGAAGTATAAATGGTTTTCATTTTTGATATTTGATATTTGATTTTTGATTTTTTGTTTGTACCATGTAGCTAAGATTAAGCTGTTATAGATGTCTCTTAGTTGTTTGAAGTCTTTGGAGTTGTTGATTTGATTAGTTAGTTCAGGGACAATAAGTTCTTTTAATAGCTTTTCTGAATAGGCCTGTAGAGACGCATTGCAATGCGTCTCTACGGAATTGTTGTTCTGTTTCTTGTATTCTGACTCTAAGAGTACTTTCAGTGTTGCTTTGACTATTTGTACAGAGTTACCATCTGGGCTTTCGTATATTTGTGCCTTGTCTGGAACAATCCAAACACGTGCTTGTGTAGGGATAGAAACAGTTCTTCGGCGCGACAGTTCGCCAGTTCGTTGGTTTTGACTTTCATTCTTAGTTTTAAGTTGTAACTTTTCGCTTTGCGTTTTACGCTTTTCGCTTTCAAGTTCCCTTGCTTTTT
>JBFMHM010000012.1:0-6348 GCA_040753015.1 Candidatus Omnitrophota bacterium
GGTGGTTTGCTCCACTTATAGCAGCTCTAGTTGGCGCTGCAATCGGCGTTGCAACTGCAGCAATAGTAGGCCAATCCCTTTGGCAAGGAGCATTAGTTGGTGCAATTGGTGGGCTTGCATTTAATGGCGTCGGAAGTCTTATGTTAAAAGGCATAGCTCAAACAGCAGCACATGGTTTTGCTGGAGCTGCCGTTGGCGCTATTGGTGGAGCAATAGAAGGAGGCGATGTTGGACGAGGCGCTCTCGTCGGACTTTTCTCTGCGAGTATTGCGAATGGATTAGGACAAGCTGCCCAAGGCGCAGGCATGCTTGCACAAACCGGTGAAAGTGTTGCCGGTAACATCCAAAACGGTTTAGTCCAAACTGGAATTGGTGCAGTAGTTGGAGGAGGAACCTCCGCTGCCTTTGGTGGAAGCTTTGGTCAAGGCGCAGCGCTTGGTGCGATGACAGCAGGGATTGGGTATGCAACTAATCAAGCAATGCACGTAGCTGAAGAAATTTATGGAAAATTCGCTTTGTATGCTTATCGTGCTGAAAAAGGCGGACATGCAGCAATTGGATTAGGTAGCAAAGAGGCAATTTTTAGAGGATGGTATCCAAAAACAAAAATAGGACGAGTTGAAGCAATGTTAGGTGGGCAACGCGAAGGAATGTTAATTGATGATATAAAATTTATTTCACAAGATGGAGTTGCAAAACATTTTTGGGATATAACAAAAAGACAGTATAATCAAGTAATAACTTACATGAACAAATTCCAAGCCGATAATAAAGTTTGGAGTCTGTCTGTTAATTGTACGGATTTCGCAGTTGGAGCTGCTCGTTCAATAGGAATAAATGTGCCTGACATAACTACTAATGGATATTCTGATCCAGCAAAATTAGGGAAATGGTTAGACTCATTAAATTAAAGGAGTTGTATGAAAATAAATAAAAAAATTATTGGCTTATTTTGTATAATAATATTTATATTATTTACTAATTATGTTTTATATGGAGGCATAGGTATGAGAAAGGCTACGGAAAAAGAAGTTGATTTAAAGTTAGATTTAAAATTATACACTGGCGTAACCTTGCCAGAATTAATTCCATCTATAAAAAAACTACAAGAGTATAACATAGAGCTTGGTGATAAAAAATATCCACAAAAACTAACTGAAGCGGGAAGTGATTCCATGAAGTACATTTTTGGGTCAGTTAAGCATTCTTTTAATGGCAGGATTTCAATTATTTTTGATATTTATAGTCCAAATAATCCATATCTAAAAATTGAAAATATTCATATCGATGGATTGGCGCCATCAATTGGAGATGATAAGACATTTTTTCTTTTATATGCAGGTGATGCTTCTATGGATACGCCCATTGAAAGCGCAGATTTGAAATATAAAGTGAAAGAAATTTATGTCTACGATTGGGCAAAATGATTTTAGCTAAACATGGATGATAAATTAAGGAAAAAATTAGGCGTATTTACAATTCTATTAGCAACTCCTTACGTAGGTTTAATAATCTATTACATTATAAGTTTATTTATTGCTTATGGTATTCAAAAAGAAGAATGCCCTATGGGATTTATAGTGCTACCATACTTTATTTATCCCGCAATCTTTATTTCTTGGTTAAGATTTTATTTAGGGAGCAAATTTATAAAAAATTATTTTAATTTCCGTAATTTTATAAGATACACTGTATGGCTTTTAATAATTGAATCAATGTTTTGGACATGGCAATATTTTAAATTATTACACTTAAAATTAGTTTTAATATATCTTCCGATATTTTTATTAATTAATTGCTATATTCTTAAGACGTATTTTTCAAGAAAGGTAGAAGAGAAAATTATTAATCATAATAATTTTTATTTAGGTATAGATATTATTCGCTTTATCGATATATTACAAGGATCGGTATTTGCATTTTTAATGATACCATCGATTTTATTTAGCTTTAAATCATTTTTTTGGATTAAAGAATTTCCTCTAGAAGGCAATATTTATAATTTAGGAATTACGTTTTTAATTTTTTCATTAATTTATCCATATTTCTGGATAGCATTTAACATTAAAAAATTTCATAATAAATGCCGAATATATCAGATTTTTGTTTCTGCTATAGCAATTGGCCATTCATTTATCGGCTCGCCGCTTTTTCTCTTAATGCCAATTCATCTTTTTATTATTGTATATCTTAATTTTCCAACTATCAGAAAGCTGTTTTTAAGAGGTTCTCAGGCGCAGACTTAATCATAAAAATAATCGCAAAATAATCGGCAAAATAATCGGGGTCAGACCTCCACTTTAGAAACTAATGAAAAATAATTTAACCTATGATCTCTAATTTTCACAAACTTAGTATAATTTTTAAAAAAATTTCAATTTTTTCCCAGGTTTTATGTTATAATTATCTCTAACTGTATTTTTATACTCAATTTATAATTTTGCCATTGCCGATGATGTCGAGAAAGAAAAGGAAATTACCTTAAAGCTTTTAGAGCAGGTAAGGAATAATAGCTAGGATGTATTTATTTCAGATATCGTTATTGGCGAAATAGACGATGCTCCAGAAAATGCAGCAGTTAAATTACGGGATCTAATAAAGAAGTTAAATCCGGAAAGATTAACAACAAACGAAGAAGTTAAAATATTAGCTGATAAATATATAGAGGAAGGTGTTATCCCACTAAAATATCGAGATGATGCAATGCATATAGCCGTTGCGTCTGTAAATAATATCGATGCAATCGTTAGCTGGAATTTTAAACATATAGTTAAGCTAAAAACCAAAAAAGAAGTAACAGGCATTAATCTTTTATTAGGATATAAAGAAATAGATATTTATTCACCTTGGGAGGTAGTTAACGATGTATAGAGAACCTCGACCAATGCAGGAAATCCACAAAATTCAGGAAAAAATCTACGAAGAGACAAAAGATCTAAGTGATAGAAAGTTAATTGAATATTTTCATAGAAAAGCCGAATCCGCAGAAAGAAAGCTTGGTTTAAAGCTCAGAAAAGCTACGCATATAGCTTAAATAATATTTATGGAAAGAAAAAATTTAAAATCTAAAAAATCTATACCGCGGTTATGTAAGCTCGAAGCAATAAAATGACCAAACTATCTCTATTTCTCTGTAGTATAATAGCGTTTCTGGCGCTATCCTCTTTACCAGCATCCTCCCAGCCTGTTCTTAAAAAGAACTACAAAACCGAGGTAAGGGTAGCTAAAGGCATAGTTACAGTGGAAGATACAGCTACTAAATTAACACGAATAGTAACTACTGGCCAAGGCGTATTTGCAGAGGAAGGCTTTATCAGTGCCCCTCGAAGAATATACCTTACACCAGATGAAAGATCCCAGGTTAAATTAGATCCATCAGAAGTTGATGTATCAACAATAAGAAACCTGGATAAAAACGATAAGCGCGCAATTCTTACAAAATTCCTTGCACTTATAACTACTAAAACTTATATGCAAGGCCTAGAGTTATTAAATGATGGTTTTGTCTATAAAACTGATGGTGCAACCTATAACAAGCTGGAATTCGAAAAGATGCTAATGGTAAACAACCGTGCTTTTATTGACCAAAGTGTTGAGCTTATTGAATGTGTCTCTTCTGGAAAAGACTGCCTTAAAGTTGTAGTATGGAATAAGTTTAAAATAGGCCAAACAATTTGGAACTTCAACAGAAAGAACATTGCAGTATGCTTTGACTCTTCAGGCAAGATTAACCATATAAATGGCGAGATAATCCCTGCCCCTAATCAATACACGGATGATTATGTTGCAAAAACCGGAGACACTCTTAACGGAACCGTGCTTACACGAGACGTTGTCTTTAATGCCAACTCGGCCTCAAGCCAACAATCATTTGTTAATTCGGGAACGGTGACGTTAAACTTTAATTCCCAATCTATTGATTTAGAGTCGGGTACAATATATCCAAATACTTCTAGCGGGGATATATTTTTCCAAGATGCTATAAACACTAACTTGCCGACCAGGGTTAGTTTGGCAGGTGCTATAACACAAAGTTTTGAATCTTTGAATGATGTTACTCCGTACATTGCCCTAATTACTACTAATGATAGTCTAATGGCACCTTCTTTGCCATTCGTGGTCGTTGGAAAAACAAAGGAAGGTAACTATTTTAAAATTAAAGTTATTGCTTCTGCGCCTCTTAATTATATAAAGTTCGCATATACTATTAATTTAGCCGGCGGCACAAATTTTTAAAACAGGAGGAAGATAAATGAATAGAAAAATATTCGCGCTAATAGTATTTTCATTTGCAATATCAGGTTTCCTATCCATGGGGGATCTTTTTGCAGGCATAAATTCAGATCAACTTAAACAATTCAATAATAATCCTGCAAAGCGCAAGTTTGTAATTGATCGTTCAAGGATGGTAAACACCAATCAGATTAACCCTAACCAGATAAACGTAAGCCCACAACAAAATTTACCGGATTTACAAATAGCTGCTATACAGTTTAATCAGGATCAGCTCGTAGAAGGGTTTCGTAGTGTTGGCGTTTTGGTCGTTTTTTCCAATAGAGGCCGGGCAGCAGTTGAAAGAGATTGGCATATTCAAGCAGAGATATCCGGCAATGATCTTGCTCCTCAGCGGGCTAGAAGTGTTGTTGAGGTTGCTTGGGTTAATCAACAGCCTGGTGCTATACAATTACCCATAGGTTTTTCTATACCAATAGGCCAGCCTATAGCTAGAGGCAGATACGATATTAAGGTTACTCTTGATTGCGATAATGTTATTGCAGAATCAGATGAGAGTAATAATGAGCGTGTTGTAAGTATAGATATACGCCAAGATGAAACATAAAGGGGCGTTTAGAATGAACAAAAAAATAAAAATTGTTGGTTTATTTATAATTCTTGCTTTACTTTTAGGATTCGTCTTCGAAGCTAATCTATTTGCCGATTGGAACAGAGGAGAAATACCAGAACATTATTATAAGCCAGAGAAAAGAAAATTTACCATTGATCATTCAAAAGTAAATCGTAACTTTTCACAAGACTTGCAACGTAATCTGGATAAACCTGATTTAGTTATAGTTGAAATTTTCCCCAGAGAACATTTATCTCCAGGATTAGTCACGATACCATTTGTAGTTATTTTTAATAATATAGGCCATAGAGCAATTGAAAACGTATGGAGAGCGCGCGGAGAATTAACCGGTAATGGCATTAGCAAGATATCAATAGCTGCTATTGATTGGAGAATGGTTGAGCAGGCTCCAAATGATCGGCGAATGTTTCATCTTGAATTCAATCTAGCAGAACCTATTGCACCCGGAGATTATACAATTAGCGTTAATTTAGATATAGATGATAATGTTGATGAAATAAATAACAATAATAATCAACAATCCCAAGAGATCGAAATCCGATAAATTAGGTGATTGGCGTGGATATAAATTTTCCAAGCATGATTTAACTTTCATGCTATAATGTTTTTTATTAGGAGGATACATTATGTTAAGACAAAGAACATATAAATTTGAACCAATAAATATGAATAAATACCGAGGCGAATGGATAGCATTTGTTGCAGGGAAGATAGCTGCTCATGGCAAAGTATTAAAAAATGTTGTGAAACAAGCTAAAAAAATAGGCAAAGATCCTATAATTGATAAAGTCCCAGAACAAGAAACTCTCATCGCATGATCCAATTCGATTACAAGCCTTATATCAAAACTGATAAGGATGGAGAATTAATCGCAATTTATTATCGTCCTAACGCTATTATTAAATTAACAAATGGAAATCATTCCGTAACGTCTAACATGATTGTAGATTCTGGTGCAGATATAAGCATAATTCCGAAATCCGAAGGAGATCTACTAGGATTTCGTATCGAAGAAGGAGAAGAGGTAAAAGATATCAGCGGTATAGGCGGTCAAATTCCAATATTATATCGAACTGTAGATATGTTTATAGGTGCTGAGAACATGAAAATAAAAGTTGCGTGGGCATTAGTTGACGATCTTCCTCCAATATTAGGCAGAGAAGATATATTCGATAATTTTAATATTGAATTTCGACAAAAAGATAAAAAAATTATTTTTCATAAGCTACAATAACTTATCAACATTTTTTTATGGCACTGCACTTGCGTCGAAAGGACGCTCGTAATGCAATCTGACAATCACGAATCATTGTTTTCACGCTTCCTTCATTCGCGCATTACAAAAGTTTTAAGCATCCTTCTCTCCACAACATTAATCTTCTCCCAACTTGAACTAAGCGCTTTGGCCAAGGAAACGCCAAAAGCGAATAACCAATCACCAATTACCAATAACAAATTAAATCCCAAATCCCAAGCACCAA